>WYBN01000002.1 GCA_011525875.1 Melioribacteraceae bacterium | reverse complement strand
GTCGCGCTCCATGCGAGCGCGTGGATTGAAACAAAAATACAACCCCGGAAATTAAATACAGCCAAAGTCGCGCTCCATGCGAGCGCGTGGATTGAAACAAAAATACAACCCCGGAAATTAAATACAGCCAAAGTCGCGCTCCATGCGAGCGCGTGGATTGAAACTAATCTTAAATCCAATTGCGCCAAAAGAGGGAAATAAAATATTTTACGCCCCTTAGTTATCTCCTAAAGTATCGGATAAAATCTATATCGATATAAAGGATTTATGAAACAAAAAACTATCATACAGCTAGAAGCAAAGATTATTGCATCCTTATTGTTTAGAAAGTCGTTGATTATAAATTCTTGCTTTCGATGATTGATTCAACTTATTAGAAATATTTCACATGAATTAATATGTTAGGTCCTCCGAGGAACTTATAAAAACACACTGCATCTTATCGTCATATAATTTATCAGAGGCACGAAGATGAATAAAATATTTCTGATTCTTCCTAATATTGTTTTCATTTCAATTAGTCATTTTGCAAAAAATATTATTTTCACACCGGATGCATTTACCGATTTTGAAAATGCAAAACCAGAGGATATTTCCGATCTGCTAATGTTAATAAAGTATGAATAGTTTATGAGCTTTTTAAACCGCAGTTAAAATGATTGAAAGCAGAATAATTCAAAGAAAAAACCGGACTCAATTTTGAGTCCGGTTTTTTTATGAGGGTGGTAATTGAAGATTATTTAACCAGCAACATCTTTTTAACTTGCGTAAAATTATTTGTTTTCATTTCGTAAAAATAAACGCCCGTAGCGATATTAGATGCACTCCAAGTGTAAGTATAGAAACCAGCCTGCATATTTTTATTGACCAATACAGAGATTTCCTTGCCAACGCTATTATAGATTGTGACTTTAACATGCGAAGCTTCGGGTAATCCGAATTTAATTTCGGTAGTCGGATTGAATGGATTCGGATAATTCTGAGATAAAGAAAACTCGGTTGGAATTCCTGCTATATCGTTCAAGCTCGTAACAATTATAGGAAGTTCGGCTGACAGATTGCTCATATTGCCCGAGAAATCGAAGGCAGCAATTTTGTAGTAATAAGTTTTTCCGTTTTCAACCTGTTCATCCTCATAGAAATTCGATACGGTTGTAGCATACGGTTCTGACTGGCTTGGGTCAAATCCTGCTATGTTGCTTCTATAAATTGCAAAATACTGGAAGTCTTTATCAACAGCCTCGTCCCACTGCAGTCCAACCCTGCCATCTGCGAAAGCGCCCATTAAACCTGAAGGCGTGACAGGCGCCAGGTTATCAATTGAGTAGCCGGATTTTTCATCTGTTTCCGCTGACAAACCGTTTGCTGTAACCCCGACAACTTTGAATGTGGTTTCAACTAAACCGCTTGCTGATGAATCATAAATCGTTGGAACTACCATATTGTATTCGAGAAATTGAATGGCAGGAGTAGCTGCAACAATTGTCCACATAACCCCGTTGTCTGATACAGTGGAATTAATGATTTTATTCACGTCGCCGGGAACCTGGTCCATACTTGAATAAGTTGGATTCACTTTACCAAGATTGCCTGTCATATCTTTTCTTAGAATGACATAATCCGTGACTGGGTCATTGCTCACGCCATCACCGCCGAATCTTGTCCACGAAATAAATACCTGTTTACCTTGATCGTTCGGCACATCATAAATTCCAAGTATTTCTCCTTTAGCTAAGGTGCCGTAGTTAAGGGCTTCGATCGTTACTTTCAACAGATTAATTGCATATTGGAAGTTATGCATGCCGAAGCTGTGGTCTTCTTCAACAAAGGCGTAATTGAATAATGCTCTTCTTTGAATTGGACTGAACGGGAGCGAGTAGTTGATTGTCGCTTCGCCAACGGGCGGCAGCAGCATTTCAACATCGTGCAGCAAGCCGTGTATTTCTTCTCTTGCCGTCTCAACGGTTCCGTCTCCATCATGGTCAGCGCGTGAAGGGAATTCATCAAATGTATCGAAAGAATCGCCATGACAGTCTTGGCAAATACCAATGTTGTAAGCGTCATCATCGGTGAACAGAACTCCGTCATCTCCAGCCCAATGCATCTTGAAAGTATGATCGCCGATTTCATCACGACCGTAGGTTCCAAATCCGCTTCTTCCGCCGGGAGTTTCAGCCATGTGGCAGGTTACGCAGAAATCCGGAAGTACGTCTTTATGAGTTGAACTAGGCAGATATCTTCCGAATGTGATAGCATTGGTACCCATTATCATATCGGTTTGGGTGCTATAGTGAGGACCAAAATGGGAACTAACATTTGCAGAGGCTACATAAGACTCGGCTTCTCTTCTGGACTTATGGCAGTTCATGCAGAGTTTTCCTGTTCCGCCGAGCGTTACCACTTCACCGTTTGTCAAAGTCACATCTTCTATCGATCTTAAATGATGTTTTTGCACATCTTCTTGTCCGGCTGAATTAAGCATAGGATCATGATTATCGTGGGAATCATGCGGGTCATGACATACAGCGCAGCCAATAGCGCCTGTATTTGCGGCATTGTATTGGATGCCAGGGGTCTTATCAATCAATTCAACAAATCGGGAGCCGGAATGACAATCGTTGCATCCGCTGCGGGTAGCGCCTGTATTCAAATTTGACATACTATGAGCTGACTTCGACCACATTAAAGGACGTCTGTGATAATGCCCGTCATCGTGGCATTTTGCACACATACCTGATTCGAGAGTAACGTCCATCTTTGTTTTACTGAATGAAGCAAGATGCTGACTTGCAGGCCCATGACAGCTTTCACACTGAACGTTAGAAAGATTTTTTAATGATGCATCCAGAGCATCCCAATTACCGGCGGTAAGAGGAGTGGGTAATGTCCAGCCAAGCGTAGTTGCCACATCATCAAAACCGTTATTGACAGCTTCAGGTTCAGCGTTGTAGCCGACTGTATGGCATTTCACACAGCTGGCACTATAATGACCGCTTAATGTACCTTCGAGGGCGCGGATGAAAATGGTTGTGTGTCCGGTAGTTTCCATTTCTGATTTTTGAGTAGAATGGCAAAGCCCGCAATTTCCGGCTGTCATCCCGATAAAATTGGAAACAACAATGATTATCTCATCTGACGTTGAACCAACTTCCAGCTTGATCGTATAGTCGCCTATAACATCGGGTCTGAATGTTGTCATCTGCAAATCAATATTATCAAGTGCAGCTGCAGAGCCGGCTGGAGCCGAAGTAATAGACCAACCATAGGACGCAGCCTGATCTTTTGAGATAAGATAAACCAGTTCGCCAAGTCCAACAACTTTCAGACCGGTGTATTCTGATTTGTAAATATTGGTGTCAATCTCCCCATGTTCAATCATATAAGGAGATACCGGAAAAGTTTTGATTTTTGCTGTTTGACCGAAAGCAAAACTAAAACTTAGAAGAAAGAAAAAAAGAATTGTTGTTTTTTTCATATTAACTCCATTTAGTGTAAAGATTATTTGATTTGTTTTTATTTATCAACTTTTCCATTGATTCAAAAAGATTGGCAAGAACTTTTTCCGATAGCGGTTTCAAACCGTAGAAATGAACGCCGAGAGGAAGAATGGATTTCCCAAGTTCTATGGATTCGTTAGAAGTCAGAAAAACAATCAGTAAATTTTTGTTAAAATTTCTGAGCGATTGCATAACTTTCAAAGTGTTGGGCGAAACAAAGTCGTCATCGATAAAAATGGCGTTTACGCGGTTCGAGCAGTAGGCAGACACAATATCCAAAGGATCAAAATTATGACTGCACAGCTCCAATTCATGCGATTCTGGTTTTACAGATTTCGCCTGCTCAATCAATTCATTATCGTTACTTATAATTAAAAATTTCATGATAAATTATTGGCAAATTACATACCAATAGGATATATTTATCTTATAATATTATTTATTTGATTTACTTAGTTTTTGGGGCTAAAACACAATTTTTACATTTTCTTCAGATGTATTTAGTTAGAATAAATTGGAATTTTGTCTTATGTTTGTCACAGTGGGATATTCATGTCTCAGTAGATAGAATCGGGGAATATGTTTAAGTCAATTAAGAGTCGTTTTATTATTTTATTGCTGGGGTTTTTACTGATTTCGGTTGGTATCCCGGTGTTTTTTCTTATCTCTCAATTCGAACGGAATTTTCATCAACGCTCTGAAGTAATGCTCGAAACATCTCTTGATATGCTGATGTATGGTTTGAACAGCGCCATGATGAGCGAAGAGAAAAACATTCAACATGTAGTTGAAAAGATATCTCTTAACAGCAACGTGCATCACTTGAGTATCTTTGATAAAAACGGCATTATAAAATTTGCTTCTGATAAATCAGAAATTGGGGAAAATATTTTTATAGCTCGCCCGTTTCATGTTGACAGCTCTGTATTCACGAGTGAAAAACGTATTGTAAAATATCTGAGAGAATTAAAAGGATATGCCGCGTTTGAACCGATATTAAATAAACCTGATTGCAGTTCATGCCATGGCGGAGATCAGGTTATTGCTTTCATAGACGTTGACACTTTTCTTACTCCCTCTGAGATTGATTTCTTTACCGGCTTCAGGCACATGTTGTTTTTAGGGTCTGCGATATTAATTTTTCTTGCCGGCGGGCTGCTGTTTCTTTTTAATGGTTTCATTAATAAACCATTGCAAAGACTAATGGGCGCAATGAAAAAAGTTGCAGCAGGGGGTCTGGATCAAAGACTTTCCGTAAAGGGCGAAAATGAGTTCAGCCTGCTGAATTCTAATTTCAACTTCATGGTAAATGAAATAAAAGAATCAAGAAATAAGATAGAAGAACTCCACTTTGCTCAATTAACTCATACTGATAAGCTTGCAACTCTAGGCGAAATGACGGCGCAGCTGGCTCACGAAATAAATAATTACATTGCAATTGTTATGTCAAGGGCTGATTTCTTATTGCTTGAATCCCAAAAAAATCCGTGTTTAATTAATTACAAAGATGATTTGAGCGCAATACAGAACGAAATTGAAAGAATTGCAGGGGTAACCACATCTGTGCTTAGGCACAGCAAAAAACGAAAAAGCAATTTCAACCGGATTGATTTACGCAATGTCCTATCGCAGGCTTTAAAGATATTTGAGCCGGTTATTGCTAAGCGGAGTATAAAGCTGAATTTGAGAATTGACTCGAAAACAACGGAAATTCTCGGCGATGAAATTCAAATGGAGCAGGTTATTACTAATCTGATTTCAAATGCTCTTGATGCAATTGAAGACAGCGGCAGAATTGACATAATTTTAAATTCCAAAGAAGATATAATTACACTTAAAATTTCTGATAACGGTATAGGAATGAACCGGGATACTATTGAAAATATTTTTTCTCCGTTCTTCACAACAAAAAATGACGATAAAGGAACAGGCTTGGGATTGTTCATTGCTAAAAAAATCTGTGACGATCATAAAGCCGAAATCTTGTGTGAAAGCGAAATTAATCATGGAACAGTTTTTAGAATAAATTTTAATTCTTTGAAGGATTCGAAATGAAAAAGATTTTGGTAATCGACGATGAAAAAGAAATGCTTGAAAGCTTTAAGAAAATTCTCTCCTACCGGGAAGATTACCATATTAAACTGCTCAGCAATCCGGGTGATGCGCTAAAGTTGCTTGCAAAGGAAAAATTTGATATGGTTTTAACTGATTTAAAGATGGGGGAAATATCCGGGATGGACGTTCTAAGCGCATCACTAAAGTACAATCCAGGATGCCTGGTTATACTTATCAGCGGTTATGGCACTATCGAATCGAGTGTTGAAGCTGTAAAAATGGGTGCATTCGATTTTATTGAGAAGCCATTCAACTCGAAAAAATTATTCGAAACAATTGATAGAGGATTTGCGCTGCGCGAAGAAAAAATGGGAATGAGTCATGAGGAACCCGAGGAGTTCAAGAGTATTATTCACAACAGTAAAAAAATGAAAAATGTGCTGGATCTGGTTAAGAAAATTGCTCCCAGCAATATGAATGTTTTAATAATAGGGGAAAGCGGCACCGGAAAAGAATTGATTGCTAGAGCTGTACATTCCTTAAGTTCTGGCAAGAACAGCCCGTTTGTACCCGTCAATTGCGGCGCTCTACCCGAGTCTCTATTCGAAAGCGAATTGTTCGGACATGAAAAGGGTGCATTTACCGGCGCGGTAAAAACAAAGCCGGGACTTCTTGAATTTGCAAAGGACGGCACTTTCTTCTTCGACGAAATTGCCGAAATGAGTCCGGCCTTGCAGGTCAAATTGCTGCGCATGCTTGAAGAACATAAGATTAGAAGAATCGGAGGGCAGACGGAAATTGAAATAAATGTAAGAATAATTGCAGCTACCAATAAAGACCTTGAAGCGCTTATCGACAAAAAACTTTTCAGAGAGGATTTGTATTATAGATTAAATAATTTTAAAATTGATATACCGCCTCTCAGAGAACGTCAGGATGATATAATCCCGCTCGCAAACGCGTTTATGGCTCAGCTCTGTTCGGGTAATAACGAAGTTCAAAAACGATTTTCACCGGAAGCTCAGGAAGCATTGAAAAAATACTCATGGCCCGGCAATGTAAGGGAAGTTCAAAATCTTTTGAACAAGATATTTTATCTATGTCCTAAAGAAATAATCGAACTAGTAGATTTACCGCTGCCTATTTCGAGAATAAACGAAATGGCTAACGAAGCGCTTTTTGGCGAAATGTATAAGGAAGCCAAAGAAAAATTAATTGAAAAGTTTGATGTCGAGTATCTCAGTTATCATTTAAAGAAGAATAACGGAAATATCACTAAAACTTCAGAAGCATGCGGTTTAGACAGGCGCTCGATACACAGACTGATTTTAAAATACAACCTTATTTATAAGGATTAGCTCTTCGTTTGACGGCGCAAAATGATTGGGCTTAATTCACCGCCAAATAACTCTGCTAAAAGTGGCTTTAAAATAAATAACCGGCACAAGTAATTCATATAATATCTGAAAAAAAATAATTTCAATTACAGAAAAAGAGTAACCAAAATATTGCTGCTTAAATCTTATTAAAATTATATCACAGACTAATTTATTGAAAGCAACTAATCCGAGCAGGGGGAAAAACGGCGTGATAAATAATGATGCTGCAGCAATAATATTCATTAAGTGCCATAAACTTAAAAATAATTTTGACGAAAGATTATAGTGATTAGATGTTGAAACATGCCGCGACTTCTGCCTTATAAATTCTTTCAAAGAGCTGACGGTTTTTGAATAAACCCGCGATTTTTCTGTTATTAAACCTGTAACGCGGAGTTTGTTCTTGACGAAGGACTGAAGCAATAAATCATCATCGCCGCTCATCATATTAATATGCTCATTAAATCCTCCAACCCGGTTGAAACAGCTTTTTCGGAAAGCTAAACTCCTTGCAGTGGCTGAGTAAGGAATTCCAAATTTTGCCGCACTCAACATTAAGAGCTGCGATCTCAAGTTATCAAAGCAGACATATTTAGATATGGCTTTATCACTCATTACCAAAGGAGCTAATCCAAAAACCAGGTCAAATCCTTCTTTCATTTTCAGTGTAATATCATTCAGCCATTTACTTTCTGGGATGCAGTCGGCATCGGTTATTATAAGAAATTCATTCTCCGCTTTTTCTATCCCTGTCATTACAGCCGCCTTCTTTCCTTGCCCCCTCTCATTATTAAACAATTTTATTTGTAATGCATTGTTTTGGTAATCTTTTATTATGGGAACTGAGTTGTCATTTGAGCCGTCGTTTATCATTAATATCTCAACTTTCTTCATTGCATATTGTTGAAAGCCGAGAGCTTTAAAGAGTTCAGGCAGATTTGCTTCTTCGTTTTTTACTGCAATAATCACGGACAAATTTTCAGGAGAAGTGTTTTCATCAGGAAATTCTTCAAAAAATATTTGTCGGTATATCCCAACATTTATTATTAATGTCAAAGCCACAATAAAAATAATAAGTAATAGCATCTTCGAAAGTATTTATGAATTAAATTTTGTTAATTATTTTTGAGCACAGTTAAGCTGTCAGGCAAAAGAAAATTTTTTGTCTGCAAGTAATTAGTCGTACTGGAAATTTACTAAATCATGTCATCAATTTCGGGCAGGACTCATTAAAATACAATCAAACATGCGCTCACGGGTTCAGTCCGGTGTGACATTCGGTACAAAGTATGTCCCGCCACTCTTCTCCGATATCCAGAGGATGTCTAAAATCAAGCTGTTCATTAATTTTTGCCAGCTCTAATTTATCAGGTGGCCCCTGTGCGGTAATCGAATGGCATAAATTGCAATCCTTCGATATAATTCTGCCGCCCTCGCTTCGCATGACATCATTGTGGCATCTGAAACACCCGTCAAATTCAACATGACCAATATGATTAGGATATTTATCCCAGCGTACTTTCATCTCGGGAAAAATATTCTTGTTGAACTCCGCGAGCAGACCGTTAATTGCTTTTTCAATTAGCTGATAGTTTGTATTGAAAATCTCCGGGTAATTCTGACGGTAATATTCATTGATGCCATTTGTTATAGTTTCTTCGGCTGCCGCATAACTGGTAAACTCTTCCTCAAGCAAGTCCATCGCTATATACTTAATCTCTGGAAGATTCTGCGGGATTGCGCCGGAAGTTATTGCATTATCTACAAAGAAAGCCGGAGGCATATAAACATGCGAAGGTCTATTATGGCAGTCCATACAATCCATCTCACGAACAGGAGTATTTTGAATCTCGTTAGAGGAAAGCTTGTTGGCATCGGACTCAAAAATGTATTCAATATTGTTTTTTAAATCCGTGTATCTCACCCACGGGATTTGAAGATTTTGATTGTCGGTGGAAATGTATTCTATTTTAACATTCGGATTAATATGCCAATGAATTCCTTCATTCAGTCCATAAGCGCTGTATGTCGGTCCAATTTTCATCATCATATAAATATCCCATTCGCTGTTTTCCTCATCCGAGATATAATGCTTTTGAATATTTAACTTCCTTGCATAAAACTTTTCGGGCCAGTGACATCTCTCGCATGTCTCCCTTGCGGGTCTCAAGTTCTTAATCGGCGTGGGTATCGGCTTTGGATAATTATTAACAACCACAGCATAAACCTGATAAAGCCCCGACATTTTTGATTTAACATACCAATCGGCTCCGGTTCCGACATGGCAGTCAACACATCGAACCCTTGCGTGTGATGAATTTTGGTATGCGATATATTCGGGATGCATCACGTCATGGCAGAGCTCACCGCAAAACTCTGTTGTCTCGGTTAGGTGAAATGCTTCATAACTTCCTATTGCCGATCCGAAAAGAACAATTATTGAACCAATGATAAAAACAAAAAAAGCATTGCGGTGTTTAGGCTCGTTTAAATCGATATAGGGTAATTTTTTCACTCCTTCAAACCCTAATCTTAAATCCTTTTTGTGTTTTCTCAGCATACCAATAGGAATTAAAATTAGTCCGGCAATCATAAACGCCGGAAGAATTATATATATCACCAAGCCGAGATACGAACTGCCGTAATCCATAAAAAAAGATATGAAGAATAGAAACACTATCATGAATAAACTGATGAGTGCTAAGGTTGCGCCCGAGAGAGTTATCCAATTATAAACCGAGGATGGTAGTTTCAGTTTCATATAATTCTCATTTTAATGTTAAGTTATATTAGAAACCGGTGATAAAAGCTTTACCAGAATACAGAAACTTGAGTCTAATACTAAAATAAATTATTAAATATGGATAATCAAGTGCTATTTCTTTCTTTTTAGACCCGGTTATTCTTCGTATTTATGACTGATTATTGGAATTTTAGTAAGTTTGACTTCCCAAAAAATATTTTTAAGCGAATGAAAAAAATTCTCGTAACCGGAGGGGCGGGTTATATCGGCTCTCATTTAGTTAAGAAATTAGCGGAAGATGGTTTTGATTTAGTAGTTCTTGATAATCTTTCACGCGGACATATTGAGGCGGTGCATCCGAAATCTAAATTCGAGAATGTGGATCTTCTTGACAAGAAAAACCTGCTCGAAATATTCGACAAGTATAAATTTGATTCGATAATTCATTTCGCTGCATTTGCTTATGTGGGAGAATCTGTTGAAAAACCGGGATTGTACTATGAGAATAATGTCTCGGGAAGTTTAAATTTGATCCGGTATGCTTGTGAAGCAGGAATAAAAAAATTTGTATTTTCTTCTACTTGTTCGGTTTACGGTAATCCAGTGCAAATTCCAATCTCAGAAAAAGAATCAATTAAACCAATTAATCCTTATGCCTTCACAAAATTTGCTATCGAACAAATATTAAATGATTTTGAAAAAGCATTCGGAATGAAATACACGGCGCTTCGTTATTTTAATGCCGCAGGCGCAGACCCTGGCGGTAGTATCGGGGAAAGTCATAATCCTGAACCTCACTTAATACCTATTGTATTAACTGCCGCACTGGGAAAGCGCGAAAAAGTATTTGTCTTCGGCGATGATTATGAAACTCCTGACGGGACTTGTATTAGGGATTATATTCACGTAAACGATTTAGCCGATGCACACATTAAAGCTTTGATGTATTTAAATTCTGGAAATTGTTCTGATGTTTTCAATTTGGGCACAGGATCAGGTAACTCTGTTAAAGAAATTATTGAAACTGTGTCCGATGTGACCGGTGTTCAGATTAATTACGAAGTTACACAAAGAAGGCCTGGCGATCCCGCAGTTCTTGTTGCTGATAACTCAAAAGCTAAACGAATATTGGGATGGAATCCAAAATTTGATTTGAAAGATATTTTAACAACAGCCTGGCAATGGCATCAAAATCAAAAATTCTAGGGGTAAAATTTGATAGTCGAAAAAACTTTTATTGAAGATTTACTGATAGTTAAACCGGATGTGTTTGGCGATGAACGTGGATTTTTTTATGAAAGCTTCAACGCCGATAGATATAAAAAGTATGGTATCGCTGCAATATTTGTGCAAGATAATATTTCTAAATCTAAAAAAAATACTGTAAGAGGTTTGCACTATCAAACCGGTAAATTTGCACAAGGCAAGTTATGTTCTGTAGTTGTTGGGAAAGTGCTTGACGTAGCGGTTGATATACGGTTCGGTTCACCGACTTTCGGCAAACATTTTGCCTTAGAACTCAGCGATGAAAATAAGTATCAATTTTGGATACCACCCGGATTTGCACACGGGTTTTCGGTCTTGTCGCAGAGTGCAATATTCTATTATAAGTGCTCTAACGTATATAACAAAGAATCAGAACGCGCAATTATTTATAATGATGCTTCTTTGAATATAAACTGGATGGTAGCAACACCTGTAGTATCTGAAAAAGATTTGAATGCCCCCGCTTTCGATAAAATTGAAAAATCTTTTATATTTAATAAATAGAATTATACGGAGGAAGAATGAAATTATCTGTTATTGGTACGGGTTACGTTGGTCTTGTGAGCGGAACATGTTTTGCTGAGATGGGCAATGATGTTATTTGTGTGGATAATGATCCCAAAAAATTAGAGAAGTTTAACAAGGCAGAAATACCAATCTATGAACCAGGTCTTGAAAATTTATTTTATAGAAACATTGCAAAGAAGCGGTTGTCGTTCACAAATAATCTGGAATATGCAGTAAACAACTCGGAAATAATTTTTCTATGCCTGCCCACACCTCAGGGCGAAGACGGTTCGGCAGATCTGAAGTATGTTTATACAGTTGCCGAAGAAATCGGAAAAATTTTGATGAAAAACAGTGATTCGGAGTTTAAGATAATTGTAAATAAAAGCACTGTTCCCGTAGGCACTTCGCGTTCTGTTACGGATATATTAAAGAAATATAAGCTGAAGAATTTTGAAGTTGTTTCAAATCCGGAATTCCTTCGCGAAGGATTTGCGGTAGAGGATTTTCTGAAACCCGACAGAGTAGTTATCGGCGCTAAGTCGGAAGAAGTCTTCAAAAAAATGAAACAACTATACGAATCTTTTGTTAGGCAGGGGAATCCAATTATCGAAATGAATCCAGAGAGTTCTGAAGTTACAAAATATGCCGCAAATTCCTACCTGGCGATGCGGATAACTTTCATGAACGAATTGGCAAATTTCTGCGAGAAAGTTGGCGCTAATGTTGACTTAGTCAGAAAGGGAATGGGTTCGGATACGCGTATAGGTAAGAGGTTTTTATTCCCGGGAATAGGATACGGAGGGTCATGTTTTCCAAAAGATGTTAATGCTTTGATTAAAACTTCGAAAGAGTTCAATTCTGAAATCTCTCTTCTTACTCTTGTTGATCAGGTCAATAAACGACAGAAAGAAGTGCTGGTAAAAAAAGTGATTGATCATTTCAAAGGCGATATAAAAGGGAAAAAGTTCGGTGTTTGGGGATTGGCTTTCAAACCCAATACTGATGATATGCGCGAAGCGCCGGCGGTAGTGATAATTAAGAAACTGATTGAACATGGGGCATCGGTTAAAGCTTATGATCCGGCTGCCATGGAAAATGCAAAATTTTATCTTGGTGATTCAATTGAATATGCAGAAGATGAATACTCTGCAATTAAAGATGCAGACGCGCTGCTCGTTGTTACAGAGTGGAATGAATTCCGTACGCCCGACTTCGAGCATATGAAAAGGCTATTAAAGAATAAAGTTATTTTTGACGGCAGAAATATTTACAACCGGAGGGTGACCAGCGCAGAAGGGTTTATTCATTACAGCATAGGTAAAGAACCTGTTATACCTGATCACTCCTGAGATAAAATATAATTATAATACTCTTCGTATTGTGGGACGATTTTTTCAGCATCAAAATAGTTTATGGCTCTTGCTCTCGAATTTTCAGAAAAAACTTTATATT
>WYBN01000014.1 GCA_011525875.1 Melioribacteraceae bacterium | reverse complement strand
CTACGATAAATCAAAGCTCTACGATAAATCAAAGCTCTACGATAAATCAAAGCTCTACGATAAATCAAAGCTCTACGATAAATCAAAGCTCTACGATAAATCAAAGCTCTACGATAAATCAAAGTTCTACGATAAATCAAAGTTCTACGATAAATCAAAGCTCAATATTAGATCAAAGAGCTTTGATAAATCAAAGCTCTACTTTAGATTTGTGAATGAAAAATGTTTGGTAATATGGAATATTTTGTAATATCATTGGTTGCACTTATCGTTTCGGGGTTGACCTTTTTTTCCGGATTTGGTCTGGGCACACTTCTTATGCCTGCCTTTGCATTATTTTTCCCGATTGAAACTGCAATAGCTGCAACTGCAATTGTTCATCTTGCAAATAATATTTTCAAATTGTTTTTAATAGGGAAGCACGCCCTTTGGAGTGTAGTAATAAAATTTGCTTTGCCCGCTATTGCTGCCGCGGCACTAGGGGCATATTCGCTCAACTTTATATCCGGCTTAGAAAATATCTTTACCTATCAAATAAACGGCAAGGAGTATTTCGTTACGCCTGTTAAACTTATAATAGCAGTTCTTATGATCCTTTTTTCGCTATTTGAGTTTGTGCCAAAGCTTCAGAATATTAAATTCAAAGAAAAACATTTGCCTCTGGGCGGGTTATTGTCGGGATTCTTTGGCGGCATATCCGGACATCAGGGCGCATTGCGGACTGCATTTCTTGTTCGAACCGGTATGGATAAGAAAGCCCTGCTAGGCACCATGGTTACATCCGCGGTACTTGTTGACATATCAAGGTTAATTGTTTACGGTCTGACATTCGTTCCTGGTTATATCGGTCAAATGAGACAGTCAGGAATATACGATCTAATAATTATCGGAATTGTCTGCGCATTCTTGGGCGCTTTTGCAGGGAGGCTTTTACTTGAGAAGGTTACATTAAAAGGGATACAACTTACCGTCGCAGTTATGTTATTAATTCTGGCGTTTGGATTAGCATCTGGAGTCATTTAAAATTTGTGCTGCGACAATCAGTAGCTTTGGTACTTTGCAAATTTTTCGGCAACCAATAAATCGTTAATGTTTATTTCGTTTCCGTTTGGGTCGATGATAAAAATCTCGCCAAGATATCTTCCAAACTTCCCTTTTTTATCTTTAACAGTGCGAAGGATAATTTCCTGATTAAGCACAATTGAGCGGAGAAAATCTCTCGACTTAATGCCGTTTGGTCTATCCCTGCCTTTAATTTCGGGCGCATTTATTCTATTCAATCGGAGCTTTTCTTTTTTAACCCATGTCTTTAGACCAAGATCTATATCGACTGTAATTGTATCTCCGTCATAGACTTCTGTCACGAAAGCCCGGTAGTGAAAGAGAAAGTTATTCATCTTACCCTCCGTTTATACATTGAATTATTTCGCAGAATAAGTTTAATTTGACTTTGGTTAATATAAAAAAAATACAAATCCTTTAATGGTGAAATCATCCTTTAAAATATTTTTTACTTTCGTAATATTGTTCTTAAGCTTTGAAGCCAAGGGACAGATTAGTCAGTTCCACTCGGGAATTTCTATTGGCACAGGTTCATTCAGCGGCGAAACGATTCCTCAAAGCGGGTTAAGCGCATCAATATCTTTCGGGTTTAAACACGAAATAACGGGAGATGTTGCCTTCCGGTTTTCTTATACATATATCAGAAAAATTAATTATTTCTTTCCGGAAAACAGAATTGATAAATATTACCCATTAATTCAATCACTAACGGTTACCGCAAATATTGAGCAGGCTATCAGCGAAAGAATTTTTCTGCAAGAAGGGGCAGGACTTTCTGCATTGAACGACAGAACATTCAGCGGGTTAAACGAATGGGATTTCGGAATTATTTTCGGTTTAACAATCGGTGTTGATTTCAAGGATATTAATTCCGCGGGATGGCGGATCGGACTTGGGGGAGAGGTCGCGGAAACATTTACAAACACAACAGCTTCTTACTATTTGTTGAATGTAAATGTTTATTATTACTTTCAATAAATTTACTTGATGTTATTCAATTCTCTCATCAAACTTTCAAATTGGGAAAAGTACAAAGCCTGCGGTCCGTCGCTTAATGCTTTTTCCGGATCCGGATGAAACTCAACTATTATTCCATGTGCGCCGACTACCTTTGAGGCTTTTGCCAGCGGTATTACTTTATCTCTTTGCCCGATAGCATGGGAAGGGTCAACAATAATAGGCAGATGTGTTAATTCTTTCAGCACAGGAATTGCGCTTAGATCAAGTGTGTTACGTGTGGCGGTTTCAAATGTTCTTATTCCTCTTTCGCACAATATTACCTGTCTATTTCCCTGTGCAAGAATGTATTCGGCGGCATTAAGTAACTCATCAAGCGAAGACATCATGCCTCGTTTGAGCAGGATAGGACGGTGAGTTTTGCCTACTTCCTTCAAGAGGGGAAAGTTCTGCATATTTCTAGCTCCTATCTGGAGCAGATCGGAATATTTTGCCACCTCAGCAACCTGGTCGCTCGATAAAACTTCTGTTATAATAGGAAGATCATATTGTTTGCCAGCATCCTTTAATAGATGTAATCCGTCGAACCCTAATCCTTGAAAACTATATGGCGAGGTACGGGGTTTAAAGCAGCCTCCGCGCAATATATGCGCCCCTTGTTCTTTAACTTCTGCAGCACATGAAAATATTTGTTCACCCGATTCAACTGAACACGGTCCTGCCATCACAACAAAATTCTCGCCGCCTATCAAAACATCTTTCACTTTAATAATAGTATCATCCGGTTTATAGTCACGGCTGGCGAATTTATACTCGGTTGATTTTTTTTTCGACACTGCTATTTCAATTTTTTTCTCTGCCGATTTATACTCAGTGGTTCCGGCATCCGAAGGAACCGATAAAGATTCCAACTTAGTGCGCTGCAATTCCTGGGAAGGATAACTCCCCAGAACTTTAAAGAATCTTGTATATCGTCCCAATTCATCAAGAAGCAGCTGCACATTCCCGGAGGAAAGATTTCCTTCAAAGTCAAGATAGAACATTTCCTCCCATGGATTTCCCGGTATTGGTCGGGATTCAAGTTTTGTCAGGTTAACATTATTTTGTTTAAAGATATTTAGAGCTTCTACGAGGGAGCCCGGTTTCTGAGCAGTTGCCATAATTAAAGAAGTCTTCGAAGGGATTCTGACATCAACTTCAACGGGTTTGCGTGCAGCGATTAAAAATCGTGTGTAATTCTCCGATTGGTTGGCAATATTCTTTCTAAGTATTTTAACTTTGAAAAGCTTTGCAGCCTCTTCGCTTGCTATGGCAGCAAATTCCGGGATATTATCTTCTTTTATTTTTTGAACCGACATTGCGGTATCGGCAAAATACTCTATGCTGACGTCGGGCAAAGTATCTAAAAATTTACTGCACTGTGCGGCAGCCTGATAATGTGCGTAAATCCTTTTTATTTTTCTTATCTGAATATCTTTTGTGGAGACGAGGCAGTGGCTCACCCGGAAAATTTCCTCACCGACTATTGAGAGCGTAGTATGAAGAAGCAGGTCATAAACTTCATTTATTCCTCCCGAAGTGGTATTTTCAATCGGCAGCATTGCATAATCAGCTTCGCCGTTTTCGACAGATTTTACAACGTCTTCAAATCTTTTTTTGCTAGCGAACTCCAGCCGTTTATTCGAATGAGAAAAGAATTTATTTGCGGCAAGATAACTATAAGCCCCTTCAATTCCTTGAATTGCAATCGTTAGTGTTTCATTATTGTTGCCTTGCTTACCCGTCAGATTCTGGACATAACTTTGCTGTATTCTAATCGAGTCGTCCAATATTTCATAGAAAAGCTTAGTAAGAAAATGTGCATCAATTCCATTTTTCCTGCCGAGCTGGATTATCCTCTTCAATAAATCGCCTTCGCGTTTTTGATCGCGGATAGGCTGTTCTTTAACATCCTTCAATTGAATAATTTTTCTTGACAGCTCTCTTCGCTCTGCTAAAAGCTTTATTAAACCTTCGTCAACCGAGTTTATTTTATCGCGGATTATTTTAAGTTCTTTCATGTTCTGTAGTTTATATTAAAAGATTGGATGCAAAACTAACAAAATAATTAGTCAGATAAAATTAATGGGTTATATTATCGTTTGGTTAGAGATATTATGATTAATATAATGCATAATTATTCGTTATTAAAATTAGCCCATTACATTGGGATTTATTAATTTGTAGTATAATTTATTCGTTGGGGATGAATATGAGATTAGTAATTCTATTTGCAGCGCTTCTTTTTATGAGCAATCTATCGGCGCAAGACCAGACACTTCAAAAAGATCACAGCCGTATTATCGAAATCGGACAAAATGCAGCAGCCAGTTTGCTTAATTCTTTAAAAGAAGAGTTGACTTCTGCAATGCAAGAAGGGGGACCAGTGAGTGCCATTTATATATGCAGCCAAAAAGCTCTTGATCTAACTAAGGTAATCGCCGAGAAGGATACAAATGTGATAGAAATAAAAAGAGCCGCGCTAAAATACCGTAATATTTATAACAAACCTGACGAGCATGAAACGGCAGCCATAAAAATTTTCAGCGGTGCCGGCGAAGTAATTCCCACCTACTTTGTTCAAGAAAGCAAAGAACATAAAAATGCTTTTAATTATTATCAGCCGATTAAAACAGCAGCAATGTGTTTAGTCTGCCACGGCGAGAAAGAAAAAATGGGGAAAGAAATATTGACAAATATTCAGAAGCTGTATCCGGATGATAAAGCAACCGGCTATAAAACAGGTGAACTAAGAGGCGTAATAAAGGTTATTGTAAAAGATAATTGATATTTTGCCTATCAGAAATCGAAAGGAGAATTATATGGCAGTGTCTTCGAATATGATGCCGCTTGGGACAAAAGCCCCTCATTTCAAATTAATTGACACCGTATCAAATGAGTTAAAGTCATTGGACGACATGAAATCCGGTATTGCAACAGTCGTGATGTTTTTATGCAACCATTGCCCTTATGTCAAACATATAAATCACGAATTAGTAAAACTTGCAAATCAATATCTTCAGAAGGGCATAAGTTTTATCGGAATAAGCTCAAACGATATAATCAAATACCCTGAAGACTCCCCTGAAAGAATGAAAGAAATCGCCTTGGAATTAAAATACCCTTTCCCATATTTATATGACGAGACGCAAGAAACAGCTAAAGCCTATAATGCTGCATGCACGCCTGAGTTTTATATCTTTGATAAGAATTTGTTACTTGTTTACCGCGGACAGTTCGATAATTCAAGACCCGGCAGTGAAATCATAGTAACAGGAAAAGATGTAAAAAATGCACTGGAAAATATTCTGCATGGAAAAGAAGTCGATCAAAATCAAATTGCGAGTATCGGCTGCGGGATTAAGTGGAAACATTAAAACCAGATGATTTACATGCAGCAATTATCTGAAATAGCACTTTCATGCGCCTGTTACAAATGATATGATATTTTTAATATCAGTGACTGCTTTTCTTAAAAAGATAATTTGACAGTGTAATTCTAATTTTTTATCTTAAAAGAGATAAAAGAATCTTATAAACTATTTGAATTAGCCTTTAGAAAATAAATAGCAAATCAAATAAAATTATGGGTTAAACTGGAGTCAGTATGAATAAACAAAACCGGCGTGATTTTTTGAAATCTGTAACTACCGTTGGGATAACGGCGGCGGGGCTATCTGCTGCAGCACCCACAAAGTTGAATGCTGCACCAGAAAATGTTTTATCTGAAGACAGAATGGGCGTATTGGTAGATACGACAGTATGTATCGGCTGTAGAAAATGTGAGTGGGCGTGTAAGGAATCTCACGGCATGCACGCTGGTGATATCGAAGATTATGATGAAAAAGGAATTTTTAATTCGAGACGAAGACCTGATCATACCGGACATACGGTAGTGAACGAATACGAAAATGATAAAAACAGAAGTCTACCGATATATCTCAAAGTTCAGTGCATGCATTGCGACAGACCCGCATGTGTTTCGGCATGTATTGTCGGGGCATTTAGCAAAAAAGAAAGCGGCGCTGTAATTTGGGATGATAGTAAATGTATCGGATGCCGCTACTGTATGGTTGCATGTCCTTTTCAAATTCCTGCATTCGATTACCACAAGGCTCTTGAGCCTGATATTCACAAATGTGATTTTTGTTTTGATAGAACAAAAAATGGTAAACTCCCTGCTTGCGTTGAAATCTGTCCTGTAGAAACTTTAACCTACGGAAAAAGATCGGACTTAATACAAGTTGCAAGAAACAAAATTAAGAATTATCCTGATAGATATCTGGATCATATATTTGGCGAAACAGAAGTCGGCGGCACCTCATGGCTTTACCTGGCAAGTAAAGAATTCGAAAAGCTCGATTTCCCCAAGCTCGGCAAAAACCCTGCGCCAGGCGTTTCCGAATCAATTCAACATGGAATCTTCGCGTATTTCATTCCCCCTATTGCTCTTTATGCATTGCTTGGCGGAATAATGTGGATTTCAAAGAACAGGGATAAATCAGAAGGGGAGGCTCACTAATGGAACTTGCAATGAAACCCGAACAAATGAAAAAGAAGTTTTTTACACCATGGGTAATAGCGTTAACACTGATTGCAATAAACGGGTTGATATTTTTAGCGATAAGATTTTTTTGGGGGATTGGAGCAGTAACAAATTTAAGTAACGAGCACCCCTGGGGGATCTGGATAGGAATTGACGTAGCAGCAGGCGTTGCTCTTGCAGCAGGCGGATTTACTACGGCTGCTTTAGGGCATATAATGCATAGAGATAAGTATGAAGCGGTTATCAGACCGGCGCTTTTAACAGCAATGCTCGGCTATACATTTGTTGCAGTAAGCGTAGCAGTTGACTTAGGACGGTATTATTCAATATGGCATCCGCTTATTTATTGGAACGGTAACTCGGCGCTATTTGAGGTTGGTATGTGTGTGATGATTTACGTGACGGTTCTTTATATAGAATTTCTGCCGATTGTTACGGAAAGATTTATTGGAAGAGTGAATTTACCCGGTGTATTATCAAGATTGAACGGAACTATAGATAAGATTTTACGGGCATTAGACAGAGGATTAAATAAAACAATGTTTATTTTTATTATAGCCGGCGTTGTTCTTTCGTGCCTGCATCAATCTTCGCTGGGCACATTAATGATAATAGCCGGACCGAAAATGCACCCTCTCTGGCAGACGCCGGTTCTTCCGCTTCTTTTCCTGCTATCGGCTTTTTCGGTTGGCTTTCCTATGGTTATAATGGAGTCCATAACGGCATCAAAATCTTTTGGACTAAAACCCGAAACGCATATTTTATCGAAGCTTGGCTCAATGGTAGGACCTCTTTTAGGAATATACTTGGCATTTAAACTCGGCGATATGTTTATCCGCGAAACATTTGTTTACCTTACAGAACTGACCACCGAAAGCGTCATGTTCTCGATTGAAATTTTATTGGGTGTAGTAATACCGCTAAGAATGTTTTTATCTAACGAAGTAAGGAAATCGCCAACAGGTTTGTATATTGCTTCCGTGCTTGTAATATTCGGCGTTCTATTGAATAGGATAAACAATTTTTTAGTAGCTTATACGCCTCCGTACGAAACAGCATCTTATTTTCCTTCAATAGGCGAAATATCTGTTACTCTTGGCTTTGTATGCATGGAAATATTATTGTATAGATTCTTTGTTAAGCATTTCCCGATTATCAGCATTCCTGATAAAGCGGGAATTAACAAAGCAAAGTATTCAATAAAAGGAGCTTAGCATGAAAAGATTACTGATTATTTCGATATTTGTTCTCACAGCTTCAGCGCTGTGGTCACAGAGCGATCATTCAAAAATTAAGCTGGATTGTTCATTCTGTCATTCATGCGAAAAACCCACTAAAATTAATCCATGTCTTAAAGCCTGCCCCCGCGAGGAAATGATAACCGTATATCACACGCCATCGCAGGGTCCTGAATATCTGATTATAAATCAATTCGAAAAATTTGAAGATCTTTATGAACCGGTTAATTTTTCACACCGTGCTCATTCAGAAATGGCTGAAATGTCAGGCGGCTGTGAATTATGCCACCATTATAATCCTCCCGGTAGTATTGCAAAATGCGTTGACTGCCATGACGTAAACAGATTAAGAGCCGACTTGAGTAAGCCGGATTTGAAGGGGGCTTACCACAGACAATGCATTGACTGTCATAGAACATGGAATAATAATGTTGCTTGTGCCGACTGCCATGAGTTAAAAAGTTCAGGCAAAACCGCAGCTAAAATTAAACCCTTGAGCGCATCAAGAATTCATCCGGAAATAATTGAACCGGCGAAGATAGTTTACGAGACAGAGACGAGCGAAGGTAAGTTTGTAACTTTTTATCATAATGAACATACACAGCTGTTTGGGCTTGAGTGTTCAAACTGTCATAAAAATGAGAGCTGTGCCAGCTGTCATAAAGTTGACGACATGAAATCTATTAAATTAACCGTCGAGGAAAAGCATCAAGCGTGCATCAACTGTCATAAGGTTGAAAACAATTGCAGTTACTGCCACAGCAATAAAACATTGGAACCGTTTGATCACGGAACAAGGACCGGATTTCAACTAAAATCATATCATCAAAAGTTGAGCTGTGTAAACTGCCATGCAAAGCCTAAAGCTTTTTCCGGGTTGAACAGTAAATGTGCAAGCTGCCATGGAAGCTGGTCGGTTGATAATTTTAATCATAAGGCAACAGGATTAATTCTTGACGAGATTCATGCGGAATTTGACTGCGATGTTTGCCATTCTTTGGATAATTATTCAAAACCCGGGTGCGATGCATGTCACGAAGATATGACTTACCCGAAATTTAAACCCGGCAGAATTTTGAGGAACTAAGATATTATGTTTAATAAGATCAGCACAAAATTGATAGTTATGGTTGCCTTTACCGCTCTCGCAATAATCGGAGTGACTGCATACTTAAGCATTGATATGCAGCAGCAGGCTTATATAAACGAAGTCGAACGCCACGGAAATCAATTAAGTGAAGTTATCAAAAAAAGTATGCGCGAGGATATGCTTGTTAACAGGCAGGAAAATATCCGCAATATAATCAACACTATTAAAGAGGAACCAAGCATAATACAGGTTAGAATATTTAACAAAGAAGGAGAAATTACATATTCCACTCATCCTGAGGATATCGGACAGAACCTGGATAAAAAAGCTGAAAGTTGTTATGTATGCCATAGTTTAGATCAGCCGATTCAAAGGCTTGAAACAAAAGATAGAACAAGAATATATAAATTGAACCCCGACTCATCGAGGGTTATGGGCATCATAAATCCGATTTATAACGAGCGGTCATGCTGGGAAGCTGAATGCCATGCCCATTTTGAAAATCAAACTGTGCTTGGTGTTTTGGATATAACAATAAGTCTTGATTCTATTGATAAGCAAATACAAAAAAGCGAAATAATGATTCTGCTCCTCGCTGTTATATCCATAGTTACACTTGGTGTTATAATCGGGTTTTTTGTAAGAAAATTTGTTGATAAACCCGTTAAAGAATTGGTAGAAGCTACAAATTATGTCGCGGTCGGGAAGCTCAATTTCGAGATAAAACCAAGATCGAACGACGAGCTCGGGAAACTTGCAGAATCTTTCAATAATATGACAAAAAAATTAAACGAGATGCGAACACAGCTATTTCAGTCTGATAAAATGGCTTCGCTCGGGCAGCTTGCCGCAGGTGTTGCTCATGAATTGAATAATCCTCTTACAGGAGTTTTAACTTACAGCAGTTTCCTTTTGAAGCGCACCAAAGATAACCCGGAAATGCAAGAAGATTTGAATGTTATTGTAAGGGAAACTAAAAGAAGCAGAGAAATAGTAAAAAGCCTTCTTGATTTTGCGCGTCAGTCAGCTCCCAAAAAAATTAAGAGCAATGTTAATCAAATAATTGAAAGGACAGAAAAAATTATTTCTAATCAATTGAAAATAAAGTATGTGCAATTGATAAAAAAACTATCGGCGGATATCCCGGATATTACCGCAGACCCTAATCAATTACAGCAGGTGTTTATTAACTTGTTCGTCAATTCGATAGATGCAGTTCCGGAAGGGAATGGCAAAATTAGTATAAGCACTTCGTTAGTAAGTCTTTCCCCTTACGGAATTAGGAGAATCAAAGAAGCAGTATGCCCAAATAAACACAGCCTTATGGATAATGAAATTAAGATAGAAGGGCTGCCCTCAATTAAAATGAAAGCGAGAAGCGGGGGTAAAGAAGGTTTTATTAACCTTGATCCTGTATATGGTTTGAATAGACATCATTATCAAATACCTTTTACTAAAGATCAACATGTCGAGCTGAGTTGCCCCGTATGTGATGTTTCATTAATGGATCAGAATTCGGCTTGCGAACTGTGCGGCGGCATAGTATATAAAATAGCAATACCCGGGAAAGGATATCTTGAAGGATGTGCGACAATTGGATCTAACTGGCAGAGGTGGGAATATATCGATAAAAAAGGTAAATCCGATTATATCAATATTGAGATAAACGATAACGGTTCGGGAATACCCGCAGATAAACTCGATAAAATTTTCGACCCGTTTTTTAGCACAAAAGGACAGCGGGGCACAGGGCTTGGTTTGTCGGTTGTATGGGGTATTATCGATAATCATAAAGGAAGAATTTCGGTTGAAAGTAACGTAGGTAAAGGAACAAAATTTAAAATTCAACTGCCCGTTAACCCTGCTATGGTGGACGAATGAAAAAATCTACAGACATATTGATAATTGATGATGAACAAGTTATTATTGATTCCGTAATTAAAGCTGCACGATTTGATAATCTTGCCGTTGACAGCGCAATGAATGCCGCCGAAGGTATCAAGCTGTTTAAGAACAACGAATACAAACTGATATTATGCGATGTAATGATGCCAGATAAAAGTGGATTTGAAGTTCTTGATGAAATACACAAGCTCGATATAAACACCCCGTTTGTTATAACAACCGGGTATTCGACAATTGAGAATGCGGTTAAAGCTCTGCAAAACGGTTCAATGGAATTTTTACCCAAACCCTTTACTTTTGACGAGTTAAGCAGTTGTTTTCACAGGGCTTTTAGATACGGAGAGATCTTGAAAAAGATGAGTTTAAGTGTAGAACGTTCTTATAATTCATCCATAGATTTTATTCCCTGCCCGGCAAACTACTACCGTCTTGGTTTGTACAGCTGGATAAACTTAGAATCGGAAGGAACTGTAGCAGCCGGGATTACGGATTTGTATTTCAGGGTAACTAACCCAGTTAGGGAAATTACATTCTTAAACCCGGATGATTCAATAACACAAGGCAGTGTTTTTCTTACTATTATTACTGACGATGAATTGACTCATAACCTCCTGGCTCCGGTATCTGGAAAAATTATTTCTGTCAATCCCAAACTAAACGAGAGTGTCAGCTTAATAGAAAAGGATCCTTACTTTGAGGGATGGATTTACAAGGTAATACCGGCGGAGCTTAATTATGAACTGAATAATTTATCTCAATGCAGCTCCGATAGAATATGAAATTAA
The DNA here is from genome assembly GCA_011525875.1 of Melioribacteraceae bacterium. Classification (GTDB taxonomy): domain Bacteria; phylum Bacteroidota; class Ignavibacteria; order Ignavibacteriales; family Melioribacteraceae; genus CHB1. Next base: position 18,307 of record WYBN01000014.1, on the reverse strand, counting down.
AAAATAGATTTGTAATATAATTTAGGAGAATAAAAAATGCCTCTCTATATCATACTTGTTCTTGTTATTCTTTTTATTCTTGCAGATTTAGTCGTTCGAAATCTTGTTAAGTATTATCGTGAAAAACGTGCGAGGAAAGAGCGTTCGGCTATTCTTGACGAGAGCCTTAACTACGACTTCAGCAGCGAAGCAAAAACCTTGAAAAGGGTTGAAGTTGAGAAGCCAAAATCGAAAATTCTGTGCGTTGACGACGAAGAAATTATCCTCGACAGCTTCCGTAAAATTCTGGTGCTTGACGGTTATTCAATAGATACCGTGCAGAGCGGCAAAGAAGCTCTGGGACTAATACAAAAGCACCATTACGATTTTGTTTTTACAGATTTAAAGATGCCTGAGATGACCGGCGAAGAAGTCTGCAAAGCCGTTAAACACATCCGGCCTGATATCGACGTGATAATTATAACCGGTTATGCAACAGTCGAGTCTGCAGTTGAGTGCATGAAGTATGGCGCAATGGATTACATTCAAAAACCTTTTACAGAGGATGAACTTCTTGAATACGTTAAAGGCTTTGTAGTTAAGCGAAAACACAGGATACAATCAAGTTTAAAGCCGAGCGTACATATCACAACCGTTGGTGAGGAAAGCGACTCGGAAGGATACGATTTTGCAATTCCCGGCGGTGTCTTTATATCTAAAGGGCACACTTGGGCGGCATTGGAACAAGAAGGAAATGTTAAAATCGGTTTGGATGATTTCGCAAGAAAAATAATCGGGAGCATTGATTCAATCGAACTTCCGAATCCTGGAATGAAGGTTCATATTGGGCAAATGCTTTTTAATGTAAGAAAAGGCCAAAGAAAAATTCCTTTTACTTCACCGATAAGCGGTAAAGTAGTAAAGGTTAATAACAAGCTTAACAACGATTTGGATGTGCTTGACATCAGCCCATATCATGATAACTGGTGCTGTATAATTGAGGCAGATAACCTTGATACCGAGTTGAAAGAATTGAAGATCGGTAAAACAGCGGTTGCATTATATAACAGCGATCTCGATCATTTTTTAATCACAGTTAAGAAAATGCTTAATCTTCAACCCGGCGAAAAATTAAATTACATCGGCGTATTCGAGAAACTGGATGATGCAAATGTTCAGAATTTGATAAGAGATTTCTTTGTAAGATAGTATCAATTTGATTAGGGCAGGTATAAACCCTGCCCTATTTCTAATTAAAATTCATTCTCATATAAAATCACTACATTCGCACTTGCCGGATAACCTACGCAGGTTAAACAATATCCGCTTTCAATTTCATGCGCGGTTAAAACGCTTTGATTAACAAGCTTTAATTTGCCCGATAACAGTTTTGCTTTACAAGACCCGCAGCTGCCGTATTGACAGGAGTTAGGAATATCCAGTCCAGATTCAAGAGCAACCTGCAGTATTGATTTATTGGGAGGAATATTTAGCGTGTAACTTTCTCCTCCTAAAATCAAAGTTACTTCTCTTTCGAGCAGCTCGACATCGTTTTCTTTTTCAACCACCGACGTATGATAAATTTCCCTGTGAATTCTGGAAGAATTTATTTTGTGAACTCTGAGTGCGTCTATAACAGCCTCCATCATCCCCTCAGGACCGCACAAGTAAAAATGCGATTTCTCCTGCACTTCTTTGCCCGATCGTATTAATTCATCAACTGTATTGCGGTCAATTCTACCCTTTAACCCATCCCACGAAATTCCTGGCTGGGACAAATAATAAACAATGTTAAAGCGGTCCCTGTATTGAAACGAAAGATTATCCAAATCATTTTTGTAAATGATCGAAGCTTCAGTTCTGTTGCCGTAGATCAAAGTAACTTTACTTTTCGGTTCGCCGTGCAGTATTGATTTCAACATCGAAAATAATGGAGTTATTCCGCTGCCAGCCCCAATCATAATGTAATGATTTTCATTTTCGGGTAAAACGTTAATAATAAAATTGCCCAGCGGCGGTAATGCTTTCAGTTCCATACCCTCGGCGAGTTTATCAAATAAATATTTTGATACAGCGCCGTCGTCAACCCTTTTAATGGCTAATTCAATTTCAGGCAGTTGATGCGGAGAAGATGATATAGAAAATCCTCTTCTAACTTCTTTGCCGTCAATATCAAAAATTATTGTGATGAATTGACCGGGCAGAAAACTTCTTATCGAATTTGACTTTTCTTTAAGTGTCAAACAAATTGTATTCTCGTAAATCCGGTTCACGGATTGAATTATTAATAGAATCGGTTCTAACATAATTTCTTTTTATTTTTCTTATTATAACACAATCAGCTGTTAAATGGTTCGATTAGTGAGTGCGGAGTTGAAATAAGAAGATTATAGGCTTGAGCCTAAAACAGTTTATGAAAAGTCTAACCGCTTCGTTAGTTTTTTTTTATTCCACACTTGTTCATCATTTTATGAAGATTAGTCCGATTAATTCCAATAGCTTCCGCCGCTTTCGAGATATTTCCATTATATTTATCGAGTAAATTTTGAAGGTAGATCCTTTCAATATTGCGGGCGGCTGTATCAGATGCCTCTTTCCGCATCTTATCCATTTCTTCCCACGAAGTAGGAACATTCTCGAAAGAAAGTGATTCAACGTCATTTTGTGCTAAGCCGAGATTCATACTCAAGTCATTTTTGTCTATCCGTGATGATTTTGCCAAAATTACCACCCGGGTTATAAAATTCTGCAGCTCACGGATATTTCCCGGCCAATCATATTTTTGAAGCATGTGCATAACATCATCTCCTATCGTCTTCAAAGAAATTTTCATCTCCTCGCAGCTTTTTCTGAGGAAATGTTCTGCAAGAAGCGGGATGTCGTTTATCCTTTCTCTTAAAGGAGGAACATGAATTGGAAGTACGTCAAGTCTGTAAAATAGATCTTCACGGAAAGATTTCTGTTTGACTAATTCCTTTAGGTTCTTGTTTGTTGCTGCAATTATTCTTGAATTAGACTTTATTGTTGTGTTGCCGCCGATTCTTTCGAATTCTTTTTCTTGGATGACCCGAAGTATTTTAACTTGTGCATCTGGCGGAAGCTCAGAAATTTCGTCGAGAAAAATAGTGCCTGATGAAGCAAGTTCAAATTTACCGATCTTTCTTTTTTCCGCTCCGGTAAATGCACCTTTCTCGTGCCCAAACAGTTCGCTCTCAAGTAATTCCTTCGGTATTGCGGCGCAATTAATCGCAACAAATGGAAAGTTTTTTCTCTCGCTGTAAAAATGAACCTGCCTTGCAACTAATTCTTTTCCCACACCGCTTTCGCCAGTAATGAGAATTGTATTATCGTTCTTCGCGTAGATTCTGATTTTTTCTTGAACACTTTTTATCTGCTCGCTTTCACCGATAATAATTCTGAATCCTTTGTTCAATTCTTCTTCGAGAGACTGTGCTCTGTTTTTTAAAATTTTCTGGCTGATTGTTTTTTCGATAAGAATTTTTAGCTCGGTCAGGTTAGGAGTTTTAGAAATATAATCTGAAGCCCCTAACTTCAAAGCTTCAACGGCGGTCTGAACGGAGGCATAATCTGTTACCATTATTACCGGTATCTCTTCTGTCCGCTGTATTCTGCATAACAGTTCAAGTCCGTTTTCATTGCCTAACATTAAGTCAAGCAGTATTAAATCGGGAACGGATTTATGAATTGCATCAATTGCTTCAGCACCGGATGATACATAAGTGCATGAATAATTATCCTCGAGCACCAGAATGAAGTCCTTTATGAACTCAATGTCGTCATCGATTATTAGAATATGCGGTTTCATTTTTATAACCTTCGTTTAGTTCAATTTGAAATTTTGTCCATTGTTCGTCCGAAGAAAGCAGTGTGATTCTTCCTCCGTATTTATTCAAGATTTTTCTTGAGTAATACAGCCCCATACCGGAACTTCCTTGTCTCGAGTATCCTTTCTCGAAGATAATCTCGAAATCCTCCCGATTAATTTTTTCGCCGTTATTAATTGCAGTGATATAGAACTTAGGCGGAAGCCAGATAATTTCAATAACAATCATTGGGTTAATTTTATTTCGCAGAGCTTTAACTGCATTAGAAATTAAATTATCGAGTATATCTGCCAATTCATTCGCTTTTATCAGCGCATGATTTTTCATGTCAGATTTGTAAACAAATTCTACCGAAATTTTATTCTTTTTTAACACAGATTTATTTGCTTCCAGCAGGCGGTCTATAACTTCTATGGGCTGGCATGAATATTCCGCTAAAATATTTCCGGATATTTCTTTAATTGCGTCCTTGAGCATCTTGAATACATTGCGTTCTTTCTCTGTGAAAAGAAAATCATCGTTCGATATTCTTCTGGCGATTATTTTGCTTTCATCAAATAACACAGCTAAATGTTTAATCAATTCATTATTATAATCTATTTGTCTGCAGATTGATGTGATTTTTGCTATGCTTTCAGCTGTCATTGAATCATAAGTTTTAATTCTTGTCTTCAGCTGCATTTTAAACTTTTCATTCTGTGTGATTTCATGGGAACCTGACTGAAGAAGAAAAATGATGCTATTTATATTCTTTATAGCCCATTCTCCATGCAGAAAATGTATGATATTGTCGAGAAGTTCATCTTTATAATCGCGGAGATTCCGTTTAAGTATATTCCACTTAATGCTGAAAAACAACAAATTAGGAATTGCAACGCCTATTATTGCAATTAACGAGGGGAAATAATATTTCAAAAAAGTTGAGCCGGAAGAATTTGTTAAGAAAAGTATTATCCAATAAAATGAAAAGTTAATTATCAATAAGCTGATAGAAAGTTTTATTCCCCAGTTAAATTTCTCATGTCCCGTTCTTATGCTGAAGGCGATTATAAAAATCGTTAATAGCGTTATTAAAAAATAAATTTGTATTTCTTTTTGCATTGAGAGATTAAAAAGGTTATTGCTTAGTAAGACAAAGTTTTTATAGATTCCTTCGTGTTCATAAACATCAATCACAGACGGCGGTTTGATATGACTGATTATTTTCTCCTTTCCGCTCCGGAACAAAATTCTTATGTCATATTCATACCTATTGTCCAATCCAAAGTGGATTGTACTTTCATTTAGTGAAGACGCAACAAATCTGTCAATTCCGGTTTCTCTATATGCAATTAAACTGTCTTTATTATTTAAACCTCCAGCTTTATAAATGTAGATCTTCGAGTTTCTCGCGTCAGTAGATGAGCTTACCCCAAAAAGATTTATCCTTAGGTAATTGGAATCGTCAAGATTATTTACAAGAAATTTATTTTCACCATCCCGTATTAGAAAGATATCCTTATCCCCATCGCGGTCAACATCAAACACCGCCGATGAATAAAACGTCTCTGACTCAGGAATATGCTCATCAAGAAATTTATCAAATTGTTTTCCATTTCGGTTTAATAAAAGCATTGTTTTATTATCTTCAGAGAAAGCAGTAGTAAGCAGTATGTCAATAAAGCCGTCGTTGTTAATATCCAGCATATTAAATGTCTTCTCGCTTCCATAAGAAAAAACATTTAGTTTCAAGTTTTTGCTAATCAAAGAATCAGTGGCATCCTTAAAATAGCCCGAACCGTTATTTAACGAAATTACAATTAATTGCTCATCGCATGATCTTATTAAATCCAAATCTCCGTCATTATCAATATCGGCAAAAGCCGCTGCTGTTGTATTAAGATAAAGAGAATCGCCGAGATAAATATCGGAAACATCGGTATATTTTCCATTATCATTTAGAAGCAGTTTATCGCTCCACCACAAATTAGAAATGTACCAATCGAGATCGCCGTCATTATCGATATCAATAAAAGTAGATTTGATGTTCCAGCCTCTGGTAATTTCTGCAAATGAAGTATCGCTTTCGAAGAGCTGCCCGTTAAATTTATTGAAATATACTACTTCATTGCCGGGTTTTTCTTGCTCGCCGTAATAATAGGATACAACAATGTCTAGATCGCCATCGTTATCAAAATCAAAGCACTCGATATTTTTAACGGGAGAGTTCAACAAATACCTTGGCGAATAGATTTTTTTATGCTTCAAAAATGTAAAATCTTTATTGTTCAGAAAAATAATTATTCCGGAACCAACACTGTCGTTGAACGAAACGATTATGTCGTCTAAATAGTTGTTGTTCAAATCTGCAAATTCAAATGCTCTGCTGCTAAGTCTTTCCAGCCCATCATTAAGAATAAACGGGCGTTCCTGAAATGGAGATAAAGCACTGCCGGTATACATACTATTAAAATCCGCCGGGTAACTGTTTAATAAAACAATATCGTTGTAGCCGCTATTATTCAAATCTCTAACGAATACCTGTTTCCCGGCATTGTGTTTTGCGCCGGCAAGAAGGTATGAGCTTGCAAGTTCGTAGAAATAAAATTGATCGGTTTTGACGCCGCGCTTAAGTTCGTTGTTTGCGACTATATAAATATTAGAATCGTTATGAGCATATATCTGAGTTGTTTTATAATTCGCTGGATATTCTAAACTAATTTTTTTATCGGATTGAGAAGAAGAATACGTGAATATACCGACTTTGTTCTCTTGATTGACGCCTGTTATTTCGTTCCACTTTTTAGCCGTCTTAAAGAACTTATTGTTTTTCAATTGGAATACATTATACTCATTGTGGTATGCATAAATAGTGTTATCCTTTTCAATTAAATGATTAATTGCATAGTTCAATCCATCTTCAAATTCGATTCTGGCGAAACGGTCATTCTCGTACTTGTAAACGCCGTCATAATTGCCTGCAAGCCAAATAGAACCGTCATTTGCTTTTATCGCCGACCAAATATGGTTTTTTAACGGACTTTCTATGCGGCTGAATTTATTATCTTTAAAATTAATCAGAAGACCGAAGTTTCCGAACAGCAGTAATTCATCATGATTTATTGCAATAATTCCCTGCAAAGGTAATTCAGTCGAATAATTAACAGCGGTCCATCTATCTCCTTCAAATATTCTAATTTGTGAAAAATAATTTTCATCTAAAGCCCATGAAAAAAACTTACGGGAACTGATTTTCAACATCGTCTTAGGATTCAGATCTTTGTTAAAGGGGGATTGATAAATTTTCCAACTCTTACCGTTATAATGATATAAATTAAAATTCTTGTCATAAATCCAGAGTTCGCCGTGTTCACCCGAATCAATAATTCTAAAATAATTTCCATCCAAAGGAGTTTTTACGCTTTCCCATCTCAGTCTTTCACCGGCAAATAAATTGGATATCAGTAGAAAAATAAAAAAGAATTTTATCATAAGTCTCATATTCTAATTTGCGGATTATAAATCAATTAATCCATATTAATGACACCCGGATGAGCAACAGTGTTGCCTTTCTCCGTATCAACATAATGATTATAACCTTAAAATTGAGCTGAAATGACGGTTTTTTTCAGGTACAAGGATTGCTATCATTTGTGTTGTAAACACGGAAATCTAAATGGATAATTATCGAATTTGTCCCAACTGCAGTTTCTTCTGCAACACGAAAGAGAAAGACATTTATTGTTCGATTTGCGGTGAAAAATTAATTGAAAAGTGCAGTTATTGCAGTACAGAGATATCTAACCCGTACGCTCATTACTGCAAAAACTGCGGAAATCCTTACAGACATGAGAAGGATAATACAATCATAAGAAAAAAAATTTAATAATTTCTGCTGATGAATATGAGTCGTATCTCGCTTATTAGAAAGAAGGCTTGCAAAAAAAAGTCAGAAGAAGTTGTTAAAGAATTAAAAATTAATTAGGTGAGGTTGTCATGAAAACTATATTATTATTTTTAACTTTAACACTTTCGGCTGTGTTAGCAGATAATATCCTTGCACAAACCAAGCTAAATAAAATTTTGAAACAACCAAATGTTTATGATAAAATCGAATTTGTCAATGCAAATGTTGGGTGGATTGTTGACGAAGACGGTGTAAGAAAAACAAATGACGGCGGAAAGTCCTGGGAAATTCAAATTACTTTTGATCGAGTGCGATATGAAATTTTTGCCGGTGATGGTTATGCAGATTTTATTAATTCTCAAGTAGGATATTTCATACTCACTTCAAAGGGTCAGCCGCCTTATGATGTTTTTCTTTTTGAAACAATTGACGGAGGCAATACCTGGACCCGGGTAAAAATATCGGGGACTGATCTTGTAAGTAACTTCTCTGTTCGAGAACTTACATTTCTCAATGAAAATCATGGTTTTGCAATTAATTGGTTTTGGCAGGGATACTCATCACCTACTATTTTACAACTTATTCGAACAACAAATGGTGGTTCAACGTGGGAATTAGTTAAGGATGATTTCGGATACATAGATAGGTTATATTTTAGCGACCAGTTAAGTGGCTGGGCAATTTCTTCGAATTCTACAACTCTTTATAAAACTACTGACGGGGGATTTACATGGGCTGAAGTCCAAATTCAAGGAGTAACTTATTACGTTGATATTTCAATAATTGGATCACAAGTTTGGGTTAAAGCTCGAGTTAACGGGGATGCCATATTCCATTCCGGTGATAGTGGTGTAACATGGAGTAATATAGGTTCCCAAGTTCCAAGTGGAAGTCCTCTAATTATGTTTGATAATATGAGTGGCATAATACATGGAAACGTTACAACAGACGGAGGATATACATGGACTCTGAAAGATAACATCACCTATCTCGGAAGTTCTGATAAAAATAACATCTGGTTTTCAAGACCTGTGGCCAGTACTTACTCTGGTTTAGGAAAAACAACTGATTTATTTGAGAATTCCGAAATTGTTTTTCCATTAACTTCCGGGAGTACCCTCTATAATAGCGTTAAAATGTTGAATGACAATATTATCATTCTTGCTAAAAGCAGTGGTGAAATAATTCGTTCAGTTGATGGTGGGAAAACTTGGACTGTGAGCTGGGATATATTTAATTGGAGGGAGCCCGGATATACCTTTGGAATAAGCGACATTTCTTTTGCTGATGATGCGGTTGGAGTTGCGGTTGGATCACATAGGCAGCTTACTCATGCATATGATCTCGGATTTATTGCTCAAACTACTAATGCCGGGGCAAGCTGGGAAATGGTTTTGAACTACACGGAAGAAACAAATTCAAGCGCAATATCATCTGTTGCATATACTAATAATCAATTCTTGGCAAATACTAACGGAAGCATTCTCTATTCGTCTGATGAGGGGAGTAATTGGACTCGAATTGAAAGTCAATTCGGTCCGATTTTTAACATGCAATTCATTGGTAATACTGGTTTTGGAATTGGTTCTGCACTAAAAAGATCAAATGATCTTGGTGCAAATTGGACAGACGTTCTTGGAGGTATTTGCAGCAATCTAAGTTATGTTTCAAATAATTTGGTTTATGTTTCACAAGGCGGTAATATGAATAAAAGTACTGATGACGGAAATAATTGGGAAATTGTTGAATGGCCAAACATATATAGCAGATATGCATTATTTCATGATAGCATGATTGGAGTTGCTCCTGCTAGTGGTTATCCTCCATATACGGGCACATATATGACAACGGACGGGGGACAATCCTGGGAGTTGATTTATCCTCTCAATTATATTTATCCATCATCACTTGATTTTAGATCAGCAGATAATGGATTTGTTATTGATAATCATCAAAGTTTATTTACAACTAAAAGTTATGGTATAATTGACACAACAAGTTCGGGCGGCGAGCCTGAACAAAGAGTAGTAATAGACGAAAAATTTGACGATGCACAATTCCCGCCAAATGGCTGGACGGTAAATCAATCTCACCAAACAAATACTTGGATGAGAGGGAATATAGACGGTTATAATTTTAGTTCTATTGATCCGACAAATGTCTCATCAGCATTTTGTCCATGGATTGCTGCAGATCAAGATGAATGGTTAATTAGCCCGCCATTTGCACTTACAAGCGGTACTGCAACGATTGAATTTTATTCATTATATAGCATTGATTGGCTAACCGCTGCAACTTTGAAATTGCTAATTTCAGTTGATGGTGGATCCAACTGGACTCAAATTTGGGAAGCTGTAAATGACGGGCAGCCCAGAAGTTGGAGATACCAGAATGTCGACATAACTCAATATGCGAATAATCCGAACATGAAATTAGCATGGCAGTATGTAGGCAATGATGGAGATGTTGCTGCAATTGACAATGTAAAACTAACTGGATTTGTAACAGTTACAGATATTAAAGGCGATGAAGATAAACTCCCAATTAATTATGTGCTTTCGCAAAACTATCCCAATCCATTTAATCCAAGCACAAAAATTCAATACTTTGTCCCCTCTAAAGATTTAGTCACCTTAAAGGTTTATGATATTCTTGGAAGAGAAGTTGCAATATTAATAAACCAGTTGGTTGAAGCCGGAAATTATGAGGTGGATTTTAATGCAGCGGGGTTAGCCAGCGGTATATATTTTTATCGCATGAAAGCAGGGAATTTTATTTCCATAAAGAAAATGATTCTCTTAAGATAAATTTATAAGTGAATGCGATTATAAACCAATAATAATAAATCTTAAATCGGAGATGGAGAAATGAAAAAAACAATAATTCTTTTAATAGCTACAATCACTATACTTTCAACTTTTTCGTGCGAAGATGAAAATAATCCGGCGGATTCGTCAAACGATATTAAAGAGATAACAATGAATCACTTTGGCATTGATTGGTCTAAGGGGCAGACCGGAGATCAAATTACAAATTATGAAGATACGGACGGCGAAACAATTGCGTGGTGCCCGACAGGGAACGGAGGCGGCTGGATGCAGGGAGTTTGGTATAGGGCAGCGAGCGGAAAAGTATATAAAATAAACACTTCCGATTTTAGCACTATCTCGATAATAGATACAAACCTCTGGGCTGCGGATTTATGTTCAACTCCATTAAGCCCCGGGTCAATTTGGGCGGCTAAAGCGAATGATGGTTTTGTGATTTTCAAAGTATTGACTGTGCCAACAGATTCTATTGCTATTTCTGCCGATCCGCTTTGGAGTGCAAAGGTACAGTATAAATTTTCGTCAACAATTAATTTTTAGGAGTTTGATATGCTAATCTATCTGAAATATTTTGTAGCTGGCGCGGCCACTGCATTTTTGATTACTTTTACTGCAAACTGCTCGAAAGACGGTCCAACAAAACCCAAGGATAATATAGATCCGAAGTTGGAAGAAATAAATGAATCGGTAAAAGATATTATCCAAGCTTTCAAAAGCGGAAACGTTGTTCAGGTTCAATCTGCTCTTACCGATAAAGCAGCAGAAAGATTCGGTGATAAACTCGAAGGTGTTAAAGAAAAATTCCCCGGATTTGCCTCTGCACTCGAGGAGAAAGAGCTTATAATATTTACGGAGTTCTACGCAGAGTATTCAATAGAGATTGAAGGGAAAAAATACATAATTGCATTTTCCAAACCGTATGAAGGATCGGATTGGAAATTGGTGAAGATGTAGGAGGCTCAAATGAAAAAAATAATTTCATACTTAATAGGATTTGCCGCTTATCTTTTCGCCGTAATGATGATTTTCGGTTATGGAAATATAGAGATGCATCCCTCGATAAATAATTCTATCGTTAATTGGTTTTTAGAAAGATATGCTAATGATTACGGTGTTGAAAACAAAACTATTAATCTAACTGTTCAGAAATATAACGGCAAAAAAGTAGCGAATACCGGGCTAAAAATAGTCAATGAAATAAACGCTGACATGACCGCAAAAGAATGGATTTCTCATGGTGGGTTTTCTGCTGATGAACCAGAACTCGACGCATCTCTCAGACATTTTTATGATCCTACAAGACCTGCAGGACAGGGGTATCTCACAGATCTGGTAGATGGAGTAATCAGTTATTTCGGAATACAAAATCCGCAGATGGATGCTAAGACGTGGGCTTTATCGGCGCCCGATAATTACTATAACTGGTCAAAGGCAAAAGAACACATGAAACGCGGGTTAGAAAGATTGGATGAAGCCGAAAAAGCTGAATTCTTTGCAATGGCATATCGAGCCTTGGGAGAAACGCTTCATTTATTTGCTGATATGGGCTGCCCGCCTCACGTAAGAAATGATGCCCATCCGGCTTTTGCGGCAAACAGCAATCTGTATGGCGACTGGGACCCGTACGAAGAATTGAGTCAGTATTTTTTCGAGAGTTCTTTATATAATCCAAAAATTTGTTACGTACTAACAAATCAATTCCGTACCGCTCAATCAGTTGATGAACTTTTTGATTTGATGGCTTCATTCACAAATACGAATTTTCCTTCCGAAGATACGCAATACGGCGAAAACGTTGTCCCGAATAATAAAAAAACTCAGTACGGCACCCCTTATTTTGGCGGTGATGCCTATCTCGAAGCTGATAAATACTATTATAAAAATATCGAAGGATATAAGATAAAAATGGCGCAGGCTAACAGTTACTTTTTCGGCGGTGAAGTTACTTACTTAAATGTTGACTGCGTTGAATCGCAGGCTTCAATTCTATTGCCTTCTATTGTAGAAGGCGGTGCAAATGTCATGAGATTTTTCTTCCCCAAATTAGAAGTAAGTATTACAAATGCCGACAATCAGGGTAATCTCGAAGGAACGATTAAACACATTGTTGATAATGAATATATGGACGAAATATTTTATACTGGAAAAATCTCTATTTACAAAGGCACTGAACTTCTCGGAAATCTCAACGCATTAAACGGGAGATTTAATTCTTCGTCGATTAGTTTAACAAAAGATACAGATATTACAGCCCGTCTTGATGCTGGTGGAATGACTATTAATTCTATGCCTTACAAAGTAAAAGAAAGCGGTGGACAGGACTGCTGGTCTCTAATTAAAGACCGTGATTATGTTTACTCTTCTTTTAGGATAAGCGGGAATTTCACAAATGGTAATGCATTCATTTTGTATTCCGATATTCCTTCTAGAAAAACATTGTTCGAAGATTTGAATGTTAATCAGATGAAGAAAGTTAGCTGGAGCGGGAATACTTTTTACTGTGAAGATATGATTGTGAGGGAACTTAATCAGGCAGTTTATTATGATGCGATTACATACGACACGGTTTATTACCGGGTAGAAGGGACGTTAAATTCGAACGGGACACAAATCTTAGGCGCTTATATTTACTTTCGAGAGAAAGCTGTAACATATTCAAATCCAGAATTATTTATGGACGTTCAGGAATGGATTATGACATATAGGATATCTGACATGCCGATGTATTCATGTGGTTTGTTCTCAACGACCGATCCAGCCAAAGTAATAGATTATATCAGCGCATTCGATTATGAAAAGAAACAAATTCAATACATTAAAAATTATCAGACTGGAGGCTACGATGTTTATGAGGAGAAAAGGAACGACAAGGTATCTTCAACAATTAATTGGGAAGGCCTGACGCTTGGTTTCAGAGTATCTCCTCTATAATTTTCATATAGAATCTTGAAATCGAATGTGAAAAAAACAAAAGGGGCTAAAGCCCCTTTATGTTTTATACCGGTTGAGTTTCTTTAGTGAATAATTTTTGAAATTCTCTTTTGTTTCGATTTTTCCAGGCGCCTTTATGATATGCATAGCCTGCAACCAACGGCATAGCCAAGGTTGCTTCGGAATAAACCATTTGCTCGTAGGTCGTTTCAACTTTACCCCAAGAACTCGCCTCCTTTAATGTTGAACTGGAGAGCGCTCCGTCCCTCACATCAGCTACTGTTATCTGTATAGCGTATTTATGCATTGGTGAATCTTCTTTCAAAATATCCGCAGCGACTACAATATCCTGTGTAAAATTTTTGGGGACTCCGCCGCCTATCATAAAAATACCGGTTTCATTATTGTGCAGTTTTATTTGAGTTAATTCAAGAAAATCTTTCCCGGAATCGAATGATAGATGCTTTCCGGGATTTTTATGCTGATGCATAACTATTCCAAAACCGGCAGAGCAGTCGGAGAATGCAGGAACAAATATCGGGACGTTATTTTTATATGCGGCCCAAATTACGCTGTCATCTGCTTTAGGTCCACCGTTGTCTTCAAGATATTTACCAAAATGCCAAATTAATTCTCTAGATGAATAAGGTTTCGGTTCAAGGCTGTCAAATATCGCAGCAGTAGTGTCGTCACAAATTCTAAGTTCGTCTTCGTCAATGAAAGTATCGTAAATTCTGTCAATATGAAGTTCGCGTAGTTCATTATCGTCAACAAAGGGTGTGCCTAAATAATGTTTAAATCCAAGAGCTTCAAAAAAATCTTGATCCACCATGATTGCACCTGTAGAAACAATAGCATCAACCATATTATTTTCAATCATATCGTAAACAATTCTCTTCAAGCCGGCGCTGAAAAGACTTCCGGCAAGAGTAAGTATTACGGCACAATTTTTATCCCGAAGCATCATATCGAATATCTTAGCCGCTCTGTTCAGATCGCGCGCTGAAAATGCCATATTCTCCATTGCATCAACAAGTTTTATTACGTCATGCTGCTTGATATCAAAGTGCTTGATTACTTCCTTTAAGTATTCATTTTTTTCTGCCATTTTATCCTCTCCTTTAATATTTTTGATTACTAATTCAATTGTAATATTTTTTTTGTAATTCTTCAAAGCCCTGAAAAAAATTTGTTGAGAACCTATAGAGTTGAAATAATAAAATTATTTTATTTATAGGGTTCTGTATTTTCACAGGCGTTTAATGAACATTTTTCTATTTCTTGTGAAATTTATTTAATAGCTTTGAATGTAAAGCTTTTCTAAATTTAAATGAACTAATTAATATTTTTAAGAAGATTTTTTCTCGTAATCGCTTCAGGTATGATTAAAAAAAATTATACTATAAACAGTGACTATAAAAGTGTCTCTACTTTAGTAGGAGAGATAAAAAAATTGCTTGAACTTGTCGGCGCCTCTCCCAAAGAGACTGGCGAAATCCAGATGTGCCTCACCGAGGCTTTGAACAATGTAGTGAAGCATTCTTACGGGGGCAAACCCGGCAATGAAATACAATTGAACATTTCATTGTATAAAGAAAGAATTGAATTTGAAATTTTAGAATACGGACTTCCCAGAAAAAATACCGGGAAACCGAAATTAGAATACGACCCGAACGATATCAATAATCTGCCAGAGGGAGGAATGGGGTTGTTCATAATTGATAAATTGATGGATTCGACAGAGTATTCTTCGGATAACGGCAAGAATATTTTTATCCTAAAAAAAAATCTTGTTAAAAAACTTTTCTGAAGTATTGGTAATTATCAAACCTTTTTTTCATTCAGTTGTCTAAGAAACATTATAAAAAAATAATTCGCTTAATAACACTATACATAAATTGAAAATTTTTCTTTTCCTAATCTTAATTGCTGCTTCCTTTCCAAAAATAATTTTTGCTCAAGACACTACGATGAGCGAAGTTGTTAATAATAATCGTAGATATTCCATCTATCCAATAATTAAACCGAAGTATTATTCGTTTCCATTAATGACAAATTATCTTCTCCTAAAACAAGCCGCTGACGATGATCCATTCGCACTTCATGAGTTGGGCTTGAGGTATCTTCTCGGGTACGGATTTAAAAAAGACACTTTGAAGGCTGTTGATCTAGTAAAAAGAGCAGTAGATAAAAATTTAACGGCGGCAAAATTCAACTATGCTATTTTGCTTAATAATGGCATCGGTGTGGAATGGAATCCATTCGAAGCATTTAATTATTTTGAATTAGCTGCAAAAGGAGGAATGCCCGAAGGGCAATTTGCGTTAGGAGTTATCTATACAGATAATTTAGTTGTTCCCCGAAATTATACACTTGCAGCTAAGTGGATTAAGAAAGCTGCCGAAGCGAATTATGAACCTGCGATTGAAGCTTTGGAGCAATTAATAAAACTTGGAATATACTTTGAAGACCCCAAAATAACTGAACAGAACGATGTAATGATTGTTGATTCCGTAAAGATTAAAAATGCAACCATTTTAAGTACAGAGTGGGAATTGAACTTTATTGATTTTGATGCCAAAGATGAAAATAAAGATTCCGAAAGAGAGGATATTCAAAATATTTTGCAGCTTAATAAAAATAAATTATTGAAAAAACTGGGGGTGGGCGACAATTTTAACGAAGAAAATTTAGTCGATACGTCATCTCATTCTATCATCCGCTTTGCCTCCGACAATGGAAGCCCTGAAGCTTTGATGTATGAAGGAATGATACTCGAAGCAGGGAAACACATTAAAAAGGACCCGATCCTTGCAGCATTGAAGTATATCAAAGCTATTCGACTTGGGTCGTTTAAATCGGTTAGTAAACTATTTCAGCTGATCAGCGGCGAAAACTTTATAAGTAAATTAAGAACTGTAGCTAAACAGAAAAATTATGACGCAATGTACGTCTGGGCCGCATTGACAGCGCTTGGATTTGACAATACTCTGACCCCAGGTGATGCATTCAAATTTCTTTTAGAGGCTGCCTCGAATAACCATCTTCCTTCAATCATCGAAATTGGATTACTTTATTTTAATGGTGAACTTACAGACAAAGATAAAAATAAGGCTTTGGAATACTGGAAGAAAGCCTCAATACTTGGCAGTCCCGAGGCGGAAATTCGATTAGTTTTGATTAAAATTCAAGAAAACGCAGACTTGCTTGATAACGAGATTGGTAATTTACTTAACTTTGCTGAAAACGGATCGATACTTGCCCAGATGGCTTTAGCTTACTGCTACGAAGAGGGTGTTGCTGTTAAAAAGAACTTAGCAATTGCTGCCAAACTTTATCGAATTTCTGCGGTGCGGGGAAGTTCAGCAGCGAATCTTTCTATGCGCAAATTATATAACAATTTACGCCCAAAGGATGAAAAATTTGAGATGTTCGAATAATTATATTTTCCAGTTTATATTAATTTACAAATTACTTTTTCTGAAAACCCTCCAAAACATTGTAGCCCTTGAATTTCACGCTTATTATTTTAAATAACGAAAGAAACTTGATTGATACTCTTAAACCGTTGAAAATTTTCAACTAATTATTACCGTAAATAAATATTTTTTAAAAATAATTTTGTTTTTTCATTTTTAAGCAATATGTTTAAGTCTGTGTTTTTTTCGCTAACAGTTAAATTTTTTACAAAAAAGCGAACATATTGAGATTGATTCTTGACAAATAGATTTTTTTGCGTTAAGTTTCAAGTCCGTTTTTAAGTAAGTTCTTTGATAAAGTGGATGACTAAAGAAAAACTTTAGTAAATAACAAATTTAAGATTACGCCAATTTTTTTGAGAAAATTATACAACGGAGAGTTTGATCCTGGCTCAGGACGAACGCTGGCGGCGTGCTTAACACATGCAAGTCTAGGGGAATATCTCGCTTGCGAGATTAGTACACTGGCGCACGGGTGAGTAATATGTAAGTAACCTACCCATGGGACTGGAATAACCTCGAGAAATCGGGGCTAATACCGGATAATGCAGCGGCATCACATGATGATGTTGTTAAAGTTGCTTCGCTTGCGAGGTAACACCTATGGATGGGCTTGCATCCGATTAGCTAGTTGGTAGGGTAACTGCCTACCAAGGCTACGATCGGTAGCTGGTCTGAGAGGATGATCAGCCACACTGGAACTGAGACACGGTCCAGACTCCTACGGGAGGCAGCAGTGAGGAATATTGGGCAATGGGCGCAAGCCTGACCCAGCAACGCCGCGTGGAGGAAGAAGGTCGTTAGATTGTAAACTCCTTTTCTTGGGAACGAATATATAGGTTTCGTAAGGAGCCTATCTTGACGGTACCCATGGAATAAGCCCCGGCTAACTACGTGCCAGCAGCCGCGGTAATACGTAGGGGGCAAGCGTTGTCCGGATTCACTGGGTGTAAAGGGCGCGTAGGCGGATTTGTTAGTCAGGGGTGAAATCCTGCGGCTTAACCGCAGAACTGCCTCTGATACTGCAAATCTTGAGTTCGGAAGAGAGAGGCGGAATTCCAGGTGTAGTGGTGAAATACGTAGATATCTGGAAGAACACCAGAGGCGAAGGCGGTCTCTTGGTCCGAAACTGACGCTGAGGCGCGAAAGCGTGGGGAGCAAACAGGATTAGATACCCTGGTAGTCCACGCTGTAAACGATGAATACTAGATGTTGGTGCCATTGGCATCAGTGTCGCAGCAAACGCATTAAGTATTCCACCTGGGGAGTACGATCGCAAGGTTGAAACTCAAAGGAATTGACGGGGGCCCGCACAAGCAGTGGAGCATGTGGTTTAATTCGATGCAACGCGAAGAACCT
>WYBN01000013.1 GCA_011525875.1 Melioribacteraceae bacterium | reverse complement strand
AAGTTGTCTATACTGAAGATTATGATTCTAAATCCGAAGCTTTCAAAAGAGAGATGGAGATAAAGTCGTTCAAAAGCGGATTAAAATTTAAGGAATTGCAAAAGTCGGAAAGGTGGCAGAGTGGCTGAATGCGGCGGTCTCGAAAACCGTTTTCCGGATTTCCGGAACGGGGGTTCGAATCCCCCCCTTTCCGCAAAGTAAATGCGGAATATCATTTAATTTGATTTGAAGTAATTTTATGAAAAAAATGGTGAAATATTTTTCGGCTGCGATCTTTTTATTCTTTTTATTGGGTAATGTTTCTGCTCAGAATGTGGGCGAAGATTGGGTGCCTGTTGTGCAAGGTGAAAATCTCGTCTTTATCGATATGTCAAATATAAAGAGTTTTACCGGCGATGATATTTTTGTATGGACTTACGAGAAACACTCCTCACCGCTGAAAATCGACGGCATCAATAAAGATATTTATCAGTCAAACACATATTACTTATTTAACAAAAAGCTTATGAAGTACAGCATACTTGAGATCATTTACTACGACAAAAAAGGCAATGTAATCAAGGATTTTACTTATAGGATAAATAATGAAGTTGAGGATTTGAAATACAGTTATCCGGTATTAGAATCTTCTCTGCCGCACATCATTCTGCTGCGTTGTTTAAGAGAGATTAATTCTGATGGATAAAGAAATAGATTACGAAAAATTTATCCATGTAAGAAACTCAATAATCGAAGGCAGAGGGATTTTTGTTTCTGTCGATGTGCCAAAAGACAGCTTAATTATGAAAATTGAGGGCGAGGTTATAGACGGTAATGAATGCGAATACCGCGAGGAGAAGGATAACAATGTTTACATTTTCTGGAACGGAGATAATTTTATTGATACATCAAATTCTCCCAAAATAAAATATATTAACCACGACTGTACTCCAAACTGCATTGTTGACGACAGAGACGAATTTTCTTTGAATCTTATAGCAGCATGCGATATAAAAGCCGGCGAAGAATTAACTATCGATTATGGATACGATGAAATTTATGATATCTGCAGTTGTAATGAATGTATAAATAAACCAGGTCAAACAATATATCCTAAAAGATTAGCCTCTAACCTGTAAATGATTTAATTCAATTTGTACCTGAATGTTATATTATTAAATGAAGGTATAACCCTAAAGTTACTTTCTTCAGCTTTATATTCTCTTATCCTTTCTTGATGAGCCGTATGAAGTCCGCCTGAAATTCCTAAAAGCGAAGCAAAAAAAACATCGCTGAACCAATGCTGATTATTCCGAATACGTGCATACGCAGTTAAAGAAGCTATTCCGTATAAACCGATTCTCAACCACCAATTATCATAGTATTCGGCTATTGCAGACGAAACGGCAAAGGCGACTGTAGTGTGCCCTGACGGAAATGACTGAACATCATCTTTAAGATTGAACCAGGTGAACGCAAATTGATCCTTGCCCGAATAGGGTCTTTCTCGCCCGGCAATAATTCTTAACATCATTACGCTTATACCGGTGTAACTCAAACTCTGAAAAATAATTCGCCCAAATTTTCTAATTTCGTCATTACGTGTTAATAACCCTGCAGAATATATTGAAAGCGCTCCGATATTCATATATTGAACAATACCGTAGTAAGTGGGAATATCCCAAAAGTCGCCATTGAGTGTTTGTTTTGAATTGATACTTAAATTTTTATTTAATGTTTTATCAAGATGCATCAATCCATAAGTCGAAGATAAAACGGAAAAGGCGATCAAGTAATTGTCATTTGACATATGGAAAGGATATGAAAAATATGCAATCCCGTCATTCAAAAATATTATCCCGTCAGAAGACAGATCATGTAATATCGTTCTATTGGTCTGGCTTATGGAGTGACCCGAGATAATGAGAATGACTGCGGCTGCCTGAAGAAATAATTTTATCACGGTAATAATGACATTATAAATGATTAAAGATCTTTCAAGAAACTAATACCGCCAAGTAATTCCATTTGACGAAGTATTCTTGACTTACGTTTCAATAAATAATTTGACGGTCTTAACGGATTAAATTTCTTAGGGCTGGGCAGCAATGCAGCAATTAATGCCGATTCGCCGGCAGATAATTTACCTGCCGTCTTTTTAAAATATTTTTTTGATGCGGCTTCTATTCCATATAAATTTTCACCCATCTCGGCTGTATTGAGATAGACTTCTAAAATTCTTTTCTTTGACCAGAATATTTCAATAAGGACTGTAAAATAAGCTTCGAAAGCCTTACGAAAATAATTTTTATGATCTGTTAAAAAAATATTCTTCGCGACTTGCTGCGATATTGTACTCGCCCCCCTAACTCTTCTGCCTCTTTTCATTTCGTCAATAGCATCTTCAATAGCTTCTACATCAAATCCGAAATGTTCTTTAAACCTTTGATCTTCAGAGGCTATCACTGCAATTTTAATGTGGTTAGAAATATTGTCGAATGAAGTCCACTTTTGTTTTATTATCGGTTTATCAAAAATTCCGAGATATGATTTGCTCATATTCTTCTGCATAAAAGCTGTGACGGGAGGATTATACCACTTAAATATTATAACAATAAACAACGTGACTACAACGAAAACAACCGCGACAGAGAATATAAACTTTAAAGCGTTCAAGAATAATTTTTTCATGAGTGCAACTACAAATTAATATTTTTATTTTATTTCCTTAATTACCTTCATAACCGGGTAAAGATTAAGTTTTTGATCGTAATAGGGTGAATTTTCATAAAAGAAATTCAACCTCGCATAAAAATTATTTTTAAACGACTCATCGGAATTAACCTTATCTTCAAATCTCGTTCTTAATTCTGCGTTTTCTTCATACATCTTTTGGGCGATGGGCTCCATTGCATAAGGCTCAAAATATTCTTTCTGTTCGAATATAGCATTCATAAAACCCCACTTTAAAAAAGATTCAGGGCTTAGCGGTTCAAACAAAAAGGCTATCAACTTAATTGTCCTCTGATTAACGGGAATATAAAAATCTCCTCTCGAGGCTGTAATGATTTTCGATTCATTAGAAATTTTGTATTCAGGTAAAAATCTACCTTCAAATGGTCTTACTGGAAATTTTATTTCAGAAATCCTGCTTTCAAAAACTTCAAACGTTCTTTCTTCATCTATACTTTCGACTTTAATACCATGAAGTTCTGCAATGTCTATGACTTCCTTCCATTCACGCGGAATTAAGTAGCCTTCGGGCAGTGTTACAGTTAAATCGGGTATTGATTTGTTGTAGTACGGAATTTCCTCTTCAAACTTTTCCGACGTGTATTTTCTTACCTTAGTGCCAGCTACCCTGCTTTCGGCAAGTACATATTCTACGCCTCTAAATAAGTATTTTTCTGATTCATCGGTAAGTTGAAATGTAAACGGAAAGGGAGCTCTTTCAGCATGATATTTCTTTATTGCATCTTCATCTGCAAGTATCGACAGATTTTTTATTTTTTTAGTATGAGCTGAAGTTAATTCTAATACCGATTCGAGAATAGCCTTTGTAGAATAAACTCTGTCTTTATAAGATTTCAAGACATGCGATTCAATCAGAAGCCCCACTCTATTATTAGCAGCGGCGTAGCCATTTGAAAACCGAGGAGATGCGACCCAATCCCGAATTCCTTTCTTAGGGTCATTTTCTACAAAACCGACAAACGGTGAAATCAGAAATCCGGCTTGCTCGACATAATTAAAAATATATGGATAGAATTCATCCTTAACCCATTTTGCAATTACTGCCGAAACATTCCCGTGATTCTCTGATGCGATTGTTGTATGGTACTGAAAATCCAAACCATCGGTGGAGTGAACATCAATAAAAATATCCGGCAGCCATTCAGAATAAAATTTTAGAAACGCTTTCATTTCGGCTGCATCCGCTTTCATAAAATCCCGGTTCAGATTCAGATTCAGCGCCGTGGTTCTCCATCCCATTTCTTCGGGTCCAATCTGGTTAATTCTATTATAAGGGCTTACCCTCTCGTGCGCATCAACACTGAAGATTGGTATTACGATTAAAATTAATCCATCAATCAAATTTTCTTTTTCTTTAGTTACAAGTATTTCCCTCAAGAGAATCATTGAGGCATCTTTGCCGTTTATTTCACCTGAATGAATTCCATTCATGATCAGCACAATTGGTTTCCCGCTCAATTTTACTTTTTCGGATGTAAATTCCATCCCTTTAGATACAACCAATATATTTATATCTTTTCCCTGCGGCGATTTTCCGATAGAAGTTAATTCGGCATAGGGAGAAAAATTACTAAGCCTTTGAAAAAATTCGATCGTTTCATCATAGGATGGCGTCTGCAAATAATTCGATTTTTCAAAAAGCGTTTCCCAGCCGCTTTCAATTTTTATCTGTGCCGTTAGTGAATTATTATTGAGAGTAATACTTAAGAGCAAAATTGATATGAAGAAGTTTCTTAGGACTTTTTTTCGAATTGGGTTCATCGCAATCCTTTGATTTTACTTTTTTGTTATCACAAACATAGCAAACACAATTTGTTTTCAGAAATAAAAAACCCGCTGAGAAAGCGGGTTTTTTTATTTGATTTTACATAGAAATAAATCTTATAACTTAGCGACTGAATCCTTCATTTTGATATTTAGCCGTGCGAGTTCATCCAATACCGGATTGTAGACTTCGGGCATATTCGGAATGTGCACACCGGTTATTCCAGCAAATCTGCCTTCACATAATAATTTAGTTGCTATGGCGGCAGGCAGGCTTACAGTTCTTGCCATAGCGCTGTCACCATTTGGTATACCAAAATCAATCATTAAAGAAATTATGTGTTCTTTACTGTTGTCAGGATATTCGGCAATAAAATCATGTTGGAGAACGATCATATCTCTTTCTCCTTTTTGATAAGCCATCATTTCCTGCATTCTTGCCGAAAGAATGTCGAGGTAAGTCCACTGTTCGGGTTTAACCCGAATGTCGTCAAAAAGACCAAGCCATTTAAGATTGCTCATCACCCTTGAATCTTCAGCGAGTTTAATTGTTTCAGATGTTTTTTTGATTACTTCGGTTTTATCTGCGCCAAGCAGTTTTGCCGTAACATCTTTCAGAGGCAAATTTTCCAGTTCATTTCTTTCATTGTCGTCAAGCCAGCCCATTTTAGCTATACTGTAAAGAGTTTCGCACCAGCCAATATTTCTGAATGTGCCGCGGAAAATTGTCTTCGAATCCCACAATTCATAAAGTTCTTGATAAATCATTGAATCCCGATTAGGATAAACTTCCAGTTCGCCGAGAGATTCAACTTCTTTTCGCCAATAATTTGTGAAAAGATTTTTCCCGTCAATCTTAACTTCTTCCCCGTTCTTCAGATAATGAGCATTATTTCTTCCGGCTAGAACAACACCCCGAGGACTCCATGAAAATTTATACCCAAACGGATTATCGTTATCTTCTGGAGCCGGCAAACCTCCGCATACAGATTCAAAAGAAATAATTTTCCCGCCGCGATTTTTTACTTCGTGAATAATTTTCATCGCGGACATGTGATCAATTCCCGGGTCCAACCCGATTTCATTCAAAAACAGTAATCCCTTTTCCCTTGCCTTTGCATCCAATTCTTTCATTGCAGGACTTACGTAAGATGTAGTGATCAAATGCTTACCGTGTTCGATACAATAATTTGCGACTTTCAAATGATAAATCCATGGAAGGAGGCTGATTGTTATGTCAGTGGTTTTCACTAATTCTTCAAGTTTACTTTCTTCTTTTTTGACATCGAGTGCTACGGATTTTCCTTGCGGGTGCCCTTCCAATAGCGCATCGGCTTTGCTTACAGTGCGGCTGGCAATAATCAACTCAATATTCGGTTGATCGAGCAGATAGCGTACTAAAGGTCTGGTAACTAATCCGGCTCCGAGTAATAGTACCTTCTTCATAATTAACTCCAATAGTGTTTCGTTTTTTTTAGTGTGAATTATTTACTTCAAATATTTTTTTAAGTAATCAAATCCTTTCGTTAATTCTCCTTTATAGCAGATTACTGCTTTCTTTATTTCAGGAGGAAAGTTGCATTGATCAAAATCTCCCGTTGTATCTGCATTTACGATTCCATGAATGAATGGGGATAAGGATTTACTGAATACTGCTGAAGCATCCCTGGGTAATTCAGTCGGAAGATTATCTACAGCGATGTTCACAATACCCTCTCCCTCATATCCATCAATAATTTCTCCTGTTTTAGGATTATAAACGTAAGAGGGATTATCAGACTGAGTGACTTTTTCGGTGAACTCTACAGCTCCATTAATATCACAGCTGATATCACAGATCAATTGTGTTTTTAACTGAAAGTTTTCTTTGAAGAATTTTTTTGTTATAAATCTCGGATATTTTTCATCCCAATAGACTGCGTTTACTATCAGCGATAATCTTGCGATATATTTTTCAAATTGGGATTTGTATTTCTCCGGGTGCTGGAAATAATCTTGCAGTTCAAAAGAATCATTTGGATTTCTGGGTTCGACCAAATGCTTTTCATGAAAAACAACTTTAAATAATTTATTTGTTTCGTGAGATCTTAAAGTTAAAAGTTCTTCGGGAGTAATTTCTTCTACAGGAAGCAGATCAAAGATTTCTTGAGCGCCTTGAGAAACATTGCCGTAACCGGTAAAGCCAAAAACGTATGGCGCGTTATCTTTTGGAAGTCCTATTTTTTTTATCTCATAGCCGAGTTCTTTAATATGCTTCTTTGCATCCTCAAGGTCGTGGTATTCATAAGCCGGTTTTGTATGAAGCAGCGGGGTTTCGAAACCCAGATATTTCATTCTTTTTCCAAAAATATTCAGAGCATCAATCATGCCTGCTAATCCTGCGAATTTACCAAAGAAAACAAGTCTTCTATCCTTTTCATCCTTAATACATTCATAATCAATCAAAGTGCATTTAAGTTCGAGAAACCTTTTCAACATGGGCATGTTATAAGCCTGCCCTTTTATAGTATGGGAAAAGAACATGTAGGTTTTATCCGCCATTAAAATTTTTGAAGGGATCTCTTTTACAGCTAATATTAATGAACACTTACTCAAATCTTCGTTATATTCTGCTCCAGCAGCCAAATATTCTTTCTCCGAAATAGCCCTTCTCTCAAACGGCTGCAGGATGGTTTGAATGCCGTAATTATTTTTCAGTTCAGCTACATGTAAAGGAATAAGCGGCACACGCCGTTCCCATATATTTTTATCCTCTCTTCTTATCCCAATTATTTTATTCATTACAGTTCCTCAAAGTTATCAAATACTAATAATGAGAAGCGGAGAATACCAGATAAAGTACAGTTGATATTCTCCTTCTCTCCTTCCAAAATATTCTATCAGATATCGAATTTAATCCCCTGCGCTAATGGCAGCTGCGTTCCGAAATTAATAGTATTCGTCTGCCGCCTCATGTAAGCCTTCCAAGAATCGGAACCGGATTCGCGACCGCCTCCGGTTTCTTTTTCGCCGCCAAAAGCTCCTCCAATCTCTGCCCCAGATGTACCTATGTTTACATTTGCAATACCGCAATCGGAGCCCCAATGTGATAAGAATTGTTCTGCTTCTCTCATATTGGTTGTAAAAATAGAAGAGGACAAACCTTGTACTACATCGTTTTGAATATTAATAGCATTGTTTACATCCCCCTTATACTTTATCAGGTAAAGTACTGGCGCAAAAGTTTCTTCCTGCACTATCTTATAATGATTCTGCGCTTCGACGATTGTAGGAACCACATAACAGCCCGAGCCATAACCGGCGCCACTTAATACCTGCCCGCCGTAAATTATTTTGCCGCCTTCCTCTTTTACTCTGACTAAAGCGTTCTTGAAATCCTCGACTGCGGCTTTGTCAATAAGAGGCCCGACATGTATTTTTTGATCCATCGGATTTCCAATCTTCACCGATTTATAAGCCTTCACTAAAGTTTGTTTAACCTTATCATAAATGCTTTCATGGATAATTAATCTACGTGTAGTAGTACACCTTTGACCGGCGGTTCCAACAGCACCAAAGACTATAGCAGGTATAGCCAGTTTTAAATCAGCATCAGGCGTTAATATAATTGCGTTATTGCCGCCAAGTTCAAGAATTGTTTTACCGAATCTTGAAGCAATTTTTTCTGCAGCTTTCCGGCCTACTCCGGTTGAGCCGGTTATTGATACAAGAGGTATCCGACAGTCATTCACTAATTTATCACCCACAACCGAACCCTTACCGATTACAAGAGAAAATAATCCTTCAGGCAATTTATATTCTCTGATTACGTCAGCTAAAATATTCTGAACGGCAATAGCAGTTAATGGAACTTTGGAAGATGGCTTCCAAAGATTTGAGTCGCCGCAAACAGTAGCAATCATTGCATTCCAAGACCACACAGCCACTGGGAAATTGAACGCAGAAATTGTTCCAACTACACCTAAAGGATGATACTGGTCATACATTCTATGCTGGGGTCTTTCTGAGTGCATTGTAAAACCATAAAGCTGACGGCTCTGACCCACTGCAAAATCGCAAATGTCAATCATCTCTTGAACTTCGCCCCAGCCTTCTTGAATTGATTTTCCCATTTCGTAAGTAACGAGTTTACCAAGAGGATCTTTAAACTTTCGCAGCTGGTTTCCGATTGCCCTAACAACCTCACCTCTCTTTGGTGCCGGGATTTTCCTCCATTGGAGAAATGCCTCATGTGCTTTAGCAACAACTTTATCATAGTCTTTTGCAGAAGCCTGATAAACCGAGGCAATATACTTGCCATTGATTGGAGAATAGACTTTTAATTCTTCACCGTTGAACGAACCATACCACTTCAGCCCTGTTGATGCACCCAAATTTTTTTGTTTAATTCCAAGCTTTTTTAAGAATTCCATAGCTAACCTCTGATTAATTTTTAGTTAATATTAAAAAACATTTATTTGTAGTAGAATCTAATCCCTAATTCGTTCATAATATTCTTTAATGAAATGTAACGCATCTTATCTTCTATCTCGACCTGAACATCAGCAAAAAGATTTAAAAAATAATTATTGAACAACACCGTTCTATCATTAACATTATCATTTAATTTACTTACGTTTAAGTGAAACGCCTTTCTGTCTTCAATTGCACAATATATTTCCTGCAGATGAATTAGATCCGGGTTTTTCGATAAAACAAATCCGCCTGAAATACCCTGTGTACTTTTAACAATATTTTGCTTTGAGAGCATGGATAATAATTTTCTCAACTTTGAAGCATTAACTCCTATAACTTCCGAAATCATCTTGCTTGTCTTCGGCATGGGATGAACTTCCGCCAGATAACATAAAACCTTTACCGATGTTGATAATTTTGTCGATGCTGACATATTTTTTATTAAATGTTATGGATAGTGTAACATTTTATTGGCAAATATTCAAGAAAATAATACATCGAAGTGCTTAATTTTATTTTTTGCATTCGACAAGAAAACCTATCTTTGCAATTAAAATCCGGATGCTAATGAACGGGAAACTATTTGTTGTTGCGACGCCTATAGGTAATATGAAGGATATTACATTACGTGCACTCGAAATCTTGGGCGAGGTTGATATTATTTTTTGCGAAGACACACGAGTAACCAGAAATCTTCTTTCCTACCATAAAATTCAGAAACCTCTATACTCCATAAACTCATTCTCTGAAGAAAAGAGGATTAAATTAGTTGAAAAATTTTTAAGTGAAGGTAAAAAAGCTGCCCTCCTATCAGATGCTGGAACGCCTTGCATTTCCGACCCTGGAGTTAGATTAATTAATTATCTTCGACGGAATGAATTTGAGATCATAGGAATTCCTGGCGCCAATGCTGCAATTTTAGGACTCAGCATAGCAGGATTGCCAACCGATTCATTCGTCTTCGAAGGGTTTCTGCCACAAAAAAAAGGCAGGCGGAAAAAACTATTAGCTTTAGAGAATGAGGAAAGAACAATCATACTATATGAGTCAGTTTACAGAATTTCAAAACTGCTCAATGAATTGAAAGAAATAATGCCCGAACGATTTCTTGTAATATTTAGGGAATTAACGAAGATGTTCGAAGAAAAATGGCAGGGTTACCCTGAATCTCTCTTAAATTCATTACAGGAAAGGACTATCAAAGGTGAATTCGTGATTATCATAGCCCCGAAAAATTGGACAGGTAAATAAACATATATATTTATATTAATGAATTTCGATTCGCTAATCATAAGTGATTAAGGAAAATACATCAAAATCTTTCAATTTTTCACGTCCATTTAGAAATCCTAGTTCAATTAAGAAAGAAATTTGAACAATTTCTGCTCCCGTTTTTCTCAGCAATTTTGAGGCAGCTTCAACGGTTCCGCCCGTGGCAAGCAAATCATCGTGAATCAAAATTCTATCATTGCTTGCCACGGCATCTTTGTGAACCTCAATTTTATCTGTCCCGTATTCAAGAGCATATTCCTCCGAAAAAACCTCTGCAGGTAGTTTACCTGGTTTTCTCACTGGAACAAAGCCTGACCCCAACCTGCCAGCTAACGCTCCACCGAAAATAAACCCTCTCGATTCAATTCCTACTACCTTAGTTATCCCTTTGTTTTTCGAAGAGTTATAAAGTTTTTCTAAAGCATAGTTAAATGACTCCTTATCCTTAAGTAGAGTGGTTATATCTTTGAAGATAATCCCTTCAAATGGGAAGTTTGGTACGTCACGAATCTTTTTTTTTAAATCCACTTATGAATTCTCCTCCAATTTATCATTAATTATATACCCGGAAATATTAATAAATAAAAAAAAGAAATAATTACCCCAAGAAATGCTCCGGCCATAACCTGAGATTTTGAGTGTACTCCTAATTCTACCCGACTCCATCCGACAGCAGCAACAACTACGATAAAAAGCAGCATCTCTACACCAAATAAATATATCAAAATAACCAAGGGAATAGCGGCTCCCATGGAATGAGCGCTGATTTTCCATTTCAAATTAATTACATAAAGAGCAATAGATGAAATTAAGTAAATAAGCCATAATATTATAATATAATAATTTAACTGAATGCTTTCAGAAATAATTAATCCTATAAAACACAATATAACGCTTATAAGATATGGTATTATTCTTTCGGTTTTAATGTTGGCGTCTCGACTTTTAATTATATGTTTTTTCAGAAAATAAATAAAAAATAAAATTGGAATAATGACCCCAAACAATAAAGCATTTACTAACGAAATAAGAATATTTGTTGTAGAAGTTTCAAATTGATAGGTTATAGTAATAAAACTAAGAATTAAAAACGTCGGTGGCACAAAAAAATCAGATAAATATCGAGCTAATCTTTTGCGCACATCTTTCTTTAGATTCAGTTCTATTTTCATTTATTATTCTGAATAACGTGAGAAGATAATTCATCCAAATAGCCGATTAGCAAATCTTCAATCTGAGAATATTCCGTAATTTTCATCAATTCCTGACGAATTTTTGCTGCTCCAAACAAACCCTTTAGGTAACCGGAATAGAATTTACGGAACGGAATAGTCGCTCTTTTCTCATCTTCTTTAGTTTCAATCTCATATCTCAGATGTTGTAGCGCTGTTGTTATCCTTTCTTTCGGTGAAATTTCATCAAGCTGAATACCATGCTCCAATAGAGACTTTGCTTCCTTAAAAATCCAAGGATGTTCTATAGCCCCTCGCGCTATCATTACAGCATCAGCATCTGTTTCATCAAAGGCTCTCTTAACATCCAAAGCCGTGAAAATACCGCCGTTTAAAAATACGGGAATCCCAAGAACTTGCTTAATGCGAGGAATCCAACTCCAGTCAGCGTCGCCGGTATGTCCTTGTGAACGGGTTCTGCAATGAATAGTCAAAGCTTCCGCACCAGCGTCTTCCATGCGTTTTGCTATGTCGAGGATTTGAATGCTTTCATGATCCCATCCTATCCTAGTTTTAACAGTTACAGGCTTATTCACATTTTTTACTATGGCTTCTACCATTTTTTGCATATAAGGCGGGTCTTTCAGAAGACCTGCTCCAGCTCCTCTTCCAGAAATTTTTTTAACCCAACACCCAGCATTAATATCAATTAAATCAGGATTTTCATTTTCTGCTATTTTTGCGGCATCAACCATACGTTCAATATCGGCACCATAGATTTGGATACCTACGGGACGTTCTTCCTCAGTAATCTTAAGCTTCTTTCGAGTCTTCAGATTATTCCGAGTTAACCCATCCGAGTTAACAAATTCCGTATAAACGATATCAGCGCCAAATTCTTTACATAATCTGCGGAAACCGATGCCAGTAATGTCCTCCATAGGAGCTAACAAAAGCGCTCTTTTTATATGTTTTATTTTAAACATACTTATTTGTTAAATTTTATTATTCTTCAAGTAAAATATACTAATCAATAAAGTAATGAGCGTAAAAAAAGCGCCGGTAAGAAAAGGAAATTCATATCCAATGTACTCGAAAGCGAATCCGCCCCATAGAGGGCCTAGCACTCTAGCTAGCGCTGCGACAGACTGGTTAAGCCCTAAAACTGAACCTTGTACATTATCCGGGGAGTTTTTTGAAATTAAACTTAAGATCACTGGCTGCAGCAGGCTAGTACCGATGGTAAGCGAGATTACAAAGAGAGAAGCGTCATAGAAATTATTACCATAAGGAAGTAATCCCAGCCCGATAACCATCATTGCAGTACCCGCAATTATTATTGCCCTATCGTTGAAATTATCCGTAACTACCTTTATCAAAACTCCTTGAATCAAGGCGCTGACAATTCCCATAATTCCAAAAAGATAAGAATTCTGTTTATCATTAAATCCGTAAACTTTATATCCAAGCAGCGAGAATGTTCCATATATGTTTGCAACAGAAAATATAATTATAAAAAAGATAATCACTAATAGCCCGATATTAGGTAATTTTAGTAATAAGCGGAGATCGCTTAATTCTATTAAATTGAATTTTAGAGGGGACAATTTATTTTTTGCAATTGGATCTATGGATTCAGGCAGAAAGCGAAGGGCGAATAAGGCTGCAGCAAGAGAAAATGCAGCGCTACCAAATCCAATTATATTGTATCCATAATCAGATAATATACCGCCGATAATAGGACCAAATAAAAATCCTAAACCAAATGCCGCGCCAATTAATCCCATTCCTTTGCTTCTATTATTTTTTTCTGTAACATCTGCTATGTAAGCTTGTGCAACACCGATATTACTGCCGCCAAAACCAGCCAGCAATCTGGAAACGATCAAGATTAAAAAAGAGTTTGCAAAAGCAAAGAGTATATAAGAAAGAGAAGTGATCAGCAGAGTTACTATAATTATAGGACGTCTCCCAATCTTATCTGACATTCTGCCGAGCAAAGGATTAAACAAAAATTGAATTAAAGAATAAATCGCAACGATAAAACCAATAGAAAAGTCTGAAATATTTAGTTCTTTACTTGCGAATGTGGGCAGAATTGGGATCAAAATTCCGAATCCCATTAAATCGATGAAGACAGTCAGAAAAATTACTGCCAATGAAGCCCGTTTTTTTTGAGGGGAATAGAAAGGCATTGTGTTTTATTTAGTTTGATTCAATCGAAAAATACTAAAGTTTTGCTTTCTATGAATTATTAATTACTTATCTTCTGGCTGCAATCAATCTCCTGGAGCCGAGGCTTAATTGAATATTTAGTCAGCACAGCTTTGGTGTCTTCAAACGATTGTTTCATATCAGATAAATCTTTTTTCAAAAGATACTCTGGATAATCATTACAATGGCTTAATTGAGAGGGAAGAATAATGTATTCGCTGCCTGAGTCCGTCTTCCCTTTGAACACCCAAATCGGCAGGAACTCAACCTTATTTAAGTAAACGCTGCCGGTTAAAAAACTTTTCGAAATAGAAAATTTAAGAACTACTCCTCCATCTGAATACC
Organism: Melioribacteraceae bacterium; assembly: GCA_011525875.1. Lineage (GTDB taxonomy): Bacteria > Bacteroidota > Ignavibacteria > Ignavibacteriales > Melioribacteraceae > CHB1. The sequence continues at coordinate 214,149 of WYBN01000013.1, read as the reverse complement.
GCCATCTTTGGTTTGATACAAAATTGCCGAGTGAATATGCGACAAAACCAGTATCAATTTTTTGTTTGGGATCGCTGTAAAAATCAATTGGCTGAAGAACATGCGGCGATGCGCCAAGAATTATATCAGCTCCGTAGCTGAATGTTTTCTTCACAATTTCTTTTTGATAAGCTTCCGGTTCTCCCTTATATTCATTACCGAAATGAAAGTAAACAAGCGTAATATCAACTCTACTTTTCTTAGCCTTTTCTATATCATTGCGTATTTGAATTGTGTCAATGAAATTCAATAAATATTTTTCATTAGCTGGAATGTTCGCAATATTAACGCCGTATGTATAAGAAAGAATTGTAAATGAGATCTCATTAATTTTGAAAATTCTTATAGAGTCTCTGTCTTCTTTCGATGTAAAAGTACCAACCGGATGCATTCCGTAATGATTTATTTTATCAATCGTTCTTAATAGCCCATCTTTTCTGCCGTCAGTTGCATGGTTGTTGGCAGTTGTAAGTGCGTCAAATCCCGCGTAGGATAAACCTTCTAAGAGTTCATCGGGAGAATTAAAGACCGGATAACCTGCATAGCCTCGGGATCGACCGGCGACTACAGTCTCAAAATTGCCTATTGAAAAATCAGATTCATCGAAATATTTTTTTATCTTGCGGAAAACAGGTTTGAAGTCGAATGTGTCTTTGCCGATTCTAGCATATTCGTATTGAGTTGAATGACACATTATATCCCCTACTGCAGTAAACACGATAGTTGTCAGTGAATCGCTTTTGGTTTTACCGGTTGAATACGCCGAGTCACCGCAAAAAAAATAAAGATTTACTGTTATGAGAAGAAAAATGAAAATATTATTAAACATAATCAGTTATACTAACAGCATGATAAAAAAAAGGCTGCATAAACTATGCAGCCTTATCGGTTTCGAAAAAATTATTGATTTTTTCTTTCGGCTTTTAGTGCCTGAATCTCGTTACGAATTTCTTGTGCTTGTTTTTTTAGTTCGCTAAGACCTTTGCGCAAACGTGTACCGGCAGCCGATTGTCCTTTATCATAAAATTTTTGGACATCAACTTCGAGATTTTTTAAATACTCGATAAGTGCATAATACTTTTGAGACATAATACCTCCAAAATAAGTTTGTAGATTGTTATTTAGTATTTTCTAAAATTAGTTCGGCAATATCTTTAATTTCAACTTCATCGGATTTATTAAATGATTTTACTCCATCCGTTAGCATCGTCATACAAAAAGGGCAAGCCGAGGCAATTGTATCTGCATTTGAATTTAACGCCTCTTCAGTTCTATTCACGTTTATTCTTGTTCCCTCTTTTTCTTCTAAAAACATTCTACCGCCTCCTGCTCCACAACAAAATCCTTTATCACGGTTTCTTTGCATTTCAATCAAATTTAAACTAGAAATTCTCTTTAAAGAGTCTCTGGGAGAATCATAAATATCATTATATCTGCCAAGATAACAAGAATCATGAAAAGTTACAGTATTAATTTTATTTTTTTCTTTCAATTGGACTTTGTTGTCTTTTAATAGCATTTCAATTAATTCCGAATGATGAACCACTTTGTAATGACCACCAAACTGAGGGAATTCATTTTTGAGCGAATTATAGCAGTGAGGGCAAGCAGTTACAATCTTTTTAACTTTATAATTATTGAGTGTTTCAACGTTCTCTTTTATCATCATCTGAGCAAGATATTCATTACCGAGTCTTCGAGCGGTATCCCCGTTACATTTTTCTTCGGTTCCTAAAATTCTAAAATCAATTCCTCCTTTCTGCATCAGTTTTGCGAAAGCTACACTCACCTTTTGATAGCGAGCATCGAAAGAACCGGCACATCCAACCCAGAAAAGAATTTCGCAGTTCTGATCTTCAGCTAATGTTTTGATATTTAATCCTTCGGCCCAAGCTGCCCTATCCTGCCAATTAAAAGCCCACGGAGTAAAATTATTTTCAAGATTTTTAAAAACACCATTCAATTCATTGGGGAATGAGCTTTCCATTAGAGTCAGATTCCGTCTCATTTCAACAATCGAATCAATATGTTCGATGGATACAGGGCATTCTTGTACGCACGCCATGCAAGTTGTACACGCCCATAATTCATCTTCAGATATATAATCTCGGATTAATGTTTTATTGAGTAATTCATGTTCGTCGGTTTTATTTAGTAAAAGAGGCGCTTTATCTTGAATTCGTTTCCTTATCTGCTCAATAATTCGCTTGGGAGAAAGTTTCTTGCCGGTGTTTGTTGCCGGGCATGCGGCAGAGCATCTACCGCATTCTGTGCATGAATATCCATCAAGCATTTGTTTCCAGGTGAGATGTTCAATATCGGCAGCACCATATTGTTCAATTGAATCATTTTCCAAATTGATTGGCTTAAGAGAATATTTCCCGCTTCCAACCTTTCCGAAAAAAACATTTGGGATTGAAGAATAAACATGAAAGTGTTTTGAATAAGGCAGATAATTAATAAATAAAAATATTATTATAATATGTGCCCACCAAAAAAACTCAAACCAAAATTCTGCATATTTAGAGCCTGACGAAAAAAGATACGAAGCAATTTTCCCGCTTATAAATCTGAATTCAAACTGGGAGAGAATAAATTCATTTTTAGCCACGTGCGAAGCATTTTGCCCAAACATGGTTAGAACTACTAAAAGGATCAAAGTTAGCACTAATGCTGCATCAATTTTCTCAGATCTGCCGCCTTGAAGTCTTTTGACTTTTTTTAGATACCTCCGGTAAAATGCATATAACACAGAAATTAAAACGAGTATTCCGAAAACATCTTGAGTGAAAGTAACAATCCAATAAAAAGGTCCGAGATATTCAAGAGTGAAATTAGTATAAAATCCTTGCACTAATGCTTCTGCCACGGCGAATAAGAATAAAATAAATCCCCAAAAGATAAAAAAGTGAATTAATCCTGCTGCCGGTTCACGCAATAGCTTTGACTGCCCAAAAGCAATTTTAATTACATTCCAGCTCCTTTCGCCTAAAGAATCAAATCGGGCTTCCTTCTGTCCTAATTGAAGATATGAATAAATCTTTTTTAAATTAAAGAATAGAAACCCAAACGCTAAAAAGAAGATTGGCATAAAAATCAAGTTCTTCAATTCCATAAAAATCCCATAATCATTTCAAAAAAAACTTAAAGAAATTTAGTAAAAAATAATCTTGTAGCATCCAATAATCTTTCAAATTCACGATTAGAATTTTCGAACGGATGCGATATATTAAATGTGTGCCCGGCTTTGCTAATTATATGAAATTCTGTTAGAGATTTGTCAGACCATTTATACAACAATTCGGCTTCATGCGGAGATACTGCAAGGTCAAGTTGTCCGTTTGCTATTAAGAGGGGTTTCCCCAAATCTTCAGCTGCCTTTTTGATACAAAGAGAATCCTCTTTATTCTTCTGGATATCCTCCCAAAATGTTTTGTTGATCCGCATTGCCTGTCCGGTCCTTGCATTCTTAACCGTTGTAAACCCTTTTAACTCCCATTCATTTTTCTGTTTAACGGTGAATCGGTCGAACGAAGAAATTGCTGACCATAAGCCAACTGCCGAAACGCTATTATTTCCTTTGGCAGCGAGCAATGATACTGCACCTCCTCTGCTGTGCCCCAACAGACCAATATTACTTTTGACAAGTTTTCCAAAAATACCCGAATTACAAAAATCAATTACTTCTCTAAGTTCACTTACTTCCAGAGAAATTGTATTGGCTGCAAATTTATCCAATTCAGTAAATTCATAATTATTTTTACCGATCCCGTTATGTGAAAAGTTAAATGTCACCGCAAGAAATCCATGCTTAGCAAAGTATGACCCAAGGTAGGGACCGAACCCCCAGTCTTTAAATCCCTTAAACCCGTGGACAAAAATTATCACTCCTTTCTTCCCGTCAATATTGCCGAAAGTTGTAATCGAAATTTTGTTGCCCATATTTGTATTTAAGGAATATTCCTTCTGCATAATGTGAATATGCTATTTGAATAACATAAAGTCAAGGTTTTAGACAATTTATGCATACTTTTTGAATTAAATTTTTAATTGAAACAATTCCATTTTTTTTAAAACTGTAATTGATTATTTTACAACACGAATTGAATTCCATTTATGGTTTTGTTTTTAAAAAGAATAGCTCATTTTACTCAAGGTTACTATAGATATTTTTCTTCGCATTATACTCCGAGAAAATAAATGTTATTGATAATACCTTCGATTGATATTAAAGACGGCAAGACGGTAAGAGTGGTGCAGGGAATACCGGAAGTTGATTCTGCATCATACGGAGATGACCCTGTAGAAATGGCTTTAATTTGGCGCTCTGAAAATGCGAAATTCTTACACGTTGTAGATTTCAATTGCTCACATGAACATTCGCATTGTAATTTCAGTATCATAAAATCGATATGCGACTCAGTTATAATTCCGGTTGAATTGGGCGGCGGTGTAAGCAACTTGGACGAAGCTCTCGAAATAATTGATCTGGGCGTTCGCAGAATTGTTATCGGCTCTTTGGCTGTAACAAATCCAGGTGAATTTGAAAAGATATTCAATAGGCTTGGCAATAAAAAAATTTCAGCTGCAATCGATACCATTGACGATAAAGTAATTATCAAAGGTCGATCGGAAAAAACAGATATCAGCGTTATAGAACTTGCAAAAAGACTTGATGCCATGGGAATAGAGCGCTGCGTCGTAACGGATGTCTCGCGCAACGGTATGTTAGCCGGGCCTAATTTGAGATTATCAAAACTGATTGCCGAAGAGACAAATATGAAAATTACTCATTCCGGCGGTATCAGCGGTTATAAGGACTTGATAAAATTAAATGAACTTGTATATTGCGGCATCGATTCTGTAATTATCGGCAGGGCTTTATATGAAAATAGATTTTCATGTCAGAAAATTTGGCGCAAAGCTGAAAAAGGAATTTTTTAACGAGGGCAAATATGAAAACTGAAAACCCGATGGAAGGCAGAAGTACCTTCTGGTCGAATCTTTTTAAGACGCCGGCAGAGAAAACTGATCTTGAAAATTTACTCTCAGCAATACCGCCATTCGAAAAATTCAGCCCCGGCTATATCAAATCCGTCCTTCAAATAGTGCACAATAGAGTTTACACAGCAAACGAATACATATTCTATCAAGGTGATCCAGGGATTGCATTGTATATAATTCGAGAAGGCAAGGTCAAAATAATTAAGAGCGATGCACAAGGCAACGATACTTTACTTGCAAGATTTAGCAGAGGAGATTTTTTTGGTGAAATTGCATTGATTGATAATGATGTTCGTTCTGCCTCGGCTGTCGCAGAAACAGACTGTAAACTCGTCGTAATTTTCAAACCTGACCTCGACCGCTTCATGGAAAAAAATCCTCAGAAAGGAATTCAAATATTAAGAGGCATAACAAAAATTATCGCAACCAGACTGAGAATCCTTGATGATGAATATATATCGTTGTATAATAAGGCTAATAAAAATTAGCGAGGTGGGAGATGACGGAAATCAAAAAAATTTTAGTGCCAGTTGACTTCTCTGATTATTCTAAAAACGCTCTTCGATATGCTAATAATCTTGCGCTGATATTCGATTCGAAAATTTTTCTCGTATATGTAATTGAACCGATGATATATCCGGCGGATTTCAGCATGGGTCAAATCGCAATCCCGCAAACAGATTTTGATATACAATCGAGAGCCGAAGAAGAATTAAATAAGCTTGCAAACCATGAAATATCACCAAAAACAGAAGTGCAAATAATAATCAAATCGGGGAAGCCGTTCATGGAGATAATTTCCACGGCTTCCGAATATGATATTGATTTGATTATTATTGCCACTCACGGTCATACCGGCGTTGAACATATTCTGTTCGGAAGCACTGCTGAGAAAGTTGTTAGAAAAGCACCGTGCCCTGTATTAACTTTGCGTGAGCCAATAAAGGGGTTCAAATTTAAATAATAATTTCGCCGAGAACTATTTGATTGACGATGTCGAATTAAAAAGTATTGTTGAGGATAAAACTTCCGGCAGCAGTCAGATACTTTTAGCATTGAACCGGTGGCTGAAGAAGAATTTAATTTCAATCGACCGCCCCGAAGAATTGTTCCGCCAGCTGCGTGGGAAATTCCCGTCATTTCAGAATCTTCAAAGTTATTTTGATCAACTTATTGATTTGTACAGCTTGAGCCGTGACAAAAAATTTATCTTAAAATTTATTGAAGATTTTGAGAGTAATTCTTCTGCAACTTTTGACAGAATCTATAAAAATCTTCTGGAAAAAGTTAGCGGCATGTCAAAATTCATTACTATATCAAACAGCAAAACTTTGTCCGAGATTTTTTTCAGAATGAATAACGATCTAAAACATCTGCATGTCATTATTTCCGAATCCAGACCGCTATGTGAGGGAAGACTTCTTGCCGATGCTTTATTGAAAAGAAATATCAGCGTAACGCTGATTACGGAAGCGATGACGGCTAATATTATCCGCTCTGCTGATTCTGCTATTATAGGCGCGGATATTATTCTTAAAGATGGATCCGTAGTGAACAAAACCGGGAGCCTAAATCTCGCAATTATCTCAAAATTTTATGATAAACCTTTTTTTGTTGTAACTGACAGAACTAAATTTTCTTCACATAAAAAATTCGATCAGAAAGCTGACGCTGCCGGGGAAATTTGGGGAAAAGTAGACCCTAATCTTACGATTACTAATAATTATTTTGAAATAGTTGACAGTAAATTAATTACTTCAGTAATCTCGGACTGAATTACCAAGGAGATACTATGCCTGAACAAAGTGATATTGTTATTTTTACCGAAAATCAAGAAATTCATGAATTCTTCAAGAACATTCTGCAGACAGAAAATCACTTCATTCATTTTGCATTCAAGGATGAAAGCGGATTAAAGAAACTTTCTTCTAGTAGATTCGATTTGATAATCGTAGAAATTTCACAGCCTCTCTTCTCTGAAATAACTTATATTGAACAAATTCATTCTTTAGTCAGTACTACTCCTATTTTGATATTATCCGAGTACTTCGGCGAAACTAAAAACACAGTATTCGGCAATAAAGTATCGGAATTTGTTTCAAAACCGTTTACCATAGAAAAACTTTTAAACTCGATAAATTCAGTATTGAATCCGGCTACGCCAGAAAACAAAAAGCATGAGGTTTTTTCTGAAGGGCTCGAAAGCAAAAGACTTTCAGTTTTGTACGAGATGTCTAAAAGCCTTAATTCAATAACCGATTTTAATTTGCTTCTCAAAACGATTATTAATCTTGCAACCGATGCACTCAATTCAGAAAGGGCGACAATTTTTATCTATGACAGAGTAAATAACGAGATTTGGTCGAGAGTAGGTACAGGTTTGAAACTGCAGGAAATCCGCTTTCCAATTACAAAAGGTATCGCCGGCGAGGTAATTTCAAGCGGTTATTCAATTATTACCGATAATCCCTACAATCATCCCGCCTTTAATAAAGAATTTGACATACGCTCCGGGTATAAAACCAGGAACTTGATTTGCGTTCCTATGAAAAATCTTAAAGGAATATTAGTCGGAGCCTTTCAAGTGCTGAACAAACGCGAAGATAGATTTACAACACAAGATGAGATATTTTTAAGCGCTATGGCTGCAAGCACGGCAATTGCAATAGAAAATACATTATTGCACGAGGAAAATATCAATAAGTATAATGAGATAGTAAAAATTTATGACGAGTTATACACAGCGCAAAATATGATAGTAAGAGAATCGAAACAGTCCATTGTTAGCGAAATGAGGGGGTATGTTCGCGAACTAAAACAATACGACCCTTTCTTCAAAATTATGGATCAGATGCGGGAAAAGGAAAATATTCCCCAAAGATTTATGGAGCTTCTTGAGAAACTTGAAAATTATCATAAGAATTTATTCACAAGTATTGGGGGTTACATGAACCAATTATTGAATAATATTGTTGAGAATAAAGATAATGATTAGTTCTAATCGTGATTAATGTCATAATTTTAACTTTAAAAAGAACAAAAATGATCTTAAATACGGCAGAATTATTTTATAATTGTGAAAATAATTGTATTTTCAGAACAAGTTTTACTATTCAACTTTGCAAAGTGCATTTTAAATTTTTATTAACTAATAGAGGATAATATGAAAAAACACTATCACTATTTTATTGCAGTTTTTACAATTCTTATTCTTTCATCACAAATGAATAATGTCAATGCCCAATTAAATAATTATGCTTATAAGCTTGGGTTGCAGGGGCACTATGTAGACCCGGCTAATGAGTATACCAACGATTGGGGATTTCTCGCCCGCGCTTTCATACGATTTGAACTAAGCAGATACTTTGATATCGAAGGAGGCGCAGGATACGGATATATTACAGGTGAAGACTATATTGCTAACGATTATGCAACAAGATTTTTCCCATTAGATGCGCGTATTCTATTTAGCCCGATAGTCGATAAATCATGGAATCCTTACCTCTTCGTTGGAATAGGCGCAATGCCTTATTGGCTGGCGGATAGCCCAGCCTCACCTGCAAGACCACCCGAAGATGCATTAGATGGTTTTGTTGGTTTGGTTAATGCAGGTCTTGGAACAGAAATCGCCCTTAGCGATAGCTGGCTTCTTGATATCAGCGCTACTTTCAATATTGTTGACTCTGACTGGATGAACGGTAACGCAAGCCAGATAGGCGATAACCCTTTAAACCAATACGACAGATACTATTCAGTTGGTTTAGGACTTGCATATATAGGCGAAGGGTGTGATTCGGATAGGGACAATGACGGATTAGGCCGATGTGAAGAAGAGAAATTAGGAACTGATCCGAATAAAGCTGATTCTGACGGTGACGGATTAAGCGATGGTGACGAAGTACACAAATATAAAACAGATCCCCTGAAAGCTGATACAGACGGCGATGGATTAAGTGACGGGGATGAACTACTTAAACACAAGACGAATCCGCTCAAAGCTGATTCAGACGGCGACGGATTGAATGATTATGATGAAATAATGGTATACAAAACAGATCCATTAAAAGCCGATACAGACGGCGATGGATTGAGTGATGGAGATGAAGTTCTGAAATACAAAACAGATCCAAATAAAGTTGATACAGACGGCGATGGATTAAACGACGGTGATGAAGTACTTAAATACAAAACCAACCCTCTTAAAGTCGATACAGACGGCGACGGATTAAGCGACGGTGACGAAGTACTTAAACACAAGACGAATCCGCTCAATGCTGATACAGACGGTGGTTCAGTTGATGACGGCCGAGAGGTTCTGAGAGGTACAGATCCGCTTGATCCATCTGATGATGTTGTTAAACCAGCTCCGGTATTTAAACCTATTCTCTTTGCTTTTAACAGTTCAAAGATAGACAAAGTCGGCGAGAAGATACTGGCTGAAGCAATAACTTACTTAAATGAAAATCCCGATGTCGATTTATTAATTACAGGGCACACCGATAATGTGGGAAGCAAGAAAGTTAACCAGACATTGTCCGAAAGAAGAGCTGATACAGTTAAGAAATATCTTGCCGAAAAAGGAATAGATGCCAAGAGAATTTCTACAAAGGGATTTGCATTCGACAAGCCTGCCGCATCTAATGATACCGACAAAGGTAGAACCCAGAACAGAAGAGCAGAATTAATTATAAGCGAAAAATAATAAATCTGCTTATTGATTGGTTTTTAAGCCCCCTGCATAGGGGGCTTTTTTTTTCAGCTGATTTATCCGAGTTGAAAGTTGTGGTTTCTATTTTTTGATCAAATGTAATCTGAATACACAAGATGTTTTTGCATGATTTAGATTTTGAATCATTTCAGAAGTGCTTCTTAATAATTTCCCCTATTAAACTCAGCTATTATTTTCAATACATTATCAGTGATATAATCTGTTTCGCGCGTTGATCTCAGATGTCCGTTGATCAAGAATGAAAACACAATCTCCTCACCCTCGTCTGTAGATAAGTAACCTGATAAACCTCTAACAGCGGATATTGTGCCTGTTTTTGCCCTTACATTGTCTTGAGCTTTCGTACCCTTCATTCTGCCGCTTAATGTACCGTCAATACCGGCAATAGGAAAAAGTTCCATCCATTCCTTTTTCAAATCGCTTCTATACATGTATTCGAGTATTGTAACAATCTGTTCAGGGCTGATATAGTTATACCTTGTTAATCCAGATCCGTCAGAATATTTGTAAGAACGAGGTTTTATTCCAACTTGTTTCAAAAAATCTTCCACCACTTTAAGTCCATTTTCGAAAGTGCCAAGTCCATTCTTTTCTAATCCGAGTAAACGAGTCATAGTTTCAGCGTAAAGATTTTGGCTTCTCTTCATAAGTCCTTTTAAAATCTCTTTTAATTCGGGCGATTCATGAGTTAATAATATTTCGATTCTCTTTGACTCCCAAACACCGCCCTGAATATCGTCTACGTCAATTACATTGCCGTGTACTTTAATACCGTTTTTCTCTAAAGCTTCCTTTAGAACACTTACATAATATAAAGTTGGATTACTAATAGAGGGCGACACAGAAAAAGCTTCAAAACCTTTCCGCAAACGTCCCGAAACTATTATATTATTAGTACCATAAGCTCTTTTATAACTAACAGAGTTTCTTCCGGTGTCTGTTAGCGTAACAGTATTAACAATATTAAAATAACTCGAATGTACATTCGGTATAGCAAGGATCGAATCACCATCCTCAACCAATCTTATATCTATAACATTTTCATTGAACTGAAGAGGACCAATTTCGGCGGCATACCAGGCATCCAAAAAATCGAACGACCAACCGTTCCCTAATCGCTCGTCATCAAATAAATTGTCATTACCAATAATATCACCTTTAATTTCGTAAATCCCAAAACTATTCAAAGAATCAGCCCATGAGTTAAACAAATCAACCGGCGAGTTAAAAAATCTATCGGAAATTGTCGGGTCACCATTCGAAGTAATAACAAGGTCGCCCTCTAATATTCCATCCGTGATCTTTTCTGTAAATCCTAATGAAGTTCGGAATTTATAATCCGGGCCAAGCACAGAGAGTGCAGCGGCAGTTGTAAGTATCTTCTGATTCGAAGCAGGCATGAACATTTTACTCGAATTTTTACTGTACCAAGTCTCGCCAGTATTCAAGGATTTGATTAAGACCCCCCAATGAGCGTGCGAAAACAGAGTGTCTTCGAATAATGAATTTATCTTCGATTTTAATTCTCTGTAAGAGCTCGATTCAACGAATAATTTTGAAGAAGAACAGCTGGTAAAAAGAAGTATTGTGAATAATATTAAAATTTTCCTCATTAATAAACCTCTGCGAAATGATTAAATATTTTTATGTGTAAACTGTTTCTAACATTTTCATCAAGGCTTATAATACTTCATTGCATCGGGCATGAGTTTCTTCAACTCGGCTATTCTTGTTTGATCGGATGGATGAGTGCTTAAAAATTCTGGGGGCGCCTGCCCTCCTTTCATCTTAGACATTCTCTCCCAAAAGCTTACTGCATGTTCGGGATTGTAACCAGCCATCGCCATAAATACCAATCCTAAGTGGTCGGCTTCGCTTTCGTGAAGACGACTGTAAGGCAGCAGAACCCCTATCTGTGCTCCTAATCCAAATGCAGTTAACCACAAATTTCTTGTTTGCGCCGGTTCACTTTCAAGAGCTTTTTCCAAAGCCATGCCGCCAAGTTGTGTAATCAAACCTTGACTCATCCTTTCTCCGCCGTGATTAGCAATCGCATGGGCTATTTCATGGCCCATGACAACAGCTATTCCATTTTCATCCTGGCATACCGGTAATATGCCGGTATAAAATACTACCTTACCGCCTGGCATACACCATGCATTCACCTCATTGCTTTCGACAAGGTTAAATTCCCAGTTGAATCCATTCAACTCGCTTGTTTTTTTTCTATCGGCGAAATATTTTTCAACGGATCTCTGAATGTTAACTCCGACTCTCTTGATCATTTCGATATTTTTCTTATCTGCACTTAATTTATTTTGTTTTAGAAAGGAATCATATTCCTGAAAACTCATTGAGAGGAGAGAACTTGATGGAATAATGCTTAATTGTTTTCTCCCGGTTACAGCAACGGTGCTGCAACCAATTGTAAATATTAGTAAAATGAAAATTATCCCGTATTTTTTGAATAAATTTTTCATAGAGATTCCTCTTCAAATGTTAGGGGTTATTTATTGACTACTTAAAATATACTTAAAGATGTGACAAATCACCACGCTCTTGCGAATAAGGTATCATATTACGCTGAAACCAAATGAACGATATTGCATCTTACATCTAAACATTTATAAGAAAATGGAGAAAGAATGACAGAACATTTAACAACCGAGGCCTTCAAGCAGAAAGTTTTTAACTACACAAATAATACAGAGTGGAAATTTGAGGGAAATCTTCCGGCAATAATCGACTTTTATGCTGACTGGTGTGCCCCGTGCAAGATGATTGCTCCAATTCTGGAAGAATTATCTGAAGAATATAAAGATAAAATCAACATTTACAAGGTTGACACTGAAAGCGAACAGGAATTAGCATCAGTTTTTGGAATTCGGAGTATTCCATCACTTTTGTTTATTCCTTTAAACGACAAACCCCAGATGGCACAAGGCGCACTGCCTAAAGACGCTCTCAAAGATGTGATAAATAGGATTTTATTGGGAGTTGAAGTTAACTAATCGTTTGATTATATTATATAGTTAATTTTAGAAAAATAAGCTGATTTTTTACTTAAAATCGGCTTATTTTTTTGTTATTTGACTGAGAGTCTATAAAGTACAAAATTTTTTGTATTTATTAACCGGAACAATACTAATGCTTTTAGTTGTTCGAAATATAAGAAACTTCTCATTTATCAGACGATTAATTAGGAGTAAAATCCAGTGAAAATTACAAAACAATTTACTAATCGAGAAAGCCAAAGCCTTGATAAATATCTCCAGGAGATCGGCAAAGAAGACTTAATCACTGCCGAGCAAGAGATAGAACTTGCAAAAAAGATCAAAAAAGGAGATCAGGCTTCTTTGGAGAAACTAACTAAAGCTAATCTTCGATTTGTTGTAAGTGTTGCCAAACAATATCAAAATAAAGGTTTACCCCTTAGTGATTTAATAAACGAGGGCAATATAGGACTTATTAAAGCAGCTAAAAAATTTGATGAAACTCGCGGTTTTAAGTTTATTTCTTATGCTGTCTGGTGGATTAAACAGTCTATAATGCAGGCAATTGCCGACCAATCCAGGATGGTACGACTGCCGCTCAATAGAGTTGGCGCTCTTACAAAGATATCCAAAATTGCTTCCGAGCTTGAACAAGAATATGAAAGGAAACCCTCAACAGAGGAAATTGCCCGGGAACTTGATATGGATCAAGAAGACGTGGCTTACGCACTAAAGGTCGCCGGCAGACATGTATCGGTAGATGCGCCTTTCAGTCAGAGCGATAACGACAAAAGCAGTCTATTGGATGTGCTTACCAATAATGAACAGCCCTCCCCAGACGAAATATTGATGAAACAATCATTAAAGACAGATATTGAGCGGTCACTCTCAACCTTAAGCGAGCGCGAGGCGGAGGTTATTCGCTTATATTTCGGTATTAATACAGAATATTCTGCTACTCTTGAAGAAATCGGTGAAATGCTTAATCTGACACGTGAGCGTGTAAGGCAAATTAAGGAAAAGGCTCTCCACCGTTTACGTCATTCCTCAAGAAGTAAAAACCTACAGGTTTATTTAGGTTAACTTTTTATGAGACTGGTCTGCGTGGCCAGTCTCCTCTTTCTAAAATTTTATTCATTCTTTTTGAAAAATTCGATATGTGTTTCTTGAGCGGGCGACGGGATTTGAACCCGCGGCATTCAGCTTGGGAAGCTGACACTCTACCAACTGAGTTACGCCCGCAATTCAACTATGATAAAATAAAAAACACTCTTCTATATTTCAACATCAATAATTATTTTGAAATAACTATTTAAAGAATTTAATGACAATAACTTTACGGCAACGGCGTAATTTAGAGATCATAATAATTACAACCTTAGTTCTAGTTTCATTTTTCTTTTGGGATAGCATTTTTGTTTACCCGATTAAACTATTTGTAGTATTAAGCCACGAAATGATGCATGCTATCGCAGCAATGGTAACAGGCGGCGAAGTTGAATACATTACGATAACAGAAAATCTTGGGGGACAGACTGCAATTTTGGGCGGGAATAAATTCTTAATTGCATCCGCCGGATATATCGGCAGTTTATTTGCAGGCGCAGTTTTATTTATTTCAGCTTACGATAAAAAACATTCGGTGTGGGCTGGAACGCTGATTGGCATTCTTTTAATTCTGTGTGCCGCTAATCTTATTGCAGGGGCACTCGGATTAATTCTTTCGGTAGTTTTTGCATTAATTCTTATCATTTCACCAAGATTGTTGCCTGCTATAATTAATGCTTTGATTTTTAAAACACTTGGTATGGTCAGCGTTTTATATGCTGTAATTGATATCAAAGAAGATTTATTGACAACGGAATATACGCTATCAGACGCTCAAATATTAGCCAATATTACAGGAATACCAGCAATTCTATGGGGAATAATTTGGTTTGTAATCTCTGCTTTAATTATTTTCTTGCTTATTCGATTTGGTATTAGGAAAGGATTTCGTTCTTAACTATAATTTTAGGATCCTTTACAAAGCCAAGAATAATTAAACCTATCACAAAAAATATACTAATTGAAAGAATTGCAATTCTCTGACTTGAGGTAAGATAACTTACTATCCCAAAAACTAAGGGTCCTAAAATAGCCGAACTTTTTCCAAAGAATGAATAGAAGCCAAAGAACTCAGTTTTTTTCTCTTCCGGCGTTAATTTAGACATTAAGCTCCTGCTGATTGACTGGGTGGCTCCCATAACAGTGCCTGCCAATAAACCAACTGCATAAAAGCTTAAACGTGGTATTGATTCAATTGATAAGTTAAAGGAGTCAGCTATTAATGCTACAAAACTATTATCTTTATCTGAAGTGACATAAGCAAAAAACAATGTGACAATCCAAATCAACAGAGAGACCATAATTGACTTTTTCTGCCCAAATGAATCAGCAAAAATTCCAAACCCGACCGAGCCAAGTATGGCAGTCGTTTGAACAACAATAAAAAATATGGTTAACTCTGTAAACGAAAAGCCCAATGTTGTCTGAGCATAATTTCCAGAGAAATAAATTACCGTATTTACTCCTTCAATGTAAAAGAAAAATGCCAAAAGAAATATTGCTAGATTTTTATAATATTTAAGATGGGTAATTGTAAAGAAAACTCTTTTGAATCCAACAGCCAAATATGATATATCTTCTTCACGAGGTTTTCTAGAGTCCTTCATGAATATAAATAATGGTATTGAAAATACTAAAAAGAAAAATGCAGCAATAGGGAATGTTTCTTTAATCAAATCGTTTTGGATAAATGGAAAAGCAATAGCTAATGTACAAAGAGATCCAATATATCCCATCGCGTATCCGTAACCGCTTACCCTGCCAAAATTTTTGGGGTGCGTCAATTCCGGTAAAAACGCATCGTAGAAAACAAGCCCCGCTTCAAATCCGATATTAGAAATAATGAATAATAATAAAGCCCAGAAGATAGTGCCTTCGCCGACAAAATAAAGCGATGCTGTGGCAGCAATACAGAGTATCGTAAAGAACAGTAAGAATCTTTTTTTGCCGGCGGAGTAATCTGCTATAGCTCCAAGCAAGGGTGATATCAATGCAGTAATGATCATTGCCGAGCTTACGCCTATACTCCAATAAAGATCACCGATAGGCTCGCCCGAGCAAACCGTATCCTTAAAATAAACGGCAAAAAGAAATGTAACAACAACTATAGAATACGAAGTATTAGCAAAGTCAAAAAGAGTCCAAACAAATATCTTAAATTTGTTATGCTTTTCAGTTTGCTCTTTTTGACTGTGTTTCTTCAACTAGTCCTCTTCCAGTTTTCTTCAATTTGCCGGCAGTCTTAAAATCATTCAGCAAGGCATCAAGAATACCATTAATAAATTTCCCGCTGTTTGAAGTGCTGAATTCTTTGGCAATTTCAATAGCTTCGTTAATAGATACTTTCGGCGGAATGTCGGGGAAAAACAAGATTTCTGCGATGCATATCTGAAGCAGAATTTTATCAACTAATGCAATGCGCTCTATTTCCCAATTGTCAATTCTCATCTTAATATAGCCGTCAATTTCATCAATATTTGCTATGACATAATTAATCAATTTTCTTGAGAATTCTTTATCGGCATCGTATTCGAGATCAGAAGTTATCGTATCAGTTAAAAAGTTTAAAAATTCGCCGTGCATCTTATATGCATAAAGAACTTGCAAAACTCTTTCGCGGGCAATTCTTCTATGGGACTTATTTTCTGACATGATCATACTCAAAAAGAACATTAATAATATTTGCAATTACCTTTTGGTCAATTCACCAAGCCTTCCTGAATATGAGGAAAAGCCTGAATAAATATTTCTAATTTTGCTGATGTTGTTTAATCGTTCTTCGGCAATTTTATTGGATGCTTCCACAGTGGAAATTTTTTCCGCTTTTGATTTTTTAATTACCTGCTTGATAATATGATAAATCTCTTCTGCATGTTTCATCGCTCTGTCCTGACGATACCCTTCCAGTTCATTGGCAACATTTATCAAACCACCGGAGTTAATAACGTAATCAGGGGCATAAAGAATATCCTTTTTCAAAAGTTTATTGCCGTGCTTAACTTCGTCCTCAAGCTGATTATTAGCCCCGCCGGCGATTATCTCAAATTTGAATTTGGATATTGTCTCATCATTTATAATTGCACCGAGGGCGCACGGAGAAAAAATCTCGGCGTCAATTTCGTAAATTTCATCCGGTTTAACCGGTTGCACTTTTACGAGCTCACCAATTTTTTTAACTTTATCTTCATCGATATCCGTCACAAATAATTCAGCTCCTTCATTAAACAAGTATTCGATAAGATGTTTTGCCACCTGCCCAGCTCCTTGAATGGCAACTTTTCTTCCGTTAAGTGAATCGCTGCCCCATTTCTCATGAGCGCAAGCTTTCATGCCAACATAAACGCCATAAGCAGTAACGGGGGTCGGATCTCCCGAACCACCGATTGCTTTTGATATTCCCGTAACATATTTCGTTTCCATCCGAGCGAATTCCATATCCTTAACATCCGTACCTACATCTTCTGCCGCTATAAATCTTCCGGCTAAACCGTCTACAAATTTTCCAAATGTTCTAAAGAGTAATTCACTTTTATTAATAGCCGAATCGCCGATTATGACTGCTTTTCCTCCGCCGAAATTTAAACCGGCAATAGCTGATTTATAAGTCATCGCTTTTGAAAGTCTGAGGGCATCATGCAAAGCGTTCTCAACATTTTTATAATTCCACATTCGTGTTCCGCCCAATGCCGGGCCCAAAGTAGTATCATGAATCGCAATAATAGATTTTAATCCGGCTTCTTCGTTGAAACAGAAAGTGACCTGTTCGTGGTCAAATTCTTTCATCTTGTCAAAGATTTCCATTTATTACCCCAAAATAGTTTGCTTCTAAATTCCAAAAAGCCAAAACAGCAACAAAGCAATGCTTTCTCTTATTCGGAAATATACTAACTTTTCAGGATTTAATTGATAGCCAGAGGCGGCGCCTGAAACATCCATCTCAAAGAATTTACACATCTCTATTATCCTGGGAAGGTGGAATTTATCGGAGATGAATACTAATCCCTTATATCCGTCGTAATCAGAATAATTCTCCCATATATATTTAACTTGCATAGAGGTAGTAGATGTAACTTTTTCCAAAAAAATATCATTAGTGTCTACACCTTTATTGAGCAAATAATTACGCGCTACAACAGCTTCGCTCAATTCTCCGGGTGCACTGCCGCCCATTACCTGAATTGCCGCAATAACCCCCGAATCGTATAGAGAAAGTGCTTTCTCAATTCTTCCTAAAAAAAGCGGGCTGGGTTTATCATAGCTCCAAACGGCTGCACCTGGAATAATGCCAAGTTTTTTATCAGCTTTCATTGCATTGGTATTTTTTGAAGTGTTTATCGAGTAGAAAAATGCAAACAGTATTAAAAGAATCATCATGAAGACTGCCGCGCCAAAAGTTTTTAATATTAAAAACACTCCTCTGTAAAATCGATGAAGCCAGGCAAAGGAAAGCAAGTATATTATGCAAAAAAGATTTGAGACAAACAATAAGCCGATAGAAACCCTTTTAAAGGGGTAAATTCCAGCGTAGGCTTCTGGAAGTAGTATGATGTTTTTCATCACTAATATTATCAACACAATAATCAGCAAAGGGGTCAATGAAAGCGCCAGAAAGAGTATCTTAGTTTTAGTATCAAGTTCTTTTCTTTTTAAATAACTAATGCTCAAACTGAAAAGCAATGAGACAGCTAAGATTACAAGAATAAAATTTCCGGTGTAAGCGATGTTAAATTTTTGCAATTGCAATCCGTTTATATGGTGCTTCAATACAATCAAGACCAAGAAATTAATTAGAGCGAACAGCGAGGAGAGAATTATAACTAAGCGTGTAGATATATTATTCAATTTATTCTTCCGAAAGGATAGTTACCGTTAATTTATCTTCTGAAGATTCCAGCTTTGACTTAACTTTAAAGATTTTCATAATATTCTTTTCAGTTAATGCATGCCGAATAGAAGTATCGGTTACAATAGCGCCGTTATTCAATATTATTGCCCTTTCAGAGAATTGGGCAGCTAAATTTAAATCATGCGATGCAGCGATTATCGTGATTTCCTTTTCGGATCTGATACGGGATAATATTTTGTAGATATTAATTTGATGCTCGAGATCCAGGTGTGCATCGGCTTCATCCAGTATTAGAATATCGGCTTGTTGAACAAGAGCCCTCGCTAAAAACGCTCTTTGTGCCTCACCGCCGGATATTTCATTTATTCCCTTTTCTTTCAGTTTATCCAAATCCAGCATCTCCAGCGTATTCAAAATCAACTTTCGGTCGGACTTTGATTCAAAGCCAAAATTATTTAGATAGGGGTTTCTCCCCATTGCTACTATCTCATATACAGAAAATGCAAAAAACGCAGAGTTCTTTTGAGGCACAAAGGCAATTTTTCTGGCAAGTTCCATTCGCTGATAACTTGTTATTTCTCTGCCAGCAACCGAAATATTTCCCATTCTTGATTTAAGAAAACCTGATAATAATCTTAGGAGTGTTGATTTGCCTGATCCATTAGGCCCGAGCAAAGAAATAAACTCGCCTTTTTGGATAGTTAAATTAATATTACGAAGAATAAAATTATTCTCATTAGCCTGCGCCTCATAATAAAACTCAACATTCTCAGCCGAAATTACATTCATAATAATATTCATTAATTGAAAATAAACTGCCCTGCCGGCGGCATTGCTAATTTAATAATAATTAATGTGTTAAACATTAAGGTAAGTTGAATGTTAGTGCAATTTTTTACTTCGGAAATCATGCGCCCGGAATTTATAAATTAAATTCCGGGTGCGCTATCAATTCTTGCTTTTCTTTGTCTTAAATAAACTATTTTTTAGATCTTGGAAAGTTGCTCTAAGTGCTGCAGGCGTATCTGTAACGGTTGTGTACATTATTGGCATAATTACAAGAGTTAAAATAGTGCCAAAAGAAAGTCCGAAAATAACGGCAACTCCCATTGACCTCCAGAAATCTGCATCCACACCGCCGCTTTGTATTGATAAAGTATATATATCAAACCCGAACCCAAAAGTAAGAGGTATTAGACCGAGAATTGTTGTAACTGCCGTTAGCGTTACCGGTCGAAATCTTCTTATTCCTGCATTGATTGCGGAATCTCTTACGCTATCGCCGCGTTTTCGTAATATGTTGATGTAATCTATAAGAACGATGTTGTTATTTACGATTACACCGGCAAGACTTATAACCCCGATCCCGGTCATAATTATACCGAATGGCATTGCAAATACAATAAGCCCAATGAAAACGCCAATAAGCGATATTGTTACAGCCGCCATTATCATCAACGGCTGACTGAAAGAATTGAATTGGATTACCAGTATTAAAAATATTCCCATAAATGCTATAAAAAAAGCACGTGTCAAGAAATCTGCAGCTTTTGCTTGCTCTTCATTCTGCCCTGTGTAATCGATTTTGTAATCAGGCGGAAGCTGATAACTCGAAAGTTTCGAAATCACGCTGTTCAATACGGCATTTTCATTAAAGCCTTCATCCGCATTTGCAGTAATTGTTACTACCCTTTTTAAATTTTTTCGTTTTATCCCGCCCGGTCCTTGATCGTATTTAATATCAGCAACCGAATTCAACGGCACACTCAAACTCTTGCCTTGTTTATCATTATACGTAATCCGCATATTATTCAAAAGATCAATACTTTCTCTTTGATCTTTCTTAAGCCTGACGGTAATATCATATTCTTCTTCGTTAATCCTGAATTTCGACGCTTCATATCCATTAATAGCGGTTCGGATATGGTTGGCTATAAGCGTAGTATTCATTGAATAAAGCGCCGCTTTTTCTCGATCGATTAAAACCTTGACTTCGGGTCTGCCCGAATCATAATCATCCTTTAAATCCACTACTCCAGGAATATCAGCTATTTGCCCGCGAATTTCTTTGGCGATTTTTCCAAGCACATTGAAATCTTCGCCAATTACTTCAACACTTATGGGCGGTCCGACTGGAGGTCCGTTTTCTTGTTTGGCAACCTCAATCTCTGCGCCGGGTATATCCATTACCGCTTTCCTAATTCTCTCCGTCGTAATACTGGAGCTCTCGCTTCGATTGTCATAATCAATAAATTGAATTGTTATGGTGCTTTTATTTGGGGTTGATCCTGCCCCTCCATCAAAGGGGTTATTCGACATTCCAACATTTGTAATGTATTCTTTAATATTAGTTTCGTCAAGTTCAATAATTCTGTTTTCAATTAATCCTGCGATTCTATTAGACATCTCAAGGTTAGTTCCTGTGGGGCTCTCAACGTTTATATAAATTCTTTCCGGATCGGTACTAGGGAAAAACTCTACTCCATAGCCAAACTGAGTAAATAATTCTATGATCAGAAACAAGATTATTATTGTTGAAGTGAGTACTTTTAATCTTGGATTTGTGAAAACAAACATGATCGAAATTCCTATTGCCAAACCCACGATTGTTGTAAAAACTGCCGGGATCTGGGGGATAGAAATCAGAATAATTGTAACAATGAAAAACATGATGAGTGACAACAGCCCTAACCATGTCCTGCTGCTAATTTTTTTATTTTCACTGCGGTCAGGTCCAATAGCTTTTTCAAGAAATCTTTGATATGATGATATGCTTTTTTCAAGTATTGTCTCGTTGAAATAATGCGTTGCTGAATTGACTGACTTTAATAATCTCTTCCACGACGTCTTCGCTTCGGTCACTTTCTTTTTCTCGAGCTTCATGTATTTAGATGCAACTACAGGATTTATCACAAGCGCAACGAACAAAGATGAAGAGAGAGTAACAATTAAAGTCAACGGCAGATATTCCATAAAATCACCCACTACGCCGGGCCAAAACATTAGAGGAGCAAACGCCATTAATGTTGTTAATGTTGATGTAGTTATAGGCCAGGCAACTTCTTTTGAACCGAGCTTGGATGCGGTTATTAAATCGTTACCTTCTTCAAGAAATTTATAAATATTTTCGATTATTACGATCGCATTATCAACGAGCATACCCAAAGCAAGAATCAAGGAAAAGAGAACAATAAAATTTAGGGTTATACCTAAAGCTGAAAGTATAATGAATGAAATAAGCATACTTAGAGGAATTGCTATTGCAACAAAAAATGCATTTCTTAAACCGAGCAGCGTAAACAGAACAATCAAAACAAGCACTAACCCCGAAAAAATATTATTCTCTAGATTTGTAACGCTTCGTTCAATGTCTTGCGAAAGATCAACAGTGATCGCGAAGCTAATATTTGCTGGATATTCAGTTTCATACTTCCCTATAATCTGTTTTATCTCTTTAGCAATGTCAATTATGTTGGCACCGACACGCTTTGATACATCAACGGTTACGCAGTCGATTCGGTTAAGCCGTGAATATGTCGTACGCTCCTGGAAAGAATAATTCACTTCTGCCACATCTTTGATATAAATTGGTTTCCCATCCTTGATCTTAATAATAAGATTTTCGATTAAAAAAGGTTTTTCAAATTCGCCTGGTATTCGGACTAAAAAACTTGAATTATTGATATCAATTACTCCCCCTGGAATATTTCGATTCTCGTCGCTGATGGCAGTAATTACGTCGTCAAACCGCACGTTATAGTGGATCAATTTCTCAAGGTCAACGTCAATTTTTACTTCTCTTTCCAAACCCCCGCTTATTTTTACATCAAGAACTCCCTCGACATTTTCGATGTCTTCCTTAATATCATCGGCAATATCTTTTAGCTTTACCAACCCCTGCGGTCCGGATATATTAAAAGTAATGATCGGGAATTCAGAGAAATTAATTTCAATTATTTCCGGTTTTTCTACATCGGCTGGTAGTTCTGATTCTGCTTTATTTACCCTATCACGCACCTTCTGCAGCGCATCATCAATATTAAATCCGCTTTCGAACTCTACTCTAATAAGAGAGTATCCTTCGAAGGAAGAAGAAGTTATTTTCTTTACCTCAGCTATTGTGTTCAATTCTTTCTCAAGAGGTTGAGTGATTAGTGACTCAATATCTTGCGGTGATACCCCAAAATAAGGAGTTGAGACAATAACCAAGGGTATTTGTATATCCGGCGCTGATTCACGCGGCAAAGAAGAATAGCTTACAAGACCGACAATTATAATTATTGCAACAAAAATAAAAACACTGGTTCGGTTATCAATACTTACATTGGTAATCTTCATATACTATAATCCTTCATTGACAACAACAACATTCTGTCCTTCTATTAAATTTTGATAACCTACCGTGATGAGATTATCCCCTTCTGATAAACCTTCTTTAACGGCTACATTCGTTCCCGTTCGGCCTAATATTTCTATTAGTCTTTTCTTAACTATTCCATTCTCTTCAATAAAGATCATATAGCCGTTATCAATTCTTGTCACTACTTCTTCGGGTATTATAAAAACTTTATCGTACTGACTGTTCTTAATGAGGATTTCGGCTGCCATTTCCGATTTAAGTTTATTAGATGCTGTGTTAAGAGTAACCTCTATAGGGAAGGTTCTGTTATCTGCTCTAATTGACGAACCTACAAATGTAATAGTTCCGGAGACCTGTTCCGATGAATTTGGTTTAAACGTTATAAGGCAACTCCCGCCGACTTTAACCTCGCCGATAAACCTTTCGGGGACGCCGGCTTCGACTTTATAGCTGGTAATATCAATGAGTTCAACGAGCGGCGAACCCGGTGCAGCAAACTCGCCTTCTTCAAAATATTTCTTATCAACAACGCCGTCAAATGGGGCTGTTATAAAGGTCTTGTTGTAGCGGGACTTCGCCATTTCATAATTTGCAAGGCTTTGTTCTCGTCTGTATTTCGCCTGCAGAAATTGGAATTGGCTGTTCACATTTTCCTTGTAAATTTGTTCCTGCATTTTGAAATTAATATCATCAAGATCAAATTGTGCCGCTGCTGCGTCAAGCGATGCTTTCATAATATCATTGTCCATGACTATGAGGGTGTCGCCTTTTTTAACAAGCGCGCCTTTATCTTTTATTACATTCTTAATTTTCCCGCCTTCAAAGGAAGCAAGATTAGCCCTTTGTCTGGAATTGACTACACCAAGCACAGTTATAAAATCTGTATAATCGTCAGCGGATACTTTTAATGTTGAAACGGATATTTGTTTTGTTTCTTTTTCCGAAGTTTTATTTTCGGACCCTTCCACTTCCCCGCAAGAAATTATTTGCAAGGAAAGAACTATAATTATTCCTGCCAGAAATAAATTTCTAATGATATTCATATTAACCTCATTTTATTTTGTCTTTATTTTTCTTTGCCTAAAAGATGATTTAAAGCGGCGTTGTTTAAATAGTAACTGTGAACCGCCCGAAGATAATTGATTTCAGAGTTAGTAACATTTAGAAGAGCGTCTGTAACTTCTAATTGTGTTCCCAAACCTGAATTAAATCTTTTTACTGCAATATCGTAGCCTTTGTTTGATTCTTCCATAGATGCCTTGAAAGCGGCGATTTGCTCTTTGATTTTAACTATGGTCAGATAAACATTCTCGTATTCATTGCGCAGTGCCTTTTTCGTTGAAGCAAGTCCTTCTAAGGATTTTTTAAGATCCAGATCAGCCTGCTCGACTTTGGAATCAATTGTAAATCCGCTGAATATTGGGACTTTCATCGTAACCCCGACAGAGAGGGAATTAAAATAACGCCAGTCGTTGAATGCACGTTTATCTTCTTCCTGAGTCTGAGTCTGCCATGTCCCAAATGCCGTAACCTTAGGAAAGTGTTCGGTAAACTGATAAGACTTAATAAGCTCTTTCATTTCAGAATCAAGCACAGACTGCCTAATTATCTTATTTTTGAGAAACAATTCATTTAACCCTTCTTCAAAATCAGGCAGCATGTGTTCATCGAAAACTAATTTTTCGTCGATATTGATTTCGGATTCTAAGTCGGTTCCGAGGATTAGTTTCAAATTGTTTAATGCTAACTTCTTTTGGTTCACTGCTTCGGTAAGTGCAGGGATCAAATTTTGATATTGAACGTTCGCACGGATAAAGTCGTATTCTGCGGCAAGCCCTGCATTATACATTGATTTTGTATTTGCTAAATTTTCCTCGGCTCGTTTTAATTGCAGCTGAGCCAAATCGATAAAGGAACTTGCAAGCAAAAAGGTGTAATAAGCTTCCTTAACTTTCATAACAACATCCGACCTGGTGTAAAGATAACCCTGCATAGAGATGTCGGCAAAGGTTCTGGCAATATTTACTGCTAAGAACATTGCCCCAGTAAATAGCGGCTGCTCGGCATATATTTGTGCTGTTAAAGTATTCTGAGAACCTACAGGAAAACTTCCGCTGAAAAACGGGGTTTCAATAATAAATCGTGCGCGTTCAATTGCACGCTGATAGGTTACGGTCCCGTCAATACGTGGGAACAGGGATGAACCGTATGCTTCCCAAACTTGTTCCTTGGCTTTTTCAAATTCAATTTTACTTTGACGCAAGCTATGATTATTCTTTAAGGCAAGATCTATTAGCTGATCAAGTTCCGAATTGTTTTCATTTTGACAAATGATATGCACAGGCAGAATTAACAGAAAAAACAAAATACTTCTGATCAAAGCAACTCCCAATATTTTTCTTAAATGGACAGAATATAAGTTCTAACATATTTCTGTGTAGTTATTTATTAAATATTTCTTACAAAAAATTTGTAAAACCGAACCTTTAGTCGTAATTAAAACATTAATGTTTCATCATTAGTTGCGTGATTTTTGTTGCAGGCATAAAAAAAAGAATAAAAAAAAAGGCTGCCCTTTTTTGGCAGCCTTCGAAACTTATTGAAGTTTGAAGAGCACCGGTACTGTTACTTGAACTTTTACCGGCTTGCCGCGTTGTTTACCGGGTTTGAACTGGGTCTTTTTAACAGCCTCCATGGCTGCCTCATCGCAGCCGGCTCCGATGCCTCTAATCAATTCTACTTTCGTTACCACACCATTCTCATCCACAAAAGCTTTTACGAAAACACGTCCCTGTACGCCGGCTCTTTTTGCAATTTCCGGATAAACAATTTTTGATTGAATTGTTGCGATGCCTCCAATGGGCTCGGGCATTTCTTCAACAGCTATGAAGAATACGGGTTCTACATCTTCATCTTCTTTCTCTTTAGGAGGAGGCGGAGGCGCAGATACAGCCGCATCAATATCTAATTCCGTGTCAGCTATCTCAATATCTTCCAGGACATCATCCGAAGGAGCTTCAATAGGTATAGGCGGTTTAGGCGGAGGCGGCGGCGCTGCCTCTTGCTTTGTGTGTTCTACATCCTCAACATCAATCAACTCCTGAGGCGCATCAAATTTCACATCACCCTTATCAAATTGCGGAAAGTATTTGAATGCTGCAATAATCATTAATAGTGATATTATTAAGCTCGTTTCAAAATACCTTCTGTATTTTCTTTTTAAATCCACTTTCGGATTTTTATTTAACGCCACTTTTCCCTCCTTATTACAAAAACCACAAGTGAAACTTAAAAAATGCCTGGGCTTTTGTCAATTAAGTTGTTTAAAAATTTTACAAAATTATATAGTTTTTGTTCCACCGAAGCCTGTCATAAATTTATTAAAGAATAACCAAAGTGTTAGCGCCCCTAATATAACTCCTATTAGATTAGCTGCGACATCGGCAATATCAAAAAATCTACCTGGTATAAAAAGTTGATGTATTTCGTCAATGGTACCGTAAATGGAAAAAATAAGTATTGTTGAGAAATAAAATTTCCTTTTTAATGCCTGAAATTTCACTTGCAAATGTATTGTTAATCCGCCCAACAGCGAGAGGAAATAATACGCGGTTAAATGTTGAATTTTATCCGAGACATTAACTGAAGGCAGAGTTTCAGAGGGAACGCTTGTCGCAATAAAGAGCCCGAGCCAATAAATGCCGAACGCAAAATAGACTAATGATTTTTTATTATTCTTGAGCAAACTATAAAACTGATTTTTCAATGAATTTGACCGCATTTGGGATATTGTTTAGTATATCTGTTGCATTATAGCAGTTTTCAGTCTGTTGAATGCTGAGCAAATCGGCAGAGAGAGAATGAATATAAACAGCAGAAATAATTGCCTCTTCAACATTTTCAGTACATGAGATATAAGCCGAAATAACCCCGGTCAATACATCACCAGTCCCAAATTTTGCCATGCCCGGATTGCCTGCAGAATTTATTAGTGCATCTCCGTTAGGAGTAAAAATAATTGTTGGAGCTCCTTTAAGAACAAGATGGGCGCCGGTTTTTTTTACAAACTTTCTGCCGTAAGTTAGTAAATCCGCTTTAAGCCCGCCTAATGAAATCCCCAATAAGTCTGCAAACTCCTTATGATGCGGAGTAAATACGCAATTAGAGATATTATATCTGGAATATTTTTTATTAAAAGCCCAAATGCCGTCAGCATCAACCACAAAGCGCTTACCGGGGTAGCGGCGGATCATTTCTATCACTGCCGAAGAAGTTTCCTTTGCCCTGCCAAGCCCTGGCCCAATGGCAATAACGTCTGCCCACTCAATTTTTTCTTGCAAATCCTTCAGATTATAAATTGTGAGTATTTCGCAGTAATCATCTTCGTACGGCCTAACAACTACTTCATTGAGTTTTATCTGTGCGATTTCCTTTATTGATCTCGGAAATGCCAGAACAACCGCGCCAGCACTGCAATTCAATGCTGCTTTGGAGGTAAGCACCGCAGCGCCAGGAAACAAGCCGGAACCGGCGACTATTAATACTTTTCCCGAAGAATACTTATTCGCGCCCAAATCTTTGATAGGAATTCCCGGTAGTGCGTCTTCGGGTTCTATCAAATATGAATTCACATCAAGACTGTCAAAATATTCCGAACCGCTTCCAATCGTTCCCTTAATAACTTCTCCGCTCATTCTGTAGCCTTCGTTGAAGAACAAGCCTTTTTTAAATTCTGCTAATGTGATTGTAAGATCCGCTGCAAAGACTGTATTTCCGTAACCAGTATTAGCATTCAAGCCGGAAGGAATATCAATAGATATTTTGATTGAATTAAGCTCGTTTAATTCCTCGATAATACTCTTTATAGGCTCTCTAACTTCACCTTGGGCGCCTGTCCCAAGTATGGCATCAAAAATAACGGCACAGCGGCTCATAATCTTAATATCTTTAATAGTTTTATAATGCTTGAGTGATATTAAATCATTTTTAACGGAAAGTTTTTTCAATATCAAATAATTCTTAAGTGCATCGCCTCTTAGTTCTCCGGGTTTAGCAATGCAAAGTACTTCCACTCTAAAATTGTTGTTGGCAAAATGACGGGCAGCCGCAAAGCCATCACCTGCGTTATTACCTTTTCCTGTAACAATTCCTATGCTGTCTAATGAATTAATCCACGGAAAGGTTCTAAAAGTAATTTCATAAATACTTCTTGCAGCGTTTTCCATTAATACAATACCGGGGATATCCAACACACCGGCTGCATATTCATCAGCCTTTCTTATCTGTTCTGTTGAAAATAACGGTATCATCTGTATATCTCTTTTGATTTATTATTCGATAAAAATTATATCTTCAGGAGACCATTCAATTTTTACGATATGATCCTTACAAATTCTTAAAATAATTTTCTTGTGGTTGGCAAAATTAAAAATATCGTCTCCAGCTTCAACAACAACCATTTTGATCATTTCGTACTTAGTGACGATATCTTCGAGATTCTGATAATCATGAAAATATATCTCGGTATAGTTCTCTGTGCGGGTGTATTGTGCGCCGTTCTCACTGCAGCTAAAGTCAGTGATGATGTCATTCTCAATTATTATCTTCAGTATATCTGCATTGAAAGGCAGCAGCAGTCTGTTTCCATAATGCATACCGCGAAATTCAGTTTTTATAACCTCAGCAATTTTTTTCATCTTAACCTCTCCCATAAAAATATATTAACCATACTATTGTAAATATAGGAAGAAGAATTGGGACAGCGTATTTTATTAGATAGACAAAAAAGCTCGGCATTTTTATGCCGGCTCTCTCGCTTATCGATTTTACCATAAAGTTCGGTCCGTTCCCGATATAGGTCATTGCGCCGAAAAATACGGCAGCAACAGATATTGATGTAAGATAAAGGGGCTGTTCGACCGAAAATTTGTGAACCTGCTCCTTAAGATTAATATCCATGACAAACTTACCCATCTCAGCGCTTAAGAAATTCAAATACGTGGGTGCATTATCGAGAAAGGCAGAAAGCACACCAGTAGCCCAATAAAACATCCCGGCATTAATTTGTTCCCCGTAAAGCTTTGCTTCATAAGCAATCAACTGGAGCGCAGGAATCATAGTGGCAAATATCCCGATAAACAAAAACGCAACTTCTTTTATCGGTTCAAAATCAAATTCATTGGTTTTCAATATCTTTTCATCCGCCATTATATAAGATAAGTAACAGACGGAGAACATAATTACTTCTCTGATTCCAAAAGGAAGCGGATAAAAACTTGGCACCCAGCTAATGACTGCCGGGTCTATGAATACGGATATAATTACAATTACAAGAAACACTACATTTTTAAAACCGCTGAACACAAATTTACCAGAATAATTTTCTTCCGTTTCATTTTGATTGTTCCTCGAATCAATTAGATAAAAAATTACAGCAATCAAAAGTATGGTCGGGAGCCAGATATACCATACATGCTGAATAAACCAAAAGAATTCTATTCCCCTAAGGAACCCGAGGAAAAGCGGCGGGTCGCCAATTGGGGTTAGTGCGCCGCCAATATTGCTGACTAAAAAAATAAAAAATATTATATGATAAGGCTTTATCCTGTCTTTATTGACTTTCATATAAGGTCTTATTAGCAGCATGGATGCGCCGGTCGTACCTATGATATTTGCTATCAGCGCACCGAATAATAAAATTCCTACATTGAGCAAAGGGGTAGATTTCCTTTCAATCTTTATCAAAATTCCGCCTGATGCAATAAACAATGAAGCGAGAAGGGCTATGAATGATAAATATTCGGCTAATGTATGCAATAAGCTGTGAGTATCGTTCAATACAATAATATAATAAAGTACCGTAAATGAGCCGAGTGCAACGGAAATTTTTGGATAATTCTTTTCCCAATAGTGATGAAAAAAGAGAGGTCCTGTTGCAATTGCAAGAAGTAGAACTACAAAAGGAATCACCATAAATGCCGGGGGCAGCGAATGTTCGACAGGCTCAATACTAACTGTCAATTCCGACGGTGAAGCCGCTAAAACACTGTTTAACAGATTAGAAAATATAAAAATAAAAAGAATAAGCAGTTTTTTGTTTTTCATGATTTCATAGATGGATTTGTTAAGGTGTATTTCTGTATATCATTCTTGGAAAAGGTATGGCTT
Source organism: Melioribacteraceae bacterium (assembly GCA_011525875.1). GTDB lineage: Bacteria > Bacteroidota > Ignavibacteria > Ignavibacteriales > Melioribacteraceae > CHB1. The sequence continues at coordinate 183,904 of WYBN01000013.1, read as the reverse complement.
CTCTTAAATGCTCAATGCCGCAAATCCAGGATACAGTGCGTTCAAGTCCTAAACCAAAACCCGAATGAGGAACAGAGCCATATCTTCTTAAATCTAAATACCACTCAAAAGATTCTTGCGGCAGGTTATGTTCCTTTATTCTGTGGAGGAGCTTATCGAGATCGTCCTCGCGCTGGCTGCCGCCGATAATTTCACCATAGCCTTCCGGGGCAAGGACATCAACCGCTAAGGCAAGTTTATCATTTTTCGGATCTCTTTTCATATAAAATGCTTTTACTTGAGAAGGATAACGATGCACCATAACAGGTCTGTCAAATTTATCAGAGATGATCGTCTCATCGCCTCCGCCGAGATCATTGCCCCATTCAAAGTCGATGCCGCTTTCAAGAAGTATCTGCACAGCTTCGTCATAAGAAATTCTGGGGAACGGTCTCTTGATATTTTCCAACTTGGTAACATCTCTTTCAAGAATTTCTAATTCAGGTCTCATTTCCGTTAGTACAGTTTGAACGATATATTCAAGGAATTCTTCGGCAAGGTCCATATTATCATCAAGATCATAAAATGCCATTTCAGGCTCAACCATCCAAAATTCTGTAAGATGTCTTCTTGTTTTAGATTTCTCTGCCCTGAATGTTGGCCCAAATGTGTAGACTTTTCCTAAAGCGAGAGCGCCCGCTTCGGCATATAGCTGCCCGGATTGTGTTAAATAGGCTTTGCCCAAATCAAAGTAATCAAACTCGAATAGTGTGGAAGTACCTTCGCAAGCATTCGGAGTAATAATTGGAGGGTCGAAGAGTACGAATCCGCGCATATCGAAAAAATCCCTTATTGCTTTAACTATTCTGTGTCGGATTTTTAAAACGGCTACTTGCTTTTTAGAACGAACCCAGAGATGCCTGTGATCAATTAAAAACTCTATGCCGTGTTCTTTTGGCGTAATTGGGTATTCGCTTGAGATTGAAATAATTTTAACGTCAACAGCGTCTAACTCATATCCCCCGACAGCTCTCGGCTCTAACTTTACTGCGCCAGTAATCTCGAAAGATGATTCCTGTGTAAGTTTTTCTGCGTTTTCAAATACTTCGGTTGATACGTTGCCTTTAAAAACTACACATTGCAGATAACCGGTGCCGTCTCGTAAAATCAAGAATTTAACCTTACCGCTAGAACGACGGTGATAAAGCCAGCCTTTTAGGGTAACTGATTTCCCTACATGCTTGGATAGATCAGAAATGTAAACTTGAGGTCTCATATTATTGTTTTTTTTTCAAAAAATTAGGGCTAAATATATTGTCAATAGATTTAAATTCAAAGATGAATTACGTGTTAAAATTAGTATAGTTTTTTTTTAGACGGGTTTATGTTCAAATTCAACTATAATGAACGAAGGATAATTTTATAGCCAGGAGGCATATTCTATTTTTTCTCTTTCTGGTCTATCTCTTCAAAATCCGCCTCAATAATATCCTTATTGTCTATTTTCGAACCGGCTTTGTTCTTTTTCATCTGGTTTATATTTTGTTGATCTCTTGCGGCAAATAAATTATAGATATGTTTTATCCCGAGATAAAGAAAATAACCAAAAATAAGAAATAAAATAAACCGTGTCATTAGACTATTCCGTCACTGGATTGAAATATTCAATAAATGCACGGTCGCCCCGGAATATCTGTTCAAACAATTCATCAAAGTCCTTCTGTTTGTTGACGAAGTCTATATCTGTAGTGTTTACAATAAGAAGCGGTGTGTTGTTGTATTTGAAGAAAAAATCATTATAAAAATTGCTTAGCTCTTTAATGTAAGCTCGCGTAATATTCCTCTCGATTCGTCTGCTTCTCTTCTTAATGTTGTATAGAAGTCTGTCAACACTTGATTGAAGAAATATCACAAGATCAGGTTTTCTGAGATCCCGTTGGAGCAAAGGGAAAATATTTTCATACAATTTAATTTCCTCGTCGGAGAGATTCAGATAAGCAAATATCTGATCTTTATCAAAAATATAATCTGAAACTATAAATTCAGCGAAAAGATCTTCCTGATTAAGTTTTTGCTGCTGCTTGTAACGGTTAATTAAGAAGAACATCTGCGTTTGAAACGCAAATCTTTTTCTGTCGTCATAAAATTTTTCTAAAAAAGGATTCGATTCGAATTCTTCAAGAATAAGTTTAGCCCCGAGCCGGTTGGCAAGTCTGTGAGCCAGAGATGTCTTACCTGCTCCTATCACTCCTTCTATTGCAATGTATTTAATCTCGTTCAAAGTTTCCCGCCGCTTAATTCCAACAGATTAAATTTAGTTTTACTTAATATATAATTTTCTTTGATAGTTTTTAAGTATTCTTTTAATAAAATTTTTGTGGCAGGATGGCGTAATTCCGAATCGAGCTCAAGGAGAGGCACCAGAACGAAATCCCTTTTAATCATTCCTGGATGAGGAATTATTAAGGCGGGAGTTTCAATCAATTCGTTATTGAAAAGCAGAATGTCTATATCAATTTCCCTTTCGCTCCAGCGTTCTCTTTTTTTCCGCCCGGTCAATACCTCAATAGATTTTATCCTGTCAAACAATTCTTTGGGCGTGTAATCGGTTTCTATTTTTAATACCACATTTAAGAAATCAGGCTGATTTTGTTTCCCGTAGGCTGATGTTTCGTATAACGAAGAAATATTTTTTACTGCGCATTTCCCGTCATTGTTTAAAAGATGAATGGCTTCAGTTAAATATGCTTCTTTGCAGCCGATATTTGATCCTAATGATAGGAAGCTTCTATTTGCCATTTTCTTTTTCAACAACCACTTCGACAAAATCTATTACCCCTCCAACCGGCACACTTCTTTTTCTAACTTTGACGATTATTTTCCTAATTTCCTTGAAATTATTCAGCAATTCGTCAGCTATAACTGTAGCAAGACTTTCGATAAGATAGAACTTTTTTGAATGTACAATTCTATTAATGAATTTATAAACTTCGTCGTAGTTAATAGTTTTCTTTAAGTCGTCTTCCGCAGCTGCAGCGCTGAAGTCGGTAAACATTTCCACATCCGCTTCAAATCTGCCGCCTATATGCTGTTCTTCTTTCAACGCGCCGTGATAGGCGTAGAAGACCGCATTTTTAATTCGAATAATATTTATCATATCACGCAAGCTTATATTTTGATTTGATGTATTTTAACAACCCTCTAAAATTAGCGAATAAAATTCCAATTAGCACTAATGCCGAGCCAATCAAATCGCTGTCTGAAAATTCTTCATTCAAAATTATCCAACCGAGAATGACTGCTATAATCGGAGTGATGAAAGAGGATAATGAAAGAATAACTACACTAATTCTCTTCAGCAGCCAATAATAAGTCGTGAAGGTAATAAGCGTTCCGAAAAACGCAAGATAAGTAACCGAGGAAACTGCTTTCCAATCGAGAATGTTGGATGAAATATCCTCGAATAATAATCCAACCGGTATAAGAAGTACGCCTCCGATGAAAACCGGGACTAAGTTCATAGACAAAGGATTGAGATGTCGTCCGTACTTTTTCATTACTACGGCAATAACAGCTTGCATAGTAGCGCTCAACAGTATTGCAGCCATTCCCCAAAAATCCTCCCCTATGTTCAATGAGATGTCATTGGAGAAAATAGCGTAAATACCGATAAAGCAAAGAAGCACGCCGATAAAAGTTAATGGCGCAATAACTTCACCTGGGATTAATAATCTCGAAAATATTATCACCATAAAAGGAAATATGCCAAAAAGAATTGAAGCGAGACCAGAGGCTATAAATTGTTCCGCCCAATAAACTAAAGCAAATGGAATAGCAAAGGAGAACACTCCCATTATCAGATAAAGTCTGATTGCAAGAGTGTCGGTTTGAAGCTCAACGTTTCTAAGTTTCATCATTAAAAATATAAAAACTGCAGCCAGCAGAAATCGCAATCCCGCCGATAAAAATGGGGTAAGAGAATCAAGACCGACCCTAATGGCAAGCCAAGTTGACCCCCATATTATACAGATCAGAGCATATCCCAAAGCAATTTTAAGATTTTGACTCAATTGTTTATTCCTTTTTCATGAATAGTATTCCTAAAGCTCTGCCTGAATGCTGACCTTCCCTCCGGTAGGAATGAAGTAATTCCGAATTTTGGTATGAACAGAGTTTCGAAATCTGAATTTGGTTATCCGTCAGCCCGGCCGATAATAGTTTGTCATAATTTGCGGTTGTAACATCGAGAAATATTTTCCCTTCATTATAAAAGAGATATTTTCTGTTGAACTGAACCGCAACTTCATTTCCAACTTCATAGTTTTTTTGAGAAATTGAAGGCGCAATGTATGCAAAAAGATTTTTTGGATGCGAATTGAATTCTTCTTTAAATTTTAGAATCGTTTTGTCTAAAATACCCTTTTGAGTCCCTCGCCAGCCCGAATGGACGGCTGCAATAATTTTTTGCACTGCGTCATAAATAAAAACCGCACAGCAGTCAGCAGATGACACAGCAAGACCGATACCTTTTTGATTTGTAATCATGGCGTCGCTTTCGCCTATCAGCAAGTCTGAACCGACTACAGTTACTATATCTGAATGAATTTGTTTTTGAAATACTATTTTCTCCTGTGGAATCCCTAAAAAAGAGAAGAGTTTTTCCCTGTTTATTTTAACGCGGTCAGGATTATCATTGACCGAATTAGAGAGGTTAAAATAATAAGGTGCCGAAAGTCCACTGTCAATCTTAGCGCTAAACCCAAAAATAATATTTTTGAATTGATCTAATAAACTGCTCTTAATGATTACCATAATTCCCGAAGCGTAAGTGATAATGAAAAATCCGGCTGGCAAATTTAATTAATGATTTGGATATCCGTACATGATATTTTGGAAGGGCATGTGCCGCCATACCCTTCCTTAAATCAATTTAAAGTTATTTGAGAAGCAGCATTTTTTTTACTATAGAAAATGTTTCGCTGCCATTCTTTGATTGAGCTTCAATTGAATAGAAATAAATTCCTGTGGCAATACCTGATGCAATCCACTCTATCTGGTGATAACCTGCATTCTGTTCTTTATTTACAAGCTCTGCAATCTCCTGCCCTAAAATGTTCGTAATTTTAATCTTAACTTTACTCGCAAAAGGCAGTGAATATTTGATTACAGTCGTCGGATTGAATGGATTCGGATAATTTTGCTCAAGTGAATATTTTTCCGGGAGATTATCATTAATGCCGTCAGCCGAAACGGGTATATCAAAAGATACTATAATACTTATATCATCAATCCAAACCCCATCCCTTTCATTTTCTGAATCAGTCTGTAAACGGAATCTAAGCCTGACTTCTTCATTACCTTCACCGGTGAATTCCGAAATATCAATATTATGCTGCTTAAACAATGTTGAGCTTGCCGAGTATCCAAGAACGCTTTGCCATGAGTTTCCGTTGTCAGCACTTAGTTCGAGGAACAAACTATCTTTATCGCGTTCAAGATTAGCGCGCATGAAGAATTCTATTTCAGCATATTTATAGACACTCAAATTGAAAGGTATCAAATATGTAATAGCAGAATTCAAATCGTTAGGATAGAAACCATCCGGGCTGTCGCTGATTGAATAGACGCCGGATTTACTGCGGTTTGCCAAACCCCATCCTTCCCCTAATTCCCAGTCCGATAAACCGAATTCAAAATCATCAATCACTTGTATTGTATCGATGAAATAATAGAATGTATCAGAAGTGCCGATATTCTGATTGGCAGAAATATCCTGCCCAGTGAAAAAGTAACTAATTTTATCTCCTTTGTTCAATGGATCAATGTAGGAAAAACTACCTGTAAAAATATCACCGCCGGCATCATTCATAGTGACAGAGTTTAAAGTGCCATCGTTAACTTTATGATTTAATTTTATTGTTTCGTAATCTAAACCTATGTTATCTGTTGCGCTGATCCGGAATTGGTAATTCTGCGGTCCGAAAATATTAACTGAGTTTCTCAGTGGATTTCCTATCAAGCTGATCTCCGGCGGTTTTTGATCTGGACCGACATTAAATGAATATTCCTCAGTAATTATATATGAACCGTCATCGGCAGCCGCATAAACAAGATAAGAAATTACCGTCGCGGAACTCTGGGAAGGGATCGAAGCTGTGTAATTTCCATTCCCGGCTGACTGCATAATAATTTTATTATACGATTCTTCATCATTATTTTTCCAATAGAGTAATGATTCATTAATAGTTTTAGAGCCTGGCTCCACTCTGAAAATTACAGGTATTTCTTCAGACATATTCTCGGTGTCCGGCAGCTTTTCGAGGGAAAAATTAATTCCTGAAAGCCAATTAACAATTCTGATCATCAATATATTTTTGATATCATCATCTGTAACGGCTTCAAAACCGCCGAAGGCGAAATAAACAAGCCGGTAATCTCCGCTGTATCTAACTGCCCCGGCTGTACCGTTTGAATAATTGAGCAATGAAACAGCGCCCCCGATTGGTTCTACCACATCGGGAAACTGTTCTGCATTACTTCTTTTTTCCTGAAGGAAGTCGATCTGTAGCCCGTCGGTAATTACGTCATTTTGGATGCCGTATATCGTTGATGCGCCGGCAACATCCGCTACATATCTTGCCTTCAGATAATTTTCAAAGAAATTCACGTCAGCGTTTGTGGTGTTCTCATTAAGGTCCCAGCCGATATCTTGACCAGAAATGAAAAGCGATCCTCCGCCTTGTAGATAATCAGTTAAGAATTGACGGTCGTCTGCGTCTAAAGTCGGGAAAGCCCATTCACAGCCCCAGATAATAGATTGATATTTTTTATACTGCTCACTTAAATCAATATCAAAATTATTTTTATGCACATAATCAAACGATATTCTATTTTGTTTTAATGAACTGATGAACACACCGGTAAAATCAAAATAGCCGTTCTCCGATTCAAAATCTCCAATAAATAATACTGCAGGGGTTACAGCAAGTCTGTAATTTAAGTCCTGTGAAAAACCGCTGCCGTTTAATTCAAGTATCATCTCTAAAGTCTGAGGCAAGATCCCGGCATCAGCCGATAGGGTGAATTCGATTAAAGCTTCCGAATTATCAAAGTCCAAGGCGCCCCTGAGATCGCCTGCATTGTAAGTATCACTTAAAATATTTAAAGGCGCTTCGCTGTCAGCAATTAATCTGACAGAAAGGTTATCGGCATCCTTCCATGTATTTCTGATTTTAATTTTTAGCGTAACTGTCTCACCCGGATCCAGAAAGCCATTATTATTTCCTGCCGCGTCTTCAATCACCGTGGATATTACTTTTATATTTGGCTCTGCCGATACTGTCTGTGTGAGAGCTTTATTAGCATTAACCCTGCCTGCGCCAAGAAGTCCGATAAAGTCCGGATTGCTTGCATCAATATTATCTGTTGTACCGGTAATTCTCGAAAATAAATCCACAACAGATATATCGGGTTGGTTTGATTTGATTAAAGCAGCTAATGAAGCAACGAGCGGTGAAGCCATCGAAGTGCCTTGAAATTTCGTGTACTTTGCCCCGTTATAATGAGGAACAGGATACGGTACAGTGCTTAAAATACCCCAGGTATCGTTCCCGACAAATTGCTCTCCGCCGGGAGCCGAGACTTTAACATAATCTCCGTAACTTGAGTAGTAAGTTTTTACATCATTTTGATTTACTGAAGCCACAGCGATTGACCAGTCCTGAGCGGCAATAACCGAAGGGGAAATTGAATTCGAATTACCAGCGGAAGTTACAACCAACACACCGTTAAGGAATGCATAAAATGCAGCGTCAACAACCAGTTGCCCTGAGCTGCCGGAGCTTAAATTAGTGATATGTGCGCCATTGTCTGCTGCATAAATGTAAGCGGATGCAAACCAATCGGAATAACCGGTACCGGTTCCGGAAGAGCTGCGCATGTGTGTTCTAAGAGGCATGATGTTAGCACCGCCAGAGGCAGATGCAATTCCAACCCCGTTGTTTGATGAGGCTCCGGCGATACCGGCAACATGTGTTCCGTGCCCGTGATAATCCATCGGGTCATTATCTTCGGTTAAAAAATCTTCGTTCGGATCGGCATCAATGTCGCGCTTATCCGAAATAAAATCCCAGCCGCGAACATCATCAATATAACCATTGTTATCATCATCAATTCCATTATCAGGTATTTCATTTGGATTCTGCCAAATCATTGATTCTAAATCTTCATGGTCCCAGTCTACTCCGCTGTCGATTACAGCAATAATTACATCGCTGCTGCCGAATTTAACATCCCATGCATCGGCCGCTTTTATTTGAGGAAGGTGATATAATTGAGAATAAAGCGGATCATCAGGAGTGTAATGAAGGTCTGATCTATACAACGGTTCGGCATATTCTATGTCATTTCTATTAGATAATTCCTTAACAATATTATTGATATCCGCAGCAATTGACGTCTGGAAAACGTAAACATTATCAAGATTCAGTTTATCTTTAATTATTTCATTCTTCGCATTTGAAAGCGGGGCAGTCTGTTTAACTACATTATATTTTGAAACCACCTCATTAATTGCGGCAGTATTTTTTTTCAACAAACCGTCTGGTTTTTTAAATTTAACGACAAAATATCCCGGCGTATAATTATCGACTTTGCCGGAAATTATATTATTTTGTTTGTCATTTGCGTTTGATATTACAATGAAAATCAGCATTAAAATCATAGTAAGCAAATTTTTCATTATTTCACCTTTGTTTTGTTATTTATTATCCGGAAATGAAGTTCAAAATAATAAAAAAAAGAAAAATGTCGGAATAATTAATATAAAAAAACCTTAAAGGTTATCTGCTGCTGCCTTTAAGGTTTTCCGCTTCGCGGCTAATTCATTTAACCCGAAAGTAAACCCGGGTATTTATATATTACTTCATTAAGACAAGCTTCTTTGTTTCATTGAAAACTTTTCCGCTAACTCCTTTCGCTTCCAGAGAATAGATATAAACCCCGCTGCTCAGGTTTTTGTTTTGAACACTCCACTCGATTTCGTGGTAGCCCGCATTCAGCGTGCTGCTTACTAAAGTTTCTATTAACTGTCCTAAAACATTGAATAACTTCAGCTGAACAATGGAAACTTCAGGGAGACCGAAGCTGATTTTTGTTGACGGGTTGAACGGATTGGGATAGTTCTGCAGCAATACGAACTTGTCCGGCATAAGATCTTCTTTATCTCTTACATTAACAGCAGGATCGTGAGCGTAGGCTAAACCAAGTACTCCTCTAAAACCTACTGCCCCTATTTCTTCTCCCTCGCCATTTTCAGGATTAATGCTAATAAATTTACTTAGTTGAGTCTCTTTGCCAACTGCGCCGTATAAATTCCCATTATTATCGAATGCGATTGCCTCCACTGTTGTGCCTAATCCTGTACTGCCCACTCGTATTGTATCTCCTCCGGATGATATTTTATAGATTCGATCTTTAGCTGTGCTTTCATTGACTGATGCATAGAGCTCTCCTGTAAGAGGGTGGAACGTAATTGCAGCAATACTTAATCCTAATTCTGAAACAAAAGTTTCGTCAAGTGATTCGTAATCTAGCAGATAATATTTATTATCTGTGGTTACAGCGTGCAAAACACCATCTTTATCAAATGCTATTGCATTTAAATCAAGATCAACTGATTTATACTCATATCCTAAACCATCGCTTGCTCTTAAACGGACGAGCAGAGGAGACTCGCCGAGAATATTATTAATAGCCAGAAGTTCGTTTGTTTTCGTATTGATGGTTATACTCCGCAGAGGTTTAAACCCTGACTGCTCTCCAAGAGCTTCGCCGGCTCCGCTTGATAGATCAATACTCAAAATACTTCCAAGACTTCCGCCGCCTCTTCCGGTTGAAGCATACATCGTGTTTTGAACGGCTTTCGTAATTATAAATCCCTCACCCTTAAGTAATACTTTATTATCGGGACTTGATTGGTCGTTTGATACCAAAATAAGCGAGTCGGAAATGGCGCCATGCACATCAGGTGTAAACTTGATGGATAACTCCAACGTATCAAGCGAAGCAATCGTTAGAGGATAATTTAACTGATTCTCAATTTCAAAATTGTTTGATGATATTGTAAAATTATTAATTATCAGATTTTGACTTCCAAGATTTGCAATTTTTACCACCCTCGATGCACCGTCAAGGCTTACTTCCCCTTTACCGAAATCAAGTTCGAATGCATCAAGTTTGGTATAAGCTTGTTCAAAAGGAGTCGGTCTTACAGCAGTAAGCCATGTTCCCCATCTATTTTTAGAATCTGTGTACTGCGCAAAAACCCAAAAGCTATGGTCATCTGCAGGATCAACCCAAGCGCCCATGTAGTCACCCCAGCGGTTACGCTGCGTTCCGTAATCTTTTACATAATTATCTCTACCTTCCTGCATTGTGTAAGTAATAGTCGGTTCCTGAGTAGAGCCGTCAATCAAAGTAAAAAATGCGCCGACGTATTCGCTGGCTGAGGTTCTGCTATAAGAAATAACTGCGTCATTATTAGCGTTTACAGCAATCGCAGGGTAAAGATGATAATGCGTATCAGTGCCGTAAATAATATCGGTAAAAGCCGCTTCTGAAAAAACATCAATCGTAAGGAAGCGCAGTCCGGTAACGGTTTTGTAACTTGCAAGATGCGTTATGTATAGCAGTCCATCGCGGAATACCGGTTCATGTGTGATCTGAACCCCGTTAAATTCGATGGGATATTCCCCGCCGCCTAATTGCTGAGGAGTGGGAGGGATTGAGTAAGGAGCTGTGGTTATAGCAATGGCTTCCAGTGAGGGATTATTCAAAGGGTCAGTTAATTTGTAAAGACCCATTGATGAACTCGGCGTAGAAAACCATCTTGAAGCAACGAAATAATATTCATCCCAGGCGTCATGAAACCGCACTGGTCTTATACCGAAAGCGGTATTTTGTGTGCCGGGATATTTAATATCCCAGATATCCGTGTAATTAACTTCGCCTGGAGTAGATACATAAACATCGCTCTTCGGAACGATTCTTAACATGGCATAATCGTATCCGCCTGCAAATTTAAAATTGTTAGAAGTAAAGTAAAGCGCCTTGTCATCATAGCCTATCCCCGGATAGTCAGCCCAATTTCCGGCAGGTGTATTGCCCCTAAGATGCGACGGTAAAAACCATGTTATCCAATCGCCCATCGGGTTCGAATCGTCAGAAACCGAAAGCACATAATAAGCTTCGCTGTTTGAGTCATTTATAATTATCCAGACAAGCAGCCATCGCCCGTCGAATTGATCATAGACAACTTTCGGATCGGCAATTGCCTGTACGGAAATAAAAGGGCTGTACCAATCGCTTGCATCAATGTTTGCGAGCTGTCTGCCTTGCTTATCTACAACAGTGAATTCCGTATTTACAGCATAAATAACATGATCGGGACCGGCAGCAACAATTGGATCCGGCGGAATATAACCGTTATCTGTTGTCCCAACAAAACTTTTAAATACAACGGGCTCGTGAGAAGCAGTTTTTGACATGCTTCGTTTTCCGTCAAGAGAATAATAATTCTCCCCTTCTCTCATCGTTGGTATCGTAGGATCCGCTTCCATTTCTACCGTGGGTTTTTGATGAAGAAAGAGTCTCATCTTGTAATTTTGACCGTCAGATTTTTTCATAAGGGATGTAGATGTAACTGAATGTGAGTATCCATTAGGAACGGAACCGCTTGCAGGACCCTGATAAGAGGTCTGAGCTAAAAGCGAAACCGACAATATAAAAAATGCAAATAGTATTGTTTTTTGTTTCATCTTATTCCTTTGAATGTTTTTTAAAGATAGTGAGTATTGTTTACTTTAAAAATAATTTATTTTGTGGATAAATACTAAAAGAAATAGCAATTACGTTAATTACTCAGAGGTAAAGAGCGATACAATCATTCTGAAATTCAAATTATTTAATAACCCTAAATTCGCCTGGATTGAGATTGTCGAGATTCCAGCCACCCACAGAAATTCTGACGAGCCTTAGTGTCGGGCAGCCGATTGACGCTGTCATTCTCCTCAGCTGTCTATTCCTGCCTTCGCTTATGCTGATTTCAATCCAGGAGGCGGGAATATTTTTTCTGAAACGTACCGGCGGATTTCTCTCCCATATTTCAGGTTCGGGTATTGCATTTACACGGCACGGCATTGTCAATCCATCTTTTAATATTGTCCCTTTGCGTAAAATATTGAGAGCTTCTTCGCCGGGTATTCCCTCCACCTGCACAAGATATGTTTTTAATAGTTTGAATTTAGGGTCCGAAATTTTATGCTGCAGTTTGCCGTCGTCTGTTAGTATTACCAGTCCTTCGCTGTCGTAATCTAACCTTCCGGCTGGATAAACATTCTTATAATTAATGAAATCACTTAAATTCTTTCGCCGTTCCTTGTCTGTAAATTGGCATAATACATTGAAAGGTTTATTAAATAGAATTATCATCAATGTTTTTTCCGCTAAGCAGATCAAAAGCTTTATCCACAGAATCGTGTGTGCCTGTAATTACAAGAGTATCGCTGCTTAATATTTTATCAGCACCGGAGGGATTGGATATAGTCTTATTATTTCGGACAATAGCAATTATTGTTGTTCCCGTCTTTGCCCTAAGGTGAAGTTCGGCTAATGTCTTTCCGACAATGGGATTTGAATCATCCACAAAAAAGGTCTCGGTCAATCCGGCGGCAAGAATTTCATTTAGATGAGACAAAGGAATTGGTTCTGATGAATCTTTTAACATCATCGAATAAGATTCGCCTCTTAAAAGAGCTACCTGCTTCATTATCACATTGAGCGGAATATGATATTTTTCAAGAACCTTGCTGAATATCTGGAGCGAAGTTTCAAATTCTTCGGGAATAACAACGTCTGCGCCGAGCTTCTGAAGCAAATTGACTTCAGAAGTATATCTTGTTCTAACAATGGCATAAATGTTCGGATTAATACTTTTTACAATTTGCAGTGCAACCTTTGTTGAACCAGGGTCGGATATAGCGAATACAATTATGTTAGCCATATCGACCTTCGCATGGTATAGGATTTCATCTTTGGCTACATCGCCGAAGATTATATTCTCGCCGTCCTTTTTTCCTCTGCTGACTGTCTGCGGGTTAAGATCGAGCACTATATATTTTATGCCTGTTTCTTTTAACACACGTGCAAGATTTTTACCGTTAAGTCCAAAGCCAACTATTATAACATGATTTTTTAGACCATTTACAGATTCTTCAGCTTTAGTTTTTGTCTCAAACTTCCCCGATTTAAAAGTTAAATAAGGAGTTAACCGCAATGTAAACGGTACAAGCATCATCGTAAATATAGATGTGGATATAAAAGCATTATAAACTTCAGGCGTAATCAGATTAAATTTACTGCCCTCAAGAGCCAGAACAAACGAGAATTCTCCTATCTGAGCAACGGTGAAAGCAGATAATACTGCCGTTCGTAAAGGAAACCGCATCAGCCTAATTATCATGACAACAACAGAAGCTTTTAATATTACCACACCAATAACCAATACTAAAATGATGTGTGGATATTCGACGAGGAAACCCAAGTTCAACAACATTCCTATTGATACGAAAAATATACTGTTGAATGCATCCTTGAAAGGGAGCATCTCTGCAATAATTTGCGGGCTGAATTCCGATTCGGATAAGATTAAGCCGGCAATGAAAGCTCCAATTGCAAATGATAATCCGATAGAATGTGTGAGATATGCCGTGCCTAGCAAAAGCAATATTACGCCTATAGTGAAAGCTTCTCTTATTCGAAGATTAGCCAGTTGGAAAAGTATTTTCGGCATCAGAAAATGGGCGAGAACTATTATTACTGCTACAGATCCAAATGCTATTAATAACTGCAACAGAATATAGGGGATAGTGCTGCTGCCCGCATCATGAAGCAATGGCAGAGTCAATATCATCGGCACGACGGCAAGATCTTGAAAAATTGAAATGCCAAGCGATATTCTTCCGTGTGGAGCCTCTAATTCATTCCGGTCTGAAAGGACACGAAGAAGAATTGTAGTGCTTGAGCCGCTAACTAACATTCCAAAAAAAATAGCTTTATTGAAACCGATGCCGAGCAATAAGAAAATCACAAAAGCAAAAATAATAGTTAAGATAACTTGCAGTCCGCCGGCGAGAAGCAGCAGACGCTTCATCTCGATCAATTGTTTTATGGAAACTTCAATACCGATTGTGAATAATAAAAGTATTACCCCGACTTCAGCCATCACCGCAATTTCTTCCGTGCCTGCAATAAGCTTTAACCCATAAGGACCGATAACAATACCCGCAATCAAAAAGCCTATAATGCTTGGGACATTTATCTTTTTGAAAAGATAAATCATCGGAAGAGAAACAGCGAGTATGACTACGACTTCATAGATAATGTCAAAATTGTGCATTGAACTATCCGATCATATAAAACTTTTTTTTATTTATTTAATATAACAATTCTTTCCGAGCAAACTGGCCGCCGGAATAATTTTATATTTGACTTAATTCTTATCTACAAATTTAGCAGCGGCTTCAGCGGATTTCTGACCGTCGAGCGCAGAAGAAACAATGCCGCCAGCATAACCTGCGCCTTCGGCAGTTGGGAAAAACCCATTCAATTTAATATGCATTAGTGTTTCTTTATCTCGCGGAATTCTGAGCGGAGAACTTGTTCGTGTTTCCGGTGCTAATAATTGTGCTTCCTCGGTTATGAATCCTTTCATCTTCTTGTTAAAAATTTCCAAACTTTTTATTAACCGATGCGAAATACTTTTCGGGAGCAATTCGTGAATTGGGTATGAGATTGTTCCGGGTATATATGAGGATGGGGGCAGAGATGATGAAGTTCTACTTATAATAAAATCGCTGACACGTTGTGCCGGGGCTGTTTGCGACCTCATGCCTGCTTCATATGCCGAGTGTTCAAGTGATTTTTGAAATTCCAATCCGGCAAAAATACCATGCTGATTAAATTCCTTCCAATCAGACTCGCATACGGTTACTACCAATCCAGAATTTGCGAACTTCGAGTCTCTACGTGATACAGACATCCCGTTTAGAACAAGTTCATCGGGAGAAGTCGAAGCCGGAACAATAATACCTCCCGGGCACATACAGAAAGAATAAACTCCCTTATCATCGACTTGACACGCTAAACTGTAACTCGAGGCAGGAAGATTTCTATGCCGTTCATTCGAATGATATTGTATACTATCAATCAAACTCTGGGGGTGTTCTATTCTAACCCCGACTGCGAACGGTTTTGCTTCTAGGTCAATATTTTTTGATCGTAAGAGATAATAAATATCCCTCGCAGAATGACCTGTCGCTAAGATTACAGCTTCGCCGACAAATTCAGTATTATTGTTAACGATTACTCCGCTCAGCTTATTTTTAATCACCAAATCAGTTACTTTGGAATCGAAATGATATTCGCCGCCGTAATTAAGAATTGTTTCTCTAATTCTCTGAACAATTTTAGGAAGTTTATTCGATCCGATGTGGGGATGCGAGTCAATCAAAATGTCTTCAACAGCTCCGTGTTCACAGAGTATATTTAATATACTAGAAATATTACCCCGTTTGTTCGAGCGGGTGTATAGCTTGCCGTCGCTGAAAGTACCGGCTCCGCCTTCGCCGAAACAGTAATTTGAAACAGGATTTACTTTATGATTTTGCATAAGCTCTTTTATATCCCGTCTTCTGCTTCTTACATCCTTTCCTTTTTCAATGACAACAGGTTTTAAGCCGAGTTCTAATAATCTAAGCGCGGCAAACATACCAGCCGGACCGCTGCCGACAATTATAACTTTCTTTGCCCCGCTTACATTCTTATACTTCGATACAGGCAGATACAGATTGGGCTTCTCGTTTATATAGACTAATGTTCTTAAAATATAAACAGGAGGTTTCCTTCTAGCATCGATTGATCGCTTGATAATCTTGTGTGCGGTTATTTCTTCTAGATTTAATTTTAATCTGCGGGCAATCATATTTTTTTGAAAGCCGTTTTCGAAAATAAAATCTGGCGGTATTTCCAACTCAATTTCTTTTATCACCATTGTCCCCTTTTAATGGAGAAAAACAATAAATGAACTAAGAGCGTTTTTAATAAGTCGATTTAACTACTCCGCCGTCAACAACAAACGTCTGCCCTGTAATAAACCCGGCTTGTTTCGACGCGAGATAAACAATCAATGATGCAATTTCATCCGGTCTGCCCAATCTTTTCATCGGCACGTCACTTGCCATCTTTGATAAGATCAATTCGTGAGAGTCGCCAGTTTCCTTTGCGCGGCTGACGGCAAGTTCATATAGACGGCTTGTAAGAGTATAGCCAGGTGCGACATTGTTTATCGTAATATCATGCTTACCAATATCGTTGCTTAATGTTTTTGACATTGCAGTCAGAGCGCTTCTAAAAGCGTTCGAAAGCATTAAATTATCTACCGGCTGTTTTACCGAAAGAGATGTTATATTAATTATTCTTCCGAATTCATTGGCTTTCATGGAAGGAAGCACAAGACGAATAAACCTTACAGCACTCATCAATACCTGGTTGTAACCGTTTGACCAATCTTGTTCGTTCAAGTCGTCAAATCTGCCCGGCGCTGGACCCCCGCAGTTATTAACAAGTATGTCAATTTCACCTATATGCTTTCGGACTTCAAAAACTGTATTTTCGATATCACCCTCTACATTAAGATCACAAACAATCCAAAAAGGTTCGGCTCCGTAATTTTTTTTAATTTCGGCTGCCGTTTTAATTAGATTCTCTTGATTGGTTGAGCATATAGCGACTTTACAGCCTTCCTTTACAAATAATTCGGCTGCCGCTCTCCCGATTCCTTTGCTTGCCGCGCTTACAAGAACAATTTTATCATTTATATTCAAGTCCATTTTACGCTCATTTATTTATTGCAGTTTTAAATTACGAGGTGAATTTAATAAAATGATGATAAAATTCCCTTTAAAATAAACATTATGATCTGCTGATTATTTCCGGTATTGTTTTCTAAAATCATTTTTCAAAAATTTTAGAAATGGAAATGCTGCGAATATAATTACAATTATCTGACGTTTGGTTAAATAAAATAGCCGTCCCAAAAAGTTTTTCGAAACGGCTAAACTGCAGAATTAAAAAGCTGGGCTATAATTTTATCCAGCATGTTTTTTTTGTTCTTCAACTATTTCAGAAGTATCCATCGCTATGACGAGCTCTTCATTAGTCGGTATCCTAAATATTTTTGCTTTTGAAGCAGAGGACGAAATTTCCATCTCGCCTTTCGTATTATTATTTAATTCAAAGTCTAACTCAATGCCGAGATAATGCATGCCGCTGCATACAGTTTTTCTTACCAATATAGAATTCTCACCGATACCTCCGGTGAAAACAAGAGCATCAAGACCGCCCATAACAGCAATGTAAGAACCGATGTATTTCTTAATCCTATAACAGAAAATATCGAATGCAAGCTTCGATCTTTGATTGCCTTCGAGAATAGTTTCTTCTATTTCCCTCATATCGCTGCTCGTTCCGCTGATACCGACCAGTCCGCTGTGTTTGTTAAGCATTGTATTAATTTCCGCTAACGATAACCCTTCTTTACTCATAATAAAAGTAATAAGAGACGGATCCATATCACCTGATCTTGTTCCCATAAGCAATCCTTCGAGAGGAGTAAAACCCATGGATGTATCAACCGAGTGCCCTCTGTCTATAGCGGCGATACTTGCCCCATTCCCTAAATGGCAGGTGATAATTTTTAAGTCATTATAATTTTTCCCGATAAGTTTGGAAGCTCTTTCGGCAACGTATCTGTGTGAGGTGCCATGGAAACCATAACGTCTAATCTTATATCTTTTGTACAGCTCGTAAGGGATACCGTATATGTATGCATGCTTCGGCATCATTGCATGGAATGCTGTATCAAAAACTCCTACCTGCGGAGTATTAGGCAGATGAGCTTTAGCAGCTTCAATTCCTTTAATGTTAGGCGGATTATGAAGCGGCGCCAATTCGATATTTTCCCTAAGAACGCGCATCACATGTTCGGTAATCAGAACCGAACCTGAAAATTCTTCGCCTCCATGCACGACTCTGTGCCCCACTGCATCAATTTCATTTTTGTCTTTAATTACACCGTGGTTAGGGCTAAGCAAAACAGCAATCACATATTCAATTGCTATTGTATGATCTAAAATTTCGCCGACAATTTTTATTTTATCCCTGCCTATTGGCTGATGAGTTAAAATAGCGCTGCTCATGCCAATACGTTCAACTTGACCTTTCGCCAGCGCTTCTTTCTTTTCAGTATTGAAGAACTGGTATTTTATTGACGAACTCCCGCAATTTAGAACAAGTACTTTCATTTATTCCTCTTATCAATTACAAAATCATTTTTCCGTTTTCATCGTATTTAAAGAAACCCTCTCTTGTTTTCTTCCCCAATTTTCTGTCGCGTACCAATTTGCGCAAAATTGGGCATGGGCGGTATCTCGGTTCGCCGAGGTCGCGCCACAAATGAATCATCCAGCTTAATACTTCATCCAGTCCCATGGAATCTGCCAGCTCAAGCGGACCGACATTCAGATTGTAACCTAATTTCATTGCAGTATCAATATCCTTAGCGGATGCAATACCTTCTAAATAGATATGCATTGCTTCATTTAGATAAGGGACTATGATTCTTGTAGTTACAAAACCCGGGTATTCATAAATTTCGACGGGTGTCTTTCCAATTTTTGCTGCAAATTTTTTAACAATTTTCACGGTATCATCCGATGTATCAAGAGCGCGCACCAATTCGACAAGCGGAACTTTCGGAACAGGGTTAAGAAAATGCATGCCGATTATTTTATCTTTCCTGTTGGTTATCTCGGCAATCTGTGTCAAGCTTAGAGTTGATGTGTTCGAAATAAAAATCGTTTCCGGTTTTGCAATTTCATCGCACTTTTTGAAAATTAGTCTTTTTAGCTGAAAGCTCTCGTCAACAGCTTCAATAATAATATCAGCATCTTTAATCTCATCGAATTCAAGCGTCCAATGGATTCTGTTTAATACAGATTTCATTTCGCTTGAGGTCATCGCCCAGCGAGCAATTTCATTTTGCATAGAACGCTTTAAGCTTTCTTTCGCCTTTTTCAAATGTTCGGCATTTTTTTCAACAATTGTTACATCAATACCTGAGCCGGCTATTGTCTGGGCAATTCCCTGCCCCATAACTCCAGCGCCGATTATTGCGACAAGTTCAATTTTCTCGCCTTCATCCTGCCTGGTTGTTCCGCTAAGAAGATCTTCAAGTTTTGTCATGTTAGAATTCATTTCAGCCATTTTTTCACCTTATTAAAATAGATGTTCGATCCGATACGGAAAAATTTTATATTATTAAACAAAATTTATACCACCGGATTGGATTAAAAAAGCAGAAAAATCGGTACAGCCCTTAGTAAATTCTGCTGCTTATTATCAAAAGTAAAAATAATTATTAGGAATTGAGAATAAATGTTACGGTTCTCCCATGAAAAAATTCCAAGATGTAATTTTAATTTTACGTTATAATTGTAATAAGAATTTTTGCAGTTACACAAAAAACTCTATTCTTAATCCGGGTATAAATGAACGAACACGAAGCATTAAAGAAATATTTTGGTTATGACGACTTTAGAGATGGGCAGCTGGATATAATCCATTCAATAAGAGAAGGCTGCAATGTTTTGGCGATTATGCCCACCGGAGCGGGGAAATCGCTTTGCTATCAAATCCCCGCTTTATTAGCCGGGAGTTTCTCAATAGTTATCTCCCCATTAATTGCTTTAATGAAAGATCAAGTCGATAAGCTCAACACTAATAAAATAATTGCCGGTTCAATTAATAGTGCGCTTGGTTATAGAGAGACACAAATTATGCTTCAACAGGCTGGTGAAGGCAATATTAAACTATTATACCTGGCACCGGAAAAATTGGAGAATAACGAATTCGTTAACACAATCCGGAACTTCAAGCCGGAGTATGTTTTCGTTGATGAAGCGCATTGTATCAGCGAGTGGGGTCATAATTTCAGACCGAGCTATAGAAAAATTAAGGATTTTTTAAACGCGATAGAAGTTGAGAAAAGTTCTGCATTTACCGCAACTGCCGTTCCCGAGGTTCGCGATGATATTATAAAAGAACTTGGCTTCAAGCGTCCTCGAATTTTCAGCTTCGGTTTCGAACGCAGCAATCTTAGCTTAAAGGTTATAAAAACAAGCGAGAAGAAGAGTAAGCTAAAGAATCTTGTTGCAGGGAGCAGCGATTCAGCAATAGTCTATTGTTCCACAAGAAAATTGACGGAAGAAGTAACTCATTATCTGAAAATAAATTCAATTAGCGCAGAATATTACCATGCGGGTATGTCAGGAGAATTGAGACAAATAATCCAGGACGATTTTTTGAACAACCGCATTCAAATAATTGTTGCTACAAATGCATTCGGAATGGGAATTGATAAAAGCGATATCAGAAAGATCATTCATTACAATTTGACGTCTTCTATAGAGAACTATTACCAGGAAATTGGGCGCGCAGGCAGAGACGGTAATGAAGCCCAAGCAGTTTTGCTTTACGAACAGAACGACGAAAAAATTCAGAGATTTCTTATTCAGGCGGGTTATCCTTCGCTCGCAGAAGTTGAAAAAGTTTACGAACTAATATGCAGTTACGGACAGCTGGCAGTCGGTTCGACAAAGACAAACGCTATTTCACTTGGGAAAGAATTTCAGAAACTCCTCAAACTGAATGAAATTTCTATCGGTAAATTTGCTGCATCTTTAAAGATTCTTGAAGAGGCACAATATCTTTGCGATGAATCTAAATATAAGAATCAGAACTTCATGCAATTTATCTCCGACATTGCCTATGTGCAAAAATTTGTTTCCAAAATTTCGGATTATGAATTGAAGGACTTTATAATTTCTCTTCTAAAAAAATACGGACATGATATTTTCCGCCGTAAACAAAAAGTTGACCTTGAAGCAATTTCGTCTGACTTAAATTATACTACTGGACGAATCGAACATTTCCTCGATCACCTTGCAGCTATTGGGATAATCAATTTTGAAAAGCCAAGCTCGGGGATAAGAGTTAAAATTATCGGAACACGTATGCGAACTAAGGATCTTTTCTTAAGTAATTCGAATCTCGAAAAGAGGTTAGAACATTCCAAAAAGAAACTCGACGAAATTATAAAATACGTTTTCACGGATAACTGCCGCTTCAAATATATATTGGAATATTTTGGAGAAAATAAAGAAAATTATAGATGCGGCAAATGCGATAACTGTAAGCCCGAAGATAATCTTTCCAGTGATCTGTCTTCTTACCTTGAAGAAATGATACTTGATGCAATTCATAGAATTCAAACCCCGATAAAAGAAATTGATCTGATAAAATTATTGAGGGGAAAAACAAAACACCCGAGCTTAATCAATTCCGAACTATTCGGGATTTGTAAGCATCATTCGGATAAAGATATTATAAAAACATTAAGTGAATTGGAACACAGAGGCAAAATCTTACGGCACAACGATAGGTTAAAATTATCGGAAACCGGCATAGAGACATTTACCGCACATTCAGCTGAAAGCAAGTTTCATAGCGGTGAAGAAGCAGATTATGAAGAGTCGCTTGAGTTGTTCAACCGGCTGCGAGAGATACGAAAAATTATTTCAATTAAATTTTCTCAGCCGCCGGCGATGATATGCCCAGATGAAGTATTGAGAGAAATTTCAAAAAAGAAACCGAAATCGCCGAGCGAAATAATGTCTATAAACGGATTTAACAACCGTATGTTTAACAAGGCAGGCATCGAATTTCTTGAGGTTATTAAGGAATTTAGCTCCATAAAAGAGAACCGCATTAAGTTAACAAAATCGGGTTTGCCGGATTCTATTAATTATTTATTCGAATTGATTCGAAAGAGATACAGCTTTGAGGATATTGTACAATTAATGAAATTGCCAGAGGCGGTAATTTCTATGCAGATCGAATCCATAATTAAATTTATTCCGGAAACGGATATTAGTTCTTTGATCACCAAAAATGAGATGGAAATAATCCTAAGCAAGATAAATGCCGGGTTTATCGATTTGAAAAGTATAAAAAATGAATTGCCGTCAAAAATATCCTATGCAAAAATCAGGATTGCGTTAGCCAAATTTGAAGCAATTAATCACTGATTCTCGATTTCAGAGAATCAAGATAAGCCTGCGCGTATTCAAAAAATAAAGACCATCTTTCATAGTCTTCTTTTAATTCCGAAATTCCTTCTGCGTACTCATCCTTAGTCATTGAATAACTGTCATATATTCTATCGAGCGACTTTCTGAGGGAATCCGCGCCACTAACCGCACTTTCCTCTGCAATCATAAGGTCAACATACATTTTAGCAAGAACTTTATCATTGCTTCGCCTTTCATTGCTGCATGAAAAAAGAAGTATTAAAATAAAAGCGGCTGAGATGGTGTATCTAAACATTAACTTCTCTTACTTACTTCGAAGAGTATTTTCTTTTCGCGCTCAGATAAATTTTGATATCCTTCCCGGCTTATCTTATCGAGTATCCCGTCAATCACCTCTTGAGAGATCTCTTCCTCGCGTGAATTATTAATATCGAAAAAATCGGCTTCTTTAATCTGATCTTTTCTTTGTGCGAATGGTTTTCTGAAACTGCCTCTGTCTGCTTTTGCACCGGTCTTACTGCTTGAAATTCCGTCTTTAACCACATTGAAAAATTTATCTATATTAAAATTAAATTTCCTATCGAGCATAACGAAAACGAATGAAGATGCTGCTCCTCCAATATGCGCAAGATGCGCAATAAAACTCATATCTCCAACCATCATAAATTCTAGCACAATTAAAAACGTGATCAAATATTTAGCCTTTACAGGAAGCAGGAAATAAATGAAGATATACCTTTCGGGGAAAAACAAAGCAAATGCAACCATTACCCCGTAAACCGCACCGGATGCCCCGATTGTAGGAGCAAGGCTGCTGCCGAATAAAGGAGCGAGTAAAAGCTGGAAAAGTCCGCCTATGATACCGCAGAGCAAATAGAAAAATAAAAATTTCTTTGATCCCCATAAGTTTTCTATTTCCATTCCAAACATCCAAAGCATGAACATATTGAAAAAAATATGTCCAAAATCGCCGTGCATAAATTGATAAGTGACCAATTGCCATACTTGAAAGTTGAATGGAACTCCTGCATTGTCAAAACCGAAGAGAGGATTGAGTGCAAAATATCTGTTAAGATAATACCAGCCGGGTATTCCGCCGAAGGTGATATTTTCGAGCATGATCTGCAGAAAAAACACAACACCGTTCGCTATAAGCAAAGTTTTAATGACCGGAGGGAAAAAAGAAAATCCTCTAAAGCCTGATGGCCTGTAATAATCCCTATCGTAAATACTCATTTATTTCCCAATAATAATTTTAAAATAAAGTTACGGTATTTATAATTAAATAAAAAGAGCAGACATTAATGAGCAGACTAACTCATAAAATTATTTAAGCATCTGTAAGAGCCGCAACCCCGGGTAAAATTTTACCTTCCAAAAATTCTAATGAAGCTCCGCCGCCGGTGGAGACGTGCGATACTTTCTCGTCCAGTCCCGCTTTTTTAATGGCGGCAGCAGAGTCCCCCCCGCCTACTATTGTAACCGCTCCAAGTGCGGTTGCTTCGGCTAATGCATTTGCAATAGCATCGGTGCCGCGCGCAAAATTTTCAAATTCGAAAACGCCCATCGGTCCATTCCAAACAATCGTTCTACTCTTCAGAATTTCTTCTTTGAATACCTTAATCGTCTCGGGACCTATATCTAACCCTTGTTTATCAAAATCTATCGCTTCAACGGGAACAACAGTTTGAGGTGAATCATTGTCAAACTGCTCTGCCACAACAACATCTACCGGCATCAAAACTTTAATTTTCGAACTTTCGAATTTTTTAATCAATTCTTTGGCGAGTTCTATTTTATCTTTCTCTAACAATGATTTACCAATTTCCAGTCCTTTAGCTTTATAAAAAGTATAAGCCATTCCGCCGCCGATCAGAAGTGTATCGACTTTATCTAAAAGATTCTGAATCACATCAATCTTGCCTGAGATTTTTGCACCGCCAAGTATTGCAGTGAACGGACGTTTTGGTTCGGTTATAGCTTTGCCAAGATAATTCAGTTCTTTTTCCATTAGGTAGCCGGAGGCACAAAGTTTAATATATTTTGTAACTCCCTCCGTAGAAGCATGCGCTCGATGAGCGCTGCCGAATGCATCATTAACATAAACATCCCCTAATTCTGCTAATTGTTTTGCAAATTCCGGTTCGTTTTTTTCTTCCTGTTTATAGTAGCGCAGGTTTTCGAGGAGGGTTACATCTCCGTCGTTCATGTTTTCGACAACTTTTTTAGTTTCATTGCCGATACAATCAACAGCAAACTTTACGTTTATACCAAGCAGTTCCGACAGTCTCTCAGAGGCGGGTTTCAAACTGAACTCAGGTTTTCTTTCGCCTTTAGGTCTACCTAAATGGCTCATCAAAATGGTTCTGCCGCCTTCGGAAATAATTTTTTTGATTGTAGGTAAGGCTTCAACTATTCTGCGGTCGTCGGTTATCACTCCGTTTTCGTCAAGGGGCACATTGAAATCAACTCTTACTAAGACCCGTTTACTTTTTAATTCCATCTTATCGATTGAAAGTTTATTCATCGAATTTCTCCGTTCAAGATTGTTTGTCAATTACTTTTTATTTGGTAATAAAAAAGACGCAGATTAAAAGTTAAGCTGCGTCTTCAGATTTTGTTCGAATACTTGCAGATCAGCTTTTAATAATTTTCAATAATAAGTCAACGATTCTGCATGAATATCCCCATTCGTTATCATACCAAGAAACAATTTTAAAGAATCGTTTTTCACCTTTTAGATTATTCTGCATAGTTGCCAGCGAGTCATAAATTGAAGAACGGTCGTCATGAATGAAATCTGTTGAGACAAGCTCTTCATTGCAATAACCCAATATTCCCTTAAGATAAGTTTCTGAGGCTTTCTTAAGAAGCGAATCAATTTCTTCTATCGATGTATCTTTCTCGCTTCTGAAGGTTAAATCAACGACAGAAACATTAGCAGTTGGAACTCTGAATGACATCCCTGTTAATTTCCCTTTTGTTACAGGCAAAACTTCTCCAACTGCTTTGGCAGCGCCAGTTGAAGAAGGGATTATATTGATTGCTGCCGCCCTTCCGCCGCGCCAATCTTTTTTTGATGGCCCGTCAACTGTTTTTTGAGTTGCTGTGTAAGAATGAATTGTCGTCATTAAGCCTGTTTCGATGCCTATTCCCTCTTTCAGAAGAACATAGACAACAGGAGCCAAACAATTGGTTGTGCAAGATGCGTTAGATATTATATTGTGTTTGGCAGGGTCATACTCATCTTCGTTTACACCAATAACGACTGTTTTCACATCGCCTTTACCTGGAGCTGTAATTAGTACTTTTTTAGCTCCGGCATCTAAATGTCCTTTCGCTTTATCTGAAGAAGTGAATAGACCGGTTCCTTCAATAACATATTCAACGCCAAGTTCCTTCCACGGTAATTGCGAAGGTTCTTTCTGAGCCTGAACACATTTTATTTTATGTCCATTAACAATCAGGATATCGTCAGCTTCGAGGGAAGGGTCGCTTTTTTCACTGCTTACTTTGCCGTTGAATCTGCCGTGAATTGAATCATACTTCAATTGATATGCAAAATATTTCGCATCAGTCACAACATCAACCACCGCAACAACATCGACATCATTGCCTAAATGCCCTTTGTCAACCAAAGCATTGAACACGAGTCTGCCGATTCTTCCAAATCCGTTGATACCTACTTTTACAGCCATAAATTTACCTCCTCTGGTATTTTAATCAATCAAACTATTTTTAAGTACAAATATACCGATTTCCGTTCTGCTGTTCAATTAATACTCCGTTAAGATTTAATTTACCATAACTCAATTATTTTTTATTGATAAACTCCTTGCTTGTAGAATTAAATTTTTGTATTAATGTGACATCAATCACAAGAATTCCGTATCTGGAGGTATAAATGGGTACATCGTTCGATTATTTACTATATGTTCCAATATTCTCGGATTTAAAACCGGATGCCATTGAGAAAATTTCCAAAATAGGCACAACGAAGGTATTTCCAAAAGATGCAATAATACTTCGAGAGGAAGAATCCGGCTCCGCAATGTTCGTTATTCTTAAAGGAAAAGTTAAAGTCTCCCGTGACAGCGCCGAAGGCAAGGAAGTGATACTGACTATTCTTAACGACACTGATTTTTTTGGAGAGATGGCTATACTCGACGGTCTCACTCGATCGGCTACAATTACCGCTATGGAAGACACAAATCTCTTTATTATTGAAAGGGATCAATTCTTAAATCTTCTTAAAGAACACCCTGAAGTGTCCATAAATCTTTTACAGGAACTCACGCGCAGGCTCCGCTCTGCAGATATGAAAATTAAAGCTTTGTCACTAAAAGACGCTGAAGGGAAAGTGGCGACCGTGATTGTTCAGCTTGCCGAAGAGGTCGGGAAAATTCGGCAGGGGATAGTTGAAATCGAGAAGCTTCCCCTTCAGCAGGATTTGGCAAATATGGCAGGCACCTCACGAGAGACAATTTCAAGAACGCTTCATTCGTTTGCAAAAAAAGGGATGGTAGAGCTCGAAGGCTCGAAGCTTCGTATTCTTAATTTTGAAAAATTTAGAGAAGCATATTTATAATAAATGAATTTTAGAATAGACCTTCACATGCACACCAACTCATCCGATGGGGCTTATTCAGCCGTCGAATTGCTTCATCTCGCAAAAGAAATGAATTTAAACGTAATTAGCATTACCGATCACGATAATGTCAATGCAATATCCGAAGCAATAGAATTAGGCAATCAACTCGACATCGAAGTGATACCCGGGCTTGAATTAAGCACCGATATTGAGGATAAAGAAGTTCACCTGCTTGGTTATTTTATTGACATTGAAAATGAGGAACTCCAAAAATATTTGAGCTTTTTCCGTGAGGAAAGACTTTACCGCGCTAAGAGAATGATAAAGAAACTTAATTCTCTAAATATTGATATTAATATAGATGACGTTTTGAGCGAAGCAAATAATTCCGCAATAGGAAGACCCCATATTGCAAGCGCACTGCTTAGACATGGCTTTGTCAACGATTATTATGACGCCTTTCATAGATACTTAAGAGATAACGGACCCGCTTATGAGAGGAAAATTCATATCTCGCCGCAGAGCGCATTAAAATTAATCAGCGACGCCGGAGGCTTATCTTTCATCGCACACCCAGGCCACTTAAAAGAATCTGTTTTAATGAACTTGATTAATGCAGGCGTTGACGGAATTGAAGTCATCCATCCCTCCCATAATGATTTTCAAGTAAAATTTTACCGGGGAATTGTAAATCAATACTGTCTACTCGAATCCGGCGGTTCCGACTTTCACGGCGGTAATAAGGGAGACTATGATAACCTCGGAAAATATTTATTAAATGAAGCAAGACTTGATGCGATGAAAAAAATGCTTCACAGTAAAACCGCCTAAGGCTTTCCCGCCTTACTAAGATGAATTTTGTACTTTTTTCATTCAAAAAAAATAATAATCTTGGTTCAGTAT
Source organism: Melioribacteraceae bacterium (assembly GCA_011525875.1). GTDB lineage: Bacteria > Bacteroidota > Ignavibacteria > Ignavibacteriales > Melioribacteraceae > CHB1. The sequence goes on along the minus strand of WYBN01000013.1, from coordinate 156,166 downwards.
TTATAAAAATTTATTGAGTGTTTTTTATATGAAACGAATCCTTTTTATTCTTTTAACCTTATACATGTCGGGGCTAAATCCCGGTCAGGGTATTTCTTTCTGGCAGAATTATACTGATATGAAAGACATCAAAAAAATTGATGTCTCCGATGAGAGTATCTGGTGTGCAACCGGCGGAGGAGCTTTTAGGCTGGGCATTGATGACGATATCGTAATTCAACTTACTAAGTCCGAAGGATTAAGCAGCCAAGTTTTAACTTCAGCCGCTATTGACAACTTTGGAAGGGTGTGGCTGGGGACGGCAGAGGGCATTATAAATGTTTATGACCCGGAAACGCAAAAGACTTCCAAAATTCTCGACATAAACAGAACAGATAATAGCAATAAAGCTATCAATGACATTTATATTGAAGATAACATTGCATACGTAAGTATTCAATTCGGTTTATCGCTGATTGATGTTAATACACTTTCGTTCATTGAAACAATAGTTAAATTCGGTTCATTCCCCTCTTCCACCTCGGTAAATAGTGTATTGGTCACCGATAGGATTTATGCGGCAACGGAGAACGGATTGGCAGTTCAAAAAGAAGGAGCTTCAAATCTTCTGAATCCCGATTCATGGCAGATTTACTTGAAGGGGACGCAAATTGCCGCTAATAATATTTTTAATATAGTTAGTTATAATAACGAACTGATAATTTCTACGGACGCCGGCTTGTTTAAGCTGAACGGAGAATGGGAGAGATTTCTGCCTGATTTCAGCGCAAACATAATAAAAGTGAGCATTCATCGCGATGTTCTTTATATTTTAATGAAGAACGCTTTAGTCAGTTATGACGGGAATGAAACTAAAACGCTAGCCGAAAACTATGATTTGAATTTTACCGATTTCAAATTCACCCGGGAAGATCAGTTTTATATTTCCTCGAATAAAGGCTTGCTTTCGTCATCAAATCTGGACAAACTTTTTCTGCCGAACAATCCAGGTTCAAATTCATTTCAAAATATTTCCATAGATAATAGCGGTCATGTCTGGGCAGCAACAGGCAAGGATTTATTCGGCTCCGGTTTTTTCCGATTTGACGGCGAAGAATGGGAAATTTACAACACCAGCACCCTGAACACTCTATTATCAAATTCTTTCCACAATGTTTATGCGGCGCCGGATAATAATGTATTCATTCTGAATTGGGGCAGAGGCTTTGTGGAATATTCGGATAATACATTCACAAATTATTATACCGATAATACAGACCTGGTCGGCATCCCGGCTGATCCAAGCTTTTTGGTTATTGCCGATGCTGGCTACGATTCAAAAAATAATTTATGGTTACTCAATCATTTCGCTGCCAACAGAAAAGTGTTGAGCGTTAGAACCCTAAACAATATTTGGCATCATTACGAATTCGGAGGAAATATATCGCCTCAATCAGTTGAGACTTCCGCCTTGGAGATTGATGAGAATGACACGAAATGGTTTATTGTTAATTCTGGCGTAAGAGGATTATACTATTTTAATGAAAATAATACTCACGAAAGTTTGACTGATGATACATGGGGAAGATTAAGTTCAACCGAATATTTCAGCGGACAGCTGCTGACTTCCCTTGCCGTTGATAAACGAGGAGAGCTTTGGGTCGGCACAAGTTTAGGGGTTACAATTATAACCAACACTTCCGCACCTTTATCCGGAAGAATTTCGGTTTTCGGGTTGCGCCAGCAGACAATTAATTGCATTGCCGTTGACCCGCTGAACAGAAAATGGGTCGGAACAAGACAGGGCGTATTTGTTATGTCTGCCGACGGTTCATTCCTGCTCGAGCAGTATGACAGCAAGAATAGTCCCCTTCCTTCAGACGATATTAAAAGTATAGCTGTTGACGAAAGGCGGGGCACCGTTTATATTGGAACAGATTTCGGAATGACTTCGCTTACGACCGATGCCGTTAAACCCAATGAAAATTACGATGACATTTTTATTTATCCCAATCCGTTCGTACTGCAGAATAATTCTTCCCTGAAATTGACTATCGACGGACTGGTTCAAAATTCCTCGATAAAGATTTTAACCGTTAGCGGCAAACTTGTAAATGAGTTTGCAACTTCAGGCGGAAGGATAACATCGTGGGACGGCAGAGACAGTAAAGGTAATTTAGTAGCGAGCGGAGTCTATATTATTGTAGCTTACGACAATGATGTCAATAAGGTTGCGGCTACAAAGGTTGCTGTATTGAGAAAATAGAGCCGGCACAATGATCACCATTCAAGACGTTTCAATTCAATTCACGGGTGAAAATCTTTTCGAGAACGTTTCGCTTAAAATAAATTACGGCGATAGAATTGCGCTTGCCGGGTCAAACGGGACGGGTAAATCGACTCTCTTAAAAATGATCGCCGGTCTTGAAGAGCCTTCCTCGGGTAATATCTACAGACAGAAAAACATAACAAGCGGCTATCTTCCGCAAGAATTTATAAACAAATCGAAAGAATTTTTATTTGATGAAGTACGTAATTCGATTAGATTCATAACGGATATTGAAGAATCGGAATTAAGAATACAATCGAGACTGCGCGAAAAAATAACTGAAGACGAATCGCAGAAATTACTTGCGGAACTTGGCGATTTATCCCATACTAAGGAACATAAGGAATATTATGCGGTCAATTCAAAAATTGAAAAAATTCTTGAAGGTTTAGGTTTCTCGGCTAACGATTTCATGCACCCGGTAATTGATTTTTCTGGCGGATGGCAGATGAGAATCGAGCTCGCAAAAATTTTAATGGGCAGTCATTCTATAATTCTTCTTGACGAACCAACCAACCACCTTGACATTGATTCTCTCCAATGGCTGATCGGTTTTTTATCCGCTTATAAGGGAAGTCTTATCCTCGTCTCGCACGATAGACATTTTCTCAACAAGCTGACTGATAAAACAATCGAGATCTTTAATAAGAAACTGACTTTCTTTAATGGAAATTACGATCATTATTTAAAAATGAAAGATGAGCGGGATGAACTTATAATTGCGCAGTTCAAAAATCAAGAAAAGAAAATTGCACAAATAGAAAAATTCATTGAGAGATTTAGATATAAGGCTACCAAAGCGCGCCAGGTTCAGAGCAGAATAAAACAGATTGATAAAATTGAAAAGATAAATCTTCCCGAATTCGAAAAGGAAATTACATTATCCTTTCCTGAACCGCCCGCTAGCGGAATCACGCCTGTAAACCTGATTAATTTGTGCAAATCCTACGGCAAACTTAGAGTTTTGGAAAATGTTAATTTTACTTTTGAACGAGGCGATAAAGTTGCATTTCTTGGACCAAACGGAGCCGGTAAAACCACACTGTCTAAAATTCTTGCCGCCAAATTAGATTTTGAATCGGGTAAAGTAGACATTGGACACAATGTTCATATTTCATATTACGCACAGGAAGTTGCCGATAATCTAAATATGGAAGATGATATTATAGATGTGATTTCACAAACGGCTCCTGATTTAACTCTTGCAAAAATCAGATCACTATTGGGTTCATTTCTTTTTTCGGATGATGATGTTTTCAAAAAGATTAAAGTATTATCCGGCGGCGAAAAAAGCCGTGTGGCATTAGCGAAAATTTTAGTGACGAAAGCTAATTTTATTATTCTCGACGAACCCACAAATCATTTAGATTACAATTCGAAATTGGTACTGCAAAAGGCTCTTGTTCAATTCAACGGTACTCTGGTTATTGTTTCGCATGATATTGATTTTCTTCGTCCCATTGCTAATAAGATTCTCGAAATCCGCAAATTGAAATACAGATTATATGCAGGAGGAATTGACTACTATCTGCACAAAAGAAAAGAATATTCACTTGAGAAGGATCAGACGGAAATTTTGCCGACCGAACAGATGTTAAATAAAAAAGATCAAAAAAGAATTGAAGCCGAACTCCGTCAAAAAAAATATACTGCTACAAAATATTTGAAAGAAAAAGTGGCAAAACTTGAGGATGAGTTAGAATCTTTAGAAAAACAGAAAAGCACACTGGAAAAGGATTTGATGTGTGAAATTACCTACAAAGACCCCCAGCTTGCAAAATCAAAAAAAAACGAATTTGATCTTCTCAAATCAAAGCTGGAGACTATATATCGCGACTGGTCTTCAGCCGTTGAGGAACTCGAAAAAATCGAAAGCCAATTCTGTTAAGTGAGGAATTCATCAGCCAGACCTATTCCTCCGTAAAGTGCGGCATCATCTCCCAGCATGGTTGAAATTACTTTAACCTCCCTGCCCGGCTCGGGAAGTACAACAGAATTAAGTGAGGATATAATTTTTGGCATCATAAAATCACCCATTGCTTCCACAACACCACCGCCAATTACGATTGTATCAACATTGAGCAGCGTAACTAAACTACCTAAGACGGATCCAATAATTTTACAAGCTCTTCCTAAATGTTTTTGAGCAACTTTATCGCCTCCGGCAACAGCAGCGGCGAGCATTTTACTTTTTATTTTATTCTTGGAGTTTTCGTTTTCGGCAAGAATGGTTTTTTTGCCTTTTTTTATATCTCTCCTGATGTTCTCAACAATAGCAAGCCTGCTTGCAAGATTTTCGAAAGTGAGATTTTTGGGATCGGTGCTGAACTCGCCTTTCTGTGAAACTTTCATATGCCCAATTTCACCCGCAAAAAAAGACGAACCCCTATAAAGTTTTCCGTTAAAAATTAGAGCCCCGCCGATTCCCGTCCCTACAAAAACAACCAGCATATTATTTACCTGATCGTGAAACTCGAACCGTTTAATACCAAGAGCTGCAAGGTTTACGTCATTCTCAATAAGAACCGGAATATTAAAGTATTTCTGCAACTCCTCTTTAATATTGAATGACGCTATCCAAAGATTCGGTGCATTGCCTATTACTCCTGTGAAAGGATTAACCGTCCCAGGCACACCCAAGCAGATTACACGAATGTAATCTTCGGTGATTTTCGTTTTCTCAAAGAGTTCACTCACGGAATTTGCGATTCTTTCTACTAGATACAACGGTCCCTTAGATATATCAGTAGGTATTTTTACCCTGTCTATAATCTGGTTATCGTCGCTGAGTAAAGCGGTAAGAATTTTAGTGCCGCCAAGATCAATGCTAATGACAAACTTTTTATCCATACAAGCTGTTTCCTTATAAATTCATCGATAATATTTTAAATGAACTTGAATGAATATAATAATAAATTGTGTATTGATTTAATGAATTATTTACGATGAATGAAAAAATAAATCCGATCAAAAGCTTGGGGCAGAATTTTCTTATAGATAGAAATATTGTTCAGAAAATAATTGCCGAGATCAATCCTCAGCCGGAGGATTCCGTTTTAGAAATCGGTCCCGGCACAGGTGCTATAACTTTTGAACTTGCTGAGAAAACCAAACGTTTCTTCGCTGTTGAAATCGACCGCCGAGCTATTGAGATTTTGAGAAGAAAAATCCCGGGGATAAAGATTATCCATGCCGATTTCTTGAAATTCGATATCAGAAGCATTGCCTCGGAAAATGAAGCCTTTAAGGTCGCAGGGAATATTCCCTATAATATAACTTCACCGATTATTTTTAAGCTAATCGAGAATAGACGGCACGTAAAAAATGCTGTGCTTATGATGCAGCACGAAGTCGCAAAAAGATTGAATGGGAAAATGAACACAAAGGATTACGGAATCCTATCCGTTGTGCTGTCTTTTTTTGCCGATGTTAAATTGTGTTTTAAGATTTCGCCGAATGTTTTTTTCCCTAAACCCAGGGTTCACTCTGCTCTAATTCGTATTGATTTTCGGCGAAACCATGCAAATGATATTGACGACCGAATATTCATTGATACGGTGAAAGCGTGTTTCGGCAACAGAAGAAAAACTTTAAAAAATTCCTTAAGTAATAGTATATTTGGCAGTTATAATTTTGAGCCGGTAAATATTGATCTAAACAAAAGAGCCGAACAGCTATCGCTCGAAGAATTTCTTTTACTGGCTAAATTTATTCAGCGGATGAAAAGCCAATGAGCGAAAATAATCACAATATTACTGTAAAGGATGTAATAAAAATTGACAGCGAACTGCTCGACAATATATCTACATTGATCGAGGGAAAGTCCGCCCAAAGCCTTTTGAATATTTTGGCTGACCTTCACCCCGCTGATATTGCCGAATTAATTAATAATCTGGATAATGAAGAAGCTCATTATCTGTTTGAACTCCTCGATAATGAAGTCGCTGGTGAAGTCCTACTTGAGATTGACGAAAACCGCCGCGAGAAAATTCTTAATAAAATTGATGCCGAAAAGATTACAGACATCGTTGATGAACTGGAAGCTGACGACGCGACTGATATTGTGAGCGAACTGCCCGACAGGATTGCCGAGCATGTGTTAAAAAATATTGATATTGAAGATTCGGAAGAGCTAAAAGAATTGCTGCAATACCCGGAGGATTCTGCCGGCGGTATAATGAGCAGCGATTTTGTATGGGTAAACGAAAAAGGCACTCTAAAAAATGCAATCCGTGAAGTTAGAAAACATGCCGATGAGTTTGAAAATATTTACCACATTTATGTTTTGAACGACGAAGGCGAATTAAAGGGGCTCGTAAAATTAAAATCTCTTCTGATTAATCCTCTGAAGCAGAAAATTACTTCGGTAATGGAGGAAGATTTAATTTATGTTACCCCCGAAGTCGACCAGGAAGAAGTGGCTAACATCATGAAGAAGTATGATCTTGTTGCTCTGCCTGTTGTAGATGCAAAGAAGAGAATGCTTGGCAGAATAACTATCGATGATATAGTAGATGTTATACATGAAGAAGCCGAAGAAGATATGCAGAAATTTGCAGGTCTATCTGAAGAAGAAGAAACCTCGGATTCGGTTTTTACTATTTCAAAAATTCGTTTGCCCTGGCTTATGATTGGCTTATTCGGCGAATTATTTAACGTGATGCTTCTTTCCAGTTTTGAAGCTACAATAGAAAAAATTACTATCGCCGCTTTTTTCTTCCCGCTTGTAATGGCAATGGGCGGCAGTTCGGGCACTCAGGCTGCAATAGTCATGGTTAGAGGTTTAAGCGCCGGTGAAATTTGGCTGAATCAAACATTCAAAAAAATTGGCAAGGAATTTTTTGTTTCATTTATCAACGGACTGGTAATCGGTTGCACCCTTTTCCTGATTACATTTGCGTTTTTCGACGATCTCCATTTTATTGCGATACTTTCAGTTTCTTTACTCTGCATAATAATTTTTGCTACTCTGCTTGGCGCAAGCGTCCCGCTTGTATTAAAGAAATTTGATATTGACCCTGCGGTTGCAACAGGCCCCTTTGTAACAACAATGAACGATATTTTCGGTCTATTTATCTATATGACTTTTCTCACACTATTTTTTGTTGTTTGATGTCTCAGTTGAAATCGCTTTTATCTAACCTTCGTCCCGCTGATTTAGCTGTAATCCTGTTCGGTTTGTTTTTATCGATAATAAATTTAATATTCAACCGGAAAATTGACAACTGGCTGATTCACATCCTGCTAAATTTTTCGGTTATTTTTATGATTTTTTTAATCGCTTATTTTGATAAGCATAAATCTTCCTTATTTTTTAAGCATCTTCATTATTGGTATTTCGTTCCGCTCATTTTTCTATCTTTCAAGCAGATATATTTTATGCTGAGACCCATACATCCGGCTGATTACGACAATATTTTAATAGCAATTGACAGATTTATTTTCGGAACTGACCCTACGATTTGGCTTTGGCAATATTCGCATCCGCTGCTGACAGAATTACTGCAAATTGTATACGCAACCTTTTTCTTTTTGCCTATAATTCTCGGTATTAATTTACTCTGGCAAAATAGAGAAAAGGAATTTCATTTTACTACTTTCTCTATAGTATTCGGTTTCTTTTTGTCATATATAGGATATTTTTTAGTGCCGGCAATCGGACCTCGATTCACCTTGCACGAGTTTTCATTAACAAATCAAGAACTGCCAGGATTGTTTCTAACTAATTACTTGCGCGAAATTGTTAACGCTGGCGAATCAATACCTTCTGGAACGCTAAATCCAGCGCTGATTGTGCAAAGGGATGTTTTCCCAAGCGGCCATACACAGATGACCTTGATCGTTATGTATTTATCTCTCAAATTCAAAGTAGCGACAAGATATTTTTTTATCCCGAATGGAAGTCTTCTTATTTTTTCAACAGTTTACTTAAGGTACCACTATGTAATAGATTTATTCGGGGGACTTGTTTTTATGATCATTACAATGGTGTTGGGAAAAATATTTTATAATTGGTGGATGAAAATCACAAACGGTCAGCCGTTTGAATATGAGCGGCGAATAAATTAATGATCGGAATCAACTTTAAGAATTGTTTCCACTATCAAAGGGAAATAACGGTCTAATGAACAGTTTACATCTTCTCTCAAATGACATGATTCTTCGCTTTCTGCGGTTTTGCAGTACTTGCAAACTTTCTCGCGAAGAGCTTCAATGTATTCATCCATATCATGATTCTCAACCGAATGTACCGCTTCAAGAATCCGAGGGAGGAAATACTCTACAGCGCATAATTCATTTTTGGTTAGAGTGCATTCGCCATGTTCATCTGAGTCTACGCAGATCGAACAGACTGCTTCTCTTATTGCCGAAAGATATTCCGAGTTCTTTTTCATTAATTGTCCAAACTACTCTTTTGAAATTAATAATCAATCAATGATTTATCAAGACTAATTAGAATTGCCATGAATAAAAAGACCCAAGTTAAACGGATATTTGATTCAATTTCGAACAGATACGATTTATTGAATCATCTTCTCAGCGGCGGCATAGATATTTACTGGCGGAAAAAAGCCTTAAGATTAAGCCGGATAAATGAAACTTCCGTTCTGCTTGACGTTGCGTGCGGAACCGGCGATTTCGCAATTGAAGCAAAGAAATTAAAAGTCAAAACAATTATCGGCGCTGATTTGTCTTTAAATATGCTGCGCATTTTTAATAAGAAAACTAATTGGAGTAAGGGAAATATCGTTCAAACCGTTGCCGAAAAAGTTCCTTTTAAGAATAACTCATTCACCAATATCACAGTTGCTTTCGGCGTAAGAAATTTTTACGATATACTCGAAAGTTTTAGGAATTTTTATCGTGTATTAAAGCCAGGGGGTACAGTAACAATTTTGGAGTTTCGATTACCGAAAAACAAATTCGTTAGATCATTCTATCTGTTCTATTTCAATAAGATACTTCCGCTTATCGGAAGAATAATTTCGAGTGATAAAGAAGCATATACATACCTTCCAGAATCTGTTGATGCGTTCGACTCTAAGGTTGATCTGTGGAAGTTGCTGAACGACGCCGGGTTCAATAAAATCAATAATCACCCTTTAACTTTCGGGATTGTCCAAGTAGTAGTTGCATCAAAGCAGTTTAAGTAATTTCTGTTTTAATCCATTGAATGCAATTGCTCTGTGGCTGAGCTTGTTCTTCGCTTCGACCGTCATCTCCGCGAGTGTAACGTCGTATCCGTCTGGGATAAATATTGGATCATAGCCAAACCCGTTCGTTCCGCGCGGTGATTTAATAATTCTGCCGTTAAGGAAACCTTCGAAATGAAATTCAGACGATCCATCAAAATAGACTGCGCAGGAAACGAATCTTGCTTTATGCGGTTCTGGAAATTTTTGCAGTTGATTGATCACAAGATTATTATTGTCATCGTAAGAGCAGTTTTCTCCAGCGTAGCGTGCCGAATAAACACCCGGCTTGTTCCCCAGTTGAAAAATTTCCAAACCCGAATCATCCGCAATAGCAGGTTTGTTATGCATTTCATAAATAGTTTTGGCTTTCAATAAGGAATTCTCTTTGAATGTATCGCCGGTTTCTTCAATTTCAGGGACACCGGATAGATCATAGAGTGATATAATATTGAAGATGCTGCCGTCAAAAATTTTTTTGACTTCCAATATTTTCCCTTTATTTGAAGATGCAAAAATAATATCCATTAATTCTCGGTTCTTTTTAATAACTGATTCAATTCATATTTAGCTTCTGCAATTAAACTGTTCTCATCATATTTTTTGGAAACTCCGTTTTCGACTAAATGTTTCCCGTTTATCCAAACTTCTCTCACCGAATTCTTGTCCGAAGAGTAAACAATGTCGGAATAAATATTTTCATCTGTATCGAGAATGCATTTGTCAGCTTTATTGAGATTCAATAAAACTATATCAGCTTTCTTTCCGGGTTCGATTGACCCGATTTCTTTATCAAGATTAAGTGCTTTCGCGCCTTCAATAGTTGCAAGTCTGAACACAGTCTTTGCATCCATTACAGAAGCTCCATGAATTGGTTTATGTATTAATGCAGCAAGACGCATCTCGTTGAATACGCTTAAATTATTATTACACGGGGCGCCGTCAGCGCCAAGCGACACAGAAATTCCTTCTCGCAAATATCGGGGAATATTAGCAATCCCGCTTCCAAGTTTAAGATTTGATGATGGACAATGAGCAACTCTTGTGTTTGAGGACTTCAACGAACTAATCTCACGGTTATTTAGATGTACACAGTGAGCCAATACAGTTTTATCGCTTAAAATATTAATGCTCTCGAAATATTCGATATTTTCTTTGCCTGTTCTGCGCCTGACTTCGGCAACTTCATCTTGATTTTCCGAAGAATGAGTGTGATACATTGAGCCCGGAAAATCTCTCATCATTTCCGAGGTTTCTCTCAACAGTTTTTCCGAACATGAGAGAACAAACCTTGGAGCAAATCCGTACTTTATTTTATCATCTTTCAAATGAAATTCTTTCGCAAGTTCGTATGCAGTAGCCAGACTTACCTCTGTTGATTCTTTAAATGCGGAATACAGATCGTTAATATCCATCATACACTTGCCTGCGATGGCTCTGATGCCGGAATTAATTAATTCGTCAAATATTATTTCCTGATGATTCACTGTCCCCATATCCAAAATCGTAGTTGTGCCGGATATTTGCAGCTCATGCAATCCAAGCCTCGCTGATGATTTTAGAGAATTCTTGTTGTGTGCATTCTCGTAAGGGAATATACGCTTCTTCAGCCAATCAAGGAGTTGAAGGTCGTCCGCTAAGCCGCGGAACATGGTTTGGCATAAATGAATGTGTGTTTGAATAAATCCTGGTACGAGGGTAAAATCCGGGAACTCCAAAACCGTACCGTCATATTTCCTCACGTCAAAATCTTTAAGCGCAATAATAGAAGTTATTGTCTGATCAACTATTTCAACAGCCGATTTTCTATACACATTATCAGCCGAATCAGAAGTTACGATTTCTTTTGGGATGATTAAGAATTTATTCATAACGCATCATTCAACAAATCATCCAGCTGTTCCATCGCAAAGCGTAAGTGGGGAATAACAATCGAGCCGCCAACGATCAATGCAATATTGAAGCTCTCGTATAATTCCTGTCTATTGGCGCCTTCTTCAACAGCTCTGTCAATATGATAAAGTATGCAGTCGTTGCACCTCAACACCATTGAAGCAACCAGCCCCATAAGTTCTTTTGTCTTCGAATTAAGCGCGCCATTAATATAGGCTTTGTTATCAAGAGCAAAAAATTTGTTGAAATCTCTAAAACCCGAATTAAGAATTTTATCGTTCATTTCGGAACGGTACTTTTTAAATTCCGTTAAAGTTTTTTTCATCATTCACCTTTTTATTTTCTTATGTCTTTGCAATTCTTTTTTTAGAAATTTTCCTGTTATGCTTTCTTTGTTATTGATGATCTCTTCGGGCGTTCCTTCAGCAACAATTCTTCCTCCGTATTCACCTCCGCCAGGCCCTAAATCTATTATATAGTCTGCATATTTAATAACGTCCATATTATGTTCTACCACTACAACAGTGTTGCCTTTTTCAACCAGCTTGTTCAAAACATTCAGCAAAATACGAACATCCTCGAAGTGAAGTCCGGTTGTCGGTTCATCCAGCACATAAATCGTTTTGCCCGTGCTAATTTTACTCAATTCCGTTGCGAGTTTAACGCGCTGTGCTTCTCCGCCCGAAAGAGTTGTAGCCTGCTGCCCTAATTTAATATAACCAAGCCCGACATCGCAAATTGATTTGATTTTTCTTTTAATTCGGGGAAAGTCATCAAAAAAATCTGCGGCATCGTCAAATGTCATTTCCAGAACATCATTAATTGATTTTGTTTTATATAATATCTCAAGAGTTTCACGGTTGTATCTCTTGCCGTTACAAACTTCGCAATTGACGTAAACATCAGGCAGAAAATTCATTTCGATCTTCTTTAAGCCGGCTCCTTCGCATCCTTCACATCTGCCTCCTTTAACATTAAAACTGAATCTGCCGGATTTGTATCCGCGCATTTTTGCCTCGGGGAGTTCAGAAAATAAATCACGTATAAATGTAAATAGTCCGGTATAAGTTGCAGGGTTTGAACGGGGTGTTCTCCCTATTGGCGATTGATCTATCTCAATTACTTTATCGACATCATGTAATCCTTCAACACGTTCGAACGGCAGTGGAATTACTTTCGAATTATAAATCTCCTTCATTAGAACTTGAACCAGTGTTTCATTAATTAAGGTCGATTTTCCCGACCCGCTAACACCGGTGACAACGGTAAAAAGTCCTAACGGGATTTTCACGTTTATATCCCTAAGATTATTCCCCGCTGCGCCGAATATCTTTATAAATTTTCTCATACCGTTTCTTCGCACAACGGGAACATTAATACTTTTTCTGTCTTGAAGATAATCGAGAGTCATTGAGTGAATTCCGTTCTCGGAATTTAACACATCCACCGTTTTACCGGAAATACAAATCTCACCCCCATGTGTGCCCGCTCTCGGACCGAGATCAATCATATAATCCGAACTTTCAATTGTTTCTCTGTCATGCTCGACAACAATTATCGTATTCCCCAAATCTCGCAAATCCTTCAGGGATTGTATCAGTTTCAAATTATCATTTTGATGTAAACCGATGCTTGGTTCATCAAGCACATATAACACACCGGCAAGTTGGGTGCCGATCTGAGTTGCAAGTCTAATTCTCTGCGACTCTCCCCCCGAAAGAGTCCGGGAGGAACGGTTTAGCGTAAGATAATCAAGACCAACATTGAGCAGAAAATCCAGCCGCTCGGTGATTTCCTTCAGAATTTGTTCGGCGATAATTTTTTCTCGTCCCCGAAGTTTCAGTTCCGAAAAAAATTTTTTTGTTCTTTCTATGGACAAAGCAGTGACTTCGCTGATGTTTTTGCCGGCAATGGTAACCGAAAGGGGTTCTTTTTTTAACCTTCCGCCCCCACAAGTTTTGCACTTTGATGTCGACATGAAAGATTCAGCCCAGTCTCTGATCTTATTAGAAGTAGTATTATCAAAATAATGTTTTACATAATTTACCACACCCGCAAATTTATGTTTGTAAGTAACAGTTTTGCCACCGCCATAAGTATATTCGAATGAGATCTTTTCTTTGCTTCCGTACAAAAGTATTTCCTTTTGTTCTGCAGAAAGTAATTTGAGCGGCCTATCAAAATCAAAATGAAAAACATTAGCAATTCCTTTAAGTTGATTGAAAAACCAAATGCTTCTCGGTTTTCCAATTGCTGCTATCCCGCCGTCGTTTATCGATTTATTCCAATCCGGAATTATTAGATTTACATCGATTTCTTTTTTTTCACCTAAACCATCGCAATCTTGGCATGAACCATAAGGCGAATTAAAAGAGAATGAATTAGGAGCTAGTTCGGAATAACTGATTCCGCATTGGTGACATGCTAAATTCCGGCTGAATATCATATCCCTGCCGTCTTCGTTGATAATTAAATTCCCATTGCCATAATTCAGCGCTACTTCTATTGATTCACTTAATCTAATGCCAGATTTTTTGTTCACTTTCAGCTTATCGATCACAATTTCGATATTGTGAATTTTATATCTGTCGACTTTAAAACCGTGTTCGAGTTCATAAGTTTCTCCGTCAACTCTTACTTTCACAAAACCGTCTTTCATTATATCTGCGAATAATTCTCTGTAATGCCCTTTACGCCAGCGAACAATAGGAGCGAGTATTTGAATGCGTTTTTCGGAATAATTTTCAAGAAGGTTGCCGAGCATTTGTTCGGATGATTGCTTCTCTACCGGTTTACCGCAGTTATAACAATGCGGCTTGCCCACCCTCGCAAATAACAGCCGCAGATAATCGTAAATTTCCGTAACCGTACCCACAGTAGAGCGCGGATTACTGCCCGTAGATTTCTGTTCAATAGAGATTGCCGGGCTTAAACCTTCAATCAGATCAACATCCGGCTTCTCAAGCATGTTCAAAAATTGGCGCGCATATGCGGAGAGGGATTCAATATACCGGCGCTGCCCTTCTGCATAAATCGTATCAAATGCTAATGACGATTTCCCGGAACCGGATAAACCGGTAATCACTGTTAAAGTATCTCGCGGTATCTCGAGCGAAATATTTTTTAAGTTGTGTTCGCGCGCGCCTTTTATGATTATTTGGTTTTCGAAATCCATTTGAGTAGTTTTAATTATCTTCAAATGTTAATAGTAATTATTGATCGGTTCAAAATCAATTTTTTTTAAAGAAAAATTTTAGTATGTATTCGGGTGAAATAGTAAAAACAATAAAAGCGGCTAGCGAATTCAAATTCAAAGAAAGGGGTTCTGTTTTCATCTCTTCTGTGTTCCCATCCTCAGACCAGAAGCAAGCCGAGGAGTATTTGAAAATAACCAAAAAAAAATTTTACGACGCAAGCCATAATTGCTATGCTTATAGAATTTTCAATTCCGATGTTAAGCACTCTGATGACGGCGAACCGAGCGGTTCTGCTGGAATTAGAATTTTGAATGCGGTTCAGCGCTTCGATGTTTTTAATCTTCTGGTTATTGTAACAAGATATTTCGGGGGAGTAAAACTCGGTATCGGACCACTCGGTAAGGCTTATTATCATTCCGCATTCGAGGCAATCAGATCATCGAAAATCGTCGAGAATCAAGTTTATTCCCAAATAAGAGTTTCTTTCGAATTTGATCAGACAAAAAATGTACATCATTTCCTAAACCGTTTTGAAGCCGCCGATCTGCAGAATTATTACGACGAAATCCCATCTATAGAGTGTAAGATTAGAAACGAAGCCTATGAAATTCTATGCAAAACCCTTTCAGAAATATCAAAAGGGAAAATAGATATTCAATTGCAAAAAGAAAATATTTTGCTTCCGAAGACTTAAGCATCCCCTTCTGAGGAACTCATATAAAAATATTTTTACGTTAAAAAAGAATTTATAAAGGCAGTTTCTTGACATTACTGTCCGATACAATTATTTTAGAACAACACTTTTTTTTGTATAAAATAAAATTATATGCTTACAGAATTCGGGAAAATTTTTGTTTTTTTATTAGTAGCAATAATCTTTGTGGCAGTTTCCATCTTTATAGCAAAGCTTATCCGGCCGGTTAGACCAACAAAAGAAAAATTAAAAACTTACGAATGCGGTGAAAACCCTGTCGGCACCCCATGGATTAAATTTAACATCCGTTTTTACGTAGTAGCACTGATATTTTTAATTTTTGACGTGGAGGTAGTACTGCTATTCCCCTGGGCATTAAGTTATAAGGAATATGGATTCTACGGATTCTTAGTTGGGATAATTTTTCTCGTAATTCTCGCTGTTGGAATGGCGTATGAATGGCGTAAAGGAGATTTGGAATGGGCGAGACCCAAGCCTAATATTCCCTACCTGAAGAAAATAATTAAGAATCAAACCGGAGAAATAAATCAACTTCAATCTGAAGAATCTAAAATTGAATAGAGAATTATGGGTTTATTAGATAAGGAATTCAGCGAAAGTAATATCGTTATAGCTAAAACAGAAGACCTGTTCAACTGGGCGCGTCTTTCCTCAATATGGCAGTTGAGTTTTGGTTTAGCCTGCTGTGCTATAGAAATGATGGCTACATCCGCATCACATTACGATTTTGACCGATTCGGTGTTATGCCTCGCCCTACCCCCCGGCAGGCAGATGCAATAATAATCTCCGGCACAGTTACTCTAAAAATGGCATCCAGAATAAAAAGATTATATGAACAGATGCCCGACCCAAAATATATAATCTCTATGGGAAGCTGCGCTAACTGCGGCGGTCCTTACTGGGAACACGGTTACCATGTTCTTAAAGGAATTGACCGTGTAATTCCGGTTGACGTTTATGTACCGGGCTGCCCTCCGAGACCGGAAGCATTACTGGAGGGATTGTTAAAATTACAGGAAAAGATCAGAAAAGAGACATTACGTAAGAAATCCGCATGAAGAATCCAGCAGAAATTTACGATATAATAAAATCTAACTTCCCGGATGGGATATTTGAATTAAATACATCATTGCCGGTCGAACCTTTAATCCAGGTTAACCCTATGAAAATCCACGTCGTATCAGAATTTTTACGTGATGCGGAGGAGTTGAAGTTTGACAGCTTGATGAATTTATCTGGCGTTGACGACGCTAACGGTGAAAGGATAAGCGATGAGAATGGTAATGAGATTATTAAGGGCGGAACCTTGAGTGTTTATTACCACCTTCATTCATTCAGGTTTAATCATAAGATTACGCTGAAAGTCTCAGCCCCAAGAGAAAACCCGGAGGTAGAATCGGTAGAAAATATATGGAAAACTGCCGATTGGCACGAAAGAGAAGCTTTTGATTTAATAGGTATAAAATTTATTAATCATCCGGACCTCAGAAGAATTTTGATGCCTTATGATTGGGAAGACGGCAGTCATCCGCTGCGTAAGGATTATCAGAATCCGGAATTCTATCAGGGAATGAAGGTACCTTACTGATGGCATTGAAAACCCAGGAACTCGTACTTAATATGGGACCGCAGCACCCTTCAACACACGGGGTGCTGAGACTTGAATTAGAATTAGAGGGCGAAGTAGTAACGAAAGTAATTCCCCATCTCGGATATCTTCACCGCTGCTTCGAGAAGCATACCGAAGCTATGACGTATCCGCAAGTTATTCCATACACTGATAGAATGGACTATCTTGCCTCAATGTATAACAACTTTGGCTATGTAGTAGCGGTCGAGAGGCTTTTAGGAATTGAAGTTCCTGAAAGAGTAGAATACATCAGAGTAATAATGGGAGAACTCCAGCGCATTGCATCCCACCTGGTTGCGCTTGGCACCTATGGACTTGATATTGGCGCATTCACTCCATTTCTCTATTTGTTTCGGGATCGCGAACATATTTTGAACCTGTTTGAAATAACCTGCGGCGCAAGATTATTATATAATTATATGTGGATCGGCGGCTTATCCCACGATATACCGTCGGATTTTGTAAGACTTACTAAAGAGTTCATATCATATTTCAAACCCACTATTACAGAACTAAACGAATTATTGAGTTACAATAAAATTTTTATTGAAAGAACTGCGAACGTAGGGATACTTCCCGCCGATACTGCAATTAGTTATGGTATTACCGGACCGAATCTCCGCGCAAGCGGCGTTCAATGGGATGTTCGAAAAGACGATACCTATTCAATTTATAACAGATTTGATTTTGAAATTCCTGTCGGCAAAGGATGGTTTGGAACTTTAGGAGATTGCTGGGATAGGTACTATGTCCGTGTTCTTGAGATGGAAGAGAGTTTAAAGATCCTTGAACAGGCTATAGACCAAATTCCTGAAGGTGATGTACAGTCGGCAATTCCTAAAAGAATCAAACCGCCTGTTGGAACTATTTATACACGGGTTGAAAATCCCCGCGGTGAATTGGGTTATTTTATTATCAGTGACGGAAGCGTGAATCCTTTTAGGATTAAAGTCAGAGCGCCTTCATTTGTTAATCTATCGGTACTCAATGAATTATGCAAAGGGCATCTTGTAGCTGATGTGGTTGCAATTCTCGGAAGTATCGATATAGTTCTCGGAGAGATAGACAGATAATGTTTGAATTTCTATCGGACTTATTTGGCAGTCAAATCATAGCGGCGTTTATTTCTGCAGCTTTGCCGTTAGTGTTTATAGTGCCTTTCGTAATTTTTGCGGTTTGGCTTGAACGTAAAGTCTCGGCTCATATGCAGGATAGATTGGGACCAATGCGCGTTGGCTGGCATGGCTGGCTTCAAACGATTGCCGATTTCTTTAAGCTTCTACAGAAAGAGGATATAGTTGCTTCCGATACTGACAAAAAGTTTTTTAACGTAGCTCCTTACATAGTATTTGCCGGCACATACCTCGTATTTGCGGCATTGCCGTTTTCCAGTGCGTATATAGGCACTTCACTCGATATCGGCTTATTTTATATCATTGCTGTCTCCGGGTTGGTTGTTATAGGAATTTTAATGGCAGGCTGGGCGTCAAATAATAAATATTCTTTGTACGGTGCGATGAGATCCGCCGCTCAGATAGTCAGCTACGAAATCCCTACTGCTATAGTAATTCTGTCAATTGTTATGTTTACCGGGACATTGAGCTTATCAGAAATCAGCGATAATCAAACAGCATATTTCTGGAACTGGTACATCTTCGGGGGCCCCGACTGGGGATTGACTAAATTTCTTGTTCTTCCATTTATGATTATCGGTTTTCTAATTTTATATATAAGTACATTGGCAGAGGTTAATAGAACGCCTTTTGATATGCCGGAAGCAGAATCTGAATTAGTCGCAGGATATCATACCGAGTATTCAGGCATTAAATTTTCAATGTTTTTTCTAGCAGAATACGGCAATATGTTCGCAGTCTCCGCTATTGTATCGGTAATATTTTTCGGCGGCTATCAGTCACCGATAGGTTATCTCGGCGATGCTCTTGCCGCAAACTGGCTTATTCCTTTCGAGCAATTATTTTGGTTTGCAGCAAAAGGAATATTTTTTGTTTTTGTTCAGATGTGGCTTCGATGGACACTGCCACGCGTTCGGGTTGATCAGTTAATGACATTATGCTGGAAATATCTAATCCCATATTCAATTGTAAATCTAATTATAATCGGAATAATTACTTTAATCTAAAATGAGAGAATATCTTAAGAATACATGGCTTGGCATCTGGACGGTTCTCGTCGGTATGAAAATTACCTTCAAACATTTATTTATTCCGGCTGTAACAATCCAATATCCCGATGTAAAAGTTCCTCTTCCCGAAAGAGTAAGAAACAGATTATATGTTAACATGGACGATTGTATCGGATGCGATCAATGTGCAAGAGCCTGTCCGGTTAACTGCATTACGATTGAAACTGTTAAGGGGCTTCCTACAGATGATTTGGGAATTACTTCAAATGGGAAAAAGAAAGCTTTGTGGGTTACAAAATTTGATATAGACTTTGCAAAATGCTGTTATTGCCAGCTCTGCGTATTTCCATGCCCCACCGAGTGTATTTACATGACAGATATTTATGAATTTTCGGAATTCAAGCGTAATGACCTGCATTACAATTTCTCAACTTTATCTACAGATGAAGGCGAAGAGAAGAAATTGAACTGGGAAAAATTTCAGGCAGAAAAAGAAGCTCAAAAAGCGGCTGCAGCAAAACAAAAAGCGGAAAAACCAGCTCCTGAAAAGAAAGAATCAACCGACAAATCAAAGAGCGCCGGAGAATAGATGAATATTTACGACATAATATTTTACTTATTTGCGGCTATTACTTTAGTCTCGGGGTTTTTTGTTGTCAGCACAAAGAACATTGTTCATGCAGGTTTTTATCTTTTGTTCACATTGTTCGGCGTTGCAGGCTTATATGTACTCTTGGGAGCTGATTTCATTGCAATAGTTCAGCTTCTCGTTTATGTGGGCGGAATTTTAATTTTGCTGCTGTTCGGAGTAATGTTGACCAATAAAATTACAAGCGTTGATCTACGATCGGGTACGAGTTATATTATACCTGCAGTAATCGGAGTGGGAATTTTGTGGGGCGCTTTAACAGCCGTTCTATTCAAAACAAGCTGGCGTTCGAAAGCACCGTCTGGAATGGACCCTACTACATCCGAAATTGGCAGATTATTGATCACGGATTATGTGCTCGTTTTTGAATTACTCGGCATTTTATTATTAGTGGCATTAATCGGGGCGGCATCAATAGCAAGAAGAGATAAGGAATAATTAGAGGCTTATTTGATAGAAGTAGGTTTAACACATTTTCTTATAGTTAGTTCAGCATTATTCTCATTCGGAATTTATGGAATTATTACACGAAAAAATGCCGTTATGGTACTTATGGGAATTGAGCTGATACTGAATGCCGCAAATATTAATTTTGTCGCTTTTTCCCGATATCTCAATCTCGGATTAAGCGGGCAGGTTGCAGCTCTGTTTGTTATTATACTTGCCGCCGCCGAAGCAGCTATTGCTTTGGCAATAGTATTAAATATTTACAAAACATTTGATCATGTGAATGTTGACGAAATCGAAAAATTAAAAGAATAAGACAGAATGCAAGAAATTACATTTTTACAATTATCAATTACCGTGCTTTTTTTACCTCTTTTAAGTTTCTTAATAGTTATTCTATACGGTAAAAAATTCCCAAAACTCTATCTTCTTGAAACAGGAAGTATTATACTCGGTTTTGCTTTATCTGTTCTTTTAATGATTTTTAAAATTTCGCAGCAGCTTAATAACACTCTTTCTTTTAATATGACGTGGATAGATTTCGGAAATGTACCTATGCTTGGACATCTTAAAATTGAGCTGGGTATTATGCTTGATAATGTAACGGTGCTGATGCTGTTTGTCGTTTATCTTATCAGTATGCTCGTCCATATCTTCTCTTTAGAATATATGAGGGGCGATAGATTATACAATAGGTATTTTGCATATCTTGGTCTATTCACCTTTTCGATGCTCGGTATTGTATTAACCGATAATCTTTTGATGATGTACATATTTTGGGAATTGGTCGGACTGTCTTCCTACCTGCTTATCGGTTTCTGGTATGAAAAGAAATCTGCCTCTGATGCCGGCAAGAAAGCCTTCATCGTTAATAGAGTCGGCGATATAGGATTCTTTCTTGGCATATTGATAATTTTCAGCGCATACAACACCTTCTCATTCGCTAAAGTTTTTGAACAAATCGGCATGGGCGTTCTACCCTTTGACAGCGGAGCGTGGCTTACCGCAGCAGGGATTTTAATATTCATGGGCGCAGTCGGAAAATCGGCTCAATTCCCGCTGCATGTCTGGCTCCCCGATGCAATGGAAGGCCCAACTCCAGTAAGCGCTTTAATTCACGCAGCTACAATGGTTGCCGCCGGCGTTTATCTTGTAACCCGTGTTTTTGTTATGCTCACCGCCGATGCCATGCTTATTATCGCTGTCGTCGGCGCTTTCACTTCGTTTGTCGCTGCTACTATTGCCTTAACCCAGAATGACATCAAGAAAGTTCTGGCTTATTCAACAGTCAGCCAGCTTGGTTATATGATAATGTCTCTCGGCGTCGGCGCTTATGCTTTTGCATTCTTCCATCTGGTTACTCACGCATTCTTTAAAGCATGCTTGTTTCTCGGTTCCGGCTCTGTAATTCATGCAATGCATCATGAACAAGATATAAGAAACATGGGCGGTTTGAGGAAGAAACTTCCGATAACATATTTAACATTTTTAATTTCAACGCTGGCAATATCAGGAGTTCCGCTTACCTCAGGGTTCCTGAGCAAGGATGGAATTTTAGCGGGTACTCTTGCTTTCGGATCGTTAACGGGGCATTGGTTAATCCCTGCTTTCGGATTCATTGTAGCCTTGATGACAGCATTCTATATGTTCCGATTGGTGATTGTAACATTCCACGGTGTCCCAAAAAATAAAGAAAAATTTGACCATGCACACGAATCCCCATTTGTTATGGTTATGCCCTTGGTAGTTTTGAGTGCTTTATCTTTATTCATTTGGTACACTCCTCTTCCCCATGCGCCTGATGCCGGCTGGTTTATATCGGATTGGGTGAAAACTCCACAGACCGTTGTTCCCGAAAATCTGAGATTTGACTTTATGAAATCATCGGCTCCGGGAGAAATTAACGGTGAAGTCGTACATTCAGCTTCATATACAGAAGCTCTCCATCATGCGCATTATCCTGCAATGGCTCTATCTCTTATCGTAGCCGGTCTCGGAATCCTCCTTGCATTTTTAATGTATCAGTGGAAAAAGATCGATCCAGATTTGGTTGCCGGCAAAGTAAAACCTCTTTATGATTTTTCATTGAACAAATGGTACATTGATGAGTTTTACGACGCCGCCGTAATAAAATTTACGTTAAAGTTCAGCGGTTTTCTTGCCTGGTTCGATAATACAATTATTGATGGCATAGTCAACGTTTCGGCTGTGATTACAAGATTAGCTTCAAAGATCGTTGATTTATTTGACATATATATAGTAGACGGATTTGTAAATTTCTCCGCTTTCATTAGCGGATTTATAGGTTTGTCATTTAGAAGAATGCAGACCGGTAAAGTTCAGACTTATCTGGTTTTTGTAGTGTTTTCTATTCTGATACTATTAATAATAATTAATCCTTTTTAGAACTGTTTGAATAAAATTTAGGGAATAAATAGAGATGTTAGGATTTCCAATATTAACCTTGCTTACGTTCATTCCGGTACTTGGGATGATTGTAGTGCTGCTGCTGCCAAACGACCGTGCTAAGGAGATAAAATATACTTCCTTGCTGGCAACGGGTTTGCAGGTAGTACTCGCCATCGTGCTGATGATGAATTATAATTTTAACGCAGGCGGTGTTTACGATGAGAGTTCTTTCCAGTTTATCGAAAAATTCAGATGGATTGAAATACCCGGCATATCCTGGCTTGGAACAGTGAAGATAGATTATTTTCTCGGTGTCGACGGATTAAGCACACCGATGGTTCTACTTACGGCTATCATCTCTTTCATTGCAACACTTTCATCGTGGAATATTTCCAATTCCGTTAAAGGTTATTTTGCTTTATTCCTTCTGCTCGATACTGGTATGATGGGTGTGTTTGTTGCTTTAGATTTCTTCTTATTCTACGTTTTCTGGGAATTAATGCTTCTGCCTATGTATTTCTTAATCGGAATCTGGGGCGGTCCTAGGAAAGAATATGCTGCAATTAAGTTCTTCATCTATACTTTGTTCGGCTCTGTTTTTATGCTGCTTGTTATGATCGGTTTGTATTTCAGCGCTCAAGAAACTCTGGTTGACGGATCAAAAGTTTTCACATTTAATCTGCTCGCGCTCATGGATCAATCAAATTACACAGCGGACGGAATTCTATCGCCTTTCAATCCTAATAATATAAGATTTATTGCATACATTGCCCTTTTTGCTGGATTTGCCATTAAAATACCAATGTTCCCTTTCCACACATGGCTTCCCGATGCACACGTTGAAGCCCCTACTCCGATAAGCGTTATACTTGCCGGCGTTCTTCTTAAGATGGGAACTTACGGAATCCTTAGAATCAGTTATCCCATTTTCCCGGAAATTACACGCGATTTAATGTGGTATATTGCTTTGTTTGGTATGATAAATATTATATACGGCGCATTATGCGCAATGGCTCAAAAAGATTTTAAGAAACTGATAGCTTATTCATCCGTTTCTCATATGGGATATGTTCTTCTCGGTATGGCTTCGTTATCCACTACCGGAATCAATGGAGCTATTCTGCAGATGTTTAATCATGGAACTATCACCGCAATGCTCTTTTTGATTGTAGGAGTTATTTATGACAGGTCACATACAAGAGGACTGGATGATTTTGGCGGTCTCGCCACTCAGATGCCCGTTTATACCGGGTTTGTTACTATAGCTTTCTTTGCCGCGATAGGCCTGCCTGGCTTAAGCGGCTGGGTATCGGAAGCTCTTGTTTTCGTCGGTGCATTTGGAGTTGATATTATCAGAGTGCTTACAATGATTTCCGCACTCGGAATTCTTCTCGGTGCGGCTTATATGTTGTGGACACTGCAAAGAATATTTCTCGGTAAACTAAATGAAAAATGGAATCAGTTAGCCGATCTCGACAAAAGAGAATATGCTATGCTCGTTCCGCTGGCGGTGATAATCATTTTCCTGGGAATTTATCCATCGGCAATGCTCGACATAATGAATACGTCAGTAAATTCTTTAGTGGATTTTCTATCGAATGGCTCGGCAAATTTCACATTAAGCGGATTATAAACGGCTCATAAAATGGATTTAACAAATTTATACTATTCATTAAGATTAATTTTACCTGAAGTTATTGTTTCCGTTGCTCTGCTCATTATTGTAATCGCAGACCTGATACTTCATAGAGATAAAAAGTCAATCCCTTATATTGCTTTGACCGGCATGTTAGCTGCGCTTGCTTTTATGATAACAGACCTGGCACAGCAAGGCTTCGCTTTTATACCTTCAAAATCACAGCACATGTTTGGCATGGTTGCCGTTGACGCATTCGGAACATTCTTCAAAATATTAATAATTATCTCGTCAGTATTTATAGTTTTCTTTTCCAATTCTTCTCTTGAAATCCAGAAAGTTTCAGACCGTATCGGCGAATATTATACTTTGATTTACGGAATGATACTCGGGATGATGTTCATGATCTCGGCTTCCGATTTGATTTTAATTTATCTATCTATCGAGCTGTTGTCACTTTCTTCTTATGTGCTCGCAGGATTTACCAAGTTGAGAGACCGTAACAGCGAAGCTTCTCTGAAATATATTATCTACGGTGCGGTATCTTCCGGCATTATGCTCTTCGGTATCTCAATTCTTTACGGAATCAGCGGCACAACAAATTTAATGGCGCTGAATAAATTTTTTCAGTCGCCCGAATTGAATTTACTGACTCTATCTTTCTCATTAATATTGATCTTTGCGGGAATAGGCTACAAAATCTCTGCAGCGCCGTTCCATTTTTGGACTCCGGACGTTTACGAAGGCGCACCCATAGCCATAACTGCTTATTTATCTGTAGCAAGTAAAGCTGCAGGCTTTGCGTTGCTTATAAGATTCATACGCACTTCCTTTGTTGCCGTCGTGGACGCTCAGGGTAATTGGATCTTGTTCGATTTTTTCGATTGGCGTTCTCTGCTAATTATCATCTCTATTTTGACTATGACACTGGGAAACTTTTCCGCGCTTTGGCAGAATAATCTTAAAAGAATGCTTGCATATTCAAGTATTGCTCATGCCGGTTATATCCTTCTGGGATTAGCTGTTTTATCGGTACATGGCTTGATCGCAATTATGGTTTATTTCCTTATATACTTGTTAATGAATCTCGGCGCATTTTTTATAGTTATGCTTATTGCAGATAAATCCGGCTCGGAGAATATAGACGATTATTCAGGACTTGGCTATACCAGCCCCCTGCTGGGTGTAGCACTTTCAATCTTTTTAATTTCTCTTACTGGAATTCCTCCGACTGCAGGCTTTATCGCCAAGCTTTATCTGTTTATCGCCCTCGTCGATGCGAACATGATAGCAGTTGCAGTTATTGCTTTGTTAAATACAGTTGTTTCACTTTACTATTATGTCAGAGTCCTTAAACATATGTATCTGACCAAACCTTCAGCTTCAACTTCATCGGTTAGAGCCGTAGGCATCAATTACGCTGTAGTTCTTATCTTAACTATACCCGTTATTTTATTCGGCTTATACTTTACTCCTATTTTAGAATTTGTGAAGAACTGCATCTCGATATTGAGTATTTAGATCATAGAAATATTTTAAGATTCCCTCTTTAGAATTATTTGCATTTCTAACCCATTTTTGATATTTTAAGTGCGACCATTTTAGTCTTATTTATGTTTAAAATTCCTAAGAAAGTTGAATACGCGCTGCTCGCTTTGAAATATATTGCTGAAAACACCGAAGGCAGCAGCCTAAGCACAAAGATAATAGCCGAAAACTCAAATATTCCTTACGAACTTACAGCAAAAATTTTACAGAAACTTGTTCATGCGGAGATAATCGAGTCGCAGCAAGGAATTAAAGGCGGCTACAGATTGTTAACCGAACCCGAGAATTTGGATTTAGGCTTAGTGATTAAAGCGCTCGGCGAAGAAATAGTTTTGACAGATTGTTCTTTTGACGGTGCAAATAAGCATGACTGCCACAGGTTTGAGGACTGCTGCCTTAAGAGCCCTTTCGGTCAGTTGCAGTTGAAAATAAACAACTTAATCAATAATATCTATTTAACGGAAATAATGAGATAATATGAAAACACAAAAAGAAAGACTCGCTCACTTAATTGAGAAGAAAGAAATATTCTTCATCTTCATGAATGAAAAATATCCAGTTTTTTTTAATTCGAACATATTCCTGCGAGATATACAGTATGCGATAAGAACCTACTTCGAACGTAAGGATATTATAATCAGCTACGCCGAAGCTGAGGAACTTATGGAACAATTCACCGGCACGCTCGAAAGAAGCGCAGATTTAATCAGACTGACAAATAATTCCTGGAAAGTGAATTTTTCAGTGACCAAAAGTGTTATAATAGGAAAAGCCGTATAGAATTAAGCATGGAAATAAAAATGAATAATAACGAAATCGGATCTGCCGAAATCGACATTACAGATAAAGCCGTTAATCAGGTTAAAAGAATAAAGGACGAGAACGATATACCCGCCGAATATGGTCTTCGCATAGGAGTTAAAGGCGGCGGTTGCTCGGGCTTGACTTACAACCTCGGTTTCGATCCTGAAATTAAAGACGGAGACACAGTGATTGAAAAAGACGGCATTAAACTCATAGTTGACGGTAAAAGTCTTTTCTATCTAAGCGGCACCATGCTCGATTTTTCGGACGGATTAAACGGAAAAGGATTTGTGTTTAATAATCCGAACGCTACAAAAAAATGCGGATGCGGCGAATCATTCGGGGTTTAATTTTAAGGAGATAAAATGCAAAGAAGAAATTTTCTTGCTTCGGTTGGATTACTGGCATTATCCGGAAGCATTAAAAAAGTTGATGCAATTACTAATAAATTATATACTAAAAATAATAGGAGAATAGATACTATGGCTAAGTTTACACTACCAGATCTGCCTTATGCTTTTGATGCGTTGGAACCGCACATTGACGCGAAAACGATGGAGATTCACCACGGCAAACATCATGCGGCTTACATTAACAACTTAAATAAAGCGATTGAAGGAACAGAATTAGAAAATAAATCACTGCTCGAATTAATGTCCGATGCATCAAAAAATACTGCCGTAAGAAATAACGGCGGCGGACATTGGAATCACTCCCTTTTCTGGCAAATTATGTCGCCAAAGGGCGGTGGAAATCCTTCTGGAGAATTGTCTGATGCTATAAATGCTTCCTTCGGTTCTTTCGATAAATTCAAAGAACTCTTCAACAACGCTGCGGCTGCCAGATTCGGCTCCGGCTGGGCATGGCTTGTAGTTTCCGGCGGCAAACTTGTTGTCTCCTCTACGCCTAATCAAGACAACCCGCTTATGGATGCAGCCGAAGTTAAAGGAACGCCGATACTTGGGCTTGACGTCTGGGAACACGCTTATTATCTTAACTATCAAAATAGAAGACCCGATTACATCTTAGCTTTTTGGAATGTAATTAACTGGGACGAAGTCGCAAAACGTTTTAAAGAAGCTAAATAAATTATCAATATTTCTATGAAAAATGCCCGGGCTGAAATATTCCATCCGGGCATTTTATTATCTGCATGGACAGAAAGATGGAACCTATAATACCGATATTCCCTTTGACCATAGTTGTTTATCCGGATTCTTATTATCCTCTTCATATTTTTGAAGAGAAGTATAAAAGTATGACCGCAAGGTGTCTCCGAGAACAAACAGGTTTCGGAATTATAGCCAGCATAAATAATAAGATTTCTGACATAGGCTGCTATGTAAAGATTGATCAGGTTCTGAAGACTTTTGAAAACGGCAGTAGTGATATTCTTGTTAAAGGAATTGAAAGGTTTTTTAAGAAGGCATCCTGGGCAACAAGAGAAGGCTATCTCGAAGCCTCCGTAATGCCGTTCAACGATATTGACCAAATTGAGAATACGGAAATTATCTACGAAAAAATTCTTAACTCTTTCCGTTCGATTTTAACCAGAGCTTCTATTGACCTTGAAAGTTCTTATTGGAAGGTGCTTCATAACACCAAAATAAAATCATTTAAACTCGCTGAAAAAAGCGGCTTACTATTAATTCAGCAGCAACAGATATTATCATTACAAAGCGAAAGTCGAAGGTTAGAAATACTTTATGAACATTTTAAACCTCTCGAAAATAAACTTGAAAAAAATGAACTGCTAAAAGAATTAATCGCCGGCGATGGATACTTCAATAAAAATTAAACCCCGCTAAGGTTGAATGACTGAAATAATTTTAATCCTGCAAGTTCTATAGAGATTTGATGAATCAAATCCAGCGTTACAATTGATTTGAAGTAATGATGCAATTCAGAGACTGATGTAGAGACTTGATTTATCAAGTCTCCCCCCGCTAAAGTTGAATGACTGAAATAATTTTAATCCCGCAAGTTCTATAGAGATTTGATGAATCAAATCCAGCGTTACAATTGATTGAAGTAATGATGCAATTCAGAGGCTGATGTAGAGACTTGATTTATCAAGTCTCCCCCCACTAAAGTTGAATGACTGAAATAATTTTAATCCTGCAAGTTCTATAGAGATTTGATGAATCAAATCCAGCGTTACAATTGATTGAAGTAATGATGCAATGTAGAGACTGATGTAGAGACTTGATTTATCAAGTCTCCCCCCGCAGAATGGTTATACTCCACGGGCGTTTAAATACAAATAATATGATGGGCTGAGGCAGTCCATCAATAAACTTAATTCCTTCCCGCAATTTTTAATCTATTCATTGCGCGTTTCAAAGAAGCCTCGGCTCGGGCAAGGTCAATGTTCTCTTCATTCGATTTTTTAGCCAGTCTATCCTTTGCCCGGTGCAGCGCTTTTTCTGCCCGCGATATATCAATAGAATCTTTTCTTTCTATGCTCTCGGCTAATAAAAGCACTTTATTATCGAGCACTTCGACAGTTCCCCCGGCAGTTGCAAATTCCAATTCACTACCGCCGTTCTCAACAATTTTCACTTTCCCAATTTCAAAAGAACTGATTATCGGGGCATGATTAAACAGCACCTGAAAACTGCCAAGCGATCCCGGCACCGTTATCGATGAAGCTATTCCTTTATAAACAACCTTAGAGGGTGTAATTATTTCAATATTGATCTCTTTCATCGTATCATTTCATTTTCTTTGCTTTTTCAACAGCTTCTTCTATTGTTCCCACATAAAGAAAAGCTGCTTCGGGCAGATCGTCGTGTTTACCTTCAAGAATTTCCTTAAAGCCGCGGACAGTATCCTCTAATTTAACATAAGTGCCCGGGTAGCCGGTAAATTGTTCAGCGACAAAGAAAGGCTGACTAAAGAATCTCTGAATTCTTCTTGCTCTCCGCACAATCAATTTATCATCTTCCGAAAGTTCGTCCATACCGAGAATATTGATTATATCCTGCAGATCTTTATAAGACTGCAGAACTTCTTTAACCTGTTTAGCTACATTATAGTGCTCCATTCCAACAATTCCAGGTTCAAGGATTCTCGAAGTCGAGTCAAGAGGGTCAACTGCGGGATAAATGCCAAGCTCGGATATTTGACGGCTTAATACTGTTGTGGCGTCAAGGTGCGAGAAGGCAGTTGCCGGAGCCGGGTCTGTAAGGTCGTCTGCCGGAACGTAAATAGCCTGAACCGAAGTAATGGAACCTTTGTCTGTTGAAGTGATTCTTTCCTGCAATTCACCCATCTCCGTCGCGAGGTTAGGCTGATACCCGACTGCAGAAGGCATTCTTCCAAGAAGCGCACTCACTTCGGAGCCTGCTTGCGTGAACCGAAAGATGTTATCAATGAATAAAAGAACATCTCTGCCCTCTTCGTCGCGGAAATATTCGGCAATTGTCAATCCTGTTAATCCGACTCTCAAACGAGCTCCTGGGGGTTCGTTCATCTGCCCGAAAACCAAAGCCGTTTTCGGAAGCACTCCCGATTCCTTCATCTCAAGCCAGAGGTCGTTGCCTTCGCGGGTTCTTTCTCCTACGCCGGCAAAAACCGAATAACCGCCGTGCTGCTTTGCAATATTATGGATCAATTCCTGAATGATAACCGTTTTTCCAACTCCGGCGCCGCCGAATAACCCTGTTTTGCCGCCTCTCGAATACGGTTCGATTAAGTCAATTACTTTAATCCCGGTTTCAAAAACTTCCTGTTTTGTAGAAAGGTTTTCGAATTTAGGCGCATGTCTGTGTATGGGATAATATTTATCGGATTTGATTTCACCTAGTCCGTCAATGCCTTCACCTATAACATTAATTAATCTGCCCAGAGTCGAGGGACCGACCGGAATAGAAATCGGATTTCCTGTATCTATTGCCTTCATGCCGCGGACTAAACCGTCTGTAGAATCCATAGCAATAGTCCGTACTCTGTTTTCTCCGAGGTGCTGCTGAACTTCAACGGTGAGTTCTTCTTCTATATTTTCAAGGTTAATTCTTGGAATTTTGATTGCATTGTTAATTTTTGGCAGATAGCCGTCTTCGAAATCAATATCAACAACAGGTCCAATAACCTGGACCAGCTTTCCTTCGTTACTTGCCATTTTTCTCCTTAAATCAAATTAAATGAAGGTACAAACTTATAGATAAACTACTTTTTTATCAATTAAATATTGCGCTAACTTATTGAAAAAAGTGACTTGCCGGCAGGTGGTTGAGCAGATTTTAATAAGAATTACTAACGGCGGCAAAGGTCATCTGATTAATTGCATTTTCCTCGTTAATACAGAACCATTCACCGAAAGAGCATAGAAATAAACCCCGCTGGACAGCCCGGTTCCGTCAAATTTTACGCTGTGGGTGCCCGGAGTTAAAATCCCGTTTACAAGTACGCTAATTTCTCTTCCGAGTATATCAAAAACTTTCAAAGAGACAAACTGCCTGCCCGAGAATATTCCGCTTTTTGCATTAAATGAGAAATTTATAATAGTTTCTGGGTTGAACGGATTCGGATAATTTTGAAAGAGATAAAATTCGACCGGATTTTCAATGCGCTCATTTATATCTGTAAGAATTTCAAATTCGAAATCGGCAAATACCGGCAGATGGTCAGAGGCAAGATAAAGCGCATTCGCCATGGATATTCCTATTACATTATATGGAGCGGTATTTATTGATTTATTAAAATGGCTACCGTCATTCCCAAATGAAGTATAGCTGCCTTCAAGATAAGTGACTCTGCCGGAATCTTTAATACCCTGCGAAATTAAAATAAAGTCGAATCTATCGTCCAAGCCTCCTGAACTGCCTCCGTCGGGTAAACTTTCCACCCTCGTTGACTGCGTGTGTATATCTGCAAAATTAGGATTATTCCCCCAGCTCCCTGGTCTGTTGAGTGGATCAAGAAAATAACCGCTCTTAGTCTGATCCATTAATCTTTGATATGCAGGTTCTTCTGATGTGTAAAGGTTTAAATCCCCGACTAATATATAGCATGTATTTGATTTGTATTGGTCAGTTCTTAATCTTAATTGATTTACTTCATTTAATCTGCGCTGTTCTTCACTACTTCCGCTTCCTGCTTTGAGGTGAGCGCTGTGTATTATAATTGTGTCTTTCGCAAAATTATGAACTAATGTAAAAATAGAAATATCCCTTAGCTGAGTCGGTATAGGAACATTGCTGAGAAAAGTAAAAAGCGAGTCCTTATAAAACAGAGCGTTATCCATATCGTAGCCGTCAATGAAGGTGCCGGCTTTATATTTTCCTCCCAAAACATTATTCTGAAACGAAGTAACACCCGAAGGAGATGTAATCTCCTGTACAATAAGAATGTCCGGGTTGACATGCTCGATTATCTGTTTAAATCTCGGCTCACGGCTTGAAGCCTGCGCCTGAGGATATCTGAGAAGATTATAAGTCATAATTCTTACTTTTTCCTGCGGGAAGATTATAGTGCAGGTAAAAATGCTGATCAAAATTAATTTTCTTAATAAAACCATAATTAGTCAATATCAGTTGAAAGAATAAATCGAAGAATGCGATTGTTCCCTGTATCAAGAACGTATAAGGTTCTGTCATGAAAAGCAACTGCATGAGGGTTTTTCATCACATTCGAGCCGCCGAAGGACTGCAGTTCATCTCCGAAATTATTGAATTTGAAAACACTATCTTTTTCAGCATCGGCGATATAAAAATTCTTGTAGTTATCGAGGGCAGTTCCCTCGGGTTTGCCGAATTTACCTACATCCATCATTTCACATGAGAATGGCGAAAGTTTTGATTCATATCCGGTAAAGATTGTAGTCTGCACATATTCGAGCCATTGTACCTTGAAGCTGTTCTCGCCTATCAGCGTAACAACTATATCGAGCGTGCCGTTATTGAACGAGGTAAGCGAACTGATTTGATTAGCTGAGACAATTCCCGTGCCTTGCGGTGCAATTAGTGGTACACGTCCGACTAATGTGTCTTTCTTAATACCGTCGGATTTAGTAATATTTTTGAAGATTAAAATCGAATTATCCGGATCGATCGGACTTGAATTTACCGGACCTTTTCTTGCGATATAAAAATCATTGCCTCCGAAAACGCATACGCCTGTATATTCTCTGAGCGGTCTGGAAAAGTCAAATGAAGTGCGTGGCAGCAGCCTTTTTAGCGGTGCCTGCGAAATATTGTGCGAGACTGAGAAAAGGTCAAGCTTATATACAGCGCTGTATGCTTGAGAGACATTATTTATCGTTGTATCGAATTGAGCGCAGACGATTAAATTCAAATTAAAATCCTGTGCGATTGCAATCGGGCGTCTTACCGTTTTCGAGCCATATATCTTACCGGAAACATCCATCATCAAAATTCTATCGTTGTCGGTATCAGCAATATAAAGAAATGGTTCTCTGCCGACAATCATATCATGCGGATTGTTGAAGCCTTCCCATACAGGGAACTGTTGAATATACACAGTGTCTCCGACGACTTGATTATTGGGATTAACGGAATTATCTGGCGCATCGAATTTATCGGTGCATGCAATAGCTCCGATAAGAACTACAATAGTTAAAAATATTTTAAAATTTTTCACCATTCGTATAACCCAAGCAGAATTGAAAATCTATGCGATGCGCCCAGCCTGTCAAGATTAACATAAGCATAATCTACTGTTACAGCTGCAATACCCAAAGGCAGTTGGGAGCCGATTCCAAAACTAAAGTCCTGCCCTTCGACATTTAACTTATAACCGCCTCTCAGAAAGAGAATTTCCCGCCACGAATATTCCAGTCCAAAAGAGACATTCTCGCTGTTATCGTTGGGATGGTTAAGCTGAACAGAATTGGTAATCCTGTGTTCGTCGGTATGATAAGGTTCAAAGGCAAATCCGATGCGGAACATAGTCGGCGGGGAAAATGACTGCCAATCAGATTTTTCTCTCTTGCCGAATAAAATCACTTTTCCATCAGGCGCAAGCTCATTGCCGAAATTTGTTATTGCCACAGAAAATCGAGTTGTGCCCAGTCCTGTCCAATACATTGTGCCGAGGTCAACCATCAAACCTCTCATCTTTAGTTTTGCTAAAGTCTCTTCAAAATATCTAATTGATCCGCCGAAACTAAATTGTTCGGTCATTTTTCTCGAATACGTTAAAGCGAAAGCCAAATCGCTGAATGAAAAATATTCGCCGGTTCCGAAGGGCATAACTTCTGTGGTTACCTTCATATCGTCCATGTGAAGTGAAATCACCGAAACGCCGATAACATCGTTCGCAGAAACCTTATAGAAAGCCCCAATAAATTCATGGCGGATTTCTGCAGCCCATTGATTGTGTGAAAAAATAACTTCATTGCGTTTAGAGAAAACTAAACCGGCAGGGTTCCAATATAAAGCTGAAGCATCATCGGCAACCGCAATGAAAGCATCGCCCATAGCCGAAGCGCGCGCGCCAACTCCAATCTTAAGAAACTGTGCGGTGGAAATGCCCGCTCTCTGTCCGCCGAGTGTAGGGAAAAGCTGTGAATAATTATTATTCACAGTCAAAATTAATATCGTTATAATTAAAAAAACTTTTCTCATAAATTAAAATCTGAGATTAATTCCAAATTTAATGCTGCGTCTCGTTAAATATCTTGCCGGATTATCCGGGAATGGAGTGATTGGCGCCTGTAAATCAGGATAAAGCGGATCGTTCCATGAAGACGGGGTCGCATCGCCGTACTCGTAAGCTTTACCCGTAACCGGATTTATTATTGCAGAATTTTTTGTATCAAACAAGTTGCTTATTTCGATGAAGATTGAATAGTTCATTCCGAATAACTCGAATGATTTTTCCAAATTCACATCAACCCAGAACCAGTTATCGCCGATTTTATTATTCCTATCGGTTCGCAAAAATTCATATTCGGGTCTGCCATCCGTTGCATAGCTGCCGGTAAAAACAGCCGGCGTATAACGTTTCCCGGATTGGAAAAATAATCGTATGTGTGAGCTGATGTTATCCAATATTCCTTCACCGAATCCAAATAACGGCTGCCCTTTCGGAATAAAGAAATTCAAACTGCTGGAAACTGTAAATGGTCTGTCCCACGAAACATATTCTTCCTTAATAGATTCGTCGAGATCGCCGCGAAGTATTAAAACACCTTCGTCAGCCGATGAACTTTTGCCGGTGACGATGGCATAAGAAAACGAGAACATTCCGGAAAACCATTTCCCAATTCTTTTCTTGTATTCTATTTCAATTCCGCGTGATCTTGCATAATCAAGATTAGCATAGGTGATAAAAGATTGAGTTGCGAATCTTGCGGAAGTTATTCTTGCAGTGCGTGTCCGGACGTAATCAAATATATCTTTATAGTATGCTATAACCGTCAAAACATCATTTTGTGTGAATTGAGTTTTTAAACCGAGTTCGTAGGCAACGGTCGTTTCGGGATTCAGGTTAGGATTACCAAACCTTTGAAAAGATGACTGAGCATTCGACGGGCTTAACTTAGCATAAACAAACTGAGGGCGGGGCCATTTATTAAAATGTCCGTAGGAGAAAAATAGAATTTGATTGTCAGTTACGGGGTGCGATATACCGAGCCGCGGACTTAGCCGTGCTTTGAATCTCCTATCACCAAACCAGCCGTAAGTATCATTCTTATATCTCTTTCTTACTTCATCCGGGATTGTAACAACTTCGGAATTTTTTACTGCATCATCAACATATTTTCCCGGGAACCAATAATCAAATCGTAATCCAAAATTAAGTATCATCCCGCTGAAATTAATATTATCCTGAGCATACATCGAACCGCGGGCAGGATAAACTTTATAGATATCGTTATTCAATCCAAGCTCGCCTATCCAGGGCATATAAATATCTATAACCTGCATTTCCTGGAATACAAAATTGAAGCCTGCCTTAAATTTGTTTTTTTCATCGAAGAAACTTGTTAAATCGCCTTTGATCGAAAATTCTTCAATGTAATGGTCACGCCAAGTAGTCGGATTGCCGACATCCCAGAAGCCGTCGCCCGGAATAACTCCTATTGTATCTCTGTCGGTGTTATAATATTCGGGTGGAAATGTTACAATATCCTTCCGCTCTTCGTATTCGTACCAGAATTTGCCGTTTGCGTCTGCACGTAGATTCGAAAAGTAATGATTGAACTTCAGCTCATAAAATGTTCTCGAGTTTAGAGTATGCGTCCAGCTGAAAGAATTATATTTATTATTATGTGTAAATGTATTTGCATTATCAAGAATGTTTTGGAACGTATACTGATAACCCGGGCTCGGTTCAACGTATTCTAAATTAGCTTGAAGCGTCTGTGAATTTTGATTTATATTCACCGAC
This sequence comes from Melioribacteraceae bacterium, assembly GCA_011525875.1. Lineage (GTDB taxonomy): Bacteria > Bacteroidota > Ignavibacteria > Ignavibacteriales > Melioribacteraceae > CHB1. The sequence continues at coordinate 120,236 of WYBN01000013.1, read as the reverse complement.
TGATTGTAAGAATAACCAAGTTTCATTGTCGGTGTAATTTTATATGTAAGTTTACCAAGCCAAAACCAACTGTTTTCGGCTCGCGGGGCGAAACGCGTTCCAAAAAAAGTTGATGAATACAACTGCTTCGCCGTCGGTTTAAAATACCCTTGTGTAATACCGTCGCTTATACCCATATAAAAACTACCGAAGAAACTTATCTCGCCGGGGATTTGAATGCCTAAAGCAGGAAGAATGAAACGCGTTACCGGCTCAGGTCCGGAAAGATTAGCTTCTGCTATATCTATGTTGAAAACATTACTTGAAGTTTTGCTGCCCAAATTATCTTTCTTGTACGATAAGAAGCCGGAATATTTCTGATCACCTTCTCGGGTTCTGACGTTAACAACGCCGGATGTCGCCTGTCCAAACTCCGCATTGAATCCGCCGGTTATAATTTCCACCTCCTCAATTGCGCTTGCGCTAAGCTGCAGTCCAAAACCAGTGCCGGCAAGGGGATCCTGCACAGAAACTCCGTCGAGCAAAAAAGCATTTTCATACGAACGACCGCCGCGAATATGAATTGCATTATCGTTCTGAATTACGCCCGCCTGCTGTGTTACAAGGTCTTTGATATTTTCGACGACTGCAAGCTCTATGTCTTCCTTGGAAATGGTTCTTTTGCTCTGAGTCTCTTCAACGTCAATTAATGGTTTATCGCCGACAACAACAACGTCCTGCTCCATCGTAAGAGATGTTTCCTCCATATCAACATTTAACTGAAGAGTTTTATTCGCCTGTACTTCGATTCCGGTGAATTGTTTCGTTTTATATCCGATGAATGATATTTCAACCAAATAAACTCCCGGTGAAATTCCTTCGATTTTAAAATTGCCGTCAATATCCGCAGCTGCGCCGTAGTATGTGCCTTTCAGCAGAATATTTACTCCCGGCAGCGGCTGTTTGGTGGTTTTGTCTATAATACTACCTTCAATTCTACCCTTGTTCTGGGCATTCATCTGATTACTGAATAAGACTAAAAGCAATATTAAGAGAATCTTTTTCATAAATTTATATTGAATTCTTCAAAGAAAATTCTGTTAAGTAATTCCACTACGGTTCCCCCCATAGCATTTGATTTATTCAAAGGCATAGCGAGAAAATATAAATTATTATCATTGTTCCTGAGTCCGACAATATTATTCCCTGTAACCTGAGAACTGTTGATATAATATAATGTCGATGCGCTTGTCTGCGAGGGATAAAACGTTCTTACAATAAAAACCGGATCGGTTGTTTTTAAAGAAGGATAGTGCGAGAGAGCGCTGTCCGGGACAATATCAGCGCCTGCAACTACAGAAGTTATAAACAATTGATCGAAAGAGTCAACAGGCAAGAAACTCTGCATCTGCTCAAGGTCAATTGTCCTCGGCAGCAGCATTGAGAAGAATACCTTGCCGCCGCTGTTGAGATATGTTTGGATACTCGTTGAGGCAAGATCAAGTGTCGGCGAATTATCGGAATACCAAAATAGTGCGTTGTACAATTTTATTGTTTCCAGAAATGTTGTGGCAGCATAAGGCGAAGGGTTTCTCTTTAAGTCCCACACATCATAATTGTTTTTAAGAGCGCTGCCCTGCAGACTGTCAAATTTTTCTCTGTAGAACTGAGCTGATTGATCCGCCGTTACATAATCGTCTATTACTAATATTTTGCCTCTCGGTTTTTTAACAAACCAATTTTTATCATCGGCGGGAAGAGATATAAATTTACTTGCAGCGCCGGAAACATCAACAGAGCGGATAAAAAATTTATTGTTTGAATTGAATAGAAGACCCGGCAGTTTTACGTCCGCCGTAAAATTCGGCTGACCGTTTATATAAATATCCATTAATGGATTGTCTGTGTCAAACTGTTTTGTCCTTATGGTTATAAGCCTTATCGAACCGTCAATAGTTACAAAATTAGTTGTGTCGTTCAGTGCGATATTGATAGATATTATTGACTCATCACCGTCTATATCGGAAGCTGACCATGCAAAAGTCATGACCGGATACGAAGTATCGGGAACAGCACTTAAGTCATTCCACTTGATAGAAGGCGGTGAGTTTTTGATAGGGAATTCCTGCATGGCGGGTGTAGGGTCAATAAGCCCGATATCAAAATATTTTTCGCCGCTGTCGTACAGACCATTAGAGTTAGCATCAATGAATGGTTCAGTCCCGAAATTCAAGCCATTTTGAAAAACACTTTGATCGTATTTGCCGTTGCCCGAATTATCAACAGCTGCTACATGGAAAATATAACTTGTATCGCTGGCTCCGATTTGAAGCGTAAAAAGTATTTCGTTCTTATCAGTAAAACTCCAGTTGATACCGTCCCATGAATAATAATAGCCTATCACAAGACCGTCGGGGTCGTCTCCCCACCAATGTATCCGCAGGCGGCTTTGCTGTTTGCTAATGCTGCTGTCGGGAAATATGAACAGCTTTGTATCCGGCGGTTCGTTAGCAATTTTATTATCAGTAAGCGTTTCCGAACAAGCAAAAATAATTAATGCCGAAAACAGCGCGGCGGCAATTAAATACGATATATTATTTGTTTTATTCAACACCGAATTAAATTATCTTATTAACATCATCTTTTTTACCGAATAAAAACTGCCTGATCTAATTTCATAAAAATAAACCCCGCTGGAGAGATTTGCAGCGTTAAAATTCACTTCATAACTCCCGGCTGATTTCTGAGAATTAACTAACTCGGCAACTTCCCTTCCGAGTATATCAAAAATCTTTAATGATACATGTCCGTTTACAGGGAGTTCATAATTTATTATTGTGCTTGGATTAAATGGATTAGGATAATTCTGACTGAGCATAAATTTTGAAGGAAGCAGCCCGCCGTCATTTTCTTTAACCCCGACAACATTACTGAAGTCATCATTGTTTCGCGGTATAAGCTTGTAGTTGCTGAATGAGAAATATAAAACTCCCGTAAGTTCTTCGATAGTAGAAGCGAGATTCAGGTAGATGAGATTTGGATCATCATACAAGAGCGGATCCCACAAATTATGATATCTATGATTACCGTCTTGAAGTTCAACTCTGGTATCGCCGCTTCCGTCAGAAACAAGCATTTCACCGAAATTGCTGTTACCGTCAGCAGACTCAGCAATGACTGCAACATTTTTGTATTTTATTAAAACGCCTTCCCATTGTTCAGCTTGTACAGCACCGTTTGGCAGAAGGTTTATCTGTCCAGTAAGCAATTCCGCAGGTTCGGGCAGCTCAACTCCGCTGGCATTTACAACTACGCTTGCAGGTTCATTCAGATCTCTGATCTGCGTAAAATTAAAGTCTTCTTGCACTGTCCCTGTAACCGTAACTAAATCGCCTTTTTTGAGTTTGAGCGTTTCAGTACCGAATAATCTAATTCCGCTCCATGGTCCTTCCCCGTTTTGAATATAAATTACAGTTCCAAGATCTGAAGTATCCGCAGTTACAACACCGCTTACAGTAACCTCAAAACCATTAAGAGAACTATAGCCGCCGCCGAAAGGATTGTATTGTACATCCTGAATAGTTAAATCTCTGTTCAATACGAAATAGAAGAATTTATTTTTAGTTGTATCGACAGGATATATTGCAGTTTTATTAGAATCATCAATCGCTCTTATGTAATAATCAACCAGCGCTGAATCGAGAGCAACGCCGGGAATTTCAGCCGTGTAAAGCGTATCATTATCGGTGGTCATGTCAACCGATATAAGTCCGCCGTTATTAACACGATAATTCAACTGAGCCGATTCAACATTTCCGTCAAAGTCAACAATTCTTGCCGAAACCTGCATAGGTTGATTCGGAGCGACAATCTTTTCAGAACGCTGAAGATTAGAAATATTAGGCGGCGTAGCGCCGATATGAATATCCCCGGGATATAGCGGAACTATATAATATGCATCGTCGCGTGTTGTTACAATACCTCTAATAAATCCTATCACAGAACCATCCACCGGAGGTTCGTAATCGGTAATGCCAGTCAGCCGATGGGTGCGCAGCGTGAAGAATCCCGACTGGTCATACATCATCAAAAAATTCCCCTCAGCATCATTCAGCTTGAATGTACCATTACTTAAGTTTCTGTCGGAAGAAAATAGGTTGCGCACAATAACATACATCCCCTCATATTTTTCGCCTTCAAGATTCTTAACGCCGTTAACCATCAATTCGCTCATATCAACTTCTTTAGGCTGCGGTCTTTCGTTCAATTGTTCAACAACCTGCACCGGGATAATCGGATTGAGTAAAATAGAAAACTGAGTAGAAGTAATATACTCTTCAACGATGCCTGTAACACGAACGACCTGTGCTGTATCGGCTAAGTCCCAAAAAGTATTTTGATTCTGACCGGCTGTATCGTGTTGAATTACATTCATCCCTCCCCATAGCTGCCCGTTCTTATCTTGAATATAAGCAGACCACCGAGCGCCGGCAGCAATTATTCTTCGTCTGTCAGTTTGAGCGTTCACAAGCGGGGCAACAAGAACTACACCTTCAATAGTTAGCGTATCACCGTTAAGCGGCGAAGCAATATCGCCGACATTATTAATGTCGTTTATGTATTGAATATCGTAGATCGGCGTCAACGGATAATCTTGCGCACTTACTATCACCGTTATAAAAAGAAACACTAGTGCAATCTTTTTCATTTTACTTACTCCGTTATTTTATTACTAAAAATTTACCAGTTTTAATATTGTTTGTCTTAAGATCTTTTACAGTAAATAAATAAAGTCCGGTTGCAATCGCCTGATCCCGCTCTGATACCAAATCCCATGCATGCTCACCTCCGGCAAACTGCTGTTTGCCGTCGGCGAATGTCTGAAACCATCGAAGATCCGAACCGTTGCTGGCGCTGTTATGAAGAATCTTCTTAACAATGTCGCCCGAAAGGGTGTAAATATAAATTTCGCACTCATCAGGCAGGTTATAGAAATAAATTTTTCTCAACCGCTCGGAATTCCCGTCCCAATAGGCATTCCCATAATAAGGGTTTGGATATACACCCACCTCAACATCTTTGCTTCTTGTAGGCGGGGTTCCGGGTAATATTCTTTTTGCAGCCGCAAGTTTGCTTGATTCAAGACTTTCGAGATTATTTGCTTCATCGCCGGTATCATAGGCAGTGACGGAATAAACATACTGCCATCCATTTAAGAGATCATTGATTTCGAACTTATAATAATATGCAATAGAATCCTCCTCAAAAAAGACTGGCTCAGTTAATTCAATAGCAGAGAAGCCTGTATTAAAACCAATTGAATTTAATGAATCAAATTCAGCAATTAATTTTAAGGATGAAAGTACATCCTGTGATTCAGTAAGATCGAACCCAGCGTTAGTTCTATAAATTCTGTATCCTTCAAAATCCTTTTCGTTTGAAATGGGATCGATGGAATCTTCGGCTCTTTTATCCCAATAAATAGTAACCTTTCTGTTCTCTGGAATAACTTTAACTACCGGGCTGATTGGCGGGCTTGGCAGAATATATCTTGTGATTATTCCATCGCCGTCAAGATCTTCACCCGGGTCCAAAATCCCATTGCCGTTTTTGTCCTCGCCGAGATACGCTCTTAAAGCCCACCCGGCATTGGAATATAAATTAGCTTTCTGTTCCTCTGTATCTTGAGACGCAGGTTCGCTTCCCGATTTCTTTGCCGCAAAAATTGCAAAAGTTATGTTTATTGAATCGCCCGGCGGAATTGTCTTAAACGAGCCTGCGGATATCAGCACCGATCTGTTGCTCGGCGCTCTTAATATTGACGGGTTGATGCCGTTATTAAGCCGGTTATTGCCGCCGAAATATCCCTGGAGTTTTCGGTACCGCTCAATGTCATTTTGAGGTGCAAAAAAGTTTGGGTCATCTGTATTCCTAAACTGCCAGCTTGTAAACCAAACGGTATCATTGGTTTTATCAGCGCCAAGATATTGAATGCCGATATAGCTATCAGTGAAACCTACATCGCCTGTTGCATCAAACTCATAAGCAATAAAAAGCGAATCGTTATACCCGTTTCCGCCTTTGTTAAAAAATGAACCGCCTGTACGCGGTGAAGTTACATTCGTATTACGGACAACCGCATCAGTCCACAGCCCAATGTAAACACTGTCAATATATTTATTGCTGACGTTCTTAATCCAATAATTCATTATCACAAAAAAATCAGCAAATGGATAATTCCATACATAGGACTCCTGACGAATTACCACTCCCAGCGGTTTATGATCTACAATAACTTCGCCGTTGTTGAATTTTGTATTTGTATCGGTAAACTCCATTAAAAAATCTTGGTGAGAAATTGATTGCGGGCTAAAAAATCTGGAATCGGTTAGAGAAGATCTTTCGATAACTTTTGAACCGGGCGAATTAGTAAACTCAAATCCCCCGCCCCGGTTTGCAATTGATGAGGCATCCACTGCGCCTGTTGTAACAAAAGGTCCTTGACGTCCCGAACCGGATGCGTCATTACTTAAAAACGCTCCAATCCATAAGCCCCCGTCAAATAAATGTTCGATACCGCTGTTTAACGGATACTGGCAGGAAGGCTGCTCGGGCCAAAGAGAGAAACCGTGTCCGTAAGTTCCAAAATTTGTAACGGTAAGCCCTATATTCCCAACATTAGTAAATTTAGAGTTATCATCATCAAGTACTTTTGACAGTGTTTTTCTTTCTTGTCCGTCAACTATCGAAGCGAAGGCAATAATTACAAAAAATATTACTTGTAGATTTATTCTCATTTACACCGTATTTTGAATTAGCGGGTTGAAAGATATTGAACTTCCGGTAGTCTTTCAATTCAAAAAGAATTAATAAATTCAACCCTCCGGATTTTTCCAAAGGGTTGAATACTTTAAATAATTTTCGTCTAAGAACTATTTTTTGGGGCCGATCATTTTTTCGGGACGCACAACTTCATCAAATTTTTCTGAAGACAGCAAACCCAGTTCCATTGCGGCTTCTTTAAGAGTTTTATTTTCCTTATGAGCTTTCTTTGCAACTTTAGCCGCATTATCATATCCGATAACCGGATTTAGCGATGTTACGAGCATTAAAGAATTTTCGAGATGTTTTTTTATATTCATTTCGTTTGCCGTTATACCCTCAACACAGTTATCGCTAAAGCTTTCGCATGCGTCGGCAATCAGTTTAATTGATTGAAGAACATTAAATGCCATTACAGGCATAAAAACGTTCAATTCAAAATTTCCACTGGCGCCTGCGAAGTTGATTGTTACGTCATTTCCGAAAACTTGAGCGCAAACCATAGTCATTGCTTCGCTCTGTGTAGGGTTAACCTTGCCTGGCATTATTGAACTGCCGGGTTCGTTTTCCGGCAGAGCAATTTCACCGATGCCGCATCTCGGTCCTGAACCCAGCCATCTAATATCATTCGAGATTTTCATAAGCGAAGCGGCTAAAGTTTTAAGCACGCCGTGCATTTCAACCAAAGCGTCTTTTCCTGCCATAGCTTCAAATTTATTTGGAGCAGTAACAAAACTTTTACCTGTAATTTCTGAAATTTTAGAGGCGACTTTCTCGGCATAGGCGGGATGAGTGTTTAATCCAGTTCCGACTGCCGTTCCCCCCAGCGGGATTTCGTATAACCGTTTTAAGGCATCATTAATCCGCTCAAGCCCGTTTGTCAACTGCCAAGCATAACCCGAAAACTCCTGACCGAGAGTGAGCGGTGTAGCATCCATTAGATGTGTTCTGCCGATTTTGATCATACCGGAGAATTCTTTTGCTTTTGCCTCGAGCGAATCTCGAAGTTTTGCCACCATCGGCATCAATCTACGGTGAATTTCTTCCACAGCCGCAACGTGAATTGCAGTGGGGAATGCATCGTTTGTGGATTGGGCTTTATTTACATCGTCATTCGGATGTACCGGTGTTTTGCTGCCTAATTTGCCGCCTGCAATTTCAATAGCCCGGTTTGCTATCACTTCATTCGTATTCATATTGGTCTGAGTGCCGCTGCCCGTCTGCCAGACTACTAATGGGAAGTGATCATTAAGCTTACCTTCAATAACCTCATCAACAGCTTTGAGTATCAGAGATTTCTTTTCATCGCTTAGAGCGCCTAATTCGTTATTCACCAACGCCGCAGCTTTTTTAACAATACCCAAAGCTCTAATCATTTCAGCCGGAAATCTTTCACCCCCGATTTTGAAGTTCATAAGCGAACGTGCTGTTTGAGCGCCATAATATTTGTCCGACGGGACTTTTACTTCCCCCATAGTATCAGTTTCAATTCTGTATTCCATTTTAATCTCCTATTGATGATAAATTCATGTTTCCAAATTACTCGAATAAGATGTTTTTATCAACTTATAAAGATTAAAATATGCGGGAGATTTTCGATAATATATTGAGTTTATGTAAGAATCGGCGTTGATTTAATTATTCATATTTACGGGCAAACTTAAAAGAAAATTGTTATTTTATAAGGGGAATTTAAGGCAGATGAATGAAAGTTAAGTTACAAAAGAAATCCTTTCCAAAATTATTTCTGCTCGCTTTCACGGTTAGTTCCGTCTTGATAATTCTTGCCGGATATTTCTATTACAAACAAATAGAAAAAAACTACAAGAAAGAATATTCCGAACACCTTGCAACAATCACCGAATTAAAAGCAGGCGAAATTTCTATATGGCGCAGCGAGCGGATGAGTGATGCCTCAATTATTTATAAGAACCCGGGTTTCTCCTCATTAGTAAAAAATTCTTTGAATGAAATTAATTCAGATAAAAACAGACTACTGGCATGGTTCGAAAAAATAATTAACGCGTATCAATATGATAGAATCTGTTTCCATGATATTACAGGTCAAGAAAGATTTTCACAGCCGGATAGGGATAAGCACACCCACTCCGGTTTATTAAAGAGAGAAGAAAGCTTATTTAAGTCTGATGAAATCACAATGACTGACTTATATCATAATGAAGAGGAAGGCAAGATTTATATTTCAATTTTGATCCAGATACATGACGAAGCGGCAAAAGAAAGAATAGGTGTTGTAATAATTAGAATTGATCCGGGAAAATATTTATTCCCGATGATCAGCCAATGGCCTGTACCCAATGAAGAAGTTGAAACTTTTTTAGTCAGGCGTGACGATGATGAAGTTGTTTTTTTGAACGAATTGCGTTTTAGAAAAAACACAGCTCTGAAACTTCGATTTAACATTAATGAAAATAAACATTTGCCTTCGGTACAAGCCGTTGAAGGAAAAACAGGAATCATCGAAGGGATTGATTATCAAGGCAAACCGGTTATCGCTTCGATAAATAAAATTGAGGGATCACAATGGTTTATAATCGCCAAAACCGACTTAGCCGTAATTGATGAAGCATTGAACGAGAGGCTCTTAACAATCTTACTTTTTGTATTGTTAATATTAGTCTGCGCCGCTGCGCTTTTCGCAATGGGCTGGAAACAAATTCAATATAAATATTACGCTGAGAACTATGAGAATCTTGAAAAACTTAGAGAATTATCCGATCGGCATGAAGCTCTTCTTAAGTCTATCCCTGAAATAATAATGGAACTTAACACCGATAAAATATTTATTTGGGCAAATCAAGCGGGGATTAAGTTCTTCGGCAGTGAAATTATAGGTAAACAATTCACAGATTTTGCAGCGACTGCAAATGATATTTCTGCCTTAGAGAATTTATTCTCCGGGAATGATAACAATTTGTTTTTTGAATTTTCTCATCGGCTAACCGACGGAGAAGAACGGATTCTTGATTGGTCTTTAAGAGCCTTGAAAAATGTTGACGGCGAAGTATCTGGTGCAATCGCTACGGCACGTGATGTTACCGAGCATCGAATAGCCGAGCGGAATACTATTAAGATAAATAGAATTTATGCCGTCTTGAGCAATATAAATCAGGTAATCGTCCGTATTCATGATTTGGAAGAACTATTAACCGAAGCATGCAAAATAGTTGTTGAAGACGGCAAGCTTGTAATGGCTTGGTTTGGTATTTACGAGACTGCAAATAATCAATTATCACCGTTTACGAGTTTCGGAAATACCGGAACATATTTAGAAAATGCCCCATTCTCTTTAAACGATGAGAGTATTTTACAGGGGCCAAGCGGGAGAGCTGTTTTTACTGGAAGTCATTATATTTGTAATGATATCTCTTCCGACCCGAACATATTGAGATGGAGGGATTCTGCATTAAAGCATGGATTTGTTTCCATGGCTTCGTTCCCGGTTATTGTTTCCGGAAAAGTTTTTGGTATTTTGAATCTGTATTCAGATGAGAATTATTTCTTCGATAAAGACCAAATCAAACTCCTTGATGAACTCGCAATTGATATTGCTTTCGCCATAGAAGTAATTGAAAACGATAAGCTTAGACAAAACATTAAAGAGAAGTTGAAGGAAAGAGAACGCGAGCTTTCAACTCTGATTGGCAATTTGAATGGAATCGTCTACAAATGTAATAACGACCATGGCTGGACAATGCAGTTCATAAGTTCGGGCGTTAAAGAAATTACGGGCTACGAAGTTTCCGACTTCATTAATAATACAAAGCTATCATTCAACGATATTATTCACCCGGAAGATAGAGGCTATGTCTTCGAGGAAATCCAGGCTGCAGTCAAAAACAGAGAAAAATTTCAATTGAATTATAGAATTATTACCGCATCTGGAAAAATAAAATGGGTTTGGGAACAAGGATTAGGCATTTTTTCTGCAGACGGCAGTCTCACAAATCTCGAAGGTTTTATTACTGATGTAACTGATAGAAGAAACACTTTGGAGGCTTTAAGACAGAGTGAGTATCTGTTTAATACTCTTGCGCGCATGTCGCCGGTAGGAATTTTTAGAACGAAAGCAGACGGCTATACTACTTACGTTAATCCCAAATGGTGTCTGCTGTCCGGCATATCCGCAGAAGAAGCTCTGGGAAACGGATGGTTCAAAGCAGTTCATCCAGACGATAGAGAACAATTGAAAAAGAATTGGGAAGTTGTTACTAGGAAGCAAGAGATCTCCGTTGTTGAATATAGATTTCTCCATCCCGGCGGAAAAACGACCTGGGTTATGGGTCAATCGGTCCCCGAATACAGCCCCGAGAGAAATCTGCTCGGTTATATAGGAACGATAACTGATATTACGGAGAGAAAAACTATCGAAGAAGCTTTGAGGGCAAGCAAGGAAAAATATCAAAACTTTATCGAAAAAAGCAGCGAAGGTATTTACTACGTCGAATATTCCAATCCCATTAATATCTCAGAACCAATCGATATCCAAATTGAGAAGATTATTTCTACTGGAAAGATTAAAGAGTGTAATAATTCCTTCGTCAAAATGTACGGGTTCAGCAGCAGCAAGGAGCTGATAGGCATGAACCTGCTTGAACTATACGGCAACGAAATTAATGATACTAATCTTGAAGCGACAAAGACTTTTATAAAGAACGGCTACCGGCTTGAAAACATCGAAACCCTTGAATACGATAAAGAAGGCAATGAAAAATATTTTCTTAACAGCGTGATTGCAGAATTACGAGACGGCGTACTTATCGGCAACTGGGGTCTTCAGACAGATATTACAAGGATCAAAGAAAGCGAAAACCGTTTCCGAAAACTTTTTGAGAATGCGCCGGTAGCATATCAATCACTTGATAAGGACGGCAATATAATCGAAGTCAACAATATATGGCTTGAAGAGATGCATTATAAAAGGGAAGATGTGCTGGGGAAAAATATTTCCAAATTCCTTTGCGAATCAAGCAAAGAGTTATTTAGAGAAAGATTTCCTCAATTTATAAAACCCGGCAAATCGAGCGGCTTAGAATTTCAGTTCATCAATAGAGACGGCGAAATAATTATCTATTCGGTTGAGGGCAGAGTTGGCTATGATTATCAAGGCAATTTCATGCAGACACACTGCATGCTTCATAATATCACCGAACGGAAGAAGATTGAAGAAGAACTTCGTATCTCGGAAATAACACACAGAGGAATAATAGACAGCGTCAGCGATTCAATTTATATACAGGACGAACACGGACGTTTTCTGGATGTAAATAAAACCGCCGTTGAAACCTACGGCTATTCCCGGGAATTTTTTATCGGTAAAACTCCCGAGTTCTTATCTGCGCCCGGCAGAAACGATTTGAGCGCATTGAAAACCGCAATAGAGGCTGCTCTTAACGGAGAGATACAACGATTTGAATTTTGGGGATTGAAAAAAGACGGTACAATTTTCCCGAAGGAAGTAAGCCTTGCGCCCGGAATTTATTTTGAACAACGAGCAGTGATTGCAATTGCGCGTGATATTACCGATCGGAAGCAAGCCGAGCGAGCTTTAAAGGAAAGTGAAAGTAAATTTAGAAATCTGGTCGAAAATATCAGCGATGTCTTTTACATAACAGACGCTGATGGAAAACTCGTTTACGTGAGTCCAAACATAGCAAGTCAAACAGGGTATTCTATCAAAGAAATTATCGGGAAGTCTTATATACGTTTAATTGCTAAAGAAGACAGAAGGCGTGTAATTGATCATTATGCACAAAAAGCTAAATCGAATGATATTGATACAACAATAGAAATACGAATATTAAAAAAGGATGGAAGTATAGTGTGGACTGAACAGTTATCACGAATGGTTCGTGATAATGAAGGAAGAATTATTCAATTTAGAAATTTGATAAGAGATATAACTGAACGAAAAAATGCTCAAGAAGTTATTAAACGTTCCGAAAGTCTATTCCGGTCAGTGTGGGAAAGTTCGAATGACGGCATGCGTTTAACTGACGGAGAAGGAAAAATTATTAAGGTTAATCAGGCATTCTGTGAGCTTGTTAATAAACCTGCCGAAGAAATTATCGGGAATCCCCTCGATATATTCTACCGCCAACCTGACAACGAAAGAGTTTTAGAATCATACATAAATAATTATAATAAAAATTCTTTCAGTCCTTTTATCGAAAGAGAATTTAATTTATGGAACGGTGAAATTAAATGGTTTGCCGTCTCAACCGCAGTGCTTGGAAATATTGAATCCTCCCCGCTTATACTAAGTATATTCAGAGATATTACAGAAAGAAAAATTTCCGAGAAAAAAATACTGCAGTTATCGCGGGCTATTGAACAGAGTCCCGCTTCGGTAATCATTACAGACCCAGCAGGCATTATTGAATATGTAAATAAAAAATTTACTGAAGTTTCAGGTTATAGTAATGAAGAGTTGATCGGGCAGAAAACTACAATCTTATCATCCGGTTACCATGGAAGGGAGTTCTATGAAAATCTATGGAATACTATCCTATCCGGCAGAGATTGGAACGGCGAGATATTTAATAAGAAAAAAAGCGGAGAATTATTTTGGGAAACTGTGCTGATTTCTCCGCTGGTAAATAACGATGGAGATATAACACACTTTGTCGCCGTTAAAGAGGATATCACCGATAAGAAGAAAACTCAAGAAGAACTTATAAGAGCTAAAGAACTGGCGGAGCAATCGGAGAAATTGAAATCCGAATTCCTCGCTCAGATGTCTCATGAAATTCGAACTCCTATTCACATTGTTACCAGCAACGCAAATTATTTGCGGGACGAACTCGGCGATTCAATAGACCCTACAATTAAAAGCTGCTTTGACAGCATGCGCAATGCTTCCGAAAGAATAATCAGAACCATTGAGTTGATTTTGAATATGTCCGAAATTCAAAGTGGAAGTTACAAACCAATTTTACGCAAAATAGATCTGGAGTCGGATATACTATTGAAGATATATATGGAATATAAACTTACTGCAAGCACAAAAGGTCTGCAATTAATTTATACCAATAAAGCGCAAAACACTGATGTGAAAGGAGATGAATACAGCCTTGGACAGATATTTGCTAACCTTGTTGATAATGCTATTAAATATACGATAAAAGGCTCGGTAGAGATCTATCTTGAGAATATAGGTAAGAACAAGGTATCGGTGAAGATTAAAGATTCTGGCATTGGAATGAGCAAAAAATTTCAGGAACATCTGTTTGAGCCATTCAGCCAGGAAGAACAGGGTTATACTCGTTCGTTTGAAGGAAACGGACTTGGGTTGGCTCTCGTAAAAAAATACTGTGAAATAAACGATGCTGAAATACAAGTCAGCAGTAAAAAAAATAACGGCACAACTTTTACCGTTATTTTCGAAACTGTAAAATCTTGATAGTATCATTCCCCCTTTATTTAAGAGTCTGTTGCAAAACTTTTATTTGCCCCTACTTTTTGCCAAGGGCATCCCTATGGGAAAGTCAGGGATTAAGATTGCCAACTTATCTCTGGGCTTTAGGCCATTCTTGCCATTTTATGGGACTAAAGTCCATTTAGTTTGTTGCTATTTCCCCCGTTCACTAAAGTGAACGGCAATTGTATGACTCGTGCAACAGACTCTTAAGCGCAGGGCATCTATAATTGGATGAATAAATCTGCGCCAGGTCCGACAGGCAGCCCCAAAAGAATCCAGACAATTAGAAGCAAACTCCATCCGATAAAAAAGAATATGGAATAAGGCAGCATAGTCGCTATAATTGTTCCAATACCGGCTTTCTTATCATACTGTTGAAAGAATGCGACAACAAGAGCAAAGTAAGACATCATCGGTGAAATTATATTGGTAATACTGTCACCTACTCGGTAAGTAGCCTGGACAAGTTCCGGGCTGTAGCCAAGAAGCATAAACATGGGTATGAACACCGGAGCCATAATCGCCCATTTTGCCGACGCGCTTCCCATAACCATATTTACCATTGCGCTTACAATTACAAATCCTATTATAAGTGGGATATCCCCTAACCCGGAAGCTCTTAACACACCTGCGCCTTCTATAGCTACTATTAAACCTAAATTTGTCCAATTGAAATATGCCACGAACTGAGCGGCGAAGAATGTCAGCACTATATAAGCTCCCAGCGTTTTCATTGCTTTTGCCATTCCGTCAACTATATCCTTGTCACTTTTAATTGTCCGGGCGCCTAAACCGTAAGCTATTCCGTGCACCGCGCCGCCGATAAAAATTATGGCTACTATACCGCTCATAAACGGAGAACGAAGAAGGCTGCCGGTTTCTGCATCGCGCAGAAAACCCCACGACGGCACCGTTCCCAATAAAATTATTATAGTAAAAAACAAAGCGGTTATACCGGCATATTTCAAACCTCTTTTTTCTTCATACGTTAATTTCTGTATCGTCTCAGATTTGACTTCTCCGTCATATATGCCAAGCCGGGGTATAACAATCTTTTCAGTTACGTATGTTCCAATTCCCGCAATGATGAATGTAGAGACAAACATAAAATAATAATTGCATGCGGGATTAACAGTATAAGAGGGATCAATTATATGAGCCGCCTCTTCCGACAAGCCGGCTAATAATGGGTCAATCGTTCCCAGTAAAAGATTTGCGCTATAGCCTCCGGAAACAGCTGCAAACGAGGCGGCGATTCCTGCTAATGGATTTCGACCCACAGATAAAAAGATAATTGCAGATAACGGCACAAGCAGCACATACCCAACTTCGCTTGCAGTATTGGAAAGAATGCCCGTAAAGATCACAACGAAGGTGAGAAGTTTTTTGGGGGATGAAAGAACAAGCAGCCTTAAAATTGTTCCGATAAATCCGCTCCCTTCTGCCACACCTATACCGAGCAATGCAACAAGCACTGTTCCCAAAGGAGCAAAGGATGTAAAGTTATGTACCATACCAGTGAGAATTTTATGCAGTCCTTTAACAGAAAAAAGGTTAACTGGCTTAACAATTTCTCCGGTGCCGGGATGGACTACTTCGATATCGAATAAACTTGTTACTCCAGAAAGTAGTACAACCAGGAACGCAAGAAGTGCAAATAAAAATACAGGATCGGGCAGTGCATTCCCTATTTTCTCTACCATTGATAGAGCTTTATTCAAAAAACTATTTTTACCGTTATTATTCATTTGAAACTCTTTATTAATAGAAAAGTATTTGATTTAAAAATAGGAACGGCTGAATGGATATTACAATTGGATTTTTTTTTCGTGATAAATTTTCTCACCGGCTCCTTAATCAGATTAATTAATTTATCTCAGCAACACGTTTAGCGTCGATGAATCGTTTTTTAAAATAATCGCTTGTAAGGGATGATACTGTTACGCCTCTTGATCTGCTCGCATGAGCGAATAACTCTTCCCCTATGTATATGCCTACATGACCGGGGTAGGACCTTTTAGTAGTGTTGAAAAAAAGCAGGTCGCCGAATTTTAATTCCGTTTTATCGTTTACGGAGTCCCCAATTTTAAACTGTTCGCTCGTCGTACGGGGAAGATTAAAACTTATTGCAGAACCAAAAACGTTTTTTGTAAATGCTGAACAATCAATTCCGTTAGTTGATTCTCCCCCGTATTTATAAGGAGTCTCTAAATACTTAATGATTTCGAGAAGTACTTTTTCGCGTTTTGTTAAAGCGGAGTTTAACTGGCTGAAATTTTTTACTTTACTGATTAATGGAGAATAATCAATCTCAAAATCGGCTGGAGGCGTTTCATCAAATTCAGGCTGTGAATCCAAATAAATTTCAGGTTTGACCGATAAAGTATCGGCAGCGGCTGGAGCGTTCTTTTCATTCGACGTAAATCTTACGGAAGGTTTTTCAGGCTTCAGTATCTCAGGCGGCTGCTTACCGTAGCGCGCACTTGAACTTGAGGAGGAACATCCGCTTACCAAAATGACAATCAGCAAAAACAAGATTCGAAAATATAATTTTGCAGTACATGCCATCCATTCAACCAAGATATGCCCGTAAATTTTTGCTTCTCGATGCGTGCCTTAGTCTTCTGATAGCTTTTTCCTTTATCTGCCGCACACGTTCACGTGTAAGATTAAACTTCTCTCCAATTTCCTCAAGAGTCAATGAGTGTTCTTTATTTAATCCAAAATAAAGTTTAATCACTGCGGCTTCTCTTTCAGATAAAGTGGCAAGCACCCGCTCTATTTCGGTCTTAAGAGAATCGCTCATAAGAGAATAATCGGGCGAAGGCTGATCTTCATTACTAAGTATGTCAATCAATCTGTTTTCGTCGCCCTGAGTAAACGGAGCATCCATTGATACGGCTCTGCCAGCATTTTTCAACGCTTCGGCTACATCTGTTAAGTCCATCTGAAGTTCTCTTGCAATCTCGGTCGGATTCGGTTCCCTTTCGAATTCTTGTTCCAAATTACTGTATGCCCTACCAATCTTGCTTAATGCCCCGACTCGGTTCAATGGCAGCCTTACAATTCTCGATTGTTCGGCAATCGCCTGTAGTATGGATTGCCTGATCCACCAAACTGCATACGAAATAAATTTGAAGCCCCGGGTTTCATCGAAACGTTTAGCCGCTTTTATAAGACCAAGGTTTCCTTCATTAATCAAATCACCCAAAGATAAACCTTGACTTTGATACTGCTTGGCAACACTTACAACGAATCTCAAGTTCGCCTTCACGAGTTTTTCAAGAGCTGTTTGATCACCATGCTTAATTTTTTTTGCTAATTCTATTTCCTCTTGGGACGTAAGCAGATTTACTCTTCCAATTTCCTGCAAGTATTTATCAAGTGAAAGACTTTCGCGGTTGGTAAATTGTTTTACAATTTTCATTCAGCCCTCAGTTCAATTCCGAATTAATTGAATCAACAATTCCTACAATTGAAGCATCAACCGGGGCCATGTCAACATCCATTGGAATAACTGCTTCGCTGGCTGTTACAAAATAAATCACTTCGCCCACACCAGCGCCTGCAGTATCAACCGCAATAATGGGGTCGCCTGTTTTCTCCAGCCTGCCGTTTAACGGCTGAACGAGAAGAAGTTTATATCCTTTCGTCGTTTCAAACTTACGGGTAGCCCAGATTGTCCCTATTACTTTACCGAGCGTCATTTTGTTTCGACCAGTTCTTCAACTTTCTCTTTAACCGAAATGTCGAGTTTATCCACAATAGCCATTATAACCGCATCAACCGGCTTGTTTTTCGTTAAGTTGGTTTGGCGTGCAGAGCTGCCTTGCGCCACAATAACATTTTCTCCCACTCCGGCTCCTACCGAGTCAACCGCAATAAGGCTATTTTTTTTTGGTGAATAGTCCAGATTAAGTTCTCTTACGATTAAAAATTTAGCGCCGACTAAATTTTCATCCTTTCGTGTTGACCAAACCGTCCCTATTACTTTTCCTAAAATCAAATTAACCTCGCAAATCGTTGGGTAATTAAAACTCTATAGCTGCAAAATAGTATTTTTATTAATTATTTGTCAGAATTCGGAGACGAATATTTTCATGGGCGAAAATACGACAAATAATTCTATTCAATTAAAAAACTCTCTCCGTGAAGGGAGTTATTTACTCCGTAAAAATGAGCTGCAGTTTGAGCCACGTCGGCAAATGTTTTTCTAATTCCAAGATAATTGCCCTTGTGTTTTTTATTAAAATAAAGCAAAGGCACATATTCTCTGCTATGGTCTGTGCTCGGTGTTGTCGGATCGTTGCCGTGATCGGCGGTAATTATCAAAATATCTTCTTTATCCATCGCTTCAATAATTTCGCCCAGTCTATTATCAAATTCTTGAAGCGCCTTTGCGAATCCTTCAGCATCGTTTCGATGTCCGAAGTAAACATCAAAATCAACAAGATTGCTGAAGATGAAAGAATTTATTTTTGATCTGAGATTTTCAATAATAAAGTTGATCCCTTCGGAGTTTGATTTTGTATTTTGTGAAATATCCAATCCGGAATAATTGAAAAGATCGTTCACTTTTCCGATTCCGATAGTTTTGATGCCGGATTTCTGAAGCACGTTTAAAATTGTATCGGATGGAGGATCTAGAGAAAAATCTTTGCGGTTGGTTGTTCTCTTAAAATTTCCAAATTCGCCTATAAACGGACGAGCAATTACCCGTCCCACAGCATCTTTGCCGGTTAGAATTTTTTCGCGGGTTATTTTACAAATATTATAAAGTCTTTCGATTGGAATAATTTCTTCATGAGCGGCAATTTGAAAGACAGAATCAGCTGAAGTATATACTATCGGAAATCCTGTGAGCAAATGCTCTTTACCAAATTGTTCAATAACCGCAGTGCCAGAAGCAGGCTTATTGCACAATACGCCCTCAACTCCCGCATGCCTTAAAAAATTATTTATAATTTCATCCGGGAAACCGTGGGGATAATATGGAAACTCAAAATCAATTCTTAACCCGCCCAGTTCCCAATGTCCGGTTGTTGAATCTTTCCCCGAAGAGACTTCATTCATCTTTCCAAAAGAAGCAAGCGGAGCAGAAAGTTTCGAAATCCCGGGGATATCTTCAATATTGCCTAAACCCAATCTCTCCAAATTTGGAAGTTTTAATCCGCCGAGACGAACTGCAATGTTTTTAAGCGTATTACTGCCGGAGTCCCCAAATTTTTCTGCATCGGGAAGCTCGCCAATACCAACGCCGTCGAGGACAATTATCAAAAAATTTTTCAAGTTGTTAAATACTCTTGACTGTGTTTCCGCCTTTTTCAATTGCTTTCTTCAACGCAAGCTCTGCGTTTTCTACAACTTCATCAACATCTGTTTTATTCGTCGTTGTCGCAATTCCAATAGAAACGGTGAAAGTAGTTTGTTTAGAAATGACCGCAATCGGTTTCCGTGCAATTTTGATGCGTAATTTTTCAGCCCAAAGAAAAACATCTTTGGAGGATTGATTAAAAAAGAATATCCCGAAAACTTTTGTGTTAAGTCGTCCGATAATATTTGAAGGTGAAGTTTCTTCTCTTATTAGTTGAGAAATCCCCTTTAATACTTTTGGGAACGGATCCCCTTCGAATAGCGAACCTTCTTCCAGAAAATCATCAATTTTAAGCAATGCGAGAGCGCCGGGAACTTCAACTTTGGAGGCTTTAAGCAACTCGCTTTCGAGAGACTTAACAAAAGTTTTGTTGTTCATAAATTTTGTTTCGACATCGACAGTCAACAAGCTCTTAAGCATGCTTTGCGTTGAGTAAGAAAAAACAATATAAGAGAAAATTTTCATCGCTTTCCTCAAGAACTCGACATCGGAATTATTATACACATTTTTCTTGAGGCATTCAAAGCATAATACACCGTAATTCTGATTATCGTATGTCAATGGTATTGCAAGAAAAGACCCGTCGAATGTAACATCTTCCGATTTAGAAAAGCGCGGGAGTTCTGACTGAGAAGTGTCGTCAAGTTTAACAGGCATTCCGCTGACAATAGACTTGCCCACTATAGTGCCGGCTAAATCAACTTGAAGCTGTTCGCCGGCGTATTTTAATGAAGTGTTATTTGTTACGCGCGATATTCTAAATTTTTGTTCAATTATATTATAGGAAACGAAAGTAAAAATATCCCAAGTAGTCAGACCTTTAACTGCATTTTCAACAGCGTTATATAATTCGGTTTCACTCTCAAATTTTCTGTCGGCCGATAGAACGCCAAGCAGACTTTTAAGCCTAGACTCGGCTTGAGATTCAGCATATTTTTCGTCAAACAGAGCAATAATTGAAGAGATAACGCGGACAAATCTGCCTAATGAGTAAATAGTTTCAATTCCAAATGCATCGGGCATTTTAGAGTCTATTGCCAGTACGCCTGCAAGTTGATCTCCGTAAAATAAAGGAACACCTACAAAACTTTTAATGCCCTGCGGTTTAACATAATAGCGAATAACATCCGACTCAGCGTTTGGGGATACTTCGGTGAGAATTTCGGGCTCTTCCTTCAAAACGATTTTACTAAGGATATCATCTTCAATTTCAAATTTCTGCTGCGAGATTTCCGCGCCTGAACTTGATGCGAATTTTTCGAGGGTTAATTTTTCTTTTTTCTTGTTATACCAGAAAAATAAAGCAGTGTGCGCAATGTAAGCTTCTTTTACAACACTAAGGACTTTTTCAAGAATAAAACCAAAGTGATCATCGTAATTAATATCCGGCGGAAGTTTTTCATTAGCAATTTTATGAAATGCGTGTTTTAATTCTGGAGGCTTGAAGAAGTTTTTTCCAGGCGTTTTTACAGAAGAGATTGCATCGAATTGACTGATAACCTCGATGTTTTTATTGCCTGAAATTATTTTTATCTCTTCACCGGCGTCCGTGTCATAATCGCCTCGGATTTTTGAGCTGAAAGATTCATCTTCAACGGGTTCGAGAGAATCTTCGGTCGAATGTTCAATGCCTCGTATTGAATCGCGCAGAAAAATTATAAAACTAATGTAAGTAAGTAATAATATAGCCGCAATAATTTTGATTAAGAAATCGTCCGTAAAAAACTGCACGGCAGTGAGTATAGGGATTAACAAGAAAATGAGTATGCGTTTTTTATTCCGGGCGTTCAAGAAAAATATCCAAGCTTTGTGTTTAAAAAGGTTCGGACAAAAAAAATCAAAAATTATGTTGAATTATAACAAATCTATCGTAAAAAGTCATTAAGAGAAAGCATTGATTATCAAAGAGGCAACCTCTTTTCTTCCGGTTGCTTTAACGGCAGAATACAAAAAGAGGTTGTCGCCATAGCTAAGCTCTGGAAAAACGCGGATTGCATCGGTAAGGCTTTTCTTAATTTCTGACTGCTTTAATTTGTCCGATTTATTAAGAAGGACAATAGTCGGAAGATCGATCGATTTTAGAAATAGGTTTAATGCGATGTCAAGCTCGGTAGGTTTATGCCGGCTGTCAATTATATGAAAAGCAAGTTTTATTCTGCTTGAGTTATTTATAAAATTTAATATCTGTTTTTGCCATTTTTCACGCTCGGTTTTAGAAACCTTTGCGTAACCAAAACCAGGAAGATCAACAATGTAAAATTTTTCTTTTACCATGTAATAATTGATAGTACGGGTTTTGCCCGGCGAGGAACTTATTTTTGCGACGTCTTTTTTACTTGAAAGGGAATTAATGAAAGAGGATTTACCGACGTTTGATCTGCCGCAAAGAATAATTTCAGGAAGCTGTAGTTTCGGTCTTTCTTTGAGACTGACAATTGATTTTATGAATTTAATTTCTTCCATAGATTTCAGAATTGCTCTTGAAATTTTATTATCAGCAGAAAGCTTGCAAAAAGAAATCCAATTTAAAATAGCACGATCTATACATGCCATTAATAAAAAAAGAGCAACCTGAAGGGGTTACTCTTTTCAATAAATATAATCGATTGTCATTTCTTTTCTGCAGGAGTATCTGCTTCGCCTTCGGCTGAAGAATAATCTTCGGCTTTTGTTTCTTGTGAGTTATCCGGATTCATTTCAGTTTTTGCAGTTTCTTCAATCACTTTTGCATCTTCAACTTCTGCCTTCGCTGCTTTGGTTTTTGCTTTTTTAACATTTTCTTTCTTTTCTTTCTTAGCCAACAAAGCATTATAATCAACCAATTCAATTATAGCCATATCGGCAGCATCGCCGACTCTATTGCCAAGTTTAACAATCCTTGTATATCCGCCCGGTCTATCGCCAATCTTCGGCACGATCTCGTTGAATAATTCTTTAACTACATCTTTGTCTTGTATATCGGATGCTATCAATCTCCTTGCATGAACACTGTTCTCTTTTGCTTTGGTGATAATAGGTTCAACAAATACTCTAAGTTCTTTCGCTTTTGCTACAGTGGTTTTAATTTTCTTGTGTTTTAATAATGATGTAGCTAATGCCCGTAAAGTTGCTTTACGGTGCGAAGCTGTTCTGCTTAAATTTCTTCCTTTTACTCTATGTCTCATTACAATTCCCTTGTCAGAGTTTAATTATTTTCAATTGGTTCTTTAATATATTTATCTACATCCATACCAAAATCAAGACCATAAGTTTCAACAATTTCGATTAGTTCGGCCAGGGATTTACGTCCAAAATTTCTAAACTTAAGCATTTCGCTTTCGTCTCTCTTAACCAGGTCAGCAAGCGTCTTAATATTAGCGGCTTTGAGGCAGTTATGTGATCTTACGCTTAACTCGAGATCATCAACGCTGGTAAGAAGAATTTTTCTAATTCTTTCGGACTCTGCATCTTTTTCATTTTCAACTTTTTGCTCTTCCTGTTCAACATCAAAATTGATGAAAAGATTTATATGATCGCGGAGAATAGTGCCTGCACTAGAGAGCGCATCCTCTGGTTTGATCGAGCCATCGGTAAAGATTTCAAGTGTGAGTGCTTCAAAATCATTACTTTCGCCGATTCGCACGTTCTTTACATCATATACGACTTTACGGATGGGTGTGTAAATTGAATCAATCGGAATAATACCAATCGTTTGATCGGGTATGACCTGCTCGGATGAAGGTACATATCCTTTGCCAGTGCCAATTCGTAACTCTACCACAATTTTTGCCTCTGCATTAAGCGTTGCGATATGCTGCTCTGGATTAAGAATCTCAATATCCGGGCAAAACTTTTGTAAATCACCTGCAATAAATTTTGACGGTCCGTGCAAAGTAAGATCAATTTTGTTCGTTTTTTTGTTCAACAACCGCATACGGACTTTTTTTAAGTTTAGGATGATTTCGGTTACATCCTCTAAAACGCCCGGAACATTAGTAAATTCGTGCAGAACGCCGTCTATTTTTATTGCATTTATCGCACTTCCGGGGATTGAGGACAAAAGCACTCTTCGGAATGAATTCCCGAGTGTAATTCCAAATCCTCTTTCTAATGGTTGAATTGAAAATTTGCCGTAAGTTTCAGTAGCAGTTGCATCTTCAAGCACTACACTTTCTGGCATCTTTATGAACGGATAGCTCATTTAGATTCCTCTTTTTTAAATTTTATAAATTATTTTGAATATAATTCTACAACTAATTGTTCGTTAACATTTAACGGTACGTCTTCCCTGCTTGGAATTTCTACGAAAGTTCCGGTCAAGTTTGCCTTATCAAGTGATAACCAGGCATAAAGCGATGCGTCCTTAACTCTCTTCATAGAGTTATGAATAATATCCAATCTTTTGCTTTTATCACGTACGGAAATTACATCTCCGGGGCTCATAAGAAATGACGGTATATTAACCTTTTCATTATTGACCAGAAAATGGCCATGATTAACCAACTGCCTTGCAGAACGTCGTGTGGGCGCTAATCCCAATCTATAAACTACATTATCCAAGCGGCTTTCAAGAAGTTTTACCAAATTATCACCGGTCTTGCCCTTCATTCTCGTTGCTTTTTCAAAATAATTTCTGAATTGACGCTCGAGTACTCCATATGTATATTTCATTTTTTGTTTCTCTTTGAGCTGCAGCGCATACTCCGAGACTTTGCCCCGCCGGCTTTTTCCATGCTGACCCGGTGCGTAGGGTCTTCGCTCCATGTACTTGCTGGCTTTTGGACTTAAAGGAATACCAAGCTTTCTTGATAATTTAACAATTGATTCTGTATTACGTGCCATCTTTATATAATTTCCTTATTTAATTATTACACTCTTCTTTTCTTCGGCGGCCGGCATCCGTTGTGTGGGATTGGTGTAATATCTTTTATTGATAATATATGTAATCCTGCCGTGTTTAATGCTCGTATAGCCGCTTCTCTTCCAGTGCCGGGACCTTTAACATAAACATCAACTTTACGTAAACCTAAATCGTAAGCTTCTTTTGCAGCGGCTTCGGCTGATACCTGAGCTGCGAAAGGAGTATTTTTTCTTGAGCCTTTAAATCCGTTTTTACCGGCTGAAGACCAGGAAATAGTGTTACCGTAAATATCAGTAATGGTAACAATAATATTATTAAAAGAAGCTTTTACATGAGCTACACCGACAGCATCTACATGAACTTTTTTCTTAGTTTTTTTTGCAACTTTTGCCAAAATTCAACTCCTGTTTTTAATTATTTCTTAGACGGCGCTTTCTTTTTTCCGGCTACTGTTCTGCGCTTACCCTTGCGGGTTCTCGAATTTGTTTTTGTTCTCTGACCTCGCACAGGCAAACCTCTTCTGTGGCGCAAACCCCTGTAGGTGCCGATGTCCATCAGCCTTTTAATATTCTGCTGAACTTCACTTCGCAAGGCGCCTTCAACTTTGTATTCGGCAGTCATTATTGCTCGTATCTTAGCGATATCGGATTCGGTAAGTTCTGAAACTTTTTTATTCAAGTCCACTTCGGCTTTTGTCAAAATTTCTTTTGCAGAAACCTGTCCTATCCCGAAAATATAGGTCAACCCTATATAAGCTTTTTTTTGTTTTGGTAAATCAACACCTGCGATTCTTGCCAAATGAAAACCTCCTAATTTTATCCTTGACGTTGTTTGTGTTTAGCGTTTTTACAGATTACTCGTACAACGCCTTTGCGTTTAATAATTTTACAATTTTCACATATTTTCCGTACAGAAGATCGGACTTTCATATCAACTCCGTTATTTATATCTATAGGTAATTCTACCTTTATTTAAATCATAAGGCGATAACTCAACCGAAACTTTATCGCCGACTAATATTTTGATAAAATGCATTCTCATTTTTCCCGAAATATGAGCAAGTATTTCATGACCGTTATCAAGCTTCACTTTAAAGTGAGCGTTTGGTAATGTTTCGGAAACAATCCCGTCAACTTTTATTGGTCCTTGCTTTGCCATAATTTATGATACTGTTAATATTTCAGGTTTACCGTCTATAACTGCTATTGTATGCTCAAAGTGCGCAGAAGGCAAACTATCCGCACTTACAACTGTCCAACCATCTTCTGCAACTATCACTTTATGACTCCCAAAATTTACCATAGGTTCAATAGCAATTGTTAAACCGTTTTTTATCAAAGCGCCGGTGTTTTTTTTGCCAAAGTTTGGAACCTGCGGATCTTCGTGCAGATGCCTGCCTACACCGTGTCCGCAAAGATCTCTGACAATAGAAAACCCGTTTTCCTCAACAATTTTTTGGACTGTAAATGAAATATCACCAATTCTATTTCCTTCAACAGCATGCTCGATACCAAGGTAAAGTGATTTTTCAGTAACATCCATAAGTTTTTGTTTTTCAGCGGATATTTTCCCGACCGCAACCGTTATTGCCGCATCGCCATAATAATTATTTTTAAGAACACCAACATCAATCGAGATTATCTCGCCTTCCCTCAATTTCCGACTGCCCGGGATTCCATGTACAACTTCGGCATCGATGGACGTACACAAAGAACCTGGAAAATCAATCACTCCAGGGCTGCTGTATCCCTTAAAAGCCGGATCAGCATCATTACTTCGAATAAAGTCTTCGGCAATCCTGTCAAGTTCAATTGTCGTTATACCCGGTTCAACGTATCTCTTAACTAATTTCAGCGTATCGGCAACTATCTTACAACTTTCACTAATAAGATGAATTTCTTTTTGAGATTTCAAAAAAATCAAAACTAAATACCACCTCTGCGACCTTTCATTTTACCGGATTTCATAAATCCATCATAATGTCTCATCAGCAGATGCGACTCAATCTGCTGAAGCGTGTCAAGAGCAACACCAACCATAATCAACAAACTTGTTCCCCCAAAAAAAGAAGCGAAGTTGCCCGATACTCCAAGTCTTGAGACAAATGCAGGTAAAATAGCCACAATTGCCAGGAATATTGACCCGGGTAAAGTGATCTTTGTTAATATATTATCAATAAAATCGGCAGTCTGTTTCCCCGGTCTTATACCCGGCACGAAACCGCCTTGTTTTTTCATAGTCTCGGCGACATCCTGAGGATTGAAAGCTATAGCAGTATAGAAGTATGTAAAGAACACTATCATCGCCGCATAGATAAACGAGTATGTGAACGATGTAAAATCAAAATGTGATGCAAAAGACTGCATGAATTCACTCTCGGGGAAAAACGCCAAAACAGTTTGGGGTATGAACATAATCGCTTGAGCAAAAATAATTGGCATCACACCTGCAGTATTAACTCTAAGCGGTATATACTGAGTAACACCGCCGTAAACTTTTCTTCCAACAACCCTTTTAGCATACTGCACGGGAATTCTCCTCGTGCCTTGTGTAACGAGCACAATAGCTGCTATAATCAGAACCATTAAAGCAAGAATAACAACTTCAATTACTATATTTCTTGTACCGGCAGCAAGAAGGCGATACTCATCAAGTAATGCAAAAGGCAGTCTATTTATGATATTAATAAATATTATTAATGAAATTCCATTGCCAATGCCTTTTTCGGTAATCTGTTCGCCCATCCACATCATAAAAACAACGCCGGCAACCATCAATACAACCGAAGAGAAAATGAATCCAAACCCCTGCACTTCGGCGGGAATAACGGGCATACCGTTTACAGAAAGCGGAAGAACAACCCCAGTAACGACTCCGAGCGCTTGGAATGCAGATATTAAAACAGTGCCATAACGGGTTAATTGAGTTATTTTCTTTCTGCCTTCTTCGCCTTCCCTTTGAAGTTTCTGAAAATAAGGGACCACCGCTCCGGCTAACTGAATGATAATTGACGCACTAATATATGGCATAATACCGAGAGCAAAAATAGCAACGTTTGAAAATGCCCCGCCGGCAAACAAATCGTAAAGCCCCAAAAGATTATCAGAGGTTTTATTTGCCATTGCCTCGGATAATAAATAAGCGTCAACGCCGGGCAGAGTTATGTGCGATCCCAATCTTACAATAAATAATAGAGCTAAGGTATAAAGTATTCTTTGTCTAAGCTCATGAATTTTGAAAATATTCCGGAAAGTATCTTGTAATTTTGCCATTAAACTTTTATCTCTTTAATAGTGCCACCAACAGATTCAATTTTTTCTTTTGCTGAAGCGCTAAATCCATGAGCTTCAATATTTAATTTAGTTTTCAGTTCTCCGCTCCCAAGAATTTTGAAAGGAACTGATTTCTTTGATATAACACCGTTAGCG
Organism: Melioribacteraceae bacterium; assembly: GCA_011525875.1. GTDB lineage: Bacteria > Bacteroidota > Ignavibacteria > Ignavibacteriales > Melioribacteraceae > CHB1. The sequence goes on along the minus strand of WYBN01000013.1, from coordinate 92,352 downwards.
AGCAGCACAGATGCATTGATAATTCCATCTTCAATTTTTTTATTGTCTGCCAGCTCTTGTAAGCGGTTTAAATTCACGGTTTGATAAACAACTTTAAATATGTTTTTAAATCCACGCTTAGGAACTCTTCTCTGAAGCGGCATCTGACCACCCTCAAACCATGCTCTGTATTTGGCGCCAGCTCTTGAATTCTGACCGTTCATACCTTTTGTTGCTGTACCGCCATGTCCTGATCCTTCGCCTCTTCCTATACGTTTTCTCTGTTTTGTAGATCCTTTCGCTTTTTTAAGATTGCTTAATGCATCCATTTATTTCACCTATCCTTCAATTTCTTCTACTTTTACTAAATGGTTGACTTTTCGAACCATACCGCGTATCTGCGGAGTATCGTTATGAAGCTTATAGTAATTCGGTCTGCCCAAACCAAGGGCTTCAATTGTTCTTTTTTGATCGTGCGGACGATCGATAACACTTCTGATCTGTGTAATTTTAAGTTTCTTTGCCATCATAATCCTCAGTTCACATTGAATAATTCTGATACTTTCATTCCGCGTTTAGCAGCCATACTCCTTGCATCTACCAAGTTCAACAATCCGTTAAGCGTTGCTTTAACTTGATTATGCGGATTACTAGAGCCCAAAGATTTTGTTAAGATATCCTGAATACCGGCAGATTCTAAAACCGCCCTAACGCCACCGCCGGCAATAAGTCCTGTTCCGGGTGTTGCAGGTTTTAACAAAACTTTCCCAGCGCCGTATCTACCGAGAATCTCATGAGGAATTGTGCCTTTAATGACCGGGACTCTGAACACATTTTTCTTCGCATCGTCAATGCCTTTTGAAATAGCATCGGTGACTTCATTCGCTTTTCCAAGACCCACGCCTACATGACCGGCTCCGTCGCCTACAACAATAATAGCATTAAAACTAAAACGTCGGCCGCCTTTTACAACCTTTGCAACTCGGTTGATATATACAACTTTTTCTTTTAAAGATTCAAGTCCGGAAACTTTTTTGTGCTTCAATTTAAACTCCTTAATTCAGTAAATAACCTTAATTATTAATTTGCTGCCGGAGGAGGATTCGAACCTCCACATACGGCTCCAAAGGCCGCTGTCCTACCATTAGACGATCCGGCATTTGAACTAATCAAAATTTTAATCCCGCTTCTCTTGCACCGTCGGCTAAAGCTTTAACGCGTCCATGGTATTTATAGCCGCCTCTGTCGAAAACAACTTGTGATATATTTTTTTCTAATGCTTTTTTTGCCAAATAACTTCCGACAAGTTTTGACTTACTGGTTTTTCCTTTTGAAGTTTTTATGTCTTCGAGTATTTCTTTCGATTTTGTTGAAGCAGCGGCAAGCGTAATCCCATTACTATCATCAATTAATTGTGCATGAATATGATTCAGGCTTCTGAAAACAGAAAGACGAGGACATTCCGGCGTTCCGGTAATTTTTCTTCTTACTCTAAATACTTTGCGTTCTTTTCTTTTCTTTTCGTTTTTGTTCATTCTTGAAATTCCCTAACTTTTTTATTTACCCGCTGTCTTACCGGCTTTCTTAATAATAATTTCATCGGAATATTTGATGCCTTTTCCTTTGTAGGGTTCAGGTTTTCTGAAAGAGCGTATCTTTGCAGCAACCAGTCCAACCAATTCTCTGTCCATCCCGCTAATTACGATTTGCGTCGGTGTTGGCACCTCAATCTTAATTTCTTTAGGCGGTTGAAAATAAATTGGGTGCGAATAACCGATATTAAGAAATAAATTTGAGCCTTTAAGCTCAGCTTTATATCCAACCCCAACTATATTCAACGTTTTAGTAAAACCTGCAGTCACACCGGTAACCATATTCTGGAGCAACGCTCTTGTCAGACCGTGAAGAGCTTTGTTTTCCTTCTGATCATCAGGCCTTGTTACTACAAGCTCTCCGCCTTCAACGTTAACAGATATTTTAGGATGAACTTTCATTTCCAATTCACCTAATTTACCTTTGACTTTTATCGAACCATTCGATTTTGTTATTTGAACATCCTTAATATTTATTGGCTTCTTTCCAACTCGTGACACTTCAAACTCCGTTATGTTATTACCAAATATGACAAATAATTTCGCCGCCGACAGAATTTTTTCTAGCCTGACTATCGGTCATCAATCCTTTTGAGGTTGAGATTATAGCGATACCCAAACCGTTATAAACCCTGGGTACATTTTCTTTTGCGGCGTACATTCGCAAGCCCGGTTTGCTAATTTTTTTCAAGCCGGTGATTGAAGGAGTGCCGCTTAAATACTGCAAATGAATTCTAAGCAGGTTTTGCTTATTATCCTCAATAACATTAAAATCCTTAATGAATTTTGCATCCTTCATAATCTCAGCCATTTTCACTTTCATATTAGATGAAGGAACATCAACAAATTTTTTCTTAGCTTTAACTGAATTTCTTATTTGAGTTAAGAAATTAGCAATCGGATCGGATACCGACATTTATTATCTCCTAATTTTACCAACTTGATTTTTTAATTCCGGGAATTTCCCCGCGAAGAGCCATTTCTCTAAATACGAGTCTTGAAACTCCGAACTTTCTGTAATATCCTCTTGAACGACCCGTTAACATACATCTGTTTCGAACACGAATCGGGGATGCATCGCGCGGCAGTTGCTGCAAAGCTTCGTAATCACCTTTCTTTTTCAGTTCTTCCCGCAGTTTAGCATATTTTGCAACTGTTTTTTTTCTTTTAACTTCTCGTGCAAATAATGATTTTCTTGCCATATTAAACCTTATTATTTTTTCCTAAAGGGCACACCGAATGAGCTTAATAATTGATAAGCTTCGGCGTCAGTTTTTGCAGTTGTTACAAACGTAACATCCATACCGCGTACTTTATTGATTTTATCGACATTTATTTCCGGGAAAATTATTTGTTCTTTAATGCCGAGTGTATAATTGCCTTTGCCGTCAAATGATTTATCGGAAACTCCTCTAAAGTCCCGCACACGCGGAAGAGCAATTGCAATTAGTCTCAGTAAAAATTCATACATATTATCTTTCCTGAGCGTAACCTTTGCGCCAATCTTCATTCCTTCTCTCAACTTGAAATTTGAGATTGATTTCTTAGCCGATCTAATTGATGCCTTCTGCCCGGCAATTGTTTCAAGTTCTTTTACCGCCGACTCGAGCGCTTTCTGATCCTGTACTGCTTCTCCAACACCCATGTTAATTACTATCTTTTCGAGTCTCGGAACCTGCATAACACTTTTATAAGAAAATTGTTCCATAAGTTTTGGTACAATTTCTTCTTTATATTTCTGAAGAAGTAGAACCGGTATTTTTTCCCTTGCTGCTTTTTCGGCAGCCGGTTTAACTTTATCGGCTTTAACTTCGCCTGCTTTTTTAGTTTCCTTTGTCTCTTTTTTAGTTTCTTTTTTCTGTGCCATTTAGTTACTCAACCTTAAAATTATTACAACATTTCACCGGTTACTCTGCTGATTCTTGCGCCGCGTTTCTTGCCGGTTTTATCATCTATAATTATTTTTGTGCCCAATCTTGTTGGTTCTCCGGTTTTCGGATCTACAATCATAACATTCGAAACGTGTATAGGAGCCTCCTTCTCTATAATTCCACCTTGCGGATTTTTCTGATTCGCCTTTGTATGTCTTTTGCGAATGTTAACGCCTTCAATTATTATCCTGCTTTCTTTAGGGAAGACCTTCAACACTTTGCCGGTTTTGCCTTTATTGTTTCCGGCTATTACAATAACATTATCGTTCTTTTTAATTTTCATCTTATAAAATCCTCTTTAAAGTACTTCAGGTGCAAGTGAAATAATTTTCATAAACTTTTTATCACGTAATTCTCTTGCAACCGGACCGAAAATTCTTGTTCCTCTCGGTTCTAATTGATTGTTTAACAATACAGCAGCATTCTCGTCAAATCTGATATAGGACCCATCGTTACGTCTAATTTCTTTACTTGTTCTAACAACAACTGCTTTCGAGACTTCGCCTTTTTTAACTCCGCCGCCTGGAATAGCTGCTTTAACGCTGACTACAATCAAATCACCAACGGTTGCATACCGCTTTCTGCTGCCGCCAAGGACTTTTATGCATCTTACTTTTTTTGCCCCTGAATTATCGGCAACCACTAAATTTGTTTCTTGTTGTACCATTTTCTGAATACTCTCCTTATATAGTCAGCGTATTATTTCGCTTTTTCAACTATTTCAACGACCCGCCATTTCTTATTTTTGCTAAGGGGTCTGGTTTCCATAACCTTTACCAAGTCGCCGATGCCGCATTCATTTTTCTCATCATGCGCCATGAACTTAGTCGTTTTCTTAAAATACTTTTTATAAATAGGATGAGCTACTTTTCTTTCGATAGCGATGGATACGGTTTTATCCATTTTATTTTTTACAACTATCCCTAACTTAGTTTTTCTAGTGCCACGTTTTTCCATTAATTCTTGAAGCTCCTATTTATTTTGTTCTTTTGATAATTCTCGTTGACGAAGAATTGTTTTCATCTTCGCAATATCTTTTTTTACTAATTTTAACTTGGCTGTGTTAGTTAAATTTTTAAGCTCATGTTGAAATCTCAGGTCAACCAAGTTAGATTCTTCTTCTTTGATTCTCTTTATAATTTCATCGTCGCTCATTTCGCGTATTTCATATATCTTCATTTCAAAAACCTTTTTAGTTTTGGTAATCTGGTCTTGCAGTGACTTTTGTTTTAATGGGTAATTTATAAGAAGCTAATCTAAATGCTTCTGCAGCAACCTCTTTGCTAACTCCCGAAACTTCAAAAAGAATTCGTCCCGGTTTAATAACGGCAACCCAAAATTCAGGAGCGCCTTTTCCCTTGCCCATTCTGGTTTCAAGAGGCTTTTTGGTAACTGGTTTATCGGGAAATATTCTAATCCAAACTTTACCATCCCTCTTCATAGTTCTTGTAATAGCGACACGGCATGCTTCAATTTGCCGGCTGGTTACCCAGCCCACTTCAATTGCTTTCAGCCCGAAATCTCCAAAATTTACTTGGCTGCCTCTATAAGCTTTACCTCTTCTTCTGCCTCTATGTGCTTTCCTGTACTTAACTCGTTTTGGCATTAACATAAAAAAAACTCCTAATAAATCTTATTCAGATAATCGTTTACCTAAAATTTCTCCGCGGCAAATCCAAACCTTAATTCCGATTGCCCCGTAAATAGTATGAGCAGTGCTGGTTGCATAGTCAATATCTGCTCTTAAAGTATGTAGCGGTATGCGGCCATCCTTATACTGTTCGGTGCGAGCCATTTCAGCTCCGCCTAACCGCCCTGCGCACATAACCCTAATACCTTCAGCTCCCATTCTTCTTGCGGCTGTTATTGCAGATTTCATAGCTCTTCTAAAGGAAATTCTTCCCTGAAGCTGCGAAGCTATATTATCGGCTACTAACTTTGCATCGAGTTCGGGTCTTTTAATCTCTGTAATCTGAACTTTTACTTCCTTATCGGTAACCTTTTTCAATTCTTCTTCTAACTGAGCAATTTCTTTTCCGCTCTTCCCGATAACAACGCCGGGTCTGGATGTATGAATTGTTAAAATCACATTTTTTGAAGTGCGGTCGATAATTATTCTTGATATACCGGCTTTCTTCAGTCTATTGTGAACATACTTACGTAATTTGATATCTTCTAAAAGTTTTCCCGAATAACTTTTATTCTCGTACCAATTAGATTCCCATCCTCGAATAATTCCAACTCTTAAGCCTATTGGATTTGTCTTCTGACCCAAAAAGTCCTCCAAATAAAATTAATTTTTTGTTGCAACAATAATTGTTAAATGATTTGATCTTTTTCTCATTCTATATGCCCTACCCATCGGTGCAGGTAACATCCGTTTTACGGTAGGACCTTGATTTACAAAAACTTCCTTTACAAATAAATCCGAAGGTTCATACTTCGTATTTTCATCTTTATTAAAAAGGTTTGCAACGGCAGACCTTAAAACTTTTTCAGCGTGTGCCGAGCCATGATTAGCATTAAAGTGTAATATCTCAATGGCTTTATCCACCGATTTACCTCGTATCATGTCAATAACAAACCTCATTTTTCGAGGTGATGAGGTAATATACTTATGTGTCGCTCTTGCTTCCATTTATCCTTCCCTTATTCAATCTACTTTACTTTTGAAGCTTTTTCAGCTTTTGTTCCCGGGTGACCTCTAAAAATTCTTGTTGGTGCAAATTCACCAAGTTTGTGCCCGACCATATTTTCGGAAATATAAACGGGAATCATTTTATTTCCGTTATGAATTGCTATTGTATGCCCCACAAACTCGGGAGAAATTGTGCTGGTTCTTGACCAGGTTTTAATAATTTTTTTCTGATTTTTTTCGTTAAGAACTTGAATTTTCTTAACGAGTTTCACATCAATAAAAGGTCCTTTTTTGACTGATCGAGGCATGTTTTAACTCTTATTTTCTTCTTTTGATTATGTATTTATTCGATTGATTCTTCTTTTTTCTGGTTTTTAGACCTTTGGATTTTTGCCCCCATGGAGAAACCGGATGACCACCGCCGGAGGTTTTTCCTTCACCACCGCCCATTGGGTGATCCACTGGATTACGTGCAACGCCTCGGTTATAGGGTCTTATACCAAGCCATCTGCTTCTGCCGGCTTTACCAAGGCTGATATTCTCTTGATCGGCATTTCCAACAGTTCCATAAGTAGCCATACATTCGGTGCTAACAAGTCTAACTTCGCCCGAAGGTAATTTGAGCTGCGCCTGATTGCCTTCTCTTGCCATCAACTGTATTCCCATGCCTGCCGAGCGGCCTAACTGTCCGCCTTTACCGGGTTTTAATTCTACGTTGTGAATGAAACTTCCAAGCGGTATATCTTTTAGTTTTAATGAATTCCCAACTTTAATCTCACAGCCTTCACCAGACATGACAGTAGAGCCAACCTTAAGTCCATCGGGGGCGAGAATATATCTTTTCTCTCCGTCATTATAATGCAAAAGTGCTATTCTTGCCGATCTATTTGGGTCATATTCAATGGAAAATACTTTTGCAGCAATTCCATGCTTATTGCGTTTAAAATCAATAATTCTATATTTTCTTTTATGGCCGCCGCCTATATGTCTGCTGGTAACACGACCTAAATTGTTCCTGCCACCGGATTTTTTCAGCGTAACCGTTAATGATTTTTCGGGAGTAGATTTTGTTATTTCTTCAAATGAAGAAATTGACATGAAGCGCGTCCCGGGGGTATTTGGTTTTAATTTTCTGATGCCCATTAAAAAACTCCGATTCCTATCTAACTAAACTTGCTCAAACAGGTCAATTGTTTGACCTTCTTTAAGGGTGATTATTGCTTTCTTTATTCTTGGTGTTCTTCCGCTAAAACGACCCTTTCGCGTAAACTGTGTCTTTGTTTTACCTTTACGTTTAATTGTGTTGACAGCCACAACCTCTACATTAAATTTTTCTTCGATAGCTTTAGCAATCTCGATTTTATTTGCATTTATATCAACTACAAAACCGTATTGACTTTTCTTTTCGGTTAAGCCGGTCATTTTTTCCGTTAATAAGGGTCTGATCACAACATTATGCATCTTCGCTCCTCAGCTTAATTAGTTGAGAATACTTTCTAATTTTCCTACCGCACTTTTTTGCAGCAGTAATACTTGGTTATTTAACAAATCATAAGTGGAAGCTTTTTCGGCTTCTAATACCGCTATCTTTGAAATATTACGACCAGATTTGAAAACATTACTTAAATTTTCCGGCGTAAGCAGCAAAGTTTTTTTTCCTTTAATTTTCAAAGCATCCAGAACATTTTTAAAGTTTTTTGTTTTCGGTTCATCCAAATTGAAATCTTCAACAACAATAATCTGATTTGCTTTTGCTTTGATGGATAGAGCCGACTTTCTTGCCAATTTACTTACTTTCTTATTAATTTTCTGACTATAATCGCGGGGTTTTGGGCCAAAAATGGTGCCACCGCCAACCCATAAAGGCGATCTGGTAGTACCTGCTCTAGCAGTACCTCTGCCTTTTTGCTTCCAGGGTTTCTTGCCGCCGCCGCTTACCTCATTTCTTTCCTTCGTTTTATGAGTGCCTTGTCTTTGATTTGCAAGAAAAGCTTTCACGGATAGATAAATTACATGATCATTCGGTTCTATGGCAAAAACATTATCCGAAAGTTCAATCTGTTCTTCAGATTTTGAGCCGTCTATTTTATAAATATCTAACTTCATCTATTGACCATTACTTTATTATTTCAACAATACTATTTATTGAACCGGGTACTGCTCCCTTTACAAATAACAGATTTTTTTCAGGATCAATTTTTACAACTTTTGAGCCTTTTACAGTTACCTGGTGGTAGCCCATTCTCCCAGCCATTTTCTGTCCTTTAAAAACTCTTGACGGATAGGAACTTGAACCGATAGAGCCAGGCGCTCTTTCGCGGTTATGCTGACCATGCGATCTGCTGCCAACACCTCCAAAATTATGCCTCCTGACAACGCCCTGAAACCCTTTCCCTTTTGACTTCCCGACAACTTTAATTTTCTCTCCGACAGCAAAAAGATCAACTTCAACACTGTCCCCAATCTTGAAGGAAGCTACATCAAAACCTTTAAATTCTTTGAGCGCAGAAACGGGTTCTAAATTATGTTTAGAATAATATCCCATCTGAGGCTTGGAAACATGCTTTCCTTTTTTATTCCCGAAACCTAACTGCAATGCTTCGTAGCCGTCTTTTTCTTTTGTACGGATTGAAATAACTTTGCACGGACCGGCTTCGATTACAGTAACTGGTATTATCTGCCCGTCTTCAGTATAAATACTTGTCATCCCAATTTTTTTTCCTAACAAACCAGACATTTTTTGATCCTTATAACTTAATCTCTATATCAACGCCCGCTGGAATTTCCAATTTACTTAGGGAGTCAACTGTTTTATTGTTTGAATTATGGATGTCTATTAATCTTTTATGTGCTCTGATTTCAAATTGTTCTCTTGATTTTTTGTCAACATGAGGCGAACGCAAGACCGTATATACAGAACGTTTTGTGGGAAGCGGTATCGGTCCCGAGACAACTGCACCAGTACTTTTTACGGTTTTAATTATCTTCTCAGTCGACTTATCGATCAAAATGTGATCGTAAGATTTTAATTTGATTCTTATTTTCTGACCAGGCACTTTTTAATATCTCCTATTTAAACTCCGGTTATTATTCATAACCGGATTATAATTTTACTCATGAATTTTTGTTACTAAGCCGGCACCAACTGTTCTGCCGCCTTCACGGATAGCAAAACGTAAACCTTCTTCCATCGCAATTTCTGAAATCAAATCAATTTTCATTTTTACTTTATCGCCGGGCATAACCATTTCGGTTCCTTCAGGTAAATGAGCGACTCCGGTTACGTCAGTTGTTCTGAAATAGAACTGTGGTCTATATCCAGTAAAGAATGGAGTATGTCTCCCACCTTCTTCTTTCGAAAGGATATAAACTTCGCAGTCAAATACTCTGTGCGGAGTAATTGAACCGGGTTTCGCAAGAACCATGCCCCTCATAATTTCTTTCTTATCAACACCTCTCATAAGAACTCCGGCATTATCGCCAGCCAATGCAGAATCTAATTCCTTTCTGAACATCTCAATACCAGTAACGACTGTTTTTTTGTGTACACCAAGTCCTATTAACTCAATTTCCTCAGAAATCTTTACTTGCCCTCTTTCAACTCTTCCTGTAGCAACGGTTCCACGCCCGGTAATTGAAAATACGTCTTCAACCGGCATTAAGAACGGCTTATCAACATCTCTTTGCGGAAGCGGGACATAATCGTCAACCGATTTCATTAATTCCCATATGCAATTATATCTTTCGTCTTCAACGGGTGCATCTGAAGTTCCTGCTTCTAATGCCTTTAAAGCTGATCCTCTGATTATCGGAATATCGTCGCCTGGAAATTCATATTGAGAAAGCAGTTCTCTCAATTCCATTTCGACAAGATCTAATAATTCCGGATCATCTACCATGTCAACTTTATTCATAAAAACAACTATTCTTGGAACGCCTACCTGTCTTGCCAATAGAATATGTTCTCTTGTTTGAGGCATGGGGCCGTCTGTTGCTGCAACAACAAGAATAGCTCCGTCCATCTGAGCAGCTCCGGTTATCATGTTCTTTACGTAGTCTGCGTGACCAGGACAGTCAACGTGAGCATAGTGTCTATTCTCAGTTGAATATTCCACGTGTGCAGTAGCTATTGTAATTCCTCTTTCTCTCTCTTCGGGAGCGTTGTCAATACTATCGAACGATCTGATTTGGGAAAGACCCCTTTTTGCAAGTGCCATGGTGATGGCGGCTGTTAAGGTAGTTTTGCCATGGTCAACGTGCCCGATAGTACCTACGTTTACGTGAGGTTTACTACGATCAAATTTCTCTTTTGCCATCGAATACTCCTTGTTTTTCTATTAAATTACTTTGTTAAACTGTTACTTTTTTAGTTAATTGTACTTTTTCAGATAGTTCCTCAACAACGGACTTAGGAGCCTGTGAATAATGTGAAAATTGCATGGTGTAAATTGCTCTTCCTTGTGTCATTGATCTTAATTGAGTGGCGTATCCAAACATTTCCGACAGTGGAACTGTGCCTTTTATCACTTGTGCGTCACGACGAGCAACAAATCCTTCAATTTTTCCCCTCCTCGAATTAAGGTCACCCATAACATCACCCATATATTCTTCCGGCGTAATTATTTCAATGCTCATCAGTGGTTCAAGCAAAATAGGCTCGGCTTTTCTCGCGCCTTCTCTAAATGCCATTGAACCAGCAACCTTGAATGAAATTTCATCAGAGTCAACATCGTGATAAGAGCCGTCGAATAATTTCGCTTTCACATCCACAACTGGGTAGCCGGCAATTACACCATTCCGCATAGCTTCTTGAATTCCATTTGAAACGGGTTGAATATACTCTCTTGGAACAACTCCGCCAACAATCGCATTTTCAAACTCAAAACCCTTGCCCGGTTCATTTGGGCTAAGCTCAAGCCAAACATGACCGTACTTACCTCTACCACCGCTTTGTTTGATAAACTTACCTTCAACTTCTACTGCTTTAGAAATTGTTTCTCTGTAAGCTACTTGTGGTTTTCCAACATTGGCTTCTACCTTAAACTCTCTTTTCATTCTATCTACGAGAATTTCAAGGTGCAACTCACCCATACCGCTAATTAATGTCTGTCCAGTTTCTTCGTCTATCTTAACCTTAAAAGTCGGATCCTCATCAGATAATTTCGCAAGCGCGTCAGATAATTTATCCTGGTCGGCTTTAGTTTTAGGTTCAATAGCAATCTGAATGACAGGTTCAGGAAATGCCATTCGCTCTAAAACAATAGGATCATCTTCCGAACAAAGAGTGTCTCCGGTTCGAGTGTGTTTAAGTCCAACCATCGCTACTATATCCCCGGCACGTATTTCATCAATATCTTCTCTTCTATTGGCATGCATCATCAATATTCGGCCAACTCTTTCTTTCCTTTCAGAGACCGAATTATGAATGTAAGAACCTGAATTTAATTTGCCGCTATACACTCTAACATAAGTCAATTTACCCACATAGGGGTCAGTCATAATTTTAAATGCCAGTCCTGAAAATTTTTCGTTTTCGGAAATTTTTCTTGTAACGATATCATTCTTATTAACGTGATGCGCAGTTAATTCAACCGAATCTAAAGGAGAAGGCAGAAAGTCCACAACCGCATCAAGCAATTTCTGTACACCTTTATTCTTAAATGAGGAACCGCATAATACGGGAGTAATTTTTAATTGTATTGTGGCTTCCCGAAGAACCTTTTTGATTTCATCGGCAGAAATATCCTCGCCTTCAAGATATTTTTCCAAGAGTGTATCATCAACATCGGATACTGCTTCAAGCATTAAGGTGCGATATTTGTTAGCAGCTGGCACTAAATCAGAAGGAATATCAATGTCTTCAAAAGTAGCGCCTTGAGATTCTTCATGATACATCCTTGCTTTCATTGAAATCAAGTCTATGATTCCGGCAAAAATATCTCCTTCGCCAATAGGCAATGAGATTGGGATAGCGTTTGCTTTAAGTCTATCTCGCATCATATCGACTGCGTGAAAAAAGTCTGCGCCAACCCGGTCCATTTTATTAACAAAGGCAATCCTAGGCACTCTGTATTTGTCTGCCTGTCTCCATACTGTTTCTGATTGAGGTTCAACACCTCCTACCGCGCAAAAAAGAGCAATTGCTCCATCCAAAACTCTCAAAGAACGTTCAACTTCAACTGTAAAATCAACGTGTCCCGGCGTATCAATAATATTAATTTGATGGTCATTCCAAAACGCTGTTGTAGCAGCGCTGGTAATAGTAATTCCTCTTTCCTTTTCTTGTTCCATCCAGTCCATTGTTGCGGCTCCCTCGTGCACTTCACCCATTCGGTGCAGTTTGCCAGTATAAAACAATATCCTTTCGGTTGTTGTCGTTTTACCGGCATCAATATGAGCCATAATTCCAATATTTCTTACACGCGATATATCTAATTTCTTAGCTGCCATCGAATCCCTTTCCTACCACTTAAAGTGCGCAAAAGCTTTGTTAGCTTCAGCCATTCTGTGTGTATCATCTTTTTTCTTAACTGCAGAACCCTCATTATTTGAAGCTGCTATTATTTCTGAAGCAAGTTTCAATGCCATAGATTTATCTTTTCTATCCCGCGAGTAGTTTCTTATCCACCTGAAAGCTAATGCCATTCTTCTTTCAGGTCTTACTTCCATTGGAACCTGATAAGTAGCTCCGCCAACTCTACGACTCCTAACTTCCACGAGAGGCTGCACATTAGTTATCGCTTTTTTAAATACTTCAAGCGCAGGTTTTTTTGTTCTCTCTTCAATCACTTGAAAGCTGTCATAAATCGCTCTTCTGGTAGTGGATTTCTTACCGCTCCACATGATATAGTTGATAAACTTTGCTACAACTGCATCGTTAAATTTTGGGTCGGGTTTGATATACCTTTTTTCTGCTCTTCTTTTTCTCATAATTTTAATTCTTATTTCTTAGGTTTTTTTGCACCATATTTTGATCTGCCTTTTTTTCTATCCTCAACGCCGCTTGTATCCAGGGTACCTCGGATTATATGATAACGTACACCAGGAAGGTCCTTAACTCTACCGCCTCTAATCATTACAATCGAGTGCTCCTGTAAATTGTGCCCTTCACCTGGAATATAGGCAGTAACCTCGATTCCATGCGATAGACGGACTCTGGCAACTTTCCTTAAAGCTGAATTTGGTTTTTTAGGAGTAGTCGTATAAACACGTGTACAAACACCCCGCTTTTGAGGGCATGCGTTTAATGCAGGCGCCTTATTCTTCGAAACGACTACCTTCCTACCTTTTCTAACCAACTGATTGATTGTTGGCACTAAAATACCTCCATTTAAGTCGAGTTTGTAAAAATTCAGACTCTCAATATAGAATTATTATGATTTATTGTCAAGAATTAAACCTTTATTTTGACCGATAATCAAGATGTTTTAGCCTCTTCTTTTCCCTCTGCAACAATTTCCGGAGTTTCATTTTCCAAATTAACTTCATTTAATAATATGATACTGTCATATTTCCTAAGTCCTGTGCCGGCAGGTATCAAATGGCCCATAATAACATTTTCTTTTAGACCATTTAGATTGTCTACTTTTGCCTCTATGGCTGCATTTGTCAGAACTTTCGTAGTTTCCTGGAATGAAGCAGCAGACAAGAAACTTTCGGTTGATAAAGCAGCTTGAGTAATACCAAGTAAAACATTATCAAAAGTCGCAGGCACCACATCTCGGGTTATGATTGGTTTTCTGTTTTTCTTGCTTAAATCGGCATTAATTTCACGTATTTTCAATTTAGAGATTAATTGTCCAGCCACGAATCTAGATTGACCTGGATCTTCAACATAAACTAAATTTTTCAAGTTATCGTTTTCTTCATTCACCCTAACTCTATCTACATAATCTTCTTCGATAAACTTTGAATCTCCTGCCGAAATAATTCTAAGTTTTTGAAGCATTTGCTTTACAATAACCTCAATGTGTTTATCATTAATTTTAACGCCTTGTAGACGGTAGACTTCCTGAATTTCATTTACTAAATACTCCTGAACCGCATTTGTACCTTTTATTTTCAAGATATCGTGCGGATTTACTGGACCGTCTGTAATTTTTTCACCAGCCGGTATTTCATCATTTTCCTGAACAAGAATGTGTTTTCCGTAAGGAACATTATATATCTTCTTATCCATACCATCAAGAGATTCAATAATTATTTCTCTTGACCCTTTTTTCTTATTACCGAATTTAACAACACCTTCAATTTCAGAAACAACTGCAGGGTCATGAGGGCTGCGGGCTTCAAATAACTCAGTTACTCTTGGAAGACCACCGGTAATATCACGGCTTTTTGCCTGTTGTTTGGAAATCTTTGCGAGAATTGTACCAGGTTGTACTACTTCACCTTCCTCTATGGATAAATATGCTCGGTTTGGAAGATTGAACATCTTCTCGTTACCCTTATTATCAGTAATTACTGCGCTCGGGGTTAAATTTTTATCCTTAGATTCAATAATAACTTTTTGGACGTGACCGGTCTGCTCATCAGCTACATGTTGGAAAGTGACGTTTTCAACGAGATCTGAAAAGCTTACCTTTCCGCCAATATCCGTTAATATCAAGGAGTTGTATGGGTCGTGATTATATAATGGGTCTCCTTTTTTAACGGATTGCCCGTCATTAACGACTAACTCTGCCCCGTAAGGTATATCGAATTTCTTTAATTGTCTATTATCTTCATCATAAATACTGATTGATCCTCTTCGTCCAGTGATAACTTTAACTTTTATCCCAAGGAAATCTGTTTTTTCAACGAACATGACTTTATCGTATTTAACAATACCAGCAACATTTGCGTCAACCTGTGACTGGCTGGCAATTCTTGAAGAAGTACCGCCAAGGTGGAAAGTTCGTAGAGTAAGCTGCGTACCTGGTTCACCAATAGATTGTGCTGCAATAATTCCTACCGCTTCACCAATTTCAACTAATTTGCCTGTAGTTAAATTTCTACCATAACATTTTGCGCAAACGCCTCTCTTTGATTCACAAGTTAAAACAGTTCGTATATAGACAGAATCAATCAATGCGTCGTCAATTTTTTCAGCAATTTCCTCGGTAATAACCTCACCGTTTTCAATTATAATTTCATCTGTCCGAGGGTCGTAAACGTCTTCCTGGGTTACACGGCCAACTATTCTTTCGGCAAGCGGCTCCCTTTCCAATTCAACATCTTTCAAAGCAGTTACATACACGCCTCTGATTGTGCTGCAGTCGATTTCTGATATAATAACATCCTGGGCGACATCGCATAATCTTCTTGTCAAATAGCCGGCATCTGCAGTTTTTAAGGCAGTATCAGCCAAACCTTTACGCGCGCCGTGCGTTGAAATAAAATACTCAAGAACGCTTAAGCCTTCCTTAAAGTTAGCTACAATGGGATTCTCGATGATTTCTCCCGATTGACCTGTAAGGCTTTTTTGTGGTTTCATCATAAGACCACGCATTCCTGCAAGCTGCCTAACCTGTTCCTGAGAACCTCGAGCACCGGAATCAACCATCATGTGAACTGAATTGAACCCGCCTTGATCGGTTCTAATCTTTTCCATTAAGATCTTACTTACGTTATTTGTAGTATGTGTCCAAACATCGATAATTTTATTATAACGTTCTGCGTCTGTAATTAAACCTTGCTCATGTTCAGAAAGTATTGCAGAAACCTTTTTATTAGAATCGTCAACTAATTTCGATTTTTCTACGGGTATGAGCATATCACTATAGCTGATGGAAATGCCGGCAGCAGTGGCATATCTATAGCCGAGATCTTTTAAATCATCAAGAAACTTAGCAGTCACAACATTACCCAGCTTAATAAACATCTTATAAATAAAACCGCTAAAAATCTTTTTAACTAACAATTCATTAAAGAAGCCCATTTCCTTCGGCACGATTTGGTTGAAAATCACTCTTCCAACCGTTGTCTCTATAAATTCTCCATCTAACTTAACTTTAATTTTCGCGTGTAATTCTATAACCTTATTGTCATAAGCTATTATTACTTCTTCCGGATCGCTAAAGACGAGTCCTTCGCCTTTCGCATTCTGTTTTACCTTAGTAAGGTAATAGCATCCGAGAACAATATCCTGAGTGGGAAGAACAATTGGGCTGCCGTTCTGGGGAGATAAAATATTATGACTAGAAAGCATTAATAAAGAAGCTTCGAGCTGCGCTTCATAAGAAAGCGGAACGTGAACAGCCATTTGGTCGCCATCGAAGTCAGCATTAAAAGCAGTGCAAACCATTGGGTGAAGCTGAATAGCTTTTCCGTCGATCAAAATCGGTTGAAAAGCTTGAATGCCAAGTCTATGCAGCGTCGGGGCTCTATTAAGAAGCACCGGATGTCCTTGAATTAATTTTTCAAGAATATCCCAAATAACTGCGTCCTTCCTATCGACGGCTTTGCGGGCACTCTTTACCGTTTTGAAGTAGCCGCGTTCTATTAGTTTTCTTATAACAAATGGTTTGAATAATTCAACTGCCATATCTTTGGGAAGCCCGCATTCGTGGAGTTTTAGTTCGGGACCAACTACTATTACAGATCTTCCCGAATAATCAACGCGTTTTCCTAAAAGATTTTGTCTGAACCTTCCCTGCTTACCTTTAAGCATATCGCTTAAAGATTTAAGCGGTCTATTGCCGTCGCTTCTAACAGCACTTGCACGGCGCGAGTTATCAAATAAAGCATCCACAGCTTCTTGAAGCATTCGCTTTTCGTTTCGTAAAATTACTTCAGGAGCTTTAATATCAATTAATCTTTTTAATCTGTTGTTACGAATAATTACCCGCCTGTAAAGATCATTTAGATCGCTAGTCGCAAATCTACCGCCTTCAAGAGGTACCAGTGGTCTGAGTTCGGGTGGAATGACAGGGATTACGCTCATGACCATCCATTCCGGTTTGTTGGGGACTTTCTCTTCATGTTCTCTAAAAGCTTCTAATACTCGGAGGCGTTTTAAGATATCGCCCCGTTTCTGCTGGGAGGTTTCTTCATCCAGCTGCTCCTTTAAAGCTCTAAACAAAGATTCAATATCAAGATTCTTAAGAAGTCTTTTAACACCGTCGCCGCCTATTAAAGCCAAAAATTTATTTGGGTCGTTATCATCGAGAGCCTCGTTATCATGAGGCAGCGTCGATAATATTTCGAAGTACTGATCCTCAGATATCAAATCTTTTTCTTTTAATCCGGTGGGTCCGGGATTAATAACGACATAAGATTCGTAATAAATAATTTTCTCAAGCTCTTTAGTTGTCATTCCAATCAGGTTTCCAATTTTTGAAGGCAGAGCCTTAAAGAACCAGATGTGGACTATTGGAACTGCAAGGGCGAGGTGACCCATTCTTTCACGTCTGACACTTTTCATGGTAACTTCAACGCCGCATCTGTCGCATACAATTCCTTTGTATCTTATGCCTTTATACTTACCACAAGCGCACTCCCAATCTTTAACCGGACCAAAAATCTTTTCGCAGAAAAGTCCGTCTTTTTCCGGTCGGAAAGATCGATAGTTTATTGTTTCAGGTTTTGTAACCTCACCGTGAGATCGTGAAAGTATATCATCGGGACTGGCTAAGCTAATAGTCAACTTCTCAATTTGTCTCATTTTATTTTCTTGAGTTCTATGCCTCATAAAATTTCTCCTTAAACTATTATTAAATCAGTTCAATTAGTTGACTTTAATGTCAAGCCCCAATCCTTGCAATTCTTTAATCATCACATTGAAAGATTCGGGAATACCCGGCCGCAGTATATTCTCACCTTTGACGATGGATTCATAAGTTTTTGCTCTTCCACTAACATCGTCACTTTTAACTGTAAGAATTTCTTGCAATATGTTTGCGGCTCCATAGCCTTCAAGAGCCCAGACTTCCATCTCGCCGAAACGTTGACCTCCAAATTGAGCTTTGCCTCCAAGAGGCTGCTGGGTGATCAACGAATATGGCCCGATTGATCTTGCGTGTATTTTATCATCAACCATGTGACCTAATTTTAACATATAAATATAACCGCACGTAACTTTTTGATGGAATTTTTCGCCGCTTCTTCCGTCATAAAGAGTTGTTTTACTACCGCTCTCTAAGCCGGCTTCAGCCAGATATTTTTCAACATCTTCAGCATTGGCTCCATCAAAAATCGGGGTTTCAAATTTGCAGTTAAGAATTTTCCCAACCCATCCCAGTGCTGTTTCATAAAGCTGTCCTAAATTCATTCTCGAAGGAACGCCCAGCGGGTTCAAAACTATATCAACGGGCGTACCGTCTGCTGTTCTCGGCATATCTTCCAAAGGAACAATTTTGGCGACTACACCTTTATTACCGTGTCTTCCTGCCATTTTATCACCGACAGAAAGTTTTCGCTTTTTAGCAACGTAAACTTTAGCAAGCTGTACAATTCCGGGCTGTAATTCATCGCCGCTTTGTATTTTTAATTTTTCGCGTTTGTTTTCTTCTTCGATATCCGAAAGTATATTGAAATAATTTGAAAATAGAACTTTAATCATCTGATTCGATTTGGAATTATCAAACCAATCTTGAGTATAATCCAGTTTTGTTACATCATCAATACTCGTAAAGGTGTTATCTTTAAGAGTTGTTCCACTTCTGAAAACTAAAGTGCCGTCAAGATCACGGATTCCCGTGGTTGATAAACCAGAGCATATCTTTGTGAGTTTCTCAACTAATTTTTTGTAATGGCTCGACTTATTTCTCTGATAATCAAGTTCAAGCTTATCAAGTTGTTTCTTTTCTATTTTTTTGGAATCAACATCTTTTTTCTTTCTGCTAAAGAGACGCGTTTTGATCACAGTGCCTTTAAGCCCAGGGGGAGCTTTCAAAGAAGCATCTTTAACATCACCGGCCTTATCCCCGAAAATAGCTTTAAGTAATTTTTCCTCGGGAGTCGGATCGGACTCGCCTTTTGGCGTAATTTTGCCAATTAAGATATCCCCTTCTTTAACTTCGGCACCCTCCATGATAATACCGTTCTCATCAAGGTTTTTTGTGGCATCTTCGCTAACATTCGGAATATCGCGGGTAAGCTCTTCCTCACCGCGTTTTGTTTCTCTAACCTGTAGTTCGAACTCTTCAATATGTATAGATGTAAACACATCTTCAGCAACAAGCCTTTCGCTGATTACAATAGCATCTTCAAAATTATAACCACGCCAGGGCATGAATGCTACAAAAACATTTTTGCCGAGCGCGAGCTCCCCGTTGTCAATTGCGGAGCCGTCGGCTAAAACTTGTCCCTTTTTTATTTTATCTCCTGTTCTTACAATCACTTTCTGATTAAAACAGGTCTCCTGATTAGTACCGGAAAATTTGGTTAATTGATATTCAATTTTCCTTTCGTCATTAAAATTTGTTAATGATTCAAAACTATTTTCATCAACTTTATATTTTACAAGAATCCGTTTAGCGTCTGCATATTCTACTATGCCGTCATCCTCGGCAACTATCATCGATTTTGAATCCCTTGCGGCTTTGTATTCCATGCCTGTTCCAACAAGCGGAGCTTCGGACACCATTAATGGCACAGCCTGACGCTGCATGTTAGAACCCATGAGAGCTCTGTTGGCGTCATCGTGTTCTAAGAAAGGTATTAATGAAGCCGCAACGCTAACGATCTGCGAAGGGGCTACGTCCATATAATGAATTAGATCGGGAGTAACTACGGGAAACTCGCCCTTGTGCCGGCATTTAACCCTCTCTCTAACATATCTTCCCTGCTCATCAATAGGAGCATTTGCCTGTGCTATCGTAAATTCATCTTCTTGATCGGCACTTAAATATGTAACATCTTTTGTCACCTTATTGTTAACAACTTTTCGGTAGGGAGTTTCAAGAAAACCGTAATGATTAACTTTCGAATAGATAGTTAAAGAAGAAATAAGACCGATATTTGGTCCTTCGGGAGTTTCGATAGGACACAATCTTCCATAATGAGAATGATGAACGTCACGCACTTCGAATCCGGCTCTTTCTCTTGTAAGACCACCTGGACCTAAAGCAGATACCCTTCTTTTATGTGTCAATTCCGAAAGAGGATTTGTCTGATCCATGAACTGCGATAGCTGATTCGTGCCAAAAAAAGCATTGATAACAGAACTGATGGTTCGTGCGTTTACAAGATCTTGTGGCTGCATGTTTTCTGTATCACGCATGTTCATTCTTTCACGAATGGTTCTGCCCATTCTGGCTAAACCTACATTATATTGCTGCATCAACTGCTCGCCTACTGTTCTTACGCGTCTGTTTCCGAGGTGATCTATATCGTCAACGGGAACATTTCCGTCTTTGAGCAGAATTATATTTTTCATAATAGCAATTATATCTTCAATCGTAAGAACTTTGATTTCAGGCGAAATATCTAATCCGAGTTTATCGTTCATTCTAAATCTGCCGACATCGCCAAGATCATACCTTTTATCGTTAAAGAAAAGTTTTTCAATAAGGGAATTAGCCGTCTCGAGATCAGGCGCTTCACCGGAACGCAATTGTCTATAAATTGCATAAAGTGCTTCTTCCTTGGTTTTTGCCAAATCTTTTTTCAGTGTATTAATTATCAAATCTTGTTCAACAGAGGTGTTGGAACTGATAAGTTTTATTTCTTCAATATCGGAGGATTTAATATTGTCAATTATTTCCGGAGTCAGTATTCCCTCATTCGCCACATATATCTCGCCGGTATGGCTATCTATAACATCTTCGGCAACTACTCGACCGTTATGATTTTCGGGGTCAAGTTTTTTAGTTTTTATTTTCTCTATAAGATTGAAGAGGTTTAATATTTCCTCATCAGTAGTAAAATTCAATGCTCGCAATAAAGTAGTTGCAGGGAATTTTTTTCTCCGGTCGATATAAACATATAAAACATGGTTAATATCGGTAGCAAATTCAACCCACGATCCTCTGAAAGGAATAATACGCGCAGAGTATATAGGCGTACCGTTCGGATGAAGAGTCTGCGAGAAGGCAACACCCGGCGAACGATGAAGCTGCGAAACAATTACTCTTTCGGCGCCGTTGATAATAAAAGTTCCCCTTTCGGTCATGAAGGGAAGGTTGCCAAGATAGACCTCTTGTTCAACGGCATTGATAAATTCGTTAGTCTCATCATCCTTGGTTGATAAGCGTAATTTAGCTTTTAGAGGAGTACTGTACGTAAGTCCTCTTTCTTCGCATTCTTGAATTGAAAATCTTGGTTTTTCAATGTAGTATTCAATAAAATCTAATCTGTAAAATTCTTTATTATCAAGAATCGGGAAGTTTGTATTAAAAACTGATTGAAGACCTTTGCTTTCTCTTTCAGAGGGTTTAGTTTTTAATTGCAAGAAGTCTTCAAAAGATTCTGTCTGAATATTCAGCAAGTCCGGTTGATCGATTGCAGAAATAATAGATCCAAAAGTGATTCTATTAGTCAGTTTACTTATTTTCTTTTCCAACCTAACCTCCCATTAAATGGAATTTGATTTTTACTCTTTAAAAACAAACAAAAGTGGTATGACGTAACTAAGTCGTCATACCACTTTATTTAATAATGATTTCTATTTATCCAATTACTTTAATTCTACTGTTGCGCCGTTTTCTTCAAGTTCTTTCTTGATTTTTTCGGCTTCGTCTTTTGAAACGCCTTCTTTAACCGGTTTGGGAGCTGAGTCTACTAAGTCTTTAGCTTCTTTCAAGCCTAACCCGGTATGAGCTCTTACAACTTTAATTACGTTGATCTTTTTATCGCCGACAACGCTTAGGATAACGTCGAATTCGGTTTTCTCTTCGACTACTGCAGCGGCTGCTGGTGCAGCTGCACCTGCCATCATTACCGGAGCGGCGGCTGTTACGCCGAATTCTTCTTCCAAAGCCTTTTTAAGTTCGGCAGCCTCTACTAATGTAAGTGCTTTAATTTTTTCGACAATTTCGTTTACTTTTTCTGACATTTCTAATACTCCTTTTATTTAAATCTTCTTTATTATTTACTTAAGCGGCTTTCTTCTTGCTTATCTCGTCAACAAGCATAACAAGATCTCTCATTACCGCATTTATAGCTCCAACAACACCAGAGATAGGAGCATTAATACTTCCGACAATGCTTGCCATTATTTCTTCCTTGGTAGGCATTGAAGCGAGCGTGTTTAATTGATCGCCAGCATAAAATTGAGAATCGATATAACATCCAGCTAACGAGAGTTTTTTCTTCTCATCACTGAACTTCTTGATGATTTTTGCCGGAGCAACAAAATTGTTCTCGCCGGCAAAAGCGGTTCCGATCATACCTTCGAGAGTATTCTGGAACTCAGGGTATCTGTCAAGATCGAGCAATGCTTTCTTAAATAAAGTATTCTTATATACCTTATATCTGACACCTTCTTTCCTGAATTCTCTTCTAAGACCGTTTATCTCATCTACATTAATACCAGAATAATTAACAAGATAAACTGCCGTAGCTTTACTAAGCTGATCTTTTATTTCGGCAATCATTTCAGCTTTTTGATTCTTATTCATCATTCACCTAATTGTAATTACAAAGTGACTTAAGATAGAAGCGATTATTTATTGATTGAGTGCGTAATTTCTATTTAAGACTTAATACTTCATCTTCCTTTGATATCTTGATGCCAGGCCCCATTGTGCTTGACAGATAAAGGCTTTTAATATATTGACCTTTGGCTGAAGCAGGCTTCATCTTGACAATCATCTGGATAAATGTTTTGGCGTTTTCAAATAATTCGTTCTCGGTAAAGGATAATTTTCCCACAGATGAATGGACGATACCTGTTTTATCAACCCTAAATTCTATTTTTCCCGCTTTTACTTCTTTAACTGCGTTAGCAACATCCATAGTTACGGTTCCACTTTTTGGATTAGGCATTAGCCCTTTCGGACCCAACACACGCCCCAATTTTCCTAATTCAGCCATTGTATCTGGAGTTGCTATGATCACGTCACAATCAACCCAACCCTCTTTTAACTTCTCTAAATATTCTTCGAAACCGGCATAATCTGCACCCGCTTTTGTAGCTTCTTCAGCTTTTGCTCCTCTTGCAATAACAAGTACTTTAACAGTATTGCCGGTACCATGCGGAAGACTTACCGTTCCTCTAACCATTTGATCAGCATGACGAGGATCAACGCCTAATCGAATAGCACAATCCAAAGATTCAATAAACTTTACTTTAGATACATCTTTAAGAATTTTAATGGCGTCTTGTAAAGAATATTCTTTCTCTTTATTAAATTTGTCTTGAAAAGTTTTTGTTCTTTTTGATAAGTTCATTTGTACACCATCCTAAATTTAAATTTTATTCCTCAACTGTGATGCCCATACTTCTTGCAGTTCCTGCTATCATACTCATCGCATGGTCTATATCATTTGCATTCAAATCAGGCATTTTTGTTGAGGCAATTTCTTTTAACTGATCTTTCGTTACTTTCGACACTTTCACTTTATTTGGTTCGGCAGAGCCTTTAGGGATGTTCAAAGACTTTTTCAATAAAACCGCTGCGGGGGGTGTCTTAGTAATAAAAGTGAAAGATTTATCAGAAAAAACCGTTATAACCACGGGAATTATAAGCCCCGTTTTATCTGAAGTTCTTGCATTAAACTGCTTACAAAACTCCATAATATTGACACCCTTTTGACCGAGAGCTGGTCCTACGGGCGGCGATGGATTAGCTTGTCCGCCGGGTATCTGAAGTTTAATATAACCTTCAATCTTCTTTGCCATAAATCAACCTATTTAATTTATTTTTCTAATTCAGCTTGAACAAAATCGATCTCAATTGGGGTTTTTCTGCCAAATATTGAGACCATAACCTTAATTTTTAATTTTTCTTCATTTACTTCTTCAATAATTCCAGAGAAATTATTAAATGGACCGTCAATAATCTTGACAAAATCGCCGGTTCTAAAAACTGTATCTGCGCGTTCGGTATTTTCATCCTGTGTAATTCTACCAACTATTCGTTTTACTTCATCCGGCATCAAGGCTACAGGGTGGGTCTTTGTTCCAAGAAAGCCCATAATACTTGGAACATTTGAGATAAAGTCCTTAACTTTATTGTCAAGGTCGGCGTTTAGTAAAATATATCCGGGGAAAAAATTCTTAGTCTTGGTCTTTTTCTTGCCGTCTTTGACTTCGAAGACTTTCTCGGTTGGCACTAATATTTCGAAAATCCTTGCGCGGAGTTCAGCATTATCCTTTAATTCGGACTCAATTAAGGTTTTCACCTTATTCTCGTGTCCCGAAAAGGTTCTAACGACATACCATTTTGCTCCAAGATTATCCAAGACTAAAATATACCTTTGATAATTTGCGAAATGGTCATGTCTATAGCATAAGTGAATGCTGCTATAATGAGGCAAACAACGATCACAATTGTTGTTGACTCTTTTAGTTCTTCTTTTGTTGGCCAGGTAACTTTTTTCATTTCCTTAACCACATCACTTACAAAATTTACAATTTTTTCCTTCATAAAATCCAACCTTAATTATAGATGCACGAGAGGAGGGACTCGAACCCCCAACCTGCGGTTTTGGAGACCGCTGCTCTACCAATTAAGCTACTCTCGTAACTACTTGGTTTCCTTAAAAATAACATGTTTTTTAGCTACAGGATCGTATTTTTTAAATTCCACACGGTTTGGGTGGTTACGTTTATTCTTCTTCGTTGAATAACGGTACCCAGTGCCGGCGCTGCTTTCAAGTATTATTATTTGCCGTGCATTTTTTGCTTTTGCCATATTAAAACTCCAATTTCAAAACGATCATATTTGATCGATTGTAACACTTTTCTTGTAAAAACCAAAAAAAAAGAATATTATCATTAAAAATTATTATTGAGCTGATGACCGGGATTGAACCGGTGACCTCGTCCTTACCAAGGACGTGCTCTACCAACTGAGCTACATCAGCGGTAATGAGCGGGAGACGGGACTCGAACCCGCGACCAACAGCTTGGAAGGCTGTGACTCTAGCCAACTGAGTTACTCCCGCTTACATACTCAATATTTAAAAGAACCCAAAGTGGGCAGGGAGGGAATCGAACCCCCTAAGGCGTAAGCCAACGGATTTACAGTCCGCCCCAACTCTCCTACTTTGGCGCCTGCCCAAATTGAAACAGTATAAAATTAGACGAGCTACAAATTTATATTGCTTTTTTATCAAAAGCAAGAATTAGACCAGTTATTTTTTTCAAAAATATTTTATATACGGCTTTATCGGGTTGGTTATTTAATGATTCCAGAGCTCTCTATCCAAACTTCGGTATTGAATTGCTTCGCTGATATGCTGGGACAAAATGGACTGTGAATTTTCAAGATCTGCAATTGTCCGGCTTACTTTTAGTATCCTATCATAAGCACGAGCTGAAAGCCCAAGCTTAGTCATTGCCATTTTTAACAATTCAGCGCCAGATTCATCAATCTGGCAAAATATTCGAACTTCTTTTGTCCCCATATCGGCATTTGAATGAATAAACCTACTTTCTGCAAACCGGCTGGTCTGAATCTCCCGGGCTTTAACGACTCTCGACCGTATAGCTTCTGATTTTTCACTAATTCTATTAGATGAAAGTTCTTTATATTTAACCGCAGGTACTTCGATATGAATATCTATTCTATCAAGCAGCGGTCCGGAAATTTTAGACATATATCGTTGGATTTGCTGAGTATTGCAAGTACATTCTTTATTTGGGTCTGTGAAAAATCCGCAAGGACAGGGATTCATAGCAGCGACCAGCATAAAATTCGCCGGAAACTCGAGCGACATTTTCGATCTGCTTATAGTAACTTTATAATCCTCCATGGGTTGACGCATTACTTCCAAGACATTTTTTTTAAATTCTGGGAATTCATCAAGAAACAGCACTCCATTATGCGCAAATGAAACCTCCCCGGGTCTTGGGAAACTACCACCACCAATTAATGCAGCATCAGAAACAGTATGATGAGGATTTCTGAAAGGTCTTTCGGTTATCAAAGCTGTATCCGATTGTAAGATATCTGCAACTGAGTGAATTTTTGTTGTTTCGAGAGCTTCTTCAAAACTGAGAGGCGGTAGTATTGAAGGGAATCTTTTTGCCAGCATCGTCTTTCCAGAACCGGGCGGACCGATCATAATTATATTATGGCCTCCAGCAGCAGCAATTTCCAAAGCTCTTTTTACATTTTCTTGTCCTTTTACATCAGAAAAATCAAGTTGATATTTATTAATTCGATTAAATAATGCATTTTTATCAGTAACTACTGGTTCGAGAGTTATTTCATCGTTAAGAAAATCAACTACCCCCCGCAGGTTCTCAAAGCCATAAACTTTTATTCCGTCAACTATTGAAGCTTCTGCGGTTGATTCTTTGGGCAATAACATTTGCATTATACCCTTTCCCTTGCATTCGACGGCGATTGGAAGCGCGCCCTTAATTTTCCTTAAGCTTCCATCCAATGAAAGTTCCCCCAAAATGACGGAATTATTTATGTGATTTGTTTTAACCTGGTTAGTTGAGGAAAGAATGCCGATTGCGATCGGCAGATCAAAAGAACTTCCTTCCTTTTTAATATCTGCAGGTGCAAGATTGACAGTAACTTTTTTTAGGGGGAATTCAAAACCGCTGTTTTTTATTGCAGCGGTAACGCGCTCCCGCGATTCTTTTACCGCCGAATCCGGAAGTCCTACTATTGTAATTGAAGGGAGCTGTTTTTCGCAATGGGTTTCTACCTCAATGATAAACGCATCTATTCCATACGTCGAACTGGAGTAAACTTTCGAAAACATTAAAACCCGATAATAAATTTAACAAAGATATTAGCTACTTTGCCAGAACCATTTTAATAACTTGAATATTGCCCTGATTAACTGCTTCGAGAAAATAAATTCCCGAAGGCAAATTGGTTCCGTCAAATTCAAATAAATGCTGCCCGGCACTCAAAGGTCCTTGAAAAATTTGCTGCACTTCTTTACCAACTAAATCATAAACCCGAATGTTAAATTCTGAGTCCTGCAATACTTCAATGGCGATGGAGGTGAGAGGATTAAACGGATTTGGATAGTTTTGATTGATATTAAACTGCTTCAACTTACCGATCCCTATTTTTACTTGCGGCGAATAAACTACCGAACCGTCTTTATTGATCTGCATGATTCTGTAATATACAATTCCGACAGCATCACTTCTTGAATCAATATACATATAATACTTTTCGGGCAGTTGTTCAGAAGCTTTTGAAAAAATAAAATCAAAAGTTTTTCCGTCATATGATTTCTGAACCTCGTATCTTTCAACTTGCACATCCTCCCTATTAAACCATGTTATCTCGTAGAAGGAGTCATAACTCTTTACAGAGATTTCAGGCTTCATCGAAAAAATGGGAGCAGTTGAGATTCTTTGTCGTATCTCTTTCGAAGAAATATTTACGTTTGTCAATTGCATGAACTTATCTTGAAGGTTTTCTTCATCAAAACTAAGCATTAAAATAGCTCGCGAGCTGTCAGCGATATAACTGTTATAATTTCTATTTCTAAAAGCAAGTGTTATGTTGTTATTAAAATCCCAAATCTTAAGTCCGTCAATCGAGATTTTAGATTTGGTATTTGACAGAAAGTTAATTGAAATGTCTTTGAGTTCGTTGATGTTTACGATCTGGTAAGAAAAGATTAAACTACCATTAATGAAAAGCGATGCAAATTTGCTTTCGCTGTCGACCGCAATTAAAAAATGATTCCATGAAGTTTCATCTATAAAATATTCGGTAAACTCGTTGTTGAGCGCTGCCTCAGGAATAGTTACCATTTGAAACTTATTTAATAGAATAGAAAAAAAATCTCGGTCAGTCGCATTGTTTTTTATATTAAAAAATCTTCTTGTATCCTTATTAAGTTTTGCCCAAAATTCAACAGTGAGATTATTCTTAATTGAATTGTCCTTGAGGTTTATCGAAAATTCAGAACCATTAAGAAGTTGAATTGATTTCCCGGCTTGCTTTTGAGACTTATAGAACGTCAAATTAATTGAGGGTAATTCTTGGCTGAAGGAATTTTGATCGCTCGAATACTTTTTGACCATACTTCCTTCTTTAAAGAGCTCAAGCGCAAATTTTAATCTGGATGTTTCCGCACCCTTCGATTTGAAATTCAGCACGAGCTGATTCTTTGATAAGTAAGACGAATCTCTGTCGCAGCCAGCCAGCGTAATCATATAGGTTCTCTCATGATGCTTTTCGTAATTTACCGGCTGAATTTCTAATCTACGTTCGGTCAAATCATTGCGTATCTTGGCTTTACGCAATTCAATTTTTCCGTCGGTGAGAATATAGAGCTTAATTTCAGAATAATCACTAAGCTTAATTAATGGTACGATAGAAATTTGAAAACTTGAATCTTTAGTAATGTATTCGGGATAGGTTGTTTGCAATATTACCCTGCCGTTCGCAAAAACTACGTTGCTTAAAATAAAAAATATTGCAGTTAAGCGTTTCATAAAATACAACATCTCTTTTAGTAACATCCTGTTCTTAAAATAACAATCAATTATTTAAATAGCTAATAGGAATTTGTTGTCTTAATAAGAATAACTAAGACGCCGACTTAATTAATCTGTCGTCGGAACTGATTATTGTTTTAACAAAATCCCCCGGATCGAGAATCGTTTTCCCGAGCTCGAATAATTCATCAATGGTAACGTTTTCAATTTCTGCCATAGTTTGTTCTACGGATTTAATTTTATTAAAATAAATTACAGATTGTGCAATACGCAGCATTCTGTTGGTTGTGCTTTCTAAACTCATGACAACACTGCCTTTTATGTATTCTTTTGCCCGCTTAAGCTCTTTAGCGCTAACTGGTTTATTTAATAGTTTCTGGAGTTCAATATATATAATGTTCATTGCTTTTGAGGCTAACTTGGGATTAGTCGAAAAGTATATTCCGAAAGAGGATACATCGTAAAAGGAATTTAAGAAAGAATTGACCTGATAAGTAATTCCGTTTCTCTCCCTCAATGCTTGAAACAATCTGGAACTGCTGCCTTCACCTATGATATGCGAAAGAAGACTAACAGCAATTCTTTTTTTGTTTGAAATTCCATATGTAGGCTTGCCTAGAATTACGTGCGTCTGTTGAATGTCTTTTTCTACAAACAGATCTTTTGCAGAAAGAAGTTTGATTTTTATTTTTCGCTTAAATCTTAATCCCATATTTTTTGTCAAAAATTTATTTGTTAAGTCAACAATCATATCGTGTTCAACCGCTCCGGAAGCAACGATGTACAAATTATTAAAAGAATAAAATTTATTTAAATAACCGATAATCTCTGCGCTGGTAAAATTTTCAATATTTTCTGCAGCTCCAATTATAGGATATTGAAGCGAAGCCCCGTTGTAAATGTTGCTTTCAAATTTATCGAATATTAACTCTTCGGGTGAATCTTCTATATCATTAAGTTCGTCAATAATAACGCCCGCTTCCTTTTTAATATCACGCTCTTTAAAAACAGAATATTGAACCATATCGGCAAGCACTTCAAATGTTTTGGGCAAATGTTGGCTTAGACCTCTCCCGTAATAGCAGGTATGTTCTTTTGATGTAAAGGCATTCAAATAACCGCCAAGTGATTCTATATCGTCGGCAATTTTTTTTGCCGTGCGGTGTTCGGTACCTTTAAAAAGCATATGTTCGATAAAATGACTTATGCCGTTATTTGATGCAGTTTCATTTGTTGAACCTGTATTAAACCAAAAGCCTAAGGAAAATGACCTGACATAAGGAAGATTTTCCGAAACGACCATAATTCCATTATTAAGTTTTGTCAATCTGTAAGAATTCATTTCATAATATCATAATTAAGAGGGGCAAATATATGTATTGAAGCGTATTATTGCAAAAAGGAGAAAAAGCGGAAGTCTGTGAGAATTATAAGAAAATAAGCCTTGGTGGAGGTGGCGGGAGTCGAACCCGCGTCCGAGAATATCCCTCATTAAACTTCTACGCACATAGTTTGTTTTTTATTGTCTTACTCAACTAACTCCAACAAACAGGATTTAATTTAGCCAGCTTAGTAAAAAGATTTGCCTCACTTATCTAAGCAATCAGATCGGCTATCATACCTGAACGGCGTTCTTAAGAAACCCGGTATGAGAGGTTTCAGAGAACGGCTGCGTTAAATTACGCAGCTAATGCGAAATTATATTCGTCGTTTCTTTTTACCCCGACGATTAACGTGAGTTCGGGAATCACGATGCGCTGTTTAATGCCTAAATAATCCCGTCGAAGCCAATTTCACCCCCGGTTAAACTAAATTATATTATATAATAATTTTAAGTTTTTTTACCGATTAGCCAAATTACATCGGGCTTATTATTAACATGATTTTCATAACGAGAAAGAACAAACAATAAATCGGATAATCTGTTGATGTAAATTACTAAAAATTTTCCGATTTCTTCAGACTTCGAAAGTTCAACGACTCTGCGTTCTGCCCTTCTGCAAACGGTACGCGAAAGATGAAGGAAAGCCGAACCTTCTGTCCCGCCAGGCAGAATAAAATTTTTAAGCTCCGGCAGTTGCGAATCAAATTCATCAATTAAACTTTCCAAATAGTCAATATGTTTCTGACCAAGCCTCATTGTACCATCACTATTTTTTTTTGCATCCGGAGGAGAGGCTAGATCGGAGCCGGCAATAAACAATTGATTTTGAATTTCAGTAAGCGCTTCTTTGATTCTATCGCTTGAAATTTTACTGACGGCACATGCTATAACAGAATTCAGTTCATCTACTGTACCGTAAGCTTCAATTCTTATGTGGCTTTTGAGAACACGTCCTCCTCTGAATAATGATGTCTGTCCATCGTCGCCTGTTTTCGTATAAATTTTGGTCATTGTAAATCTGAACCGGTAATTTTTAATCCCACTTTACTTTCGTGGTTTTCAACAAACAAAGAAGTTTGATCGTTCAATTTTTTCTTGCTGATAGCTGCCAGACCAATAGCATTATTTAAAGTTAGAGCTTTAGAAAAACTCGTGAGCAGTCCAACTGTATTATTAGCGGAATCAACAATCGGAAGAGGTTTGCTGTTCAAAGAGACCTCGCCGTCAAGTTCAACAAGATGCAATTCCTTTTGAACCTTTTCGTAAGCATCCAAACGTGCGATTACTTCCTGACCAATATAACAACCTTTAGAAAAACTGACATCCTTAATCAGGTTTACCTCGTGTGGATTAAAATTGTCGTTTATCTCAAAAGGAGCCTCGGGGATTAGATTTTCAATCCTGTAATATTGAAAAGCGTCTTCACCAACAAGGCATGCATCAAAAGCACTTTTATGAGAATGTATTTTGCTGATGAAATTTTTAAATAATCCATGATCAACTATTATCCAGTATTTTGATTTTTTTTCATTACCGAAGAATTTAGTGATTAAAATCTCGATTCCGTCGAAGTCAATTTTCATTATTTTCTTTCCGTCAAGTTCTTCTAAACATTTTCCGCAAAACATAGATACATACGAACCTGATTGAGGACCCATTATTTCAAAAACCATAAATTTTTCTCTCATCTTTTCGAGCTTAATGTCTTCAGCAATAATGTAACGTTCAATCCATCTGCTTAATTTCTCGCAGTGATAACTGCTTCCAAACAAAAATGAATGATCATCAAAATTCATGAACGTAGCACGGTCAATAAATCTGCCCTTTTCGTTCGTAAATAATGTGTCAGTTTTTTCGAAGGGCATTATATTATTGATTTCGTTTGTCGAGATCCGATGGAGAAAATCACATACGTCTTTGCCCGTTAATTTCAGCAAACATAAGTCGGAATTTATTCTTATACCTACACCATATTTTAAAGCTTCATACTCAATCTGTGCATCAGTGTAAGAATTAATCGAAGCTGTTTCCGACAGATTTAAGCCGTTGAAAATAAACTTTAAGTATTCTATTTGTTCGCTTGTCATCAAGAATCCAAATCTAAATTAATATCTTCTGAACCAATTTCTATTAACTTTTGTAACGTACAGCTGCCTTGTTGAATCCCAATAAAAAGGAATCGAATCAAGCTTTGTTATTCGCAGCGAATCTTCTCTAAACCTGTATTCAAAATAGTCTGGGAACCTATCATTGTTGACATTAGACATTGAGCGTTTATGAACAATGCCTTCATAAGTCTCCATTAAATGCGGTTCTTTTTCGATGCCGTCAATAAGGAAAAAATTATAATTTCTATGCCCGGAGATTATTCCTGCTTCAAAGTTCAACTCGATATACATTGTATTTTTCTTTCCCCACCTTTTGATAATCATAGAATTAAATCCACCGTGTATAGGCACTTCCGATTCCCAAAGTTTTTCGAAATCACCATTATCGCATGTAAACAACATCAAATAAAAAAATGCGGTTCCAAGTTTTGTGCTGTCAAGATTGATGAAGCTTGATTCGAACCCGATGACATTCTGTTTTTCGATATACCTTTCACCCTCTTTTGATTTAGCGATTACCGCAAAAATGTACTGCTTATTGTTCTCCTTATGGTAGACTACAGCAGCCCGCGGAATATTGAAAGTATAAGTTCTGTCATAATTAACAAGATAATTACCCGCGGGGAAATTATCTAATACAAATTCTTGAAGAGATATTGTATCGCAAGGCGTGCGGTTGCCGGTAAGTTTTTTTTCCTGCTCAATATTATAACTGCGTATACTTCCCTCTTTCCTTTCCGAGGTTTCAGGAGTTCCGGTATCTCTATCCTCGCACGAAAAAGTAAATACGCCAAACACAAATAAGGCAATGACAACAAAAAGAGCGATCGCTAATAAAATATTTACTATTTTCATTTGTCACCTCTGCCATTTATTCGTTTTAATTAACTCAATATATCACATTCTGCTTATTTCATCCAAGAATAATGCCGAGCTGAGAATCCCCCTCTCAAAATTACGAATATGAAAATGCTCGTTAGGAGAATGTATATCATCCGTATCAAGCCCGAGCCCCATCAAAACTACGGGTGCTTTTAATTTGTCTGCAAATTCAACTACAATAGGAATCGATCCGCCTTCTCGTGAATAAACAGCTTGTTTTCCAAAGGCTTTTGACACCGCCTTTGAAGCAGCAACAATGTATTTATTATTTAGCGACATGATGAATGGAAGCCCGCCGTGAAGCTCTCTTACTTCGACTGTTACTGTTTTTGGTGTTATCGAATTCACATATTTTTTGAACAGCTTTGCGATCTCATGCGGGTCTTGATTTGGAACCAGCCTCATGCTGATCTTGGCGGTTACTCTTGAAGGCAGAACTGTTTTTGCGCCCTCGCCCATAAAACCTCCGAAGATACCGTTGCAGTCGAGAGTAGGCCGAGCACTTATTCTCTGCAATGTAGTGTAACCTTTTTCGCCTGTTAGCTCTTTCACTTTCAACTCTTTGGCAAATTGTTTTTCAGAGAATTTTAATTTCGAATAGTTTTCTTTTTCTTTTTCGGTTAATTTAACCACATTGCTATAAAATCCGGGGATAGCGATTCTTCCATCTTTGTCAACAAGGCGCGAGATAATTTTTGATAATTCATTTATTGGATTGGCTATTCCTCCGCCGAAGGTTCCGGAATGTAAATCGCGGTTCGGGCCTATCACTTCAATCTCCATATAACATAAACCGCGCAATCCGTAGCTTATTGTCGGTGTATCGGGCGAATGTAAACTAGTGTCTGAGATAAGAACAGCATCGCATTTAAGCAGGTTTTTGTTTTTCTTAATGAATTTCTGAAGATTGCCGCTTCCGATTTCTTCTTCACCTTCGATGATGTATTTGATATTTACCGGCGGTTTGCCTTTTACTTTGAAGAACGCTTCAACTGATTTCATGTGGACAAAATTCTGACCTTTATTGTCGTTCGAGCCTCTTGCCCAAATTTTATTATCCTTAATAACAGCTTTAAATGGATCCGTTTTCCACTCTTTCAGCGGGTCAACGGGTTGAACATCGTAATGTCCATAAATAAGAACTGTCGGTTTTCCCGGCGCTCCCATCCATTCGCCGTAAACAATCGGGTGTCTTTCAGTTTTGAATATCTGAACTTTTTTTATACCTATTTTTTTTAGATGATCTCTCACAAAACCTGCACATTTTTCTACATCACTTTTATTTTCCTTTAAAGTGCTAATACTTGGAATACTTATATACTCTTTTAATTCTTCAAGATACCGCTGTTTATTTTTTTCAATATAATTGATAACAGAATTCACAATAAGGCTCCTATCTAAATTTACTTTTAGGTGATTAATTGAATGTATAAATTTACGCTTATAATTAAAGCATTTCAAGGAATGTAAATTTATTTTAACTTTATTTGTAAGATATTTTTTTCGTCTCATAAAAAATATTCTTTTACATGTTATATTTGATTAAATAATTGAAGGGATAATTTTACTAATGCTGCTATTCAGATACATATTAAAAGCTCATTTCTTTCCTTTTCTCTTCGGTGTGTTTGTACTTATTTCTGTTTTTCTGCTCCAGTTTCTAATGAAATTCGCCGATAGACTTATCGGCAAAGGATTAGACTCGTGGATAATAATCAAACTGATTAGTTATAATCTTGCATGGATGGTTGTTTTAGTAGTGCCTATGGCAGTATTAGTTTCGACATTAATGGCTTTCGGAAGCATGGCGCAGAACAACGAAGTTGCTGTTATGAAAGCCTCGGGTATCAGTTTGTATAAAATGATGGTTCCTCCTTTTTTGGCGAGTATAGTAGTAGCCTTGCTTTTAATCCACTTCAATAATACTGTTTATCCAAATGCAAATCATGCAGCTCGATTGCTGGGGCAGGATATTTCGAGAAAGAAACCGACTCTCTCCTTAGTGCCGGGAGTGTTTTCGCAAGATGTTTCAAACTATTCAATTCTTGTTAGAGACATCAATCAATCAACAAACGACCTTTTAAAACTAACTATTTACGATAGCTCCGACCCGCAGATATTAAATATCATTACTGCGCAGAAAGGCAGATTGTATTTTGCAAAAAACAGAGATAAGCTGATAATGGATTTGTGGAACGGTGAAATTCATACTAATGACCTGACCAGCAACGTCAATTACAGAAAAATCCAATTTGAAAAACATAAAATCGTGATGAATGCCGACCAGTTCTCTTTCCGCGAAAGTCAACCCGGCAGCAGTCAACGCGGTGATAGAGAGTTAAGCGCCCAAGATATGCTTGTGATTATTGACAGTTTGAAAAATTTACGTTCCGCCTATAAAGAGGAATTAGATCTTAAAATAGCTTCGCATGTTCAATTGGAAAAGGAAACTGCATCTTTTCTATCCGAATCAGGTTTTTTTAATGAAAGACTTGTCCTGCGCAGGGTGGAAGAAAGATTGCGGACATCCAACAACACGATTAAATCCTCCTTGCGCCGGCTGGAATTTAACTCGAAAACATCAAATAAATTTTGGGTTGAGATACATAAAAAATATTCTCTTCCAGTTGCGTGCATTATTTTCATTCTGATCGGCGCGCCTCTGGGAACAATGACAAGAAAAGGGGGATTTGGAGTAGCAGCCGGTATAAGTCTAATTTTTTTTCTAATCTATTGGGCTTTTCTTATCGGCGGCGAAAAACTTGCTGACAGAGGAATGCTCTCGCCGTTTTGGGGTATGTGGAATGCAAATGTATTTTTAGGCTTATTGGGAATTATTCTTACGATAAAGAGTGCAAAAGAAAGAGTTACAATAAACTTTGATTTATTAAAAAAAATTATACCGAAAACTTGGAGGGCTCCGGTTCAGGATGATCAGAATTATTGATAAATATTTAATTAAACAGTTTGTTCAAACAATACTTTTCGGGTTATTAGCGTTTGTTCTAATCTTCGTAATTATTGATATGATGGAAAATCTCGACGATTTTATCGACGAGAATGTGCCAACAAATGTGATTGTACAATATTATATTGTGTTTATTCCGGAAATGATGCGCTTGATGATTCCGGTTTCCGTTTTGCTCGCCAGTCTTTTTGTGGCAGGAAAGATGTCTAACCTAAATGAATTGACGGCTATTAAAGCCAGCGGGGTAAGCCTATATCGTTATATGCTTCCCTTCTTGTTCATCGCTATGCTTATTAGTTTGCTCTCGATTTATTTCGGAGGATATGTTGTTCCCCTAGCAAATGAACATAAAGTGTTTATCGAACGGACGTATATGAATAAAGGAATAGCGCGATCAGGAAGCAATATTATTTTTCAGGACAGCAAAACAAGGATTGTCAGTATAGGTTCATACAGTGCAAATACGGAACAAGCTTACCGTATAAGCATTCAAGATTTTAACCCGGATGAAATAACCAAAATTACAGCGCGTATTGATGCAGCTAGAATGAGATATGATTCGTTATCCGGAAAGTGGTCTTTATTTGACGGTGTTAGAAGATATTTCGACAACTCCACGGAAAATATTGAAAGGTTTTCAGCTCTCGAAGTGAAGGATTTGTCTTTTACTCCTGATCAAATTATCGAGAAGCAGAGAAGAAATCCCGAAATGAATCTAACCGAATTAAAAGATTATGCCGATAGCCAATTAAGCTCTGGTAATGATCCGACGAGAATATTAATTGAATATCATTCCCGCATTGCATTTTCATTCGCTTCAATAATAACCGTACTTTTTGGACTTCCAATATCTGCTAATAAACGTAAAGGAGGCTTAGCAGTTCAATTTGGCATTAACCTGTTAATTACATTTATTTATTTGGTCTTTATGAATATCAGCCAGGCATTCGGTAAGAACGGCGTTATGAATCCGATTCTTACCGCTTGGTTCGCAAATATTTTGTTCTTTTCGGCAGCGCTGATAAACCTTGTAAGGGCAAGGAAATAATTACTTGGTCTTCATTACAAATACGCCGTCCCAATCATCATCAGGCGGATTAGCAATATAAGCTGCACATCTCTCTATATATAACTTTGCAGTTTCATCATCTGGTTTAATTGAAAGTACATCGCTGAATAATTTTTTAGAACTTTCGAAGTTTCTTGATTTATATTCGGATATCGCTTTATCATAAATTCCAATCCATGAATATTCTTGATTTCTTGAATCATCAATTATGTCAATCAGCTCGTAAACCTTGGTCGGTTTAATTTTCCCTTTCACGCGAATATTGTCCAGCTCTCTAACAAATATTTTTTCCTTCACGGCGGCAAAGGTATTTTCACTTATCATAATTCCCGAACCATACATCTTATTTGCCCCTTCAAGGCGCGAAGCAAGGTTAACATTATCACCCATAACCGTATAATCAAATCTATTCTGACCGCCGATGTTGCCAACAACAACGTCTCCGCTGTTTATCCCAATTCTTATGCTCAAATTTGTATCTTCGGAAAGATTCCACTCCTTCCGCATTTCAATTAATCGTTTTTGCATTTCAACCGCTGTTAAACATGCAAGATATTCGTGCTCTTTAATTGATATAGGCGCACCCCAGAAAGCCATTATTGCATCACCAAGATATTTATCGAGAGTGCCCTTGTTCCTGATGACTATACCTGTCATTTCGGTTAAATAAGCGTTAATGAAGTCAACCAGCCCTTCGGGCGTCATCTTCTCGGAAATTGTAGTGAACCCGGCAATATCGCTGAACATGATTGAAAGGTTCCGCTTTTCTCCTCCGAGTTTAAGTTTGTCTGGATTTTGCAGAAGTTCGTTCACTAAGTCCTTAGAGACATAAGTGCTGAACATTCCTCTGATCATCTTGTTTTGTGAACGCTCTTTTAAGAGGTGGAAAGCTGTACTGCTGAAATATGCCAGAACAACAGCAATTACTGGGCTGACAATTGAGATGACATAATTATAATTTGCGAATAAATAAAATCCGAGAAAGTAGATCAAATATATTAGTACAACAACAAGGAAAAAATTTATCACTTCCGTAAGCAATTGATATTTAACTTTAATTTGTTTTACGGAGTTAGATCCGAAGAAAGTTACAAAGACAATCAAAATCAAAAAAATTATTTCGGAAAAGCGGCTCTGCTTGTAAAGGAACGAATCCCATATAACATTTTGGATTACGTTGGCGTGGTATTCAACTCCGTATAATAAGTTTCTTCCCTGAACGCCGCCTTTACTAAATGGAATGTTAAAATAATCTTTATCCTCCGGCAGAGTGGAACCGATAATCACTACTTTGTTTTCAAAAATTCCACTGTACAGTAAGCCGATATCGGGATCTTCCCAATAGTTTATCTCAGCGTCCAAATCAATTTCTTCCTGCGTCAAAAATTCGGAGTCGTCAAGAACGTGAGCAAATTCAACCCGTGGAAAAGTCCCATCGGCTCCGTAAAAATTTACTAGCATAGATTGTTTGTCAAATCTCGGTATCTTCTTCTCCGCAAAAATAAAATCATTTTCTTCTCTCTTAACAACAGTTCTCTGGGAAAGATTATAATACTTATTTAGCAGAGCAAACCCGAACGACGGAAGGTTATTTCCGGCACGGGTGCTAACCACCATCGGATTATATCTGCGGTTGACATTGTCGTAATCAACGGGTACTTGAACGATACCTATTGAACTGTCGGCATTGAAAAATATATTATTGAAATTGATTTTCTGGTCTTCGTATGTCGTATCTCTGTATTGAACCATTTCGTATGTTACTTCTGAATAAGCAAGCCGCGCTGCTTCTCTGATACTTGTTTTGCCAGCGACTACAACGCTTCCATGTTTTCTAATAGTATTAATGAGCATGCTGTCATTGGCAGGCGATAAACGGTCGGGGTCGGACATAACGAAGTCTATACCAACTGCTTTTGCGCCAGCGTTCATCAAATTTTCAATTACTTTCGAGAAAATTGACCGGGGCCAGGGCCAAACTCTCAAAGAATCTGGTATAAGGTTGTAACTTTCCTGTGTAACTTCAAGAATTATTACATCAGCCGAATCCTTTATATCTATTTCGCCTCGGTGAACGAATCTATCGTCAATTAATTTTAAATCCAGATTTTTTAGCGGTGCAAGAGTGAAAAGAATATCCTGGGAAAGAGTTATGGTTAAAACCGCAACTGCAAGAAATAAAAATAGTTTCTGCAGCTGCGGTTTTAATTTCTTTAATGATAACATGTCCTTAAAAATTCCAGCGTAATATCATGCCAGCAACGGAATCGCTTGATATATTTGGATAATTATAATATCTGAACTGGAAGGTCAATCTTAAATTTTGAATAACGAGATACTCGCTTAAAAGCTCAACAGAAAGCCTTTCGAAATCACCAAAGCTTGGGCTTATATTGAGCGCAACATTAAGCTGGTCTTGAAGCAATTTGTATCTGCCTCCAAGCGCTATTGTTGTATAGTTAAAAGGCTGAGCGCTGATCTCGCTGTTATATGTAATCAAATACAAATTGCTGCTAAGATCGCGCGTCCAATAAGAATTTAAATTTAGTGAGACAGATGTATATTTTGCATCTGTTCCGTTTATGGCGTCATCAATGCGGGAGCTTGTTGCAATGTTCAATATAGAATTATGCTTGACTCCCCATTCAAAATTATAATTTAACCTTGTAAAAAATCTGTTTGTATAATTATCGACCATAAACGCTTCATTTATGCTGCCGGCTTCAATATCATTTTGATTATCGTATCGTGTATAACCGACTGTAATACCCGGGAAATCCGTCCTCGGAAAATATGAAACCGATGTATTAATTGTCTGGTACCCAGTAGTCGCATACTTTGTGTTTTGAAGGTTATCAAGAAGTTTTTCATAAGAAAGACTAAGGAAAAGTTGGTTTTGCATCAGCCTCACACGATCCGAAATGTTTATACCTTTTACGTCCGTTCTCACATAATCTTGACCAAAAGATTTGTAATCATTTCCTCGGTATATATATGATGCTCTCAAATTATTATTAAAATAATTTAATTGCAGTTCAGCTTCGCCCGCAGCAGATGCAAGTTTTTCCGGATTTACAGGCCCGATGAATTGATTAAATGTAATGAATTTACTAACCAACTTTTTTAAATCTTTGAAACTTTCTGCATCATCTCCAAGTGAAGAGCCTCCGCTTCCAGTAAATATTGAATCAATCTGTTCGTCTGTTAAATCCCCTGTTGAGATATCCGAATTGTTAAGACTAACCGCAGCCTGCCCCCGGAAAACTATCCGCTGGTCGTCAATGGCAAATTTAAGATCGCTGCCTACAACCAAATTTTCTTTGGGCTTGCTGCCGAATTCAATAGAATTATAATCGTCTTTTGAATGAAGATAAGT
Source organism: Melioribacteraceae bacterium (assembly GCA_011525875.1). Taxonomy (GTDB): domain Bacteria; phylum Bacteroidota; class Ignavibacteria; order Ignavibacteriales; family Melioribacteraceae; genus CHB1. The sequence continues at coordinate 51,912 of WYBN01000013.1, read as the reverse complement.
AAAACCTAATTGGAAAGTTCTACCTGTACCAAATGAAGGGCGGATTGCGAACAATTGTCTGCTGAAAGTGCCGAGTTCAACTTTTCCATAAGGCTGTCCATAGAGGGCAGAGTCAATTTCTATTACATTAGAACTAAGCGGAGCAGTTTCCCTGCTGTAAGTTTCAACTAATTTCCCTTCTACATCCCGCCTCGTCTCGCCGAATGTGGCTTGAATATTAAAATAGCCTGAGTTGATTTCGCCGTTGAATCCTCGTACTCTTTTTCCGCTCAAAATTAAATCTGGATAAACCGGATAAATATCGCCGCCTTCAACTTTTGCAATATCGGAATACTCCACAGTGGCAGAAAATCTGTTTTGAGGCTGAAGATATTTTTTTTCTTCCGATGTTACATATAAATATCCTCTTGCCGCAAAGTCCTCATACTTGCTGCTTGCTCTTATACCGATATTATTAAACCATTCACTCACTCCGCTGAATTTTTGATTTCGCGATTCTGCTTTTATTGATCCGTTGTAATCAAACCTTGTTTCGGCAAGTTTTAATGTTGAAGATTTCGTTGATGTAAAAGTTGAAATTGTTGAGTGGTAAAATTTTCCTTCCGAATCGTATAATTCTACCCGGAGGCTCTGCTGACCCAAAGAAACAACATCGGGGAAATTTTCTCCGTAAAAAAGAATTACGTCGCCGGCAAACAAACACTTATCCGTTATATCTTGGTTATTCAAAAAGATTTTTGTTTTTGATACATCAACTCCGTCGCTTGCTTTTATGAGCGATATTGTTAAAAATAATTTTTTGATATCAACTAATTCGCCGGGCGACGGGCTTAAGATTAAAATTTCCTTGTCCTTTGGCGATGTTGCAAGCACAGTGAGTTCGAGCGGTATATTTTCCCCTTGTTCAATTCCAAGAGGATAAGTTTCATATTCCCCCGATGTGAAAGTAACTATAAAATAATACGTGATGGCAGGAAGTTTTACAGCCTCTGAAGGTATTGTGAAATAGGCGGTATTCCCGATCAGTTCCATTTCATTAATTTTAAACTCGCTTTCTTCGAAGGCGCGGTAGGCAATCTGAACTTTAGCTATCCCGGTTACTGGAAGCATTTCAGCAGAAACTTGAACAGAGTTATTTTCTAAAGCAGCGCCGAATTCTACTGACGCAATCGAATTGCTGACCTGAGCGTGATTATTTACATTAACTAATATAACTGCAGCCGTAAAGATTAAACTAAAATGTATATTTATTCGCATAGGTTTTCTCCCTTATAATGCTGGCATAGTTACTTATTTATTTAATCAATTTATTCAGGTTCGTATTCAATTTCTAATAGACCTTCTTCAACCTGTAATCTCAAAATCTTTGTGTCGATGCTTGAAGTTTGATTCAAGATGTCTTCTTGATCGTTGCTATTATCACCAGTATTAATATTGCCGTCGCCGTCTATCTGAACAAATCCACCGCCGCCAACTGAACCGGAGCCTTGGTCTCCGCAGTTAGTTTGATAATCTACATCCCCTTCGTTGAGAATTAATGTTGAAATACCGTCACACTGATTTTCGTCGCCGCCCTCACCTTCTTCATGCCCAAGCGCCCCGGAAGTTCCTCTGATCGAAGCAACCATAGTAGGGGTAGTAAATTTAAACTCCTCGTCTTCTTGTTTCGAGACTTCAAATCCAACCAATCCTTTCTCGAGAAATGCGTTTTTATTCAGTGTTTTGCCATCTCTATCTCCGTAAATATTCAGGATGCTGTTTTCGCGGACACGAAGTAATCCTGAACCGTCGATGAAAAGAACTAGAGCCAATGATTTGGTGCCGGTTTTAACCAGACCGCCGTCGAAGAGGGGTTCGCCCGTTTTGGCAATTTCCCAATCGGATTCGTCTGATTCTTTATACTTAACATCTTTAACAATTTTCTTTACCAAAGCAACAGGTGTTGGTTTCTTCTCGTCGGAAGGCTGATTTTTCTCGTTGCCAGCCACGGCTGTAAAAGAAATCAAACAAATACATATTAGAAGTAATTTCATATTTCACCTTTAGTAATTTTAGTTATCGATAAATTCCATTCTTATTATACTAGATGGATTCGCCTGCAGATAATTAAGAATCGCATCAACTTCAGCCTGAGTTAGCGTATTGCCGTTTTCATCTGTCATACTTGATATTTGATCAAAAGTAATCTGCCCGTTTAATAGCATGTTAAGAATGCGCTGGACATTTTCTGTGCCCGTCAAATCAGTTGTTCCTTCGTCATCGCCAGTTGTGCCGCCTCCAAGTTCATTCAATAAATTTTCCCCCAAAAGTCTAATCACATTATTATCGATATTTCCAAATCCTGCAGTTTCTGTTGAGGTACTGGTGAATTTTACATTAACGATTGGGCTGTAGTATTCATTAGCTCCGCCGGGTGCGTCGATAAGGGCTTTTACCTGTAGCACTGCTTCGCTGCCGCGTGCCGCTATTTCAGTCAACTGAACATTTAGCTCGGTGATTGCAGAAGGCGGGTTGTTAAAAATAACTTGAATGCCGGAATTAAGCGCGTCCTCGAGAGATTGATTTGCATTTTCTCGAACATTACCGATCAATTGATAATTTACGGCTGCAGAATTCGACATCTGCAAACCACCCCATTTTACAAGCAACGGTAAATTCGGATCAACTTCTTCATTAGCTTGAGGTTCATAAATAATTAAACTTGACACTGTTGGATTCGAAATAATTGCTTCAGCTTCAGCAGATCCTAAAACGCCATTGTTCATGTCGTAAGCTCTGGCAATTATTCTATATGCGCCGGTGAGCTTCCCATTAACGCGATTCGCCTCAATCTGATCTTCATCGCTTTCATCTTCGTTTATATTAATGTCAGAAAATTGCGATATCTCATTGTTTGACAAAACCGCCCTCGAAACGAACGGATGTGTGGTAAACCGGTATAATGGATTCGAATAATAATCTGAACGTTCAGCAGGGCGCCACCATATTATCAGTTCGAGAATAACATCAATGCCGGGCGTCATCGTGATCTGCATAATCCTCGGAGTTCCACTTAAATTTTTATTAACAATGAATGCAGCGAGATCTAATTCTGGTAACGGTTCAAAAACTTGTAGTCCAAAATTGAAACTTTGAGCGTTCATTCGGGGCAATGCGGAGAAGAAAAGCAGCAGTACTATTAAGATTGATAGAAATTTTTTCATTTTATCTCCATTGTTAATTTGCTGATAGTTATTGCTTGAAAATTATCACTAATAATTCAGTCAAACCATGATATTAATCATCAGATTAAAAAACGTGACGGTGAGCATAAATATCCAAAATTATATATCAAAGCCACCTACAAGTTACAAGAAAAAATTCTATAAATAAACAATCTCGGTTTTGAAAAGCTATTAATTTATTTTTTCGTTTTTGGGATTAGTTGCAAATCCAAATTGAGGGTTCGCCTGCCCTTCGACTTTGATTTCGCCGAATTTGTTTTCAAACTTCTCAATATTTTCCTGCAATGCCCTAAGCAGCATCTTTGCATGCTGCGGTGTCGTTATAATTCTTGCATGTACTTTAGCTTTTGGAGCGCCCGGTACTACCCTTGTAAAATCAAGTATAAACTCAGCTGGTGAGTGAGTTATTATAGCTAGATTAGAATAAATGCCTTCGGCTTCTTTCTCGCCGAGTTCGATATTAATTTGCTGTGATTTAGGATCCTTAGAGTTCATAATTTTCTCAACTTATTCAAAATGATGCCCGCCTCCTTCATAAACATAAAGGAAGCGGGCTAATAAAAATCTTTTATCTCTTATCTGTATAAATCAGCTTTCTCAAAAGCTTTCATCGATTCTTCGTTCATTCCGAGGTTCGCATAAACTTTCCCCAATAAATCCCAAACTTTTCCATCCTCGGGGTTCTTTTCAACGTATTTGTTCAAAGGTTCGAGAGATAAGCGGAATTTCTCAAGATATTCTTTGCTTTCGTCATCCTCATCAACCGCTGATTCTCTTATGTCGCTGCCCCATTTTACATAAGTAACGCCAAGATTGTAATGCGCATTTGTGTAGTCTGGATCAAGGTTAATTGCCTCAACGAATTGATCAGCAGCTTCTTGATATTTTTCGGCGCCGAGAAGAAGTACGCCGTAATTATATCTGTAATATTTGTTGGCAGGATCCTTTTTTATTCCTTCGCTGAATGTATCCATTGCAACATCCAGTTTGTTTGCATTGATATAAGCATTTGAAAGAATAGCAAGTATATCTGAATTATCGGGGTGTATTTTTCTTGCCTCTTCAAGTAGATCGATTGTTTTGTCAAAATAATCCATAGCGTTGAGACTGTCGCTAATTGATTTTTCTTCATAGTAATTCTTCATCAAATTAATACCGTTGTTATAATATATCTCGCCTAATATTGCATAAGAATCAGCGTCTTTCTTTATTTCGATGACTTTCAATAGAGGGTCTGCGGCTTTTTCAAGTTGCCCAAGATTCAAATAAGAGTAAGTTAAATTCTTGTAAGAATCTACACTATCAGGCTGGCATAAAATTGCATCATTAAAAGCCTGAACAGATTTTTCGAAATACATTCTGCTAGTGTCTTTATCGGCTGCTTTTGTTGCGCGGTTGAATAGCCCAACTCCTTTATTGAAGCTGTTCTGCCAGTGAAATTTTTTTGCGTTGTCTATATCAGGAAAAAATTTGTTGCTAACTGATAAAGATTTGTTGAAGTAATTCATCATCTTAGCCATATCGCCTTCTTCTCCGTAGATATAACCCATCAGATAAAGTCCTTCGTCGCTTTTAGGATTTTTATTAATTTCTTTTTCTAAAGCTTCTTTAGCCTTTGGCAAATTCTTCTGCTGGATATACAATTTTGCACTTGTCAGCTCCGTGGATGAACATTGAAATGCGGCTAATCCGAAAATCATTGATAAAACTATCAATGAAGATAAAACTCGTTTCATTTAAACTCCTCTTTGATTAAGAAAATTCTTTGATAAGTCTTTGAAAAATTACCACTTTAGGCATGTATAGTCAAGAATAAATTCTTCAGCGAAAACGATGATTTTTCGTATTTTTTATTAAAGCGGAAATCATGCGCTAAATAACAGTGATTATTGAAACAGTTACAACGCATTTAATTGATTTTCCTGCCCAAAAAGGATATTTTTTAGTATAAAAAATTAGGAATAGTATGAAAACAGAAGAAGTGATCAAAAGCGTTCCGAAAGTTCTGCTTCACGACCACCTTGACGGAGGTTTGAGGACTCAGACAATTATTGATCTCGCAAAAGAAATCCGGTATAAAAAATTACCGACCTCAGATAGCGGAGAGCTGGCTGCGTGGTTTTTTAGAGGAGCCAATAAAGGTAATCTTGTAGAATTTCTTCAAGGCTTTGAACACACTTGCGCAGTTATGCAGACGAAAGAATCCCTGGAACAAGTCGCCTACGAAATGATGGAGGACATGTATAAGGATGGAGTCTGCTATATCGAAACCCGCTTCGCGCCTGTTCTCCACCTTGAAAAAGGTCTTCATTATGATGATGTGATAAAAGCTGTGCTGAAAGGATTGGAAAGAGGAAAGACTGATTTTGGCGTCGGCTACGGATTGATACTCTGCGCTATGCGTAACATGAAAAATTCTCTTGAGATAGCCGAACTCTCCTCTAATTATAAAAACCTGGGAGTTGTCGGTTTTGATTTAGCAGGGGAAGAAGGCGGCTACCCCCCCAAGAAACACATAGACGCTTTTCAATTTATTAAAAGAGAAAATTTTAATATAACAATTCACGCCGGCGAGGCGTTTGGGAAAGAATCAATTTGGCAGGCAATACAATTTTGCGGAGCTCATAGAATCGGGCACGCAACCCGTCTGGTGGAAGATATTACCTTTGATAAGGAAAGCAATGTAGTTGGCTTGGGTGAACTTGCACAGTACGTTCTTGATAAAAGAATTCCTCTGGAAATTTGTTTGCTTAGCAATGTGCATACCGGTGCGGTGGATAAAATTGAAAACCATCCCTTTCTTCATTTCTATAAACAGAAATTCCGTGTGTTTTTAAACACCGACGACAGGCTGATGAGCAATACCACGCTTACTAAAGAATATTTAACAGCTTCGGAAGTTTTTGATATTTCTTTTGACGATATTGAAAAACTTAATCTGAATGCAATGAAATCTTCTTTCTTACCCTACAGCGATAGACTGTATTATATTTATGAAGTAATAAAGCCCGGTTTTCAAAAAATTAGAGAAAAATTATTATCACTAAAAATGTAGGAGTTTATGGCAAAACAATTATTCAAAAATTATAATTTTGATTTCGACAAAAACGAAACGAAACTAATAATCACTTTCTGTAAACAGGCAGTCAAGCAAATGGGCGACGACAAAAGGTTTCTTCCGGATATCCGGGCGTTTGAATCCATCCTGAATAAATTATCGGCTGCTACGGCTGAAGTAAAATTTACGAAAGACGAAAGGAACAGGCTATTAAATCAGATTGAGGAAAATATTAAACATATTAAAAAACAAATTGATAAAAGCTGGTTTATAAAAAAATGGCTTTACAAATCAATGTATTCACAGTATGTAAATTTATTAAACAAACATTTTGACAGATAATGAACAATAAAAAAATAATTAAAGCCCCGCATGGTAACCAACTAAGCTGCAAAGGATGGATTCAGGAAGCTGCCATGCGGATGCTGATGAATAATCTTGATCCCGAAGTTGCCGAGAACCCCGATGAACTTATTGTTTACGGAGGCTCTGGAAAAGCTGCGCGAAATTGGGAAGCCTTTGAATCAATACTTAATTCATTAAAAAAACTCGAGAATGATGAAACTCTGCTGATCCAATCTGGTAAGCCGGTTGGTGTTTTTCTTACTCACTATGACGCACCAAGAGTAATAATTGCAAATTCACTGCTCGTACCTGACTGGGCTAATTGGGATGAATTCAGGAAATTAGAACAGTTGGGTTTAACTATGTACGGGCAGATGACTGCGGGGAGCTGGATTTACATCGGCACTCAGGGCATACTTCAAGGCACATACGAAACATTCGCCGAATGTGCGAAACAATATTTCAACGGATCTCTCGAAGGTAAATTTTTATTAACAGCAGGCTTAGGCGGAATGGGCGGCGCCCAGCCGCTTGCCGCAACTATGAACGGAGCTTCATTCCTCGGTATTGATGTTGATAAGAACCGCATTTTGAAAAGACTCAATACAGGTTATATTGATAAAATTACCGAAGATCTTGATGAAGCTCTATCTCTTGTCCTAAAATCTAAAGAGGAAAAGAAGGCTCTTTCGGTTGGTTTAGTTGGTAATGCCGGAGAAATCCTACCCGAAATTCTTAAGCGTAAAATTATTCCGGATGTATTGACCGATCAAACTTCTGCACACGATGTATTGAATGGATATGTACCGATGGGCATGACCCTCGAAGAGGCTTTTATTCTTCGTAAAGAAAACCCCCGCTCTTACATTGCCAAATCAAGGGAAACGATTGTCGCTCATGTCAAGACTATGCTTGAATTCCAAAAACAAGGGGCAGTCACATTCGATTACGGCAACAATATAAGAGGTGAAGCAAAAGAAAACGGTGTTGAAAATGCATTTGATTTTCCCGGATTTGTTCCGGCTTTTATACGTCCGCTTTTTTGTGACGGTAAAGGTCCATTCAGATGGGCAGCTCTTTCGGGCAGCCCTGATGATATTCATCAAACAGATGCTGCGCTGATTGAAGCGTTTCCCGAAAATGAATCATTGATTCGATGGATAAAAATGGCACAAAAGAAAGTTCACTTTCAAGGTCTGCCGTCTCGAATATGCTGGCTTGGATATGGAGAAAGAGCAAAAATGGGTAAAATATTTAATGACCTCGTTGCATTGGGCAAAGTCAGCGCTCCTATTGTCATAGGGAGAGATCATCTTGACTGCGGATCGGTTGCTTCACCATTTAGAGAAACTGAGGGCATGCTCGACGGCAGCGATGCTATTGCCGATTGGCCTATTTTAAATGCTCTATTGAATTCGATTGGCGGCGCAAGCTGGGTATCGGTGCATCACGGGGGCGGAGTCGGTATCGGCAAATCAATTCATTCAGGAATGGTGGTTGTTGCCGACGGTTCGAAGGAAGCCGAGCAAAGGCTGAACAGGGTTCTTACTTATGATCCGGGCATGGGCATAATTCGGCATGCCGATGCAGGTTATGAAAGAGCTATCATTAACGTAAAAAAAACAGGTATTCAAGTACCGATGTTAAAATAATTGGGAGAAAAAAATGAGCACATCAGTTTTAATCGCAGATAAGTTTCCGGATAAGTATATTAAAAAATTAATTGACAACGGATTGGAAGTGATATATGAACCCGCCCTTGGAGAAAACGATTTGCCTGAGAAGGCTAAGTTTGCTGATATACTTGTTGTAAGATCAACCCGGGTCACCTCAGGAACAATTGAAGCATCAAAAAACCTGAACTTAATCATCAGAGCCGGCGCTGGGGTTAACAACATAGATATTCCCGCTGCAAACAAAAAGGGCATTTACGTAGCAAACTGCCCCGGAATGAATTCTGTCGCTGTTGCAGAATTAACTTTAGGATTGATTATATCACTTGACAGAAAAATCCCGGACAATGTTATTGATTTCAGAAACGGTAAATGGAACAAAGCAAAATATTCGAAAGCTGATGGTTTGATGGGAAAGAGCCTTGCAATTATCGGCTATGGAAATATCGGCAAAGAAGTTGCAAAAAGAGCCCTTGCTTTTGGAATGAATGTTTATGTCAAAGACGTCTCGCGCATTGAAGGCTACGGCATCAAAGATTTCAGCGAGTTCGATAAGACTTTACCTATGGCGGATATTATTTCAATTCATCTCCCGGCTACACCCGAAACTAAAGGTTTATTTAACGATACGATGTTCAGCTATCTTAAAGAAGGTGCATTGGTTATAAATACCTCACGCGCGGACATAATAGACGAAGACGCAATGATTAAAGCAATTAAGGAGAAAAATATAAGAGTGGCTTTAGACGTCTTCAAGGGTGAACCTGAAGAAAAAACCGGCGCCGTCAATTCAAGGCTTAGAGAAATTGAAAATGTATATGTTACGCATCATATCGGCGCATCAACCACTCAGGCACAAAATGCCGTCGCCGAAGAAACAATAGATATAATTCTCGGATATATTCAAAGCGGACTTATCGCACATTGGGTCAACAAATCACGCATTAAAGACCAGTATTATCAACTTGTAGTAAAGCACTACGATAAACCCGGAGTTCTCGCAGAAGTCTTGGATGTATTGAGGAAAGGAAACATTAATATCGAAGAGGTTGAAAATGTGATTTTCGACGGCGGGATGGTCGCTTGCTGTACAATGAAGCTTGTCTCACCGGCTACTGACGAAATGCTTAATGAAATTAAGAACAATAAAGACGTACTAACCGTTTCTCATGTAGCGGTTTAATGCCGAATACCGTTAAATAAAATTAATTTCCTTCAACTCTTTAACAATTCCGTAATAGAAGGGCAGCTTGGTCATCTCGAGCAGCCCTTCTATTTCTTCTTCTGATAAATGAAATAAGACTGTATCAAAGTTTTCTTTGTAATAATCTTTGAGATTAGCCGGAAGATTAATTTTCTGCAGATACTCATCAAGGTTATTTGTCATAGTTTCTTCGACATGTTCTACGGCAGAGTTAAATTCTTCAAGAAGGATTTTATTCTTTGAAGCAAAAATAAAATTAACATACGGGTATTCAAGAAACTCAATTACCTGGTCCGAAAAACTGATTCCCTTATTTGTGAATATATAGTCTTGATTTTCCGAACCTGTTATCAAATAATTATTCTCATTAAAGTTGATATCTTTATTATCGAGTACGATTTGAATTTCAATGCCGAATCGTTCTTTGAAAATGATTTTTGGAAGCAATGCTTCGTTTTTAGAAATGTCTCCCCTGATTAACAGCTTCCTGAAGTTTATCCGGTCAGGGACGAAGTAGAGATAGGAATTCGATAAAACGCCTGAGAATGAAAGACCAATTTTTTTTGAGATATAAAAATCATTTAGATCAATTAAATCCATCGAAGGTATTAAACCGATATCAGTTTTATTTTCCGAAATAGATTTATTAATCAAAGATGAAGATTCAATAGTAATATTTTTTTTCATCTCCTCGGGTAATGCAAGAGCAAACAATGCAGAAAAAATATTTTTAGGAAGGGTAATTCTCATTTATAACCGCCATAAATAAAAAAGCCGCAACTTATGCGGCTTCGCTTGCACAAATAAAAATTAATTTAGATTTTTATCCTTAATTCTTGCGGCTTTACCCGAAAGATTTCTTAGATAATATAGTTTTGCTCTTCTAACTTTACCTTCTCTAAGAATTTCTATCTTTGAGATTTTAGGCGAGTTAAAAGGAAATATTCTCTCAACACCTACTCCGCTCGATACTTTGCGCATCGTAAAAGTCTTTCCGCTTCCGGTTCCTCTTATCGAAATTACATCGCCTTCGAACGGCTGTACCCTTTCTTTATCTCCTTCTATTACGCGAACATGAACACGTATTCTATCGCCGGATTTAAAATCTGGGGCGTCAATTTTTGGCTGATCGCCAATCACTTGCTGTATCTTATCCATAATTTACTCCAAAGAATTTATTTTTTTCCATTTTTCTGTTAACTTTTTTGATTGTTCTTCCTGCCATTCCCGGATTAATTTTGGGTTACCTGTCAGTAGAACTTCAGGCACTCTCATGCCTTTATATTCAGCCGGTCTTGTATAATTGGGTGCTTCTACATAATCACCGTCAATAAAGGAATCAGTCAGCGCTGAATCGCTGTCGTTTAAGACTCCCGGCAGCAAACGCACAACCGAATCAATAACCACCAGCGCCGGTATTTCGCCTCCGCTTAAAACAAAATTACCTATTGAAATCTCATCGGTAACAAATCTCTCTTTGACTCTTTCGTCGATACCTTTGTAATGACCGGCAATCATTATCAAGTTCTTGTCGAGAGAAAGTTCTTTTGCATAGTTTTGATTAAATATTTTACCTTTAGGCGACATGAAAATTATTTTGTCATAATTTCGCTGTGCCTTCAAGCTTTCAATGCAATCAAAGAACGGTTCTGGTTTAAGCAGCATGCCTGCCGCGCCGCCAAAAGGCTTGTCATCTATCTGACGGTGTTTATCCTTTGCGTAATCTCTCAAATTATGGACAATTATTTCAGTTAAGCCTTTATCCTGCGCTCTCTTCAGAATGCTTGTATTTAGAAAACCGAAAAGAGAATCGGGTACGGCAGAAATTATATCAATCCTCATCATCGTCAATTATTTCCGGCTTAATAATATCAATACGTTTCTTATTAACATCTACCGAAAGAATGTACTCTTTTATTGCTGGAATCAATATTTCGTTATTATCCTTATCGGATATAACATAAACATCGTTCGCATCCAAACTTAAAATGTCTGTCAGTCGCCCAAAGAACAAGTTATCCGCAAAAACTTCAGATCCAATCAAATCGTGTATAAAGAAAGTATTAATATCTAACTTAACTAAATGTTTTTCATCAATAAAAATTTTTGCTCCGATAAGAGCTTGCATCGATGAACCATCATCAAAGTTTTTTAATTTTAGTAATATAATCGAATCTTCCAAAACAACTTCTTCGATAAATATTTTTTTCGTAACACCAAAAATATTTATGAAGGCAGATTCCAAATCATAAAAACGATCCGGGAAATCTGTAAAAGAATCGATTAAGAGAAATCCTTCGCTGTTGTAAACTGACTTAATTTGAGCAATTAAAACAAGGTCACCCAAAATAGACCGCTTACTAATCAAGTATTTTAAGAATTGCCCTTTTACCTTCCTTCGCCGCAACTGCAGTTAGCAGAGTTCTCATTGCCTGAGCTGTTTTACCCTGTTTACCGATAACCTTACCCACATCATCGGCACTAACTTTAAGATCAAGTTCGATAGTTTTGTCATTCGGAACTGATTCTTCGATGACAACGCTATCGGGGTTATCAACAAGGTGTTTTGCTATGAATTCGATAAACTCCTTCATTATGGCACCTATTTTCTGTTAAACAAAAGGGCACTTAATTAGCAGTGTATTACCGCGGCAGAAATACTACTCTGCCTTTTCTTCTGCTGCGGTATCCTCAGAAGCAGCACCCTTTACTTCCGAAGCACTTTCTGAAATTTCAGCTTCTACAGCAGTTTCTGCTTTCTTTGTTTTCTTAGTTTCTTCTTTCTTTTCTTTTGCGGAAATCAATTTTGTTTCCCGCTTGTTTTTCCAGTCAGCCATCTTTGCTTCAATATCATTTTCCGGCAGTCCGCGCTTTATTAAATCTCTCTTTAATAATATACCTGACTTTGAGAGCAGACTTTTAACCGTGTCGGTCGGTTCAGCACCGACTTGCAGCCAGTAAAGCGCTCTATCTTCTGTAATATTTATAGTAGCAGGATCGCTTTTAGGATCATAAACACCTATTGCTTCTATAAACCTTCCGTCTCTTGGTGAACGGGAATCTGCAGCAACTACCTTATAAACGGGCTGCTTCTTTTTACCCATTCTTTTTAGTCTCAACTTAACAGCCAAATTAAATATTCCTCCTTAATTTATATTTTTCTATCAATTAAACTTTAAATTACGAAAATTTCTTGTCATTTTCGAGCCTCCAGCAGAACGAAACATTTTCATCATTTTCTGCATTTCACCGAATTGCTTTATCAGTCGATTAACATCTTGTATTGTGTTTCCGCTGCCGCGAGCAATTCGCTTCCTTCTGCTTCCGTTCAATATTTTGGGCTCCTTTCTCTCAAGAATAGTCATAGATTGAATTATTGATTCAACTTTAACTATTTGCTTATCGTCAATATCCGTATTTTTTAACTGAGTTCCAAGACCCGGAATCATTCCGAGTAAAGATTTTATTGAACCCATTTTTTTTATCATTTTAATTTGCTTAAGAAAATCATCAAAATCGAATTTATTCGACATTAATTTCTTTTCAAGATCTTCAGCTTCTTTCTCATCTATCTGCTGCTGGGCTTTCTCAACAAGTGAGATTACATCGCCTTTACCTAAAATACGAGAAGCAAGTCTCTCGGGATAGAAAAGCTCAATTGAATCAAGTTTTTCGCCCATGCTAATAAACTTGATCGGTTTATTTACAACCGCTTTGATTGATAGAGCACAGCCGCCCCGTGCGTCTCCGTCGAGTTTTGTAAGAACAACACCGTTGAAATCAATCTTATCATGAAATGCTTTCGCAGAGTTCACTGCATCCTGCCCCGTCATCGAATCAACTACAAAAAGAACCTCGGTCGGGTTTAACTTCTCTTTTATTCTATAAACTTCATCCATCAATTCATCATCAACATGAAGTCTGCCGGCGGTATCAATTATAACCGTATTCAATTTATTTTCTTTGGCATAAATAACCGAATCACCGGCGATTTTTACCGGGTCGCGGCTTCCATCAATAGTAAATACCGGAACATTAATTTGTTCTCCCAAAATCTGTAACTGCCGAATAGCCGCGGGTCTATAAATATCGGCAGCGGTCAGTAACACATTTCTTTTTTTGAGCGCAAGGTATTTTGCAAGTTTAGCAGAAAAAGTTGTTTTGCCGGAACCTTGTAATCCGACAAGAAGAATCACTGCAGGTCCGGAAGGATTAAGACTTAATTCCGAATTTTTCCCGCCCATAAGTGCAGTAAGCTCATCGTAAATAATCTTAGTGATTAGTTGACCGGGTGTAACCGATGCAAGAACTTCTTTGCCAAGAGCTTTTTCTTTAACGTCCTCGATAAATTGCTTCACGACTTTAAAGTTTACGTCAGCATCTAAAAGAACAAGTCTGATTTCCCTAAGCGTGTCAGCAATATTGGCTTCGGTTAATTTCCCTTGTCCGGTAATTTTCTTTAAGGCTTTATCAAATTTCAGGGTTAGTTCTTCAAGCATAACAAACTACGAATATATTAATCATTTCAGTAAATCAATTAACCTTTTTTCAGTGCATTAGCACCCGAAACAATTTCCAAAATTTCACTTGTTATCGAAGCTTGCCGTTCTTTATTAAAGGTTATTTGTAAGGTTCGTATCAATTCCTTTGCATTTTCGGTTGCCATATCCATAGCCGTCATGCGGGCTCCCAATTCGGCTGCATATGACTCAAGCAAGATAGACCACATTTGAGCGTTTAGGTAGCGCGGAAAAAGGGAATTTATTATGCTGGGTTTATCAGGCTCGAAAATATATTCAGCCGAGGCATTTTCCAAATCTTTTTCTGCGCGCGGTTTGATGGGAAGTAATTGGGCTGCAACAATATTCTGTTGCACAACGGACTTGAATTCGTTATAAACCACTTTAACCTGGTCAATTTCCCTATTCAAAAATCTTTTGATTAATTCGGAAATTAATTTTGAGACGAATTCGTATTTCAAATCGGCGAAAATCCCAGGGTATCTGCCCGTAACTTCATAATTTCTTTTGCCGAAATGATCCAATCCTTTCTTGCCGAGGCAAATAAGCTCAAGATTTCCTTCCCTCTTAAGCTCAGCAAATTCAGAATTTATTATTTGCTCGGCTTCACGTATTGCGTTCATGTTGAAACCGCCGCAAAGTCCTCTATCGGAAGTAACAACTATAACAACCGCCTTTTTAAGTTCTCGTTCCTCGGCGAGAGGGTTGGAAAAATTCTTTTCCAATAAAAGAAGGTTATTTAATACTTCTGCAATTTTCCGGGAGTAGGGTCTTGCGTTGATAATATTATCCTGTGCTCTTCTCAATCGCGCTGCAGCAACCATTTTCATTGCTTTGGTTATCTGCTGTGTGTTTTTAACGCCGGTAATTCTACTTTTTATATCCCGTAATGTTGCCATAAATAATCTTCAAAATCCTATTATTCACTTCGTTTAAATTTCGTTAAAAAGTCGCCGATACTATTTTTAATTTTTTCGGTTAATTCATCACTGAGAGATTTCTTTTCTCTGATTTCCGTAAAAATTTCATGTGTTTTCAGATCTAAATACTCTATCAGCTCTTTTTCAAATCTTTTTACGTCTTTAACTGGAATCGACTCGAGGAAACCCTGAGTTCCCGAAAAAACGCTGAGAATCTGCTTTTCGATCGGTACTGGAGCATACTGCCCTTGCTTCAGCAGCTCAACTAATCTCGCTCCTTTTGCGAGCGTCTGCTGTGTTGATTTATCGAGATCAGATCCAAATTTTGCGAAAGCGGCAAGTTCTCGATATTGAGCTAAATCTAATTTTAAAGAACCGGCAACTTTCTTCATAGCTTTGATCTGGGCATTCCCGCCAACACGTGATACACTTATACCGACATTTATAGCAGGCCTTACTCCCGAGTTGAATAAATTTGGTTCAAGATAGATCTGACCGTCAGTAATGGAAATTACATTCGTCGGGATATATGCGGAGACGTCGCCCTGCTGAGTTTCGATGATCGGCAAAGCCGTCAAACTTCCGCCGCCTAATTCGTCGCTTAGTTTTGAGGCTCGTTCGAGTAGTCTTGAGTGGAGATAAAATACGTCGCCTGGATAAGCTTCGCGTCCCGGAGGTCGTTTAAGAAGCAGTGCAAGTTCACGGTAAGCAACGGCCTGTTTTGAAAGATCGTCATAAATTACTAATGAATGCTGACCGTTATCTCTGAAATATTCCCCGAGAGTAGCACCCGCATACGGGGCAATATACTGAAGAGGAGCCGGAGTTGAAGCGGGAGCTGAAACAACGGTAGTATATTCCATTGCTCCGTGTTCATCCAATTTCGATACAACCTGTGCTACTGTAGAATCTTTTTGACCAATTGCGACATAAACACAAAAAACCGGATTGATACCAACAGCTTTTGCTTCTTTGGAATGAGTATATTTTTGATTTATAATAGCATCAACGGCAACGGCTGTTTTACCTGTCTGCCTATCGCCGATAATAAGTTCTCTCTGCCCGCGCCCGATTGGAATCATTGCATCAATAGCGGTGATGCCTGTTTGAAGCGGTTCTTTTACGGGCTGACGCGCAATTACACCGAGAGCTTTCCTTTCGATCGGCATGTATTTTTCATGCTGCACAGAACCTTTGCCGTCAACCGGTTCTCCGAGTGGATTTACAACCCTTCCCAGCAGTTTATTTCCAACAGGAAAAGACGCTAGTCGTTTTGTGCGCTTAACGGTATCGCCTTCTTTTATCAAATTGCTTTCACCGAATAAAACAACGCCGACACTATCCTCTTCCAAATTAAGCACCATGCCCATAACATCATTAGGGAATTCAAGGAGCTCGCTCGCCATAACTTTCGATAATCCGTAAACACGAGCAATACCATCGCCTACCTGCAGAACCGTTCCAACGTCGTAAATATCTATTTCGCTGTCAAATCCAGATAATTGTTTTCTTAATATTGCGGAGACTTCGTCCGGTCTAACTTCAGCCATTTTTTTTCCTTAAGACTTTTAGTTTACAATTAAATTTTCTTCGAGTAACTTTTTCTTTAATACAAGCAGTTGGTTAGCAACAGAACCGTCAATCACTGTATCGCCAATTTTAAGTACAAACCCGCCAATGATTTTTTGATCAATATTAAATACCGATTGTATTTTTTTGCCGGTGTATTTTTCTAACACTTCAGCTATATGTTTTTTTTCACTTTCCTCAAGTTTATATGCGCTCGTAATCTTTGCAGACAGAATATTGTTCTTTGAATTCCACAACTCAATGAATCTTTTAAGTATTTCGTGCAGAAGATTTTCCCGGTTTTTCCTGATAACAAATTTCAAGAAGTTCAGAGAATCGGCGGACACCTTTGATTTAAATATTTCCTCAATTATCTCAGCTTTCTTCGATTCCTTCAAAACGGGACTTGCCAATAAATTTCTAAGTTCTTTTGATGCAGTGATTGTTTGACTAATCAATTCCACATCGGCAGACACAGCCCCGGAAATATTTTTCTCTGAAGCAGATTGCAATAATGCAGTAGCAAAACGGGAACTTACACTGTAAACGCTCATAGTTAATTCTTCGTTAAATCACTCAAATATTTTTTAACAATATTCTTTTGTTTATCTGCATCGAGATTTTCTCGAATAATTTTCTCGGCGGCATTAATCGCTATGTTTGCAACTTCTTCTTTAAGCTGGTTAAAAGCTTCCTGATTTTTTCTTGCGATCTCAGCGTTAGCCAGGTCGATTATCTTTTTGGCTTCCGATTTACTCTCGATAAGTATTTGATCTCTCAGTTTTTCAGAAAATTCTCTTCCCTGAGCAATAATTTTTTGAGCTTCTTCTTCTGCTTTAGAAAGAGCGGCTTTATTTTCCTCAATCAATTTTTCGGCTTCTCTTCTTGCATTATCCGCCTTTTCGAGGGATTCCTTAATTAATTTTTCCCTCTCGTTCAATGAATTGAGAATCGGTTTCCAAGCCATTTTCTTCAGAATTAGAAGCAGCAGCACAAAAGTTATAACCGTCCAAAATATTAGACCCGGAACGACATCCAGCAGTCCGCCTTGTTCGCCTCCACTGCCGGCAAGGGCGAGAAAAGCGATATTTGAAAATAATAACATATAACCTTTCCTTAATGAAAATTAAAGTTGATTAGAGTATTATGTACCCGAGTCACTTATTATTTCAGAGCTAAAAGAATACAGATAACAAGCGCAAAAAGCGAAATGCCTTCGATAAGCGCTGCGGCAATAATCATAGAAGTTCTGATATCTCCAGCAGCTTCAGGCTGACGACCGCTTGCCTCCATTGCCGAGCTGGCTAATTTACCGATACCAAATGCGCCACCAATAACTGTAAGAGCGGCGCCAAAACCGGCGGCTAAATAAGCAAAATCCATTTAATTCCTCCTTTATTATTTTTTTATTTTTTAATGATCTTGATGAACTGCCATTCCAATGAACAACGAAGAGAGCATAGTAAAAATATAAGCCTGTATTAACGCAACAAGAATTTCTAAGAGATATATAAACAATGCAAATGCGATTGACACAGGAGCGACAAAATAAGTGTTAAGAATAAATATTAATCCGAGCAATGCAAGTATAACAATATGACCGGCTGTTAAATTAGCAAATAACCTTATTGCAAGCGCAAAGGGTTTCGTGAACAGTCCCAGTATTTCAACAACTGCCATAATGGGAAGAAGCCACGCCGGCACACCGTGAGGGACCAAACCTTTAAAGTATCCTAAAAAACCGTTGTGAATAATTCCACCCGCCTGAATCATTATAAATGAAAGAATTGCAAGGGTAGCAGTGATAGAAATATTGCTTGTAGCCGTACTTCCGTAAGGTACCAGTCCTAAAAAATTACAGGTTAAGATGAAGAAAAAAACTGTTAAAAGATAAGGCAGAAACCGCTCAAAACCTTTGCCAATTGTTGGCTTTGCTATTTCATCCCTTACGAAAATTATCAATACTTCGATAAAATTAGACAATCCTTTAGGAGCTAATGATTTTTGGTAAGCTTTAGAAACTGTGCGGAATATAAGTATTAAAATAATTGCCGCAAGCCACATAAATATGACATGTTTAGTTATAGAAATATCGAATCCAAACAGATTGATATTCGGAAGATGGATTGTTCCAAATGGTTCAAAATCCAATTCCCTTGCATCAAGTATATGGTGCATGAGCCATCCGGTGTCCTGCGATCCTGAATTCTCAGCCTTAGCTAACGAATCACTTACTGTATTTAAGGAATCTATTCCCGTCATTTAGCAATATTTTTGGTTTTCGAAATAAAAAATGCAATTTCAAACGAAATTGCAAAGAAATAAAAAATAAAGAATGCTAATATAAACCCATATTCGTCAATATTCAAGAATTTTAGCGTTATTAAAATTAGAGCAAGTAAAAAGACTAACCGCATACCTAATCCGCCCAAATTCGAAATGAGAAATTTTTTGTTGCTCGCATCATAAGATTTGCCGAAAAGAAGTAAAGCGGCAGAAATGTTTATCACATTCAATAAAGCAGCCCACATTACCGACAGAAGCCGGTCTATATTTAGATATTCAAACGTAAAAAGCAGATAAGTAAGGCTAAGAAGCGGAAGAATCACAAAAAAAATGTAACGCGAGAAAATTTTCATTCTTCTTTCTTCCGATTAAGATTAAGAACGGTTTTGATGAAATTGTAAATTCCGGCGGCGCCTCCAATAAAAGAAAATAAAATTGTCATTGCCGGAGAAGAGTCAATTTTATCATCCAGCCATCTGCCAATAAAAAAAAGAACGATAATAGTTGCAGCAAGCTGGGAACCAAGCCCCAGATATGGGGCTGTATTTTTTAAAGACTCGCCAATGCTGATTTTTGTTCTTTTTTCATCAATCATTTATGCAACCGATGAAGCGGAAGTCATTGAGCTGTTTTGGCTCATTGAGCTTCTTCCGTCAAATGTTGACCCTTCCTCGACAACTAATATCTTCGTTATGATATCGCCTCTTAGTGAGGCGTTTTTTTCTAAAATTAGTTTTTCGGAAGTTTGAACGGAACCCTCAACGCTGCCGCTGATGGTTAAATTCTTTGCTTTAATATCACCATTAATTTCACTTTTTTCCCCGAGTGTCAGGTTTCCATTGATGATAATTTCTCCTAAAACCTTCCCGTCTATTCTTACATTTCCTTCGCTGTAAACTTTACCCTCAATTTTAACTCCTCTGCTAAAAATACTAACATCCTCGGCGGAAGTATTATCTTTTTTATTTGCCATTTTCCCTCTCCATTAAATTAGTAATAATTTTTACGGGGTTAAGCGGTTTCTCATTTTTCCATATTTCGAAATGAAGATGCGGACCGGTAGTGTTATAACCAGTATTGCCGCTCAACGCTATCATTTCCCCAATTTGTACATATTCCCTTTCTTTTATTAGAAGTTGTGCACAGTGCTTATAAAACGTTTTATAATTATTCTGATGCTGTATTATAATTACATAACCGTCTTTAACTGTATATTCGGAAAAAACAATAAAACCGCTTGCCGCCGCATACACAGGCGTATTTTCCTTAACTCCAAAATCAATGCCGATATGCCCTTTCTCTTCATCAAATCTATTAATTAGGCTTCCGCCTGAAGGCGAAATAAACACTTGGTTCTGCTGATTGTCATTTTGGTAAAACATTTCTATAAACAGCCGGAATGCTGCAAGAATGTTCCCGTCAATTTTATTTTTTTCTCTGCTGAATTTACGAAGCGAATCATAAACTGCAGCGGTAGAATCAAGCGAATCCGTGCCTGCGAGAATTAGAGCGTATTTAAGTCTTTGATTTGTGGAAGAAATCGATTCAAGTTCGGAGTTTAACAGAATAAGTTGTTTTTCGAGCTTCTCTATTTTTTCAGCCTGTTCAATTATATTTCTATTCTCAAAAAACAAAAGAACTTTCCGCGCAGGCGTAAATGCAACGAGAAGCGAAAAAAGAAATATCGCGGCTGCAGTATATATGCTTATGAAACCAAGTACGGCAAGAAACCTGAATTTATATCTTTTGGTCCTGAGGGTAGGAAAGTTAGGCGTAATATAAATCGACGACTCAGTTAAATTTTCTAATTTGAAAATACTCATAATAAAGCCGGATAAACATGTGACTAAAAATAAAATTAAACACTAAAATTTAATTAATATTTCCAAATATTGTGCATCCAAAACCACTGCTGGGGACATTCCCTAACGTGTTCTTCTAATATTTTCATATAACTTTGCGTAAATGCTATAATGTCTTTCTCTGCGGGTTTGTCACTTTTTTCATACTCGACTTTCTTGATAATCCCTTGAAATTTATTAAAATCCACCCGTTTCAGCAGTATAACAAAAACAGGAACTCTTGCTTTCAGTGCTATTGCGGCGGCGCCGGTAAATACCGCTGTAGGGCGATTAAAATAATTTACTCTGATGCTATCGCGGGGCGCTCTCTGGTCGGCTACCAATCCGATTATTTCTCCTTTTTTCAACGCAAGCAGAAAATGCTTTACCGAAGAACCGAGCAATATTTCCTTGTTTCCGAATTTTTCCCGTATACTTTTCATCCAGGCCGAAACAGTGGGGTTTCTCTGCTTCTTGGCTAAGACGTGAATACTTCTATTTAATATCAGTCCGATGTAAAGTGCGCCCATTTCCCAATTACCGAAATGCGCCGTCAAAAAAACCGCTCCGGTTTTTTTTTCTAAGCAATCTTTTATATCATCTAAAGGAGGAATTTCGATCAAGTCAATAAGCTCGTTCTGTTTTATAGATCGAAGTGCTGCGATCTCAAGAAATGCCGATGCAAAATTGATATAATTATCTTTAGCAATCGATAAAATTCTGCCTCGTTCGTATTCCGGAAATGCTAACGAAAGGTTCTTAATTACAACTTTTTTCCTGATGGGTATGAAGTAGTAAAAAAATAAACCGACAGGATAAGCTAAGTACTTAACATTACTGATGCCTATCAACCGCATAATGAAGCTGAATAAATAGAATGGAGCTATAACTAAGGAATTCTTAAAACGCTTCATCAACTAATTAGCCGAAATTCTACGCACCCAATTGTCGTCGCGCATTTCGCCTCGCTTGGTTGAATGCAGCAATTCATAATCCGAATAACCGGTAATATCGCCGAAGACAAAAAGAACTCCGCCCTCAATACTGTGATAGTACCAAATCTCATAAGGTTTCTTATCATAATCATTAGGATGAAGTTCGATTTCATCGGGTTCGCCGTAAATTAGATATACTCTTCCTCTATCGGATCTAACCCCTCGTTTTGAAAATGTTTTATACCGGTTTTCTACGTGCTCAATTCGTTTCATATATTCGGCTTTGAATTCATTGTAAGGGGTTTCAACGATTGGGTCGCGGGCTTTCCAGAAATTAAAAAGAAACTCCCTTTTGGAATCGACTCCCGAAAGCTTCCCGAACCGCTCAATTTCTTTGTTCGAAGCGATATATTTTGCAGTAAAAAACATCTCGTCACATTCCTCTTCACTTAATAATCCGAATTCACTGCTGATAATATCAGTGTTCGCCTTCGCAACGAAAAAAGTGTCTTCCACTCCGGGATTAATGATAAAAAACTTCTTTGAGGATGAAACGCCCAGGTTTGTCTGTTCATCAAGAAGATTTAAAAACAAGGTGTAGGAACCCGTTGGAAATTTGGTAACATTAATAGCTCCGACTTCAACAATAGAATTATTGTTTTGCAGAATTCTTTTTGTTTGTTCGTATACTTTCATGCCGAGGCTGTTAATTATCTGCTTGTTCAATAATGTGTTTGTGGAATTAGTATCGTTAAGCAGATTATAAATTTCCGAGTAATAAAAAAGCATTGGGTAATTCTGCCCGAATATATTTATCGGATTCGGTGTCACTTCAAGAGTATTCTTGTAAAATATTGATTCGGTGTTGGCGCTTTCCGTTATTATCCGGGATGCAAGACCGATATCGCTGATCATAATTTTGTCTGTAGTAAAAGAAGTGAGATTCAGTTGTTCGTTCATTGAAACGAAATTCGATTCATCGTTATGATCTGAAGCTGTTATTTTTAGAAGGTACTGTCCTTCTGGAAGACGAAATCCTATGACGCCGATAAAATTTCTTCTGCTGTCTTCGTCATCAAATTCGCTTAGATTCGAGTTGACAATGTATTTCTTATCGACAAAAACCTCTTCGCTGCTGACATTCTGAATGAAAAAGTGAATCAGAGATTCAACGAAGGAGCTGTCATTGACAGTCACTTTTGTTAAATTTTCCTGACCTACGGAATAGTAAATTTCGACGTAAACAGATGCCGAATCATAATTGAAACGCGCAAAATCAAATTCGAAATTTATCTTCTTCTGGGCAAAACCGATGCCTGCCGAAAAGAGTAAAAATAATACAACTAATTTTCTCATGTTTGCTGACCCCCTTAATAATAAAAAAGCGTCTACAGAATAATCCATAGACGCTTAATTTCTAACAAATAGAATTTTACAACATCGATAATTTGATGGTGAATATATGATTTGCAGTAGGGAATTCTTTTACATCCCTAAAGGCATAATCGACCGATACGGCTAAGTCGCCGGAAAAATCATAATTCACGCCGGCGCCGGCTGTAAAGCCGAAAATACTTTCATCTGTATTTTCTGTCGCTATATCATAACCGCCGCGGACAAAGAACATGTTCATAAAGCTGTATTCCAAACCGAAGGAAAACGCGTCTTCAAGATTGTTGTTATTTCGGAACCGGGAAGCTATGTTCATCGAGTTTTGCTCGTTGAAATCATACATATAAGCTAAAGACAATTCGAAATAACTCGGGATCTGGAATGGTTCGGTATCAATTTCATAAACGCCGGGGTTTCCCTGAAGCGAGGAACCCGGTATTGAAGTTCTCTGCTTCAATGACGGTCCAGAATATTCCATATTTGAACCGATGTTCATCACAGTAGCGCCTAAGGATAAATTATTATTGAATCGGTACTGCACACCGAAATCAAGAGCCGCGCCTGAAGCGCTGGCGTCCATAATGGTTTCGCTGATCAGCTTTGCGTTAACACCTATTGATACGCGGTCAGTAATAATTTTCGAATAGGTTAAACCGGCTACTATATAATTCGGCGAGTAGTTTGCGCCAGTGCCATCGGGATTATCCACCGTGGTAACCGGTATATCACCGAAATCTATAGTTTTGAAGCTCAGACCCAGAGAGCCGAAATCTCCAAGAGCAGCAACTGCAGCAAAATAGGAAATATTAATATCGGCGATATAGGTCATATAATTAAACATTGCTTCACTGCGGCCATTAACTGCAACACCTGCCGGGTTATAGTAAATAGATTCTATACCCGTCATGTTTGCAACAAAAGCCCCGCCGGTTGCAATGCCTCTTGCTCCAACTGGTATAAGCAACTGTTCAGCACCGGTTGTACCTTTACGAGCAACGTCGCCTGCAAAGCTGACGCTTGTAAAGATAGCAAGTATAAGTAGTGCTATTAGTTTTTTCATTTTATTAACTCCTAAACTTTTTCAAAATTTTCATAAATTTCCGGCAGTATTTCTACTGCCGCAATCACATTAAAATCTTTGTATCTGTTTTTGAGGCAGAATTACCGAGAACTTCAATACTTTCTCGCCCATGCCGGGGGATGTAACAACTGCAAGATACATTCCCGAAGCCACGCGCAAGCCGTCTTCGTTCTCCAGATCCCATCTCAAGAATGGAGAAGTAAGACTTGGTTTGCTTGTTTCGTCCAATGTTCTTACAAGCGTACCGGAAAGGGTGAATATTTTCACTGTTACCATTTCGGGCAAGTTATTGAAGGTTATAAAAGGTTCATCCGGTCTTCCGCCGTGGCTTGTCAACGGATTGAAACCGAACAGCGGATTAGGATAAACATTCACCTTGTCAAACAAATTTGCTTTTTCCGTACTGGATAATGTGATTGATGGTTTATAAGTAAATTTATCTTTATCTGTTAATGGATAATTTACATTAATGGTATAAGTACCAGTTGGAGTAAAGTTAGGATTAAATGCATCTTTCGTTTCAAGCGCTACAACATACATAGCATCAAACCATGGGCTTCTGCCAAGAGCATCTTGTTCGGGCGTAATAGGAAATTCCGGATCATTCATATTAATCCTGTAACCGTTTCCAATATCGGCAAACTTTGATGCGGCAGAACCTGTACCCGTCCCTTTATAAACGATATTACCGCAGTTCGGGTCATAAGCCGAACTGAATATTACGATATATTCATTAGAAAGAGACATGTCTGGACCGGGGTTCCAGGTCAAGTCATTATAAGAAATTGTATCGCTTGCAGCAGGTAATTTTTCGAGATATGCTACGGCAAGCTGTCTTTCTTCATCGTACTCAGAGTCTTTTACCCATGCAGAGAAAGGCACCTGAACAACGCCGGGCCCTTGTTCCGCATCGTTTGGATCCGGGAATAAAAATCTGAGAGATGTTGCGCGCTTTACATATCTATAAGCATTACTCGGCTGACCGAAACGCAGTTCTACTTTTCTCGTCTTATCAAAAGTAGTAATAGTAGAACGTTTAGTATTATTAATAAATTGAGCAAACATATTTGTATCGGCGTCACCGGCCAGATACAAAGCTCCTGTTCCCGCTCTTTCGGTCTCAAGCCAATCCATGTTCGCTTTTGTTTCGTTAAGAAGTTTTGGTTTAACCCAATCAATATCCAGCATCACTCCGTCGGCAAGATATTTCGGGTTTGTCATATTATAATCCTTTATGCTGTCAAGAACAACTTCGCCAGTAGTTTTATTAACAACTTTCCAATACAGGCTGTAACTTGCGGATAAACTGTCTTTAAAGAAAGAAACTTCATAATCATTGTTCTTAACTTTTGCTCTATCAATAACCGAATAGGTAGCTTCTGCTTCCGAGGCACCGCTTGGTTTATCTAAAGCAAGCCCCGATCTGAACGGAGTATTTAGGTCGCGTCCTGGAATAATTCCGGGACCGTCACCAAGAATACTAGGTATTGTAGCAGTCACACCTATAAATGCAGTTGCCGGAATCAGATACTTGTCGTCGGCAGGTTTACCTGGTTCTAATTTTGTGAGAACTTCATAGTTAATAGCATAAGCCGAAATGCCTATATAATAAGGCTTACCTTTTACCAACGGAGTATTAGTGAAAGGATCGGTTTGAATGCGGAGAAGTATTCTGCCGGTAACAGGATCCCCGAATATTACAGGATCAAGCTGAGTTCCTTTTACATATTCCGTGTTCCGCTCTCCTGATGAACCGTCTTCAACAATAATGTTTCCAATACCGTTATCAACGTCAAAAGTAGCAATTCTGAGAACGTTATCTCTTCCCTGCTCTTGAGCTGCGGTAGAATTTGAATTATACATAAATACTTCAAATCCTTCGAAATGCATATCATAAACCGGATTGCCTGCATCATCAAATGCCTGCTCTCTGAAATTAATATAATCTGCAGTTTCCCAAATTAACTCAATTGCATCTTCAGTAGTTTTAATTAATGGTCTAACAATCGGAGGAGGAGGAGCAGTTTTAAAGTTTTGGTCATAAATAAACTGTGCAAACTGGTCGATTTTCTTAGCTTCATTAACCGAGGCAAGAGAAGTAGACGCTCTGCCTACAACGTAAGCGGCAACAATTTCGATCGTCTCTCCTTTAGCAAGCTGAAATGGACCGGTATTGGACATCTGGCGCTGATCGGTATTGATATTGCAAATCCAGCCGACATCGGCAACCGGATCGCCCGAGTACCAGAATAGCGGATCGACTGTACTGCAATTAACACCGCCGCGGACTTGACCAAATTCAAATGTACAAGGATCAACGATGTTGCCGACCCGGTCTGTTCCCTTTAGGTAGTTGTAAGCTTCGAATTCATTACTGGGATCACCGAGAGTTGCATGAGACTGTATATAATGAATGAATGAAGAAAGTCCTTGTGTTTTGGCGCCGGGTAATGGCTTAACCCCGCGAACCGTCCCATGAACAAGATATGCAGTATCGAGCGGTGTATCTACGCCATCAGTGTATACGCCGTCGCCGTCTGTATCAACAAAAGTTTCGCCGGGAACATAAGCAACAGGCCCCTGGAAAAAGTCGATTAAATAGCAAGGCGAGTTTGTGTAAGCGGCATCAACGCCATTATCATAAGTGAAGCCAGCGTTTAATTCTGTATCGCATCCGACAAGATCATTTTCGTAATCACCAACGTCAGGATCTGCCCAAACTCCAAAATAAACCGAGTCTAACAAATCATAAAACTTGCCGGTATTAGTAATCTCGTATCTGATAAATAGAATGTTTCCGAGAGAACCTTTTGAAGCGAAACCAAATACTGTTTGACGGATTTCTATACCAACAGGGGGTACGTTGTTGAATCTTCTAAGCGGAGAGTCGAGACCGTCATGATAAACGCACCATACTGTTTCATCTCCAACAAGATCCGGTCTGTCCTCATCTACGTCCCATTTTCCATTGCCGTTTCGATCAACCGGGTTATAAACTCCATCGCCGTCGCCGTCAAAAAAATTAGCGCCCATATCTACTGCATCAGACCAATCCAGCCAGCTCTGATGAAAGTCGCCGTCACTTTTCTTAACAACGTAAACAACGGCACGTGGGTCGTTTTGACCAGTTTCCCAAGTTCCCGGCAGGTAATCTTCAGTACGCGAGGCTGATGCAACAGCGTTCGACCAAATAGTACCGTCGGGCAGTAATCCGCCTATATAAAATCCGCCGGCGAATAAAAAGTTAACGCCGTCAAACATACCGTCTGCGCGCAATTGCCCGTCAAAATCAGGGATTTCAACGCTTGCGATATTTCCTTTTCGGTTCAGCGGTATGTTCAAATTGTTTATAAACATACGGTAAGCGTCGCCTTTTTTACCGCCTTCATCATTTGCTTTATACAAAGCATTGCTCTTATAAATAGTGCCGGCTTTACCTCTGCCCGTTTTTGTCTCTTCGGCAAATGCATCCAAAGAAACAAGCGACGAGACAATAACCAGCATAAAGAGCAATTTACTGATTTTCAATATTTTATCTTTCATATTAACAATCCTATTTTATTTTCTGATTCAAATTAGCCATGAACTAATTAGAATGATATATTCCCGAAATTAACTTTCAATCCTAATCTAATCTGTCTTGGAACGCCGAAGTTAGAAGGATTTCTTTCGAACGATTCATAATCTTGAGCCCATTTCTCGCCGTTTGCAGCTACCAATAATTTACCTTCTTCTGTTGAAAGAAAATCAGTGGTGTAAGCAGAGCCCGTTGTACGGTAAACATTAATTTCGTTGATATTATTAAACAGATTTTCTATCCACAAATACGGCGTAAGCGATAAATCACCAAGACTTATCGTCTTTTCCATTTTCATATCAACTCTGAAAGTTCCGGGACCAAATTGAGAATTAACATAGCCTTTTGTGTCGCCGTAGTTTGTGTTGCCTACGAGAAGATTTTGTTTAAACAACGGAGTATAAGGTCTTCCGCTTGCAAAGGATATAAGGAAGTTTGCGGCTAACATTTCGAATATTCCGCCTTCTCCTTTGGGCACAAAGAAGTCAATATTAATAATTCCGGTATGTCTCTGGTCAAAATCAAGCGGAGCTATAACCTTGGGGATTTCGCCTGTTGTATTTCTGAAGGCTGCAACAAATGATCCGGCTTGACTTGAACCTGTTCCTTCGGCAATTGCATAAGTATAATCAACACCAACGTTGAAATAGCTGATTCTTGTAACATCCAGAGAAAGAGCTAATCCTTTAACGGTTCCAAAGTCAGTATTGGTCGGCGTGAAGTATCTCAAGTTCTCGCCGCCTTCCGTACGGTTAAATGTAATTACCGAAACGTTTATCAATCCCTGCGTATTTTTGTAAAACGCAGTAATATTTAATGCGGCAAAATCGCCGATAACCTGCCTGAAACCAACTTCGTATTGAGTAGTAATTTCACTTTCGACATAACCGTTATTCATAGTTAACTGGTTATCACGCTGAATATTCTCCAAGCCCGATAAACTTGAATACACATTGTTTAGAGTAGGCTGCTGAATGAATTTACCGTATTGAGCGTGGAACACTGTAGATTCGGTAACAGGGAATCCGATACCGATACGCGGTGAAATATTGAACTCAGTATCCTTGGCAACAAAATCAGCATCGTCATAGACATTAGGATCGCCAGCGGCATAAGGAAGAGTCGGATTTTTGAGAATATCCGTTGCCGGGTCAAAATAGTCGAACCGGAGACCAAGATTCAATACGATATCGTCAAGTTCGAATCTATCTTGTATATAACCGTATGCGATCATCGGATGTTTTACTTTACTGATATCATTAACGCCGTCGCCGTCGTTATTTTCATTGCCCATTACGTCATATCCGTAATAAGCCGGTCGAACCCTGCGGAATTTTTCTTCGAGAGGCAGATCTGCAAGGTTCTTGCTCGAGAGAGCCATAGGACCAATGCCGTATCTTCTGACCGAGTTGTAATTAAATCCGCCGCCTATTTCAAGCAAATGGTTCTCAATTTGAGTTGTGAAATCGAGATCAACATTTATCGTTGAAGTCTCGCCTTTATTGTAACCGTTAAAAATTCTTCCGGGAAGAGCGAATATTCCGTATTCATCATATAAAACCCTTGTGCCATCGCCCAGCGGAAGAGTAACGCCTATAGAAGCATTCTTTGCGCTGTCGCCGTAAGCCATAAGATCATCTTTCCAGACTCCGTCGCCGTTTTCAAAACCGTTTACCCTATAACCGGCGCTTATATTCCAAAACGAATTTGAGCCGATATTCTGCGAAATTTTCGCGCTGAAAGAACTGTTATATTCTTCGTTCCAGGTGTTATGGTCCGAATTCCATTTTGTATAGTCGAACACAACTCCTCTGTAATCTCTCATATTCACCGAAGCGCCGAATACAACGTTGAAATCACCAAGGTTATGAACGGTTTTTCCAGAAAATCTATAAACTCCGGCAGAGTTGTTCGGCCATGTATCTCTTTCCCAGTCATCCGGGAACTCTTCTTTTTTCGATTCAAACTTCAAGCCTACAGCTCTGGGATTTGCATCTTTATACCAGCCTCTTTCCCCCGAAAAGAAGAATGTATGATTTGAATTTCCGGGAATAATAGGACCGCTTAAAGTAGCAGTATATTCGTTATAACCGTATACGTCAGTAAAAGAAGAAGATACAACATCGGCATAAAGATTATATTTTGGAGAACCAGATTTTGTGGTGATATTAACAATGCCGGATTGCGCCTGCCCGTATTTAGCTTCATATCCGCCGATCTGGAAGGAAATCTGCTCTACCGCAGCGCTTGCAACCTGCGAAACATTCGCACCGCTGAAAATATCGTTCTGAGGTACGCCGTCTACAATATATAATACTTCGCCGCCTCTTCCGCCTCTAACGTTAATGCTTGCATTACCGGAAGCGCCGCCCGAACCTTCAGCCATAACAACGCCGGATTCGAGTGAAATAATTTTAGTTACACCTTTAACCGGTAATTTCGAAATTTCATCAGAGTCAACTACTTTAACCGTGTTAGTTGACTTCTCTTCAAAAAACTTTTTATCTGTAACAACAATCTCATCAATTGCAATGCCCGCGCTTAAGGTTTCGTTAAGTTCGTAGGTAATACCGGCAACAATTCGAACATCTTGAATTATTTTTGTGCCGTATCCAACAAAGCTTAATTGAACATCATAAGTGCCGGGGGTAATATTTAGGATAAAATAACGACCGTCTAAATCGGCAGCCGCTCCCAATGAGGTGTTCATAATAACTACGTTAGCCCCAATCAGGGGTTCGCCTGTTTCTGAGTCAACAATTTTTCCAGCTAATTTTCCGGCTCCCGTCTGAGCGAAAACCGAAACCGAAAAAAATGCGAGCATAAAAACAAGCATTGAAAAAGTATTCAACTTTTTCATATCTACTCCAATTTATTTTAGATAAACAAGACCCGATTCGATATTAAACTTTAACAAATACGTCTTTTTATTTAATATTTCTTTAAAGAAAAAAACACCGGGACCTGTATTTCAAGGTCCCGATGTAAATCCAAAAAAGTAAGGATTACTTAATCAACATCATCTTCTTTGTGCTTGTGAAACCACCGGCAGTGAGAGTATAGAAATAAACACCCGAAGATAAGTTAGATGCATTAAAAGAAACTTCGTGTGTTCCGGCATTCTTAACGGTATTAACTAAAGTAGCAACTTCCTGACCCAAAGTGTTATATACTTTAATTGATACATTGCTCTTTGAAGGAACGTTGTAAGTTATTTTTGTAGTTGGGTTAAACGGATTAGGATAGTTCTGGCTGATAGCGAAAGTATTTGGTGCAAAACCTTCATTGCCAACGCTTACTACATTCAACCCAAACCACAATAATGCCTGACGGTAAGGAGTCAATGTTGAGTTTCCATACCATAAGTCATCAGTGCCTAAAAGATTTAAGTCGTCATAACTCATAAAAGCAACCTTGCTGCCGTTGCTGTGTGTATAGTTGTGACCAATCGGTATTTCAGCGCCGCCCACATCAAAACCGTGCATAAACACTTCGCTTCCGATATCTGTGCGCGGATCAAATTGATCCATCCAGTTAGCAGCGGTTGCGCCTAAAATTGCTCTTGGGTCGAATAATAATGTATCAGTGCCGAATGCATCCAGCGCTGCGGCTAATGAATCTCCTAATGCAGTTCCGCCGATAGGTTTAACAATAGAACCTAAAGCCTCATCACCAGAAGCTCCATAGTTAACGTCATTGTAAGAATTGAGGACGCCGAGAACATCATATTCATAATCGCCCGCAACGAATGTCTTATTGGCATAACCATAAAGGTAGCCAAGAATTTCCTGACCCATAACCAAGAAATTTTTGTTTCCGCCTGCAAACCAGGTTTGGAATGCTTCTCGGTTATCGTCACCGGGTCCGCCTTCGTAGCTAATTTCAATAACGCTTGAGTATGCATCAAGTAATGATGCTTCAACATCGCCGTAAACCCAAACGTCATATCCTGCGGCGATCAATCCCTGCTGATAGTAACCATCAAGCTGGAATGCTCTTGAGAGTGGTGAACCGTTATAAATAACCAATGTGGGTTTGGTAGGTTCGAAAATCTGATATTGGAAATCGCCGGATGTGCTTTCTTTTCCGCCGACGTCAACTGCATGCACTTTATAATCTACTACAGTTCCTGGGGACTGACCTGGGATTGTACCGGAAAATACATCGCCGCCGACATTGCTCATTGCAATCGCTGAGTATTCGCCGCCGTCAATAGCTACTAATAATTCTGCAGTAGCAACGCCAGCAGGACCACCGCCCGGGTTGTCGTCGGTAATTGTTGCTTCAACAACTCTTGGACCCTGGTCAATTGTTGTGCCCAGAGAAGTAACATCAGAAATTACGGGGGCTCTGTCGCCTACTAAATCAACTGCAACTGCAAAATCCCAAGTATAAGCTCTAACAGCCCAGCCCGGGTCGCCGGTCGGTAGGGGTCCAGGACTTGTACGACCATTTTCATAGTATTTCCATCCCGGCATTCCAACCGTTTGGTCAGCAAAGAAACCAAGTCTGTCGGCATCAAGATTAACACCATTGTGAATAATAACAACGCAGAAAACTTCGCCTTCGCTTACTTCAGGTTCAAAACCGAGGCTGCTCATTTCTACCCATTGATAATCTAAGGCGTCATCTGACAACTCCGGTGTAACAGGCCAGCCAAATCCGCCGTCTGACCAGAGGTCATAATCAAAAGTGTTCGATGCGGGGTCAACGTTGTCTGCCCATGGAGGAAGAGGAATATCGCCGTTTGCGGTTTTGTCAACCCAGGGACCGGTGGCTTCTTCGCCGAAGAAGTCAACTCCGTTAAATCCGTCGCCAGCTGCTTCATAATAGCCTGCCCAGAAATTTTTTCCGGCAAAAGCTTTGAATTGATCGAGCGACCAGTTTGTTCTGATCAATCTTACGCTGACATTAGAACCTGCTGCAACACCTGTAACGTCGGTGACAGCAAAACCTGCAGCTTTAATAATAAGATCAGCGGGAGCTTCGAAGAACTGTAGAAAAACGTCCTGTCCGAAGAAACCGAAGTTTGTATTCCATGTACCGCCGAGTTTGACGTGAGTCAGTGTGTCAAGCGTGCCGGCAGCTGTAAAATGCTTTTGTCCCAAAAATCTTGGAACAGCAGTTTGTCCAGCAAAATTTTTCATTCCCGAAATATGAATGGCTTCTTTCAGGTCAACATCAGATTTAAGATTAATCTGCTCGCCTGTCGAACGAATGATAGCTCTGTTCTGAGCAATCGTTAGAGAAGCAAATAGGGCAAGAATGATAGAAATGGTAAAGAGTTTTCTAAACATAGCAACTCCAAATTAGTTATGAAATAATGAATTGAATTAAATTAAATATGGTTGAAAAAATTTTTATGCCTTCAATCGTTCTAATTTTTGTTCCCTCTGTTAAAAAATTGTTAACAATTGATGCAAAGCATGTTCAAATTACTACAATATGAACTATAAGTCAAGAAACATTTAAAGAAATATTTTGAGATTTCTCTAACTTGTTAATTTTTCAAAAAACCACTAAAAAATAATATCTGACAAATACTTTGTCAAGTGATAATTAAGTCCAGATATTAATTAGGTAAAATTCTTTTTATGCGAATTAAATTGTTTATTGTAAAATTAGTTTAATACTTTTTGCAGCTTTTCAACAAAAGTATGTTTCTGAACCGCGCCGATTATTGTGTCGGCAACCGCACCATTTTTTAATATCAACACAGTTGGAATGCTTCTGACGCCGTATTTTATGGCCGTCTGCTGATTTGAATCTACGTCAAGTTTACCAACTTTTACTTTGCCTTGATACTCGGCTGCTAATTCTTCAACAATAGGTGCGATCATTCTGCAGGGTCCGCACCACGCAGCCCAAAAATCCACCAGCACGGGTATATCCGACTTTAATGCTTCAGAGGCAAAATTATCATCAGTAAATGTAAAAGGTTTCATTCTATACTCCTTTAATTTCTAAAATTATAAAATTCCGTTTCGTTTAATTATTTCCCGGGCAATAATTCCCTTTTGAATTTCGTTTGTGCCTTCAAAAATTTTATTTATACGTGAGTCACGGTAATATCTTTCAACAGGCAGTTCTTTCGAGTAACCCATGCCGCCGTGAACTTGAACGGCAAGATCAACAACTTTATCCAGAGCTTCCGAACAGAAAAGTTTAACGATTGCCGACTGCCTTGAGGAGAGTTTCTTTAAATCATAATCTACTGCAGTGCGGTAGACAATTGATTCCATTGCGTAAACAAGAGTTGCCATTTCGGCAAGCATAAACTGAACAGCCTGAAAGCTGCTGATGAACTGGTCAAACTGCCTCCGCTGTTTTGAATATGCCGTTGACTGTTCAAGCATTTCCTTGGCGGCGCCGAGACATGCGGCGCCTAAACCGAGTCTGCCGGCATCGAGAACTTTCATTGCTAAAATAAAACCCCTGCCGTCGGTTCCCATCAAATTCTCTTCGGGAACTCTTACATCATCGAGAGTAAGCGGATTTGTAATGCTTCCTTTTATACCCATTTTCTTTTCGGGCGGACCTGCAAAGAAACCCCGTGTGTTGGTTTCGACAATAAAGGCGCTGATGCCTTTTTTTGTGCGAGCAAAGAGCGATACAATATCGGCAATTCCACCGTTAGTAATCCAAAGTTTCTCTCCGTTAATAATCCAGTTGCCGTTTTCCAATTCGGCTCGCGTTCTCAAATTGAAAGCATCTGAACCGGCTTGAGCTTCTGTTAAACAATAAGCTGCTATTTTCTCGCCAGCTGCAAGCTCCGGAAGGTATTTTTTCTTCTGTTCTTCGCTGCCGCCAAGATAAATGGCATTAGCTCCAATTGATTGATGTGCCCCGATAAAAGTTGCCGTTGACATGCAGCCCCGTGCAATCTCTTCCTGCGTAATGCAGTAGCCAACTTCGCCAAACCCGCCGCCGCCGTACTCTTCCGGGAAAGAAACGCCGAGTATCCCCACCTCGCCTAATTTCTTGATCAATTCGCGGGGTATTTCTTCGTTTTCGTCAATCTTCGATGCAATGGGTTTGATTTCATTATTGGTAAAATCCTTTACCATATCACGCAGCATTTGCTGCTCTTCGGTGAAACTGAATTCGAACATTATCTATTCCAGGTTATTTTATAGGTTGCAGTGCCTTTTCACCGATGAAATTAACAATATATTCACCGCCGTCAACCCCAAGAACATTTCCGGAAATCCAATCGGCTTTCTCGTCGCATAGAAGAATAATAGCCTTAGCTACATCTTCCGGGGTAGTTAATCTGTTCTGAGGATTTTTCATCTGAGCAGAATGAATCATTTTTTCATTGCCGGGAATTTTTCTTAGAGCCGGTGTGTCTGTAACTCCGGCTAATATAGCGTTTGCAGTAACTTTCATCACCCCAAGTTCAACAGCAAGCTGGCGGATATGCGCTTCCAGAGAAGCTTTTGCGGCAGATACCGCTCCGTATGACGGGATCACCGTATGAGAGCCTGCGCTCGTTAACCCGAAAATTCTTCCGCCTAAAGCCAGCAAGTCGCGTTGAACCAAGCCTTGAGTCCAATACACAAGAGAATGAGCCATTACGTCGAGGGTCATTTGCATCTGCGCAGGAGAAATGCAGTTGTTAGGGTTTTTCGATATATATGGCTTTAATGTGCCAAAGGCAAGGGAATGAATCAATACATTAATTTTCGGATTGTCTTTGCCTGTTAAAGTTTCTCTGATTTCATCGAGCACATCATTTCTTTTAATAGAATCTGCGGCATTTATATTAAAAAAAACTGCTTTCTGATTTGTCTTTTCTATTTTTTTTACAATTTGATTAACGCTAGGCATGGTGACTTGTCTATCGAGATGTATGCCGAAAATATTATATCCGTTCTGGGCTAAAGCCACGGCGGATGCGCCTCCGAAGCCGCTTGATGCACCCAAAATAAGTGCCCATTTTTGCATTGTTATCACCCCTGATAAGTTTAAAATAATGGGTTGCAACTTACTAAATCTAAAAACCTAAATCAAACAATCAGCTCGTATGAAACTTAATGTTGTTCTCCCCTAAGATTGAAGTGATTTTATTTATAAGAGATTCGCTCAACCGAACTTTGTAGTCAATGTAAAATTGCCTTACTTTCTTTTTTTGATAAAGTAGTAAATAAACCGGTGTGTCGCCGTGATGGCTTTCAAAAATATTTTTCAATTCAGTTACCGCGTTTTCATTCTGCTTGGAAGGATCAAAGAAAAGTAGAATTTTCTTAGTCATTCTTTTTGAAGCATCCTCAAGAGAAACTGCTTCTTCAACGTGGAATTTTACTGTGTCGCCGCTGCTTTCGAGTTTCCCTTTTATCAGTACGGTAGATTCCTCCTTAATGCAGGTTCCGAATTCCTTGAATGGTTTCGAGAACATCAGACACTCGCAGCTTCCTGTGAAATCATCAATTTTAAAGAATGCCATCTGATTGTTTGATTTATCAATCTTTGTTCTAATTTCGGTAATCACTCCGCAGGCAACAACAGTATCGTTATAATTAAATGTTTCGGGTTCGCCGAGATGCACGGTGGCAAATGAACGGTAGGCGATTTCATATTTTCTCAGCGGATGATCCGATAAATAGAACCCGAGCACTTGTCTTTCTTTTGCAAGAAGTTCCTTATCCGACCATGGTTGCGCTTCAGGTAAGGACGGTTCTATTATGTCCATTGAGCCATCAAGCTCGCCGAACAGACTGTTTGTCTGCTCAATCTTTGATGATTGTACTTTGCTGCCGAATGCCAGCGCTTCTTCTATCGCCTGAAAAAATTGCGATCTGCTGCCTTCAAGCTTATCGAATGCGCCTGCTAATACAAGCCCTTCGAGGGCTCGTTTGTTCACAATACGAGTGTCAACGTTTGAACAAAAATCGAAAAGACTTTTGAAATCTCTGCCAAGTTTTTCATGCTTATTTTTAATTTCTTCAACGGCGCCGACGCCGACATTTTTAATCGCACACATTCCGAAAACAATGCTGCCATTATCAACATCAAAATGAACTGAAGGATTATTGATATCTGGAGGAAGCACATTAACTTTTAATTTACGGCAGTCTTCAAGAAAGGTTGTTATCTTGTCTGTGTTTTGATATTCGTTTTTTAGGTTTGCCGCAAGAAATTCGGGAAGATAATGAGCTTTAAGATAAGCCGTCTGGTAAGCCACTAAACTATAGGCAACAGAATGGCTTTTGTTGAATCCGTAATTTGCAAATTCATGAATTAACTTAAAAATTCTTTCGGCAATTTTAACAGGAATATTATTGCGTTTTGAGCCTTCGATGAATTTAATTTTTTGGTCTTCCATTCCTGAAAGGTCTTTTTTGCCCATGGCTCTCCGGAGGGTATCTGCTTCGGCTAAGCTCATCATGGCAACTTTGTTTGCGATTTGAATAACCTGCTCTTGATAGACAATAATTCCATAGGTTTCCTGAAGTATTGTTTCGAGTAGCGGGTGAAGATATTCAACCTCTTCCCTTCCGTGCTTGCGGTTGATATAAGTGTCAATGAATTTCATTGGTCCCGGGCGGTACAAAGCATTCATAGCCGATAGGTCGAGCAGACTTTCGGGCTGAAGTTTGCGCAGATGCTCGCGCATCGGGGCAGATTCAAATTGGAAAACTCCCGTGGTTTGTCCCTTCGAAAAAAGCTCGTAAGTTTTTTTATCGTCGAGCGGAATAATTTCTATATCAATATTTTCCCCGCGGTTTTTCTTAACAAGTTCTATCGTATCGCGGATGATTGTTAATGTTCTCAGCCCGAGAAAATCCATTTTAAGAATTCCGGCGTAGTCAAGCTCTGTCATATTGAACTGAGTAACCAAATCGCCGTCAGTTCCGGCTCGTGCAAGGGGGACAAAATCGCTTACATCGCCCGGGGTTATTACAACACCGGCAGCATGCTTTGAAGAGTTTCTATTCATTCCTTCGAGAATGCGGCTGTACTTGATTAGTTCATTTATCGATTCGTCGCCAGATTTTTTTATCCAGTCTAATTCCGGCACTTCTGCAAGGGCTTGATCAATCGAATAGACTCTGCCGAATTTAGAAGGAATCCACTTAGTAATATTGTTCACAGTCGAAAGCGGAATTTTCAAAACGCGGGCAACATCACGTATTACTGCTTTCGAGGATAGTCTGTTAAAAGTTATTATCTGCGATACCGAGTTCTCGCCGTATTTATTTTTTGTATATTCTATTACGTCTGCGCGTTTGTCATCCGCAAAATCCACGTCAATATCAGGCATTGATTTTCTTTCGGGGTTGAGAAAACGTTCGAACAGCAGGCCATAATGCATCGGGTTGACATTTGTAATTCCGAGCGAATAGGCTACGATACTGCCTGCGGCGCTTCCTCTGCCGGGCCCGACTGGTATGCCGCGCTTCTTTGCGGAGTTGATAAAATCTTGCACAATCAGGAAATACCCCGAGAAACCCATTTGCTTGATAATCTTTAATTCATAATTAAATCTATCCAGCACTTCGCCCGACACGTTTTGAATTTTCTTGTGCAGCCCCTCCGAAGCAAGTATTTCGAGATACTCATCCAGATCCTTTGCCTTGGAATTTTCCGGTATTGGAAAGAGCGGATAGTGAAAAACTTTTGATTCAAGGTCGAGATTTATTTTTTCTTCTACTTCGAGGGTATTTTCAATAGCCCCTTTAAATTTCCCGAAAAGTTTTTTCATTTCATCGGATGACTTAAAATAAACCTGATCAGTATGATAACGCAATTCTTTGTAATTCGCTGTGCCTGTTTTATCGCCGAGATTCAGAAGAATATTATGCGCAATTGCATGTTCCTTCTCTATGTAATGAATATCGTTTGTGGCAATTATTTTTATTCCGAGCTCTTTAGAAAGCTTCGGCATCCCGTCAAGAATAGCTTTGTCTCTGTCGAGTCCGTGGTCTTGAATTTCGAGATAAAAATCATCTCCGAACATCTCTTTGTAACGCAGCGAGATCTTGCGCGCTTTTTTATAATCGCCGTTGAGAAGAGGAACGGAAACCGGGCCGGCGAGGCAAGCGGAAGTACATATTAAACCTTCTTTATACTTCTCGAGTATTTCATAATCGATTCGAGGTTTATAATAAAATCCTTCTTGATGTGAAATCGTGGTAAGCTTAATTAAATTTTTATAACCGACAGCGTTCTTAGCTAAAAGTACGATATGATTATAATTTTTTGTCCGGCGTTTATCGCCGTTAAGATTTGATGGTCCGCGGTCAAATCTGCTGCCTTCGCTTACTATATAAGCCTCAATACCGATAAGCGGTTTGATGCCGGATTTTTTTGCTTTCTTGTAAAATTCGGGTGCGCCGAACATATTGCCGTGATCTGTTAAAGCTAAAGCGTGCATCTTATTTTTTAGCGCAGCTTCAACTAATCCGTCAATAGTGCAGGCAGCGTCCTGTAAGCTAAAATGAGAATGATTGTGCAGATGAACAAAGTCACACATTTTTTAATCCAAAACTTTTTTAGAATACCGTAGAAGGAATTCTAATCATTGAAAAATTTTATTAACTTTTTCCTGTATGTCCGAAACCGCCGGAACCTCTAAGGCTCGGCGTAATTTCATCGGAAGCAATAAGTTTGATTTTATAATAGCGCGAGAGAATCATTTGTGCAATTCTATCGCCCCGTTGAATCCTAAAACCTTCACCGCCGAAATTGAACATTATTACTTTTATCTCGCCTCTGTAGTCTGAATCAATTGTTCCGGGACTGTTAAGCACGCCGATAGAATGTTTGGCAGCCAAGCCGCTTCGGGGTCTAACCTGTATTTCATAACCCTCGGGAATTTCGATAGAGAGATTAGTAGGAATCAAGGCTGTTTTACCTGCTTCGATAATCACATCATCTTTAATTGCGGCTCTAAGGTCCATGCCGGCGCTCCCTTCTGTGGAATATGCAGGCAGAGGGATATCATCAAACCCGGAGTGTAATTTTTTAACTAGAATATTGATAGTCATTTTTGTATTGTGTTCCGCCTTAATAAAATATTTGTAACCGAAATGATTTCACTCCTTTCAACAACCCCTGCAGCCAGCAATGCCGAAATAAATATGACCAGTAAAATAAATTTGACGGGCAGAAGCAGCAGTCCGTTGACTAAGAGAATGTAATATGCCAAAAGAGTAATTAAAATTACCAAAAATATTTTAAAGATTTTTACGTATTCGTAATTAATTTTATAAAACTTCTGCGAAACAAAAAATAGACCCGCAGCCATCATGAAATAACTTAGAAGCGTTGCGAGTGCAGCCCCCATAATATTTAAAACAGGCACGAGCAAAATATTAGCGGTAATATTGGCAATGGCAGCCGCTCCTGTAATTAGAGGGAAATATTTAGTTTTTTCTTTTATGTAGATTCCCGCTGTAAAATTAATGTACATGCCGTAGAATATATAAGCTAACAGAATAACCGGCACGATAAAAAGTCCTTCGAGATATGCGCCGCCGATAAGCGTTCTTTCCCCCCAAAATTTTATTTTTGCCAAATCATCAATAAAAAGAGATAACACAATCCAGATGCTTGAGCAGACCAACAAAAAGATTGTTAAAATTTTTGCAAAGAGCGATTTGGCTTTTTCGTCCGAAGCATTGTTCAAAAAGAACGGCTGCCAGGCATAGTTGAACATCGAAACAAACAGCATCATCAGCAGTCCGAGTTTATAGTTAGCCCTGTAAAGCCCGAGGGTAGAGTCATCTGTCAGCGCACGAACTATTGGAA
The DNA here is from genome assembly GCA_011525875.1 of Melioribacteraceae bacterium. Taxonomy (GTDB): domain Bacteria; phylum Bacteroidota; class Ignavibacteria; order Ignavibacteriales; family Melioribacteraceae; genus CHB1. The sequence goes on along the minus strand of WYBN01000013.1, from coordinate 11,534 downwards.
TATCAATAACCTGAACGAACATTGCAGCAAGGCTTCCGGGCAGATAAGGGATTGCAAATTTAAGCATCCTAGTCAGAATAGTTTTATCAATATAAAAGCGGAGTTTTGAAAAAATATCCGGGAGGAGAGCTAAAAGCGAAAACGCCGAAGCCACAAGATTGCTTATGAAGATTGCTTCAATGCCGTAATTAAATCCCAAAATCAAAATGAAGTTTAATGCAAGATTAATTATTATGTTGCCAAGTTTAATGAACGCAAATTTTTTTGTCTTTCTTTCAAGTCTTAGATAAGCAAAAGGAATGAGCGCCGTAGTATCGAGGAAAAGAATTATTATCACATAAATAAGAATATTTGAATACTGCAAAGGAATATCTGCGGCAACGCCGAGCGAACCATGAAAGATTAGCATAAATGCAGAGAAGAAAACAGTCGTCAGAAAAACGAATACAAATGGAGTAGAGAAATTTCCTTTTTTATCATCCGCTCCTGCAAGCGAATAGTATTTCATGAACGCTGCGTCCATCCCATAGATAAAAAGAACATTGAAGAAGGACAAATACGCATAAATCAAAGTGAACTCGCCAAATTCGGATTTGACGAAAACGTTAGTATAGAAAGGAACGAGGAGGAAATTAAGGAATCTTCCGATGATTGTACTAATGCCGTAAACGGCTGTATCTTTAGTCAGTTCCTTAATCTTATCTAACATTTAACAACTCTTAGTCGGAGAAATATTAATTAGTGCCTTCTCTCTTAAAATAAGGTGCGAGGGTTTTAACATAAACAGCCGGAGGACGCACGGCTTTTTTCGTATCGGCGTTTATGAATACATGGTTTGTAAATCCCTCTGCAATTAATTCTTGATCGCTTATACGCTTAATTTTATATTGGATTCTAACCCGCGGTGTGTAAAGTTCTGAAACAACCGCTTCGACTTCCAGCTCATCGTCATATCGAGCCGGGCTAATATACTTAACCCCCGCTTCTATCAGCGGAAGCTGGAATCCTTCGGATTCAACCTTGGAGTAAGCCAGCCCGAAGCTTCGTAATAACTCGGTTCTGCCGACTTCAAAATATTCTAAATACTTACCGTTGTAAACGAATTGCATCTTATCCGTATCTGCATATCTGACACGGATAATTGTTTTGTTCGAAACCATACTATTCCGTGTAAACTCCCATCTTGCCGAACTTTTCCAATCTGTTTTGTATCAGCTTTTCGGGTTTAATTTTAATCAATGCCGCAAGTTCACTTTTTAATTCATTCCTAAGAGTTTCAGCCATTTTGTTATGATCTTTATGAGCGCCGCCTAACGGCTCTGGAATAATCTTATCTATGATCTTCTGTTCGAGCAAGTCTACGGCAGTGAGTTTCAAAGCCTCGGCTGCCTGTTCTTTATATTCCCAGCTTCTCCATAAAATACTTGAGCATGACTCAGGGCTAATAACCGAATACCATGTGTTTTCCAGCATCAGAATTCTATCGCCAACCGCAATTCCTAAAGCGCCGCCGCTGGCTCCCTCGCCGATAATTACAACAATAATCGGAACCTTGAGGCGGCTCATTTCTAAGAGGTTGCGTGCTATGGCTTCAGCTTGTCCGTTCTGTTCGGCTTCCAGCCCGGGATATGCACCTGGCGTATCAATCAATGTTATCACAGGTTTGTTGAATTTTTCTGCAAGTTTCATCAGCCGAAGCGCTTTGCGGTACCCTTCCGGGTTTGCCATGCCGAAGTTTCTGTAAATATTGGATTTTGTATCCCTGCCTTTCTGTTGTCCGATAATCATGACTTTATACTCATCAATTGAAGCAAAGCCACCGACAATCGCTTTATCGTCTCTATATTGTCTGTCCCCGTGCAGTTCAATAAAATTTTTAGTCATCATATATATATAATCGAGAGTGTACGGACGCTCGGGGTGTCTTGCAAGCTGCACGCGCTGCCATCGCGTAAGGTTCTCATAAATGTTTTGTTTCAGCTTAACGACTTTTTCTTCAAGACTGGAAATCTCCTCTTTGATGTCAAGATTATCTTCATACTTCCGCATTTCTCTGATTTTATTTTCCAGTTCGGCTATAGGTTTCTCGAAATCCAATATATTCGAAGCCATCATTTCTCCGCTTTAATAAAAAATAAAGATAATGTTTTGCCTAATATTTCTAAATCTAACCAAATATTTTGATTTTTAGCATAATAAATATCTAGTTTGGAAATATCGTCCTTATCGTTTATGTCAACTTTCTCAATAAACCATAAGCCCGTTAATCCCCGCTTTCCAAGATACAACCCTTCTTTCGAAGAATGCCAGTAAGGTCCTACAAAGCTTTTCTGTCCAGTAAAAACTTTGTGCGACTCTAAAATGAATTTACCGAAATGTGTTGTTCTCTTTCGAATAGCGCTAAGTAAATAAACCGGCAAATAAAATAATAATAAAGCTAAAGAGGACAGCGCCAGATCAAAAACCCGTTTAATAATTTTGAAACCCGGTTGAGATATATTATAATTTACCTTTAGCAGCGGAATATCGTCAAGCAGGGTAACAGAAGACTTTCCGACTAAATAATCTTGACCTTTTCCCGCGACCATAAATTCAACGTTTAAACCCTGACATGTTGAGATTATCTCGAACATTTTATCGTAACTGACTTCTCCTGAAAGAAATATCACATTATTAATTTTCTTTTCGTGAATAACGTTTCTGATATTATCAAGACTGCCAATTATTTCGAATGCCCCGATTTTTTCGCCTACGTTTTTCTGGCTTTGAGCAATCAGCCCAACTATGTTAAATAACTGTGATGAATTGGATTTTATTTTTCTTGTGAACCCGCTTCCAAAGAATTCACTGCCGACAATTAGAGTTGTGTTTTTATAACTTTCGGCAAGCGTACCAATCTTAAAAAATACTTTCACCAAAATACGCCACGCCGAAAAAGCGAAAAATAAAATTAAATAACTGAAAAGGATGACTGCCCTGCTGTATCCGAATTGCTTGAAAAAATAGGTTATCGAAGAGATGAAAATAAGTCCGATAACTAACGAGATAATAATACGCAGATTTGATATTGTATTTTTTTTGTAAGCGCCGGAGAGAAATGAAATAAAAATCTGCAGCATTGCGGGAATAATGTAAACCCAGGGCTTAACATCGTCGGGAATGCCCAGCCACTGCCCCGGCTTATATATGGCTTCAATAAAAATCAGTGCGGAAACAAATAACACAAAATCAATTATTGCCGAGCTCAGCGGCAGGCGGTAAATATTTAAGAAGGCAAATAATTTACGCACGAGAATGGCAGAACGTAATATCCATTCAACAAGAAAAAAAGAAGAAAAATGTTTTTTGACAAAAAGATGCATTGCGTCGTAAAACATTTTAGTTTCGTCGATATTGCTTCTCTTAGTCGATTCGCCTTTGTAGTGGATTATTTCTGTAGTAGGGACGTAATATACTTTAAAGCCTGCTTTTTGAGTCCGATAGCAAAAATCGAGGTCTTCGCCGTACATAAAAAATTTGGGATCAAACCCGCCGATCTTATCATAAACTTCTCTTTTCATCAGCATAAAAGAACCGGAGATTGCGTCAACTTCGTTTAACTGATTTTCATCAAGATAAGTAAGGTTGTATCGGGCGAATAATTTACTCTTAGGAAACAGGCTGCTTAGTCCGATAATTTTTGTGAATGCAGTCCACGGCTTAGGAAAACTTCTGCGGCAGGCAAGCTGTAAAGTTCCGTCAGGATTTAACACCTTACACCCAATCAGACCGGCATCCGGATGACTATCAAAAAAATCAAACAATTTTGTAAGCGTATCTTCTTTAACTATGGTATCGGGATTGATAAGCAGAATAAATTTTCCGCCGGCAATCTTCAAAGCTTGATTATTTGCAGGACCGAAACCGATATTTTTCTTATTCGCAATTAAATTAATGCCGGGAAATTTTTGTTTTATCTCCTCAACGCTGCCGTCGGTTGAAGCATTATCAACAACAATTATCTCGCTCGAAAAATCAGCCGCGGCTACTTCAAGCGAATGAAGAAGATTCATCAAGAATTCTTTTACGTTGTAGTTAACAATTATTATCGAAAGATTTTTCATTAGTTTTTCTAATCTAATTTACCTAAGATGCTTCGAAGCCTTAGTTTCCAAACCATAAATACTGCTTCGCGTACAATTTTCTTCGACATTTTCGAATGACCTTCGTTTCGGTCATAAAAAATGATCGGAATCTCTTTGATAGAAAATCCTTTTTTCCAAACTTTGAAGTTAACTTCAATCTGGAAAGAATAGCCGTTCGATTTAATTGAATCGAGATTAATGGACTTAAGAACTTCCGCTCTAAAACACTTGAAACCTCCGGTTGCATCACATACCGGAAGCCCAGTTATGAACTTAGTGTATTTGTTGGCGAAATAACTTAGCAGCAGGCGGCGCATCGGCCAGTTAATAACGTTAACCCCCTGAATATATCTGCTGCCGATAACAAGATCATGCATTTCAATTTCTCTGAGGAAATTTTTCAACTCATTGGGGTCATGCGAAAAATCGGCATCCATTTGAAGTATTATTTCATAGTTGTTAGCAATAGCATACTTGAATCCCTGAACATAGGCAGTTCCGAGACCAAGCTTCCCCTGACGTTCAATAATTTTTACGCGTTCGTCTGTTTCGGATAAAGATTTCACATAATTTCCAGTGCCATCAGGCGAATTATCATCAACAACAAGAATATTAAGCCCGGGTATTGCTTTAAAGACTGCCGGAATTATTTTTCTAATATTATCAATTTCATTGTATGTGGGTATAATCAAGAGTGTTTTTTTCATAAATTTTCCCTTTCTTAATCGTAATGTCCTTTGCCGAAAAGCACGACAATTGCGGTTCTGAAAAGTATTTTTAAGTCGTTACGCAAAGACATATTTTCTATGTAGAAAAGATCGTAACGGAGTTTTGTTTTAACGTCTTCGATAGTCTCGTCATATTTATGTTTTACCTGCGCCCATCCGGTAATTCCGGGTCTTACTTTCAATCTTCGTTTATATAAAGGTATTTCTTCCGATAGTTTTTCGACAAAATAAGGTCTTTCGGGTCTCGGCCCTACTAAGCTCATATCGCCTTTAAGTACATTTATCATCTGAGGAACTTCATCTAACCTTACTTTTCTCAACAGTTTACCGACACGAGTAACCCTCGGGTCATTCTTGCTGGACCAAACCGGTCCGGAATGTTTCTCGGCATCCTGTATCATTGATCTGAACTTAATTATATTAAATATTTTTCCATTTAGTCCCGACCGTTCTTGTTTATAAAAAACGGGACCTCTGCTGTCTATCTTAATTAATAATGCGGAGAGTAAAATAACCGGCGAAGCCAACAGCAGAAATATGAATGCAATAATCATGTCCATAAGACGTTTGATTTTCTTTTCCCACTCGGGCATAAGCTGGGGCATAATATCGATGAGGGGAAAACCGTAGAGCTGAGAAGTGCGCGCCTGTCCGCTTACAATTTCATAGAGATCGGGAATTATTTTAATGGAAACTTCTTCGTTATCGCAGTCCGATACTACCTTAATCAAAACATCTTCCTCGTCTCTTTCAATAGCAAGAATGATTTCTTTTATATTTAATTCCTGCAGATATTTTCTAACATTTCGATAAGTATCAAGAACTTTAATTTCGTTGTATGATTTGCCGATATTCTCTTCATTTACAGCGAGATAGCCGACTACATCCAAGCCGAGTCCTTTATACCTTAAAATATTGTTATGCATATCATTGGCTTTTGTGTTGAAGCCTACAATAACAGCGTTTCTTCTTCCAATTCCGTTTATCAAAAGTCGTCGTTGAAGACTTCTGATAAATATTCTTCCCACGCTTGTGTAAAGTAAAAAGATTGCCCAATAAATCAATATCAGAAAACGGTTTGCCGAAGCCACATTGTTTACAAAATCATCGTATAGTATTAAAAAGAAGAGAATGAAAATCCCTACGAAAGAAGCTTTGAATAATGTTGATAATTCATCAAACCTCGAAGCGGCGAACCATGTTCTATACATTCCGACAAATGTAAAAATGAGCAGCCAATAAAAATAAATTCCCGAAGCCGCCAGCAGAATAATCGGTTCGGCAAGAATATCGAACAACCCCGTTTTTACTCTGAAATAGAAAAACGAAATAGTAGCGAGATTTATCGTAAGAAAATCGATCGCGAAAACAAATATTTTTTCTAATTTCTTACTCAATCATGATCCCAAATTTTTATAAAATTTTTTCTGCGATGTATCCGCCGATTGACAAAGATGAAGTCGCAGCCGGCGAAGGTGCATTTATAACATGCATCAGGTTATTTCTTTCGAAAATAAGAAAGTCGTCAATAAGCCCACCAGTTCTGTCGCAAGCCTGAGCGCGGACACCCGAACCGCCGGGTATTAAATCTTCTTTGCAAATTTCGGGAATTAATTTTTGCAGCGCACTTACAAAAGCATTTTTACTGAACGACCGGTAATATTCGCCAAGCCCTGTTTTCCAATATTGCAGAATTACTTTTCTAAATCCTTTCCATGCCAAAGATGAAAAAGTATCGCTAAAATTAAAATCCGTTTTGCGGTAGCCTTCTCTCTTAAAAGCAAAGACTGCATTGGGTCCGGCTTCAACTTCGCCATTAATCATTCTTGTAAAATGCACGCCCAAGAATGGAAATGCCGGATCGGGCACCGGATAAATCAGCGATTTAACTAAATGTCTTTTTTCTTCTTTCAATTTATAATACTCGCCTCTGAAAGGGATAATCCTTGCATCAATTATACCTTCGGTTAGTTCTGCAATTCTATCTGAAAAAAGTCCCGCGCAGGAAATAAGTTTGTCAGTCTCAAATACCCTCTGCCCGGTTATTACTACAATCCTATTTTCTTTTCTGATTTCGATAACTTTATTGTTGAAGAAAACATCGGCTCCTTTCCGCAGGATTATTTCTAATAATTTTTTCGATACATCCTTAAAATCAACTATGCCGGTCTGCGGTACAAATATGCCTTCAATACCATTTACATACGGCTCTTTCTCGAGCAATTCCTCTTTAGATAATTTCTTGATTCCATTTAAGCCATTTAAATTACCGCGTTCAAATATTAAATTGAGAGCCGGTAATTCATTTTTTGAAACTGCAACAATCACTTTCCCGCAAATTTCATGTTTGATATCATTTTCACGACAGAAAGTCAATAACAATTCATAACCACTTCTGCAATTTGACGCCTTCAGACTCCCGGGTTTATAATAGACCCCTGAGTGTATTACACCGCTGTTGTTGCCGGTTTGATGCATTGCCTCGGCGCTTTCTTTTTCGAGAATGCAGATTTTTACGCCTGGTTTCTTCTCGAGAAGCTTGTATGCAGCAGCCAAACCAACAATACCGGCACCGATGATAAGGTAATTATAATTCACAAACATCTAAAAATTTTTTTCAAAAAAATCATTTAATTGATATTTTATATTTTCCCAATCATAATTTTCAATAACAAACTGTCTTGCATTTTCCGAAATCGTCCGGTAAAGATTCTGATCTGTAAGCAGTTTTGATATTTCAATAATAAATTCTTCTTTTGTATCGGCGACTAAAATATTTTTATCTTTATCCGCATTTAATCCATTATAAGCCAGTGAACTTGTGATGCAAGGTATTTTCATAGCCATCGCTTCAAGAAGTTTGTTCTGCAGTCCTGTTCCAATCTTAAGAGGCGCAACAAATATTTTTGAATTATTATAATAAGTGCGAAGATCCTCGACCCAGCCTGTTATGATTATCGAATCGGATTGCAAAGCTAATACTTTCTTATTCGGGGAAGCTCCGGCAATGCAAAATTTTGCATTTTTAAAATGCTTTAGTATCTCGGGAAAAATTTCCTCTGCAAAATAAATAACTGCTTCAACATTCGGAGGATAGTTCATATTTCCGGCAAACAAAAAATCGTAAACCTTACCCGTTTCTGCAGGAATAAAATACTTAGTATCAATTCCGTTTGGAATGACTTCAACTTTATTCTGAGCTGATGGAAGATCTTTTTTGTCTTGTTTTGTGATAATCATTGTTCTGCTGGCTATTTCCGAAATCACTTTTTCATACTGTAATACTCTTTTATACTCAAGATTGAAAACATATTTTAGGAATAGTCTGCTTTTTTCCGAGCGCCGATGCAATCCTTTTGACAGTACATCAACAAAATCAACCGCAATTCTGCGTTGGTTACTGTCTTTGCTGTATTCTGCCGTCCTAATCAATTGAAAGAATACGAGATCGGGGTTAAAATTTTTAATCTCGGCCGACAGAATCTTGCTAATTTTTTTTGAATAGAAATAATTGACCTGAAAAGGAATCTTATTGAATAAACCTCTGAACAAATTCAATATAATTCTTAACTTAGAAAGTTTCACTATACGGATGCGTTCACAGAGATTTTTAATTTGATCTAGATATTTTTTCTCCGGTAAATCTCCTTCATTTATTGCGAAGAGATATATTTGATGATATTCTTTGAGCAGTCTGATTTGATGATATGCCCGGAGCTTATCGCCTTTATCTATTGGTAGAGGAAATCTTGAGACCACATAAAATATTTTCACTTTGCCGTTTTCCCATATACACTTTTTGGTTTACCGCTAAATAATTTTAGTCCATCTGCAAGACCTTTAATTAAAGCGTTTATTTTTTCTGAGAGTTCCTTTTTCACCTGCATATCTTTGGCGAAAACCTTGCCAGAATAAAGAGTTAATAATTTTAGAAGTACATTTACACCTGAAAATATAAAAACATATATTTTATAAAAAAAATCATGTTCTTTAAATAAAAGAAATCTATTTCTTGTATAATAATAATAGTAAGTCGACGAATAATTAGCCCAACCTATACCGGCGCCACCTCTATGATAAATATTTGCCTTGGAAGCGAATGCAATTTTATATGTTTTACGTACTTTTATTGAAAAATCCACTTCTTCGAAATATAGAAAGTACTTCTCGTTGAAATACCCGACGTTTTCAATAACATCTTTCTTTATCAACATACAGCATCCTTCCGCCATGCTTAAAAAGCGGTCTTCTAATGCAAATTTTTCAATAGGTTTTCCTTGATACATTGAGATGCCGCCGCAAAGAAAAAAACTTAATTTACCACCTCCGCAGTAAAGTTTTTCCGGTTCTTGTATATAACCAACTTTTGGTGAGACAATGCCAATATTATGGTCTAATTCAGCAATGGAAATCATCTCCGCTAAAAACTTTTTATCAAATATGGTGTCATTATTAAGAATCAAATAATAGTCCGAACTCTTTTGTTTTGCAAATTTGATTCCCCAATTCATACCATAAGCATATCCGCCATTGAAGTCAGTCTTCGTAAAATGAATGCCGTTAAATTCCTCTATCAATTTCTGATAACTATCATCAGTCGAGGAATTGTCTACAAGCACGATTTCAAGATTTTTATAATCAACCCCGAGTAGTGAATTTAAACAATTCTTCGAATCATAATATCCATTCCAATTAAGCACAATCGCAAAGACTTTAGGTAATTTTTCGAATGTTAACATTAAGCAATTTCAGTTTTTCTAAGAATTATGAACTGCGATAAAACCGTAACGGAATAATTAAAGACCATATCAAGTCTAGTCAACGGGTCCGACGAATATGATATTGCGATAACAGAAAAAGCAACTGAATATAAAACCAGGATAGGAAGATTCGGACTCCGCCGAAGTTTAAAGTATATGTGTGAAATAACATAACCCAATAGGAATGGAAAAACTGCTAGGCCAAACATTCCGAAGTCATAATAGTAAACCCAATAAAACGGGAATGTATTATAGCCGCCGATATAATGAGGAAATTTTTCTAAACCGGCATACTCTGCAATGATGTGTTTAACCCCGGTGAGGGCAGTCAAAAAATCGGCGGTAAAAAACCCGTATGTATGATTCTGTATTTTGTTAAAGTTAGCAACGAAATTTTCGAGATTCATTGCAATATACATATACGGTTCGGAGAGGAGGGCATACTTAGGCGAAAATTTCATTTCCGAAGTAACAAAAAAATAGTACTCGGCAAACTGTGCGATCCTAACGCTGCGTATTAAAAATACCAATCCAACTATTACAACTGCGGCAACTATGAAAGTTTTGTAATTAATCTTCTTCCCGGAATAATATAAAAAGCATACTATCATCACGCTTAGTATAAAAAAATTGTACCGCTGCAGAAGCAAGAAAAAACTTCCTGTGGAAACAACAAAAATCACCGAAAGAAAAGATTTTTTGACCGGTTTATTTTTTATCAATACGAAATACTGAAAAATTAGAAATAGGAGAACGTTTACTCCATTTACAATAAGGTGCAGACCGAATATGCCGAACATCTTTCTTGCTTTATCAGGCTGAGCAGTAAACAGGGGAACATATCCTTCAATAAAATACTCGGTTAAGAAGCTTACAACAAAAATCACAGCATAAATAATAATAAGCTTAAAAAACAATGGCTCATTAATATCAGCGAGTCTGATGCGTTCTCGTATTTCCGAAATTTCTAATTTGGGCATGTTAAAATTCTGAACAAAGGCAACATAGTTACCCAAAAGAAAAAACACAATTCCGATTAAGAGAATAAACCAGCCGAATAAACTCCATTCAATCTGAAGCCGGCTGAATTTAAATTCAACCAATGCAATCGCAATCAGCCATATAAAACTAAAGACTCGAGCAGGCGAAAAGAAATCCGAATTTTTCTTTAACCCGTCTACTAAAAGAAACAAAAATATTCCGAACGCTATTAAGCTAATAACCGGCATAAATTTCTAGATCATTTATAAAATAAAAATCCATTTCCTCTTCCAAAGTTCTCATCAAAGTAATCTTTCAAGCCTTGTTTCGCTGCTGAATAAAATTCCGGTTTTTTTATTTTCCAGTATAGTAATTTTAAAGAAATTACCAGAATGAAATAAACATAAGCGGTCTGTAATACACATCCCTTAAATGCTGTTTTTATCAGCAGCAGTCTATTTCTTACCGAATAATAAAGTTTGAATGGGCTTTCTTTCTCGCCCAATACTTTATGATATATTTTTGCCTTGGGAATATAAAGCAGTTCATAACCTTTATTTACCATGCGCTGGGAGTACTCGATATCGTCTAGATACATAAAAAATCTTTCGTCCTCAAAACCGATCTTTTCGAGTTCACTTTTTCTCAATAATATGAGGCAGCCTGTCACAAACTGGGTATATGAAGTTTCCTTCCCGGAAATTATTTCTAAATTTTTCCCTTTGAAATTATGAACAGCCAAACCGCGCCAGCCGATCATTTTACCCCCCGCATACCATAATGTGGAACGCTCATGCTCTTCAAGTATTGTACAGCAAGCGGCTGCAGCATTTTTGTTTAATTCCATTCCCTCGACCATGTAACAAAGAAAATCTTTCTCAACAAGCGTGTCATTATTAATAATAAGAATATAATCGGTGTCGGTATTACTTAGAATTTTT
>WYBN01000012.1 GCA_011525875.1 Melioribacteraceae bacterium | reverse complement strand
ATTCGATCTTGCAAATTGTTAGTAGAACCTTTATAGTAAGTTCCGTCACTAAGGCTTATTAAGATATATGCAAAATGCATTTGTTTAGAAATTATAGTAGAAAAAACTAGCGGAGAGGGAGGGATTCGAACCCTCGGTACCAGTTTACCCAGTACGACGGTTTAGCAAACCGTTGCCTTCAGCCACTCGGCCACCTCTCCAATCTATTACAATATCTAATCTGTCACAAAGATATGTTGCGAATATAAGCATTTCACATATTCTATAAAACAATTATTAAGATTTATGATTTGTTGATTTTGTTTCAAACAAACAATAATTTAGACATACAATTCAGATGAAAAATCTTTTTAATTTTAAGTGGAGGCTAAATGGCAGACCAAAAATTGAACGGTGAAGTTTTTTTCCCAAAGGAAGATACAATAAACAATGCAATTGTTAAGGATTGGAATCAGTTCAAATTAAAAGCCGAAGAAAATTATATAGGTTTTTGGGAAGAAGAAGCAGAAAATCTTCATTGGTTCAAAAGATGGGACAAAGTGCTAGACGATTCCGAAAAACCATTTTATAAATGGTTTACCGGCGCAAAAACAAACATATCTTTCAACTGCCTTGATGTTCATGTTAAAACGGCTCGCAGAAATAAATTAGCATTAATCTGGGAGGGTGAGAAGGGCGAGTTTGAAGCGATGTCATATTATCGTCTTCACCAGGAAACATGCAGGTTCGCTAATATTCTGAAGAGCATGGGCGTAGTTAAAGGCGATAGAGTTACAATTTACATGGGAAGAATTCCTGAAATTGCTATAGCCATGTTAGCATGTGCAAGAATTGGAGCTATACATTCCGTTGTTTATGGCGGTTTCTCCGTCGAATCACTTCACGAAAGAATTGAAGATAGTCAATCAAAAGTATTGATCGTTGCAGACGGTGCTTATCAGAGAGGTAAAATTGTTCCATTGAAGGAAATAGCAGATGAGGCTTTAAAACGAGCGGGAGGAATTGAGCATGTTATTGTTGTGAAACGAACCGGGCAGGATATCAATATGGAATTTGGCAGGGATATGTGGTATCATGAGCTCAGAAGTTTACCAATTGCGAACAATGATTGTGTCTTGGAAATAATGGATGCCGAAGACCCATTGTTCATTCTCTATACATCAGGAACTACAGGCAAACCAAAAGCAATTTTGCACACTCACGGCGGCTATCAGGTCGGTGTTTACTCAACTCTTAAATACGTTTTTGATTTAAAGGATGAGGATAGATATTGGTGTGCTGCTGACCCCGGCTGGATAACGGGTCACAGCTATATTGTTTATGGTCCATTGCTTAATGGAGCTACCTCATTTATGTATGAAGGAGCGCCTAATTATCCATATCCCAACAGATATTGGCAAATGATTGAAAAATATGGAATAAATATTTTATACACATCGCCAACAGCTATAAGAGGACTAATGCGATTTGGTGATGCATGGGTTAACCGTCATGATCTTTCTTCATTAAGAATTCTTGGTTCAGTTGGTGAACCAATAAATCCTGAGGCTTGGAAATGGTATTATAAAACAGTCGGCAAAGGAAAATGTCCAATTATGGATACTTGGTGGCAAACAGAGACTGGAATGTTTATGATTACGCCGACGCCGACAGTTCCATTAAAGCCAGGTTCTGGTACGAAAGCTTTTCCGGGGCTCCAGTTTGACATATTAGATGAAAACGGAGATAAAGTGGCTGACAACGAAGAAGGCTATCTGGTTATAAAGAATCCTTGGCCTGCTATGATCAGAACGTTGTGGGGTGATCCAGAAAGATATGTTCAACAATACTGGAGCAAATACCCAGGATATTATTTGACCGGTGATAGCGCAAAAAGAGATGAGGACGGATACTTCTGGGTTATTGGGAGAGTTGATGACGTTATAAAAGTTTCAGGATACAGACTCGGCACTGCTGAAATTGAAAGCGCGCTGGTAAGCCATAAAGCAGTCGCTGAAGCGGCTGCAATAGGTTTACCGCACGAAATTAAAGGTAATGCAATTTATGCCTATGTAATTTTAAGAGCTGGCTTTGAGCAGTCTGATGAACTTTTTGAAGAATTGAGGCAGCATGTTGGTCATGAAGTAGGTCCGATTGCCAAACCGGAGCAGATCAAATTTGTAAACTCACTACCAAAGACAAGAAGCGGGAAAATAATGAGAAGGGTGTTGAAAGCAAAGGAATTGGGACTTGATCCGGGGAATTTGTCAACTTTAGAAGAGTGATTTATCACAAAGGTATTATTTAGAAAAACGGGCTAATCTATTTTAGTTAAATAATATAGCTAAATCAACTTCTTTAATTTTTTAAGAAGCTTTGCTTTATATAACTCCGCTTGTTGGAAAATTTCGTCAATTTTACTGAATTCCAACATTCGGATATTTTTTATTTCTGTTTTGATTAAAATATCCGGTCGGGAAAACTTCAGTTTTGAATTTAAGATTGAATTTTGCATAATCTGGAATGATGAAAATAAAATCTCGTAGAAAGGCGGAGTTTCATTATCTGCACCGTTGACAGGAGCACCGACATCAATCGCTACCGTTAAATCACATTCATCGATTATTAAATCATAGGGCAGGGGATTAACCATGCCCCCGTCCACAAATAAATTTCCTTCAATCTCCTGAGGTGAGAACAATCCTGGTAGTGAGTAGCTGGATCTTATTGCGGGGAATAAATCGCCGGATTGAAATATTTTTTCTTTCCTTTCCCAATAACTTGTAGCAACTACTTTAAGTGGGATTTCCAACTCATTAAAATCTTTAGCTGGAACTTCTGACTCAAAATATTTTTGGAATTTATCACCCTTAATAAAACCTCCGCTGTTAGACTCGAAATCGACAAGTGAGAAGAGCAGTTTTATTTCCGAATTTTTATAAAAATCCCAAATCTTGCTGTCCTTTTTAGCGAGAAGATTTCTTACTTTTTTTTCAATTTCATGGGCAGAAATACCAGATGCATATGCAGCTCCTATAATAGCGCCGATACTTGTTCCTGAAATTATACATGGCTTTATGCCTAACTCGTCGAAAGCCTCGAGAATTTTTATGTGAGCTAAACCTCTCGCCCCACCGGCACCAAGCGCCAGTCCTACTTTTTTCAATAAAACCTCATTTAAAAAATGAACCGAATAGGAACTGTTAATTCTATTCGGTGAAGAAAAGTTTAAAATAAATACTTAAATGACCTGAAACACAGAATCCAGCAGAGTACCATCAACCCATTTAATGACAGCCACAACATTATCTTTATTGACTTTGGGTTTAGCCGGTGCCCCTCCACAAAGCTCAATAACTTCCTCGTAAATTTCTCTTATGGATTTAATTGGCAGAGATGATCCCTTTAATGCTTTAATTAAATCTTTTCTTCTAGGATTAATCGCGGTGCCGCGTTCTGTTATTACAACGTCTATTAGTTCGCCTGGTCCAACTAAAGTTGTAACCTCATCGACTATCACCGGAATTCTATCTCTGAAAGAGGGGATTGCCAAAATAGTACATTTTGAAAATAAGCAGTTTTGCCAGCCGCCAATACCGTGCAGAAGATATCCGTCGGAATGTGTAACTACATTGGCATTAAAGTTTAGGTCAACTTCGGTAGCGCCGAGTACAACGGCATCAACTATGGAAGCAAAATTTCCTTTGCTGTGGTAATTATAACTTGTGAAAGGAGAAGTATTGACATGTCCAAGATTTTCCCTCATTGATCGAACACCTTCGAGATCAAATGTTTGACCGTCAAGAATATAATCGGTTAATCCTTCTTCTAGCATCTCAACCAAATACTTTGTGCTGCCTCCGCGTATAAACCGCGCTTTAATCCCTCTGGCTTTCATTTTTTCTTTAAGATAAACTGCAAATGCAAGGTTTGTGCCGCCGGCGCCAGCTTGAAAAGAAAATCCTTCTTTCATAATACCGGAATCTTCAAAAAATTGAGCTACATATTCTGCTATCAGTAATCTATCGGGGCTCTTCGTCACTTCAGTTGTTCCGCTAACTATTTTTGCAGGGTCGCCTAACGAATCAATCTGAACTACAGAATCAACATTGTTCCCCTGTATCTGCCATGGATAGCAAGGGAAAGGAACCAGATTATCTGTTACAACAATTACATTGTCGGCATATTCGGAATCGCCGAGCGCAAATCCCAAAAGACCACAGGCTGACTTTCCTCTGTCGCCAGTTGCATTTCCGAAAGGATCGGCTGTAGGCGAAGCAATTACGGCGATATCAATGTGAACTTCACCGTCTTGAATTGATTGATAACGTCCGCCGTGAGACCGCAGCACTCCAATGCCTTTCATCTTACCTTCAGAGGTAAATCTTCCAAGCGGTCCATTCATACTGCCTTCAATATGATGGATTGTTCCGTCTTCAAGATATTTTATAAGATGCTGATGGCATGGAAAGGAAGCAGAAGGGAACCAGCGAATATTTTTTATCCCCATTTCTTTAATAATATCAAAAAGATAATTTGTAAGAACATCGCCGTTTCTTAAATGATGGTGGGTGGAAATTGTCATCCCATCTTTCAAGCCCGCTTTCTTCAGCGCATCTTTAAGGGATTTTACAACTTTGTTGCCGTCAGCGGGATAATCAGCACAGCTTCTAATCGGAGGCGCAGCCATTCTGCCTTTCGGTTTATAAATACCAAATCCTTTATATGGAATTTGCTTTTCGCCATTGACTTCGACTGGAACTAATCTGCTTGCTGCATTTTTTACTAATTTCATTTTATACTCTGTGTGTTAATAATTATCTATAATTGTTATTATTGATTTTCAATCCAATCGGCAGAAAGAACTTTGTGCGATATTGCAATATCAATAATTTTTTTCGCACGCTTCACCACCGGAGCATCAATCATTTTACTGCCGAGCGATACAACACCAATTCCTTTTGTCTTGGCTTCATTAAATGCCAGAACAATTTTCTTTGCTCTATCTATTTCATCACTCGTCGGAAGGAAAGCCTCGTGAATAACTTTTATCTGCCTGGGATGAATACAGCCCTTGCCCTCAAAACCAAGCCGCTTCGCCTCAATAACACTATCTCTTAATCCTTCCATATTAGAAACATCAGAATAGACAGTATCAATAGCCTGTATGCCTGCAGCTTTAGCGGCATTAACTAAGAATGTTCTTGCGAAAAAGCTTTCTTTGCCTTCATCGGTTCGCTGAGTGCCGATATCTGCCGTATAATCCTCAAGCCCTATTGCAAGAGCACAGTTATAGATAGAAGCGGAGGCAATTTCAAAAGCTTTTATGACACCAATAGCGCTTTCAATTATCGGCATGAAATAAATTTCATTTTTAATTGTGAATTCCTTCTTCAAACGCAGCACTTCTTTTTCGACATCTAATACCTGAGAAGCTGATTCACATTTCGGAATTAATATTACGTGAATATTATGCGGTACGATGAACTTCAAATCCTCGATGCCTTTGGGGAGTTGATTAATTCTAACCATTCTTTCGGCGCCGTAGAAGTTCACTGCACGCAATGAATTTCTAACAAGAAATTGAGCTGCATCTTTCTCTGATGGAGCAACGCTGTCTTCAAGATCAAGAATAATTCCGTCTGGTTTATGTAGTCCGGCATTAGGATAAAATTTCGGTTCATTGCCTGGAAGATATAATCTGCTTCTCCTCAATCTATCTTTAGTTGTTGCGTCTGTATTGTTTTTATTGAATTCCGGCAGATATTCTTTTTGTAATTTTGGAAAAAGTCTTTTTACCGCCGTTTCAATCCTCGCAGTTAATGCTGATGGAAGCGCACCGTAATCTTCAATCAGTATGTCTGCATGTTTCAATTCAAAAAACTCAATCGTATCTTCCGCACTTCTCCGGATATCATTCCCATACATCACACTGACCTTGCTTTTAATATCCAGTTTGTTTTTACCAGTCTTTCTTAATTTAATTTCAACGTAACAGTCCGAGCGGATCTTATCGCCGCGCTTTCCTGCCGAGGCAGTTTTCAAATATTCTTCCATTGCATTTCTCTAAAAGATTATTAAAATAATTAATGACTCAAGCGTTGTCGCTAAACAATTAATCTGTTCATGAAATCTTTAGCATTTAGTTTTTCACAACTGAATATTATATCCTTTATTTCTCTTTGACGTTTTTCATTCAATAAACCAAGTGTAAGTCCCGAGAATTTATTATCAAGATCAGTTTCTGTCATAGGTTCTCTGGGGTCTCCTTTCGGATATTCGAGATATTCAGAAAATTCCCGTCCGTCATTAGTTTTAATTACAACTTTTGAAGGCTGCTTTGCAGGAAACATTTTCTCGAATTCGGTTGAAGGCTCGCCTTTAATTTTATCAATCACTTCGAATATGCGCGGATCTTTTAATTTTTCTTCGTCAAACGAATGAGTCGTGATTTTTTTATCAACCATAGCCGCCGCCAAACAGTAAGGAAGAGAATGATCGGCTGTTTCTCTAGATTGGGGTCTGTACTTCGCCGGATCAAAAAGAATATCATAAGCCTGAGCAAAAGCAGTCACTTTCACTTCTTCAATATCAGTGTAATCAAGATTCTGTCCGGTCATAATTTTTAGTACGCAGGAAATATGAGTGTGGGTCAAAGCTTCGGTAGGAAAGGCTTTCATTCCACATTCCAATATTTTGTAACTCTTGCCGAGACCGCCAATTAATGCTTCGACGTCCCAGGACCATTTCGATATTCCATCGCGTCCTTTCATTTCGGTCGGATTTAATTTTTCTTCTTTTGCATTCCATCCAATAAAAGCATCCATAAAGCCTTCCTTACCTTCAAATACTTTTTCCGTTCCCGTAAAACCTCTCTGAGCCATCAATGCTGCAAATACACCTGACTGAACAGACATGGGGTCAACTGTATTTTTCATCATTGTTAATTTACCTGCGGTCGGGCAGCCTATTGTGTGATTATGTGATCCGTTTATTCCGATTGCGTTTACCATCTGATCAACTGTCAGCCCGAGCATCTTGCCGGCAACTATCGGTGAGACGAACTGTGTCAGTGTTGCATGATGCCATTTGCGTTCGCGGATCCCCGGTTTGGCAAACAAACATAATCTCTGTTCGAATTCGTATGCAAGCACAATTGCAACAATTACATCTTTCATTGAAGCTCCAACATTCTCGCCAACGGATAACGCAGCCGGAATAATATCCGACGGGTGAGACGGATCTTCTTTCCAATAAATATCGTTAAAATCCAGAGCGCGGATCATTATTGAATTTATCAAAGTTGCGTTCACTGCTGGAATTTTATCACCAAACCCAATTACTGTTGATTCTTCTTTTCCGCCCATGTCAAGATAAATATCGCGGATTATCTTTACGTCTTTTGTATTAAACGCTCCGTAAGCACAGCCGATGGAATCATATAAATATCTTTTTGCTTCATGAACTACCTCTGACGGTAAGTCTTCGTATTTTAGATTTACTGCAAACTCTGCTATTGTTCTTGCAATTGATTTTTCCATAGAGATTTCCTTTAATATCTGCTAATTATTATTATCTGTAATTTTATTCAGTTATGCTTTTAGGTTTTGTGAAACCCAATTTTCTAAACCACCGGCAGCGACTAATTCCTGAGCTGCCGCTCCGACAGGACTAATAACATATTCTTTTCCAGCAGCCGTAATTATCGATTCTTTGAAATCTATTACTGCGTGAATACTTGTAGCAACGGTTAATTTATCTTTACCGAATCTTTGTTTCAAGTCATCAACTAACTCCGGTATTTCAAGCACAAGAAATCCGTTGTTAAGAGCGTTGCGCGTGTATGTCTGATTAGCCGAACCAGTGATAACGAGCTGTATCCCTCTGTATTTTAATGCGGTTGCAGCCTGCTCTCGTGAGCTGCCGGTGCCAAAATTATAACCGCCCACAAGTATATCTCCATCTTTTACTAAATTACCAAATTCCGGGTCATAATTTTCCATTACAACTTTAGCCTGGTCTTCGGGTTTAAAGTCATCTATATAAGTATATTTGCCCGGATATATTCCATCAGTATTCATATTATCCTGATGGCAAAAAATTAAATCACCCTTAATGGAAGACGGAAATCCTTGAACGATTTTAACTTTAACAGCCTCTCTCTTGGGACGGGGATTAATCTTAATTCCACCATTCACTTTTAAATTCTCATCTTTCCAATCGAAATCAATCTTTCCGCATAGCGCCGAGTATGCAACAACGGCAGGCGAAGCAAGGTATGCCTGTGCGTTTGGCGAACCCATTCTACCCTTAAAATTTCGATTGGTTGCAGATATGCCGATTTCCCCGTCTTCGAGTAATCCCGTACCGAGACCGATACAAGGACCGCAGCCTGGAGGCAGCGGAATAGCTCCTGCTTCAATTAAATCCTGCCAATCGCCTCTCTTCTCGCTCTCCGCTTGTACTTCGCTTGATGCAGCTGCAATGTAAAATTTTACCCCTTCCGATATTTTTTTGCCGCGCAAAACATCGGCAGCCTGCGATATATCATCTACTCGGCTGTTTACACATGAGACTAAATAAGCTTTATGAACTTTAATATTTTCTTTCCGTATATCAGATAAAGATTTCATTGCCTTAACGGAATTAGGTCCCGATACATGCGGCGTAATTGAAGAAAGATCAATTGATAACTCTTTAGAATAATATGCATCTTGATCTGATAAAAGATTCTTCATGTTTTCGATTAGTGCGGAAATGTTTTTCAAGTTCATTCTCGGATGTTCTCCGCTGCCGTCTTTATCAGAAGGAACACCTTCCAATCCTCTCGCTGCGATGAATTCAGCTCTTCTCTTAAGCCATTCTATCGTCTTCTCGTCAATAGGGAAGACGCCGCCTAATGCACCCCATTCTGTAGTCATGTTTGCTATAGTAAGTCTTTGATCAATATTCAATTGCGTAATTCCGTCACCGGTAAATTCGATTATATGATTAAGAACTTCATCCTTGTTAAAATAACCGCTTAACACAATTATCACATCCTTACCAGTAACTCCGTCTTTTAATTTTCCTTTCAATTCGACTTTAGCAATAGGAGGAATCTGCCACCATGTTTTACCAGTAGCCCAAATAGATGCTGCGTCGGTTCGGACAATTGGCGTACCGAGACAGCCTAAGCCTCCGTACATATTTGAATGGCTGTCGGATGCAACCACAAAGGTTCCGGGCCATGAATAGCCTTCTTCGCACATGATCTGATGTCCAATACCCCTGCCGGCAGGATAAAAATCTGCCCCCACTGACCTGGAAAAATCCTCGATCTTCTTATACTTCTCAAGGTTTTTTGCGGAAGTATCCTGAATGTTATGATCAAGCGTATGTACAACCTGTCTTGGATCGGCTAACTTGGTAGCGCCGATACTCTTAAACTTTGGTATCACTGCGCCAGTATTATCATGAGTCATTACGTAAGCCGGTTTAATCATCAAGAAATCTCCGGATTTTACCTTATATCCCTCTTCAATACCGACAGCATGTTTTTGTACTACTTTTTCAATAAATGTTTGACCCATTGTGTCTCCTTGTCAAAGCATATAAATGGAAATTTGCTTTATCATTTCTTTTTGATTGTAATAGAATTTATTTGCTTCATGCCTTAAATGGATCGAATGAAACAAAATCAGCGTGATGTACTATTATTGCTTCAGTGCTTCTCTTCGCCAAATCGCCTTCCTTTGCATGATATGCAATAATATGTTGAACTTCAACCGGGAGTCCGAATCTATCGGCAATTGAAACGCCGCTAAAGGGATGTCTCAGAAGCTTTCCGGCTTTGCTCGTTGTCAGAGTGCCGTCAACTTTATCATATTCGATTAGTTTACCGACATCAATTAGGATTGCGCCGGCAATAAGCATATCCATATCTATATTAATCTCTTCACCGAAATTTTCCTTCATCCGTTTTGCAATGTCAACAGAAAGCTGAACCGCTGTTCTTTTGTGATTCATAAATGTTATTTTACAATCTTTAATCAGAAGTGAGAACGGAATTACTTCAAGATCTTCAGGTAAAAGCACACTGTTTTCGACAGCGTAAACCCAGCAATCCAGTACTTTTTCTCTGAGTTCTTTGTTCTGAATCCAATTTATTTCAGGCCATATATTTTTTACTTTTTCTCTCATATTTTTTCCTTTTGTGAATATTTTCCTTCTGAATTTAACAATATTAGATGCAAATCAGTCTATCAGTTTACAATTTCTCGATTACAGCATCAGTCATCTGCTGAGTTGTACAAGCTCCTTTTGCGAACACATCCGGACCGCCGCGAAGCTTCATCATATCGTAAGTCTTATATTTACCCTCCTCAATTACCTTTGCAATCGCTTTATTAATCTTGCCCGAGATTTCCTTCTCGCCAATATGATCAAGCATCATACAGGCGGACATGAACATTGCAATTGGATTGACAATACTGGGGTCTAATTTTTCATATTTAGGTGCCGAACCGTGAGTTGGTTCAAATACGGCTACTTCTTTGCCGATGTTTGCGCTGCAAGCAAAGCCAAGTCCGCCTATTAATCCGGCAAAGCCGTCGCTGATAATATCTCCGAACATATTTTCAGCGACCACACATCCGTAATCTTCTGGGTTCTTTGTCAGCCACATCATCTGAGCATCGATGTTCGTATCCCAAAGTTGAATGCCAGGATACTCTTTTGCAATCTGCCGCCCAAGTTTTAAGAACATCCCGGAAGTCTCTCTAAGCACATTCGGTTTCTCGCAGATTGTAACATTTTTATAACCGAAAGTTTTAGCGTATTCAAAAGCGGATCTTATAATTCTTTCAGTAGCTTTCTTTGTGACTATTCTTGTTGAGATAGCCATTTCCTCGCTTGGTACATCCTTGAAAGATTTCATTTTAGGATGGGTTTCAAGCGCATCTCTAACTACTTTAGGGGGATTTGTCCATTCAATTCCTCCATACATTCCCTCTGTATTTTGACGGAAGATAACAGCATTGACTTCAGGCTCTTCGTATCCGCCTTTGCCGTCTTTCCTTATGAAATTGAGCGGATTTCCAGTGAAAGATTTACAAGGTCTGATGCAAATATCCAGGTTAAAATGTTGTCTTAGTCCGACAATCGGGCTGAAATACACTAATCCTTTATCTTGCAATTCAGGGGCTAATTCCTTTACCGCATCGTCTTTTGGTTTACTTGTAATCGCTCCGAACAAGCCGATTTTGTGTTTCTCCAGCAAATCAATGGTTCTTTGTGGTAAGGCATTTCCTTCCGAGCACCAAAAATCCCAGCCGATATCTCCATGCACATATTCTGCCTTGAACCCGGCTGCGTCAAGAAGTCTGATCGCTTCCTTAAGAACTACCTTGCCAATTCCATCCCCGGGCATTGCAACTATTTTCCTCATGCTTTTCTCCGTTTTTATTGTGTTTTTTTTTGATAACAAAATTAGATAGTAGTGTAGAATATAGCAAGAAAAAGCGGCAAAAGACGGCTGAATTCGTACGATTTTTGTCTTAAAAACTATAATCGAGTTGAAGTCCAAATTTATTATCAAGATTATTCAATATCTCGCCAAACCCTGAACTGAGTGTTTTTTCATCGGGTTTGTATAATTCGGAATATTTTACTGTTAAAAAAAACTTGTTAAATATTTCATATTTTATCAAAAAATACCACCTTATGCCTTTCCCGAAAAGAGGGGGATTAGACATAACTCCGCTTAAATCATTTTCGAACTGATACACTCGGGAATCATAAGAATCCGTTTGAAAAAAAACTATACGGCAGTTCAACCATAAATTTTGGAGCGGCATTACACGGAGTTCGTGATAAGAAAGAAAGCCGCTTTCGCTTTGCTTAGTTAAGTCATATCCGAGATTTAGAATCTCTAATCTGGATTTGATCTTTACTTGCGGATTAATTAAAACGGTTAAATCGCCCCGAATACGTTTCTTAAACCGTTCAAAGATGTCCTTCTTGTTAGATTGGGTTATAGTGACTTCTTTGTTTTCAATTATGTAAAAAGCGTTGAATTCAACTACGCCAGAAAAGTTTCTGCGGTAATTAATCAAAAATTCATTGCCGGAAACCGGCAAAGGATTTGAAAATGTCGGACCGGGAAATTTAAACTGATCGAAATAGAATGAAATCATTCCGTAATTTGTTTTCCATTTCATCCCAGCATAAAATCCGATTTCGTTCTGTGTGCCTGTTGACTCACCAAAACCATTAGCATAGAGGTTAGCGTATCCCTTATCATAATTCCTAAATGATAAGATAATGCGCAAGTTTTTTCCGAGTTCTGCGTGTGCGTTTAGAATTGAAGCAGTGTATTTTCCGTTGTATGCAGCCTCACCAGCAAGATATAAACTTCCAAACAAAGCGTTGAAAGAAATCGAATAGAAATTGAAGGACTTTCCTTTTAGAGAATAAGCATTTTTAGCGGAAAATTCTTTTGAGTATGTCGAATTGAAAATTATAAACTCGGCATTGAATTTATTTTGAAGCACATAAGCAAATTTTGAACCGATCATTCTTTCATGCAGCGAATTTCGTTTCTCCACTTCCGAATCCGTTCTATGATAGCCATCGCGCGGAAGTGAGAAAACTAATCCGTTTTCGATATTTGCATCAATATGTTTGGAAGAAAAATAAATGCTTAATAAGAACTGATCAAATTGTAATTCCGCCGCTGAACCGCGAAAAAATCTATTCTCGTCGGCGCTTGTGTATGGTATTATATTGCGGTTCTTTCTAATAATTGTGCTTGTTGCCTCCGAGCCTTTCGAAAAACCGTATGGTCCCCACATTGCCAAACCTTGCCCAAATTCAATGTAATAGTCACCTGCTGCTGCTTTGGAGATAAAGCGGTAGTCTGAAAGAGAAAGACTGAATGAAAGAAAATCAACAGCACTTTTTTCTCCCGGATCTTTTTCGCTAATTCCTGAAAATTGAAACAAATCGTATGCGCCAGCGATTCTGGTATATGTTTTATACTTAGAGCCTGCATACTTTTTATCAATAAATCCTTTTCTATCCTGTAAGTCAAATTGTAATCTGCTTCTTATCGAAATAAAATTCTTAAAAGGTATTGATTGGATTTTATCTCCGGGTGGTTCGTCTGTTCTTTTAGCTCCGATTGTTAAGAATGGTTTTATCCGTCTTATCGTTTCTTCGTTCAATCCATCTACTGCATTCAGCTCAAGTAAGGAGAAAAATCTTCCAGTGCTACTTCTGTGTTCAACAATCTTTTGCGCGTCGGCAGGCGATAAGTTCGGGATTACTAATAAACCTTGAATGGTTGCATTGTTTAAATCAACGGGATTATCTAATAACTGTTCGATATATTCCAGCAGTTCTGAAGATTCTTCATCAAGCTTCGACTCGTCAAGAATTTCGATTAAGTAGTCCGTAGCCGAGAAAGTTGTATCGTTCTGAGCAAATACCCATAATGGGAAAATCAGCAGTGCAAAAAATATTTTGTAATAATTACTCAATTAGAAATAAATGACTCTTTAATTGCAAGATTTCTGGATTTGCCTTCGTTGAATACTAAAATTACTCCGAACTGGTGCGTTAAACCTAAGTCATGATGGTTAAAACCCGCATACTCAAATTCAAATAAGGAATAATTTATACTTACTCCGAAGGAAAAAGATGCCGGTTCATTTTTAAAACCGCTTCTAATATTTATAAATTCCACTGGCTGATAATCAATGCCGAATGAATACACTTCGCTGCGGTCAATTTCCTTGATTAGTGCAGTGTTCATGATTAGATTATCTAAAAAATCGTAACTCAAACCGAATGATAAAGTTGAAGGTATTTGATCTTTATAACCACCGTAAGTTGCCCTTGAGATATTATCAAACGCAAAACCGGTTCTTAGATATTTAGTTATATAAACCAAACCGCCAAGGTTAACTATAAAGGTTTTCGAGTTTCCATAATTATCAATTGATATTGATTTATAGGAGAATGTAACGCCGCCGTATAATATCCTTTCGAGTCTTTTTGAAAATGCAATACTGATCATATTTTCTCGGTATAGTTCGAAACCATAGGTCATAATACCAAAACCGATAGTTCCGAATGAAAAAGGCTCGCTATAAGCCGCAAAAGCATTTGAAAGCTCGCTCATTCCGAAAGGGGACGGGGAATAATATGCGCCTAGTTCACGCCACCGTAGCTGTGCTAAACCTGCCGGATTAAGGTACAAGGAAAATACGTCATTCGCCAAAGCAATGCCCGAGTGAGAGACCGCAACTTGCTTGCTTCCGGGGAGTATCTGAGCGGAACAAATATTTGACAGGAAAAGTAGAATCAATGAATAGGAAAGGGTAGATGAATTTATCATTTTAGCCCTTGAATGATTGCATCAAAATATCCATTTTTAAACTCGAATTCAATAGGATTATTCAATTGAGAACAAAATGAAAAAAATTATAATAGTATTACTGTTTTTACCTGCAATAATTTTTTCGCAGGAGTTAGATGCAACAGTAACCATTAACTACGAACAACTTCAGACGGCTTATAAAGAAAAACTTTCGGGTTTTCGCAATCAAATAGAAACATATTTGAATACAACTCAATTTAGCGGCAGACCCTGGGAATGGCAGCCAATCAAATGTAGTTTTAATATTTTTTTCACATCGGCGTCGTCTGAGACTCAATACTCAGCGCAGGTTGTAATCTCAAGCCAAAGACCGCTTGAAGGTTTAGAACAAAGCAGTTTGATGCTTAGCATAATGGACAACTCATGGTCATTCCGTTATGAAAAAAATCAGCCGCTTTATTTTAATCAAACGGATTTTGATCCTTTGACAAGTTTTCTCGATTTCTACGCTTACTTAATTATCGGCTGGGACAGCGACTCGTACGACTATTCTGCCGGTTCGGACTTCTACAGGGAAGCGCTGAAGATTGCAGTTCTCGGATGTAATTCGCAGTACTCCGACGCTTGGATTATGAAAACAACAAGCTATAATAAACGTGCAATAATTGAAGAACTTCTGGAAGCAAATTTTCAACAATTCCGCCAAGATTTTACGGACTATCACTTCAATGGGCTTGATCTGTTTTATCAAAACAAAATGAAGACGTTTGAAAGTATTAAAAAGTTGATAGTGAATCTTGAAGCACTAAGAATTAAACTGAATAGAAGAAGCGTTTTATTGAATGTATTTTTTGAAGCAAAAGCGGGCGAGATAATTAATTACTTAAAGCAATTTGAAGATAGATCGCTTTTTGATGTTCTCAAGCGTGTTGACCCTGCGAGAATATCGAAATATATTGAAGCCTCTGAAGGCTAATTTATTTTTTGAAATTAATTAGTACCCTAAATATCCTTCTGGTAAATGCGGTATATTTTATATATTTCTCCGTTCATTACTTCAGCCCCGCGTTTCATCATTTCATTATCCTCAAGTATCCAACTTGCTTCACCTTTAAAAATTCCGATTTTAGCTGCGCGGTGGATTATCTCTGAATAAAAAACGGCATCGAGCCCTTTTTTCTGATGTTCGGGGATTATACCGAGAGTTATTGTTCTAGCCCAGCTAATTTTTTTTCTTTTAGTTAATAATTTTATAAAATTGAAAGGGAATAATCTGCCGTTGAAATCTTTAAATAACTCGTTGAAGTCAAGCATTACGAGGGCGAACCCAACAGTTTCGCCATTAATTTCTCCGAATAAAACTAAACTCTCTTCAACGAGAGGTTTCAAATCCTTGGCTAAATTATCAATCTCGTCATCTGTCATCGGAATAAAACCCCAGTTAGGTGCCCAGGCTTTATTGTAAACATACTTTACTTTCTCTAACTCAGCCTTAAAATTTTTCATATCAATCTGGTTGATTTTTATGCCTGTTCTCTTTCTCGCTATTTCGGCAACACGGAATAACTTATCGGATTTGCTCATTTCCTCATTGTAAATTCTGTAAGCGTATAAATCCTTAGCTTTAGTAAAACCGTAATCTTCTATCAAGCCGATATAGTATTCGGGATTGTATGTCATCATTAATCTGGGAGAATCATCAAACCCTTTAATGAGCAGCCCATATTCGTCGTTACTTGAAGGATTAGCCGGACCGCGCATTGCAGACAGTCCCTTGTTTTTTAGCCAGTCTTTAGCTGCATCAAAAAGTTTATGCGCTGCTTCGCGGTCATTTTTGCATTCAAAGAAGCCGAAGAATCCAATATTTTCGCCGTGTACTTTAATATGAGTGTCATTCTTAATCGCTGCGATTCTTCCCACGATATTATCTCCGCGGTATGCGAAAAACATTTCCATATCGGCATTTTTGAAGAAGGGATTCTTTTCTTTGTTGAGTATTTTCATTTTCTCGATGAATAGAGGAGGAACCCAATAAGAATCGCCCTTGTAAATTTCCCAGGCAAATTTTAAAAAAGCTTTTCTCTGCGATTGGGGTACGACTTTTATTTTCACTTCACTCATAATGAGTTCTCCCAAAAAAAGAAAAGTAAACCCGTCAGCATGGTGTGCTTTTCATTAACAAATTTTTATAGATCAAATTAAACCTAATTCATTGCCGACCTTTTTAAAGGTATCAATGATATAATCCAAATGTTCTTCTTCATGAGTAGCCATATAACTTGTGCGCATCATCTGCCGCCCTTGAGGGACGCCAGGAGAAATAAACACATTGACAAACACGCCGGCATCGTATAGAGCTCTCCACATTTTGAATGCAACCGGATCGCTTCCTACAATAACCGGAACAATTGCCGTTCTACCGTCAACTACATTAAAGCCGGCTTGCTTAAGAGCTTTTCTGACGTAGGTTGCATTTGAAATTAGTTTATCTACACGCCAAGGTTCTTCTTCCAATATTTCAAGTGCAGCCATAGCCGAAGCAACAGAAGCGGGAGTCGGCGATGCACTAAAAATCAGCGCTGGTGAATGATGTTTTAAATAATCGATCACTTTCGCCTCACCGGCAACAAAGCCCCCAAGTGAAGCAAATGTTTTGCTGAAAGTTCCCATCGTAAGATCAACTTCTTGGACGAGATCAAATTCGCTTGCAGTCCCTCTGCCCCCTTTACCAATTACACCCACAGAATGAGCGTCATCGATAAGAATTCTTGCATTGTTTTCTTTAGCTAATTTGACGAGTGTAGGAAGTTCTACTATTTCACCTCCGGTACTAAAAACGCCGTCGCTTACGATAAGCTTAGGGGTTTCAATAGGTATTTTTTTCAAGACTCTCGCAAGATCATCCATATCATTATGTTTATAGCGGAGAATATCTGCAGTAGCGCCTCTAGCCATTAAATTAGCTGCGACAATGCATGCATGATTATCTCTGTCGGAAACAACGTATTCGCCCCTCTGAACTAATGTTGGTATAATTCCTTGAGCTGTTTGATAGCCGGTGCTGTATAACATCACAGCCTCTTTATTGAAAAACTTAGCCATTTTGTTTTCTAATTCAATATGCAGGTCTAAGGTTCCGGTCAAGTATCTAGAACCTGAACACCCTGTGCCATACTTTTCCACAGCCTTGATCGCAGCTTCTTTTACTTTTGGGTGAGCGGTTAAACCCAAATAATTATTTGAACCTGCCATTACAATTTTTCTTCCTTCAATTTGAACGACAGGACCTTCATTCTCTTCAATCGCTCTGAAGTATGGATAAACACCCATAGCTTTTACTTCATCTGCCCGGGTGAACTCGTAACACTTTTTGTATAAATCCAATAGTCTCCTCCAAGGTATATATTTTTATGCGGTATTTTTTTAATTTTGAAACGGTTAAAAATACGGCGTCAAAGTTATTACTAAAAAAGTATAAAATCAATCATGTCAATAATTTAGAAGGTTTTATGGAGAAGAAAATAATTTCGGTTGTTACCGGAGGAAATGGTTTTGTGGGTAGTCATCTCGTTGACTTGCTGCTTAGTAAAGGGCATGAGGTGAGATGTTTAATCAGAAAATCAAGCGACACAAGGTGGCTTGAAAATAAGGATTTGAAAATATATCGTTGCGGACTCTTCGATAAGAAGGCTCTTTCGGAAGTACTTATTGATGCTGATTACTTATATCATGTTGCAGGAGTAGTGAAATCAAAAACCAAAGAAGGGTATTTTGAAGGTAATGTTGCGACTACAAGATCACTCCTTGAAGTATTGGCTGAAGTAAATAGAAATATCAAACGAGTTTTAATAGTAAGTTCGCAGACCGCAGGCGGTCCGAGTCTCGAGGGTAAAGTAATTAATGAAGATTCCGAATCACGACCGATCACAACCTACGGTAAAAGTAAATTAGAACAGGAAAATACAGCAAAATCATTTTCTAATATCTTACCGATTACAATAGTCAGAGCGCCAGCGGTTTACGGCGAACGTGATACGGAAATTTATCTCGTCTTTAAGACCTATCAAAAAGGGATTATGACATTGGTGGGGTTCCATAAAAAACGAGTGAGTTTAATACACGTTGCGGACCTTGTAAGAGGTTTCCTTCTTGCTGCCGAGAGTGACGTTTCGGTAAATCAAACATATTATATAAGTTCAAAAGAATTCTACGATTGGGAAAAGGTAAGTATGCTGATTGGTAAAGCAATAGGCAAAAAAGCAATTAATATAAAGATTCCTCATTTGATAGTTTATTTTGTGGCTGCAATTGCTCAGTTATTTGCTCTATTCAGCAATAAGGCGGCAACATTCAACCTTGAGAAAGCAAAAGATTTTGTGCAAGAAGCATGGACTTGTGATATATCAAAGGCGGAGGGAGAACTGAAATTTCAGCCTGAAATTTCTTTGGAAGAAGGATTAAAGAGGACTATTGACTGGTATCGTTCGATGAAATGGCTGTAGGGAATTTTTCTCTTTAAAAAATATAAATTTGTCTGCGTGGTTTTGCAGTCGGAATTACCGAAACCTTTCAAGATTATTTTAGCATTTGATTTATAAATAAAATCATTTGAAACCTCTTCCTCAAAAACCTTGGGGCTGCCGGGAAAGCAATATATTTTTTCGATAATTGTTTTTCTTGATGAAGTCAAATGATCTATATGCCAGTGGACTGTTTTTCTTTTTTTAAGGTGACGCAAAATTCTTTGAGTAAAGTTTTTTTGAGCGCTTCCAACATAATAGTAATATCCCACAGGCAGAATAATATGTTTGAACTTCTTGATTGTTAATCGATGAGATTTGGCGAGGAAAATTTCCAAAATATACACGCCGCCTCTTATAACGTCAGAATATATAGAGAATATAGTTCCTGGCATTAATTATTTTGTGCGCCTTCTTTTATCCATGTCCGAACGCCTTCAATCTGATTATTTGTCATCGGGCGTATTGTCGAATAGACCGGCGGCATCATGCTAACGCCCAGCCCTTCAATGCTCCACATTAATCTGCTCGTCTCCGGACTGAAAGGGTCAACAACCCCAGGCTGCACAGTGTTCGACCAGGTAGTCATGCTGTAGGAACCGGCTTTAGTCTGGTCGTCATGGCAACCCGAAGTGGAACATTTTAAGAAGAATACCGGCTGTAAATGTTCCTTGTAACTTACATTTTCGGAAGGTATAACTCTGTTGTCAATATCTCTTGCCTGCTCTGCATCGTCGCAAGATGTAAATAAAACAAACAGGCTGATAAGTAATGGAAAAATATTTACGAATTGTTTTTTAGTAGTCATAGTTCTTTTATAAATTTAAGCGCTTAAAAGTTGCAGTCAAGTATATACAATTTGTGATTCGAAAATAATTAAAAAATACATAAAATAAGCGGGTAAAAAATGAGAGTAAAATATTACGCTGGATTATTGTTACTATACGCAGCAGCGGCATGTTCTCCAAATGAAGATCTTCTGATTTCCGGACCCATGCTTGGATATTCGCACATGAGAGAAGCTGCTGTATGGCTGCAGACAAAAAAAGAAGTCAATGTTCAGATAAAATATTTTGAAGAGGGGGGGGAGAACAATGCATTGTGGACGGAAGAATTTGTTACGGAAAAGTCAAAAGGATATGCTGCAACAATAATCTTGAGTGAGTTAGAACCCGGCAGTAGATATCAATACGAAGTATATTTGAACGGAACAAAATTAGAGTTCAACTATCCTTTAGTATTTCAAACTCAGGTTTTATGGCAGTGGCGCCATGATCCGCCGGATATTAAATTTGTTATAGGCAGCTGTGCTTATATCAACGAAGAAATTTATGATAGACCTAATAAACCATACGGAGCGAATTATGAAATATTCGATAGGATTTATGATGTTAAGCCCGACTTTATGGTTTGGATGGGGGATAATGTTTATTTAAGAGAAGCAGACTGGAATTCCCGTTCAAGCATTATCAAACGTTACACTCATTCAAGGAGTCTGCCGCAGCTTCAGAAGCTTTTGGCATCAACCCACCATTATGCCACTTGGGATGATCATGATTTTGGCCCGAACAACAGCGATAGAAGCTGGTGGATAAAAGATATAAGTAAAGAAGTATTTGAATTATTCTGGGCGAATCCTTCTTATGGCATTGCCGGGTCTGAAGGTATCACGACTTATTTTCAATGGGGCGATCTCGATTTTTTTCTGCTAGATGATAGAACATTCAGAGTGCCGGAATACAGAAAGACCACTGAGCGGGAGATTTTAGGTGATGCTCAATTACAGTGGCTGATTGACGCTTTGACTTCGAGCTTTGCACCGTTCAAATTTATTGTTATCGGTACTCAGTTTCTAAATCCCAACCCCGGAGGAGAGAATCATTCGCAATATCCCTCCGAAAGAGAGAAACTGCTTCAATTAATTGAGAAGGAAAAGATTCCAGGAGTTATATTTCTCACCGGCGATGTTCACCGCTCGGAAGTTACGAAGCTCGAAAGATTTAATAATTACGCTTTGCATGAGTTTACGATCTCTCCTCTCACCGCTGGGCCATCGGGGAGGGCTTATCCCAACGATGCAAGAATAGACTCTACATTGGTTCTCGATAGAAACTTTGGATATTTTGAAGTTGCCGGGGAAAGAAAAAACAGAACGTTAACCTGCTATTGCTTCAATTGGGAAGGTAAAAAACAATGGTCATACACTATTAATGAAAATGAACTAAAGTATTAACGCTATTGATTGACAAATGAAATCAAGATAGTTAGATTTGCGTGCATCAAAAATTGTTATGGGGCTATAGCTCAGCTGGGAGAGCGTCTGAATGGCATTCAGAAGGTCAGCGGTTCGATCCCGCTTAGCTCCACAATTATAAAACTGCCAATAAACGACTACTGATGATCGGTTCTGTAAATCTCTTTAACTATTCCGTCAATCTGCAGTAATGCGGTATTAAGTTTACGTAATTCCTTTTCGAGACGATAAATTTTATATGATTCAATTGACTCTGCTCCCCCTAAAAGCCAGTTTATATCACAACCGAGCCTAAGAAATCTTATCAAAATACGAGAGCCTGGTTCCCTGTTTCCACTGATATACTGCTGAAGTTGCTGAGGAGAAATACCCATAGCCGAAGCTAAATTCTTCAAAGTAGAATATTTTTTTTTTGCAAAAATTCTTATCCTCTCTCCAATCCCTTTTTTTAATGCATATTCATCAAACAGCTCCATCGGCTCAGGATTATGTTCTTCGTCAAATAATCCTAATTCATATTGGTAAGTATTGATGAGTTCTTTTATGGTATTGTAAAGATCATCATCAAATTTGTCCGGTTCATTCAGTAAATAAGTGAGTGTCTGATAATTAATGTCAAGCCGCGAAGCAATCCAGCTTAATTTGATGCCATGGCTTTTTAAGAGAAATCGAATTTCTTCCTGCTTGTTCATAAATTTTATTCCTTGAATGATTTAGCAGAAACACTATTAAAAATATATAAAATATTGAGCAATAAATACATTAAATTCCAGCAGAATTTATCAAACCGGGGTATATAAAGTCGTTTAATACGAATTTTTTCGAAATAATTGAAAGTATTCAGATAATTTCGATAAATTTGC
The DNA here is from genome assembly GCA_011525875.1 of Melioribacteraceae bacterium. Lineage (GTDB taxonomy): Bacteria > Bacteroidota > Ignavibacteria > Ignavibacteriales > Melioribacteraceae > CHB1. The sequence continues at coordinate 583,737 of WYBN01000012.1, read as the reverse complement.
TGTCAATAAAAGTATGTTTATTCCAATTATGAAAAAGAAAAAAAAATCATACAAATTTCTAAGGATAACTATCAACCCCCGGTTTATCCGTCCTTGCCCTGATCATTAACCATCAGTATTTTCTAATAGTAATTATTAAATTTAAATAGGAGTCCAATTATGTGCGGCATTATTGGATATATAGGCGGCAAAAATTGTGTGCCTATATTAATAGAAGGATTAAAAAGATTAGAATACCGGGGATATGATTCAGCAGGCGTTGGCTTGATTGAAAATAACACTCCGGTTGTGATAAAGAAAAAGGGAAGAGTAGCCGAATTAGAGAATAAAATATCCAAACTGAAGATTGATTCTTCAGTCGGTATTGCTCATACAAGATGGGCAACTCACGGCGAACCGAATGAAGTTAATGCACATCCTCACGTTAACAAGGATTCTACAATATTCTTAGTTCATAATGGAATAATTGAAAATTTTAATGAACTACGGACCGACCTGCAGAATAAAGGATTCGAATTTCGGAGTGAAACAGATTCGGAAGTTCTCGTTCAGTTGATTGATTTTTTTATGGGAAAGGATGTTTCCCTTTTCGATGCGGTGAGATATGCTATGAATATGGTAAAAGGTACTTACGGTATTGCCATTGCATCTACTCATGTCCCCGAAAAAATTATTGTAGCAAGAAAAGGTTCGCCGCTCGTTATAGGATTGGGGAACGGCGAGAACTTCATAGCCTCCGATGTAAATGCAATAATTTCTTATACAAGCAGTATAGTTTATTTGGACGACGGCGAAATAGCCTGCGTTCAAAAGGATAGTTTTGAAGTTAAAAATATTGATGACGAACTGATAGAAAAGGAAATACAACAGGTTAAAATATCAATCGATTCAATTAGTAAAGGGAACTATGCGCACTTCATGCTGAAGGAAATTATGGAACAGCCGGTTTCGGTAAAAAACTCCTTCAGAGGAAGGCTGCTTTTTGAGGAAGGCTCTTCAAAACTCGGCGGTCTTCAAGGGTTTGAAACACGTATCGCAAATTCCAACAGAATATTAATTTGCGCCTGCGGCACCTCTTGGCATGCCGGATTGGTCGCCGAATATATGATTGAGCAATACGCAGGCATTCCTGTTGAAGTTGAATATGCCTCCGAATTCAGGTATCGAAATCCAATAATTACCGCCGATGATACTTGTATATTTATATCCCAGAGCGGAGAGACGGCAGATACTCTTGCCGCAATGAAAGAAGCCAAAAGACGCGGAGCGCTTGTTCTCGGCGTTTGTAATGTAGTAGGGAGTTCTATCGCGCGCGAGAGTCATGCAGGCGTTTATATTCACGCAGGGCCTGAAATAGGAGTTGCTTCGACAAAAGCCTTCACATCCCAACTAGTAGTTCTGGCTTTAATTACAATTTTAATTGCACGTACAAAGCACCTTAGTCTTGTAGACGGGCAGAATATTTTGAGAGAGCTTGATAAAATCCCGTCTAAAATTCAACAGATTTTGGATAACCACGCAAAGATTGAAAAGATTGCCGAAGAGTTTATTGATTCAAAAAATTTCTTATATCTCGGGCGCGGTTATAATTTTCCCGTTGCTCTGGAAGGTGCTCTTAAACTAAAAGAAATTTCTTATATCCACGCCGAAGGATATCCTGCCGCAGAAATGAAACATGGTCCTATTGCTTTAATTGACAAAAATATGCCGGCAGTATTCATTTCGCCTGTTGATTCGGTTTATGAGAAAGTTTTAAGCAATATTGAAGAGGTTAAAGCAAGGAAAGGAAGAATAATTGCAATCGCAACGGAAGATGATAATTATATCGATAAAATTGTGGACTATGTTATTAAAGTGCCTAATACAATAAGAATGTTAATGCCGATATTGACGGTTATTCCTCTTCAGCTTCTCGCATATCACATAGCCGTCAAGAAAGGATTGAATGTTGATCAACCAAGAAATTTAGCCAAAAGTGTAACAGTAGAATAATAAAATAAAGGAGTATTTCTATGAGCCGTAAGAATGTATTGATTATGGGAGCCGCCGGACGTGACTTTCATAACTTTAATGTTTATTTCAGAGATAACGAAGATTACAACGTTGTAGCGTTTACAGCGACACAAATCCCGAATATCGACGGACGCATTTATCCATCACAATTAGCCGGGAAATTATACCCCGACGGGATTAAGATTTACGAAGAAAGTGAGTTGGAAAATCTTATCAAAAAATTAAATGTACACGAAGTTATATTCTCTTACTCTGATGTTCCGTTTAATTATGTAATGACTAAAGCATCAATAGTAAATGCCGCCGGAATTTCATTCCGCTTACTTGGCGGTGAAGAAACAATGCTTAAAAGCAGCAAGCCGGTTGTTTCAGTTCTCGCTGTAAGAACCGGGTGCGGCAAATCCCAGACCTCAAGAAAGATTGTAAGGTTATTGCGCGAAGCTGGAAAGAAAGTAGTGGCAATAAGACACCCTATGCCTTACGGCGACCTTGTAAAACAAAAGGTTCAAAGATTTGCTTCTCTTGAAGATTTAAAATCTCATAACTGTACAATCGAAGAAATTGAAGAATATGAACCCCACATCGCACTGGGAGGGATTATTTACGCGGGCGTTGATTACGAAGCCATACTAAGAGAAGCTGAAAAGGAAGCCGATGTTATTTTATGGGACGGCGGTAATAACGATATGTCTTTCTATAAAGCTGATGTAACTTTTACGGTAGTCGACCCGCACAGACCAGGTCATGAACTTTCTTATTATCCGGGAAACACTACGTTAAGACAAGCAGATGCCGTTGTAGTCAATAAAATTGATTCCGCATCTTTTGAAGATATTCTGACGGTGATTAATAATGCGAAAGCGGTGAATCCAAAAGCAACAATAATTGAAGCGGCATCACCGCTTGTGGTTGATAAACCTGAAGTGATTAAAGGCAAGAGGGTGCTTGTAGTTGAAGATGGTCCTACGTTAACCCATGGCGAAATGAAGTACGGAGCCGGCACTGTGGCAGCTCAAAAGCTGGGTGCGGTCGAAATAATTGATCCGCGTGAATACGCTGTTAAATCTATAAAAGATACATTCAAAAAGTACCCTGACATTGGTATTCTTCTGCCTGCTATGGGGTATGGTGAAAAACAGATGAAAGACCTTGAAGAAACTATCAATAAAGTTGAGTGCGATTCGGTGGTTATCGGCACACCTATAGATCTCGGCAGATTATTGAAAATTAATAAGCCAACTACCCGGGTAATGTATGAATTGCAGGAAATTGGACAGAACAATTTAGCCGCTGTGTTGAAAGAAAAAGGAATTTTATGAAAAAGAAGTTAGCCGTTGTTGCTTTTGGCGGGAACGCGCTGCTTCGAGGAAATGAAACCGGAACAATTGAGCAGCAAGAAAAAAACACTTACGAAACTTGTGAGAAAGTTCTTAATCTTATTAAAAGCGGATATAATATTATAATAACGCACGGTAACGGTCCTCAGGTCGGTAATATTCTCTTAAGGAACGAAGCCGGTTACAGCCAATACAAAATTCCTAAAATGCCATTGGATATTTGCGTAGCCGATTCGCAGGGAGGAATCGGCTATATGATCGAAAGGCAAATGAGGAATGTTTTGAGTGAACACAAGATAAAAAAAAATGTTGTTACTCTCGTGACTCAGGTTCTGGTTGATATAAAGGATGCGGCTTTTGATAATCCCACAAAACCTGTTGGCGCATTCTACCTTAAAGAAGAAGCCGATCTTCTGGCTAAATCAAATAACTGGATATTTAGGGAGGATCCACGCAAACGCGGCTGGAGAAGAGTAGTGGCATCTCCTAAACCAATGGATATTTTTAATAAAAAGGCAATCAAAGAACTAGCTAACAAGGGCAGCATAGTTATCGCAGCCGGGGGAGGCGGAGTTCCTGTTTTTCGGCACAGTAATAATTTTCTTGAAGCAATAGAAGCTGTTGTTGATAAAGACCTTGCATCTGCATTGCTTGCAAAAGAAATCAATGCAGACTCATTGTTTATCATTACTGATGTTCCGAAAGTTTATATTAATTTTCATACAAAGGAACAAAAAGCACTTGATACAATTACGCCCGACGAAGCAAAAAAATATTACAATGACGGACATTTTGCAGCGGGAAGTATGGGTGAGAAAATACTTGCTGCAATAGAGTTTTCGAAGTATCCCGGTAAAGAAACGATCATTACCGAAGTGAACGAACTTGAAAAGCCGGACTGCGGAACTCGTATAAAATTCTAATTAGAATAAAAAATAATAAGCGGAGATAATATGGCAGTAAACATGAAAGGTAAAGATCTAATTTCTATCAATGATCTTACTGTGGAAGAAATTTATCAGATATTTGATCTAAGCAGAGCACTCAAAGAAAAGCAATTAACAGGCGAATCCCATCATTATTTATCCGGGAAAACGCTTGGGATGATATTCCATAAACGCTCTACACGTACAAGAATTTCATTCGAGGTCGGTATTTATCAGTTGGGCGGAATTGGAATGTATTTTGGTCCGGATGATCTTCAGCTCGGCAAAAGCGAAAACATTTACGACTCTGCCAAAGTTCTTTCAAGATATCTTGACGGATTAATGATCAGAACGTTTTCGCATCAAGATGTACTCGATCTTGCAAAGCATTCGGATATACCCGTTATCAACGGGCTTACGGATCTTTTGCATCCATGTCAGGTACTAACCGATCTATTCACTATTATAGAAAAGAAACGCATTTTGAAAGGTTTGAAATTTGCATATATCGGAGACGGGAATAATATGGCTCACAGCATTTTACACGGCTGTTCAAAAGTTGGAATTAACGTTGCCATCGCCTCGCCGTCGGGATATACTCCACAAAAAGAAATAGTTGAAAATGCTGCGCGTAACGCAAAATATATGGGAAGTAAAGTGGAAATCATCGAAGACCCCATTTACGCAGTCAGGGATGCCGATATTGTTTATACCGACGTCTGGGCTAGTATGGGGCAGGAATCAGAGGCTTCGGAGCGAAGAAAACATTTTATGAAGTACCAAATTAATCCGGAGCTTGTTAAGAATGCGAAAGATGATTATCTATTTATGCATTGTCTGCCTGCACACAGGGGAGATGAAGTAGTTGACGAGGTTATAGACTCGGTAAACTCTGTTGTTTTTGACGAAGCCGAAAATCGTCTGCACGTACAGAAAGCAATTATGGCTCTTGTAATGTAAAATTTAGAGGAGTGAAAATAATTTTCTTATTTTGTTTTTAGAATGAAAAGTAATAGATTTGTCCCACTAAATTCTGAAGGGCAGATAGCTCAGTCGGTAGAGCAAAGGACTGAAAATCCTTGTGTCGGCGGTTCGATTCCGTCTCTGCCCACTTGCCGTGGCGAAAATTACCGAGTTTTCGCCTTTTTATTTTTAAAGCCAATCAACTTAACCCCAACAGGATTAAAACCTTGCAGAAATTTTGTCAGAACTTTAATGCTGCAAATCCTATTTCTTTTTGAGAGGTGAAGAAGTTCTTAGATGTATCTCTCTAAACACAAGAACGGTTACTTTACTGAGGCAGAATTTGAAACATTAAAAAGAAACATAGATAACCCGCACATCTGTGATATTGTAGAATTCGCCTTACTTACAGGCATTCGTCAAAGTGATCTCATCAACCTTACCTAGGAACAAATTGATTTTAAGAATTTTAAACTGTTCCTCGATAATCGAAATTCAATGACTAAATCCTGGAAAATTCACAGCTTACCCCTAAGTGTTTCAGCATCGCAAATTCTGAGTAAAAGAGAATTGCAAAAAGAAGGAGATTATGTTTTTACAAATGACGGGGGAAAATTTAAACAATGGTATTTGTACAAACGATTCCGAGGAATCTTATCAGTCGTTATTAAGAGTGATGCATGGCAGACTTGGCAACATAAGTAAATATTTATCCGGTGAGATGGAAGAATATAATTCAAAAATGGAAGTAATTGTTTATTAAAAACGAGGTAATCAATGAAACGAATTAGTCCAAGTTATTTATATTATCTGCTCTTCTCCAGCGATAAGAAAGCTGAGGATGTAATTTGTAAAATTTCACTTAATTAAATTACATGAGATAGTATGAATTACAACAATCACTTATCTCCAAATTTCTCATAACTAACATACAAAAAAGATTACATGTTCGATCCCACTTAGTAAATTCTGAAATACTTTTTAAAAAAAACTTACCAGTAACAGAGATATGCAGAAGAGTTTTCTTTGAAGATTTCGCAAGGGAATTGAAGTCCCGAAAGAGTTTGAACAAAGCTGCCAAAGTTCTTTCTGAAAGAGAAGGTATTCTAAAAAGAAATGTTTACGAATACTACCATCAACATTACCCGCAAATTAAGAAACTTCGTAAATCCGCAGCGAACAAAAAATAATTAAGAAAAGAATTTATTAATAATTCTCTTGCAATGATTTCTATTTCTAATTAAATTACTCCACAAAAATGGAGTGATAAAAATGGGGAAAATTGCAGAAAGAAAAACCTCAGAAATAAGAGTATTACTTGAGCCGTCATTAAAGAAAAAATCAAAAAAGATACTCGATGAAATTGGGATGAGTGAATCTGAAGCAGTGAGAATCTTTTTCCGTAACCTTGTAAATAGAAAGGAATTCCCTCTTGAGTTAAAAGTTCCGAACGAAGAAACGATTAAAGAGATGGATGAAGTAGACAAAGGAAAATACAGTAAAGGTTACGATGATATTGATGAAATGTTTGAAGATTTACGTAAATGATTTTAACAGTCCATTTTTCAAGTAAGTTTAAGAAGGATTTTAAACGACTACCGGCAAAGGGAGAAGAATCTGAACAAATTGAGTCAGTAGTAAAAAGCTTAAAAAATGGTGAGAAGTTACAGGAAAAATTCAAAGACCATAAATTGCAAGGGAAATATCAACAACATCGAGAGTGCCATATCACACCCGATTTGCTGCTGATATACAAAATAGAAGGAAAGAAGTTAATACTTACCAGAATCGGTTCACATTCGGAGTTGTTTAGTTGAAAAATAAATCCAATACTTTTCAACATACGGTATAGTTCTAAAAAACGTTCTCTCCCAATTTGAGTTTGTTTAATCCCTAATATTGCCATCAAAGTTCTTTTAGGCATAGATTTGTCTTTCATAGGTATGATTGTAATATGATTTTTTCCGTTAAAATATTTTGACATTGCCAAGTCGTGATTAGCTCGTCTCTGAATTTGCCAGCCTTCGTTTTCAAATATTTTGATTAGGTCTTTTGGATTTATTGCCGGTAAGTCAACAGACATATCTTCACGACATTACAGGTAATTTATGGAAATGGGCTTTAACGAAAAACTCCGAGCTTACTGAATTTAAGTTAAGCTTTTGTTACAAACCACAATAATTCATAATAGGATAGTAAGTGAAGTAAGAAAAAAGATAAAGCTAAATTCCACAATAGCCGCAAAGATAGACCGGGAGAGCAAACATCACGTATTTTTATGCAGAGTTGATAACATAGTGCCAATAAATTCTTAGGAAAGAACTTCCACAAAAAGGGAGCTTGAAATAAGATGCAGTTTACTTACCCTTAAGTGTTTCAGCATTGCAAATTCTGAGTAAAAGAGAATTGCAAAAAGAAGGAGATTATGTTTTTACAAATGACGGGGGAAAATTTAAACAATGGTATTTGTCCAAACGATTTCGAGAATATGTTGATAATTCCGGGTTGTCCTCTGAACTTAAATTGAAGAGGAAAAGGCGTTTAAATAAAATGGGAATCTAAAGTAATTATATAAACTTCCTTAACATTATGAGAAAATAACTGAAAATTTTGTACCCTCCCCCTTCTTGCTTTCAACTAAAATCTCTGCGTTTATTAAATCGGCATATTTTTTTACAAGAGCCATACCAAGCCCGTTGCCCTCAAATCTACGTGAATAACCTTCATATTCCTGAGTAAAAGCGGTGAAGAGAGAAGGGATATATTCTTCATTAATTCCAATGCCCGTATCGGTAACATCAACGACAATTTTTTCTTCAAAGTTTCTATATAAGTTTATCTCTACTCTGCCTTTATCTGTGAATTTGATAGCGTTATCGATTAGATTACTGAATATTTGTTCGACTGCATACTCATCTGCTTTGACGTTAGAATCAGTTGCAGAATTATTTATCAAAAATTCCAATTTTTTTGCTTTGGCTGCCGATTGATACTCTTTAAAAATATTTAAGAGTACTCTGTCATGTATATCAAAACTTGAAATAGTAGGCTGATAGGAACCGCTTTCCATCTCAGACATATCGAGAATTAAATCAATGGTACGCATTATTCTCGAGCTTGAAAAGTCAATTATTTCGAAATACTCCCTCATCTCATTCTGCTGTTCCGGGGTGGTTTCATCTTGAATAACATTAATAGAAGTTAGAAGAGCATTTAACGGCGTTCTGATTTCGTGCGACATTTGAGCGAGAAATTCCGACTTTAATCTTTCGGATTGTTCGGCTTTGTTCTTTGCATCAACCAGCAGTTCTCTTGCCTTTACTTCGTGCGTAATATCTTCAATGCTTCCTTCGTATCCTTTTATAGCCCCGTTTTCTTTGTCCGCTCTAAGATTTAAGTTTACAATTATTTCAGAACCATCAAAACGCTTGAGGCTGATCTGGTATTTCTCAATATCGGCAATGTACTTTAATTTATTTTGAATTTTTACAATTTCGAGTTCGTCTTTAAAGTGCTGTTTAGGAAAGTTGACATTCGTTAATTCAAAATCAGTTTTATAACCAAGAATATTTTTTAATGATGAGTTAGACAGCGTAAAATCCCAATCCTTGGATAACTGAAAAAGACCATTTACCGCGCTGTTAAATATTTCGCGGTACTTTTTCTCCGACCGTGATACCTGTATTGACCTGATTAGAACTTTTTTTCTTAACTGGAAATTAACCGTACTTGCTACGATTGACAATATGCTCAAAAACATTACGAGGACGACTGTTTCAAATATATTGGGCAGGCTGTAAATATTCTGTTTGTTCAGAAAGAGTGAAGCCGCAAAGATTAGATTGTAATAAATTGCCACAATAATCTGGTTTCTCATATCCCAGCTTAAGAAGACCGATGCAGTAAATATTGTCAATGCAGCAATGCTCGAATTTAGCATTATGGTTTTGGGCAGTATATAAATCATCCAACCGAATGAAAGAATAATAGTAATAAGAAGCAGATGCACGAGCAATGTGGCATATTGATGAGCGCTTTTTGTATTAGCAACAAGAAGAACCCAGAAGGCAACGGTTATTGCTATATACCTGGCATAATAAATTGAAAAGGAATGTTCATGAAAATGCCTTACTTCAAAAATAAGAGCAAATAACCCCGTGATTATTGTTAAGTATGCAATAATTCTGAGGGGAGATAATAATAACTTTCTTGTTCTTAATTTTAATTCCTCTTCAACCAAATCTTTCGGTATTCCGGCTTCAGCATTTTTTTCTAACAATTTTATTCCGTTTGATAATTAGTAATTACAAAGTGAATTACATCCTAAAATTAACACTTTTTGAGAAATAATAATGTGATTTGATATTTTTTCATCTATCTTTTATCGTAAAATAAGAGAAAGAGTATAATAATATTCCCAAAAAAGCCGCAAGAATACCGTATGAGAATTTAAAGTTATTGATATGACCCTCAACGACATCGAGTGAAGTCATCCATAAGGCTATTAGAATGAATAAGAGCATTAATAATTCGATAAACAAACTTACAGCCAGCCCAGCACGTTTCTTCTTTAATAAAAAATACAGCCCTAAAAAAACAGAAAGCAAATAAGTGATGCTGAAGGTTGAAATATTTATCCATTCCCATTCTTTCCCAATAGTATAATTATCCCAAAAAGGCAGCATTGTGATGGGAGTTTCGTTGATGAAAGCAATCGGAATGAGAGAAGATGAAACCAGCAGAATTGTTCCTAATATTCCGTAAAGAAGATAATTATTTGCAAGCTTTTTGAAGTTATGAAACATGCTGTTTATATTTGAACTCATTGATTTAACAATTACGAAAACTCTGTTCAAAAATACAATAATTATTTCAAAGTGCGCAAAGGAGAATTATAATATGACGGGAAAGGTAATTTATCAAACTAATATTCCTGATATCAAACTTTTTAAAAGAGGAAAAGTGAGGGATGTTTATGATCTTGGCGAGCATTATTTAATAGTATCAACCGACAGGCTGTCAGCATTTGACGTAATTATGAATCAAGGAATACCGAATAAAGGAAAAATTCTTACTAAGATTTCCGAATTCTGGTTTAAACTCACTCAAAATATTATTGAAAACCATCTTGTCTCTACTAACTCTGTTGACTTTCCCGAAGTATGCGGTAAATACCATGAACAGCTGGAAGGCAGATCCATGTTGGTTAAAAAAGCTGAATTGATTCCGATAGAATGTATAGTACGTGGATATATCACAGGTTCGGGAATGAAAGATTATAAGAAAACAGGCTCTATCTGCGGAATTAAATTGCCCGAGGGTCTGGTGGAATCTGAAAAGCTTCCCGAACCGATATTTACTCCATCCACTAAAGCGGAGATTGGTGATCATGACGAGAATATCAGCGCAGAGGCTGCGATTGCTATAATAGGTAAAGAAACTTTTGATTTTATTAAAAATAAATCTATTGAACTATATAATTTTGCTTACAAATACGCTTATGCCAAGGGCATAATTATTGCCGACACAAAAGTTGAATTCGGTTTCTCTGACGGCAGGATAATCCTGATTGACGAATTATTAACTCCTGACTCTTCTCGGTTCTGGCCCGGCGACGATTACGAAAAGGGTAAAGTCCAAATGAGTTATGATAAACAATATGTTCGAGACTATCTTAAGTCAATTAATTTTAATCAAAAACCTCCCGCTCCCGATTTGCCCGAGGATGTAATCAATAATACTTCTTCAAAATACGAAGAAGCTTTGAATAAGTTGATAAAATAATGCGGATAAAAAAAATCGCCATTATAGAGAAAAGACATTTATCCATTCTATGGGAGAACAGCGGGCAAACAAAAATTAAATTGGCAAATTTGAGAAGGAACTGCCCTTGCGCAATCTGCGATGCTGAAAGAGAAGAGCGCGGGTCAAAATATATTCCGCTTTACACAGCTGAGCAATTGACAATCGTTAACATTCAAACAATTGGGCATTATGCAATTGGCGTCCAATGGAAGGATGGTCATAATACAGGAATTTATGAGTTTGAGCATCTTCGCAAATTAAACGAACGGGATAAATAACTAAATGGTTCTGCCCAACCAATTAACAGTACTAAGAATAATTTTAACGCCGGTTTTTTTGTTTTTTTTCTTATCGGAGGCGCCTTTGATGAAACAGATTTCTCTGCTTGTGTTTCTTCTTGCGGCTCTTACTGATTGGTACGATGGATGGCTCGCAAGGAAATTTAATTATATTACCGAATGGGGGAAATTTCTAGATCCGCTCGCCGATAAAATTTTAACTTCAGCCACATTTTTTGCTTTCGTTGTTCTTGATGTTCTCCCTTTATGGATGGTTATAGTAATTGCTGTCAGGGATTTTATTATAACGGGTTTAAGATCATATGCCGAATACAAAAAGCAGTATTTTCGAACCAGCATTCATGCAAAATGGAAAACCTTTTTTCAGATGTTATTTTTATATTATTTGCTGCTTGTTTATACTGCGAGTACGTTTGAAATAGTAAATGAGCGCTTCGGCTGGCTCCTCAATGTTTTACTGGATGATGTTATTGTTTACTATACGATGTTTGCAGTCACTTTACTTACTGCTTTTTCGGGTTTAATTTATTTTTACGAAAACAAAACACTTATAAAAAAGCTGTTTAGCTATGAAGCTTAATTTCCTTATTAATCTATTAGGCAGCGGATTTTATACTGGCTTTCTCCCCAAGATGCCTGGTACTTTCGCCAGTTTAGCTGCTCTGTTGATTTATATGATACCAGGTTTCGAAAACCCGGTAATAATGATATTTATTGTATCGTTATTTTTTGTTATAGGGGTAAAAACCGGAAATAAATTCGAAGAAATATACGGCAAAGATCCTTCTAAATGCACCATTGACGAAGTAACCGGTATGTGGCTGTCATTATTATTTGTCCCGAAATATTTCCCTTTTGTGTTGGGAAGTTTTTTGCTTTTCAGAATATTCGACATCATCAAACCGTTTCCAGCACGAACCGTGGAAAAGATAGATGGAGGCTTAGGAATAATGCTCGATGATATAATTGCAGCAATTTATACTTTAATCGTTATTCATCCGGCGATTTACATAATAAATTATTTCATTAACTAAAATCATTAATATTATGAAGGCACAAATAATTACAATTGGCGATGAACTTTTAAGCGGACAAACCATCAACGGCAATGCTGCTTATATTGGCGAGAAACTTACTGCTTTAAGTATTAATGTGGTCAAAACTTCTACAGTAGGTGATGACGAACAAGCAATATTTAATGAATTCCAGCATGCCCTCGAAAATTTCGATCTGGTTATCGCCACCGGCGGTTTAGGACCAACTAATGACGACGTAACAAGAACGGCAATTATTAAATTTTTTGATACCGACTTAATCGAATCAGAAGATGTACTGAACGATATTAAGCTGTTCTTTGAAAAGCGCAGCAGAGAATTAACCGAGACGAACAGAAAGCAGGCGCTTGTACCAAGAATAGCAAAAGTGATAAGAAATAACAGAGGAACTGCGCCCGGAACCTGGATTGAACGTAAAGGGAAAATTTTTATATCCCTTCCCGGAGTTCCAATAGAAATGATTGGAATGATGGAATCATTCGTAATTCCTTCACTGCAAGAAAAATTAATGACCACCGAAAAGAAACTGTATTCTCTTAGTCTAATGACCACAGGTATTCCCGAATCAAATCTATTTGATCGACTCGGCGATCTTGATGCTTTACTGGGAAGTTCAAAAATTGCATTCCTGCCGAATCAGTTCGGTGTAAAAATAAAACTTTCTATTGTAGAAAAAGATGAACATACAGCATCAGAAGTTCTTTCACATGTCGAACAAAAGATCCGTGCGCTTATTGGAAGATATATTTATGGTAAGAATGGCGAACTGATTGAAAGCGTAGCTGCCCGGCTGCTGATTGAAAGAGGATTAAAAATTGCAGTTGCTGAGTCATGCACCGGTGGATTGATAAGCAGTAGATTGACAAATATTTCCGGAAGCAGTGCATATTTTGAAAGAGCATTAATAACTTACAGCAACGGAGCCAAAGTTGAACTGCTTCATGTAAACGAAGATTTGATAATGAAATACGGAGCCGTTAGCCTCGAAGTTGCCAGGCTTATGGCTGAAGGTGTCCGGGCAGTATCTGGTACCGATATCGGCTTAGCTGTTACCGGCATTATGGGACCTCAAGGCGGAACAATTCAAAAACCTGTGGGGCTTGTATATATTGGAATATGTGATGATAAAATTTGTACCGCTAAAGAATTTAGATTTGGGGACGACAGGCTTCTTAATAAAGACCGAGCGTCTCAAGCTGCGCTTGAGATGTTAAGACGGCATTTACTCGGTATTCCGAATGAAGAGTAGACTTTTTATTGCTCTTGAAATACCAGACTGTATAATTGAGAAGATTGAGGGAGCTCTCAGAAAGGAATGTAAAAAGTATAATTCATTCAGATGGGAGAAAAAAGAGAAACTGCATTTCACAATAAAATTTTTAGGAGATGTTGAAAATAAACTTATACCGGATATAAAAAGGATTATTTGCGAAACGGCTGGCGGGTTTAAACCATTCTCGGTCGATTTTAAAAAATTTGGATTTTTCTATAGAAACAGAAAACCGGCAGTCTTATGGGTCGGTATTAAAAACAATCCGGATATGATTAAAATTTTTCAAGAACTAGAAGAAAAACTGTTTGAAATAGGTTTCGAAAAAGAAAAAAGAAAATTCATACCCCATTTGACTTTACTTAGAATAAAAGAAGAAAATAAATTTGAATTGTTGAATAATTTTTTTAACCTATCGGTGGAGGATTTGAGTTATCAATCCGGTTATATCTCTTTGATAAAAAGTACACTCCGCCGTGAAGGTTCGGAATATCAAACATTAGAAAGAATTAAAATTATATAAAGAAGGAGAAGTGATGTCCAACGATAAAGAAGCAAAACAAAAGATTTTAGAAGATACAATTTTTAGTATCGAAAAAACCTACGGCAAAGGCTCCATTATGAAACTTGGGGACGGAGTAATCAATAAAGTGGATTCTATTTCCACCGGCTGCATATCCCTCGATTATGCACTCGGCATCGGCGGTGTTCCTAGAGGGCGAATAGTAGAAATTTACGGTCCCGAATCTTCCGGTAAAACAACTATTTGTCTCCACATCATTGCCGAGGCGCAGAAGAGCGGTGGATTAGCGGCGTTTATTGACGCCGAACATGCGCTTGATGTTAATTATGCCAAGCGGCTGGGTGTTGATGTTAGTAATCTTCTGCTGTCGCAGCCTGACTACGGAGAACAAGCTCTTGAAATTGTTGACACTCTTGTTCGCAGCAACGCGCTTGACGTAATCATTATTGATTCGGTAGCAGCTCTTGTTCCTCGCAGTGAAATTGAAGGGGAAATGGGAGATGCTCAAATGGGAGTTCAAGCCAGGCTTATGTCTCAAGCATTAAGAAAAATTACAGGCGCAGTGAACAGATCGCGCACTTGCGTAATGTTTACGAATCAACTCCGAAGCAAAATTGGCGTTATGTTCGGGAATCCTGAAACTACTACAGGCGGCAATGCGTTAAAGTTTTACGCTTCCGTCAGGCTTGATATAAGAAGGATATCGGCAATAAAGTCAGGCGAGGATGTTACCGGCAATAGAACAAAGGTAAAAGTTACTAAGAGTAAAGTGGCGCCCCCTTTTAAACAAGTAGAATTTGATATTATGTACAACGAAGGAATAAGCAAATCGGGCGACTTAATAGATCTTGCAGTAGAAAAAAATATTATTAAAAAAAGCGGAGCCTGGTTTACATATGATGAAGACCGCTTCCAAGGCCGGGAACAGTTCAAGCAAAAATTGATGGAAGACAGCCAGCTGATGGCTAAACTTGAAAAAGATGTAAAAGTAAAAATCGGAATGATAGAAGAAACTGCCGGCGCCACGTCAGAAAGTGAGGAAAAGGAAATTAATACCAAAAAGAAAAAATGATAGCCGAGTTAATTTCATTCAAAGGCAATGAAGTCAGAATTACTTTTAGCGACGGTTCTTCTTTTTTGGTTGATGCGCTTTTTTTTACTGAGCTTGGTTTAATAAAGGGAAATGAGGTTGACGATAACGTACTTGATGAAATTAGACGAAAGTCAGAATATTATAAATCAAAAAAATATGCTCTTAGTTTATTAAGACGAAAATCTTATACGGAAAAGGAAATCAGATTAAAACTTAGAACAAAGACTACCGAACATAGTATCGTTGAAGACGTAATTCAGTATATAAAAGAATACGGCTACGTAGATGACAATAAATTTGCGTTTAATTATTATGATCAGAAGGTTCGAATCAGAAAATTCAGTTTGAACAGAATTATATCCGATTTAATGAAAAAGGGAATTTCGAGGGAAATTATTACCGAGCTAAAACAAGAGAAATCTACTGATAAAGTGCATCTCGATAATGTTGAAAAATCGGCAGAGAAGAAATTGAAATCCCTCTCAAATAAAAACCTAACAAAGCATGAAGAAAAACAAAAGTTAATTATGCATTTAATGCAAAAAGGTTTTAATAAAGATGTTATTTTAACCGCACTTAAAAATAAAAATATGCTTTAAAACGGCAGTGACAAAATTTAATTATAAGAAGAAAGAAACTATAGATGGAAAAATTCGAATCAGTCGATTATTTTAATTTAGAAGAATTATATACCGAAGAAGAATTAATGGTGCGTGATTCTGTCCGCAATTTTGTTGATTCGGAAATAATACCCGTAATCGAAAACCATTATGAAGCAGGGACTTTCCCTGCAAACCTTATTGTTAAGTTGGCAGAACTCGGTGTATTCGGGATAACTCTTCCGGAAGATTACGGCTGCGCCGGTATGAACAATATTGCATACGGCTTAGTTATGCAGGAACTTGAAAGAGGAGACAGCGGCATTAGAAGCTTTGCGTCCGTTCAAAGCGGTTTGGTGATGTATCCGATTTTTACTTTCGGTTCAGACGAACAAAAAAAATATTGGCTGCCAAAACTCGCTTCGGCAGAAAAGATTGGCTGCTTCGGATTGACTGAACCAGATTACGGTTCCAATCCGGGTGGAATGTTGACAAATGCCAAAAAGGTTCAGGACGGTTATGTTTTAAATGGCGCTAAAATGTGGATAACTAACGGAACAATTGCAGATATTGCCGTTGTGTGGGCGAAACTGGACGGTGTAATAAAAGGATTTCTAGTTGAAAAAAACTTTGAAGGATTTTCAGCTCCGGAAATGAAAGGGAAACATTCATTAAGGGCGTCTGTTACTTCGGAATTAATTTTCCAAGATGTCTTTGTTCCCGCCTCTCACCTTCTTCCAAATGCCAATGGGTTGAAAGCGCCGCTGATGTGTCTTAATCAAGCTAGATATGGAATCGCTTGGGGCGTGGTTGGTTCTATGCTTGCATGTTACCACTCTGCTTTAAAATATGCCAAGTCACGAATACAATTCAGCAAACCGATTGCAGGATATCAGCTTACTCAAAAGAAATTGGTTTATATGCTGACCGAGATAACCAAGTCGCAAATGATAAATTATCATCTCGGTAAACTAAAAGATTCGGGTAAAGCAAATCATACACATATTTCTTTTGCAAAACGGAATAATTGCGAGAAGGCACTTGAAATTGCAAGAATTGCCAGGGAAATTCACGGCGCTAATGGAATATTAAACGAATATCCGGTTATGCGCCATGCAAATAATCTTGAATCTGTTAAAACTTATGAAGGTACGCACGAGATGCATACCCTTATACTTGGGGAAGACATTACCGGTATAAGCGCTTTCGAATAGAAAAAATCGGAGTTATAATGCATAAAGAAAAAATATTATTTGAAGGTATTACTTTTGACGATGTCCTCTTATTGCCGAGTCATAGCAAAGTTCTGCCGAGAGAGGCTGATATCACTAGTTATTTAACCCCCGCAATAAAATTAAACATCCCATTCATTTCTGCGGCGATGGATACAGTCACTGAATCAGAAATGGCTATTGCAATGGCGGCACAGGGCGGTATTGGATTTATTCATAAGAATATGAGCATAGAAAGACAGGCTGAGGAAGTGGACAAAGTTAAGCGATCGGAAAGCGGTATGATTCATGACCCGATTACTATTTCACCCGATTCTACGGTTGCCGATGCTCTAAATTTAATGGCTAAATTCAGAATATCGGGGATACCTATAGTCGACGATTCAAAAAAATTAATAGGAATATTGACAAACCGTGATTTAAGATTCGAACCAAATTTGGGGCAGCCAGTTAGTGATGTAATGACAAAAGAAAATCTTAGAACCGCTCCTGTTGGTACAACGCTTGAACAGGCAGAAATCCTCCTTCAAAAATATAGGATAGAGAAACTTCCAGTCGTTGATAAACGCGGGGTCTTGAAAGGTTTAATTACGTTTAAAGATATTTCGAAGAAGAAAAAATTTCCTAATGCATGCAAAGACGAACTCGGGAGGCTGAGAGTCGGGGCTGCAGTAGGTGTAGGAAAAGATACGTTAGAAAGAGTCGCGGCGCTTATTGTTGCAAATGCAGATGTGATTGTTGTAGATACCGCACACGGTCACTCGCAAGGGGTATTGAATACCATTAAATTAATAAGAAAAAAATATAAGGATTTACAATTAATAGCAGGGAACATAGTTACAAAAGAAGCAGCTCTTGAATTATATAAATGCGGAGTTGACGGAATAAAGGTTGGTATTGGTGCCGGCTCCATTTGCACAACCCGCGTTATAGCAGGTGTCGGCGTACCTCAAATTAGTTCAGTCTATGAAGTAGCAGTGGCAATGAAAGGGAAGGGGATTCCTGTTATAGCCGACGGCGGTATTAAACAAACAGGTGATGTTCCGAAAGCGATTGCAGCAGGAGCCGATACGGTAATGATCGGCGGAATGTTTGCCGGTGTTGATGAAACTCCGGGCGAAAAAGTTCTCTTTGAAGGTAGAAGTTTTAAGGTTTATCGCGGCATGGGCTCTCTGGGCGCAATGAAGGAAGGCAGTAAGGATAGATATTTTCAGGATGCAGAGGATGACATAAAGAAACTCGTTCCAGAAGGCGTTGAAGGAAGAGTCCCTTATAAAGGTCCACTTGCCGATACTATTTATCAGTTTATCGGCGGATTAAAAGCTGCAATGGGCTACTGTGGTGTAAAAAATATTGGTGAACTTAAATCGAAAACCAAATTTGTGAAAATATCAAATGCCGGATTGAGAGAAAGCCACCCGCACGATATTATACTGACCAAGGAATCTCCAAATTATCAATCAAAAATGAATTTCTGATACGGTTAGAAAATGTTTAAAGTTCTTGTAATAGCTTATTATTATCCTCCAATGGGATTAAGCGGGGTTCAACGTACATTAAAGTTTACAAAATATCTCAGAAAATATAATTGGGACCCGACTGTCTTAACGACTGGCGAAGTCGGTTATTTTGCTCATGATCTATCCCTCTTAAACGAAGTTGAGAAAAATGATATTAGAGTAATTCGGACAGAGAGCAGCGATTTGAATTCTCTTTTGAAGAAATTTGGCACTATTAAAATGCCAGCTGAATGGATCAGAAGAATATTCTCGAGAATCAGCAAAACATTTCTAATTCCGGATAACAAAAAGAATTGGTCGAAACGGGCATATTTAAAAGCAAAAGAAATATTATCGCAAGAAAGATTTGATATTATCTATGTTTCTGCTCCGCCATTCTCTTCATTTGCTTCAACTGCAAAGCTGCGGGAGGAATTCGATATTCCTTTGATAGTAGACTATAGAGATCTATGGCTACAAAATCAATTTGCTTTTTACCCAACAAAATATCATAAAATTAAACATAAAAAGCTTGAGTATAAGGCACTTCGTAATTCCGATCATATTATTGTTGTAAACCGGAGAATTAAAGAAGAGTTATTGAAAGTTTACAAATTCTTGAATTTTGATGATATTTCGATTATAACTCATGGATTTGATAATGAGGATTTTGTGAATAACCCGGAAGAAGATAGGGAAAAACGAGACCGAAAAATTAGGATGCTGCACACTGGGACGTTTTATGAGGGAATTACACCGTTATATTTTTTGAAGGCATTTAAAAAATTGACTATAGAAAAACCAGAAATAGCTCAGAATTTTGAACTTCATTTTACGGGATATTTTCGAAATGAAAATCACAAATTAGCCCGAAAATTAAATTTACAAGATTTTATTTTCGACCATGGCTACCTGGATCATGGAGATTCGATAAGAAAATTAAAATCCGCTGATATTTTGTGGTTTATGCTGCCAGATTCTAAAAATATGGATACAGTCACAGTAGGGAAATTATTTGAATACTTGGGAGCCCGTAAACCAATTCTTGCATGTGTTCCCGAAGGTATATCTCGTAAAATTGCTCAAGAGTATGGTGCTTCATTTATTACATCCCCCAAGGATGTTCAAGGCATATTTAATACTTTGGTTGAAATTTATAAGTTATTCTATAACAATAATCTGCCGGAGTTTAATGAAGATTTTGTATTAAAACATGATAGGGACGCGTTGACTAAGCAATTGGCGTTATTATTTCAGTTCCATTCTAAAATTGTTGAATAAGGGGTAATAATATTGAAAGTCGCAATAATTGGTTCAGGGGGAAGGGAACACGCATTAGCGATGTGCATCAATAAGAGTAAAAAACTTAGTAAATTATTTTGTCTGCCAGGTAACCCGGGGACAAAAAAAATTGCTGAAAATATAACAATTAGCAATCCTTGTGAAATAGTTGCTTTTTGTGTCAATGAAAAAATTGATTTAGTTATAATTGGTCCGGAGCAGCCCTTAGTAGATGGATTGGCGGATATGCTTGCTGAAAAATCAATCCATGTTTTTGGACCAAGCAAAAGAGCCGCAATTCTCGAAGGGGATAAATCCTTAGCTAAAGAACTGATGAAAAAATATTCTATTCCAACAGCCCAATTCAAAGTATTTGAAAATAGTGAAATCAAGGAATGTTTAAATTATTTAACAGAAATATCTTATCCAGTGGTAATTAAGGTAAGTGGTTTAGCTGCCGGTAAGGGGGTCATGATATGTGCCGATTTTAAAGAAGCCGCAGAAGCTGTTAAAGATATTTTCATTGACAAAAAATTTGGAACTTCCGGTAATAAAATAGTAATAGAAGAATTTCTTGAAGGCGAAGAAGTATCAATTTTTGCTATTACTGACGGGCTAAGGTTTATACTGTTACCTGTTTCTCAAGACCACAAAAGAGCAATGGATGGCGATAAGGGCAAAAATACTGGGGGAATGGGAGCATACGCACCTTCTAGTGTTGTTGATGAAAATATGCTGGAAATAATTGAAAACGATATAATCAACCCGACAATTATTGCCATGAACAAAGAAAATAGAAAATATTTGGGATGTTTATACGCTGGTCTAATGATTACCAATACCGGTCCAAAAGTAATAGAATTTAATTGCCGTTTTGGTGATCCAGAGACTCAAGTAGTTTTGCCGCTGCTCAATGGCGATTTACTTAATTTGTTAAATTCTGCAGCTCTGGGCGATTTAGATATGTCATCTGTTGAATATAATAATGGAGCAGCAGTTTGTATTGTTGCTGTTAGTGAAGGTTACCCAGATTATTACGATACAGGATTTGAAATAACAGGATTGGACACAAATTATGAAAACATAATAATTTATCATGCAGGAACTAAAGAAATAAACAACCAAATTATCACTAGCGGCGGTCGAGTTTTGGGAGTTACATCTGTGATTACTAGTAATAACATAAGACTTGCGAAACAAACAGCATACAATGCGTTAAACAAAATTTATTTTAAAGGTATAACATACAGACGTGATATCGCCGATAGGGAAATTAATCGGAAAAAGTAAGAATATTAGATGATTTTCTCAAAAACCTAAGAATCTTCACTAAAACAACATAATTTACAAAATGCTCCTCTTAACAGTAAGTATCGGCGAAAACTTATCAAAGGTAAATCAGCCCGGAGGCCAATTCATTTTCCTGCCTCCCAACAGATGCAGATGTAAATGAAAAACTTCCTGCCCGCCATCACTGCCACAGTTAAACACAGTACGAAATCCAGATTCTGCTATGCCTTCGTTCTTGGCGATAATATTTACGGCGTCGAACATCTTAGCGAGAATTTCCCCGTGCTCCGCTCCATTAAGATCAGTTATCTTTGCAATCATGATTTTTGGGATAATTAATATATGCACTGGTGCCTGAGGTCTTATATCCCGGAAAGCAAGAATATCCTCATTCTCATAAACAATTTCCGCAGGAATTTCCCGGTTAATTATTTTTGAGAAAATTGTGCTCATCTATTCCTCCTCCACAAAAATTAGTGAATGTAAAATTTATTTTTCGATATTATATTTTTTCATTTTACCATATAGGTGGCTGCGTTGTATGCCTAGTACGTCAGCTGTTCTGCTGATATTCCAGGAATTCGATTCGAGCTGTTTTAATATAAATGCACGCTCGGCTTTTTCTTTAAATTCCTGGAATGAATTATTGACGCCCATTATTTCATCAATATTAATATCGGAAGAAGGTATTAAAGAGTTAATATCCTTGGCTGAAATTGATTGCTTTGGCACCATAATTATAATTCTTTCAACTAGATTACGAAGTTCCCTGACATTGCCTGTCCACTGCAGTGATTTTAATAATTCCATTGCGGAATTATCAAAATTAATTGGCGGGAATCCATTTTTTCTGCAAATGAATTCAGCAAAATGTTTCGATAATATTTCGATATCTTCTTTCCTTTCGCGAAGGGGGGGAACGTGAATAGGTATAACATTTAAGCGATGGAACAAATCTTCGCGGAACCGATGCTCTTTTATCTCGTTTATAATATCTTTGTTTGTGGCAGAAATTATCCGAACATCAACATTGATTTTATTATTTCCTCCAACCCTTTCTATTTTTCCATCCTCAATCGCCCTTAGAACCTTCGCTTGTGCCTGCAGACTCATATCTCCGATCTCGTCAAGGAAAAGAGTACTGTTATTAGCTTGCTCGAACTTACCAATTCTTTTATTTACTGCGCCGGTAAAAGAACCTTTTTCATGCCCGAATAATTCGGATTCGATTAATTCATTTGGAATAGCGGCGCAATTAACCTCAATCAATTCTTTGGAGGCTCTGCTGCTGTTTTTATGAACGGCTTTTGCAACGAGTTCTTTGCCTGTGCCGTTTTCACCGGTAATCAAAACCCTTGCTTCTGTTTTAGCCACTCGTTTAATAGTTTCAATTATATTTTTTATAGCAACGCTCGAACCTAATATATCCCCTTCTTCTAGATTATCCTTGAGTTTTCTATTTTCCTTTAACAGCAATGTTTTTTCAACGGCATTTCTGATCGAGATTAGGAGTTTATCTCTGTCAATAGGTTTTTCAATGAAATCAAACGCACCAAGCTTTGTTGCTTTGACTGCATTCTCGAGGCTTGAATGAGCCGAGATCATTATTATATTCGTTGGAATTTCCATATCCTGGATTTTTTTTAGGACTTCGAAGCCGTTCAAAGACGGCATTTGAATATCGAGTAGAATTGCGTCATAAGATCCTTCGAGAATTTTTTCCAGCCCTTCATCTGGTGAAGTTGAGAAATCAACATTGTAATGAGCATAATCGAGGATCATTTTTATACTTTCGCAAATTTCGATTTCGTCATCAATAACTAAAATACTTTTCATAACATAATTAGATTATTTTTAAAAATTGTAAATAGTATTGGTTATGCTGTAAAGTTTGATTATCTCCGATGGAACGGAAGTATTATTCCGCCGCAGTGAATCTCCAAAAATTTCACCGAATCTGTTGATTGAGAGATCGCGAAAATCTACCGCTCCTTCAACTTTAAATGTGTTCTCAAATAACTCAATAAAAATACTTAGAAAATGGGAAAAATTAAACAAGCTAAGATTGTATGCGATAAAAGCATTGCCAAAAAAATGAGGCAGTTTGTCTTTATCCCCGGCTGAGTTCTTCGGACTATCATGCACAATAATTTTCGGCGTGTTCTTATTTTTTTTACGATAGATTGAATCCGCGGCTGAAGGCAATGGTAGATTCGCACTAATACCAATCCATGGAATTAAAAGCGGCATTTCTTTGTAAGGCAAGGTGGCAAAGGTTAAAGCCAAAAGACTTTCGGAAATATCGCCATTAAAAAATCTAACTGCCTTAAAATAAATAGTATCTAACAATTCGATATCACTGCAATGTTTTTTTAAAGTGACAAATTCTTCAGATGCCATAAAGTTTGAAAGAAAAGACAATCCCTCATTAAATGTCGGCTTATCGAAAGAGAAAAGCAACGTAACAGGTAACATTAATATCAGCAATGTCAACTTTAGCATAACCTAATTTATATCCTCAACAAAATAAACTAAAATAGCTGCGACAAGCATCGAAGCGCTGCCGAGAAGTAAAGCATAAATAGCCTCGCCTCCGAAAACATTTTTTACAAAGAATCCTAATATTGCCGCTGCCGTTATTTGCGGAATGACAATGAAGAAATTGAATATACCCATATATGTTCCCAATTTATTTTGTGGAAGCGAACCAGTTAGAATTGCATAGGGAACAGCAAGAATAGAAGCCCACGCTAAACCAATGCCGAGTTCGGAAAGCAATAACAAGTTTGGGTCTTTTATTATGTAAAACGAAGCCAATCCTAATGCACCGCTTATAAGGCTTATCGAATGTACTGTCTTTCTGCCTATTCTTTTGGCAGCCCAGATTATGAGAAAAGCCGTCACTGCAGCAAATCCGTTATATACTGCCATCAAAACACCAACCCAATCAGCGCCGATATTGTATTGAGCAGATGTCGGATCGGTTGCGCCAAAGGTATGTCTTGTGACGGCAGGGGTAGTATAAATCCACATTGCAAAAAGAGCAAACCATGAAAAAAATTGAACATAAGCTAACCTTATCATCGTAGTAGGCATTTTATACAGGTCTGAGATTACAATCAGAAAACCGTTCGAATACTTTTGAGTTTTAGATAAATATGAAGCGGTCAACTGCAATAGACCAAATGCAAAGATTCCAGCGAAGAAAACCCCGAGCCCGTAATCCAAATAGATGTAATAATAAAATCCTACAAAGAGTAACAGCCCGATTATTATCCAGATCAATCCGTTTTGGAAAAACTTTTGATAATCGATTATACCTGCTGTCTCATAAGATTTATCAGCGGTGTCGTTATTTTCAAATTCTTTTAACTGATCGGGCGAATATTCTTTTGTAGAGATAACCGTCCATAGAACGGCAAGAAAAAAAACGATCGCGCCGAAATAAAATGAAAATTTAACCGAATCAGGAATTTGTGACTCAGATGCTGTGTTAGAAATTCCGAGCCAATTCGTCATCACATAAGGCAGGGCAGAAGCGATAATAGCACCGGTTCCGATAAAAAAACTTTGCATTGAAAATCCGAGTGTTCTTTGTTCGGCAGGCAGCATATCGCCTACAAATGCTCTAAAAGGTTCCATTGAAATATTAATAGATGCATCCATTATCCATAACATACCTGCGGCAACCCACAATGCAGGCGAATTCGGCATCATAATTAAAGCGATAGATGCCAGAATTGCGCCGATCAGAAAATAGGGGCGCCGTCTGCCCAATCTATTCCATGTGTTATCGCTCATGTGTCCAATTATCGGCTGAACTATCAAACCGGTAACAGGAGCTGCAATCCATAAGAGAGGAATTTCATCAATACTTGCCCCTAATGTTTCAAAAATTCTGCTTACATTTGCATTCTGAAGAGCGAAGCCAAATTGTATCCCGAGAAAACCAAAACTCATATTCCAGATTTGCTGAATAGATAAGCTGGGTTTGCTCATGATTTTACCTGAATTGTTTTTTAATATTTTTTAAAATATCAGACATGAACATAATTAAAATTCTTCAAAATATTATCGCGAATCTCAATTATGGATTCTTCTATACCCCAAAAATAATTGATGGCGGGAGATCGATATTATTCGGTAAAAGCAGCAAAGAGATTCAATGTTTCAAACCTGATGAATTTGATGTTAAGTTTAAACTGTTAGATGAATACCGCAAGAAATTTGACTACGGAACCGGTTTAATTAGTTATGAATCAGGCTGTTTATTTGAAGAGGCTCTGTACGGGGAATTCCGCTTGAACGAGAACTTTCCTTTATTCAGTTTTAATTTTTTTGATAAATCATCAGTAACGGAATTGCAGACCCCGCAAATTAATTACGAAGGCGTTAAGGATTATTTGTCAAGCACTAATTGTGAAATCAAAAATATCATTTTGAATACAAGTCAAAAGGAATACTACGATGCCGTTAACCGGATTAGGGATTACATAAAAGAAGGGGAAACTTACCAGGTAAATTATACAATTAAAATCAACTTCGATTTTGAAGGTGACTTTATTAATTTCATTCTAAAATTGCTTTTCAATCAATCAGCGGATTTCATATCGATAGTGAACAATAGAGAATATCTGATTATTTCATTTTCGCCTGAATTGTTCTTCGAAATCGAGGGCGAAAATATTAGAGCGAATCCGATGAAAGGGACGAGAAAAAGAGGACGCAATACTAAAGAAGACAGCATTGCCAAAAATGAATTATTGAATTCGAACAAGGACCGCGCTGAGAATGTGATGATTGTTGATCTCCTAAGGAATGATCTCGGGAAAATTTGCCATACTAACAGCGTGGAAGTCTTCGATATGTTTTCAGTTGGAAAATATGAATCTTTATTTCAGATGACATCCGGGGTAAAGGGAAAGCTGCGGACGGATAGCCTGACAGAAATATTTCGGAGTATTTTCCCTTGCGGTTCAATTACAGGCGCTCCAAAAATCAGGACGATGAAGATAATTCAAGAGCTTGAAAAAAATCCAAGGAATATTTTTACTGGCGCTATCGGATTTTTCAACAGGATCAACGCATCATTCAATGTGCCAATCCGCACTATTATGATTAACAAAATTACAATGAAAGGTGAGTTCGGAATCGGCAGCGGAATCGTTTGGGACAGCGAGGCAGTCAAAGAGTATAACGAAACTCTGCTAAAAAGCAATTTTATAATGAAGCAGGATAAGTATTTCGAAATATTTGAAACTGCGCTTATTGAGAAAGGTAAAATATTCTTAATGGATTATCACAAAAGCCGAATCAAAAATGCAGCCGATTTTTTCTTGTTCAATTTTTCTGAAACTGAATTAGATCTCCAATTGCTTGAGAAAATTTCCACTCTGAACTCTTCAATCGATTATAGATTGAAAATAAGATTAGATAAGTGGGGATGCATTAAACTGGAACTCGAAGAGTTCAAGCCTTATTTAGTAAAAGAAAATAAATTGATTATCTCCTCAAAAGCAGTGGACAGTAAAGATAAATTTCTTTATTTCAAGACTACTAACAGGAAGTTATATGATGAAGAACTTGAATATGCCAGATCCGCAGGATTTTTCGACTGCGTTTTTTTTAACGAAGATAATCTGCTTACTGAAGGAGCAATTACCAATATTTTTATTGAGAAGAACAAATCTTTATACACGCCTCCTTTAGAATGCGGACTTCTTAACGGCTGTTACCGTCAATATATGCTTGATTCGGATCCGAAAATTTCTGAAACTAAAATAACCAAAGATTTCTTTTTAGGAGCAGATAGAATATTTGCTGTAAATTCGCTTAGAAAAATAATAAACATATCATCAGTTTATTACCGTGATAAAGCGGTTTGGGCGGGTCAATAAATTTTATTTAACGTTGTTCCTCCTTGCTCTACAAGAATTTGATACGTCACCCGTGTTGTTAAATCTCCACATCCGAAGGCATCGTCGCCCTTTTCAAAACCTACGCCTTGCAGCAGCGCTCTATTCTGGCGCGCATAGATTATCGTATAAACACCGGCAGCTGTTGTGTCAATGGCATGTGGAATAGAAAATCCCACATAGCTTCCTCCTCCTCCTCCCTGATCAGCAGTTTTTTTGTAATAGGTTTGGGCTAAAGAGGCGAGATGATTTAGGTCGTGGATTACAGAATCACGGCTGCTTTCAACAGCCTGGGAAGCAAAATAATCTATTCCTACCAGCACTGCAACACCTGCTATTACCACGCCAAGCACTATTAAGAGTAGTTGTTGATGCCCCATAAATTATACCCATGGTGTATTTTATGAAAGTTGCATCTGCAATTTAAATTTTTTTAGTAAAATTGCAAGAGTATGACTGAGGCTAATCTTCATTATTTTTTTTATATTTCAAAAGTCATAATCAAAGGTTATCTTCATTCATGGAAAGAAATCACTTGGAAACTTCTTCCCGTAAAAAGGATCATATAGATTTGTGTCTTACTGAAGACGTTTCTTTTAAGAAGAAATCCAATGGATTTGAAGAATATGATTTTTTGCATGATGCAGCAACTGAAGTAGACCCGGGTAAAATTAATCTTGAAACCAAATTCTTTGGAAAGAAAATATCGCTGCCATTTTTGATTTCTTGTATGACAGGCGGTACGGACGAGTCATTTAAAATTAATACACAGTTAGCCACAGCTGCTCAGGAAATGAATATACCTGTTGGCGTTGGCAGCCAAAGACAAGCGCTCGAGAATAAATTATATCATAATTCATTTAAGACAATATTAAAAAACGCTCCTGATGTACCGAAGTTAAGTAATTTAGGCGCCGCACAAATTAGTTTACTTAAAGGAATTGAACCTGTTAAGCGTGCAGTTGAAATGATTGATGCCGATGCGCTTGTGATACACTTAAATCCAGCACAGGAAATGCTTCAAAACAATGGAGAACCGTTCTTCCCAAATTTGTTAAAGAATATCGAAATGATTTGCAGCCGTATTGATACGCCTGTGATTGTAAAAGAAGTCGGGCATGGAATCGGTTCGTTTACGGCTAAGAGGCTTCTCAACTGCGGAGTAAAAGGTATAGATGTAGCGGGCGCTGGCGGTACCAGCTGGACAGCCGTTGAATTACTTAGAAACAAAAATATAACCGGCAGAAATTTTTTCCACGACTGGGGGCTGCCGACATCATACTGCGTGCGGACAGTTGCTGATTTGAAGAAAAAATATAAGTTTTTACTTATTGCGTCCGGCGGTGTAAATCATTTCAGCGAGACTGCAAAGGCGCTTGCATTAGGAGCTGATATTACAGCTCAAGCGAGGAAGCTCTTGCAAACCGTTAAGTCCGATGGGGTTGAGGGCGTAATAAGTTACATCACCGATATTTTTAATAATGTTAAACAAATTATGTTCCTTACTAATTCAAAAAATCTTAAGCAATTCAGAAAAAATAAAATAATTAGAAAAAAGGAAATGATATAATCATGATAAAGGACTCAAGCAGATTCGAATCGACTTACTTAAAAGAGAAAGCTATAATTGAAAAGAAACTAAGCGGATTATTAAAGAATAATAATCCTAAATCTCTTTACGAACCTTGCTCATATATTTTGAATAGTGAAGGCAAAAGGATTAGAGCTTTACTTGTTCTGCTTTCTGCGCAGGCTGCCGGCGGAAGATTTAAAGATGTTTACAATGCAGCTATTGCAGTCGAGATATTACACAATTTCACTTTAATTCACGATGATATCATGGATAATGCAGATAAGCGGAGAGGACTTCCAACTTTACATATCAAATATGATTTAAGTACTGCTATACTTGCAGGAGATAATTTGATTGCAGTTGCATATCAAAATTTATTGAAAGATTGCAAAAGCAATGACAGGAGAGTCGTTGAGGCTTTCACAAAAGGTATAATAGAAATTTGCGAAGGGCAAAGTCTTGATAAAGAATTTGAAGTGAGGAAAGAAGTAAGCATAAAAGAATATATGAAGATGATTGAAAAAAAAACAGCCGCTCTTGCCAAGATGTGCTGTTCGATAGGTTCTCAAATTTCCGGAGGAAGCAAAAAAGAAATAAAGGCTCTTGAAATTTACGGACTGAATCTTGGCATCGCATTTCAACTGCAGGATGATATGCTCGATATAGTAGGTGATGAAAAAGAATTTGGCAAAAAAGTCGGCGGTGATCTTATGGAAGGCAAGAAGACTTATCTTTTTCTTCGTGCTTTGGAAAAAGCCCGGGGCAAAGATAAGTCGGACCTAATAAAGGTAATTCGAAAAAAAGGCATTAAAAAAAATCAAATCAGTAAATACAGAAATATTTATATTAAACTCGGCGTTATTGAAGAAGTTAAGCAACTGGTAGAAAAATATACAGATAAAGCATTGAAAGCTGTGAATAAAATCGACAACGCCGGCAGTTTGAAATGGTTAGCCTTTACTTTACTGAAGAGAAGCAAATAATGATAGAAAAGACTATTAAAATTATTAATAATGCGGGTTTGCACACAAGACCCGCAGCCACGATCGTTAAGATGGCAGCAAGATTTAAATGTGATTTTTTTATTCATAAGGACGGCTTAAGCATTAACGGGAAAAGCATCATAGGTGTTATGACTCTTGCTGCCGCCAAAGGGAGCGAGGTTGTTTTAAGCTTCGACGGAGAGGATGAAAAGGAAGCATCTGAGGCAATAGCAGCCTATTTTGAACGAGGATTTGACGAATTATGAAAAAATGGCTGATCGATAACGAAATTAAAGGTATTGCTGCCGCACCGGGCATCTCAATTGCAAAGGCATTTCTTTACACCCGCGAAATAGAAAGCGTTTCACATGATAGTATTACTGAAGTAGACGAAGCAGTAAGTAATCTTCGCGAAGCTTTGGAAAAATCCAAGAAGGAACTGAATAAAGTTTTCAGCCTTGCTGTTGATAAACTAGGAAATAAACGGGCTGCAATTTTCGAAGCGCAGTTGATGATACTGGATGACCCGATTTTAATCGCTAATTTATTTGACCGCATTAAAAAAGAAAAACTCAATCCTGAATTCATTGTTCATGATGAGATCACGAAGTACCAGAATATGATGAACGAATCCACTGAATCTTACATGAAGGAAAGATCTCAGGATATTGAAGATATCAAGAATAGAATAATCAGAAATCTAAAACACAAAAAATGGCATTCGCGAATAAGTAACGACGTAATAATTGTTGCACATTCAATTTCTCCGGCGGATACGGTTCTATTTTCCCGGGTAAATACAAAAGGATATATCACTAACGTCGGCGGTTTAACCTCGCATGCGGCTATTGTTGCAAGATCGCTCGGTATACCGGCGGTTGTGGGTGTCCACGACGGGACTTCTAAAATCAACGAGGGCGATTTAGTTATAATTGACGGCTACCACGGAGTAATATATGTTAAACCGGTTGATGAACAGATAAATTATTATTCCGATAAGATAGAAAGACTTAATGAGCTTGACACCGAACTTCTTAAATTAAAAGACGAACCTGCAGTAACCACCGACGGCTACGAAGTGAAAATATTAGCTAATCTTGACGTTAATGCCGAGATAGAATTTATTTTCCAAAACGGCGCCAAGGGTATTGGGCTAATACGTACAGAGCAGTTATTTAACGTGCTTGAAAATTTCCCAGACGAATCTCTTCAGTATACAACATACAAAGAACTTGCAGAAAAGCTTTACCCGCAGAAAATTACTATACGCGCTTTTGATATCGGCGGCGATAAAGTGCTTCCGGTTGACGTGAAAGAACCCAATCCAATGCTTGGATGGAGAGGAATAAGATTTTTGCTTGACCACAAAGAATTATTCAAGACACAGATCAAGGCAGTACTTCGTGCAAGTGTTCATGGTAATGTTAATTTTATGATCCCGATGGTATCTTCTATCCGGGAGGTCCTGGAAACGAGAAAACTAATCGATGAGTGTATGTCGGAATTAAAGTCTAAGAAGAAGAATTATGATAAGGATATTGATTTCGGCATTATGATCGAAGTGCCTTCAGCGGCTTTAATGATAAATGATTTTTCGGAATATGTGGATTTTTTCAGTATTGGCACTAACGATCTGATACAGTATCTACTTGCTGTTGACAGGGGGAATGATATTATTAGTAACCAGTATCAGGAATATCATCCAGCTGTAGTAAGGGCGCTGGAATTTATTCTTAAAGACGCCAAGAAAAATAAAAAACCTGTAAGTATATGCGGAGAGATGGCTTCTCATCACACTGCGGTTCCTCTAATCCTGGGTTTAGGATTTGACG
This sequence comes from Melioribacteraceae bacterium, assembly GCA_011525875.1. Taxonomy (GTDB): domain Bacteria; phylum Bacteroidota; class Ignavibacteria; order Ignavibacteriales; family Melioribacteraceae; genus CHB1. The sequence continues at coordinate 552,249 of WYBN01000012.1, read as the reverse complement.
CAATCAGCGTTAATGCTGCTTCTATACCGCAGATAAAAAAGATAATCAGGAAAATGTCTTATCAAAAAACCAAGGAATTAGTAGAAGAGTGTTTATTGCTCAAAACTGAAAACGAAATAAAAACAAAAATTAAATTGTTTTACGATTCTAATTACGACGAGGATATCGAACAAATCTTCGATTCATAAAGACAGAAAATTTTCTCGTTGCCTTCTTAAGAAATACTTATGATATTTGCCTCTGTAATGATTTCATCTGATAAATCACGTTTAATAAAATCTGTATCGGTATTTTGTCTTCTTATCTTATGCGCCTTTCCCGGTAATGCCGATGCACAGTATTTTTTCTTCGGAAGAAATAAGGTGCAGTACGAGGATTTTAACTGGAAAATGATCGGCACGGAAAATTTCAATATCTATTACTATGGAGATTTTGAAAATATCGCTGAGATCGGCGCTAAGTTTGCACAGGATTCTTTTGATGACCTAAAACAAAAATTCAATCATTATGTAACAAGAAAAATCCCATTGATTTTCTACAACACCCATATTCATTTTCAGCAGACAAACACTAGACCGGGATTTATACCTGAAGGCGTGGGTGGATTTTTTGAATTTTTCAAAGGAAGAGTCGTTATTCCTTATCAGGGCTCATTAGAGCAGTTCGAGCATGTAATTAAGCACGAAATGGTGCACGTCTTTATGATTGACAAAATTTATAATATGAAAACAAATCACAGAAGCGCTGAATTAAATATGCCGCCTCTTTGGTTTGTTGAAGGGCTTGCGGAATATTGGTCTTATTATTGGGACGCACAGGCTGAAATGGTACTGCGAGATGTCGTGCTGAGTAATTTATTTTCAAAATACAGCGATATGGATAAAATCTACGGCTCATTTATCATGTATAAAGCCGGTCAGAATTTTCTTAAATATTTATCAGATGAATATGGTGAGAGCAAAATATTATTGCTTCTCGAAAATTCCTGGCGGTTCAGTAATTTTAATGATGTACTCGAATTCACGCTTGAGGAGAGCATTGAACACATTGACCGGAAATATGAGTATTATCTGAAAAGGAAATATTATCCGCTGATCGGGGAGAAATTTCCGCATAAAATTGCATCGAAAAAATTGACTAATGAAGGGTTCAATTTCTCTCCATGCTATTATTCCGACGGCGAGAAAGAATGGCTGATATTTATTGCTAATAGAAGCGGCTATAGTTCCATTTATAAACTCGAGATTAATGATAAATCCAAAGATTTTATAGAACCTCTGCTGCTTATTCAGGGGGAGAGGGAAGAAATCTTTGAATCGTTCCATCTGATGAAACCTTCGATAGACGTATCCGCAAACGGAGAGATAGTCTTCGTAACAAAATCCGGCGCTTCCGATGTGATACACCTGTACTCGATTTCCAATAAAGAGATTACTAAAACTTTCCGCTTTGACGAAATAATTTCTATCGAAGGGACAAAATTTTCAAAGGATCGTTCTCAAATAGTTTTTTCGGCTATAGACAAAAAAGGTTTTTCGGATATATTTATTGTAAACGTTGAAAGCGGAAAACTCACAAGGTTGACAAACGATTATTACTACGATAAAGAACCGGTATTCAGCAACGACGGTAATTACGTTGTTTTTGCGTCCGACAGAACAGAAGGTCGGTATGAAAAAAAAATTAATCTCTTCAAATACGATCTATCCGATCACTTAATTAATTATTTGACCTACACTGATGCCAACATAGCTTCCCCGCGATTTAACTCGGAAGGTGAATTGTTTTTTACAACCGATTACGAAGATGTTCTAAATCTTTGGAAACTTGAATGGGATGAAAATTTAGAACCCCGAGGAATGATCAAAATATCGAATTTTCTCACAAGCGTTTTTGAATATACCTTCAGAGACGATAAAAGAATAATCACGAGCGCAATTGAAAATTTCTCATTTCAATTCTATGAGTATGAAATTAACAATTTCGCCAATATCGAAAACAATTCCGCAGTCTTTGATTTTACTGATATTGGGCATAGATGGTTCGCCGAAAAGGTTAAATCTTCTCAGGTATTAAAAAAAATTGATTATGAAACAGAATATACGCTTGATTATGCAGTCAGTCAGGTAATTGCCGATCCCGTATTCGGCGCACGCGGCGGGGCTATATTCACATTAAGCGATATGCTCAGCGATGATCAATTCATGTTTTTACTTTACAATACCGCTGAAGATCAAACTGAGATAATGAAAAATTTTAATGTCGCCATCACTCGAATTAATACAAAATACAGAACAAATTACGCATACGGTATTTTCCATTTTAATGGCAGAAGATATGATATACGTGAATCGAACGAATACTTTGTTGAAAGGAGTTTCGGCGGATTTTTTAGTTTGATTTTCCCGTTCTCGACTTTTCAGCGTATTGAAGCTTCTATCAGTACGGCAAATTCCGACAAGAAATTGCTGGGAGAAACTTCACCAAGAAAAGCACTGCTTATGACAAACACATTATCCTTTGTTCACGATAATACGCTTTGGGGTCCGACCGGACCTCTCGACGGTTCAAGGTTCCGGCTGTTGCTCGGCTATACAAGCGATGTAAAATTCAGCAATGTAAACTATTACTCATTAATTGCAGACTACAGAAATTATCTCCGCCTAGGTTTTCGTACGGCACTTGCTTCAAGAGCTTCTTTCTATTACAATCATGGAAAGGAGGCGAGACGGTATTTTGCCGGCGGCAGCTGGGATTTACGCGGATGGAAACGGTTCTCGATCCGTGGTGAAAAATTATGGATATCTTCAGTTGAATTACGATTTCCTTTGATTGACCGGATTGCCGTTGATTTTCCTTTCCTCGGCATAGGTCTTTTCAATATCAGAGGAGCAGCATATTTTGACATTGGCAGCGCATGGGACGATGAATATTTTGAGACCTTGGGCAGTTTCGGAGCTGGCGTAAGAATCAATATTTTGAACGCTATTACACTTCGCTACGATGTTGGGAAAAGAATCGAAAAAGGTTTCACGCATATTCAGGATGGATTATTTTATCAATTCTTTTTTGGCTGGGATTTTTGATGAAGAAAATGTCGTTTGTTTTAATAATGATTTTTATATGCGCAGGATGTTCGAAGAGAATTATTTTGAAGGAGGCGAGAATTAATCAGCCGGGTTTATTTTCTTACTCTAAAAATATGGAGTCGAATTATTTTATAGACAAAAACATAACATATTCTTTTGAAAAAATATGGGAGACTGAAACCCACGGAAGTTTTTTGAATTCGTCAATAGTTATTTATGATAAATATCTTTTCGCCGCGGATTTATCCGGACGGCTTTATTGTTTTGATGACGTAACCGGGAAAGAGATCGGGGTTGAGAAATTCAAAGGCGAAATGTCCATTTCTCCCGTCATAGAAAAGAATCAAATTATTTTTGCTGTAAATGAGTACAAAGAACATTTTTTTACTCTGCACTTTTTTAACTTCATTAAAGGGGAGTACAACGAAAGCATCGAAATGGACGGAAGTGCCGTTAATGAGATGATAAAACTCAGCGACGGAGTAATAATACTAAGCAGCAGAGGAGAGTTAACCAAACTTGATTACAACGGGAAACTAAACTGGCGGTATAAATCACCGGCAGCATGTTTATCAGATCCTTTCTATGCCGGCGGTAAAATTTATTTTTCGGATACAAACGGCTATATACATGTTATTGATGCCGGTTCTGGCAAGGAAGATTTGATTATCAACTTGGGCGGCAGTTTTGAATCCGGCCCTGTAATCAAAGATAAATTATTGTGTATCGGGAATAGCAGCGGTGAAATCATTTTGTTTGATCTTGCAGCGAATGAAACTCTTTGGGTTTTTGAATCAAAGGGAAAAATAGCAACTTCTCCGATATTTCATGACAGGATAATTATAGCCACAAATTTATCCGGCAGGGTAATGGCGCTTAGTATTGTGACCGGCGATGTTCTGTGGGAATTTAACGCAAACGGATTATTGAATGCTAAACCGCTGGCTTTTAAGAATATCGTTATTATTCCAGATCTTAATAAAGGTGTTTACTTTATTAACATTGAAAGTGGAGAACTGCTGAATAAAATTCAGTTCAGTGGAAGAATAAGACATTCTCCTGCATATTATAACGGTAAATTGTATCTGAGCTATGATAGAGGAATAATAGAATCATATAAAATTAATGAGCTTAATAATGACTAAACTGTTTTTTACAGTAATTATTTTATTCTCTTTTTTAGGGATGATTTATGCTCATACTGACAGCACAAATAATAATAATAGCATGATAATAAATGATAATTCATTCGAAGATTCATTGTCAATGACAATAAATTTTATAAACGATTCTTCAAAAACTATGATCCGGGAAAGGAAATACGGATGGGATTCGCCTATGGTTGATTTTGGTAATTCAATATCTCCAAAAGGAGATACTAACGCCGTCAATAAAATTAGAATTGCGACAGAACCCTCTAATGCTCAAATATTTTTTGAAAATGAATTAATTGCTTACACTCCAGATTTTATCAATAATAATTTTGATAAAATCACCCTGATCAAAACAGATTATAAAAAAAAACAAGTTGCTGTAGATAGCCTAATGAATAACCCGTTGATAAAACTTGAATTCACCGGCGAAAGAAAAAATAAAAAGTTCGTAAATTCCGATTGGTTTAAAGTAGTAATTGGCGGGGCAGTATTATCCGGGGCAGTCTCCGCATATTTCAAAATTAAAGCCGATAATAGGTACAACGACTATTTAACTACGAGGAATAAATCTCTGCTGAAGGATATTGACAGATATGACATTTACAGCGGAATCAGTTTTGGAATTTTGCAGATTAATTTTGGAATTTTGATTTACCACTTTCTTAATGAGTGATCTCATCTCTATTGCTATTGTGTTTACTAACACATTTTGAATGCATTTCCTAGTGCAATAATTGATTCTAATTTGCAATTTTTTCTAAAATGAAGTATCTATCTAATCATAATAATAATATTTATTGAGGGGCTAATAATGAAAAAAATCTTAGCTGTTGTTCTTTTATTAATTAATTATAATTTGCTACAAGCACAAATCACTATGACTTTAGGAGACGTTAACGGTACTGCAGGTCAAATAGTTAACGTTCCATTAGATGTTACTAATTTTAATAATATCGGCTCGATTTCTTTAAGAATTAATTTTGACACAAGTGTACTGCAATATGTTGGTTTACAGAATGCTCAGGCGAGTTTTATTAATAATGCCGTTAATGATGTGCTGACTTTGGGATGGTTCGATATGTCGGCGAGTAATCCATTAAATTTAGGAAATACTACGATCGTTGAAATTCAGTTTAACTATGTTGGAGGAGAATCTGACCTGACGTTTAATGTTGCGCAGTGTGAAATCACAGATAACATTGGAACCCCTTACGCAGTTAATTATAACAATGGTTCTGTTAGCGGAGGCGATCCGCCTGCAATTCAAGCTCCAAACCTTCAGTCACCATCGAATGGCGCTACCGGACAGTCTCTTACACCAACTTTGGACTGGAGTAATGTAACAGGTTCAACAAGTTACGGAGTGCAAATATCAACCGACGGGAATTTCACAACAACTTTGGTTGACCAAACAAATATCACTAATTCCGAGTACACAGTTTCAAACGGAGTGCTTCAGGAAAATACTACCTATTTTTGGCGTGCAAATGCCACAGACGGAAATGATACAAGTCCTTGGAGTTCGGCGTATTCATTTACTACAACTGCCGGCGGACAGGGACAAAAAATAGTCGCGCTTGCTAGTGTTCAAGCACAAGAAGGAACACAAATCCAAGTTGCCATAAATGTAACGGATTTTACAAATATCGGCTCGATTTCTTGGCGTATAAGTTTTGACACAGCTGTATTGAGCTTTGTCAGAATAGAAAATTCACCTATCACGTTTATTGCAAATGCAGTCAGCGGAACTCTAACTTTAGCATGGTTTGACCAAACTGCTGTCGATCCATTAATGTTTGGCGACGGTAAATTAGGCGACATTGTATTTAATTATACTGCCGGGACATCAAATCTGAATTTTATAATTAATCAGTGTGAAGTTACTGATCCAGTCGGACAGGCATATGAAGTCAATTACACTAATGGTCTTGTTTCACCGGCGCCGCCCGTTCCGTTGCCCCCAACACTACTAACGCCGGAGAATGGAGCTGCCGATGTTTCACTAACTGATGAGTTGACCTGGAGCAGCGTTTCAAATGCTTCAACATATAATCTGCTGTTAGCTTCCGATCAAAACTTTAGTAATGTTTTAGTAAATCAAACTGGATTAGTGAATAATAATTATTCAGTTAGTGCCGGAGTGTTAAATTATTCTACTCAATATTTCTGGAAGGTAAGCGGTACAAACGAAAACGGGACGGGCGAATACAGCTCGGCATTTTCTTTCACAACTGCAGACATGCCTCTTACGCCGCCGGTTTTAAATTTACCCGAAAATGGGTCAGCGACAGAAACATTAACTCCCACGCTCGATTGGAACGACGTGCCCGGCGCATCAAACTATGAAATTCAGATTGCTACAGATGGAGCTTTTGCAGATATATTAATATATCTGCAATCACTTACCTCATCTTCCTATTCAATATTAGACGGACAGTTATTGTCGGGAAATACTTATTATTGGCGGACTAAAGCAAAAGACGGTTCGAACATAAGTGATTGGAGCGAAACATGGTCGTTTACTGCTTTCGCTGGTCCGCTTGCTGCTCCTAATTTACTAACTCCGCTGAATAATTCTGAGAATAATTTAATAGCACCTTCTTTAGATTGGAGTGATGTATCTGGGGCAGTTTCATATTCAGTACAGATTTCAACCAATGAGAGTTTTACATCAACCGTTATAAATCAGTCTGGTCTGACTCAATCAAATTATTCCGTATCCGCCGGGGCTCTTTCCTATGATACAAAATATTACTGGAGAGTGAACGCAGCAGATAATTTTAGAGAAAGTTCTTGGTCAGACATATGGAATTTCCGAACTGAAACTCAACAGCTTAGTGCCCCATCTTTAATTGCGCCTGCCAATAATGCAACAGAGCAGAATCTAACTCTTACTTTAGATTGGAATAATGTAACGAATGCTGCAACCTACGGAGTTCAGGTGTCAACAGATGAAAATTTTAATACGTTAGTAATCGACGGCAGTAGCCTTCCAACATCCGACTACTCAATTCCAAGCGGTATTTTATCTGAAAATACAAAATATTACTGGAGGACGAATGCTTCGAACACTCAATCGACAAGCGATTGGAGCGTAGTCTGGAATTTCACTACAAAGTTAGGAACGAGCGTCGGCACTTATATGTCAGGAATTCCCGACCATTTCCAGCTAAATCAAAATTACCCGAATCCGTTTAATCCAACTACCAAAATACGTTACGCTCTTCCCGAAACGGCGCAAGTTAATCTAATCATAATAAATCTTTTAGGTCAGCAGGTAGCGGAGCTTGTTAACGGAAGATTTTCTGCAGGGTATTTTGAAGCAGTTTTCGAAGCCGGTAATTTATCTTCCGGAACATACATTTTTAAATTAGCTGCAAAAGGCGATAGCGGGAAAGAATATATCTTCTCGAGGAAAATGCAGTTAGTCAAATAAAATTAATTTTACTCAAACCCTGGTGAGAAAATCATCAGGGTTTAGTAATAAGAAATTATTAATGAGCTTCAAGCCAATTCTCTCCAATTCCTGTATCAACTTTAACCGGAACTTTCAAAGGCAGAGCTTCTTCCATCATTTTTACTACAATTTCTTTTAATTCGTCAATCTCTGTTTTATGGGCGTCAAATACAAGTTCGTCGTGAACCTGAAGCACCATTCTAGAATTGAATTTATTTTTAGTCAGATGGTTGTGGATGTTTATCATCGCAATTTTGATCATATCGGCGGCAGTACCTTGAATCGGCATGTTAATAGCAACGCGTTCTTCGAATTGTTTTACAACCCGGTTGCTGCTATTAATATTTCGTAAATATCTCCGTCTGCCCAGTAGCGTTTCGGCGTATCCTTTATCTCTCGCATTCTGTATTGAAGATTCCATAAAATCTTTTACGTTCTTGAACGTAGAAAAATAATTATCAATAATTTCTTTAGCATGCGTTTGTGATATCCCAAGTCTGTTTTTTAATCCGAATGGACCAATTCCATAAAGAATGCCGAAATTAACTTCTTTCGCTTTACGTCTCATATCGGATGTCACTTCATCAGGGTTAACCTGAAATACGAGAGCCGCAGTCCGTTTGTGAATGTCTTCTCCCTCATTGAATGCTTGAATCAAACGCTTGTCCCCGCAAATACTTGCCATTATTCGTAATTCAATTTGACTGTAATCGGCGCTGAGAATTAAATGGGATCTATCGCAGGGAACAAATGCCTTTCTAATTTCTTTACCCATCGCCGTCCTTATAGGTATATTCTGCAAATTTGGATCAATGCTCGAAAGTCTTCCGGTAGATGCGACAGTTTGATTAAACGATGTATGCACTTTGCCTGTCTTGGGGTTGATAAGTTTTGGTAAAGCATCGGTATAGGTAGATTTTAATTTGGAAACCTGGCGGTAATCGAGCAGGATATCAATGATGTCATTCTCGCCCCGCATTGATTCGAGTGTCTTGGCGTCTGTCGAATATCCTGTCTTCGTTTTCTTTGATGGAATCAATTTTAGTTTATTAAATAAAATATCCTGCAATTGTTTTGTCGAATTAATGTTAAACTCCTCTCCAGCAAGTTCGAAAATTTTCTTTGTATAATTAGCCAGAAGAATTTCCATGTCTCCGCTCAATATTTTCAAAACTTCTTTGTCGATTTTAATACCGGTTCGTTCCATGGATTCCAGAACTTCAACAAGTGGGAACTCAATCTCGTAAGCTATCTTTTCAAGTTTTTCTTTTTTCAATTCGCCGCTTAACAGTTCATACAGTTTAAATGTAATATCCGCATCTTCGCACGAATACATAGACAGCTTTGAAAGTTCGGCTTCAAAAATTTTAGTCGGGTCTTTTTTAGTGCCTATTAGATCGGACAATGGTATGGGAGTGTACTCTAAATATTTTTTTGAAAGCTCATCCATTCCATGTTTCTGATCGGGGTCAAGCACATAGCTTGCGAGCATTGTATCAAAATAAAAATTTTTGACTTCTATCGAGTTAGTTCTTAATACCGCTATATCATACTTGCCGTTCTGACAGACTTTTTTTACCGACTCATTCTCAAAAACCTCTTTAAATAGTTTGACGAAAGAATTAATGCTGATTCTGTCTGTAAGATTTGCTTTAAATAACTCTCTCTCTTCAGGCTTTGGGTTTATCGCAACAAAATATGCTTCCCCCGGTTTTATAGAGAAGGATACGCCGGCTAAATTGACATTGAATACATCAAGCGAATCTGTTTCTGTATCAAAGACAAATAACTTGGATTTGCTCAAGACTCCGGCTAATTTTTCAGCTTCATTTTCTTTGGTGATTAAAATATAATTTACTTTACCGGTTTCTATACTCGGCTGCTTTATGCTGCCTGAATTCTCAACTGCATCAACATTTTTTTTCTTATTAAAAATCAGAAGAAGCTTTTCTCCGAAGGATTTAAATTCCAATTCGGTAAAAAGCTCTAATAACAAATCAATATTCGGCGGTGAAAATTTTGTTTCCTCTAGATCAAAATGCAGCGGCACATCCTTAATTATGGTGGCGAGTTGTTTGGAAAGGAAAGCATTATCCCTGCTTGTTTCAAGTTTCTGTACAATGCCTTTCTTGTCTATTTTATCAATATTATTGTAAATTTCTTCGAGACTTCCGTAAGTCATGATTAGAGGAGCGGCGTTTTTAGGACCTATACCGGCAACTCCAGGTATGTCGTCGGAACTGTCGCCTACAAGTGCAAGATAGTCAATCATTTGTTTTGGCTTAAAGCCCAAATCCTCTTTTACTTTATCTTCATCAATAACCACAATTTCATCGGTCGATTTTCCCGGTTTAATTAATCTGATGTTCTCTGTTATCAACTGGATATAATCTTTATCGGGAGTCACAGCATAACAGTCAAGTCCTTTTTGTTCGGCAACTTGAAGCACAGTTCCGATTATGTCGTCCGCTTCGTAACCAGGTTTAATATAAAGCGGGATATTGAAAGCAGAAATTATATCCTTTATGCGATGAAGCTGCGGTACCATGTCTTCAGGCATTTTTTGACGCGATGATTTATATTTCTCATACATCTCATGTCTGACGGTTTTTTCTTTTGAATCAAATGCAACAGCGAGATAATCCGGTGAAGTGTCTTCGATTATCTTAAACAATTGATTTAGAAAGCCAAATACTGCTGAAGTCGGTTCGCCTTTTGAAGTAATTAAAGGGCGGGTTATGAAAGCAAAATAAGCTTTGTATGCGAGGGACATTGCGTCGATGATAACAAATTTTTTCTTTGGCATGGTAAATCCGTCAGGGTAATAAAAAGAATATGTTATTTATTTGTATTTTTGAATATATAATTCACATATCAAATTAACTAAAATAATTTTATCCTAACAATATGAATACAAAATTTAGCTCAGCATTTATATCGCTTTTCCTTTTATTAACTTTTATTGTAAATGCACAGAATAATGTTGAATTATTCTATGCTGCAAGCTGGAATGTCGAGAACTTGTTTGATTTGATTGATGCCCCCGATAAAAATGACGAGGAATGGCTGCCAGGTAACTCAAAGGATTGGAACGAACAAAAACTCAATCTGAAACTGAAAAATCTCTCGAAAATTATTCGTTGGATGAATGAGATGGAAGGACCCGATCTACTTGGTCTTCAGGAGGTGGAACATCAGCATTTACTCGACTCGCTTATCAGCCGGCATTTCTGCGATAAAAATTATAAAATTGTTTACGAAGAGTCTCTTGATGCCAGAGGGATAGATAATGCATTAATCTACAATGCAGATATTTTTCGTTATGTAAGGCATAACGCTATTCACATTGAATTAGACAAAGATTATGAAACCCGATATATTCTGTATGCGGCACTTCAACACAGGAACAACGATACTATACATGTGTTCGTTAATCATTGGCCCTCAAGACGCGGCGGATTGGAGAAATCCGAACCTTCCCGCATCGCCGCGGCAAATGTTTTGAGAAATATGGTTGATGCTTTATTATCGGACAACCCTTTGGCGCAAATCATAATTCTAGGTGATTTTAACGATGAGCCTGTGAACATTTCTATTGCCAAGATTTTAAAGGCAGAATTTTACGATTGTAACGAAACTGAAGATTTGGAAAATCCGCTTCTGCTTAATCTATCTTATAAATTATATTCGGAAGGGCAGGGTACTTACAAATTTCTCGACGACTGGAATATGCTTGATCAAATTATTGTTTCAGCATCCTTAATAAAAAAAGGAACTTTTGCTTTTGTATGTGATTCGTTCGAAATAATTAAACCAGAAATTATGATGACTAGAACCGGCTACTACAAAGGGGCAGCGCGCCCTACTTACGGAGGCAAAAGCTATTTGGGAGGATTCAGCGACCATTTCCCGGTTGGCGCTAAATTTATGTTTGCTAAATAAGTATGAGGTTTTGCTTTGAATAAAGTTCTATTGGTGTTTGGAAGCTCCGGCAATTTAGGCAGGGGAGTATCGGAATATTTTTCCTGCAAAAGTTACAATTGTATGTATTTGATCGGGAAAAATCCCCCGGAATTTGTTAATAAAAGAGAAAATATATTCTTTCTTCAGTCATCTGATTTTTCTATTGAATCAAACGTAAAGCAGCTTTTTGAAAAGATAAGGATTGACTCTTCTGCACGCTATTTTTTATTCTCTGCTATCGGAGGCTATGCCGGTAAATCTGTTGAAAAAACTTCTTTCGATGATTGGAAAAACATGTTTAAGGTTAATGTTGACGTTGCTTTTAATCTGGCTAAATATTTTATCGGGCTTATCAAGAATGCAAAAGGCGGTTCTGTTTGTTTTACTTCTGCTTTCACATCGTTAAAACCAGAAGAGAATAAATCCGCATACGGTGCGTCAAAAGCTGCTTTGAATTATTTGGTTGGAGCCTTAGCCGAAGAAGGAAAATTTTTTGGTTTAACTGCAAATGCCGTTGCGCCGAGTATAATTGATACTCCGGAAAACCGGGAGTGGGTTGAAGACACGGGGATACTGGTTAAACCTTTTGAAATAGCGGAAACCGTTGAAGAAATATTTAATAACTACGAAGAAAACAACGGTAGAATTATTGCAATGAACAAATCTTTGGCTAATTAACTATATTTTACTGGGAAAAATTATTTATTGACTTTTGTCATCAGAATCAATAGTATTAACCAATTATTTTTCATTATTTTAGCACACGAAAATCAAACAAATAAATAACTTTGGAGGTTGTCCCTTATGTTACTCTCAGAAATTTACGGCTTTGTTTCCTACGTTTTAGCTCAAACACAGGAGACCGGAATTCTTACTTACTTACAGAATAAGTTCGTTGAAGGCGGCGGGTTTATGTGGCCTATTTTAGGTTCACTTGTAATCGGACTCGGCTTCTGCCTTGAGAGGTTATGGACTTTATCGCGAGCAAGCATGAATACCAAAAAATTTATTCTTCAAGTCAAAGATGCTCTTCAGAAGGGCGGAGTTCAAGAAGCAATGAAAGTATGCGAGAACACGCGCGGTTCTATTGCAAGTGTTTTCCATGCGGGTCTGCTGCGTGCTGATGAAGGTGTTGAAGCTGCGGAGAAAGCCATCATGGCTTACGGCGCTATTGAAATGGGATTCTTAGAAAGAGGCTTGATATGGATTTCAACATTCATCACTATTGCGCCAATGCTTGGGTTTACTGGAACGGTTCAAGGTATGATCGAAGCGTTCGACGCTATTAAAGAAGCCGCACAAATTTCTCCCGCTATTGTTGCCGGTGGTATTTCTGTTGCTTTGTTGACCACTCTTTTCGGACTAGTGTCGGCTATCATTCTCCAGGTTTTCTATAACTATTTTATTTCAAGAATTGATAAGCTTGTAGCTGATATGGAAGAAAGCTCGATTGAGTTAATTGATACACTTTATGCAATGAAAAAATAATTTAATGCGGATCAAAAAAAATGGTTAAAATAAAGAAAGGCGGTATAAGGGAAGCGGAAATTCCTTCCAGTTCGATGGCAGATATAGCTTTCCTGCTTTTACTCTTCTTCCTAGTGGCTACTGTGATTGACGTTGACAGCGGTATCGGAATTGTTCTGCCTGAATTTACGGAGGATCAAGAGCTTGTTCCCATATCTAAAGACAGAATGGCGGCGCTGTTGATAAACGAAAACGGAGATGTGCTTCTTGATAAAGAGGTTATTGCTATTCCTCAAATAAAAGAAGCGCTTATTCCACGTATCGAAAGCAAACTTGAGCAACCAAAAAACAAGAAATTAATTGTTTCGATCAAAACTGACAGGAAGACGAATTATAACCTTTACATTCAAGCACTTGATCAAGTTAGGCTGGCATATGCCGAGGTGAAAGACAAAGTCTCTTTTGAAATGTACGGTAAAAAATATCTTGATACGAATGATGAAGAAAGAAAGGAAGTAAGAGAAAAAGTGTGGGAAATTATTTCAATTGCCGAACCCGAAAAAGTAAAATAATTGTAAGGATTTAAGATGAAATTTGAAAAAAAACGCGCTTCCACAAAACAAAATATTCCAACTGCTTCGCTGCCGGATATTGTTTTCATGCTGCTTTTATTTTTTATGGTCGTCACTACTTTAAGAGAGATTGATGTTTTCGTTCAATATAAATTGCCGGAAGCAGAATCCTTGGAGAAGATAGAAAATAAAAGACTGGTATCTTATATCTGGGTCGGAAGAGACGGTAGAATTCAGTTGAATGATTCAATAGTTCAGATTGACGAGATACAGACAATAATGTATCGTAAAAGAGTTGAATTACCCCAGGTAATTGTTTCGTTGAGAATAGACAAAGGTTCTGAGATGGGAATTGTTACCGATATTCAGCAGCAGTTGAGAAAGGCAGACGCCCGGCGAATTAATTATTCGGCTTATATAAAAGAGTAAAACATTTTTGGATTTTCAGATTGGGCAGGCTCTTTTATTAAAGCCTGCCTTTTTTTTTGAGGTGAGTATGAATCTTATCGAAAAAATTAATTTCGATCTTAAAGAAGCAATGAAATCGGGCGACAAACTGCGGCTTCAGACAATACGCTCTATCCGTGCTTCTATATTAGAATTTGAGAAAAGCGGCAGCGGCAAAGACATGACTGCCGAAGTTGAATTAGATATTTTAAATAAGGCTGCGAAAAAAAGGAAAGATTCGATTGAACAATTTAGAAATGCAGGCAGAGAAGAACTTGCACAAAAAGAAGAAGAAGAACTGAAGATCATTTCCGGATATTTGCCCAAACAGCTGTCGCGCGAAGAATTGATTGAAGAAATTAAATTGCTTGCTCAGCAGATTAATGCAAAGACCAGCTCAGACTTCGCCATGCTGATGCCGGTGGCTGCCAAAACTTTCAAAGGCAAAGCAGACGGCAAATTGGTAAAAGATATTGTAGAACTTGTTTTGAATGACAATTGAACTACGTTGATTATTTAATTTTATTAGTCATTGCCGTTGGTTTCATATTAGGTTATAAAGACGGTTTCGTAAGAAAATTAATCGGAATTTTCGGTTTTGTACTGGGCATTTTTTTAGCATATCATTTCTCGGAAAGTTTCAGCAAAATTATAGCGCCGCTTCTTAATAATGAAATGTATTTAGCTAATATTTCAGCCGGTTTTTTAATTTTTATTGCGGTTATACTCATTTTTTCCGTTCTAAAAAGAATCATTCACCCCTTCGATAAAGTTAACCGATTTGTAAATCAGCTGCTTGGTGGTTTAGCCGGTATCTTACAAATAATTTTCTTCCTTAGCGGTCTTCTGCTATTGTTAAATCTTTTTCAAATGCCGAATAGTAGCGCAAGAAAGGGTTCTCTTTTATACCAAAAAGTCTATTCCGTAATTCCGTTGTCGGTTGATTTAATTATGGGTTCCGATGCTAAGGCGCAGGATTTTATCAAAGATTTTATCGAGAGCAAAGAATCAGCGGAGGAGATTTAATTTTATTCTATGATTGCAAGAAATGACGATTTAGAATTTCACAAAATTTTAGAATTTATTGCCGGTTACACAATAACGGATCTTGGCAAAGAGAAGATTTTAACAACGCTTTCTCTTGATTCAAAAGAAGATATTATCCGAAGCGGAAATCTAATAACCGAAGCTAAAAATCTGCTGATTGAAAATGATATTCCTCCTATCAACTATCTTCCCAATTTAAATGAAGTTCTTTCACGCGCCGTTATTGAGGGTTCTATTCTTAGCATTGAGCAAATAAGAAGCGTTCTTGATTTATCTGTTATCTCACGTCAGCTGTTAGTTTACTTAAAAAATAATGCTCAATCCACCAGCCTGTACAATGATTTTTCTCATCTGTTATTCATAGATAAAGTGTTTGAGAATCATATTGATAGAATTTTTACCGATTCTAATGAGATAAAGGACACGGCAAGTAATGAGCTTAAAGAAATTCGAAAAAATATTATTGATAAAAGCGAGCAGCTGCGCAAAACGGTGAACAGAATTCTAAAGAAATTGAGCGAAGCATATCTTGTTCAGGAAGAATTCGTTACACTGCGAGACGAAAGAATTGTTTTGCCCATTAAAGCGGAACATAAGCGGCATGTGAGGGGATTTATCCATTCGGAATCAGCGACCGGACAGACTGTCTATATCGAGCCGGAAGAAACGCTCGAATTGAATAATGAGATCCTGTCTTTGAGATTTGCCGAGAAGCGGGAAGTGGAAAGAATTCTCAAAAGCATTACTAAATACATCGGCAGCAATGCGGAGAAGCTTAAACATTCGCTTGACACAGTCTGCGAAATTGATGCGGTATTTGCTAAGGCAAAATACTCACTTGAGATCATCGGCGCTTTCCCGACTTTGAATGATGGTGAAAAAATTAAATTGATAGACGCTCGTCATCCTCTTCTCTTAAAAAAATTAGGCAGAGAAAAAACCGTGCCTCTCAATTTCGAAATAGATAAACAGCGCGTCATAATTATTACAGGACCAAACGCGGGAGGCAAGACGGTTGTACTGAAGACCATTGGTCTATTAACCTTAATGCTAAAAGCAGGTCTTCATTTGCCTATTCATCCCGATTCGAATTTTAAATTGTTTGAGAAAATATTGATTGATATCGGCGATAGGCAATCGCTGGAGGACGATCTGAGTACTTTCAGTTCTCATCTGACTAACATAAAATCCATTTTGAGCAAAGCCGATAATAAAAGTTTAGTGCTGATTGACGAGATAGGCACTGGCACAGACCCTGCCGAAGGAGCAGCTCTTGCCGCTGCTATACTGATTAAACTTAGTCAATTGGGAGCCCTCGTGCTTTCTACTACACATCATGGCAGTTTAAAACTTGTTGCGAACGAACAAAAATATTTTGAAAATTCTTCAATGATATTTGATTCTGGAAACTTAAAACCGACATATATTTTTAGCCAGGGCACCCCGGGTTCGAGCTATGCCTTTGAAGTAGCTGAAAAGATCGGCTTCGAAAGGGAGATGATCGATCTTTCCAAAGAGCATCTCGATGTAAATAAAAATAAGGTAGAGGATTTTCTGATCGAACTTGAAAAAAAATCGAATTCGTTGAACGAAAAGCTGAAAACGTACGAAAGAGAAAATGTCAGGCTTACCGGATTGGCAAATCTATATTCAAGACAGATTGAAAAATTTGAAAAGGAAAGAAAGACTCTGCTTAGCGAAGCAAAAGAAAATGCAGAGAGATATCTTAAAGATGTTAACAGAAAAGTTGAAAACGTAATTAAAAAAATTGTTGAGTCCAACGCTGCCAAGGAAGTAGTTAAAGCGGAAAGGGAAAAAATTGAAGCCATTAAGAATGAGCACGAATTGGCTTTTGAAAAAATTAAAACAAAACTACCCGCGATAAAAAAAGAATTTTCGACCGGAGATAGAGTATTAATAAAAAACACTAATACTACCGGTGAAATCATCATGATAAAAGGCGAAAAGATTTTACTTGACGCGGGAACTATTAAGATAAACGTTACCATTGATGAGATTGAACACACTGAAAGAAAGGAAGTGGAGATCGATAATTATAACTCCGCAAAATATTCAGCCGAGTATCTTCCATCGCGTTTGGATATCCGCGGCAAAAAACCAGAAGAAGCTGATTTAGTAGTTTTGAAATACATCGATAATGCTTATACTAACAACGTTAATCGGGTGGAAATTCTGCACGGCAAAGGCAACGGTGTATTAAAGAAAATGGTAAAAGATTTACTCGCCGGACATGATGTTGTAAAGGGCTTTTACTACGCTCCAATAGAACAAGGCGGGGAAGGGATTACAATAGTTGAACTGAAATAATATGTTCAAAAAAATACTTATACCCAATCGCGGCGAAATTGCCGTTAGAATTATTAAAGCCTGCAGCGAACTTGGTATCAAATCCGCCGTGGTTTATTCGCAATTCGATAAAAATTCACTTCATGTCAGAACAGCCGACGAAGCATATTGTATAATGTCCGATAAACCGAATGAAGCATATTTGAATCACTCAAAAATAATCGAATTGGCAATAAAGATTAAAGCTGACGCGATTCATCCCGGTTACGGTTTCCTTTCGGAGAATGCTAAATTTATTGAGTCTCTTGAAAAAACCGGCATAAGCTTTATAGGACCAACCTCTCATTCCGTAAAAATTATGGGGAATAAAACGGAAGCTCGAAAATTAATGAGTATGCATGGCGTGCCGATAGTCCCGGGCTCTTTGGAAGCCGTAAAGAATTTAGAAGAAGCAGTTGAAATCGGAGAAAGTATCGGATATCCAATAATGCTTAAAGCTTCTGCAGGCGGCGGTGGTAAAGGAATGCGGCTTGTTAAGAACAGAGATGAACTGGAGTCATCATTCGAAAATGCTTCCAATGAAGTTGAAAAAGCATTTGGCAGCAGAGATGTTTTTATAGAAAAGTACATCCTTAATCCAAAACACATTGAAGTGCAAATTCTGGCAGATCAACAGGGAAATACTGTTCATCTGTTCGAACGTGAATGTTCTATTCAGAGGCGCCATCAGAAAATAATTGAAGAAAGCCCTTCGCCTTCTATTGACGATAATACCCGGAAGAAGCTTACTCAAGCTGCCGTAAAAGCCGCTAAGATCAGCGGATATAGAAATGCCGGAACAATTGAATTTCTTGTTGACAGCGGAATGAATTTTTATTTTCTTGAGATGAACACAAGGCTTCAGGTGGAACATCCGGTAACGGAAGCTGTTACCGGCATTGACATAGTCAAAGAACAGATAAAAATTGCGGCAGGAAATAAACTGAGCTATCGGCAGAATCAGATCAAAATTAATGCTCATGCCCTCGAGTGTAGAATCTGTTCTGAAGACGGTAATAGAGATTTTTCACCTTCTACTGGAAAGATATTACATCACCGGATGCCCTCTGGCGCAGGCATCAGGATAGACAGAGGCATTGATCTACACTCGGACATAACTATTTATTATGATTCTCTCTTATCGAAAGTGATAACGTGGGGGAAAGACAGGGGGGAAGCATTAGCCCGTATGAAACGCGCTTTAAATGAATATCAAATTGCCGGGGTTGTTACAAATATTCCGGTCTGCAAATGGATTTTGAAGCATAATAAATTTATAGATGCTTCCTACTCAATCAATTTTATAAATGATGAGTTTCAGCCTAATACGCCAGATAAGTGGCAGCAAAATACTCCGGAAGAGTATGTAAGAGCCGCTTCTGTATTGGCGGCAATTATTAAAAGGAAAAGAATTACTTTCGTACCCGCTGCAAATTGCCATACTAATTGGAGCCGTATAGAAGAGAATGAATGAATTTGTAGTGGACATAGCAAACAATAAACATTCTATTAAATTCGTTGAAGAATTAAAATTAGTTTTCAATGAAGAGCCTATCGAAATTGATTTTTCCAAAATTAATGAACATGTTTATCTCCTGAAGATTGAGGATAAGGTTTATGATATAACAGTTGTTTTTAGCGATAGGGATAAACTTGGGTTTTTAATAGCCGGGAATTATATCGAACTGAAGGTTAAAACAAAATTGCGAGACAAAGCCGAAGAAGTACTGAAAAATAAATCCAAAGAAAATCATCTTCGCGACCTGACTTCCCCGATGCCCGGGCTGTTATTAAAAATTTTAAAGGCGGAAGGCGACGAAGTAAAACTCGGTGATAACCTTGTCGTTCTTGAAGCTATGAAAATGGAGAACAATCTAAAATCGCCTGCTACCGGCAAAATCAAAAAAATATTCAAGAAACCCGGTTCCCCGGTAGAGAAAGACGATGTTATCTTATCTATCGAATAATTATTAGCGTAATAAATTGGATATTCATATTTTTATAATGGCAACATTAACCTTATTCACATGAAAAGACTTATTTTCTTTTTCCGTTTAAATAACTATATTCAACAAATCATTCCAAACATTTAAGGAGGGAAAACCTTGAAAAAAACTCTACAAACCATTTTGATATTGATTCTATTTTCCGGGTCAATATTTTCAAGCGGATTTCAGATTAATGAACACAGCGCCAGGGCTATGGCTATGGGCGGTGCATTTACCGCATTAGCGAATGACCCTTCGGCTGTTTTTTTTAATCCCGCCGGTTTAACGCAATTATCCGGAACACATATATTAGGCGGTGTAACATTGATAAAACCAAGCTCCACATTCCGTGGACCGTCACCATCTATCCAGGAATGGAAAATGGATGATCAGATTTTTAACCCAATCAATTTATATGTTACTCACCAGTTCAATGAAGATTTTTCTGCAGGGCTTAGCATCAACAACCCCTATGGTCTCGGAACGCTTTGGGATGAGAATTGGATAGGAAAATACTTAGCAATTGAAACAGAAATACGAACGTTTTTCTTTACACCGGTTGTAGCATATAAAATCAGTGATAATTTATCAATCGGAGGGGGACCGGTAATCACCTACGGCGACGTTATAATTCATAGAAAAAGTGATATTCTTCCTTTCGAAGGGGATGCAGTTATTGAACTTGAAGGAACCGGAACCGGCTTCGGATATACCGCAGGCGTTCTATTTAAACCAACAAATGAACTTTCACTCGGTTTGACTTTCAGAAGCGAAGTTGAAATGAATTTTGAAGGCGATGCTAATGTGACTGCCCCTTCTCAACTCGGTCCAGCTCTTCCTACCGGAAAAATTAAAGCTCCTTTAACAACCCCGCTTAACGTCACTTTCGGTTTAGCCGCATTAATGTCTCCCGAACTGACCCTTACAGCCGATTTCCAATATGTTGGATGGAATAGCTATGACAAGCTTGAAGTAGAATTCCTTGATTTCAAAGATGAAAACGGAGATAATTTAATTCAAAGCAGTATTCGGGATTATGGCAACGGCTGGATAGGAAGATTAGGCGGCGAATATAAATTTGACGAATCTCTTGATATTCGTGCTGGAGTATTTTATGATAGCAATCCCGTGAAAGATGAAAAACTTGATCCAACTCTGCCTGATGCTGATAGACTCGGGTTCAATATTGGTTTCGGTTACAGATTTTCCGAAAGCCTTTCGGTGGATCTTGCTTATTTGTTCTTAAGATTCGAAGAAAGAAAAATAACAAACTCGGAAGAAGAGTATTCGCCGGGCAGCGCAAAATTTAACGGTGTTTATAATTCATCTGCCCATCTGCTCGGAATTAATTTTTCATATAGTTTTTAATTACACGGGAGAAAAAGAAAAATGAAAAATACATTAAAATTATTTTTAACCGTTTTATTTGCAAGCCTTGTTCTATTTACTGCTTGCGAAGACAGATCGGATTTAACAGCGCCGGGACCGGTAAAAACCGGAACGGCAGATTTTTCGAAGATGGTTGCGATTGGCAACAGTTTAATTGCCGGGGTACAAAGCAATTCGCTTTATGCAAGCGCGCAGGAATATTCAATTCCGTCTTTGTTTGCACAACAGGTGGGTGCTTCCATTGATTACCCGATAATAAGCGATCCCGGTATTGCCGGACGTCTTGAAGTCAGCGATATTATTTACAACAATGGTCAAATTGCAAATATTGTTATTTCACCGAACCCGAATATCGGCACTCCGCAGAATTTAACGCACCCATCGGCTTATTCTAACCTTGGCATTCCCGGAGCAATTTTATATGACTTGATAGACGAAACTGATTTCGCGGCAAAAAGCGCTGCGCGTAAAAATCCGTTTTTCGAGATAGTTCTTCGAAATCAAGCTTTCGGAAAAAGTGTTCTTCAGCAGGCATTAGCACAACAGCCAACATTTGTTTTAATGTGGATCGGACATAATGATGTGCTCGGTTACGCAACATCCGGCGGTACAAGAGGCACCGACCCAACAGGCACAAAACCTTCGGATGCTGCCACATTCGCATTCTTGTACAATTCAGTTGCAGCCGCATTACATGATACTACAGGCGCCAGAAAAGTTGCAGTAGCCAATCTAATTGATATTACCAATATACCGTTTTTTAATACTGTTGGTCCGGTTGTAGGATTAGCAATTCAGCAGGCAATAGCCAATGTTCCAGGGGTAGTCGGTTTATTCTACCAGAAGAGCGGTGAGGCTGTTGCTTCCTCGTTTGCCTCGCCAACAGACTTATTTGCCGGAAATGTAATGATAACATTAACCGGCAGCTCGTATGCAACACTTATCGGGCAGCCGACAGGAAAATTCTATGAAGATAATGGTATTACTCCACCTTCCGGCATAGATATTACAAAACCTTTCGGTTTGCATCCACAAAATCCATGGCCGAATGCATTCACGCTTGATGCAGACGAACAGACCACGGTAAAAAATGCTGTCACTGCATTTAACAACACTATCAAGACTGCGGCAACAACTTACGATTTTGCATTTGCAGATATGAATGCTTTTTTCAATACAATAAAGGCAAAGGAAGTTGAAACCGGCGGTTATTATATGGACGGGATTAAAATTACAACACAATTTGTTTCAGGAAATGCATTCAGCCTTGACGGGGTACACCCAACTAGCATGGGTAATGCAATTGTAGTAAACAAATACCTCGAAGCTATAAACCAGAAATTCGGGGCATCATTACCGCTGATAGATATTTCTACTATTCCAGGCAGCTTAATCTTGAGTAAGGAAGTACTCGCCAAGAACATAATAGTTAATATTGATATTGACGCTTTAATTAATTCATTATAAAAAATGATGATTCTGCCCTCTAAATTTTTAGGGGGCAGATAAATAAAATGATATGAAAATATTTATATTTTTGTCCGTTATGATTTTATTTGCAGTATTCGCTGCTGCATGCTCTTCAAGCCAGCAGTCAGCCGAAAAAATCGCGGAAGATACTTCGGCGGTTCAGGAAACATATACTTTCGATGTGGTAGAAGACGAACCTTTGCCCTCGGAGCCGGTGGTTGCAGTAACTACCGAACCGGTAAAATACATAGTGCAGTTAGGCGCTTTTACATCGGAAGACAGAGCGAAGCGGTTCATCGAAGAGAGCAAGTCTTTACTCCAGGATGAATTGGAGCTTTCTTTCAGCGAAAAAGTTGGACTTTTTGTTGTTCAGCTCCCTGCATTCGATACACGCGAACAAGCCGAAATAGTGCGCAACGGTTTGTGGAAAATAGAAAAGTTTAAAGACGCATTTATCGTTCCGCAAGAATAATAATGGAACCGGCATTAAATAATATTGTTATCGCTTCTATCAGCGTTATTTATGTTTTTGCTGTGGTTGCCTTGATGGATTTACTTGTTAAAAAAGGGCTGCCGCAGGATATTTCACGCAAGATTGTTCATATCTGTGCAGGTTCCTGGCTGCTGTTCTGGTTTTTATTTGATGATACTCACTGGACAAAATATTTGAATATTGCTCCGGCTTTCGTCTGGACAGTTTTACTGCTTATTAAAGGATTAACGGCGTCTCCTGAAGACAATGCAGTTAAAACTATGACGAGGACAGGAGATCGGAAAGAATTATTGAGAGGTCCTTTATACTTTACACTTGTAATGAATGTTATGGGCACTGTTTTCTTTTACAATCCGGCTGCGGCAATATCTATGGGTATTCTGGGGTGGGGAGACGGGCTGGCTCCACTGTTCGGGAAAAAATACGGTAGAATTAAATATAATTTTGTAACCGAGAAAAGTTATGTGGGTTCCTTAGCCTTTTTAATTTTCGGCATCATCGGCGCTGTAATCAATTCCGTTATATTATTCGGCAGAGCCGAGATGATACCATTGATTACTATTGCTTTTATAGCTGCTGTAGTCGAGGCTCTCAGCCCCAAGGATTTGGATAATATTTTAATTCCGTCTGTGTGTATTCTTATTTATTTTTTACTCTGATTAAATATAAAATTGCTTCACTAATTCATTATAATATCAATTAAATAGAAGGAGAAACGAGGTGGCATTTTCATTAAATAAAGTTATGTTAATTGGTAACCTTGGACAGGATGCCGAACATAGATTTACAACAAATAATGTTTCGGTAACCACCTTTTCTCTCGCAACAACGCGTAATTATAAAAATAATGACGGCAATTGGGTTCCCGAAACAACCTGGCACAATGTTGTTGCATACGGTTTAAGTGATTTTTACAAAGACGCTCTCAAGAAGGGCAAAAAATTCTATATAGAAGGCAGAATTTCTAAAAGGGACTATACCGATAAGGAAGGCGTTAAGAGGTATATCACTGAAATTGTTGCCGATAAATTCAGCGGAATAATTCCCCTTGAAGGCAGGGACACATCGGGCGAATCCGGCGATTCGGGTAATCAGAATATTGAAACTTCGGATGCGCCTCATGCAGATTCCGACGACGATCTTCCGTTCTAAATAAAATGTTCAACAGACGAGGGTAAAATAATATTTGGATATTGACTGGCTCTATAGTTTAAGCTTATTGTTTTTTACTTTATTATTATCCGCATTTTTTTCAGGCTCGGAAGTTGCGTTCTTTTCGTTGAATAAAAAGAAACTGAAAGATTCAAAGGAAAAGAGAAACATTTTCCTGAATTATGTTCTTCTGCTTCTTGATTCCCCGAGAAGATTACTCGTTACTATACTATTATGCAACACAGTTGTAAATGTTGCGGCTTCCATACTGGCTGTTGTCATTGCTCTCGAGGCTGCCGATAAATATCAGCTTTCGAAAGAATTAGTTCTAACGGTTCAGATTATTCTGCTGACAATTCTAATTCTTTTAATAGGGGAAGTTACGCCAAAGATTATAGCGACGAAATATCCATATAAATTTGCGTTGTTCGTCAGCATTCCGCTATATTGGATAGGAGTGATTGTTTATCCGGTGGCAAAAATTGTTACGGATATGATTAAGCTGCTCACGTCAAAAATGAAATTTGACAAGAGCCGTACTGCGCTTCTTTCCTCCGAAATTGGAGAGCTGGCTGAATTAGGTGCTGAGACCGGCACTTTTGAGGAAGGCGAACATGAGCTTATCTACGGGCTTGTAAATTTTAAGTCGGTAACGGCAAGAGAAGTAATGACTCCCCGGGTGGATATATTCGCAATTCCTGTTGATGCCTCACTTCAAGATGCAATTGATGTAATTACCGAATCAGGACACAGCCGGCTTCCGCTGTACGAAGATAACCTCGATAATATTCAGGGAATTATTTACGCAAAAGACCTGCTTCCTTACCTTTTGAAAAAAGAAAGCGGATTAAACTTTGATTTGAAAAAAATTTCAAGGAGAGCAATATTCACTCCCGAGAGCAAATTGATAAGCGATTTGATGCACGAATTTCAAAAAAATAATACGCATATGGGGATTGTAGTTGATGAATACGGCGGAACTTCGGGTTTGATATCACTCGAAGATATTTTAGAAGAAATAGTAGGCGAAATAAGAGATGAATACGACCAGGAAGAAAATGAAATTACGCCGATTGCTGAGAACAGCTACTTGCTTCTCGGAAAAGTTTCTATAGACGAGTTGAACGATCTGCTTGGAAATAATTTTTCCTCGGAGAATGATGACTATGATACAGTAGGAGGATTTATCTATAATCATTCGGGGACAATCCCAGAGAACGGATACAGTTTTGAATATAAAGGATATAAATTCACCGTAAAGGAAATCGAAAATAAACGGATAGGGAAAGTACTGGTAGAGAAGATTCTTGAAGATACACAGACTGAGTAATGAGAAATTGCATTCTCAAAATTATTTTTCTCTTTGTCGTTCTGGCAGGCATTGTAATTTATCTCGTTGAAATATCCTCCGAAAAAATCATTAAAGCCGGCAAAGAAAAATATGATGAATTGACGGGAGTATTACTTTTGGATGAATTGAAGAATATTAAGAACGAATATGCCGATAGTCTGATAAATCTTCTCGGCGAATACATAACTGAACAAAAAAACGAAGAGAATCTGAGTAAATTCAACGAGACAATTTTAAGGATTAAATCTCAAATCGAAAAGAGCGACTTGAACAAAGAAAATTATAACATTATAAAAAAGATCATAAGAGATGAAAGATCAGAGAAAAACTGAAATAAAGGTGGGCATAACGGCACTTGTTGCATTGGCAGCCTTTCTTTGGATTCTGGGCTGGGCGAAGAATTTTACATTCAACGAGCAGCACAAAGAAGTTTCAATTGTATTTAATTCCGTTGCCGGACTTGCTGAAGGAGATGTGGTTACGGTCAGCGGAGTTAAAAAAGGTTTTGTCCTTAACATAGATCTTATTGATAATCAGCCCGTTGTGAAAGTTAGGCTAAACAATAATGTAAGGCTGAACACAGACGCAAGTTTCTCGGTAATGATGCTTGATTTAATGGGAGGCAAGAAAGTAGAGATACACCCAGGCACATCGAACGAAGAGATGAATTATGCGGTAATCCAGAGAGGAGAATTTTCTGGTGATATTTCCACTGCAATGTCAACGCTCGGCAGAGCCGAAGAGGATATTATAGAGTTAATAAAGGACTTCAGAATATTAGCCGAGAAACTTAATGAATCGTTACTGAGCGACACATTCACAGAGAGTGTTAAAACCTCAGTGAACAATTTAAACCGGCTGGTGATTAATTTAAGTCAAACTTTGCAAGAAAATAAAGCATCTATTTCAGAGCTGATATCAAATGCAAATGAGCTTACAAACGGCATGACTCAATTTCTTGAGAAAAATGACGAGGGAATATCAACTGCGGTTAGCAATTTAAATGTTTTACTGAATAACACCGATAAACTTGTTACAGGGATCAATGAATTTTTGAATGAAGTAAAATCGAAAGAGAACAATGCCGGCAAATTATTATATGACGAAGAATTGTTTAATAATATTCAAAATTCTTTAGAGCAGGTGAAAGAACTAACCGAAATTTTGATTAAACAATTAAAAGAAGATGGGGTTAAAGTAGATGCGAGTATTTTCTAAAACAGCTTTTATTGTACTTTTTACATTTATCTGTTTGGAATCTGCAGCAGCACAGCCGGCGCGCGCCAAAAACGGAATGATTGCCAGCGAATGTAGTATGGCGACTAATGTTGGTCTTGAAATATTAAAGATGGGAGGGAACGCAGTTGATGCTGCAGTTGCAGTCGGTTTTGCTCTTGCAGTAACCTATCCAGAAGCTGGTAATATCGGAGGCGGAGGTTTTTCGGTCATCCATTTATCAGACGGGAAGAGCACTTCGATTGATTACAGAGAAAAAGCTCCGCTGAAAGCGCACAGCGAAATGTTTCTTGATGAAGAAGGCAATTTTGATATTACTTTAAGCACGCGCGGATGGACTTCTTCCGGGGTTCCCGGCAGCGTTGCCGGACTGATATACACTCTCGAAAAATACGGCACAATGAATTTAAAGGAGATTATTCAACCTGCTATTGACCTTGCCGAAAATGGTTTTATTCTCGATTATTATACTGCTAATCTTCTTAAAGCTTACAATCATCATTTTAATAGATACGAATCAACAAAAAAGATTTTTACAAAAAACGGAGAACCATTCGAAGAAGGAGAATTGTTGATTCAAAAGGACCTTGCCGAAACTCTCCGGCTTATATTAAATGAAGGCAAAGACGGATTCTATAAAGGGAGAACA
Source organism: Melioribacteraceae bacterium (assembly GCA_011525875.1). Classification (GTDB taxonomy): domain Bacteria; phylum Bacteroidota; class Ignavibacteria; order Ignavibacteriales; family Melioribacteraceae; genus CHB1. Next base: position 524,979 of record WYBN01000012.1, on the reverse strand, counting down.
GCAAAACTGCTGGCTGAACAATCGCAGAATAACGGCGGATACATCACCGAAGAAGATTTGAATAATTATTCAGCAATTGAGAAAGAACCGGTCAGATCAACTTACCGCGGAAGGAAAATAATTTCGATGGGACCTTCGTCATCCGGCGGGATAGCGCTGACTCAAGCTTTAAATGTATTTGAAAATTTTTCGTTTTCATACGATGATTGGGGCGGGGGTAAATATGTCCATACTTTAAGTGAAATTCTTAAGTATGTCTACGCCGATAGAGCAAAGCACTTAGGCGATGACGAATTTTATGACGTTCCTAAAAAGCGGCTCACCTCTAAGGATTATGCGAAATCAATTAGTGAAAGAATTGGAGAAGCTGCCGTTCCCTCGGTTTCTGTTATGCCCGGCGTTCTATATGAAGAAAGCGAAAACACAACACATTATGCGGTTGTCGATAAATACGGAAACGCCGTTTCCACGACGACTACAATAAACTCTCTTTTCGGCAACAAGATAGTGGTTGACGGAGCCGGATTTTTTATGAATAACGAAATGGATGATTTCTCTTCAAAACCCGGCGAGCCTAATCAATTCGGTCTTATCGGATACGAAGCTAATTCAATTCAACCGGGTAAAAGGATGCTCAGCGCCATGACCCCTACAATAATTCTAGACAACGAAAAACCATTATTGATTGTCGGGGCAAGAGGCGGCAGCAGAATTATAACCGCGGTACTTCAGACAATCATAAATACATTGGATTTCGGTATGAACATTCAAGAAGCGATGGACAGACCGCGGATTCATCAGCAATGGATGCCTGACAGTATTGATTACGAAAAATTCGGACTGCCCGAGGATGTCAGGGATAATCTCATTAAGCGCGGGCATAATATCGGCAGTATTTATAATATCGGAAAAGTTGTAGGGATTAAAATTGAAAACGGTATATTTACAGGCGGCGTTGATTCAAGAGGCAGCGGTTTAGCGGCAGGTTACTGATATGATACTCGGTATTGGTATTGATATAATAGAAATTGAACGTATCAAAAAAAGCGTTGATCAGTTCGGAGAAAATTTTCTTGATAAAATTTTTACTCCTGTCGAAATTGAATACTCAATCAATAAACCAAATAAATATCAGCACCTCGCCGCAAGGTTTGCTGCAAAAGAAGCTATTTACAAAGCGCTTTCGAATGATACGAGTCAAGTTTACAGCTGGCAGGATGTTGAAATTTATAATGAATTAAACGGTCTGCCAAAAGTTAAATTCTACGGCGCCTTAAAAGATTACCTCAACAGCGGCAAAGAAATAAAAATCTCGATGAGCCATTCCGAAAACTACGTTGCATGCGTGGCTATTTTATCCTCATAATTGCAGTATCAAACATTATAGTTCAATATCTATATTTATTAAAAATTATATCCGCCTCTTCTGATAAAGACTGCAGTATATTGAAAAAGAGTTTGATATAGAATAATAAGCAAAGGTCTATAAAGAATTGTATGATAAAAAATTATGATTGCCGGCATATCCCTGGGCTTCAAAACAATATTATTAACTTCTCTTCAATAAATACCAAATTAGCAAACCCCGAACAATTTAATTAATTTTGCATTTATAATTAGATAAAATATCTTATGAAAGGGAAGCATTGAACAAGAACAGGGTAATTGTCGCCATGAGCGGCGGGGTTGATTCTTCCGTTGCAGCGGCTTTGCTTCACAAGCAGGGGTATGAAGTAATTGGTATTACCATGAAGACGTGGGGATTTATGGAAGTAGGAGGCGCTCCTAAGCATGAGTCCGGCTGCTGCTCTCTCGATGCAATATTTGATGCAAAGAATGTCGCAAATAAGTTCAACATACCGCACTATACAGTGGATTTTACAGCAGCATTCGAAAAGACGGTAATTGAAAATTTTGTTGATGAATATTTGCATGGAAGAACTCCAAATCCATGTGTAGTATGCAACCGAAAGATAAAATGGGAAGAGCTCCTTTTGAAAGCAGATTCTCTCGATGCCTTTTTTGTAGCGACAGGACATTACGCAAAGATTGATTACAACCAGACAACAGATAGGTACTGCATCATCAACGCAAAGGACGGCGGTAAAGACCAGACTTATGCGTTATGGGGGCTTACACAAGATAGTTTACGCAGAACGCTGTTTCCTCTTGCTGATTTTACTAAAGAGGAGATAAGAAAGTTAGCGGCAGAATATGCATTAAAGACTGCAAATAAGCCTGACAGTCAGGAGATTTGTTTTGTTGCAGATAATAATTACGAACGTTTTCTCCGCGAGAGAACGCCGGACTTGATGAAAAATATATCAGGCGGTGATCTAATTTATAAAGGTGAAAAAGTGGGGGAGCATAGAGGAATTCCATTTTATACAATCGGTCAAAGGCGCGGACTCGGTGTTGCAGTCGGGAAACCAGTTTATGTTAAGAACATCGATTACGATAGCAACATAATTGAAATTGGTGATAAAGTTGACCTTGATGAAGAACTGCTAATCGCAGAAGATGTTAATTATGTGAGTGTTGACAATTTGAATGCAGGGGACATAGTCACAGCCAAGATCAGATACTCCGATAGAGGGTCTCCGGCTCAAATTATAAGGGCAGACGATAAGAATTTCTCATTGAAATTTATTTCACCAAAGACTGCAGTAACTCCGGGGCAGTCTGTTGTATTATATGACTCCGAAGGTTATCTGCTTGCCGGCGGGATAATTGGAAAGAGAAAGTGAATGTTTTTTAAATCAATCTTATCCCCGATGCCCAATTCGATAGAGAGGCGGGAAGGAATAAGTAGTTGGATTATTTTTTATGCCGTTCCGCTGATAATATCTCCCGTAGAAAGATTAACCCAATTGAATTTTAGCTCTTGTTCAATAACTACGATTTTAATAAACTTCACCGGTAAATTTTTGAATAATTTCAAGTTGAGAGGTAAATCTTCGAAGGCAGTTATAAACAAAATGGTGTTTTAAACGCGAGAGTACTTTTATTAAATCAAAGCTACGAACCGATTTCTATCTGCAACGTAAAAAAAGCAATTATCTTGATGTATCTCGGCAAGGCTGAACTTGTTTCAAAAAGCAATTCAAAAATTCTTCATTCGGTATCAAAGGAATTTCCGCTGCCCACAGTTGTAAGGCTAGGCAAATATGTTCATCTTCCATATAAAGATATTCTGCTGACGAGGAAAAATATTTTAAGAAGGGATAAACATAAATGCGCATATTGCGGAAGAGGGGATTTACCTTTAACCGTAGATCATATACTTCCGAAAGCACGCGGCGGAGGCGATACGTGGGATAATCTTGTTGCCGCATGCCTTCCATGCAATAATCGTAAAGGAGATAGAACTCCGGCTGAGGCAAATATTAAATTGTTAGTTAAACCGTATCATCCGAGCTTTATAATGTTCCTTGCCAACTCGGTCAGCAGGCTTGACGACACATGGAAACCTTTTCTTTATCAGACCTGACAGGCTCTAAATAAAGTAATTTTTTTCATTATCTTTGTTACCGTTTTTCATATTTTATAAACAAAAATTCCTATTCTATGGCTAAAAAAAGAATATTGAGCGGTATGCGTCCTACGGGAAAACTGCATATCGGGCATTATGTGGGCGCGCTCGAAAACTGGATTAAACTTCAAAATGAATATGACAGCTATCATTTGATTGCCGATTATCATGTGTTGACAACTGACCTAGAAACGGGCAATATTTACAGTAATACGATTGAGATGGTAATAGACTGGCTTGCTTCGGGATTAGACCCGGCTAAAAGTCCCTTCTTCCGGCAGTCGCAAATCAAACAGCACACGGAGCTGCATTTGATTTTTTCAATGCTAATAACAACTGCGAGACTTGAACGCAATCCTACTTTAAAAGAACAGGTTCGAGATTTAAATATTGAAAACGTAATTTACGGACATCTCGGTTATCCGGTATTGCAGGCGGCAGACATACTTTTATATAAGGGAGCAGCGGTTCCGGTCGGCGAAGATCAAGTGCCGCATGTGGAAATTACGCGCGAGATTGCAAGAAAATTTAATAATCAGTACGGTGTAGTATTTCCAGAGCCTGAGCCGCTCTTGACTAATTTTGCGAGGCTTGTAGGTTTGGACGGAAAGGCGAAGATGAGCAAGTCGCTTGATAACACAATACTTCTTTCGGATTCGCCGGAAGAAGTGAAACAAAAGTTAAGAAAAGCGGTAACCGATCCTCAAAAGTTGAGGAAGAATGATCCGGGGAGACCCGAAGTATGCTTGATTTTCTCATATCATAAAAAATTTAATGAGGGTGAAACGCCGGAGATTGACAGAGACTGCCGCTCGGGTGCGCTTGGTTGTGTTGACTGCAAACTAAAGCTTGCCGCAAAGCTGAATGATTTTTTGGCGCCGGTTCTCGAAAAACGAAAGCAATTAGAAAACGATCTTGATTCTGTTAAGGATATTATCGCTGAAGGCGAAAAGCGCGCATTAGCCACTGCAGAAAACACTATGAATGAAGTTCATACAGCAATGAAATTGGGATAGAAATTGTATAAAGTAAGATTAGATAATTTTGAAGGTCCGTTGGATCTGCTTTTATTTTTCATCAAACGAGATGAACTTGATATTTACGATATTCCCATTTCATATATCACGAACGAATTTATGAAATATGTAGAAATAATGGAACAGCTTGACCTGGAAGCAGCAGGCGAATTTATACTTATGGCTGCGACGCTGATGCAGATAAAGGCAAAGATGCTTTTGCCGAAGGAACGTGACGAAAAAGGTGAAGAGATCGATCCACGTGCCGATTTAATTGCAGCTCTTCTCGAATACAAGCGTTATAAGGAAATGGCCGAGGAATTATCAATCAGTGAAAGCTATGCAAGGAATATAAGTTTCCGCGGGAACTTTGAAGCGGACGAAAAGGAGTCGCAGGATGATTTGAATTCTTTGCTGAAGAATGTTACTCTTTACGATCTTATGAAAGCTCTTAAGAGAGCTCTGGAAAACCGCCCGCAAGAAGCTGTGCATCAAATAGAAAGAGTGACCGTAACGATCGACGAACAGATAAATTATATTTTGAAACTGCTTGAATCTTCGGGGGAGCTTAGTTTTGTCGATCTAATCTCCGGGATATTCGAGAAGATTAAAATAATAGTAACATTCATCGCCCTATTGGAGATGGTAAAGATGGGGCAGATTGGTTTAAAGGAGTCGGAAAATTTCAATGATTTCACAATTTACAAATTGGTAGAAAATGGATAATGTTTATTTGTCGATAATCGAATCCCTTATCTTTGCAGCCGACGATCCGATACCTTCGCCGGAAATTATAAGGGCAATAAAAGAAATTGATGGTGAAGATACGGAAATAAACAAAGAGGACGTTCTCACTTCGGTCGAAAAATTGAATCAGATTTATTCTGAAGCTGAACGGTCTTTCAGGATACTGCAGATAGCAAACGGATTTATCTTTGCAACGCAGCCTGAATACGCAAAGTATGTAGGTTTTCTTTCGTCGGTTCGCAGCAAAAGACGGCTTAGCACTGCTGCCCTGGAAACGCTTGCTATTATTGCTTATAAACAGCCTATAACAAAACCTGAGATTGAGCAGATACGCGGCGTCAATTGCGATTACATGATAAATATTTTATTAGAGAAAAATCTTATCACAATTAAAGGCAGGGCTGAAACTGTAGGCAGACCGCTGCTTTATGTTACAACCACCGAGTTCTTGAAATACTTCGGATTGAACAGTATTTCTGATCTGCCTAAGCCGAGAGAGATTGAGGAGATAATGACCGATGTTGACTTTCTTGAGCAGAAAAGAAAAATTATGTTGAACGAACTTGAAGAATCTATTGAAAAAGAAATGGGACCAATTGAAGAAAATGAAAATACGGCTGAATAAATATCTTGCCGAATGTGGAATTGCCTCAAGACGCAAATCCGATGAGCTGATCACTGAGGGAAGGGTTACGGTAAATAACAAAACCGTTTGCGAACTCGGTGTAATGATTGACCCTGATAAAGATGCAGTGAAAGTTGACGGCTCAAGAATTAGAACAAAATCAAAAATTTATTTTTTGATGAACAAGCCTAAGGGAGTAATCACTTCAACCAAAGATGAAAAAGACAGGATAACAGTAATAGAATTAATTAAGTCAAAGCAAAAAATATTTCCGGTCGGAAGGCTGGATTACAATACAACGGGCGTTTTGCTTCTTACCAACGACGGGGATTTTTCAAATTATTTAACTCACCCGAGCAATAAAATCACGAGAGAATACGAAGTGCTGCTGGATAAGGAGTTAGCTGACGAAGACAAGGAAAGATTGCTTAAAGGAATTTTTATCGAAGGTAAAAAGGGCAGGTTTACTTCGATTAGATTTATCAACAAGAAAAGCCGCAAGCGCGTTGTTGCTTCTTCGGTGGAAGGGAGAAATCACTTTGTTAAAAATATGTTCAATACGCTCGGCTATACAGTTAAAAAATTAGACCGGATTAATTTCGGCGGTTTCACTTGCGATGGACTTCAGCACGGGACTTACCGCGAACTGAGGCAGTCAGAAATTGAAGTAACTACGGGTTATAAGTTTAATTAACGGAGGGAAGTTGGAAAATCAAGAGCATAATACGGATGTGAACGATTTAATCAAAAGAAGATATGAAGAGCTTGGCGAACTGAATAAACTGAACTTTGAAGCTTATGCCTATGATTATGAAGTGAATGCCTATTCAGCTCATATAAAAAATAATTTTGATTTATACGAGAATAAGGACGTTAAAATTGCCGGGAGAATAATGGCAATCCGCAGAATGGGGAAAGCTTCTTTTGCGCATATTCAGGATAAAGACGGACGCATTCAAATCTATCTGAAGAAGGATGAAATCGGTAATTCTTATGACGCTTTCAAACTTATGGATATCGGTGATATTATAGGCGTTGATGGTTTTGTTTTCAAAACAAAAACCGGGGAAATATCTGTTCATGCGCGTTCTATGAATCTGCTTGCAAAGTCTCTTAGACCGATTCCGATAGCAAAAGAAATGATTGACGAGGAAGGGAACAAAAAAATATACGATCAGTTTGCTGATAAGGAGTTACGTTACAGACAAAGATATGTTGATCTAATAGTAAATCCGGATGTTAGAGATGTATTCATAAAAAGAACCTCAATCATTACAGCGCTGAGAAATTATCTCGACGAAAATTATTTTGTTGAAGTTGAAACTCCTGTGCTTCAGCCTTTATACGGGGGAGCTGCGGCGCGTCCCTTTGTAACATATCATAATTCACTCGACAGAACATTGTATCTCCGAATCGCCGACGAACTTTATCTGAAAAGATTAATTGTAGGCGGTTTCGATAGAGTTTATGAAATATCGAAAGATTTCAGGAATGAAGGTATCGATAAAACGCATAACCCGGAATTTACCATGCTCGAGCTTTATGCAGCTTATAAAGATTACAACTGGATGATGGAGTTCGTTGAAAACATGATTAACACGGTATCTCTGAAGGTTTTCGGTAAGACAGAGTTTATTGTCGAAGGTAATATAATTAACTTCAAAGCGCCGTGGAATAGATTATCGATGGTTGACGAACTTAAAAAGCATCTCGGTATTGATGTACTGCAGGCATCGAAAGAGGATTTACAAAAAGAATTGAAGCAGCGCGGCTTTGAAATGTCTGGTACGGAGAGTAAAGGTAAATTGATTGACATTCTGTTTGAAGAGACTATTCAGCATACTATTATTCAGCCGACTTTCGTAATTGATTATCCCGTCGAATTGTCCCCGTTAGCTAAGAAGCATAGAAGCAGAGAAGGGATTGTTGAAAGGTTTGAAGGTTTTGTTTTAGGAAGAGAAATATGCAATGCTTTCAGCGAATTGAACGACCCAATCGATCAAAGACAGAGATTCGAAGCGCAAGCCAAGCTGCGAGAAGAAGGAGACGATGAAGCGCATCAGATTGACGAGGATTTTTTAAGGGCTATAGAATACGGTATGCCGCCGACAGCCGGACTCGGAATTGGAATAGACAGGTTGGTTATGCTTCTGACAGGTCAAACATCAATAAGGGATGTAGTTTTATTCCCGCAAATGCGTACATAAAAGCAGCTTAATTCTTTATGTTCCGATTAAAGAAAATATTTTTACTGGGCATTTTTCTTTCTCTGTATTATTCGATGTACGCTCAAACGGATGATAGTGTGACAGCTGCTATTAAATTAGATTCGTCTTTAGTAATAGAAAGAATACCTCTCTCGCTATACGCAATTGATAATTATGTTGATAAAATAAATCCTCTTGAAAATAAAATTCACTATGGAAGACTTGCTCTTTTCGGTTCCGTTGCCATCGGGATCGGAACTGCCGTACATATTTATCAGGCAAATGCATGGTGGCAGACGCAAGACAGTAAATTCAGAATTGTAAACGATTGGAACTATGCGCTATGGATTGACAAAGTCGGGCATTTCTTCGGAACACATTTAATTGCCCACGCTTTCTCAGGAATGTATGACGGGGCAAATTTTCAAGCGGAACAGTCGGCTATTTTTTCCGCTGCCTCTGCACTTGCATTCGAACTGTTTATAGAAATTGAAGACGGTTTCGGTCCGGATTGGGGCTTTAGCCCGGGTGATGCAATATTTGATTTCATCGGGGCAAGTTTTTATCTCGCTCAATATTATTATCCTTTCTTGAAAAATTTTGTTCCTAAAGTAAGCTATTTACCCTCGAAGAAATTTCGCGAAGGCAGGCATAAGGGCGGAATTATTATAGACGATTATGAAGGGCAAAAATATTGGATGGGAATCCGTATAAAAGAAATTTTACCTATAAGTATTTCCGAATTTATACCATCGTATTTGATGCTTTCTGTCGGCATGGGCGTTAGCAATCTTGACGGCAGAGGAGGCGGTCAACGAAGTATTTATATCGCTCTTGATCTTGATGCTGAGCAGATTCCCCTTTATGGAGGCTTCTGGCAGTTTGTTAAAAACACGTTGAATTACATTCACTTCCCAATGCCGGGAATTAGAATTACTCCCAATGCGGCGTTCTTTGCAATTGTATATTAGGATTAAAATTGAAATACAGTATTATTATTCCCACATTAAACGAAGAAAGACTTTTACCTGCATTGCTCGAACAACTGCATTCACTTAAAGAATCTGTTCCGGATAGTATTGAAATAATAATTTCCGACGGCGGAAGTACTGATAATACGGTCGGAATTGCGCTCGAAAAGGCGGATAAAATTACAGTTCACACAGAAAACGCGAAGCAAAATATAGCACAGGGCAGAAATACCGGAGCTAAAATAGCTTCTGGCGAAATATTTATTTTTCTCAATGGCGATATCATTATCAAAGATGTTCTGGTTTTTCATCATATAATCGATTCGCAGTTTTATGCAGCAAAGAAATATGCCGCTATGACATGCAGCGTTGAAGTTATTCCCAAAGAGTCGAAATTAATAGACAAAGTATTTTTAACTTTCTATAATCATTATTTCCATACGTTGAATATTATTGGAATGGGAATGGGCAGGGGGGAGTGTCATATTATCCGAAAGGAAGTATTTGAAAAACTTGGCGGTTATAATGAAAACCTTGCTGCCGGCGAAGATTTTGAATTCTTTACACGAGTCAGAAGGAAAGGCAAAATATTGTTTTCGAAAAAAATTAAGATTTATGAATCTCCGCGGCGTTACAGAAAGTATGGACATTTCAAAATACTCTTTATGTGGTTGTTGAACAGTATTTATGTTATATTGCTAAAGAAATCACTTTCCAATGAGTGGGAGGAAGTAAGATAATTGAAAAAATTATTTTTCTTTATTGTCATCACTAATTTTCTCTATGCACAATCAGGGTATGTGCAGTATGACCATCCGGTTTTAAACTTTCTCGAAAGAATGCAGTCACAGGCGGTCATTTCGGGTTATGACTCATTCGAAATTCCAAAAACTAGAAATCAAATTGCTGAATGGCTCAAAATAATATATGGCAGCTTATCAGAACTTAGCCATGTTGAAAAAGAAATGTTGGAAGATTATATGAAGGAGTTTGAATTTGAGATTAGTTTTTCCACCGGCAGTCAAACCCAACTATTTCAGGATATATCTTTTGAAAAATTTATAGTACAAAAAGAGAAATATCTCTACTACTATACAGATTCAAGTAATTTTAATCTATTTGCTAATGGCATATTATCAGTTGGTTATGCCCACGAAAATCACATAACTAAAAAAAATGCATTAATTGTAAATTACGGCGGCAGCATACGCGGAACGTTTCTGCATAATTTCGGATATTATATAAAAGCAACAAACGGAACCTTTGCCGGCAGCAGGTCGCTGGTTCAAACGCTCGGAGAAATACGCTATAATTATAAATTCAATTATGACAAGGTTGAAGAAGGAGGCGTTGACTATTTTGACGAAACGGAAGGTTATCTGATGTACGAAGATTCCTTTATGAACGCAAAGATAGGCAGAGACAGGATAAACATAGGTTACGGACCCGTTAAGACAATTATTTCCGATAATGCACCTAAGTTCGATCATATCGGACTTAATGTTAATTATAAAATATTCTCATTCTCCTTTTTGCACGGAAAACTTTTAGGGGAGGCAGATCAATATGTAGACAGTTTGCAAGGACTGATAAGAAGTATTGACGAGAAATATATAGCATATCACAGATTCGGTTTTAATTTTTCGAAGCACATCGTTCTCGGTATCGGAGAAATGGTTATTTATTCCCGCCGTTCATTTGATATCTCATATCTGAATCCATTCAATTATTTTAAAAGTATTGAACATGCAAACCAGGACAGGGATAATTCGATTCTATTTTTTGATGCCAAAAATAATTCGATCAAAAACCTTTCCTTATATTCTACGCTTATGATAGACGACATTGATTTTTCAAAAATCGGCACCTCTTGGTACGGCAATAGATTTCTGCTGAATTTAGCAGTTCAGTATTCTAACGGAATTTCCGGTATCCCCATTTCTCTGCAGGCGCAATATATACATATCGATCCTTATTTTTACACTCACAGAATCACCGGCAATAATTATACTAATCAGGGATTCAACATCGGTTCGTATTTGCAGCCGAACAGCCGGACTATTTTAGGCGCATTAAATATTTATCCTCATTATAGATTGAATTTTGAAATAAGTTTTTCACACACCGAGCACGGAGCAAATAAATATGACGGCGAAGGAAAGCTTATTGAAAATTTCGGCGGAGATTTAGAATACGGATATTTGATTACTGATAATCAAAATGCGGTTTTTCTTGACGGCATCAGAAATATTACTAATACATTATCATTTAAGGCTGTCTACGAACCGATCAAAAATTATGCTGTGAATTTTTATATTCAATATGTAAGCGGTTCGGCTCAAGATTCTGATACTGAAGATAAAATTTTTTCTTCTTTGACAGTGTCATTCAATTTATAAAGGTCAATCATCTTGAAAAATTACATACGCATACCAACGATGATAATTATTCTTCTCTCTGGAATTCTTATCGGAACGCAGTTCAATAAAATCTTTCTCGATAAAGAAATACTCGAAAGTTCGCAGAAAATTGGCGAAGTGCTCAACCTGACGCATAAATATCACATTGACGATGTTAGCACCGAAGAACTTGTTGAAGAAGCGATAAAAGGGATGTTCTCGAGATTGGATCCGCATACAATTTATCTTCCGGCGGTTGATAATGAAATTTCAGAAGACGAATTCCGTGGAAATTTTGAAGGAATTGGCGTGGAATTCCAAATCATTAAAGATACAATTGTTGTAGTATCAGCAATCAGCGGCGGTCCAAGCGAAGCTCTCGGTATTTTAGCGGGTGACAAAATAATTAGAATTGACGGGAAGGATTGTATCGGATTCACTAACAACAAAGTGATTAAAAGTCTGCGCGGCTCTAAGGGAAGTATTGTTGATGTGGAAATATTCAGACCTTCCAACGGAAATATATTGAAGTTTTCGATCCAGCGCGATAAAATACCACTTTATTCCGTTGACGTCTCACTGATTTTCGGAAGCGATATAGGTTACATAAGTCTTTCCCGGTTCTCTGAAACTACTACACGCGAACTATTAGAAGCTCTCGATAAATTAAAAAAAGCGGGGATGGAAAAAATCATTCTCGATTTGCGCAATAATCCCGGCGGACTGCTCTCACAGGCATATAATATCGCCGACATCTTTATTGACGACCATAAATTGATAGTTTATACCGAAGGAAAGAAACCTGAATTCAATGAAGAGTATTTTGCCGAAGAAGACTATGAATACCAAAACTATCCTTTGGTGATTTTAATTAATAAAGGCAGCGCTTCGGCAAGCGAAATTGTTGCCGGCGCAGTTCAGGATTGGGACAGAGGTTATCTCGTCGGTGAAACTTCTTTCGGCAAGGGGCTTGTTCAAAGACCTTTTTTGCTCAGCGATAATTCGGCGGTAAGAATCACAGTTTCCAAGTATTATACGCCAATTGGAAGAATGATTCAGAGAGATTATGGAAACGGAAGCGAAGAATATTACCGAGAATTGATGGACCGAAGTGATATTGATTCGGTTCAGGGCGATTCATCACAATTTTTATTTAAATCAAAAGGCGGAAGACAGATAATAAGCAAAGGCGGAATTACTCCCGACTTTAAAATTACCCATGAATATTTGACCGATTATTCTGTTGAACTTTCACGCGGGAATGTATATTATCTTTTTGTGCGGAACTATATCGATAAGGAAATTGAAATGGATATTATGCATGAATTCCCGGAAAGGGAGTTATTCATTCATGGTTATAAAATAGATGATCGGCTGACAAGACGGTTTGTTTCCTTCGCTGAATCGCAGGGCGTCAAATATCGCAGCGATCAATTTGAGAAAGACAATAATTATATCCAAACCCGGTTAAAAGCTTTCATCGCACGCGAATATTGGAAGAACGAAGGCTGGTTTAATGTTCTGCTTTTAAATGACGAACAGTTTCTGAAAGCTATAAACCTTGCCGAGTCTCTTAATTCAAACTCTGTGAGTAATTAAATGTATTGCCGGAAATCCATCGTTTTATTTTTTATGGCTGCTTTGTTATATTCTAATTACTGTGCGCAGCAATTAAATAGATTAGAGGCAGGCGAAGAGCTTGAATACGAAGTATCGTATTCATTTATAAAACTCGGCGTTATTAAAATTAAAATCACGGAGGAAAAGGGGAGCGGTGATAATCGTGTGATAAGAACAACGGCTGATATTTATTCCTACCCGGCAATTCCCTTTGTGAACTTAAATGAAAAGATGGAAAGCATTTACAATCTAAAAGGATATTCAGAATATTTCCGTGCGCTTCATTTGGGTTATGAGCCGCAGCGGTATTCGGAATATATTGTCAATAAAAAGAATAATTCCTTGAGAGTAAAAAAAGGCATTATTTCTCCTTATAAAATAAAGGTTGATTCCATCGCTAATATCAATTCGCATATTCAGGACGGACTTTCACTGTTATATCATGCACGGCGGAAAGTAGGTTTAGAAATAATTGATACTATAAAATGTTTTATTGTGGAAAATCTATCTACAGCGGTAATAAATTTCAACACAGGCAAGCACCCGGTAACAATAGATAATTGTGATTATAAAATTGATTGCATAAGACTATCAGGCAATGCAAATTTTGTAGGTTTATATGGATTGACCGGCGAATTTGAGGGGTGGTTTACAAATGACGGGTTTGCCGTACCTGTCACGGCAAAATTAAAAGTATTGATCGGCAGTATATCGGTTGAATTAAAAAAATGGAGAAAAAAGAATTGGCAGCCGCCACGATTCACGGAAAAATGACCGGGAAATTATTCCCTTATCAAAAGACGTTTCCTGATTTACATGAATCCGTATTTCTTGCCGATGGAGCTAAAATAGTTGGCGATGTAAAAATAGGGAAGTACTCAAGTGTATGGTATAATTGTGTTATAAGAGGTGATGTGCATTATGTTAAAATCGGCGAGATGACGAATGTGCAGGACTTAAGTATGCTTCATGTTACTAATGGTAAGTTTCCGCTGAATATTGGCAGCAAGGTTACTATAGGTCATTCGGTAAAACTTCACGGCTGCACCGTAGAAGATTTATGTTTAATCGGAATAGGAGCCATAGTGCTGGATGGAGCAGTAGTAGAAACAAATTCAATGATAGCTGCCGGTGCAATAGTTAAACCCGGTTTTATCGTTCCTTCTAGAAAGCTGGTGGCGGGCGTGCCTGCTAAAGTTATTAGAGACCTGAGGCTGGACGAAATAGAAGAATTTGAAAGGTCTGCGCTTCGATACCGCGAATACACAAAAATAACCATTGATTCACTAAACGACAGCGAATTTAAGAGGTGAAATTGCTGAGGAATTTAACTGTTCTTTCCGAAAAAAATATCAAAGTCGACAAAAAGCTTATACATGCTGTAGTAAAAAAGCTGAGGGATGAGCTGGATTTTTCCATTTATGCTCTTCAGTTTAATTTTATTAGCACAAAACTGATTTCGGAGATAAACGCAAAATATCTCGAGCATCATAATTCTACAGATATTATTACTTTTAATTATTCGGACAGTCTAAGAATACTTGAAGGGGAAATATTTATATCATTCGAAGATGCACTTGATAATTCTAAAAGATTTAACGTAAATTTAGACGAGGAACTTTTGAGATTAATTATTCATGGTATTCTTCACCTCACCGGCTATGATGATATGAATGCCCATGACAAGAAGTTAATGAAAGCCAAAGAAAATGAATTAGTCAAAAAATATTCAAAAGAATTTAAGAATTTAATAATAGAATATGACCGCTAAAATAGTCGAAGTTATTGCCAAGATTTTGGATGGAATAAATAAAAAATTCAGCCTTGAAGAAGTTAACAAACAGTTGAATAAAACGAACGAATTTGACAAGCAAACCGTCAGCGCAGCTTTCAGTCTTGTTTATGACAAAATACTTGCAAAACGTGTCATGAAAAATGAAGATGCTCTGGCTAAAAGAAGTATAAGAATGTTGACTGAAGAAGAGATTTCGTTCCTTGGGTTTGAAAATTACAACTACCTAATTCACCTTCAGAACATCGGTCTGATAGATTCATTTGATTTTGATATGATAATAGAACAATTATTTTTCTTTCCAGAAGTTAAAATCACAAAGGAAGATATTAACTGGATCATTCTTACTTCAATCGTTGATTTTGGTTCAAAAATTCTTCCCGGAAGCAGAATTATACTTTATTCTTCGGATACAATAAATTAAAATTGATCCGATTTAATTGATATAATTATTAATTTCCGCAGAACAGAATGACAATAGCAGAAGCAGTAAGCAGTTTTTCGAAAGAACTTAAAAATGTAACAGGTTTAGCACATAACACAATGATTTCTTATCAAACCGATTTGAAACAATTCACAAGTTTTTGTACAGAAAAAAACACAGATGAGGTTAACAGACTAAGCGAACGGCTTTTGCGGAATTTTGTTATTCACTTGAATGAAGAAGGTATTTCAAAGAATTCAATCGGTCGAAAATTAGCCTCTCTGAGGGGTTTTTTCGCTTATTTGGTAAAAAACGGGTATTTAAAACAAAATCCGGCAAAAGGGATCAAAAATCCCAGAAGCAAAAGAAATATACCTGAAACTTTAAGTGTTGACTCTTTCATAGAAATTGTTAAATTCATAGAGAGAAAAGATTTTTCTGAGCAGAAAAGACAAACTCAATCAATCATTGAACTTTTATACGGCTGTGCATTGAGAGTTTCCGAACTTTGTAATTTGAATATTTCAGACATCGACCTAGATAGGAATACAATTCGGGTATCCGGCAAAGGGTCTAAGGAAAGAATTGTGCCTTTGGGTGAAAAATCACGTTCGGTAATTGAGCCGTATATTCTAACATTCGAAAAAGATTTTACGGACAGACCGCTATTTACTACTGCCAAGGGGAAAAGAATTTATCCAAGACTCGTTCAGAGATTAGTTAAAAAAATAATTGCTGAGGTAAGCGATATTTCTAAAAAAAGCCCGCACATTTTCCGGCACAGCGCCGCAACACATATGCTCGACCGCGGAGCGGACCTGATGAGCGTAAAAGAAATCCTCGGTCATGAAAATTTATCTACCACGCAGATTTATACTCATGTCAGCGTGGAAAGACTAAAAAAAACATATAAAAAAGCACACCCAAAATCTTAAAAGGAGCCGCTATGAATATCATAATCACTTCACGTAAGTTCAAAGCGAAGGATACACTAAAAGAGTTTATCGAAGCAGAAGTTAGTTACCTTGATAGATTCAGCGATGATATCCTTAAGGTTACCGTAATATTAAGTTTTACACACCTAAAAGACAGTTTAAAAACCGCAGAAATTAAAGTAGAAATTCCGGGAAAGACGCTGGTGGTTTCGGAAACATCAGAGGAATTTCAGAAATCTGTCTCTGAAGGAGTTAAAAAATTAGCGCGTCAATTAAAACAGATAAAATCAAAACGCATATCAAAAGTTAAATCTTTATGACTGAAAAAAATATATCTACCAAAAAACATATAACAGTTGATTATTTTTATAAAAGCACAAAAGAAAAATTTGGTTTAAAATTATTCTCCAAATCTAACGGCTTTAATAGAGTAATAACAGATCAAAATTTACACAGACCCGGTTTAGCTCTTGCCGGGTTTGTTGATTTATTCTCTTTTAACCGAGTGCAGATATTCGGAAATACAGAGATGAAATATCTCTCCAAGTTGTCAGAAAAGGAAAGAATTCAATCTTTGGAAAAGATATTTGAATTTGAAATCCCCTGCCTTGTCATTACGAATAACCATAAGCCGACAGACGATATGCTGAAGCTTTCCGAAAAGCATAAAATTTCTATTTTTGGGCTTCCTATGACTACCACAAAAGCAGCCTATCTGCTTAGTGATTTCTTAGATGACCAATTCGCTCCAAGAATATCTATTCATGGTTCTTTTGTTGATGTATATGGAGTAGGAATGCTCTTCACTGGCAAATCGGGAATCGGGAAGAGTGAAATAGCTCTTGATCTTGTTGAAAGAGGGCATAGATTGGTTGCAGATGACGTCGTTATATTTACCAAAAAAGGGGAAGGAATTTTAATGGGTTCCGGAACTGATCTGATAAAACATTTTATGGAAATCAGAGGTATTGGAATAATTGATGTTAGAAGCATGTTCGGTGTTCGCGCAATACGTTTCCAGAAGCGGCTCGAAGTTGTGATTGATCTCGAAGTTTGGGACGATACTCAGGAGTATACGAGAACAGGCCTTGACGGGAAGACTATCTCTTATCTTGATGTTGATATTCCTTATGTCAAGGTTCCTATTGTGCCTGGTAAAAATATTACAGTTATTAGTGAAGTAATAGCTCTGCACTATTTATTGAAGCACTATAACTATGATGCGGCTAAAATTTTCAAGAAGAGATTAAATCAAAAACTTAAACAAAATATTGATTCTTTTGACCGTTCAGTCGATTATTTTGAGCATGATTTCGAATAAAAAGGAATTTCCTTTTTAGCTTGATTTAGATAACTCAATTTTATAACTTCGCAACCGAATTATTATGAAAAACTTTTACTACTTTTCAAAAAATAAACTGAAATTCGTCGAAATTCGAAACTTTTATAGAAAATTCGTTTTCTTAATAATGTTTTCGTCTTTCGTATTTTCTTTTCTGATATTCGGCACGTATTTCATTATTAAAGAATACCTTAATCCGGATGCCGAAGTTCGCGCGCTTTTAGCGGAAAACAGAAATCTCACCAACAGACTTCAGTCTTATGTTGAAAAATTCAGACAATTCGAAAGGGAGTTTGATTATTTAGTCAGAACAAATAATGACCTTAGACTTGCGGCAAATCTTGAGCCATATAAAGAGGAAGATTATGTAATTGGTATGGGAGGAAGGATATTTGATGACATAAATCCTTCATCTTCCGACGATATAAACGAGCTTGTAAATGTTCTCGAGACAAACACTGAGCGAATAAAATTGAGAATTGATTTCGAGAAAGAGAATTACAAAGAGATTGAAAATACGCTTAATTACAACAGCAAATTGTTTGAAGCTCTTCCTGCGATAAAACCTACTTCCGGCAGATACGGCGATAAATTTGGAATGCGCAAGCACCCAATATTAAAAATCCGCAGAATGCATACCGGATTAGATATTATCGCAAATATAGGCACACCGGTTCATGCCCCGGGTTCAGGAACAGTTGAATACGCAGGTTTCAAAAGCGGTTACGGAAAGACCATCGTTATTAATCACGGGTTTAGTTACAAAACAGTTTACGGGCATTTATCTGGCTATAAGGTAAAAGTCGGACAAAAAATATCGCGTGGTGATTTAATTGGATATACCGGGAATTCTGGCAGGCTGTCCACTGGACCTCATCTTCATTATGAAGTTTTGCACAACGGCATAGCCCTGGATCCAAGGAATTTTATTTTTGATGAAGTAAAAGTTTTTGAACTTAACAACGAGGCAGAATTTTTTGAGGAGTAAATCTTAAATGATTTGGACTATTGAACTTGCTTCATACTTAATAGATGCACCGTGGCCCGCAACAAAAGATGAACTTTACGATTATGCCGATAGAATCGGTGCGCCCCTCGAAGTTCTCGAGAATTTAAAAGAGCTAGAAGATATCGATGAGATATACGAATCGATTGAAGATATATGGCCTGATTATCCGACCGACGAGGATTTCTTTTATAACGACGATGATGAATTCAATTGACGTTATCAAATGACATACTTTTTAGATAGAGTTATTGGTCAGAAAAAAGCAGTAGAGATTCTATCAAGATTAGTCAACTCACAAAATATCCCGAACGCATTATTGTTTGCCGGTTCCCCTGGCGTTGGAAAACATTTTACTGCAATTCAATTTATTAAGGATATTAACGGTTCCGAGGGAATTAATTCTTTAATCAGAAAAAGCATCTCGAACATATCAGAACCGTACATTAAGTATATCATTCCGCTGCCACGTGCCAAAGGGGAGGATAATGATAATAGTGCTACCAGAAAACTTGATGAAAATACTATAAATTCTATTGCTGCTGAGATAAAAAATAAATCGGAAAATCCATACTATTATTTTGACATCGATGGGGCAAATATAATCAAACTTAGCAGCATTAGGGAAATTAGGAAATTTTTATCACTAAGTTTTGAAAGGATAAATTACAGAACTATTTTAATTGATAAGTCAGAATTGATGGGGGAAGAAGCTCAGAATGCTTTGTTGAAAAACCTTGAAGAGCCTCCTCCCGGCGTCTTGTTCATACTACTTTCGAATAACCCAGATAAATTATTGCCGACCATACGTTCCCGGTGCCAACGCATTGATTTTAATCCATTGAAAGAAAAAGATATCAGAGATATAATAAAGAATTATTATAATTATGATGAATTAGAATATGAACTGCCGATTAAGTTTGCAAACGGTTCAGTGAAGAAAGCAATCGAATTGACAAAAACTGACTTCATTGATTTTCTTGACAAAACTATTGATATAATAAGGCACTCCTTAGCTGGCAATTACAATACTGCGCTTAATAAATTTAACGAAATGCAGGAAAATTCTGGGAAAGAGATATTATATGAAATAATTGATTCGATTTTATTTTGGCTGAGCGACGTTCAGCATCACCGTAATTTTGGCGAGCCAAATTATTTTACGAATTATAAAGACACTTTCGAGAAATTTAACCGCAGATTCGAAGAGAGAGATATCTACCCTTTAATGACAAAATTGAATTCTTACAAATCGCTAATAGACGCTAATATTAATTTGAATCTAATTGTCTTGAATATTATATTTGAAATAAGACAATTAGGTAGTGATTATGTATAATATAGATCTTTCATTTTACAAGCTAAAAGACGAAGCAGAACAAGTCGACAGTCTTCAAACAAAATATAATCAAGCATTTAAACATAAAGTTGCAACGGCAATCTGCCCTGAACTTTTCTCATTAAACATTTCTGACTGTGAACATTGTGGACATCAAATCACCGCCGAAACTGACAGCAGGGATATTATCGAAGTTATTTGTAATGGTTTGCTCGGAAATACTTTCTGCGAGATTGCGGATACAAATATGAATATTGAGAAAAACGATTTAGTTCTAATAAAATCAGATGATTCGATAGATATCGCAGTTGTTGATGAAAATGGCGAGATTGTCAAAGCAAGGCGAAAGCGGCTCGGTTTAGTCGGCGAGAATTTACCGGTTGTTTTGCGAAAAGTTACTGAAAGTGACTTACAGATTTATAGTCGTAATCAGGAAGACGAGTTCAGAGCTAAGCCAGTATTTCGAGAAAAAATTGAAAAATTTTCACTCGAAATGAAACTCGTTGATGTCCATTTCCAATTTGATCGAAAAAAATTATTCTTCTTCTATACTTCTGACGGCCGTGTTGATTTTCGAGAACTCGCAAAAGATTTAGCTGCTGTGTTCAAAACTAGGATTGAACTGAGGCAAATCGGCGTGCGAGATGAAGCAAAAAGAATCGGTGGTTTGGGGTCATGTGGGAGGGAATACTGTTGTGCCACATTTCTAACTAACTTCAAGAAAATATCGACTCATATCGTCAACGAACAGAATTGCTCCGCTAATCTTTCAAAATTGAGCGGTCCCTGCGGAAAACTAAAATGCTGCTTATATTTTGAAATTGAAGAGAACTAATTTTTTAAACTAATGGAGGGATCATGAGTATTCAAAATGTCGCCGTTATTGGTTCGGGAACTATGGGTAACGGAATTACACATGTTTTTGCATTATATGATTATACAGTTCAATTAGTTGATATTTCGGACAATATTATTCAGAAATCTATAAATATTATATCTAAGAATCTTGATCGCCAGATAGGTAAAAATATAATTGATGAAACTAAAAAAAAGTCAGCTTTGAATAATATTAAAGCTGTTGTCGGCATAGAAAAAATCAATTATGATACCGATTTAATTGTTGAAGCTGTTAGCGAAAATAAAGAGCTTAAATTATCTATTTTTAATAAGTTAGATGATATTATAAAACCAGAATCAATATTTGCTACTAATACTTCTTCAATATCGATTACTGAATTAGCTGTAAAACGTCCGGAAAAATTTATCGGTATGCATTTTATGAATCCAGTACCTGTCATGAAATTAGTCGAGGTAATTAAGGGATATTCCACATCGTTAGAAACATTCGATAAAATAGTGCGTCTGGTTAAGAATTTAGATAAAGTTCCAGTTCTAGTGAATGATTTTCCAGGGTTTGTATCAAACCGCGTTCTAATACCGATGATTAATGAGGCAATATTTGCACTACATGAGGGCGTAGCAGACAAAGAAGCTATTGATACGGTTATGAAACTTGGCATGAATCATCCGATGGGCCCGCTGCAGCTGGCTGATTTTATTGGCTTGGATATATGTCTGGATATAATGAATGTAATATATACTGGTTACAATGATTCAAAATATCGACCATGTCCTTTATTAAAAAAAATGGTTGCAGCAAACAAACTTGGCAGAAAAACCGGCGAGGGGTTTTATAAATATTAAAAAGTCGCATAATGTATATTATGTAAACTATCATAACTACTTTAAAATAAACCCTCCCCATATTTCAAGTAGAAATATAGGAAAATTAGAATCAGTGCCAACCACAGTATAGGTAGTCTGACCCTTCGCCTATGTTTAAGGGTATATCTAAATCGTAGTTTTCTTTTACGAATCTCATTGTTGTCTTTCTCAGGATCATAATATCGAGGTGTGTAATCGAAAACCCGATTACGTGGACGTTTGAATAGCATAATAAAGTTTAGTTTACCTGTCTGATAAAATTAAGTCTTTTAGATTGTAGGTTAATAGAAATTTCTTTAGCCCTGTTAGATAATATTTCTCCGTCAGCATGAACATAGGCTGGAGATTTCAAATTGAGATAAAATTCCTTGAATTTGTAAAATTGAGCTTCTTTAACTCTTTCTAATTTATTGAATAAGGCTAACGGTAATTTTCTGACAAGTTTTAACCTAGGTATAAAATCAACTATGGAAGCGTCTAGGAAATTATCATCAACGACTGCTCTTGGAGTCAGATAAAGTCCGCCTCCTGCACGAACACCGTTCCCTACTGCTACAAATAATTTCTGGTCATCAAATATAAGACTCTTATCGAGTGTTAATGTACCAATGATTGGTTTATATTGCATAAGTGCTTTAAAAATTGATATTATGTATGAAATATTACCTTTAAAAAATAATTGTGATTGATTTAGATAAGCAACAAATGCATCAAAGCCTACTCCACAGCAATTAATAAAATAGCGGTTTACAATTACTTCATCATCGTTTTTGATCTGAATTGAACCAATATCAACTTCAGAGATTACAGGTTCTTTGGAAAAAAGATATGTCAAATTCGAAGTTAATTTATCGCGAAGTAAATTTAAATTGTACGCAAAATCATTCCCGGAACCGATTGGTATCACACCAACAGTAGGCCTTGCTCCATTCAATAGTATCCCATTAACTACTTCATTTAATGTTCCATCGCCTCCAACAGAGACTATAAAATTGAAATCAGAACCATGAGTTGCTACGTATTCGGTAGCATGTTTCGGATATTGAGTATAAACCACCTCAGGTTTTGATGGATGATTTGTAAAGAAATTTGAAAGTTTAGGCAGTGAGTTAATTACTCTTCCCTTTCCAGCAAATTTATTAATAATAACTAAATATTTATTCATAAAAAGATATTTATCTTAATTATTATAATGAGTTACAAGAAATAGTTAAAATAATGCATCAATAAATAAATTTGAATCAAAATTCTGCAAATCATCAATCCTTTCGCCGATACCGATAAATTTGATTGGAATTTTTAACGAAGCACAGATCTGAAAAATAACACCGCCTTTAGCTGTCCCGTCGAGTTTTGTAATTATCAAACCAGTTAACGAAACGCTTTTGTTAAATTCCTCTGCCTGTGTAATTGCATTCTGACCAGTATTTCCATCAATTGTTAATAAAGTTTCATGCGGAGCATCGGGAATAATCTTTGAAATAACATTATTGATTTTACTTAATTCTTTCATTAAGTTGGTTTTAGTATGAAGTCGCCCTGCTGTATCAATCAGAAGTACATCATAATGCTTTGATTTTGCAATATTCAGAGAATCGTAAACCACTGAAGCAGGATCACTGCCAGACTGACGTTTAATTATCTCTACCCCAGCCCGTTCGGCCCAAGTTTCTAATTGTTCGTTTGCAGCAGCGCGGAAAGTGTCTGCTGAAGCGATCAACACGCTTTTATCAGATTTTCTAATATTATCTGCTAATTTTGCGATAGTTGTGGTTTTCCCTGCACCATTAACTCCAACAATTAGTATTACGAATGGGCTTTTGTTATAAGAAAAGAATTCAGATTTATTAAATGAGCCGTCCAATAAAATTTGCTTCAATTCGCCCTTTATAATTCGAAGAAGATTATCCTTAGTCCTGTCGGTTTCTTTTAAAAATTCTTTACGGGCATTTTCTATAATCTTAGTTGCAAGTTGCGAACCAATATCACAGCTAAGTAATATTTCCTCAATTTCATCGATATCTTTTATATCAACTTGAGCTTTACCGGAGAAGGTTTCTAATATGCCATTAACGAGTCTTTCCCGAGTTTTATTTAATCCCTTTTTTAATGAAATAAATGATATATTTTTAAACAGAGTCATTTCTTGAGTTCCATTTCAAGGTTTCCAAAGCCCTAATGCTATATCCTATTAATGATGAAATTATACAAAATAAACTCAAATAATAGAAAGCGTAATACCAAAAAGATGTTTGAGCCGTATCAAAAATTGAAATTAAAATGAAGAATCCAATGCATAGAACAGTAATTTTCCCGAGAACATTTGAAGGCAGAACCTTTTTGATTTTCATTGTTAAAAGCAAACCTCCCGTGAAAATGATAAAATCTCGGGCAATTATTATTATTAAATAATGGAGATCAATGATTCCATAATAGAAAAGCGCAAGAATTACAGCAAACATTAATATTTTATCGCTTAGAGGGTCTATTAACTTGCCAAGCTCGGAAATTTGATTAAACTTCCTTGCAATTATTCCATCAAATATATCTGTGAGGAATCCTAGGAAAATAATCATAAGAATAAAATATTTGAAATGCTCCCAATCGATATTTTTATTAATTAACCAAACTGTAGGTATTATAAGCAGCAGTCTAAAAAAACTTATCAGATTTGAAGCATAAAAAAATTCTTTAGTTGATATGAACATTTAATGTATAAATAGATTTATATTAATGTGAATAATAATTTATAATATAATAAGATAAAACAGATATCTAAATTATATTATAGTCATAAAATGATTTTATGAATTTGCTATCAACCTTCGAGGGATATTCCCCTGAGAAGCAAGCTGTACAGAAAAATTCTTTTTTGTGATCTACCATCGAATCAAGCATTTCTTCAATTGTCATGTATTCTAAACTATCAACACCAAGATATTCCCCAATTTTCGCTATATCACGGCCGCACCTGTTAGCAATCAACTCTTCTGGGGAAGGAAAATCCATGCCGAAAAAGCATGGGAATAATATGGGAGCAGAAGAAATTCTAACATGAATTTCTTTTGGGTTCGCTTCTTTAATAAGATTTACTAATTGTTTTGAAGTGGTGCCGCGTACAATAGAATCATCAACGAGTACGACTGTTTTCCCCTCAATAACACCTTTGACAGTATTGAACTTAATTCTTACACCAATTTCACGTAAATTTTGATTTGGTGCAATGAATGTTCGACCGATATAATGGCTTCTTATTAATCCAATCTCAAGTTTCGAAGGTATCCCTAATTTTTCAAGCTGCGTTTGGTAGCCAATAGCCGCAGTATTAGAACTATCGGGAACACTAATCACGATTACTTTTTCACCGTTTTTATCAATAACCGGATGGTTCTCTGCGAGGTTTTTTCCTAATTTCCTACGTAGTTTGTCAACACTTGACCCAAAAACTCTGCTATCTGGCCGGGAAAAATAAATAAACTCAAAAATACAATGCTTCGGTTTGATATTGGAATCTGCAATACGGAAGGAATTAATTTTACTTGATACTAATGAATGTTTATCAATAACGATCATTTCTCCCGGTTCGATATCTCTTATATAATCTGCGCTGTTTATATCAAGAGCACAGGTTTCGGATGTAACGATATAAGAGCCGTTCAGCTTACCTAAACATAACGGACGAAATCCGCGTCTATCTCTAACAGCAACTAATTTATCGTCAGTTAAAATTATTACTGAATAAGCTCCCTCGATACGTGACAACGCCTCTTTGATTTGATCGATCTGATTATTTTCTTTACTGCGAGCAATCAAGTGAAGAATAACTTCGGTGTCACTTGATGTTTGAAACAATGATCCGGAATTAACAAGTTCTTCCCGAAGTTCGGAAGCGTTTGTAAGATTTCCATTGTGCGCTACAGCTAAATTTCCCATTCTGTAATGAACCATAAAAGGTTGAATGTTTTTTCTTGAGTCTGAAGCGCCAAATGTTGAATATCTATTGTGACCGATAGATGCAACACCTCTTAAGTGCTCGTTAAATATTTTTTTATCCGCAAAAACTTCGGAAACTAATCCCAGGTCCTTATGAATTCGAAAAGTTGGTTTGTCAGCTTCAATAGATAGCGTAACGATTCCTGCGGCTTCCTGACCGCGGTGCTGAAGCGCATGAAGACCGTAATAAGTTGGGAGCGCTGAATCTGTAGTGTTACCAAATATTCCAAAAATACCACAATTACAGCGGGGTTTATCTAATTGCAAAATAGTTTCTTCATAAAAATAAAAGATGGTCGGAACGGCGGGATTTGAACCCGCGACCACTTGAACCCCATTCAAGTACGCTACCGGACTGCGCCACGTTCCGAATTAAAATCATATTTTTGATTTTAAATCTAATAAAAAAAATCTTATTTCTTCAAGGTCATTGATGATTGATTGGTCTAATGTTGAGTTAACAACTGTCTTTTTTGTTTCGTGTGAATATTGAGGAAAGACTTTTTGTATTGGAGCATCATCAGAATCTTCTAATATTTTTTTTGCTCCTTCAATTGTGTATTTCTCATCCCGCAGTAATTTTTTTATCTTCAAGATGAGAGTTATATCCTTATTAGTATAAATTCTGTTCCCGGCTCTGTTTTTTGAAGGTTTTAGTTTCTCAAATTCGGTTTCCCAATACCTTAAAATGTACTGCTCCAATCCGGTCAACTTACTTACTTCACTAATTGAATAGTAAAGTTTCTTTAAACCAAAATCTTTCATAGAGTTTTTCTCAAATGAATTTTAGTCTAAAATAAATAAATTAAGTTATATAAGCAATAAATTTGTTATTTATAAAACTATTCTTTAACGATAACAGATAAGTCATTTTATTTATAGAGATAATCTTTTCTTTAGTAAATAAACTGCAGCTAAGTAACTATTTTCTTTAAAACCTGATATGTAACCTTCAATTACAGAGGCTGTTATAGAAGTCTTTCTAAAATCTTCTCGGCGGGCGAGATTGGACAGGTGAACCTCAATTACTGGAATTTTACAAATTTCTAATGCGTCACGGATTGCAACCGAAGTATGTGAATATCCCCCTGGATTAATAATAATGCCGTCAAAATAATCTTCAGATTTTTGAATTATTGAAACTATTTCACCTTCGAAATTACTTTGAAAAAATTCAAATCTGTCATCAGAAAATTCTTTTGTTATTATTCTTTCAATATCTGAAAGCGTTAATGCTCCGTAGTGTGATTTATCGCGAACCCCTAACAAATTTAAATTAGGACCATTTATAACTAAAAACTTCATTTAAACCTCTCCCATTTCTTCAATTACTTCTCTTAATTTCGGTTGAAGATAAATATCTTCTATCCCAAGTTCTTTCAAAGCGGCTGCAAGGGTGATCACTTTTCTTTGAAGATTCGATAACTTGTTAAGTACTATTACCCTATCTTCTTTAACAACGCAGTAGCCGCCCTTAAAATCCCCCCTCTCGAACCTAACTTTAATCCCCATTTCTGATGCCAGGGTTTTAAGGTTTTGCAAAATTTCTTCGAATTCTTTTTCTTTTATTTTCATACAGAAATCCTTAAAATCTTGTTGCAATATATGACTATATAATTATTCATTTCAACCCAGAGAATTTCTAATATAAGCAACTAAATATTCTGATGAGATTATAGCAGCATAATACGCTGATGGAATTAAAATTCCAAGACACAGAGAATATCCCTTACATTTAGTCTGAGCAAAGAATGCAAGCGAAATCAGAATAATTGTCCAGATTAACAATATTACTTCTAAAAATATTAGTACGTAGGCAGCTTTTTCTTTTAAGAAAAACGGTGATGGGTTAAAGTAAAACCAATGCTGACCGAACAGAGCATATTGTACCGGAAACAATATTACTAATGAAAAAAGGATTGGCATGAATGCGTAAATAATTAGCGCATATGTATCAGTAAACCTTGATTTTATTCCTAATAGATTAGTAATGAATTTGTTAATAAAAGATATGGAAGTAAGCAACAAAACTGAAATGATCAATGAGATTATCATGGAAATATACATGGGATTATTCTCTGCTAAATCTATTTCAAAAAAATTGATAATGAAATAACTATTCAGCAACATCTTAATTGGTATAATGACTGACAGCATAACAATGAAATTTTTATTTTCAGAGAAAATAATGTTTTGAAATGCTTTCAAGGGTGTTTCAAACAGCAGCCATATCGTATGCCACAAATCTATATTTACTACTTTATCGCGCAGAGTTGCGCCGCATTGATTACAGAGAGAAGAAAAGTGGTGATTTTCAAATCCGCAGCCGCTGCATTTTATGAAATTACTGCATCTCATATCTATTAGTTCAGGTTGATTCTTAAATTCAATTGAGGCAGATTGCTTATCTTATTGGGTGTTACGTCAAAGTCGAAGAGGTGCGAATCAACGTATGCATCAACTAATTGGAGGAAATAAGTTAAGAAAAAGTAGACGGCGAATTCGTCTCTTTGATTGCGGTAAAAATTTCTGAGTCTCTGATATTCAGAAATACCTACTCCGGGGAATTCGAGCAAACTGCTTTTATACAACTTTTGATACTCGATATAGTAATCGTTTTGGTTTTTCCAAACAGAACCGAAATAATAAAGAAATCCCCACACAACAGGAATTTTCCAATATGATTCATTATAAAGTTGACCGAAACCAGGAATAACAACGCTTCGGACTACTGCGCCCCATGGTGATTTCTGCATGATAAAAACCGAATCTTCTTCGGACATGGCTCTTAATTGATCAGTGCCTGATGTATCCTGTGAGAAAATCGTTGCAGTTAATAATAAGAGCAATAGTATTGTAGTTTTAATTATATTTTTCAATTAAATCAAATAGCTCGATTAGTCTTTCTAATTCGTCATTTGAGTAATATTCAATGGAAATCATGCCGGATCCGTCTTTCTTATGGCGGCAGATTACTTTCGTTCCGAATATTCCTCTAAGTTTATTTTCGAAGTTGTTATTCGAAATTTTATCGCGGCTGAAAGTATCATTCCTCCTGCTGTTAATTTCATCACGGGTTCCGTTGGAGATTGTTTTAACTATTTTTTCAACTTTTCTCACGGAATATTGGCCCGCTATAATTTTCTTGAGTAATTTTATCTGGATTCTCGGATCATTAAGATTAATCAATGCACGGGCGTGTCCGGCGCTGATTTCGCCCTTAGCGATGCTATTTAGCACTTCCTCTGGCAATTTCAGTAAACGTATAGTATTCGTAATTGTTGTTCTATCTTTCCCAACTCTCGCGGCAACTTCTTCCTGGGATAAATTACACTCTTCTATTAGCCGTTTGTAAGCATTGGCTATCTCTATTGGATTTAATTTTTCACGCTGGATATTTTCAATCAGCGACAAAGCAAGCATGTCTTCGTTCGATTCGACCTTGATTATGTAGGCAGGAATTTCGCGGTAACCTATTTCGCTGCAGGCGCGGAGTCTTCTTTCGCCCGAAATTAATTCATAAAGTCCGCCGTCTATTCTTCTGACAGTAATAGGCTGAATCAATCCGTTCTGAAGAATCGACTGCTTTAATTCTTCGAGAGCCGTTTTATCGAACTCCGTTCTCGGTTGAAACGGGTTTGGTTTTATTTTGCCGATGGCTATCTTCGCTAAAAAATCTAAACTGCTTCCATCATCGCTCTTAATTTCTGATGAGGATACTGTTAAAGATTCATCGCTGTCGTTTTTGAAATTAGGATTAATCAGCGCATCTAATCCCCTTCCAAGACCTAATTTATTTTTAGTCATAATTGTTCTTGAGAAATTTTATTATTTGTTCTTTCAATCAGCTCGGCTGCAAGACTCATGTAATTTTTCGCGCCGGTAGAAATCGAATCATACATGAGTATGGGCTTTGCATGGCTTGGCGATTCGGAAAGCCTCACATTGCGGTTAATTAATGTTTCGAAAACTTTATCGCCAAAGTATTTTTTGACTTCTTCTTTTACCTGATTAGAAAGTCTTAATCTTGTATCATACATCGTCAGCAAAACACCTTCGATTGTTAAATTATTATTCAAATGTTTTCTCACGATATTAATGGTGTTGAGTAGCTGCCCCAAACCTTCGAGAGCAAAGTATTCGCACTGAACGGGTATTAAGACCGAATCTGATGCAGTTAAAGCGTTTAACGTGAGCAGACCTAATGAAGGGGGACAGTCAATAAATATATAATCATACTCTTTTTTTACCTGAAGCAAGCCGTCTCTAAGTCTAAATTCCCTATTGTCTAAATTAACTAATTCAATTTCAGCCCCTACTAAATTAATATTAGCCGTAATTATATCGAGAAAAGGCATGTAAGTATTCACAATGCATTCAGCGGGATTCTTTAGCCCTACAAGCAATTCGTAAACAGATGAGTCATTCTTTTCGATGCCAAGTCCTGAAGTTGAATTGGACTGCGGGTCAATATCAACCAAGAGTGTTTTATGCTCGGCTGCCGCAACCGAAGCCGATAAATTAATGGCGGTAGTCGTTTTTCCGACACCGCCTTTCTGATTAGCTATTGAAATTATTTTTGACATTTAAATCGCAGTTTCCGCATTTATGATCATAATTCAATTTCTTCTCCAAATCCCAAAACAACTACCTTTCTGCCGGATGCTTCAACCTTTGACTTGAATTCCAATGGATCAGCCTTAATAACCGGAAAAGTATTGTAATGCATTGGGATTGCAGTTCCGGGATTTACGAATTCAACAGCTTTGACAGCATCATCAATTCCCATCGTAAAATTATCGCCTATAGGTAGAA
The DNA here is from genome assembly GCA_011525875.1 of Melioribacteraceae bacterium. GTDB lineage: Bacteria > Bacteroidota > Ignavibacteria > Ignavibacteriales > Melioribacteraceae > CHB1. Next base: position 494,491 of record WYBN01000012.1, on the reverse strand, counting down.
GCATATAGTCAATTTTATTTAATTCGCCGATAAGTTTCATATCAAGAAAAAGACCGGTATCGCCGGTGTGATAAATATTTTTGCCGTTAATTGATATAACTACTCCGGCAGGCTCTCCAGTATATTGATTGTCGGGTGTTTTTGAGCCGTGGTGTGCGATAGTGAACTTCACTCTGCCGAAATCAAAATTATAACCTCCGCCTATGTGCATATTATGGGCTTTGAATCCTTGTTCGGTGCAGTAATTTGCCAGTTCATTCACGCAGATGAATAGCGGTTCGGTACGCTTTGCTATTTTGAAAGCGTCTCCGATATGATCGCCATGTCCGTGTGTTAAAATAATATAATCAGCATTAACGTCCTTCGATTTAACAGGCGATGTTGGGTTTTCGTCTAAAAACGGATCAATGAGAATTTGTTTGCCGTTATCAGTTGTAATTAAGAAAGCCGAATGTGAAAAATATTTCAGTTTCATTTAATCACTCCTTATAAATTTGTTTACATTTTTGCTGCTCTTAAATTTAATCAATTCCAGCTTAATTTTACGCCTTATCTCAACCCGCTCATCCTCAATTTTCGAAAAGAATATTTGGGGAATTATCATCCGGTAATCTTTTGTTATATTCTTTATATTGGGGGCGAGCACATCAAGGTCTCTTCCCTCTCCGACTAAATCCTGCATTTTCTTACAATGGTTGAGAACTTTATTATAAAGTTTTTCATCAACACAGTCGTAAAAAATCTCAAGAATATATCGGAATCTTCTAATTGAAATTCTAAGATTATGAAGATTTTCGGTTGAATCATTTTCGAAGAAATCATCAATACAACTAAACACTGCACGGATTTTCTGATCTAAAATGTAAACGCCTGCAGTACAAATGTTTTGACTCTTCTTTAAACCGTTTATTTTGTATTTGGTTTTTGGAGACACTTCTTTTTCTCGATTAACTAATCTGACTAAATTATTAAAGCAAAAAAATCAATAATTATGGAAGGCTGATTATTTATTCTGCTTGCTAAACAAATCGAATATTCCTTTTATTCCTTTTTCACGCTCGGCAAAAATATTTTTTGCAAGATAGGTACGCAAAAATTCTTTTGAAAGACCCCGCTTCAATATTCCGTTATCTGCAACGGAAATACTTCCCGTTTCTTCGGAGACAATAATACTAATAACATCTGCTGTTTCTGAAATTCCTAACCCCGCTCTATGCCTCATTCCCAAGGTTAGTCCATCTTTTACCGTATCCTGATAAAGAGGAAGAGTACATCTAGCAGCCTCTATAATATTGCCTTTGATCACTACGGCTCCGTCGTGAAGAGGAGAGCGCGGAAAAAATATTGCGCGTAATAAATTTTTGCTGGCAACAGCATTAATTATTTCTCCTGTCTCGGCAATGCCTCTTACCCCTGCAGACCTTACTACAACAATCAAAGCCCCGTGCTGATTCTGTGCAAGCTCGAATGCAGCCTCTGTTAATATATTAGAAATATCATACTGAACATTTTTATTGAAAATTCTCATCACGGGGCTTCTGCCAAGCATTACCAAAAGCCTCCTTATTTCGGGCTGAAACAGAATTATGAATGCAATTACCCAAATATCGGTTATCAATCTTAGCAAAAAGCTAAGAGCTTTTAAATAAGCTGCTTGTGCAAAGAAAGACAGTAATAATACAAATATAAGCCCGATGAATATTTGTGCCGCTATTGTTCCTCTGATTACCGTATATAGCTTGTAAATGATAAAAGTTACAAGCAGAATATCTATAATATCAGTAAAATTTATAGAAAGGAATCCTATTTTAAATAGTTCGAACATCAGCTGTTACTTCCGTGTGTTGGATAAAATTATAGAGCTTTTTAGCTTCAACTGCATTCTTTACGTTATGAGTTCTTATGAATCTTGCGCCGTTCATTATTGAATATGCCTCAAGAACTGCGGTTGCATTTATTCGGCTGTCTGCAGGCAAACCTAAACTATTTCCGATTAAGGATTTATTTGAAACCCCTATCATTATTGGGCAGCCTATTCCTTTAAATTCTTTCAGCCTGCTCAATAGTTCAAAATTATCAGATAGCCTTTTCCCGAACCCAATCCCGGGGTCTATGATTATATTTTTGATATTCTCCTTTTGTGCAGAATGAACCTTATTGTTAAGAAACGAATAGACTTCGCTGACTGTATTTTCGTATTCCGGTAAATCCTGCATTGTCTTGGGTTTGCCCTTTATGTGCATCAAAACTGCTGTGCTTGATTTCTGCCTGATAATATTCTTCATTTCACTGTCGAAAGTAAAGCCGCTTATGTCATTTACCATCGAACATCCAGCATCAATAGCCAAACGCGCTACATCCGATTTATAGGTATCAACCGAAATAACAGTATCTGGAAAATTCTTTTTTATTTCTTCAATCACAGGCATGACTCTTCTCAACTCTTCCTCAGCTTGAACCGGATCCGACCCGGGGCGTGTCGATTCGCCACCGATATCGATTATATCCGCGCCTTCTTCGAGCATCTTGTAAGCATGAGCCGTTGCCTTTTCCTTAGTAAAATAATTGCCTCCGTCAAAAAAAGAATCAGGCGTTATGTTAAGTATCCCGATAACATGGGCTTCAGACATGCGAAAAATTTTTCCGCCAATGTTGATCTTCAATTTATCGTATTCAATGAAATTCTTTATTAGCGAGGAAATTTTGTGTCCTATTTCTTCATTAATGTTAGACTTAATAATTTTCGAAATATCTTTGTATGTAGATATTTGTCCCATGGTGAACAGATCGTACTTACCTTCACTTATTGATTTGATATAAGACAATTCGCCGCTTTCAAGAAATATTTTGTGAAGGTTTTCGGCAGTTTCTTTTTTGCATTCTCGTATTTCCAATGCAAAGGAATCTATTGCAAATAAATCCCGGTAAATTCCAAACTCAGCGCTGTATTTCTTGAAGACTTTGTCTAATGAAATATCTACTATTTTAATGATCAAATCAAAACTCCTTCCGATTCCGATCCGGGTTCACCAAGAAGTGCAATTGCATCAAATTTTGTTTATTAATTAAACTATTCTTTAGCACATCAAATCTAATTAAACTTTTTCTTGAATCTGATTTTACCATCGATGATAGTGTATTCTATTTCGAAGTTTGCACTCATAACGACGATGTCTGCCGCTTTGCCGGCGGCTAATATACCCTTACCGCTTCCTATCACTTTGCATGCATTTAACGAAGACATACGCAAAGCGTCTGTAATTTTAGTGCCGGTTGTTTTTACAATATTCTTTACTGCGGCATTCAATGTTAGCGTGCTGCCGGCAAGCGTTCCGTCTTCAAGGAATGCTTTCTGATCTTTTAAAAGAACTTTTTGATCCGAGAAATGATATTCCCCTTCGTGCATGCCGCCTGCCCTAATTGAATCGGTTATAAGAATTATGTTTTTAGGAGACTTAATTTTTATTAAGAGTTCCATTACCGCCGGATGAACGTGGTAGGTGTCCGCAATCAATTGAATTTTTAATTCATCCCGTAGAAACGATGCAGTAACTACACTTGGAAATCTATGATGCAGAGGTTTCATTGCGTTAAACATGTGAGTTACATGCGTAGCGCCGTGGTCAATTGCTTTGTCAATGATTTCATAATCAGCGGTGGAATGACCAATTGAGCAAACAACCCCCCGGAATGAAGCTTCTCTAATAACTTCCATAGCCCCGTCAAGTTCAGGTGCAATTGTCATCATCTTCATCAATCCCCTTGAGGCTTCCCACATCTCCAAAAAAGATTCACGGGAAGGAATCCAGAGATAGCTTTCGTTCATCGCTCCTTTAAGCAAAGGATTGAGATAAGGACCTTCCATGTGGATTGCTTTAATATTTGATTCCGGGTTATCTTTTATATATTTTGATAACAAGTCAAGATCATGGAGCAAGTCATTTTTTGGCTTGGCATGAAGGCTTCCAAGCATCGTTGTAGATCCATGTGCTAAAAAATAATCGCTAATGATTTGATAATTTTCAGGTATTGCATCGGAAAAGCCATAGCCTGCACCGCCGTGGACTAAAAGATCAACGAAACCGGGCGCTATAATACTTCCGCTAACATCTATCAGCTCAGTTCCGTCGGGAATCCGTACGTCGTCAATATTACCGACCTCATAAATTTTACCGTCAGATAAAACAATTACACCGTCTCTAATTTCACGAAAAGGCGTATAAATCGTACCTCCAATCAAAGCCAAATAATTCATTTCATCAACTATCCTTAATTAGATTTTTTAAGTTAACGGTTGCCGCAGTTATATTGCTTTTCTTGAAAATCGAAGAACCGGCAACAAATATATCGCAGCCGGCAATTGAAATGCTTTTAATATTATTTTCATCAACGCCGCCGTCGACTTCAATTAAAAATTTGTAATTATACTTTTCACGTATAGAGGCAAGATCACTAATTTTCCGAGTGACATAATTTATATATTTCTGTCCACCGAATCCCGGATTAACAGACATTAGCAGAACAAAATCAATATTTTCAAGTATATTTTCTATCATATTTAATGGAGTTGCGGGATTAAGCACTACGCCGGCTTTAGCTCCAATTTCCTTAATCCGGTTTATAATCCTGTCAAGATGATGAACACCTTCAAAATGAACTGATAATAGGTCAGCTCCGGCGTTTCGAAAATCCTCAATATAGTTTTCCGGTTTATCAATCATCAGATGAACATCAAGCGGCAATTTAGTTAATTCGCGGACCGCTTTTACTACCATCGGACCGAATGAAATATTTGGAACGAATTTCCCGTCCATAATATCGCAATGTACTAAATCAGCCCCGCCGATTTCAATCATTCTGATCTGCTGTGAAAGGTTGCCAAAGTCCGCCGACAAAATTGATGGTGCCAGTTGTTTCATTTTTTCAATTAGGATTAATTTTACTCTTTGCAACAACCACATCTACGCTGTCTCCGACGTTGAGAAGGGAATTTTCGCTCGGATACTGACTCACAATTGTATTGGTTAAAAGAGTTGGTGATGTAATATAGGAAACATTACCTAAGATTAAATTATTTATCCGCAAAGTTCTGTCTGCCTCCTTAAGAGATTTTGCTATGATATTTGGGACTCTTATCATTCCGATGCTGGGTCCCACGCTTACAGATAGTGTTATCGAGTCTCCCCTCGATAAAGAAGAGCCTTCCTGGAATTCTTGTGCTATAACAGTATTTCGCGGTAAATCGGATTTTACCTGTTCGACTTGACGGACGTAAATGCCTTTTCTTTCCAACGAGACTTTAGCGTCGCGAAAAGTTTTACCAACAACATCTGGTATTTTTATTAGAGCCTCTCCGCCGCTAACATGAAGATAAATCCTCCGGTTTTTCTTAACAATATTTGCTCCGGCAGGCTTCTGAAACATTATTTCATCAGCCTTAAATTTCTCATCATACCTCGGTCCAATGAGAACTGGATTAAGATTCTTTGTTTTCAGTATTTCTATCGCTTCATCTTTATGCAAACCTATAACATCAGGCACGGCAATTTCTTCCTCGGAAACATAGGATGGCAGTATAAAATTATCGAGTATGAGCAAGCCCGAAGTCAGAAAAATTATTAACAGAAACAGTATAAAAAGTGCTTTTTTCAATTTCTTTTTCATGGAAACAAAAATACTTATTTGGCTTTTGTTAACCAAATTCTTTCATTTTTAGAACTATTCTTATTTTTTATTTAAGCTTATATTCCTATTTTCATCAATCAATTTTAACGTTTTTTTTAGTGAAGTTTTGAAATAATCATTCAATAATTAACAGGGAGTACTTATGTTCAAAAAGCACCCTAAAGGATTGGCGGTTCTTTTCTTTACGGAAATGTGGGAGCGTTTCGGTTTCTACACCATGCTGGCAATCTTTATCTACTACATGCAGGCAAATTTTGGCTGGGATGCCGCGACAGCTACAAATGTTTATGGAATTTTCCTTGCCGGCGTTTATTTTACACCTATTCTCGGAGGATGGATTGCAGATAATTTTCTGGGATACGGGAAAACAATTTCATTAGGAGCCATAATTCTTGCCGCTGGATATGCAATGATGGCTATACCCACTCAGAGCCCGATGACGCTTTATATTGCATTGGCTATAGTGTGTGTCGGAAACGGATTATTCAAAGCCAATATATCCGTTCTTGTCGGAAATCTATACGGACACGCCGAAGGCTCACTTAAAGATGCTGGCTACAACATCTTCTATATGGGAATTAATATCGGCGCCTTTTACGCCCCGATGGCTGCTGCCGGTATACGAAGATTTGTAATGGAGAATTTTGATTTTACGCTTGCCAACGGATATAATGCCGGTTTTGCAATTGCGGCGCTCGGTATGATAATATCCCTGTTAATATTCTATTTTTTTAGAAAGCAATATGCGTCCGCCGATTATAAAGCTAAAGATAAGAAAGACGAAGTTAGAGATTTGGTGCTGACGAAAGAACAAGAAAAAGAAAGAATTGTAGCATTGATTACAATTTTCTTCATTGTTATTTTTTTCTGGATGGCTTTTCATCAGAACGGAAGTGCCCTTTCACTTTTTGCAAGAGATTATACACATCAGATTGTTGGTAAAATTACTGCTTTATTATTTGATGTTATCGGGCTGCATGCATTGCTTGCAGTTTTGCTCGGTAGTGCAGCTGCCATCACCTCTAAAGGTTCATGGAAAAAACTTGGGCTCGGTTTGTTTTTTGTTGCCGCCGGTATAGCTGTTATAATTTTTAAAATGAATACGCTAAGTGACGTCAACGAAATCGCTCCGGAACAGTTCCAGTCGTTTAATCCCATGTTTATTGTGCTTCTGACTCCTCTTGTTGTTGGATGGTTTGCTTTTTTAAACAAAAAAGGCAAAGAACCTTCATCTCCGGCTAAGATTGGTATCGGTATGTTAGTTACAGCCGCAGCATACATTGTAATGATTTTTGCAGCGCAGGGTTTAATGCCTGTACATTCATTGGAGGGCGGCAGATCGCTGTTAACTGTTTCACCTTACTGGCTTATTACCACGTATTTTACATTGACAATAGCAGAATTACATTTAAGCCCAATGGGATTATCTTTCGTCTCAAAGGTGGCTCCACCAAAGATGAAGGGATTGATGATGGGCGGTTGGTTCGGAGCTACAGCTGTCGGGAACTATCTTTCAGGATTTGTCGGAAGATTCTATCAGAACTGGGAATTATGGCAGTTTTTCTTACTGCTTGTTGTCACTTCGATATTTGCCGCCCTGCTCGTGAAAGTATTTCTAAAAAAATTAAAACATGCCACTCGTTAATTTGAGTCCCCCGCTACGGCGGGGTTTTTTTTTATCACAAATCCGGTTATAAATAAATTCCTAATCAAAAGTCTTTTTTTAATATATTTACCGGCAAAATTGTTCTTCATTAAAATTGATTAGAAATCTTTTCTGATTAAAGCAATCTTAAAAAAAATATAATTAATCGGGAGAAAATATATGGTTGATACTATATGTGTCATAGAGGGTATGTATTATTCCCGCCTGCTTCCTCTTGTCTACTTCAGACCCGTTTATGAACTGCGATGCGGAATACTAAAACTGAGAGAAAAGATTCAGTTAAACTATCCGGATATACCGATTACGTTGCACTGCAGAGCTTATCTTGCAGATTCAGTCAGGGAAAAAAATCCCGGCTTGAAAGTAAATGAACTTGGCGAGGATATAAACAGCGTTCTCTTCATCAACGGAAGGGTGCTTGCCGGAGAAGATTTTGCAGATAAGGTTCCTGCCGATGGTCCAGATATGCTTTATGTTGACGGCGAAACAATAATTGCCGCGCGGGTAAGCGGAAGTAATCTCACAGTGCTCAAACGTGCGATGAATGACGTGTTTTCGCTTTCAGATTTTGCCGGTCTGCTGAAAACTGAGGTTAATATTAAATATATTAATTTTACCTGGGATTTGATTTCAAACAATCCATCCCAAATCGTATCGGATTTTGAAAGGCTTGTTAACCGAAAAGAAAAAATGATACGCGGCGAAATTTATGACGGAGCTCATCTTATTGACAAAAAAAATATTTTCATAGATGAAAAAACAAAAATCAAACCCGGCGCAGTCCTCGACGCTGAGAGCGGACCGATTTACATCGGCAAAAATGTTAAGGTTTTTTCGAATGCAGTTATTGAAGGTCCATGTTTTATAGGAGATAACACAACGGTTAAAATCGGCGCAAAAATTTATGAAGGCTCAAGTATTGGTGAAGTTTGTAAGGTCGGAGGCGAGGTTGAGGAATCTATTATTCATTCGTATTCCAATAAACAACACGATGGATTTTTGGGTCACTCTTACCTCGGAAGTTGGGTGAATATTGGCGCCGATACAAACAACAGCGATTTGAAGAATAATTATGGAAGCGTAAAAGTATTAGTCAACGACGAACGGATTGACAGCGGTTTGATGTTTGTCGGGCTTACAATGGGTGATCACTCTAAAACGTCTATCAATACTATGTTTAATACCGGCAGTGTTGTAGGAGTTTCGGCGAATGTCTTCGGCTCCGGTTTCCCTTCAAAATATCTTCCGTCATTTTCATGGGGAGGCTCCGACGCCCTAACCACTTACGACTTAGAACGAAGCATGGATGTAGCCAAGAGAGTGATGAACAGAAGAAATATTAAGTTTACTGACACCGACGAAAGGGTTTTTCGAAAAGTTTTTGATTTGACTAAAGAAGAACGCAGAAAACGAGGTATGCCTAATTAATTTTTTCAAATAAAAATATGCAGGAGTTGCTATGCGGTTAATCATCCAACCACATTACGGTTTAGTTTCAAAGTGGGCTGCTAATTATGTAGCATCCAAAATTATTGAATTCAATCCTTCTGCTGAAAAACCATTTGTACTTGGTCTTCCAACAGGTTCCTCGCCTATGGGTATGTATAAAGAACTGATTGAGCTTAATAAGAAGAAAATAGTTTCTTTCAAAAATGTTGTCACATTCAATATGGACGAATATGTGAACATTCCTAAAGAACACCCGGAAAGTTATTATTCATTCATGTGGAATAATTTTTTTAGCAATGTGGATGTTCAGAAAGAAAATGTACATATACTTGACGGCAATGCCGCTGATCTTGAAAAAGAGTGCCGTGATTATGAGATAAAAATCAGAAGTTATGGCGGAATAAATCTTTTTGTCGGTGGAATAGGACCTGACGGACATATTGCTTTTAACGAGCCAGGATCTTCTCTCGGGTCAAGAACTAGACTGAAAACACTTACAAAAGATACAATTATTGCCAACTCGCGTTTCTTTGACAATGATGTTACAAAGGTGCCCAAAATGGCTTTGACAGTCGGTGTGAAAACTGTTATGGACGCTGAGGAAGTTTTAATCATAATCAACGGTTATAAAAAAGCACGCGCTTTGGCTAAAGTTGTTGAGGAAGGAGTTAACCATATGTGGACTGTCAGCGCGCTTCAACTGCATCCAAAAGGCTTGATAGTGTGTGACGATGAAGCAACATACGAATTGAAAGTTGGTACGGTGCAATATTTCAAAGATATTGAAGCGGCAAATCTCGATCCGGAATCACTTCTTTAGTATTCAATTTATTCGGGGAAAAATTGTTTTGCAATTCTTCCCCCTTTCAATAACTTACAGAAAAATGTTTAAAGACTATCATTATCTTAACAGAAGCGTAATTGAACTGAATCTTGAATTAACGGGATTAGTTATTAATGAGATTTTCACTCAAGAAAAGGAAAAATTATTTCTTCATATTCCAGATGACAAAGTCCCGCAAAGACATCTAATAATCTCTGCCAATTCACAGGAGCCTTATCTCTTAATCAAGAATGAACATTATAAGGCAAAAAAGAATACGATTAATTTTTTCTCGGAAAATCTACCCGACCGGATACAAAGAATTGAAATAGCATTATCAGACAGACTGATTAAGATTTCTTTGCAATTTGCATCGATATTCTTTAGAATAGCCGGCAGAAAAACTAATATCTATTTTCTAAAATCTTCAGGCGATCTCCAGTCTTTTAAGACGATAAACGAAACCACAGAAGAAATTATTACTATTCTTAACGGCGAAAGTTATACATCATCCGAAAACAAAATAAATAAACGCATTGATTCCAGTTCGGTCTCTTTCCAGAGCGCAAAAAAAGATAACCCCTTTATTTCAAGAGAACTCTTCAATGAAATATTGATTAGATGCAAAAAAGGAAGTGACATAACCGCAGTATTGGATGAATGTGTAGTAGAGGTATTAAGAGACAGAATTAAAATCGGTTACGACCGCGCTAATAATAATGCGTTTTTTCTGCCGGAAAAATTTTATGCCGCCGATACAATAGAACAGAATTCATTCGATTCATATAATGAAGCTCTTCAGAATTATTTGTTTCTAAATTACGCTTTTGCCCGCTTCATTAATCTGAAAAATCAACTCACGCAAGTTATTGAGAAAGAGATTTTATACTTATCGAATAAGCTGAATAATCTCTCTGTGCGTATAGATAAAGGACCGCAGGATTTAATCTATTATAAGTACGGGCGTATGCTTCTTGCAAATTTCGGGTTGCTGCGCAAAGGAATTAGAGGGATTAAACTTTTTGATCCCGAATCTAACGAAGAATTAATTATTAAATTAAACCCTGAGCACTCTGCAAAAGAATCAGTTGATTATTATTTTAGCAAAGCTAAAGATGAAAAAATTAGCTTTAAAAAATCAGAAGAATTGTTTGAATCGACTCTTGCAAAGTTTCATAAATATAAGGCGATAAATGATTCGCTGTTCAATACTCAATCGTACGATGAACTAAAGAAGATTTCATCCAAAATAATTATTAAAAAGAATATTAAAATGGAAAAATTCGGCGAAGATACCCCAAGATACAGAACGTTTTTAATTGAGGGCAAATTCGAGGTGATGGTAGGAAAAGACAGCAGAAGCAATGATTTATTGACGATGAAAATTGCAAGACAAAACGATTATTTTTTTCATGCCCGCGGCTATGCCGGCTCTCATGTAATTTTGAAAGTAACTAACACAAAAGAACCAGTTCCCAAAAATGTTTTGATAAAAGTCGCATCAATAGCGGCTTATTTCAGCAAAGCAAAAACATCTGGCACAGCGCCCGTTGCATATACGTTGCGCAAATTTGTAAGAAAAGCGAAAGGATTAAATCCCGGGCAAGTCATTGTCTCCAAAGAAAAAGTTCTGCTCGTAAAACCGGAGATCCCATCAAATGCGGAGGAAATATCGGACTATGAAAGCAATTAATTTTAAGAATATTGCCATTATTATTATTGTTTCTTCCGCTCTTGGATTTATTTATAACGCAATCAGAAAGGATAGTATACCTTTACTAAGGGTTCAAAAAGGAATAGAATTTATCGACGAGATTCCTATCGATGAAATCAGTACCGGCGCTGCTTTAGATTTACAGCTCAAAGGGATAAAACTCGAAACAGCTTATAGACTTTTTCTTTCAGAAAATGCAACTTTTATTGATGCAAGAGACCAATGGGATTTTGCCGAAGCTCATATCAGGGGAGCTATAAATATTCCTGAATTCAGTTTCGATCCGAATGACTCAAATATTAATGATTTAGACAAACAAGCTTCATATATCATTTACTGTTCTGGTGACGATTGCGACACAAGCAAACGGCTTGCTGAAGAATTGATGAAATTGAATTTTGAAAATATTTTAATTTACGTGGGCGGTTTTCTTGAATGGCAAAGCGCCGGCTACCCTATCGGATTTGGAGGGAATGATGATTAAGAGCATCTTGAATAATCCGTATTTGACACTTTTGATAAGAATAATACTCGGATTAGTGTTTATTATTTCCAGTATAGAAAAGATTATCGACCCCGAATCCTTTGCTGTATCAATTACTAATTATAGGATCTTCCCGATCTTTGCGGTAAATTTTGTCGCAATCATAGTGCCGTGGGTCGAACTTATTACCGGTCTCTTTGTTCTATTTGGTTTTGTAATCAAGGAGTCATCTTTTATTGTAAACATTATGCTGATAATATTTATCATTCTTATCGCTTCTGCTTTTATCAGAGGACTTGATATAGAATGCGGCTGCTTCGGAACGCTTGACGGTCAAAAAGTCGGACTGCAAAAAATTATTGAAAATGTTGTTCTGCTTATTCTCGGGCTAAAGTTATTCTATCAGAAGAATCATAAACTCTTACTGAAGGGCACTGTGGATGAAAATTCTTGATCTGTATTTATTAAAAAAGCGGACTCTTGTATTGGCGGGCGCAATGGGAAGTTATCTCCAGAAATTGAATTATGCTCACAACGATAAATTATGGTCAGCTCGTGCAATAATGGAGAATCCCTCGCTAATTACGAAACTTCATTTAGAATATATTTCTGCAGGAGCTGATATCATTACGACAAACACGTTCAGAACTAATCCGATTTCACTAAAATTTGCCGGACACAGTTACAAATCATATCAAATGGCAAAAATAGCTGTGCAATTAGCAAAAACCGCTGCAGACGGGAAAGACGTTGTTATCGGCGGATCAAATGCTCCTGCTGAAGACTGCTACCAGCCAGAAAGAACAATTTCTGTTTTCGATCTTGATTATAACCATAAAACACACATATCTATTCTTTATGAATCCGGCGTAGATGTTATTTGGAACGAAACATTCAGTCATCTTGATGAGATTAAAACCGCTTGCAGTTTTTGCTCGAAAAATGAAATTCCATTTGTTATTAGTCTGCTATTCGATGCTGATCTTAGGATCTTAAGCGGAGAAAATATTTTTGAAGTATTGGATATAGTTTACGATTATAATCCGGCAGCAATCGGCTTCAACTGCATAAGCTATAATAATTTCCTCAGGCTTATGGCGCAATTTGAAAAGAATTATCTTTGGGGTTTCTACCTTAATGTATTGAACGAGGATAGAACAAAGAACTCGCTCTCCCCGGCATGTACTGCCAATGAATATTCACAAAGAATAAAGAATTATTTCGGGAATAATTTGTTGTTTGTGGGTTCTTGCTGCGGCTCCGACCCGGAATTTACAAAATCAATAAAGGAATCACTTTTTGAGATTAATTCAAATTAAGGCGCCGGCTAAAATTAATTTAGGGCTGCGCATAGTCTCTAAGCGTAACGATGGTTTTCATAACCTGGAAACATGCTTCTACCCTATCCAGGATTTGTATGATCTTATAGTGTTCCGTAAAAGCGATAATTTTTCATTCGAATGCGGTAATGCAGCCGGCATTAATCCGGATGACAATTTGATTATCAGAGCAGTCCATTTGCTCGAAGAAATAACTTCCCGCAAAATAACAGTAGATGTAAAACTGCAAAAGAATATACCTGTCGGAGCAGGTCTCGGCGGCGGCAGTTCAGACGCAGCTGCAACTCTTTTAAGTCTGAATGAAATGTTCAACCTTAACATCGGAGATAAATCACTATCTTCGCTTGCTCTGCTTCTTGGCTCGGACGTGCCTTATTTTTTGAACCCTAAACCGGCTTTAGCTGGAGGCAGAGGTGAAAAAATAAAATTAATTGATTTCGAAATTGATAATTATATACTTCTTGTTAATCCCGGCATACACATTTCGACGAAAAAAGCTTTTGAAAATATTAGCCCTGAAAGAATAAAACTTGATTGGGAAAAAATAATCTGCGGAAAGAAATGGTTTTCATTCTCTGAAAATATAACTAATGATTTCGAGAATTATATTTTTCTTTTGCACAGTGAAATAAAAAATATTAAAGAAATACTTTACGAGGAAGGCGCTTTATTTGCTCTTATGTCAGGCACCGGTTCAACAGTATATGGCATATTTAACGACGAGAAAAAAGCGATGGACGCAGCCTCTAAATTTCCACAGAAGTATTTTACTTTTATAAGCCGTCCAATAACGTAACGGTTTCAGTCTTTTCCGTATCCTCTTTCATGAATGGTATATGAATTATAAATAAAGTGCCGGGACTTTCAGCATTGCCGATTGGTGATGGACTTTCAACTTTAATTTCGCCGTCATGATGGTCGATTATTTCCTTAACAATTGATAAACCCAATCCGCTACCCTCTGTTTTCTGTTTTTTGATATTCGATGCACGGTAGAATTGTTCGAAAACCTTATCAATATCTTTCCAAGGGATTCCGATTCCATCGTCAATTATCTTAATACAAACAAGCTCTTTATGTTCGCTGATCTCAATTTTTACATGCCCGTTCTCGTTTACATATTTAGCTTCGTTAGAAATTAAATTAGAAATTGCTAAGTAGAGAAGATCCTTATCTCCGAAAACCGGTTTTTTCTTTTCGCGGTAATCTATCACTTCTACTTCAATATTCTTAGCATTGAATGCTTCCTGTCTTTCGAGGATAGCTTGATTTATCAAATCGATTAAAAATACTCTCTGCTTTTCTGTTGACTGAAGAAGTTTAAGTCTTGAGATACGTAACACATCATTTATTAAATCCAGCGCTTCTTCGCATCTGCCTTTAGCACGCAACAATTTTTCTTCAACTTCAGCGCTAACGGGGCCAATAAATTTCTGGACGATTAAATCTATTAGTGATTTCACCGCGGCAATAGGTGTTTTTATTTCATGCACAACGCCCATAATATACTTCTGTTTAGCCGTCTCAATCTCCTGTATTTTATCCAGAGTTTCACGTAATTCCCCCTCTCTTTTAAGGAGATTACTTGCTATCCGGTTAGCAAGTATAACGGTTACTATCATCATAGCTGCAAACATAAGAACGAACATTATTACATAATTTAAATTATGCTGAGGTATTTGATCGTATAAACCGGCGATATAATGCGAACGGAATATATCAACTTGCTGCAGAAAAATGAATAAAGAATACATTACTATAACGATGCCGCAGATTGTGTAAATTAAAACTCCGGGTAAAATCAAACTGCCAATTACCATGTGGAATATAAAAAATACATATATCGGGGAATCAATTGTGCCGGTATAATAGACAAGCAAAAGTAATGCGGTTAAATCTAATACCATTTGTATAAGCGAAAGATGCATGGCATTAAATTTATCCGGATTGATGCTCACTTTAGGACGGACGATATGTATAGTGATATTATAAGTGAATAGGGATAATGCAATGATGGAGATTGCCTGGACTTGGACATGATCAAACTCAAGGTTCAGAAGATACTGGCTGATGATGAGAAAAAGAATGAGAGTCACCGCGGCAACATACCGTAATTTAATAAACCATAGGTTTCTCCGTCTTATAGTAATCCAGAATTCGTCGTAATTATATGCCCATTTTGGAACTAAAAGTATCATTAGAACTTTTTTTATAATTCAATTATAACTTATGCAAAAAAAATTAAAGTATAAATGCCGGCATTAATTTATAATGCCGGCAGTATCAAAAATAATAATTAAGCTATATATCTTCCTCTCTTCTTGTAGTGAGTGTGGAGCAATTTGTGAGAAAGATGGCTGCATGGACCTTCATTCAAAAATTCCTGATAAATTTTCTTGATGGATGGATTATCATGCGATTTTCTTATTTCGAGAGATTCATCTTCAGCGTAAATTGCTTCGGCACGTTTCTTTCTAATTTCTGGAGTGGTAGGTATAGGCTGTCCTCCGCCGCCAATACATCCGCCAGGACAAGCCATAAATTCTATGAAATGACATTCGCTGAATTTCCCACCTCGCTTAATATCCTCCATGATTTTCTTAGCGTTAGCTGTGCCGTGCGCAACTGCAACCTTTAGTACAGCTCCCTTCAGCCAATTCCAGTCGGGAACAAGATGCTTGATAAGATCAGGAACAGGCCCGACATTATTACCAATGGGTATTTCCATGTACTTTATACCTTCAAATCCTCTAAGCGGAAGAATATTTGCCTTCTCGAATATGTCTTCAGTTTTATTGCCGGTTACGAACTCTACAACAGTTCGAATGGCAGCTTCCATTACGCCGCCAGTGGCGCCAAATATTAAACCAGCGCCTGAAGCATCTCCAAATGGACTATCGAAATGTGTTTTAGGCATTTCCGGCAGATGGATTCCGGCTTCTTTAATCATCTTTGCCATCTCGCGGGTGGTCAATCCATAATCAACATCCTTAAAACCTGAATCTTCCATCTCTGGACGGTTACATTCAAATTTTTTTGCTGAACAGGGCATGACTGCAACACTGACTATATCTTTGGCATCAACGCCAACCTTATCAGCGTAAAAAGTTTTTATTAAAGCACCGAACATCTGCTGAGGCGATTTTGCCGAGCTGAGATTAGGTATATATTCTGGGTAGAAATGTTCTAAATATTTAACCCAACCCGGCGAACATGAAGTGAATTGTGGGAGTGCAACCTCTTTATCTTTCTCTATCAGCGCTTTATATAAACGGATTATTAATTCAGTACCTTCTTCAATTATTGTCAAATCAGCAGTAAAGTTTGTATCGAATACAGCATCAAAACCTATACGCTTTAAAGCAGTATTCAGCTCATAGGTCATTGAGTGTCCCGCGCCCAACCCGAACTCTTCGCCAATCGCTGCACGCGGAGAAGGAGCGGTCTGTATGACGACATGTTTTGCATGGTCATCAATTGCTTTCCAGATATCGTCCGAAGTGTCCTTTTCATGAAGCGCACCGGTAGGGCATCTGTTTATACACTGCCCGCAATTAATGCATATTACATCTGCCAGCTGTTTATCCATAAATGTACTGATCATTGTTTCACCGCCTCGGTTAATCGCTTCCAGAACGCCTACTTCCTGAAGATCAATACAAGTTCTTACACATCTTTTGCATAATACGCACTTATCCATATCCCTTACTACAGAGTAAGAAGAATCGTCAATCTCATACTGGGATTCTTTCACATGCCCAAAATTATAACAATCAACGCCATATTCTTTAGCGAGCGCCTGAAGCTCGCAATTATTATTTCTTACACACGAATAACATTCTCCATGATGTTCGCTTAACATCAAATCAATAATGTGTCTGCGGGCTTTACGAACCATAGGAGTTGAAGTTTTAATTTTTATTGGTGCGGTTATGGGGTAAGCGCATGAAGCCTGGAGTGTTCTCATACCCGTCACTTCCACAACACATAGTCGGCAGACCCCGGCAATGCAAAGGTCGTCGTGATGACATAATGTTGGTATGTGAATATGATTTTCTCTGCATGCTTCAAGTATGGTCGTACCAAGAGGCACAGAGTATTTTACATCATTAATTTCTATCGAAACTGTTCCACCGATTGTTGAAGTATCTTCCGGTTTTGGAACAACATGTGGTTTTTGACTTACCGGTGCTCTTAATCCATTCTTATTTTCCATATTTACCTCCGCGCCCATTAAATATTTCATCTTTGAAATTTTCTAATATTGACAAAAACGAGTTAGGACTGGATTGACCCAGTCCGCATTTTGATGCAATCTGCATTGTCTTGCCAAGTTCTTTTAATTTATTGATGTAAGCAAATGTGTATTCATCGCTTTCAAGCATTTCAACTCCCTCAAGAAGTTTTGTATTTCCAATCCGGCACGGTGTACATTGACCGCAGCTTTCTTCCACAAAAAATTCCATAAAGTTTTTCAACACATGAAGCATATTTCTCGTTTCGTTGAATACCATGATTGAACCTCCTGTAGAGCAGTCTTCATATGCCAAAGTTCGTTCGAACTGTGATTTGTTAACGCATATTCCCGAAGCTCCACCTACCTGAACGGCTTTCGTGTTTTTGGCTCCTATAATCTCAAGCAATTCAGAAATTTTTGTTCCCCAAGGCAGTTCATAAACTCCAGGCCGTTCGCAGTCGCCTGAAACTGAAAACAATTTTGAGCCAGTAGACTTATCGGTACCATGTTTTTGAAACCATTCTCCTCCTTTCATAACAATATGAACAACCGAGGCAAATGTTTCAACGTTATTAACTGTCGTCGGTTTTCCTTTATAACCTTTACTAACGGGAAATGGCGGTCGATTACGCGCTTCGCCTCTGTGTCCCTCGAGTGATTCGATCAAAGCAGTTTCTTCGCCGCAAACATAAGCTCCCGAACCAAGTCTAATTTCGATATCGAAGTCAAATCCTTTAATTCCGCATATTGATTCACCAAGGAGATTATCATTACGCATTGTCTCAAGAAAATCTTCAAGTGAAGAGAGCATATATTCATATTCGCCTCGCAGATAGACAAAGCCTTTTTTTGCCCCAATAGTATAAGCTCCCACGACCATTCCGTCAAATACAAGTTCTGAGTGTTCTAGGAGTAAAACGCGGTCTTTAAATGTTCCAGGTTCGCCTTCATCTGCGTTGCAAATTAGATATTTTTCTTGGCTGACTGCCGCAGCTGTCAGCATCCATTTTGTCGAAGTCGGAAATCCTGCACCACCTCTTCCTTTTAATTTAGAGACCTTTAGCTCATATAAGACATCTTCTCTTGAAAGACCGCTCAATTTTTTAATCGCATCCCCTCTATTATATTGAGAGAAGAGCACTTTACCGTTGCTTTGATTAGTTTTATTTTTCATAGTCATGCTACCTCACACTGTTTAAGATTTGAACAGCTTTTTCAGGTGTTAACTCAGTATATACCTTATCATTGACCAGCAGAGCCGGACCTTGATCGCACATACCAAGACAGTTCGCATATTCTAACGTGATGCGGTTATCCTTTGTAGTTTCCCCGAATTTAATACCCAATTCCCTCTCAATTGCAGCCACTACATTTTCTTTTCCCAAAAGATCGCATGTAATTGTTCGGCATAATCGCACAATGTTCCTTCCCTTAGGTTTAGCATTCAGAAATGAATAGAACGTAATTACCGAGTAAACCTCAACAGGATGAATATCAAGTAAACGGGCAATTTCCTGTTGTGCGAAGTCCGAAATGTACTTGTGATTTCTCTGAATCTCTTGTAGAATCGGGAGTAATGAAGATCTTTCCTTGCCATATTTTTCAACAAGAACTTCTATCTCATCAGTAAGTGAATTTTTCTCGACAACAAGCATATTATTTACTCCTCTTTTTTTCTTTCTTTAAAAGATTTTCTACTTTCTCGACAAGTTGTTCGGGCGAAATTGGCTTTTCAACAAAATCATCAACTGGTACCATCTCCCCAGCTCCATATTCAAACCCGATGGCTTTAGAAACGGAAGTGTACATCAAAATCGGTATGTCGATTTTATTTCTTCTAAATTTTTGAGCAAGGAAAAAGCCATCGTCCGGTTCATCCATCATAACGTCAAGAATTATCAGCTGCGGTTTCAGCTTATTAACGATTTCAAAGCCGTCTTCAGGATTATTAGCCGTGGCAATGTCATATCCCTTAGATTTTAATACTAATGTGCTCACTTCAATGATATCGGGATCATCATCAATGATTACTATTAGAGCCATTTTTTTCTCCTTCAATTAGTGATTATTTATTTATTGGTAAATGAATAGTAAAAGCCGTTCCTTTTTCATATTCGCTCTCAACATCAATCTTGCCGTGATATGATTCTACAATTCGTTTTACAATCGTCAAACCGAGCCCGGTGCCGCTTATACTTCTTGTAAATTTATTTTTAGCTCTAAAAAATTCAGAGAATATTTTTTCTTTATCATCGGTTTTAATCCCAATGCCGGTGTCCTCAACTTTTATTATCAGGTGGTTAGGACTCTGATGAATCTTAATAAATATTTTCCCGTTTTCTATATTGTATTTGATTGCATTGCTTAACAGGTTAAGCAATACTCTTGAAATTTCCGCATAGTCGGCTTTCAGCTCAGGAAGATCGTAATCAATATCCGTAGTTATTTCCAGCCGCTTCTTGCTAATTTCAATCTCAAGCAGATTTAAGGAAGATTCAAGAATTTCCTTTATGTCAATTTTTTGGATTTCTCTCTGCTTAGTTTTTAATTCCATCCTCGAGATATCCAGAAGGTCATTAATAAGATCAAGTAAACTTTTCAACCGGATATGCGAACGCGAAAGAAAATCATGCTGCTGTTCATAAGTCACTGGTATTGTATCATCAAGAATGATTTTGATATAACCAAGCACTGCTGCGATTGGAGTTTTAAGTTCGTGCGCAACCATAGATATAAACTCATTCTTGATATGTTCAACCTGTTTGAACCCGGTGATATTTTTTAATACAATTACTACTCCGGCAAAACTTCCGTCGGGGTGAGGTACGGGAGAAAAAGTTGCGTCAATTACTAAACGGTTTTGGGGAATAATTTCGATTTGTGCCGTAACCGATTTATCGTGATATTCGTCCGATACCAGAAAAGAATCAAGGATTGCAGCGATTTTATCAGGCAGTTTGCCTCTTATCCTTTCCCCGATATTGAGCCGGTCAATATTCAATTTATGGAGAGTGGCGTTATTATAATAAACCACCTCTCCTTCTTTATTAATAAGCAAAACTCCGCTGCTTATCGCTTCGATAATGGTTTTAAGCCTGCTTTTCTCGTGAGCAATCTCAAGAAGGTTTTTCTCCCTTTCAATTTTTAATCTTTCTGCTTCAAGGAGCAGCAAACGCTGCTTATACCCTTGCTTAAGCTGATGCAGAAGTTCATCCGGAGAGAAAGGCTTAGGTATATAGCTGTAAGCGCCTAACCTTGTTGATTCAACGGCAGTCTCAAAACTAGCATAAGCTGTAGCTATAAAACTTACGGTGTTCGGTCTATATAGCTTTAGTTCTTTCAATACATCAGTACCTTCAATATCCGGCATGCGTAAATCAATTATGGCTAAATCATAATCATTTTTTTTTATAAGCTCAATTCCCTTAAGTCCGTTCTCGGCAGTATCCACAGTGTAGTTCTCTTCTTCGAGCAGACGTTTTGTACCTTCACGCAACCCTTTTTCATCATCGATGATAATAATATGTGGGTTATTGTTATTCATTGATCAAAAACTCTCCAATTTTGAGATCAATTCCTCAACAGAAACGGGTTTATTCAATATACCGTCGCACTTAATCCATTCTTTTTCTTCTTTTGTAGAAGCGCTGAATTTATAACCAGTTTCATAGGCTGCTGAAGTTAAAATATATACCGGAATTTTTTTCCCTTGCTCTGTGCGTTTTATACGATGGCATAATATAAATCCAGAGTCGGCATTTTCCATTATTAAATCAACTATTGCCGCATCCGGTTTTTCTTCTTTAAATACTTTAAGCCCTTCCTCTCCAGATTCTGCTGTTACAATGCTAAATCCCATTGATTCAAGGAGTAATTTATTCTGCTCGAGCAAATCGTAATCATCATCAACCAGAAGTATTTTGTTGTATTTTTTTAATATTTTCATAATAAGATTCTCCTTAATTCATTATAGCCTGCATCGATTTATTCTTCACGGGAATTGTGATAATTACTTTTGAACCTTCTTCCTTTTGGCTTTCTATTCTGATATCACCCCTGTGCATTTTAATAATGCCATATGAAATTGCAAGACCGAGTCCCGTTCCCTTCCCGATTTTTTTTGTAGTAAAAAAAGGAGTAAACAATTTTGAAATATTTTCAGCCGGTATGCCGCAGCCGGTATCGGATATTTCAATAACTACATTGTTCCCGTTTTTTACAGTTTTGATCGTTAAATATTTTTTGTTTGTTTCTTCCATCGCTTCGCAAGAGTTTGAAATGATGTTTATCAATACTTGCTTCAATTGATCGGCATCCCCTTCAATCATCAATCCATTTATTTCATCAATAGTATTTACTAAAATTTTATTATTTGGATTATGTTTTATCGGTCTCAATATTTCATTTATGATATTCTGTAATTGGAAAAGCGTTATTTTTAGTTTGCCCTGCCTTGCAAAGTTAAGAAGGTTTGAAACAATATCACGGCATCTATTAGTTTCGGAGATAATAAGAGAAAGGTCATCGGAAATAGATTTAGCGCTTTTGCATTTTTCAATTCCCTTTTTCAGCATCGAACTGTAAAGCAGTATGGTTCCGAGAGGATTGTTTATTTCATGAGCGATGCCAGCGGCAAGCTGCCCTATCGAAGCAAGTTTCTCTGCGCTGTGTAACTGTTCCTGTGTTAGCTTCAGTTCTCTATAAGCATCTTCCAGTTCTTCAATAAGGAAGGGCAGGCACATTTCTTCTTCTGCTAAACCTTTCCCTATTGCAACAGCGTATTCTCTGCAAGTTTTGTAACCGCAAGCGCCGCAGTTTAGTTCATCGGATACATCATACTTTTTTGTTCGTGCTAAAATTTCTTTTATTTTTTCGTCTGTAGGCATCGGTCGTCTTTGCGATTTAGCGGTAAATTGTCTGCTGAAATTCATCCCACGGCTGTTAAATAGTTCGCTCTTCCACACATTTTTATCGCATTGATGAATGCTCTCATCTATATAGTTTATGATTTTTTCCCTTCTCGAATAGTAGTTTAAACCAGTGTCTATAGCCGGACCGCTGATGCATCCTTCACAAAAAAGGATATCAATAAATTTCGATTTAATTTTTCCAGAAGATATGTCTTCTATTATCTCCTGAACTTTATCTTTACCTTCTACAACAATAATTTTTTTATCGAGTACGTCGCTTGATATTTGGGCGGTTTTAAGCAAGCCGCCCGGCAGCGGGTAGGATTTGCCCATAAAAGAATATGGCGGATCAAATGTTGAATTTTCTAATTCTGCAAGACAAATGTTTAATGATTCAAAAACATCTTTCAATTCTGTAAAGGTCAAAACCGCATCAACATTCCCAGCTACGTCATTATCCGTATATTCACTTTTTTTTGCGACGCACGGTCCAATGAAAACAATTTTAATATTATTGCCGTAATTATCCTTTAGGTATTTACCTAATGCTATCATCGGAGAAACAACTTTTGCGAGGTTAGGAACTAATTCGGTAAAATATTTTTCTATATAATTATAGATTGCAGGGCAGGGTGAGCTTATGATAACTTCTTTATCAATTTGATCTATTATTTTTTCATAGCTCGAACTTATCAAATCGGCTCCAAAAGCAGTCTCTATAATTTTTGAAAATCCCATTCTGCGCAACGCAGCTGGGAGTTTTTTATAATATTCACCAAACGAAGCGGCAAACGATGGCGCAACAATGGCATATGTTTCATAGTTAGGTATAATTTCTTTGAGTAACCTTTCTGTATCACAATAAATTTGCTTGGCATTTTGTGAACATACTTTAACACAGTGACCACAGCTGATGCATCTTTCTTGAATTACGACAGCTTGACCGTTTTCCACACGGATTGCAATTGCTGGACATTCACGAACACATGAATAGCATCTTTTGCATTTCTGTCCAATTGTACTTACAATCTCATTGACCATGGTTTATAAAACGTTATTTCCTAAAATGAATTTTTCTATCTACATAAGTCGTATGTAAAATTTCGTGTGCCTTTCGACTGTTAGGTTCTCCTAATAATTCATCGTATATTTTTAATACGGATTCGTTTTCGTGCGACATTCTTGAACTTGATTTAGAGTCTATCTCATATAATGATTGAACCCGTTTGCGAATTTTTTCTGGTTTTTGATGTATCGGTTGACCACCGCCGTTAACACACCCGCCGGGGCAAGCCATTACTTCAATGAATGTATAGTCGCAGCTTCCCTCTTCAATTTTATCCAATACTTTGCCAACATTACCTATTCCGTTAACTACAGCTACCTTTACATCTTTATCGCTAATCTTAATAGAAGCTTCTTTTATTCCACCCATGCCTCGCAGATCGTTTAATTCAAGATTCTCGAGGTTATCACCTGTTATTTTGAAGTAAGCAGTTCTGAGAGCAGCTTCCATTACCCCGCCGCTGCTTCCAAAAATTACAGCCGCTCCGGTGGATTCGCCAAGCGGATTATCAAAATTGTCTTCCGGCAAATCGTCAAAATCAATACCTGCCATTTTAAACATGCGCACAAGTTCGCGTACGGTTAAAACGGCATCAACATCAGGTAATTTTTCGGATGATAATTCCGGACGTTCCGACTCAAACTTTTTGACGGTGCACGGCATCACCGAAACCACAAACATATCTTCTGGATTTATTCCCATCTTTTTCGCATAATAGGATTTAAGAACCGCTCCCTCCATTTCGTGAGGTGACTTGCATGTAGAAACATGATCGAGCAAATGAGGTCTGTTTTGTTCTATGTATTTTACCCATCCCGGGCAGCAGCTCGTGAACATGGGGAGCTTGCCGCCCTCCTCTATTCGATGAATCAATTCAGTTGCTTCTTCCATTATTGTTAAGTCTGCCGCAAAATTTGTATCGAAAACTTTTTTGAAACCTAATCTTCTCAATCCGGTAACTATTTGACCGGTTACATTGCTGCCCATCGGGAGGTTGTATTCTTCGCCAAGCGAAGCTCTGACCGCAGGGGCTATTTGAACAATACAATATTTTTTCTTGTTGTTTAAAGCATCAGCCACCTCCTTCGAATGGCTTTTTTCTCTCAAGGCGGCAGTCGGACAAACTAAAATACACTGCCCGCAAAGGATACAGTCGCTGATGTTCAATCCTTTATTAAAAGGAGTCGTTACATTACTTTTGAATCCGCGGTTAGTAAAGTCGATAGCACCGACCTTCTGGATTTCGTTGCAAACTCTCACGCAGCGTCCGCAGAGAATACATTTAGCGGGATCTCTTTCCATAGATGCGCTTGAAATGTCAATGGCATGATCTTTCTTTTCGCCTGCATATCTATGCTCTCGCAATGCATATTTTTCTGACAAATCCTGTAGTTCGCAGTTTTTATTCCGCACGCAAATCAAACAATCCTGAGGATGATTCTCAACAAGCAGTTCAACTATGGTTTTCCTTGCTCTGCGCACACGGGATGAATTCGTTTGAACGACCATATTTTCTTGGACAGGGTAAGCACAACTTGGGGTTAACCCTCTCATGCCCTCGACTTCGACAACGCAGATTCTGCATGCGCCGGTGGGAAATAATTCTTTCATATGGCAGAGTGTCGGAATATGAATTCCAACTGATTTTGCAGCATCGAGTATTGTCATTCCGCTTTCGGCTTTGACTTTGATATTATTTATTGTTAGCTCAATCATGACAAACCTTTTTTGTTTAATTAACTAATATTGCATCGAAACGGCAAGATTCAACGCACATGCCACATTTAATGCACTTACTTTCTATAATGTAATGCGGGTGTTTCTTATCTCCGACAATAGCTTCCGCAGAACATTTGCGAGTGCATACTCCGCAGCCTGTGCATAATGTATTATCGATACTGAAAGTCAACAATTCCTTGCACACGTGCGAACTGCATTTTCTGTCATAGATATGAGCTTCGTATTCGTCCCTAAAATAGTGAAGACCAGATAATACAGGATTCGGAGCACTTTGACCTAAACCGCACAAAGAAGTGTCTTTGATGACTTCGGCTAATCTATTTAAATAAATGATTCCTTTGAATCTTTGAAGAGCCTCTGTTTGGTCGCCCATCTTATCATAATTTTTCGTTATTCTTTCTATTATTTCCAGCATTCTTTTCGTCCCTTCGCGGCATGGAACGCATTTGCCGCAAGATTCATTTTGTATGAAAGTCAGAAAGAATTTTGCAACATCAACCATGCATGTATCTTCATCCATAACCACGAAACCGCCCGAGCCCATCATAGCCCCAACTTGTTTAAGAGATTCATAATCCACCGGAGTATCTAAAACGGATTCAGGCAGACATCCACCCGAAGGTCCACCGATTTGGAGGGCTTTAAACTTTTTATTCGAGGGTATTCCTCCGCCGATATCAAAAACAACTTCGCGAAGAGTTATACCCATCGGCACTTCAACGAGACCCGTGTTTTTTATTTTACCGCTCAATGCAAATACTTTTGTTCCCTTGCTCGATTCAGTTCCAATTGAAGAATACCATTTTGAACCATTAATAATTATGCTTGAGATGTTTGCGAATGTTTCAACATTATTTATGACAGTCGGCTTTCCCCAAAGACCTGAATCTGTCGGATAAGGGGGTCTTGGTCTTGGCATACCTCTTTTCCCTTCGATGGACGCTATTAGAGCTGTTTCTTCTCCGCAGACAAATGCGCCAGCGCCTTTCTTAATTTTTAATTGGAAGGAAAAGCCGCTGCCCAAAATATTATTTCCGAGCAGACCATATCGCTTACATTCTTTTATAGCATTTTCAAGTTTCTGAATAGCAAGTGGATATTCTGCTCTGCAATATACATATCCAATTGTTGCGCCTATTGCATAACCGCCGATTATCATTCCTTCCACCAGTTTAAAGGGATCCCCCTCAAGAATGGATCTGTCCATAAAAGCACCCGGGTCGCCTTCGTCCGCATTGCAGATAATATATTTTTGATCTGAAGAATTTCTATGAGCCATTTGCCATTTTAACCCTGTTGGGAAGCCGCCGCCGCCACGACCCCTTAAGCCGCTATCTAACACATCTTGCAGTACTTCCGTAGGATTCATCAATCTCAAAGCTTTATCCAGACTTTTGAAACCGCCTGAAGCAATGTATTCATCAATTGAATCGGGGCAGATTATTCCGCAGTTGTTCAACACTATTCTAAGTTGTTTCTTAAAGAAAAGAGTTTCTGAGATACTTGGGATCTCCTTTTCAGTTTTACCGTGTTTCGCAAAAATCTTTTTCTTATAAATCTCTTTGTTTATCAACGTAGTAGTTAGCAGTTCCGGAACATCTTTAAAACTAATTTCACTGTAAATTATTCTATCACCGTCCGGATGCTTTATTTCAACAACTGGTTCAATCGCTCCGCAGCCCAAACCGCCTATGGGAATCACTTTCGCATTTATTTTTAATTTTATCAATTCAGTATCAATCGATTCTTTTACCTTTCCGGCTCCGGAAGCCAGACCACTAGTATCCATACCGACAAATATTAGAGGTACATTATGCTTTTCATACAACAACTCAGAGATAAAATCCTTTATCTCATTTTCCTGAGCGGGATTCAGTGAAGGATTAGTGCAGTGAGCAATAAATTCCGGCTTAGGATTTTCAGGTGTATGAAACCCATCTTTAAATTTTATTTCCAAAAAACTATTCATTATTGACCCGCCATAGTTGTTTCTGCAGATTTTTTGAGTTTGGATTCTCTTGTATATTTAGTAATAATTTTGGGAATATCTTTTACATTCAGTCTGCCAAAGTATTCATCATTTACGCTTATTACTGGTGCAATGCTGCATGCGCCAATACATGCTACAGTTTCAAGAGTAAATAATTTATCTCTCGTTGTCTCGCCGGCTTTAATACGCAGTTCTGTTTCAAGAGCCTGTAAAATATTTGCTGAATTTTTTACATGACATGCTGTCCCGCGGCAGACTCTTATTATATTCTTTCCAAGCGGAGTAAGGCGGAATTGATTATAAAAAGTTGCTACTCCATAAACTGTACTAAGAGGAATGCCGATAAATTCTGCTGCTCTCTTCAGTTCTGATTCTGGCAGATAACCAATTTCTTCTTGTATGTCCTGTAATATCGGAATTAAACTGCTTCTGTCGTTTTTTGAGTAGTTAGAATAGATATTTGTAATCATGATATTCCCGCATTTATTATTTTTACTTTTTTATCCAATTTATATGCCACTTAACTGTTTATTTTAATATTGATTAAGAGGATTTTTTAAAGAATATATTTATGATAAATCTGCCAATTTCCTATCTATAAGAATTCATTTTAGCATTTTCCCAAGAAAAAGAAGCTCTTTGATCAATATTTTTTTGAAGGGAATAAAATATTCTATATGTTTTGCCAGAAAATAATGTACACTAAATAAATTTGACAGAGATAAAAATAAGAGCTGCACTCCTTTCAATGTTTGTTGGTATTGGAATGTTTGCAGCGAAAATAACAGCTTACTTTATAACTGATTCAAGTGCGATATTTTCCGATGCGGCTGAATCAGTTGTGCATGTAATAGCAACCTCAATGGCTTTGTTCAGCATTGTGCTAAGTTCTAAGCCGCCGGATAAATCACATTTGTACGGTCATGGCAATGTAGAATACTTCTCCGCCGGAATCGAAGGACTTTTAATTATAATTGCTGCCTTAGCTATCATATTCATATCTGTTAAAAAAATAATTTCTGGCATAGCCCCTGAAGAATTGGATTTAGGAATTATCATCATTTCGGCTGCGGGCTTTATTAATTTATTCCTCGGTTTTTATCTTATTAAAAAAGGAAAGCAAACAAACTCGCTTGCTTTAATTGCAGACGGCAAACATGTTCTTACTGATTCTTATACGAGTATAGGCGTTATCATTGGGTTGATATTAGTGCTTGTTACCGGTTTCGTTATACTTGACCCTTTATTTGCAATTCTCGTTGCGATAAATATTCTTTTTACCGGTTACAAATTACTCAGACAGTCGATAGGCGGTTTAATGAATGAAACAGACGAAGAGAAACTCGATAAAATCATAATTACTCTCAGAAGAAACAAAAAAGACTTTTGGATTGATATTCATGATTTGCGGTTCTGGGAATCGGCGGAAAAAACATTTATTGATTTTCATTTAATACTGCCTTTCTACTTCACTATACAAATGGCTCATGAAGAAGAAGACAGAATAATTAAATTCCTTAGAGAGGAATTTAATTACGTTCAGCTGAAGGTACATCTCGATTACTGCAATGAAAATTTATGTAAGTTCTGCGACTACACAAACTGTCAATACCGAACTCAAAAAAAAGAAGCTGAAGTAAAATGGAATACTGAAAAAATGATCGGTAAACCTATTCTGTAATTAATAGCGTCAATATTCGAGCGAATTATTTTTCTTCATCGAATCTTCCGCCATTTTTATTTTATATTCAACGAACTTTTCTTGCAGCATATTATCCGATAAAGATAGGATTTGTATAGCAAGCAAAGCTGCATTTTTCGAACCATCAATCGCGACGGTTGCAACAGGAATTCCACTCGGCATTTGAACAATTGAATATAGTGCGTCTAAGCCTTCGAGGGCTTTACCTTTTATTGGCACTCCAATAACCGGTAGAATAGTATTTGCAGCAGTAACACCAGGAAGATGTGCTGCTCCGCCGGCAGCGGCGATAATTACTTTAATCCCTCTCTTTCCGGCATTTTTGGTCCATTCGGCGTGCTGTTCAGGTGTTCGGTGAGCTGAAAGTACTTTTAATTCAAAAGGAACACTGAACTCACGGCATACATCAACTGCTGCGCGCATAATATTTAAATCAGAATCGCTACCCATAATTATACCGATTAGCGGTTTGTTCATAAATCGATTCTCCAAAAATTATTGATCAACAGATTCAATTTAATGCTTTTTCGATTTTAAGCAAAATCTTATAAATTAAGTAATCATTAAATCGTTTTATTTTCTGTTAATACTACCAATTCCGGATACGCTCGATTTTACTTTTTGCGGGTCGCCTTTGAAATCGATCTTTCCTACTCCCGATACATTAGCAAGTAATGTATTAGATGCATGTATCAGTGCATTCGATGCACCACTGCAGTCAATTTTCACGTCTTCAGCGATCAAGTCTTCAGAATTAATTTTTGAAGCACCTGAAAGATTGATCTTGAGCTGCTCTACAATTCCATCAAGCTCGACATTGCAGGCTCCGCTTATCTCAGCAATAAATTTTTCTGCGTCTATTCCTTCCACTTTTACTTTATTTGCGCCGCTTAGGAATAGCGCCTCAAGATTCTGGGTAGATGTAATTATTCTCAATTCGTTTTTAGGATTAATATTTCTCTTTGTGGAGATAATTAATCTATCGCCTTTAACTTGAGTGACCACATATTGAAGAAGATTTTTATCGCCTGAAATCTGCAGCGCAGCTTCTTCGCCTACAAAAACTTTTACCGCAAATGCGCCAGATATTTCGATCTGACTGTATTCATCAATGTTACGTTTTTCTTCAAATATTTCACCGCTGCCACGTATTCCACCCCATGAACTGCAGGAAATTGTAAAAAATGATGCCGTTAAAATTAAAATTAGTAACTTTACTCTCATATCAACCTCGGATTTTAGAATTTTAGACGCATAAGCCAATATTTTGTTATAAGAAAAATATTATTAATCAGGTATATAATAAATACATAATTATTATATTTAGGATAATTAAACGAAACAAATTAACCACATTGCCGGCTATTAATTGAACGAGATAGAACTAAACAAACTTCAGTCGGAAACCTTTGACCACTTAATGAACGGAAGGTACCGGCTTGCTCTTAAAACCTCCAAACAGTTGATTACAGAACGGCCTAATAACAGCGAAGCGGTAATTTATTATGCTTGGGCATTGCTCGAAAACGGACAGCCTTCCAAAGCAATGGAATTTGCTAACTTAGCTGTTGAACTTCATGGTAACACCATAAGATCGCATCTGGGCAGAGGATATATTTTGATGCGGCTCGGGATTTTGGAGGGAGCGATTACTGACTTAGATAGAACTATTGAGGAACAGAAAGGATTGCTTGGCTTGGCTTATTTGAACAAAGCACGTTCCCTTGCCGGATTAGGCAGGTTTAAAGAAGCAAAACTATCAGTCAAACTTTGCATGCTAATGAATAATAATCAAGAATCGGATTTTATTTCTAAAGTTTATGACAAAGCAGAGGAAGTTGAAAAGAAGAAAAAAAATTTAAGTAAAACTGAAGTAACTGAATTATTGGATATGGCAAATAAATCCTTACGCGAGAAAGAATCGTGGTTTTCACTTTTCGTATCCAAAATTGTCTTGGCAAGCCAGTCATTAGAGGCTTTTCACGAAGAAGCTCATCTAATCGAACTTGAAGCAATGCTTCATACCCACCAGTTTAAACCTGCGTTTGCTAAAGCTGAAACTCTTAAAGGGATGTTCAAGAAGAATAAAAGATTCGATCAGATTTATTCTGCTCTGGAAAAGATGACAAAAGAGGAAAATGCAAGAGATGAAGAAAAGCCAAAACCAGACATACCCAAACCCATATTAAGATTTACTCAAGAAAATGTGGTTAGAAAAACTCTGCATGATGAAAACGATGTTCCAAAGAAAAAGAAGTATTCCGCCTCTTATTTCCCGAATGATAACGTGGAAGTATTTTCCGCTAAGCTTTATGATCTTGCAGATTTTCATAAAAGCAATGAAAAAATTTTCCTCGAACAATTTGATATTAAGAAAACAAATGAAATTTGTGCTGAAATTATTTTCAGCAATCCAAATTTTAGAGTACACAATAAAACCTTCGACTGCCAGGCAGTCTGGTATTTAAATGATTTTCAAGTATATAAAAATGATTTTGTCTTGAAGGTAAACAAGGACTGGGACTCGGTTATTTTTACACAACAATGCGGCGCCGAAGAAGATCATCGATGGTCATTAGGGCAATGTAAGATTGAAATTTATATAGAAAAGTTTAAAGTATGCGAGAAGTGGTTCTTTGTTGACAATAATGAAATTCCTGTTTTGACCGAACCGCTTCCAAAACAAGAAGAAAAGTTCGACGAAAAAATTGAGCAGGAAATACTGCAATCAGACGAAGCATTAACTGACAAAGACGAAACAATTACTCCGGCTCGGCCCATTGAGGAGCTGATTGCTGAGCTGGATACATTTATAGGACTTGGCTCTATCAAAAAGTCAATTCGTGATTTTGTTGATTACTTAAAATTTCAAAAAGAAAGAGAAAACTTAGGGTTGAAATCTGAAGACGGTCTTCAGATTAATGCTGTTTTTGTTGGCAATCCAGGCACAGGCAAAACTACAATTGCAAGATTGCTTGGCGAGATTTTTAAATCGATGGGCATTATTCCCAAGGGGCATGTTGTAGAAGTTGACCGGGCAGCTCTAGTCGGACAATATATCGGTGAAACTGCTCAGAAAACCGACAAGATTATTGAGGATGCTATGGGCGGCGTTTTGTTCATTGATGAAGCTTATACCCTTGTAAAATCAAAAGGAGGCGGTCAAGATTTCGGACAGGAAGCAATTGATATTTTATTAAAACGTATGGAGGATAGAAAAGGTAAATTTGTTGTAATTGCGGCAGGCTATCCTGAAGAAATGGAAACGTTCTTAACTTCAAACCCGGGAATGAAATCACGGTTTAATCATACATTTATCTTTGAAGATTATACTCCAGACGAATTAATTGAAATCTTCACTTCCCTGCTCAATAAAAGCGATTACGTAATAAACGATGGAGCAAAAGGTTTACTGAAGAAAGAATTAATACGAATGTATAGAAAACGTGATAAAACCTTTGGAAACGGAAGGTTATCCCGTCAGTTATTTGAAAAGATTAAACTCGCTCTCAGTAAAAGATTAATTGGCATGCCGGAAGAAGAGCGTACAAAAGACGCAATGCGAACCATAATAGAATCTGATGTTGAAGAAGTTATCAAACCCGAAAGCGGTAAGTCAGTCATTCTTCCTATTGATGAAGAAGCCTTGAACGAGTCTTTAAATGATTTGAATAAACTTATTGGACTAGAATCGGTTAAAAATGAAATTAGAGATTTGGTTAAGCTTGTTCGTTATTTTATTGAACAAAGTGAGGATGTTAAGGAAAAATTTTCATCCCATGTTTTATTTCTTGGCAATCCAGGAACAGGCAAAACAACGGCAGCACGTATTTTGGCGAGAATATACTCCGCTCTAAGCATACTTCCTAAAGGACATGTTGTGGAAGCCGACCGGCAGGCTTTAGTTGCAAGCCATGTGGGAG
The DNA here is from genome assembly GCA_011525875.1 of Melioribacteraceae bacterium. Taxonomy (GTDB): domain Bacteria; phylum Bacteroidota; class Ignavibacteria; order Ignavibacteriales; family Melioribacteraceae; genus CHB1. The sequence continues at coordinate 461,762 of WYBN01000012.1, read as the reverse complement.
GTACTGCAGAAAAGACAAAATCTTTAATTGCTCAGGCAATGGGCGGCACATTATTTATTGATGAAGCTTATACTCTTACTGTTAAAGACAACCCGAACGATTTTGGTAAAGAAGCTATTGATACTCTTTTGAAACTTATGGAAGATGAGCGCGGTAAATTTATAGTTATTGCGGCAGGTTATACTGAAGAAATGAAAAATTTTATTGAAAGTAATCCCGGCATGCAGTCACGATTTACCAAAACTTTCATGTTCGAAGACTATAACCCTTCGGAATTGATTGAAATAAGCAGAAGGCTCTTAAGCAGCCAAAAGCTATTGATTGATAAAGATGCAGAAAATGAATTACTAAGGCATTTTAACGAAATATATCGATCGCGGGATAAGAATTTTGGAAATGCAAGAATTGTAAGATCCATATTTGAAAAAGCAATTCAGAAGAGACTTCTTCGCTTGGCAGATCTTCCGGCAGAAGAAAGAGATGGTGAAGAATCAAAGAAAATACTTCTTGAAGATATTGAATACGGAATCGGTAAAAAGGTAATTAAAAAGCCTTACGAAGTTAAAGGCGATCCTCAAAAACTTGAAAAATTGATGGAAGAATTGCAGACTCTAACAGGCTTGAATTCAGTTAAGTCGAATGTAGAAAAACTTATCAGCGGGTTAAAAGTAGCTAAGATGCGCAAAGACCGCGGTTTGAAAGTAATTGAAAAAAATCTTCACTCAGTCTTCGTGGGCAATCCTGGCACCGGAAAAACAACAGTCGCCAGATTAATGAGCCGCATCTATAAAGAACTCGGGCTGATCGAAAAAGGACATCTCGTAGAAGTTGATAGATCCTCTCTCGTTGCAGGGTATCAGGGGCAGACGGCAATAAAGACCGATAAAATTATCGAACGTTCATTGGGCGGCACATTGTTTATAGACGAAGCTTACACTCTATCAAGAGGTAAAAATGACTTTGGACAGGAGGCAATTGATACTCTACTTAAAAGAATGGAAGATTACCGCGGACAGTTTATTGTTATTGCTGCCGGTTATACTGACGAGATGAAAAACTTTCTTGAATCAAATCCCGGGCTATCTTCAAGATTCACAAATTTCTTCCATTTTGAAGATTACGAGTCAAGACAGCTCCTTGAAATAGCTGTTAATATTGCCGATCAGAGCGGGTATAAATTGGATGAGGGAGCGCTTCAGCTTTTTCTTGAAGTATTCGACACACTTTATACAAAGAGAGATAAAAATTTTGGTAATGCCCGTACGGCAAAAAATATTCTCTATAAAGCAATCAGCTACCAAGAAGAAAGAATTACTACATTATATGATTATAATGATGAAGACCTTATGACTATTATATATGAAGATGTAGCAAAAATAAAATTGGAAGATTTTTAATACCACCCTTTTCGGAAATCTTATGCTCAAATTGAATTCATTAACAAAAAGATTCGGGAATTTCACAGCCGTTGATAACATATCGCTTGAATTGAATAAGGGCGAGTTATTCGGTTTTCTCGGTCCAAACGGAGCAGGCAAAACAACGACAATAAAAATGATAACTGGACTGATAAAACCATCTGCTGGCAAGATTGATATTAATGGATTTGATCTTGCAGCAGAAACTATAGAAGCGAAAAGTATTATCGGATACATTCCAGATCAGCCATTTATCTACGATCGTTTGACAGGAAAGGAATTCCTTTTTTTTTCCGGCTCTCTCTATGGTATTGAAAAAAACACCTTAAAGGAACGTATCGATAATGTCATAGATCAGCTAAAAATCGGAAGCTGGATAAACAAAAACACAGAAGATTATTCCCAGGGTATGAAGCAAAGAATTGTGATCGCTTCAGCTTTTCTTCATGAACCTGACTTAATACTTGTTGATGAACCGATGATCGGGCTTGACCCGCAGAGTGCGCATATAATCAAAAACGTTTTTAAAAAATATACGGATAACGGAAAAACTATTTTTATGTCTACACACAGTCTCCACGTCGTCGAGGAAATATGCGGCAGGGTCGGTATTATCAACAAAGGCAAAATGATCTTTGATGATTCCATAGCTGAATTACTCAAACTTAAAAATGAGAAAGACCGCAACCTGGAAGAATTATTTATTGAGCTTACAGAAGATGAACCAGATTTTAGTAATAATTAAATATAAACTCACAGCCTATTTTAGGACGACTAACATAACATTAAGCGAGATAGTGAAAAATTCTGCCGGCACATTAGTTTATGCCGGGTTTGCAGCAGGAGCTTTTTTCTTTTCATTATCTGTGCTTGATTTTGTGCTTCAAAAAGCCCGTCTCGGATATTTTCTTCTTCATGAATTTATTTCTATAATTTTTTTCATTTTCTTCCTCGCCATAAATGTTGGAAACATAATAGTTTCATGGTCTACATTGTATAAATCGGCAGAAGTCTCTTTTCTTTTTACAAAACCTGTTAAGCCGTTCAAAATATTTATCATCAAATATTTTGATAATCTATTTTATAGTTCATCCACTTTGATGATGATTTTATTCGCATTGTTCTTAGGATATACTGTGTATTTCAACCTTTCGTTTGCTGATTTTATTCTAATAATATTTTTGTATTTGATTCCTTTCATTATCATCGCTTCTTCTCTCGGGGTTTCAATTATGATAATTGTTGTGAAGCTTTCGGCTTTATACGGGGCAAGAAAGGTGCTGATATTTCTTTGTGTTATTTATTTATTCTCCCTTTTTCTTTTCTTTAAAGTCTCTTCACCTGTGCTGTTAGTCAGAAAAGTGATGGAATATTATCCTTTTACGGATCAGTATTTCAGCGATTTAATCCCTTCGGCGCTTAAATATCTGCCGAATAGATGGTTCGCTGATTCTCTTTACTGGATCGTTAATGAAGATTACACCAACGCTGCTGCCGGGTCAGTTTATTTGCTTTCAGCCGCTGCTTTGTTATTTGGATTAACTATATTTCTCGGGCATAGGTGGTATTATAAAACCTGGCTGATGAATTTCTCGTTCGTTTCGCCCAAGACAAAACTTAAAAGAAGTTTATTAGAAAAGATTGATACAGTCAAACACAAATATTTATCAATTATGGTCAAAGATTTTCTCTTATTCGTTCGTGATTCAACACAGGTAATACACCTGTCCGTATTTGTCTTGCTTCTTCTGATTTTTGTCTCAAGTGCTTCAGGTATCTCGATTTCCAATTTGTCGGATCCTTATATGATAACGATGATATATCTTGCTCTTCAGTTATTCAACTTACTACTCATTACAACATTATCACTCAGATTTGTCTTCCCATATATAAGCTTAGAAGGAAAAGCTTTTTGGAAGATAAGAAGCAGTACAATTGATTTAAGCTATATTTACAATATAAAACTATTTTTTTCTATCATAGCTATGGTGATCTCCGGCGAAACCTTAATTTATTTTTCTTTTATAAAACTTGCACCTCATCTTATCGTAAAAAATATGCTCATTTTTATTCCCGGTATTTCGGCTATTGTTACGTTAAATTACGCTATGGGTTCTATCTTTTCAAATTACAAAGAAAAAAATGCTATACGCTTAGCCTCTTCGCGAGGCGCAACAATAACATTTCTTCTGTGCATCGTTTACATGCTTTTCATGATAATAATGACATTTAACCCAGTGCTTGCGCATTTTGAATCAATCTTAAAACATGGTAATTACGATCATCGAAACCTTAATACGGCCTATTCATATTTCGTGTTATTTTCAGTTACTGTAACTGCTGTTTTCTATTCTGCCGGTTTGAAGGCAATTAAGAAGGATTTTTAAACTTTACGGGTTTATTTGGATATTAAATTCAAAGAAATGATTTAAATATTTTTCTGATTCGAGATTAATTTATAATAATTATTTTCTTTATCTTTAAAACAAATTTAATAGCAAAACTTAATAGATAGCATAATTTAAAAAAGGAGGAAATATGTACACTGCCGAAGATGTACTTAAACAAAAAGGTACTGAGATGTTTACAACACCTTCTGAAACTAAGATAAAAGACGCAATTAAGAAAATGGTAGATAGAAAAATCGGTTCCATTCTCGTAACTGATAATGATAATATCATAGGTATATGGACCGAAAGAGATTTTCTGAGAAATTCACTCCTCGAATCATTCGACATAAATAATGATGATGTCGGGAAGTATATGACGAGAAATATTACATCGGCGCCGCACGACGCAACATTATATTCTCTGCTCGATATTTTTCTCGGGAAAAGATTCAGGCATCTTCTCATACAGAAAAATGGCAAATATATTGGCGTCCTATCGATGGGTGACGTAATTAAAGCAAATCTAAACGAAAAAACTAAAGAACTGCAAGCGCTTAATGCTATTGTAAGTTGGGAGTATTACGAAAATTGGAAGTTTCAGAAAAAGTAAAGAGCAGCAGAATTATAGATCACAGTGATGTTACAAGAATAGAAGTTGAAGGTAAAGAGTTAATAATAGTCGGCACCGCCCATATTTCAAAAGAATCGGCTGAACTGGTAAAAAATGTTATCGAATCGGAAAGACCAGACACGGTATGCGTCGAACTTGATAACCAGAGATTCAAAGCTTTATCTGAAAACAAAAAATGGGAAGCGCTTGATTTAAAGGAAGTAATACGCAAAAAGCAGCTTTCAACTTTATTGATTAACATTCTATTGGCTTCCTATCAAAAAAAACTTGGTGATAAGCTGGGGGTAATTCCCGGGGTCGAACTTCTTGCCGCTATAAACATTGCAAAAGATAATAGCATCCCCGTAGAACTTTGCGACCGGGATGTCCGCATAACACTAAAACGGTCGTGGAATTCAATGTCACTCTGGCAAAAACTTAAATTCCTTACCAGCGGCATTGCAGGCATTTACGATAAAGAAGAAATTACGGAAGAAAAATTAGCCGAACTGAAACAGACTGATGTGATGAACAATTTGATGAATGAGCTTGGTAAAGCCCTCCCTGTTCTTAAGCTGGTATTAATAGACGAACGTGATCAATATCTTACTAAAAAAATTCTAGAATCGCCCGGCAGTAGGATTGTTGCTGTAGTTGGCGCCGGACATGTAAAAGGAATTGTTGCCGCAGTAAAGGATCATGAACGAATTAGCTTATCTGATTTGGAAAAAGTGCCGGCATCTTCCATTTGGGTTAAGATAATTGGCTGGGCAATCCCCGTTATCATTTTGGCATCAATAATTATTATCGGCTTCTCAAAAGGTTTTACTGCTGCAGGGGATAACGCAGTTTTTTGGGTGCTCGCTAATGGAATTCCAGCGAGTATTGGCTCTCTAATTGCTTTTGCTCATCCCTTTACTATAGTAATCTCTTTTATTGCCGCACCTTTAACAAGTCTGACTCCACTTATCGGCGCTGGATATGTAGCAGCTTTTGTTCAATCGTATTATGCCCCCCCTATCGTTAAAGAATTCAGCACTGTCAGCACTGACGCAAGAAAGCTGAGAAACTGGTGGCAGAACAGACTTCTAAGAATTATGCTCGTATTTGTTTTATGTAGTTTGGGAAGTGTTATCGGGACTTATGTGGGCGCGTACGAGATTATTAAGAACCTGCTTAATTAGTAGTTTCTTGACCATAAAAATTCTTTTAATGATTTGTATTCCGCGGAAAGTTTGATGGTTGATTTATTTTTGGTCAGACATTCAGCCAATCTTTGAGGTACATCAATCTTAATATTTAATGCTTTTTCAACAACGTCTTGAAACTTTGCAGGATGAGCGGTTTCTAAAATTATGCCTGTTTGTTTTTCGGAATTATCCAGTCCGGTAAAACTTTTGTAAGCTAAATAACCTACCGCTCCATGCGGGTCAATTATATAATTAAATTTTTCATAAACTTCTTTCATCGACGATATAGTATCTGCATCATTGAAAGAGAACGAATAAATCTCTTCTCTCATTTCATTTAATTCATAATTGTACAATTTGTCAATTCTAACAAGATTGCTCGGGTCGCCAACATCCATTGCATTCGAATATGTTTGGGTAGATTTTCTTGGCAGGAAATCACCGTTAAGTAAATATTGAGTGAAGACATCATTTGAGTTAGTTGCAGCAATAAAATTTTTAACAGGCAATCCCATCCGTTTAGCAAAAATGCCGGCGGTTAAATTTCCTAAATTACCCGAAGGCACAGAAAAAACAAATTCTTCCTGCATATTCTTTAATTGTTTATACGCTTCAAAATAATAGAAAGATTGTGGAAGCAGTCTGGAAATATTAATCGAATTTGCAGATGAAAGATTCATCTTAATATTCAACTCTTTATCCAGAAAAGCTTGTTTGACTAACCGCTGGCAGTCGTCAAACGTTCCGTCAATTTCAATAGCGGTGATATTCTTATCTAAAGTCGTGAGCTGTTGTTCCTGGATAAAACTTACTTTGCCTGAAGGATAAAGAATGTAAACATTTATTCCCGTTGTGTCATAGAAACCGTTTGCGACCGCGCTGCCGGTATCGCCTGAAGTTGCGACTAATATATTTAAGGATTTGTTTTCGGAAGCGGTGAAAAATCCCATTGTCTTAGCCATAAAACGCGCGCCGAAATCCTTGAATGCGAGTGTCGGTCCGTGGTGCAGTTCCAAAACAAAAAGGTTTTTTGCTAGTCTGCTAATTAGTGCCGGAAATGAAATGGCTTCATTAATAATTCTGTGTAAATCATTAAAGGAAATTTCCATACCGATAAAAGGCTTGATAATTTCAAGTGATAATTCGGCAAAACTGTACTGCGAGATATTTGAAACAAGCTTAGTTTGACTCGGGAAATATTCCGGCATAAACAATCCGCCGTCTGCTGCTAAACCTTGCATCACCGCTTCTTTGAACGAAAATGCTTGCTGCCTGTTTTTAGTGCTGTAATATTTCATCCGAGGATTTTAGGACCTTTGCTATTTATTCCAGAAATATAACGGATACATTCATGACCAAATCCGAGCACGACTGCCGACATTGCCGCGGCAATTTTTTCTGCTTCATGCCGGGATGTACTGAATGCAAACATTGATGGACCTGAGCCGGTTATATTACAATTCATAGCACCGGCATTAAAAGCCGCTTTTCTAATTTCGTCATAATATGGAATCAATTTTGATCTTTTACTTTCTGCAATATGATCAACCATCGATCTCTTTATTAAACCCATGTCGTTTTTCATCAATCCGGCTATCAGCCCTGCCGCGTTACCGGCTTGGGAAACAGCTTTTTTGAGAGACACCATTTTGCTCAACAGCTTTCTTGCTTCGCTTGTTTTAATTACAATACCGGGATAAACTATCGAACAGAAAATATTTTTTGGATATTCAATTCTTACTATATCAATCGGATCGTAACTGCGGACTAATATAAATCCTCCGTATAAGCATGGGGCTACGTTGTCTGCATGTATTGCTTTGCTCGCAATTGATTCTCCAACCAGCGAATATTTTAGTAATTCATAATGAGTAAGCTTTAGGGATAATAATTCATTTATTGCGAAGACTCCGCCAACGGCGCTTGCCGCACTGCTGCCAAGACCGCTTCCAATTCCCATTTTTTTGTGAATTTCGACATCGATTCCGTAATCAAGATTTTTTTCTTTGAGAATGTTAATTATGCCGGCTGTTGCTGTATTTAGTTTTGGCTGGTAAGGCAACTCAACGCTTGTACCGGTGATTTTTTTTATAAATAATTTTCTATCCTTTCTTTTCCTGAGAATAATTTCATCGCCTGGTTCATTTAAAGCAAATCCCATTATGTCGAAGCCAGGTCCAACATTTGAGATGGAAGCCGGCGCGAATACTCTTATCGAATCATTTAGCATATTACCCCGTCAAAATAGCCTTGAGCCTTCATTAATTCCGCTATAAGAATTGTGCCGCCGGCTGCTCCTCTTATAGTATTATGCGATAAAACGACAAACTTAAAATCAAAGATACTGCATTCACGTAAACGACCGATAGAAACTGCCATTCCCCCGTCAACATTCCGGTGGATTTTTGGCTGCGGATAATTCGCTTCGCTCAAATATAATATTGGATTCATCGGAGCCGATGGAAGGTTCAATTCTTGAGGAAGCGCTTTAAATTCTTTCCAGCATCTTATAATTTCATCAAGACCGGTTTTCTTATCTAAAGCAATTTGAACACACTCTGTATGTCCGTCTATAACAGGAACTCTATTACATTGCGCACTTATTTTCATATCGGAATTTACAATGCCGTTTTCATAATAAGTGCCGAGAATTTTTAGAGGCTCTGTTTCCATTTTTGTTTCTTCGCCCGAAATATAAGGCACAACATTCTCTATTATATCCATACTAGGAAGACCAGGATATCCAGCGCCAGAAATTGCCTGCATAGTTACAACGTTAACCTTGTTGATTCCAAATTTATCTTGAATAGGTTTTAATGCAAGAGTCAAGCCTATCGTAGAACAATTGGGATTAGTAATAATAGCGCCTTTTGTCCTCTGATTTTTTATTAGAGTGATGTGATCAGGATTTACTTCTGGAATTATGAGCGGAACTTCGGGATCGAATCTATGATTTTTTGCATTAGAAATGACGAAGTAACCTCGCTTTGCGAATTCAGTTTCAATTTCTCCCGCTACCGAAGCATCAAGTGCTGAGAAAAGAATTTTAGAATCAAGTTCCGGTTCACACTTTTTCAACTTAATGCTGCCGATTTTATCTGATAACGGTGTGGATTGAATCCAGTTTACCGCCTCTTTGTATTTTTTACCCGAATTCCTTTCTGAAGCAGCAAGGTCTGAAATTTTAAACCACGGATGGTCTGAAAGCAGTTCAACAAATTTTTGTCCCACGCTTCCGGTAGCGCCAAGAATACCTACCGGTATTTTACCTGTGTTCATTCATTACCCTAAATAGTTTGAAATTCTCATGATGTCTACGAATATTCCAAATGCCGTATTATAGGCGCCCGCTCCGGGACCCCTAATCACGAACGGTTTCTTCGAATAATTTTTTGTTGTAAACGAAACTACATTATCAGTTTCGGTTAAGTTGTAAAACGGATGCGAACTATTAATCTCCTCAACTTTTACCGTGGCATTGCCGCGGTGATATTTGGCAATGTAACACAGTTTGCATCCTTTTTTGTCTGAGGCGTTTACACGTTCTTCAAATTCATTATCATATTTATCCAAAAAAGAGAGCAGGTCAATTCCCTTCTTGCGGAGAGGCTTCGGGACTAAGTTTTCAATTTTAATTCGATTCATCTCGAAAGGAATTCTCGATTCTCTTATAAGGATTAATAACTTTCGTGCCACATCCAATCCGCTTAGATCATCCCGCGGATCAGGCTCAGTGTATCCCATCATTTTTGCTTCTTTAACAGATTCCGAAAATTTTCTGCCGGGCTTTAATGAATTAAATATGAAACTCAGTGTGCCGGATAGAACTGCTTCAATTTTTATTATTTCGTCACCGTTGTTTACCAGGTCTCTAAGATTACTGATAACGGGCAGCGCAGCCCCGACATTTGTTCCAAACCTGAATTGCACATTATGATTCTTTGCCGTGTCTCGGAGAATAACAAATTCTTCGTAACTTCTTGTGTTTGCAATTTTATTAGGCGTTACTATCGAAACGCTGCTTTTTAGAATATCTACATAGTAATTAACGTATTTATCACCTGCCGTACAGTCCACAAAAATGCTGTTAGGCAGATTCATATTTTTCATTTTGAGAATGAAAGCTTTGACATCAGATGCATTCGATGATTTTTTTAATGAATTTTCCCAATCGTTTATTTCTAATCCGCTCGGGTTGAAGAGAAGTTTCTTACTGTCTGCTAATGCAATAACCTTCAAATTTGTTTGATGTTCTGTTCTCATTAATTCAGATCGCACGCCGATCAGCTTTAACAATTCTCCACCAACTAATCCAGGACCAACAATAAACAGGTTTGTTGTTTTGTATTTTGATATAAATAATGCATCGTGAAGAACATTAACCGCCTTTGTGAGGCTTGCTTTCTCAATAACAAGCGAAATATTCAGTTCTGATGAGCCCTGAGCAATAGCAATAATATTGATTCCGTTTTTACCTAAAGCCTGAAAAACCTTACCCGATATGCCGGGAGTTCTTTTCATATCTTCGCCCACCACAGCTATAATCGACAGTTCATTTTCGACAATTACTTTGCCTATTCTGCCTTCGAGCATCTCAAGTTTAAATTCCTCTTCGATTGCCTTTTTTGCAGCCGAGCCGTAATTAGGAGATACTGCAAAGCAAATGCTGTGCTCTGAGGAAGCTTGCGTAATAAGTATAATATTGATTCCCTTTTCAGCCAATGAAGTAAATAATCTTCCGGCAATACCCGTAACACCTACCATACCTCCACCCTGAACTCTCACTAAAGAAATTTCTTCTATCGAAGATATCCCCTTTACATTGAAGGCTATTGATTTTTCGCGCTCAATTATTACCGTTCCCTTATGCTCTGGATTGAAAGTGTTTTTTATTCTTAAGCGGATCTTCTTTTGAAGAGCCGGAAGCATAGTTGGCGGATGAATTACTTTTGCGCCGAAATGTGAAAGCTCCATAGCTTCTTCATACGTAACAGCTTTTAAGGGGAAAGCATTTTCAACTTTACGTGGATCGGCAGTAAGTATCCCGTTAACGTCGGTCCATATTTCTATTTCATTTACGTCAAGAGCTGCGCCAAAAATTGACGCTGTATAATCAGATCCGCCTCTGCCGAGAGTTGTAATTTCGTTATCTTCCGTTGATGCTATGAATCCTGTTACTATTTGAATGCCTACGGTATTTTTAAAATATTCTGTTATGTTTTTATTAGTCAGTTTAAAGTTAACCCTTGCATTCCCAAAATTACTGTCAGTTCTAATTAAGTTAGAAGCGTTTAGAAAATTGCATTTCACGCCTCGTCTCTTTAAAGTTTCCGTAATAATCGTGCATGACAATCTTTCGCCAAAACTCATTACGTAATCAAGTGAGCGGGGCGTCAATTCACGGATTAAATATACGCCGTTTAGTATTTCTTCGAGTTCAATGAATAATTCCATTATTTTCGAAGCTGTTTTCCCATAATTTTTACCGCCGTTTAATTCTTCAGCGACAAAGATATGATTTGCCCTTAATTTGTTAAGTTCGTCAGCGTATTTTATATCATGTTTGTGGGCAAGGTTAGCTATTTCAATCAGCTTGTCTGTAACGCCTTGAAATGCTGAGAAAACAACGGAGAATTTCTCCCCTCGTTTAACATAATTTTTTAATATAGAAATTACATTATTAATTCTTTGAGAGTTGCCAACACTTGAGCCGCCAAATTTAAGAATTTTCATTTTACTTGAGCTTATTCTTAGAAATTAATGAGTTAAAATATAGAGCAGAAAAGTCTTCAGATCATCTCCGAAAGCAGTTCGCGTCTTGGATGTGGAATAACAACTTTGTTTACCAACAGCCCCTTTTCAGAAATCAAATGAGCTCCTGCTTCCACTGCACTAGTAACCGCGCCGACTTCGCCTGTTATCGTACAGAAAGCCTTCCCGCCAAGTGCCATTGCAAGTCTTATCTCAATTATTCTTACGTTAGCCGCTTTTACAGCGGCATCCGAGCCTTCTATTAAAGATGCAACGGAAAATGATTCGAGAATTCCAAGGGCTTCAAGTAACTCTACATTGCTATGACCAGAAAGCGCGGGGAAAATGTCTTTGTGAACATTCGGAATTACAAATGTATCAATCACGGCAAAATCAATTTTAGATGCTGCCGCATCAACCGCAGACTCTACCTCTGCAACATCTCCTCCGACTAAAACCATATATTTACCCGAACAAATTGTTCTTGATAAAATTAATTCCACGCTGGCAGTTTTAAGCATTATATCAGCTGCTTGCATTCCTGCGGCTATGCTTGTCATTTCTATTAATCCAATTGAATTCATTCTTATCACTTAAGGTTATTATTATGATTCGATTATTATAAACTCACTGTTGATTTTTTTGACTTTACCGTATATCGGCGCATGAATTTTTGCGCCAATCTCATTATCACCAACCGAAGCAATCATATCGCCTTTATGAACAACGCTGCCTGATTGAACAATCGGTTTTGCGTAAACTCCGATGTGCTGCTTTAAGAAAACTTTAACCAATCCGGGTTGTTCAACATTTCTTACGAAAGGTGTCTGCTTATCATATTTAAGCACATCAATTCTTTTCATCAATTGATTAAGCGGAACGCGCCTTCCCTCTTTAATTGGATGAACTTTAACCGGATTAGGCTGCTGGTAAACAAATCCCCTGTTTTTCAATTCCGATTTTCCCTGCACACATGCTTCTCTTGGATAAAGGTCTTCAGGACATGCATATAATGAACAAAGTCCGCATGAGCAGCATAAATCTGCATATTGATTCCAAAAACTTTCACCCGAGGTTGTGAAACCGAGCGATCTCATTACTTTATGAGGTTGTACGTCATAGCCTAATAAGTAACGGGGGCAAAACTCTGTGCAGTAACTGCACTGATCGCACGCAGATTTCCCAATTCTGTTCATATCCTGTATGGGTCGGTTCATTCTATCTACAAGATAATGGTTTTTAGGAAGAATGATTATACCGGCTGTTGTTTTAGTTACAACCTCATCGGGATCAAATGTAAGCTTTCCCATTAAAAGACCGCTTACGAATATTGCATAGTCATCCATCTGCGTACCTTCCGCTAAATCAATCAGATGTCTGAAACTTGTTCCGACTGGAATAAAAAAAGACGAAGGTTTTTTTACGATACCGTTGACGGAGACAAATTTATCTGTTACGGGAATATCTTCAACAGCATTTGAAATATTAAAAAGAGTTTCAACATTTTGAACGAGACAGCCTATATCAAGCGGAAGACCGTGGGGAGGAATTAATCTGCCTGTTGCGTGATACACAAGTTCATATTCATCGCCAGAAGGGTAAAAATCACCCAGCAGACTTAGTTCAATTTTTGAATTATCAACTTTACTTTCAATGGCTTCGATGGCTTTTTGATTTTTTGATTTTATTCCGAAATACCCTTTGTCAGCCTTTGATTCTTCAATTATTAAATTTAATCCTTGGATAATTCTGCCTGGGAAGTTAATCATTATCTCATAATCTTTATGCACTAAAGGTTCGCATTCAGCGCCGTTAGCAAGCACATATTCAACTTTCTTTGCAGCTTTAATATGGGCGGGAAATCCAGCCCCTCCTGCACCGACAACGCCTGCATTAAAAATTTTTTTAACCAGTTCCATCGGCTTCTTTTTTCTTTATTACAACAACTGTTTTATCATCTTGATATTTACTGTCTCTCGTAGAAAAAATTTCAACGTCTTCAAGGATTTTGTAAACAATCTCTCTTGGACTGAGTTTAAAGTTATTAAAAATTATTTTTTCCAGCCGTTCTTCGCCGTAAAAATCAAAGTTATGATTAGCGGCTTCAACAATTCCGTCTGAATAAATCACAAGTAAATCCCCACAGTCAAAATTAAGGCTGTCCGTTTCAAATCTGGAATTAGGAGCGGGTCCAAGAAGAGGTCCGGTCGGTTCAAGATAAGTTATCCCTTTCTGTTTAGCAGTAAAATAAAGCGGCGGGTTATGTCCGGCATTAGCGTACAAGAATAATCCTTTTTTATCGGTGGAAAGTTCTCCATAAAATAGAGAAGTAAATTTATCGTCGCTAAATATTTTATTAATCAGATTATTCAATCGAAACATCATAGGTGAAATTTTCATTTGAAAAGTCGAAGCCATTCTAATGGCGCCAGATATGTACATAGCCTCTGCTGCTGCGCTTAAACCCTTCGATGCAGCATCGCCTACAATAATGCCTACTCTTTCCTCGTCATCACCAATCTTGAGGTAATCGAAATAATCGCCGCCGATAATTTCCGAAGGAATAGTTACGCCGAAAACTTCATAGTTGTTAAATTTCAATTCATGTTCGGGTAAAATGCTGCGCTGAAGTTCACGGGCTTTATCAATATTCGCCAATAAGTTTTGACGGGATCTTTTCTCATGGCTCTCACGCATCTTGGAAGTTAGAACAGTAGCCACAACATTGAGCACATCTCTAAGTTCCTCGTCAATTGAATCGCTGTTGAGAGCAAGTAAATATTGATAATAAAATTTATTGTTCAACTTAATTTTAGATCCGACTCCGGAAGCGGAATATTTAAAAATTCCTTTCTTAATAAGAACATGATTTGTTTCGTCTGCGAGAATTGTTCTTTCTTTTGAAATATGTTCAAAAATTGGATAATCGCCCAAAGGAAGGGCAAAGTTATCTTCTATTCTTTGCACATTACCGGTTTGGAAAAGAAGTTTATAACAAGAATTTGTCGAGTCAAGCTGCCAGATTCTGCCCCCGCTAACATGGATTTCCTTGTTGCTGACAATCTGCTGTAAAACCTCATGAAGCATTTCCTTGGTCGAGTTGAATTTTTTTGACGTTATATTTTCTAAAGTTCTAAATAAGATTTTCTGTTTCATATTATTATATTGAATTTTGCCCGGAAATATAAATATTTGTCAGTTAATCATTGAGATTAAATTGAAAATATTAAGTTAATCCCAAAAATTTTTGAATGATTTTAATCGTTTATTGTATAATTCGAAAGTCAAAATATGGGGATTGAAAACAAAGACTTAATCAAGCGCTTCAATAATCTCTGCAAGAATGAAGTCATTATCTGTCAAACCACCTGTACTATGAGTACTTAAAATAATTTTGACTTTATTCCATGAGTGAATAAAGATGTCAGGGTGATGATCCAACTTTTCAGATTCTATTGCTACTTTCATTACAAAACCAATAGCTGATGAAAAATTGTCGAACTCAAATTCCTTCTGAATAGATTTTACAACAAGTGTCCAGTTATTAAGTTCGGCAATTTTTTCATCAATCTCCGATTCAGAAAGTTTATGCATTACTTAATCAACTTTCTCAATTTTGGAGTTGTTGGTTTCCTCTGATTTTTCTCTGCCGACATTTTCAATTTCTTCAATAAAATAAAGTTTCTCTGTTTCCGGTTTATGCTTAACTATTATAGTATCACCCTCTTTAATGCGTCCTAACAACATCTCTTCAGCGAGCGGGTCTTCAACATATTTTTGTATGGCTCTTTTCAAGGGTCTTGCGCCGAACTTTTCATCGAATCCTTTATCAGCCAGAAATTCCTCAGCGGATTCGTCAAGCGAAATTGTCATCTTATTCTCTTTAACATTTTTAATAAGCTCGTTAAGTTCAATTTTAATAATTTTCTTTATAGAATCCCTGTCAAGACTTCTGAATACAATTGTTTCATCAACTCTGTTCAAAAATTCAGGATTAAATAAATGCTTCATTGCATCTTCGACGGTATTTTTTAAGTTCGAGTATTTATCAACAATACTTTCACCGCTAAATCCAATTCCTCCTGTTTCTTTAATATCTTTAGTTCCCACATTAGATGTCATAATAATTACTGCATTTTTAAAATCAACTTTTCTACCCAAACTATCAGTCAAAACGCCGTCATCAAGTACTTGTAGAAGTATATTAAAAACATCCGGATGTGCTTTTTCAATTTCGTCGAAAAGAACAACTGAATAGGGTTTTCTCCTAACCCGCTCTGTCAATTGTCCACCTTCTTCATAGCCAACGTATCCGGGAGGAGCGCCTACCAGCCTTGAGACCGAATATTTTTCCATGTATTCGCTCATATCAATTCGAATCAATGCATCATTAGAATCGAATAGGTACCGAGCCATCACTTTAGCGAGTTCAGTTTTTCCAACTCCAGTTGGCCCCAGGAAAATGAAGCTGCCAATAGGTTTATTTCTATTTTTCAGTCCGGCACGAGTTCTTCTTATAGCTTTTGTCAGCTTAATTACTGCTTCATCCTGTCCAATGATTTTTGATTTTAAAGCCTCTTCCATTTTAATTAATTTTTCGCTTTCGGCTTGAACTACACGTGTTACGGGAATTCCAGTCATCATCGATACAACTGTTCCTATATCGTCTTCAGTAACATCAAAAACTAATCCTTTATTGGTGTTTTCCCATTCTCTTTTTGCAATTTCAAGATCAGATTGAAGTTTTCTTTCATGATCGCGGAGTCTTGCAGCTTCTTCATAATCCTGTTTTTTTACAACATCTATTTTGCTCTTTTTGATTTTTTCTATTTCTTCTTCTAAATGAAGTATTTCATCCGAAACAGTAAAATTTCCCATATGAACGCGCGATCCTGCTTCATCCAAGACATCAATGGCCTTATCCGGGAAATAACGGTCAGTTATATACCTATCGCTGAGCCTGACAGCCTGCTGTATTGCCTCGGAAGAATAACGGACACTGTGATGTTCCTCGTATTTAACTTTTATATTTTCAAGAATCTCGATAGTCTCTTCTACAGAAGGAGGATCAATCATAACCTTTTGAAATCGTCTGTCAAGGGCTCCATCAGTTTCGATGAATTTTCTGTACTCGTCTAATGTCGTAGCGCCGATACATTGAATATCGCCGCGAGCCAAAGCAGGTTTAAACATATTTGAAGCATCTAACGAACCGCTTGCTCCACCTGCTCCGACGAGCGTATGCAATTCGTCAATGAATAAAATCACATCATTGGCTTTTTCTAATTCGTTCATTAAAGCTTTCATTCGTTCTTCGAATTGTCCGCGGTATTTAGTCCCCGCGACTAAACCGGCTAAATCGAGCGTAACGACTCGTTTATCCTGTAGAATACGGGGAACTTTTCGGTTGATTATCTTAAGTGCTAGTCCTTCGGCTATTGCAGTTTTACCAACTCCTGGTTCACCAATTAAAACTGGGTTATTTTTCTTTCTTCTACTTAGAACTTGCGCTACTCTTTCAATCTCTTTTTCTCTTCCGATGACGGGGTCTAACTTATTTTCTAAAGCTAACTTAGTTAAATCTCTCCCAAAATTATCTAAAACAGGTGTTTTTGTCTTTTCAGTTTTTTTAGAACCTTGAGGAGTTTGTGGAATTTTACCGCTCTCTTTGCTGCTGAGTATGTTATTCAATTCAGCCCGGGCAGTTTCGTATGTGACATGAAATTGATGTAAAATTTGAGTTGCTATATTGTCTTCATCCCTTAAAAGAGAAAGTAAAATGTGCTCCGTACCAATAACATCTGATTTGTAAATTTTTGATTCAATTTGCGTGATTTTTAAAACTTTTTCAGCTTGCTTTGTAAGCGGGATATTTCCAATAGTGATTGTGCCTCCTGAAGCACGAACTGTATCTTCAACAGCTTTTTTTAACTTAAGCAGGTCAACTTCAAGGTTACGAATGATTTTAACGGCAACTCCCTGCCCTTCACGGATTATTCCAAGGAGCAGATGTTCAGTTCCTATATAGTCATGCCCAAGTCTCAGGGCTTCTTCTCTGCTTAGTCTTATAACTTCTTGTACTCTTTCTGAAAAATTACCTTCCATATTCAATTCCTTCTAATGATAATCATTTAACAAATACTTGCTGTAAATAGGTTCAATAAATATAAGCATTGAAAAGGCTCTTATCAAGGTTATTAAATCGAGCAGAAAAATGCAATAAATACTGCTTAAGTCATAAATTGCTCGATTTTATCAACTACGTAAGTAATCTGAGATTCCGTTAATTCAGGATAGATCGGCAAAGCAAGCGAATGAGCTGCTGCAAATTCCGATTTAGGAAAATCTCCTGTTTTATAACCCAGATATCCAAAACATTCTTGTTGGTGAAAAGGAATGGGGTAATAAATTTCCGTAGCGATATTATTCTTCGCGAGGAAGTCTCTAAGTTCATCTCGTTTTTCCACCCGAATGATATATTGGTTATAAATATGATGATTCTTCATTTTTTCATTTTGAATTGCTGGCTTATAAACAGCCCTTGGCAGCAGAACCTTGTTTTCCCCGTCAAATGCAATTTCTCCCTCTCCTTGGCTTAATCCTTTATCGACAAACAATTTATTATACAGAGCAGCATTATTTCTTCGTGCTTCCGACCACGAATTCAAATATGGTAATTTTACGTTAATTATCGCAGCTTGTATAGCATCCAGTCGAAAGTTTCCGCCTATAACTTTATGAAAATACTTTGGTTTTCCGCCATGAACGCGTTTTATAAGGAGCAATTCAGCCAGATTGTCATCATTTGTAACTACTAACCCTCCATCCCCGAAGCAGCCAAGGTTTTTACTGGGAAAAAATGAATAGCAACCAATATCGCCAATTGTTCCAACTGGTCTGCCATCTGAATAAACAGCGCTTATTGCTTGCGCGGCATCTTCGATAATTCTCAGGTTATATTTCTGTGCAATATCAACTATCCTTTCCATATCAGCGCTTTGACCGTAGAGATGAACAGGCATAATTGCTTTTGTTTTATTTGTGATTTTGCTTTCTATATCCTTTGTATCTATGTTAAAAGTGACAGGATCAATATCTGTTAGAACGGGAACTGCGTTTAATCTTGATACAACACCTGCAGATGCGAAAAAAGAATATGTAGGGACAATGACTTCATCGCCGGGTTGAATATCAATTGCCATGAGTGCAAGGAGGAGTGCATCGGTTCCCGAAGAAACACCAATTGCATACTTACACCCCAAGAATTCCGTAAAAGCTTTCTCCATTTTCTCAACTTCAGGGCCCAAAATAAAATATTGTGATTCGGCAATTCGAATTAGGGTTTCGTCAATTTCTTTTTTCAACTGTTGATACTGCGGTTTCAAATCTAACAATGGTACTTGCATATTATTCCTATTTGATTTTATTCTAAATGTTTTATTAAAAGTTTCTTAATCTTGGTAAAAAGTTCAAGGTTTCAATATAGATTTTCTTTTGAGAAAACGCTATTTGTCCGGAAAGCGTAAAATTACGGGTTCATTCCTTCCCTTCTGAAACTCTGAAGCAGATCTTAACAAATCTCGTTTATCATCTCCGGATGTTTGTTGCTCTTCCAAGAAATCCGAGAATGATCGTCTTGTTTTTGTTTTTCCCCGTGAATCCTCTTTATAAATAGTTGATTGGAAGTCATTGTATGCTTTGTAATTCTCATCCCATTCAGATTTGAAAGATTTTTTCAGCTTATCAATATTTTCTTCATTAAATCTTATGCCGGTTTTATTCCCGGCAATCTTAGCTTTTGTAAACATGGGGTTGCCTCCGGACTGATCTTCAATAATTCCGCCTCGACTGCGGTCATTCGGATGCCTTCTCTGTGCCTCGGCAGTTATGTCTGGGACATAAGAATCATCAAAAGCAAAAATAGCATCAGCAAATATTCTATCATTTTGGTTCTGAGCCTCAATTGCTCTTAAATCAAATGAGTACATTTCTCGAAAGTATGCCTCGTCATTTTGCGAATTAATTCCGCTCAAACCAACCTGCTGTATTTTAAATCTGAATTTTGCCGACTCGATATCAATCTTTAGATTCAGTATATCCTTTAAAGCAAAAATTGGGTCAAAGTAAATTAGTTCAAGCCCGTTAGTTGTGTTAATAAAATAACCGTATTTTGTACTGTAGCCGTCAAGTTTGGATACATTGGTAAGAAGCCGATAAACAATTACATTCTTTGGAACTGGATCGCGGACAAATTTACAAACCTCAAAATAGTCAATGCTTCTTGGGGTTTTAATAGGTTCTCTCTTAAATATAATTTTAAAGTTATCCTTAAGGTCGAATTTATTTTCTGAATAAATCACAACATCGTTTCTAATAATATCAAGCGTTTCAAGAAGCATTTAATTTTACCTCTTTTGTGAAGCCCATTTAATCAACCCTAATTCGAATTTATTTATCAATAAATCATGGGCAGGTAATATTCTAAGGGTAAACCCAAACTTACCCGTTTTAACACAATTAATTTCGCCTTCGTATTTATATTTACCGCCGGATGATCTTTTTGTAATACAGTTCATTTTAACAGAATTGTTATCTAATGGTTTGTAACGGCTTTCAGAACTCCCGTAATAAATCTGAACTTCAACATCTTCGGGAACAAGCTCTCCAAGATGTATTTCGGCTTTCAATTTGTAAGTAGACCCGATTTTAATTTCGCTTCCATTATCAGGATTATCAACTCTAAGAATTTTTACTTCGGGCCAGGCTGCAATCAATTTCGATTTCCATGCATTAAACTCTTTTGCTTTTTTCCAATTGCCTTCCATCAGCATGTTTCTCTTATTAAATGCAGGAAAATAAAATTTGTTTGCGTATTCCTTTACCATACGGTTAGTGTTAAAGAATGGGGCTAATTGCTTGATAGATTCTTTCATCATTCCAATCCATCTTCTTGGGAGTCTCTCGTCGCCTCTTTCATAGAAAAGCGGGATGATTTCATTCTCAAGGGTATCGTAAATAAGATTGCACTCCACCTCATCTTGATAATCGAGGTCTTCATATTCTTCAGCGTTTCCAATTTTCCATCCGACTTTATAATTATATGCTTCATCCCACCACCCGTCGAGAACGCTAAAATTCAAACCGCCGTTTGCAATGACTTTCATACCCGAAGTGCCGCTGGCTTCTAAAGGTCTGCGAGGGTTGTTCAGCCATATATCACAGCCTTCCACGAGGTACCGGGCAATATTCATGTCGTAATTCTCAAGAAAAATTATCCTTTTACGCAGATGCTCGTCTTTCGCAAGGCTAACAATTTCCTGAATCAATTTTTTACCCTCGTCGTCTTTCGGGTGAGCTTTTCCAGCGATAATTATTTGTACGGGTCTTTCTTTATTCAATAAAATTGCAGCTAATCTTTCGATATCTTTAAAAATTAAAGTGGCGCGTTTGTAAGTTGCAAATCTTCTTGCAAAACCTATAGTTAAAGCTCCGGCGTTCAAAACTTCTTTGGAAGATTCAATATCGTTATAAGATGCGCCCCGGTTGATAAGCTGTTTTCTTAGGCGTCTTCTTGCAAAGGCGACAAGTCTTTCTCTTCTTCTTTCATGAGTCCGCCATAATTCTTCATCAGGAATATCTTCAACGGATTTCCATATTTCCGGATTACTTGGATCGTTCAGAAACCCGTCTCCTAAATATCGATAATAAAGTTCATAGATTTCATTAGCCAGGTGCGAAGGAATGTGGATGCCATTTGTTACATGGTCAATCGGAATTTCATCAAACGGGATATCTTCAAATCCATTGACCCACATTTTCTTTGAAACTGAGCCGTGGAGTTTACTGACTCCGTTAACAAATCCAGCCATATTCATAGCTAAATGAGCCATATTGAAATTAGAAGGTTCTTTATGCTTAATTATAGTGCCAAGCCGGTAAAAAACTTTATCAGATATATTCAATTCGTTTCTGTAATAACCGCCAAAATATTTTTCTATTAGTTCGTTCGGAAATACATCAATTCCCGCAGGGACTGGTGTGTGTGTGGTGAAAATATTAGAATAAAAACCGATATCTTTTGCTTCATTAAAAGAAAGGTTCTGCGTTTTCATAAGAAGCCTAATTCTTTCAAGGGCAAGAAAAGCCGAGTGACCTTCATTCATGTGGCAGATAAAAGGTTTTACTCCAAGTTCGTGCAGAGCCCTGATTCCTCCGATACCAAGAATAATCTCTTGCTGAATTCTTGTTTCTACATTACCCGAATAAAGTCCGCGCGTAATTTTTTGGTCTTCGGGCGAGTTTTCAGAAATATTGGTATCAAGAAGATAAAGCGGAATCCGCCCGACTTCTATTTTCCAAATTACAAAATATACTTTTCTGCCAGGGAAATCGAGTTCTAATTTTATTGGGCTGCCGTCCTTCCTTAATACTAATTCCATAGGCTGGTTGTAATAATCGATTATTTCATATCTCTCCTGCTGCCAACCATCCGCATTAAGATATTGTTGAAAGTAGCCTTCCTGATAGCAGATGCCAACGCCGACAAGCGGTAATCCTAAGTCACTGGCAGATTTAAGATGATCGCCTGAAAGAACACCCAGACCACCCGAGTATATTTGAAGACACTCGGTTAAGCCGTATTCCATCGAAAAATACGCAAGGTATTTATAATCAATATCGTTATAATTTTTTTGATACCATCTTGCCTCAGAAAGATACTTTTCAAGATTAGAACTTACTCTTTGCATATGAGAAAGAAATCCGTCGTCTGCCGCAAGTTCTTCTAATCTCTTTTGATCAATCATTCCAAGCATCAGAACAGGATTATGGTTAGTCTTCTGCCAGAGCTCCCTGTCCATTCTCCTGAACAGATTAATGGCGTCTACATTCCACGTCCAGAAAATATTTTTTGCTATGTATCTCAACTTTTCAATGTTTTCAGGCAAAGAAGGGATAACGTTAAAACTACCTATGAACTTGTCCATCATTTCTCCGGGTCATATTTATTGTAAAAACATGAATGCATATTTAGGGTTATTTCGAAAAAAAAACAATTTGTATTTCAGATAAAAATTTTAGAACATTTCGGCAAATATTTTGTAACAGATACGTAAAAAAATAAAAATTCATTTTTATAATAATTATTTTAACGCCAACAATAAAATACAAAAGTTATGGAATACATATTATCTCTTTTAATCGGCTATTTGTTTGGTTCAATCCCGACAGCATATATTCTGCTCAAGAAAGCAAAGAATATCGATATAACCGAAGCAGGTTCGAAAAATATGGGAGCTATGAATTCATATAAGGTTTCGGCCTCGGGTTATATCGCGACTGCAGTGTTAATTATCGATGCATTAAAGGGGTTCATCCCAGTGTTGATAGTAAATAATCTCTTCGGTGATAGTTTTTCATCTGCCGCTTTAGCGCTGAATGCAGCTGTTTTTGCTCATTGTTACACACCCTGGCTCAAGTTTAAAGGGGGCAAAGGATTAGCTACGGCAGCAGGCGGCTCTCTCCTTATTGCGCCGTCTGTCTTAATAATCTGGTTAGTTTTTTGGGTGATTTCTTTCATCTTTAAGAAACATATTAATTTCGCAAACTTATTTGCAACTGTTCTGACCGGTCTTATCAGTATTACTTCAGCAGAAATACTTAATACGGAAAAATGGTTCACATTTAGTCCTGCTGATTCGAATTTAACTTTTTCTCTCACCGTTGTAATAATGCTTTTGATAATATTGTCTAAGCACGGAGAAGAAATCAATAAATATTTTAAGAGAGATAATAAAAGCAAGGGGGAAAATTATGAGTAAATTCAAAACAGCGTTGTTATCTTCCATTGTAACTTTTTTAATTGTATCGGCAGCATTTATGATAATATATTCGCAGACAAATGGTTCAAGTGATACGACAATTACTTTTGATCAGCTAATCGAAAACCAAACTTCAGTTGTTTCTGATAGTAGAGAAAGAGAATCGCTAAGCCAGGATATTGTGTCACAGAGACAAAATATTATTACTGAAACTATTAGAAAAGTAAGCCCTGCAGTTGTTGGAATAAATGTTAAGGAAATCAGGCAGTACAGATCTCCATGGAGCAACGATCCTTTCTGGCGTCATTTTTTTGGAAGCGGTATTTATAATCAGGAGGTTCAAGGTATTGGCTCGGGGGTTATTATATCCACTGACGGCTACATTCTAACAAATGATCATGTAGCTGGAACCGCAGACGAGATAACAATCACTTTGCAAGACGGACGAATATTAAAAGCAGAACGGATAGGCACAGATTATACAACGGATATATGTTTGCTGAAAGTAAATGGCTTGAATCTTCCTTATGTAAAATTGGGAGATTCAGACGAAATAATTATAGGTGAATGGTCAATTGCTATAGGAAATCCTTTCGGGTTATTCAGTCAATCAGAAAAGCCCACTGTTACCGTCGGAGTGATCAGCGCTGTAGGAATGAATCTTTCACCGTTGAATAACCGTTATTATTTAAACATGATCCAAACAGATGCTTCAATCAATCAAGGCAACTCGGGAGGTCCGCTTGTAAATAGCCTCGGTGAAATGATCGGCATGAACACGATTATATATACTGCCGATGGATCATCTGGAAATATCGGTATTGGTTTTGCAATTCCCGTTAACAAAATAAAGAAAGTGATAAGCGAGCTAAAATCAAACGGAAAGTTTGATAGAAATTACTGGACAGGTCTTAAGATACAAGATGTAGATGAAGGTATTGCAACTTATTTTAATCTTCCTAGATCAAGAGGCGTTCTTGTGAAAGAAATTACAAACAACTCTCCCGCTGAAAGAGCCGGGTTTAAGCCTTATGATGTAATAGTAGCAATCAATGATATCCGGGTTGATAACAGTCAAATTCTCCAGGGTATGTTAATGCATTATAAGACTGATGAAACTGTACCATTTACAATATTGAGAGACGGGCAATCAAGAAATATCAAAATGAAACTGGAGAAACCAAGATGATCGAAAGGTATACGCTACCCGAAATGGGTAAAATTTTTGAAGATGAATTTAAGTTTTCAACCTGGCTTAAAATAGAAATTCTTGCTTGCGAAGCTCGTGCAAAATTGGGTGAAATACCCGCTGGAGCTGTAAAAATAATTAAAGATAAGGCAAAGTTTGATGTGAAGAGAATTTTAGAGATAGAAGAAACTACTAAACATGATGTAATTGCTTTTCTGACAAATGTTGCCGAGTATGTAGGCGAAGAATCTAGGCATATTCACTACGGTATGACATCATCGGATATTCTTGACACAACTCTCTCTTATCAGATGAAGACAGCCGGAGAACTTTTACTTAAAAGTTTAAATGATTTCAAAAAAGTATTGAAGAGAAAAGCATTAGAACACAAACACACAATTTGTATCGGCAGAAGCCACGGGATTCACGCCGAGCCTACCTCAATGGGCTTAAAATTTGCCCTTTGGTACGAAGAGACTAAACGAAATATTAGAAGACTTCAAAATTCTATTGCATCAATTTCGGTCGGGCAAATCAGTGGCGCGGTTGGTACATTTGAGCATCTTTCGCCTAAAGTCGAAGAATATGTGTGCAAAAAAATGGGACTTCAACCGGCTTCGGTTTCAACACAGGTTATTCAACGGGATAGACATGCTGAATTTTTGTCAAGTATTGCCATAATCGGCAGTACGTTAGAGAAAATCTCTGTTGAGATTCGCCACCTTCAGCGGACGGAAGTTCTGGAAGCAGAAGAATTTTTTAGTAAAGGGCAAAAAGGCTCTTCGGCAATGCCTCACAAGAGGAACCCGATAATTAGCGAGCGAATAACCGGTTTGTCAAGAATACTTAGAGCTAATGCATTAGCAGCATTCGAAAATGTTGCTCTTTGGCACGAGCGCGATATTTCACATTCATCTGTTGAGCGGATTATAGTTCCAGATAGCTGTATTACCCTTCATTATATGCTTGATTTAATCGTTAAATTAATTGACAGATTAATAGTTTATCCGCAAAATATGCTTCAAAACTTAGAACTTACGCGAGGATTAATTTTTTCGCAATCGATCTTATTAAAGTTAATTGAAAAAGGAACTTCTCGGGAAGCAGCTTATAAACTTGTGCAGGAACCTGCTATGGCAGTTTGGACTGACAAAAATAAGAATTTAAAAGACGAGTTATTGGATTCAGAAGAAGTAATGAGAATTTTAACAGAAAATGAGATTAAGGAAATTTTTTCATACGAAAAAATGCTTAAAAACGTGGATTATATATTTAGCAGGTCAGTTGAATTAGATTAAATTAAAAATATAACTCATCCTATTTCTCTTTCTAAAAGATATCTTTTCGAATTGTATTATCTTTTTCACAAATAACCACTAAATAGTGCAAAAAAAATCAATTATATACTTGACAAAAATTATAACAAAAATTAAATTAGCACTCGTTAATAATGAGTGCTATTTCATTTAAATTAAAAGGAGGATTTATGGCAGATTTCAAAATTAAACCTTTGGCTGACAGAGTTATTGTAAAACCAAAAGAAGCCGAAGAAAAAACAAAAGGCGGTATTATTTTACCGGATACAGCGAAAGAAAAACCAATTGAGGGAACTATAGTTGCTGTTGGTCCAGGAAAGGTTGAAGACGGAAAAACGATTCAACCCGGTGTTAAAGTTGGTGATGTGGTTCTTTATGGTAAATATGGCGGAACCGAAATAACAGTTGACGGCGAAGAATATTTGATCATGCGTGAAAGCGATATTTACGGTATTGTAAAATAATTTTAAAATTGAAAAATAACGGAGGTAAAAATGTCAGTAAAAATTATTGAGTTTGGAAGTGACGCTAGGAACGGACTTAAAACCGGAGTAGATAAATTAGCCAACGCAGTAAAAGTAACGCTCGGACCAAAGGGCAGAAATGTAGTTATTGAAAAAAAATTCGGCTCGCCATTAGTCACCAAAGACGGCGTAACTGTTGCTAAAGAAATTGAACTTGATGACGCAGTAGAAAATATGGGCGCTCAGATGGTTAGAGAAGTTGCATCAAAAACAAGTGATGTGGCGGGCGACGGAACAACCACAGCAACTGTATTAGCTCAGGCGATTTACCGCGAAGGTTTAAAGAACGTAACTGCTGGAGCCAATCCAATGGATTTGAAAAGAGGTATTGATCTTGCAGTAATAAAAGTAAGAGATTATCTAAAAACACTAAGTAAGGAAGTCGACAGCCGCGAAGAAATCTCACAAGTCGGGTCTATTTCCGCAAACAATGACAAAACAGTCGGTAATCTGATCGCAGATGCAATGGATAAAGTAGGAAAAGACGGAGTTATAACAGTCGAAGAAGCTAAAGGAACCGAAACAGGCTTGGACATAGTTGAAGGTATGCAATTCGACCGTGGTTACCTGTCACCCTATTTTATTACTGATTCGGAATCAATGGAAGCAATTCTTGAAGATCCATTCATTTTGATTCACGATAAAAAAATATCCGCTATGAAAGATCTTTTACCAGTTCTCGAAAAAATAGCTCAATCTGGAAAAAGCTTGCTGATAATCGCTGAAGATCTCGAAGGCGAGGCTCTTGCAACCTTGGTTGTGAATAAATTACGAGGCACACTTAAAGTAGCGGCAGTAAAAGCTCCTGGTTTTGGTGATCGAAGAAAAGCAATGCTTGAAGATATTGCTGTTTTAACAAACGGCACCGTCATATCCGAAGAAAGAGGATTTAAGCTGGAAAACGCCACCATAGAATATCTTGGAAGAGCTAAGAAAGTTGTTATCGACAAAGATAATACAACTTTAGTTGAAGGTTCCGGAAGCAGTGACGAAATTAAAAAGAGAATTAACGAAATTAAAGCTCAAATCGAAAAGACAACTTCAGATTATGATAAAGAAAAACTTCAGGAAAGACTGGCAAAATTATCCGGAGGTGTAGCGGTGTTAAAAATCGGAGCAGCTACGGAGATTGAGATGAAAGAAAAGAAAGCCAGGGTTGAAGATGCCCTCCATGCCACAAGAGCTGCAGTTGAAGAAGGCATTGTCCCAGGCGGCGGAGTTGCTCTTGTAAGAGCCATTTCTGTGCTGGATAAAATTGAAGGTGAAAACATCGATCAAACAACCGGAATTAAAATCATACAGAAAGCACTTGCTGAACCGCTGAAGCAGATTGTAAATAACGCCGGTCTGGAAGGTGCTGTAGTTTTAAATAAGGTGCTTGAAGGAAAAGATGATTTTGGATTCAATGCTGCAACTGAAGTCTACGAAAATTTAATGAAAGCCGGTGTTATAGATCCGACAAAGGTGACTCGAACAGCACTCGAAAATGCTGCCTCTGTTTCATCCCTGTTAATTACTACGGAAGCTGTTGTCTTCGAGAAGAAAGTTGAAGAAAAAGCTCCTGCTATGCCTCCGGGCGGTATGGGTGGAATGGA
Source organism: Melioribacteraceae bacterium (assembly GCA_011525875.1). GTDB lineage: Bacteria > Bacteroidota > Ignavibacteria > Ignavibacteriales > Melioribacteraceae > CHB1. The sequence continues at coordinate 433,960 of WYBN01000012.1, read as the reverse complement.
CGGAATGTATTAATAGTCTAGATTAATTTTTAAAAAAGGCGGCAATAAATGTCGCCTTTTTTTTTTACTTTAATGCTTTGATTTTTTGCTTGAGAGAACCGTTTCCCCCGCCAGATGGATTTGAATAGTAGTAGTAATACTTATAGTATGAACCGTAACCGCTTCGATAGCTGAAATTATTTAGCAACGCGCCAATAAACGAGTTCTTTTCGTGATTTAACAAGTCAACAGATTTTTTCATCAATTCTATTTCCGTTTGATTTGCAGAAACCACAAGTACCGTTGCGTCAACATACCTGGATAATATTTCAGAATCTGTAACTGCGATAATTGGCGGCGAATCTATTACTATCATATCAAATGTTTTTTTAAGCTTTTCAATAAAAGCTTCCATTTGTTCAGAGCCTAAAATTTCAGCGGGATTTGGAGGTATTGTACCAGCCGTAATATAGAAAAGATTTGGCATTTCGCTTTTGTGAATTATCTCATCAAGAGCTGCCTGCCCAAAGAAATAGTCACTAAAGCCCGGGAATCTCTGATCTTTAAAAACAGTATGCATTCTTGGTTTTCTTAAATCGCAATCAAGAATCAATGTTTTCTTGTTTGCCTGGGCAAAGCTTCCGGAAATGTTAACGGCAACTGTGGTCTTGCCTTCTCGCGGAGCAGAAGAAGTTATTAAAATTGTTCGAATAGAATTTTGTCCAACTTTCGAAAACTGAATTCTTGTTCTGAATGCTCTGAAAGCCTCGCTGTGAATTGAGTCCGGTTTCTTTGAAACTATGAATTCGAAATCTTTGCTGTTTTCCGCCACTTCAATTTGAGGTATCCATGCAAGCACATTAATCCCGCTGTTCTGTATATCTTCAGGGGTTTTAACTGTGTTATCAAAGTAATTTTTAATGAAAGCGAAAGCAAATCCCATCCCAACGCCTAAAACCAAACCGACCAATACAATCAAGGTTCTATTGGGCTTCGATGGTGACAGAGGAATTCTTGCATCGTCAATAATTAGAACGTTTCCGGGGGTGGATTGTTCGTTTATCAAAGCCTCTTGAAATCTTTCTTCTACCAAAAGATACAATTTTTCATAAGCTTGAAGTTCACGCTGATATCTGCCGAAATCAATAGTTTGCTTTGGCAGTTCATTGAATCTGTTTTCATAACGTTGAACAATTAAATCAAGACTTTGGAATTTTGCTTTATATGTCTTCAATTTAACTTCTTCTTCTAAGACTTTAAGTGAAAGCTCCTTTAATTCTTCAGGGCTTGAAGCAAAAATACTTGCCTTATAAACACTCAACTGCTCGTCGAGAATTGATTTTAATTCATTTATACTTTGAGAGAATTTTTCTACGGTTTCTTTTCTTTCTGACGAGGCTCTTGTGCTTGCCAATGCCAGATCTCTTTGAGTTTCGAGTGCAGCGATCCTTTCTTGAAGTGACCTAAGCCTTGGTTCCGCCGCAAAACTTTCAATATACTGCGTAATTGTTGGATTCTTTTTACTTAGTTCTATTTTATACTGCTCAAGATTCTGTTCAGTAATTGATTGGTCAATTAGCGTAGCATCTCTTTGCGATTGAAAATTTGTTAGTATATCGATCAATGCTCTAGCTTGATCATCAATGGCAATAACGCCCTTCTGCTGCTGAAAAGCTTTGAAATTCTCTTCGGACTCTACTAACGAATTAAGTTTTTCTTCACGTTGTTTTTCCAAAAAATTCTTCACAGAGATAAGCTGCTGGCGGTTATAATTTAGATTAATTCTCTCATAAGCGTTTGCATATTCATTAGCGATGAGAGCTGCCTCATAAGGGGAGGGCGACTCAAAAGTGATATCAACAATATCGAGCCCTCGTTTTTGTTCAATCTTAACAGACCCAAGTGTTTTTATGATATTATCAGTACTCTTTAATTTAGGAGGCGTGTCCTCGAATCCAGTTCCGTCATCAACAATATGATAAAATTTAGAAAAATCATTAACAGAATTAAATGTATCTGCTAATGACCCGGCGACCATCTCCCGCAACCTATAGCTTTCCAGAACTTGAATTTCATTAGCGATGAATCTGTCGTTTCCCCAATCACTAAACTCCGGCATCAAAGAAGAAGTAAGAATACTTCCCTGCGGTTTGTAGAGTTTTAGCGCTGTTGATGAAGTGTAAATATCCTGAGCATTATATGCATAAATGATCGCAACAACCAAGCCTGTAAGGCTGATTAATAATACCGGCAGAAGATTCATGCGAATTAAATTTATATAGTCTTTTAGAGTTCCGGTTTCTTCTTCACGAAGATGGTGTAAAAGTTTTTTTTCCAAACTAATTGCCCTTATGTTAGTAGAGAAAGTTATTTATCAAGCTTTACCTGGAGCGTAAGTTTTTTTGTGAACAATCCGCTCGCAGCTACCCCTAATAAAACTGATAAAACCACGGGTAGTAAATTAAAAAAATAAAAGGTGTTAACAAATTGAATTTCAATGTCATACTTAATAAAAGTGATAAAAATTACATAGAAAAAAAGTGAATTAATCAGAGCGGCTATAATTCCGTAAATGATGCCCTTTATCATCAGTGGAATTTTTATTGTGCTTAATTTTGCGCCTACAAGTTTCATAGTATTAAATTCAACCATCCGCGCATTTAGTATCAACTTATTATTAGAATAAATTAGGTAAAATGATATTATTAGAAAGAAGAGAGCTCCGAAATAGACAAGTATTTTTACAGATTTTATGAATTCCATCAAAATCAGAATTAATTTATAATCATAAACGACATCATCAACACCGGTCATTTTTTTAATTTCGCCGCTAATGCTTGTTATCATCGCTTCGTCAATTTCTGGTTGGAAATTAATTTTGAATGAATTAGGCAGTGGATTGGCAGATAATATCCCGCTAAAATCCTGCCCTGTTTCCTTCTTGAACTTTGCATAAGCGGTTTCTTTGTCTAGAAAAGTTATCCGCCTTATTCCCTTCACCTGCATTATATCTTTTTTGAGATTATTGATTTCTTCATTATCGAGATCATCCGAAATAAAAATGTTCAACTCGATTTTACTTTTTAATCGATCTTCTAAACCTGCTGAAACCAATAGAAGCAATAATGAAGTCGTAATTAATAAGACTCCGATACTGAGGGAGATAATAGAGAGCATCGAGGATAATTTGTATCTAAATATTGACTTAAATGCTTCAGAAATATAAAATATCATCATTCTCCCACCTCTTTTTAAAAATTTGATTCGTCAACCCATTTAATGATTTTCCAGACGTCATCTGCTTTTTGAAGATCAAGATTCACTCTCCCGTCGATAAATATTATGTCAGTCGGATTGAATGTAATTGTTAAATTAAAACTGCGGATGATATTTAACGAATCTGATGTCATGGAAACAATATTATTCCAGATCAAATCAAGCCTTTGAGCGTTTTTAAATAATCCGTATGTTACCTTCATCTCCTCATCTCTTCCCCAAGAGATATCCACGCTTAAATCATAATCACGATAAACGAAACTATAATTCTGATCGAGAATATTACCATAAATAGTTGTATCCTTAAACGTGTACGAGTACTGAAAATTTTGAAATAATCCTTCGATCGATTTTTGATCGCTGATAAATGAACCGCCGCCGTCTGAACCCGTTTCCAGCTGCGGTGCAAATGGATTAAAACAAGATTGACATAAAAACATTATTAAACTTGTTAAGATAATTTTAATAATATTTGCCTTTAAGTTCACTCCAGCTAGGGTATTCTTCATTTTTTGTATCTTCCCAGCGGGTAATAACCCAATGATTTCTTGAATCAAAATGAATATTAAATTTCAGATTGCCTCGGTATGAAATGCTTGAAGATTCAAACGGAACACTCAGAATATAATCGTATTGATAAACCGCGCTATCGCCTTGCGTGTTGCTGATTTCATGATTCAACTGCAATATCAACGGAACATTATTTATTGTTGTACTCTTAAGATTATTAAAATACTGTTTTTCTGAGTTCAAATCCCAGTCGGCAAGGGCTCCAAACTGAGCAACGGAACCGGCAGAAGGGATGAATTTATAATCCTTATCTAAGAAAGCATTATCAACAAAACAAGCCATGTAATTTTCAACAACTTTTTCCTTCAGGGATTCGGAGAAATTTTTAAATAACAAATCCGGGGTTGTCGGCGTAACAAAATTTGAACGGGGTTTATCCGGTTTCTCGGAATCGCGGGTTGTTAGAATGTCGCATCCCTCTATAGAAATCAAGATTAGAGTTATGGCAAGAATTCTCATTTCAATCTCAAAAATAAAATTAACCTTTTTGATTGAGCTGCATTAAATGAATTTCCCGAATAATCACCGAACATATACTTAGTTTCAAACCCAAGCGCCGAAAATTTCTCGAGCAAGTACTTATCGCTGTATAATTTTACTCTTTCGGTGAAATTCTTTGTCGTTTTGTTTGTAATAATATCAACCAATTTAATAATCGTGTCTCCCTCAATAAAACGCCGTTCAATTATTTTTTTACCATTAATACTCTTCTCAGAAACCGGTTCAAAATTTTCTTTGATAAAATAACTATTAAAGTAATCAAAAATTATTAAACCATCTTTTTTTAAGAAACTTCTGGAATTGTCAAAAAAAATAAAATTTTCCGTGTCTTCATTAAAATAACCAAAACTGGTAAACAAGTTCAAGATTATATCGAATTGCACTTTAAAGAATATATTTCGTAAATCGGCTAGGATTAGTTTATGTTCTAATCCACCATCGGAGAATTCCTTTTTAGCTATCCCGAGCAATTGTCTGCTCAGGTCGAATGACGTTACATTAAAGCCTTTTTCAGTTAAAAGTAATGTATGTCTTCCCGAACCGCACGCTGCATCCAGAATTAAAGCATCGTGATTCACCATTGTTTTTTTTAGTATCAGATCTACAATTTTACTCGCATCGTATTCATCGCGGTGAGAATATACATCTAAATATTCTTTTGATGCGAACCACTCTTTGAACCAATCGCTCATTGTATAATTGTTCTCGAAAGAACTGCCCTGCCGATAGTTGCTTCATCGGCGAATTCGAGGTTACCTCCTACAGGCAATCCCCTTGCAATTCTACTAATTTTTATGTTGTAAGGTTTTAACTGCTTTGCAATATAAAGCGAAGTGGTCTCTCCTTCAGTATCAGGATTAAGAGCAAGGATTATTTCTTTGAATTCTTTTTTTGAAATTCTCTGTAATAATTCATTAATCCGAATCGAATCAACGCTCTTGCCGCTAAGCGGCGATAATACACCACCAAGTATATGATAAAGTCCGTTAAATTCATGGGTTCTTTCAATTGCAATAACATCGCTTATATCTTCAACCACACAGAGAAGTGATACGTCTCTTTTGGGGTTTTTACAAATCTCGCACTTATCACCAACAGCAATGTTGAAACATTCTGAACAGAATGACAAATCTTCCTTCAGAGACTGCAAGGCACGAATTAAACTGTCGATTTGAGCATCATTATTTCTCAGCAAATGAAGAGAAATTCTTTGCGCTGTCTTCTTGCCTACTGACGGAAGTTTATTCAGTTCTTCAATTATTATTTCAAGAGGCGCGGGAAGGTTCAATTAAAACCCCGGAATATTTAAGCCAGGAGGTATCATTCCTTTAGTGACGTTTGCCATTTCTTCCTCGGCAATTTTACCGGCAGATTGAAGAGACTTATTTACTGCCGCGACTATAAGATCCTCAAGCATTTCTTTGTCGCCCGAACTGATTACCTCTGGGTCAATATTTAAGGAGATAAGTTCTTTTTTACCGTTTGACGTAGCTTTAACCATACCCCCGCCGCTTTCTTCGGTTACGGTTTTGTTCCCTAATTCATTTTGAACCCTTTCCATCTCTGCCTGCATTTTTTGCACCTGTTTCATCATGCCCTGTAATCCGCCCTTCATATTTCCTCCTATTATATTTTAATTATGATTTATTCTATTCTTTTGTTAAGTGAAATTAGATATCGTCTGCTCCAATGCAGATATTCTGAAATTTTTCAATATCTTAAATGACCGAATTATCAGAAAAATCAAAGAATTTCACTTAATAAAATAGTAAATTTACAACTCATTTTGTGGATTAGATTTTCAAACAACTGCAGAAATATTTATGATTACTAAATATGGATATAATACTTTAGGAATAATTGCGATTTTATGCTTTGTTTTGGTTGTAATCGCTGTATATTCAAATGCAGGGATAGTCAAATATTCTCTTTACTTAATAAGTTTATTATTTCTTGTCTTCTCGATAAATTTCTTCCGTGATCCCGATAGAATTATTCCTGACGGTAATGGGATAATAGTTTCGCCTGCTGATGGCAAAGTGCTTATTGTAAAAGAGATTGTGTCAAATAAATTCTTTACTGGAAAGGCTTGGCAGATTTCTATATTCATGTCGCCTTTGAATGTTCATGTTAATAGAATACCCATCAATGGCAAAATTGATTATTTGAAGTATATCAAAGGAGAATACCTTGTTGCTTACCACGACAAGGCAGATGAACGAAATGAAAGGTCCGAAATCGGAATTTCAAGCGAGTACGGTCCTGTTTTTTTTACTCAAGTTGCCGGATTCATTGCGCGTCGAATAGTGTACGAATTAAATATCGGTCAGCAGGTAACTATGGGCGATAGATTCGGCATGATAAAATTCGGCAGCCGTGTTGACGTTATAGTACCTCAAAATTGGAATATTCTTGTGAGTGAAGGCGATATTGTTAAAGCCGGCGAAACAATTTTATACGGGATAGATAAATGAAAAAACTAACATTTTCAAAAGCTTTTTTCCCGAACTCCGCAACTGCATTAAATATTATATGCGGTTTTTTATCTATAGTTTATGCAAGCAATTCTGAATTCAAAATTGCTGCCCTCTTAATATTTTCCGCTGCATTTTTTGATCTTCTCGACGGAATAATTGCAAGAATAACAAGGTCAAGCAGTATGTTTGGAGTTGAGCTTGATTCCTTAGCTGATATTATCAGCTTTGGCGCCGCTCCTGCATTTTTAATATACAAGTCTTACCTGATTCAGTACGGATTAGCGGGCATACTTATCAGTTCATTGCTTGTTGTATTCGGAGCTTTCAGACTGGCGAGATTTAACGTTCAGATTGAAGATATTTCAACGAAATTAGATTTTAAAGGGCTGCCTGTGCCGGTTACTGCTATCACTTTTGCATCAATCATCTTATTTTATCATAACGGGATAACAATCATAAAACCATTTTCGCAGGCAGTTATTCCCCTTGTGTTGTTATTATCCTTCCTGATGGTCAGCAATATAAGATATAACGCCGTTCCAAAAGTGAAATACCTTAATACATTCAGTAAGTTTGCATTAATACTATTATCATTAGCTGCACTTTTAAGCATTGTACTTACTCAAGGAGTTGCGTTTTTCTATCTCGTTCTTACTCATATAGTATTCGGGATTTTACGTTACTTATACGAATTCGTTTTTGATCAAAAAACTTCCAGACAATTAACATAATAATAGAGAGAAAGAATTGTACAAAGCCACAGTAATAATCAAGCGTAGACCAAAAATTTTAGATCCTCAGGGCAAAGCAGTTGAGCAAGGAGCAAAGCTGCTCGGATTCAATAATGTTAAAGCTACAAGAATAGGAAAGTATATCGAATTTTTTGTTGATAATAAGGAAAAAGCTTCAGCCGAAGAAGAGGTTAAACTACTTTGCGACAAACTTCTTGCAAATCCAAATATGGAAGATTTTGAATTTACTCTGGAAGAAGTAAAATGAAACCTGTTTTTGGCGTTATAGTTTTTCCAGGTTCAAACTGCGATCATGACGCGTATTACGCCGTTAAAAAAGTGCTTGGCTACAACGCTCAGTTTATCTGGCATAAAGATACAGATCTAAAGAATTCTGATGTTATTATTTTGCCCGGCGGATTTTCTTACGGCGATTATCTCCGTACGGGTGCGATTGCGAGATTCTCGCCGGTTATGAAATCAATTATCGAATTTGCAAATAACGGCGGATTTGTTATTGGGATATGCAATGGATTTCAAATTCTGCTTGAGTCAAATCTATTGCCGGGCGTTCTTTTGAAAAACAAAAAAATAAAATTCGAGTGTAAGGATGTCTTTCTAAAAGTTGAAAACAGAGATCATCCATTCACAAACTCTGTTGATAAAACTGTATTAAAAATTCCTATCGCACACGGTGATGGAAATTATTTTGCCGAACCGGACGTAATTAAGTCCCTTGAAGATAAAGGACAGATTGTTTTTCGTTACTCCTCTGCAGACGGTTCTACGGATGATGAGTTCAATCCGAACGGATCAATAAATAATATCGCAGGCATAACTAACGAAAGAAAAAACATTTTAGGCTTAATGCCCCACCCTGAAAGAGCAAGCGACTCCGTTTTGGGTAATGAAGACGGAGCAGCTATCTTTCATTCGATTGCTAATCATATTTTAAAATAAAACTGAGGTAAACATGTTTGGTAACTTAGGCGCACCGGAAATAATTTTAATTGTTATCGCAATATTAATTTTATTTGGTGCAAAAAAAATACCCGAGCTCGCAAAAGGTATCGGAAAAGGAATGAGAGAGTTTAAAAAAGCAGTTCGCGAAGTTGAAGACGAAATTGATGTAAATGATTCAGCGGATAAGAAAGAGATTTCAAACAATTCGGATAAAAAATAAAAAAATCATTTCGTTAATCGAGGTTTCATTGCAGTCTTACAATAATCACCGAGAAAAACTTACTCTGCTTAAAGAAAAGAAACTATCTTTGACCGAAAACGCCGCTTTTTATCTTGATAGAATTTCGGAACACAAGGACATTAACGCATTCAATTTTGTTTTTGAAGACTCGGTTGAAATTGCTGCAAATATTGAGAAGAAAATTCATTCGGGCAATCATGGCAGATTAGCGGGAATGATAATCGCCGTAAAAGATGTTCTTGCCATCAAAGACAAACCTCTTACATGCTCTTCAAAAATTCTTAGAAATTTCAATTCAATTTTCACTGCAACAGCAGTTGAAAAACTGATTCAAGAGGATGCGATTATAATTGGAAAAACAAACTGCGACGAGTTTGCAATGGGTTCTTCAAATGAGAATTCAGCGTTTGGATCTGTTCTAAACCCAATAGACAAAACAAAAGTTCCGGGCGGGTCCAGCGGAGGTTCCGCTGCTGCTGTTGCTGCTTACTTATGCGATGCTTCAATTGGAACGGATACCGGGGGATCAATAAGGCAGCCGGCGGCTTTCTGCGGATTATTCGGATTAAAACCAAGCTATGGCAGAGTTTCACGCTACGGTTTAACTGCATTCGCATCTTCATTCGATACGATCGGACCGTTTGCCAATAGTCTTGAGGATATTGCTTTAATATTATCTGTCATTAGCGGCTTCGACGAAAAGGATTCTACCTCAGCAAGAATTGAAGTGCCGGATTTTGTCACTCAACCCGATAGAGAAAAAAAATTAAAGGTAGGGATCCCCTCTGAATATTTTGGAGATGGATTAAATCCCGAAGTGAAAAATAGAGTGTTGGAAGTAATCGAAAAGCTTAAGAATGTTGAAGCTGAAATTATTGACATTCACCTGCCCCATAATCAATTTGCAATCGCTGCTTATTATATTTTAACGACAGCCGAAGCATCTTCCAATCTTGCCAGATACGACGGTGTCCGGTATTCATATAGAAGTAAAGACTCTGCCAATTTAAATGATCTATATACTAAAACCCGCCACGATGGATTTGGCGATGAAGTTAAACGCAGAATAATGCTTGGCACTTATGTGTTATCCTCCGGTTACTACGATGCATACTATCTTAAAGCGCAAAAAGTTAGAAGGCTGATTAAGAGTGATTTTGACAAGGCATTCTCAATTGTAGATGTCGTATTAACTCCCACCTCCCCGTTTACTGCTTTTTCAATAGGCGAGAAAAAAGATGATCCGCTAGAGATGTATTTAAGCGATATTTATACTACATCGGCTAATCTTGCAGGAATCCCTGGAATAAATATTCCTATCGGTTACGACTTAAAAGGATTGCCTATCGGTTTGCAGTTAATGGCTAACCAATTTGAAGAACAAAAATTGCTGCAATCGGCATCTTTAATAGATAATTTACTCAAACAAGAGTAAGTGAAAATAATTTAATGGCGCAAATTTTATTAACTTTGGAAAAATAATTTTAAATCATACAGGGGAAAAAGATGAGCATTTTATTGGAGAAAAAAACCCGCATTGTTGTTCAGGGTATTACGGGCAGCGAAGGTTCATTTCATACTGAGCAAATGATTGAATACGGTTCTAACGTTGTAGCCGGTGTCACTCCAGGAAAAGGGGGGCAAAAATTTAACAGTGTGCCTATTTATAACACAGTAGCTGAAGCTGTAATTGAACAAAAAGCTGAAGCTTCAGCGATCTTTGTACCACCTTCATTTGCCGCCGATGCGATACTTGAAGCGGCTAATGCCGGCATCAAATTAATTGTGTGTATCACCGAAGGGATTCCTGCCAAAGATATGATTAAAGTCTATAATGCTATAAAGAATAAAGGAGTGCGTTTGATCGGTCCGAACTGTCCAGGTGTAATATCGCCAGGTAAAGCAAAGATTGGAATAATGCCTGGCTTCATACACAAAAAAGGGAAAGTTGGCGTAGTATCCCGAAGCGGCACATTGACATACGAAGCAGTCAAACAATTGAGCGATTTAAATATCGGACAATCCACATGTGTCGGTATTGGCGGAGACCCTGTCATCGGCTCTCAATTCATCGACATAATAAAATTATTCAACGATGACCCGAATACTGAAGGAATAGTGATGATTGGTGAGATTGGCGGTTCTGCTGAAGAAGAAGCTGCAGTTTATATCAAGAAAAATGTCAAGAAGCCGGTTGTTGGTTTTATTGCCGGTAGAACTGCGCCTCCAGGCAGAAGAATGGGTCACGCTGGAGCGATAATTTCCGGAGGCAAAGGCACTGCAGCGGAAAAAATGGCGGCTATGAAAAAAGCAGGCATTAAAGTGGTTGAAAGTCCGGCTGAAATCGGCATTACTATGAAAATAGCTTTAGAGAAAGTAAACAAATAATTTTTATTCGAATCAATTTGGGAGAAACAAACGAAAATGAGTAATAGAACTTTGGCAATCTTAAAACCTGATTGTGTCAAGAAAAATTTAATTGGGAATGTCATTGGAAAAATTACCGATGCGGGTTTTAAAATAAAAGCTGTAAGAATGACAAAACTGACTAAGGATTCAGCGGAAGGATTCTACGAGGTGCACAGAGAAAGAACTTTTTTCAATGATTTGGTAAAGTATATGACTTCAGGTCCATGCGTTCCGATTGCTCTGGAAAAGGAAAATGCTGTCGAAGATTTCAGGTTATTAATCGGCGCAACCGATCCGGCAAAAGCAGCCGAAGGAACAATCAGAAAGCTTTATGCTGAAAGCATCGAACAGAATATTGTTCACGGTTCCGATTCCGATGAAAATGCCGCTAAGGAAATAAGTCATTTCTTTTCAAAGAAAGAATTATTGGAAAATTATCCGAAATAAAAATGAAAGAAATTACAAATTGTTTTTGGTTTCTGGTTATGGTTGTCCTTTTGATGCAAAATATTTTTGCTCAGAACAGAGTCATTACCGGCGCCGACAGAATAGTTTCAGATCAATTTGATCTGATAAAAAACAAGTCGCTGGCAATAGTAACTAATCATACTGCAGTTCTTTCAAACGGCAGGCATTTAGTTGATACTCTCTACTCCATGGATGACGTAAAAATTAAGGTTTTGTTCGGACCCGAGCATGGAATAAGGGGAGATGCGCCGGACGGCAAAGTTATTGCAGACGGAAAAGATTTGAAAACTGGACTGCCGGTTTTTTCGTTATACGGAAAAATAAGAAAACCAACCCCTGAGATGCTCAAGGGCGTTGACATTATTCTCTTTGACATACAGGATATAGGAGCTCGTTTCTATACTTTTATTTCTACAATGTTTTATTGCATTGAAGCTGCTTCAGAGAATAACATCCAAATACTAATTCTTGATAGACCTAATCCAATCGGCGGTTTAAAGGTAGACGGACCATTAAGAGACGATTCGCTAAAATCTTTTGTCGCTATCGCCCCGGTGCCTGTGATGCACGGAATGACTGTCGGTGAATTAGCTATTATGTTTAACGAAGAACTTTGGATTGAGTCAGAAAAAAGAGCTGATCTGAGAATTGTTACGCTTATAGGGTGGAATCGGAAGTTGTACTTTGATGAATGCGGGCTGCCTTGGTTGAATCCATCACCCAATATCCCTTCTCTCGATGCGGCAATTGTTTATCCAGGCATCTGTTTTCTCGAAGGCACAAATATATCTGAAGGGCGAGGAACACTTTCCCCTTTTCTGACTATTGGCTCCCCTTATATTAATTCATCGGATCTGATTAAAAAAATAGATGAGTTTAGTCCCAACGGGATAAACTATTCGACGGTTGAATTCACACCTGTATCAATCGAAGGGATGTCCACTTCGCCAAAATACTTAAATGAAAAATGCTATGGACTAAAATTATCTTTAACAAACCGGGAAACTTTTGACCCCGTAAAATTTGGCATAATTGTTTTGTATTCGGTATACTCTCTCTACCCGGAAAAATTCGAGTTCAGACAAAATTGGATTGATAAGCTCTTCGGAAAACCTTATCTGCGAAGATTGATTTCCGAAGGCAAGCGTCCTGAGGAAATCTTTTCCATGTGGGAAAATGAATTAACTAACTTTAAAAAAATGCAGGCAAAATACCTGCTTTACTGACATCGGAGATTTAATGTATAAGTTATTTGTTTCAATTGTTATATTAATATTATTATCAGCCTGCGGAAATGAAACAGACAGAAAAGAGAATTCTACTGATAAGGAAATTAAAGAAACTGTTATTCTCGATAATTCGCCGGGACGAGAACTATCATATAAATTTTTCGAGGGGAGAATTTTAAGATATAATCTTAAAACCGATTTGATCAGCACTCAATCAATTGAAGCAGATTCAAGTTTTTATACCGGTGTAAAGCAAAACGCCGAATATGTCTTCGAGTTAAAAGTGAATAGGGTTGATGAAAATGAAATTGCTTATATCACAATTAGAAACAATTCCATAAAAGTTGAAGGCGATTTTAACGGTGAAAAAATGAGTTACGATTCGAGAATGTTCTACAGTTCGAGAGAGCGAAAGTTATTTTCAGATTATGAAGCATTAAAAAGCAAATCGTATAATGTAAAAGTTACTAAATTCGGGGAAGTGCTCGACATATCAGATGTCGGTTCAATATTAAATGAGCTTCTCGAAATTCAGGAGATGAAAAATAAAATATCAAAGGACGAGAAAAAAAGTCTGGAAGATCAATTGATAATGTCAGGAATAGCCCCATTAACTGAACAATTATTCAGGAAAACAACGCGTGAATTGCTAACTGTGGGCGGCAGCTGGGATCAAAAATATCCTTCATCCTTTGCTGGTTTCGAAATTGATAACGTAGCGAGATATATAATCCGTGATTTTAAGAATGTCGGGAATGATATTATTGCGGAGATTGACGGCAGCTTATCTATTTCTGCAAGAGGTCAAAATGATTTTTTTGAAGAAGGGATCAAGTATCATATTAAAAATCCGGAAGTCAGCGGCTACGGGAAAATAAATTATAATATCACTAAAGGATGCCTGCAGGATTCCGAGTCGCTGGTGAAGATGTACGTAGAAATTAGCATGGAAGCCGTTGATGAAAATCAAAGACTTGTGAAAGCCGTTAAAAAAGAATCTATTGAAAACAAAAGCCGGTTAAAGTTGATTAGTATTAAATGATTCTAATCAACTTTCTCGACTACGACTTTTGATCCTTCGATCTGAACAACGCGAATAGCAGAACCATGGTCGATATATTCACCCCCGGTAACAACGTCATATCTTTTTGAATTAATAATTACTGTGCCAGACGGGCGTAGAGATGTATATGCCGTTCCTGTTGCGCCGAGCAAATGGTCAAAGCCAGGTTCTGATTTTGTGTAACCTGACTTTTCCGAAATATTGCTCGATAAGATTAATCTATTCCAGATGCTTGTTTTTGGTAAGAACTTCAGTAGAATAAAAATAAAGAGCATCGAAGCAATTAGAGATGATGCGAGTTGTATTATTGCAAAAGAAACATCATCCCATGAAATAACAGGCAGAGGCGGAATAAGCCCCATGAACAGACTTGCTACCATAAAAAGAATGCCGAGAACACCAAAAACACCGAAACCCGGCATAGCAAATATTTCAACAAGAATTAAAACAACTCCTGCAGCAAAAAGTATTATTTCTATTATGGAGGCTAATTCGAGTATGTAGCTTGCACCAAAGAATATTGTAAGAGCAATTACGGCGGCGGTGCCTGGGAGTCCCCAGCCCGGCGTTTTAACCTCAGTAAAAAATCCAACTAAGCCAATCATTATTAGCAAAGAAGTTATAATTGGATTATTAATAAAGCGTAGTAAATCCTCAGCCCAATATGTTTCGACAGATATGATATCAGCGTTGTCAAGTTCAAAGGCACCGAGTAAATCGTTTAATGAACTTAAAATTGTATCTGCGATACCGTATTTGAGAGCTTCTTTTGAAGTAAGAGTAATCAGCTTTGTGCTGTCAACCAGCCCTTCGATAACAATCGTTTCGTCAACCATTCCTTCAGCTATATCAGTTCTTCGACCGTTTTTTTCCGCGGTCGACCGCATCTCCGAACGCATATACGATTGATATTTTTCAGCCTGTTTAGCGCCGCTTTGATCAACTACAGTTGTTGCTCCTATTGATGCGCCGGGCACCATTACAATTTTTTCACATGCAAGGGATATCAATGCGCCGGCTGAAATAGCTCGTTTATCGATGAAAGCAATAGTTGTCACTTTGCTATTTAAGATTGCGTCTTTTATCTGTGTAGCGGCGTCTACCCTTCCGCCAAAAGTGTTAATTTTAAAGATAACAGCATCGGCTGTATTCTTTTCTGCTTCAGCTATTACTCTCTTAACGTAAGGACCAAGACCAAGATCAATTTCATTTTCAATTACGCCGTAATAGACTTTCTTGGACTGACCAAATGTGTCGATAAACAAAAGAAGAAGTAATCCAAAAATAATTTTTATTTTCAATTTCCCCTCGTTTTTAATACTACTAAAAATAATATACTTTATTGAATTTTCTTATTCTTCTTTTGACTTTAATATGCTTGCGATAGAGCTTCTTTCATATTTAAGCTTCATGTTATTGCCAACGTCAATCAAACATGTTTTGTCGTCAATTCCGGCAATTACACCGTGCAATCCGCCGTTTGTCACAACTTTATCACCCTTTTTGATTTCCGAGAGCAACTTTTCTCGTTCTTTTGCGCGTTTTTGCTGCGGTCTTATAATCATAAAATAAAAAATAGCGAATATCGCACCGAACATTATTAAAGTGCTCATCATTCCTCCCCCGCCTTCGCCTTGCGGGGCCATTGCTAATAGATAAAACAATTATACCTCCTGATTTTTATTTAATGAAATTTTCTCAATAATTTTCATTTTCCAGTTAGGAAAACTTCCATTAAGAATCTGCTCCCTCGCCTGTCTAACCAGCTGCAAGTAAAATGTTAAATTATGAATAGTAGCGAGCTGATATGCTAATATTTCTTTTGCAATAAACAAATGTCTCAAGTATGCCCTTGAATGATTCTGACATGTATAACAACCGCACTCAGAGTCAAGCGGCGCAAAATCATTTTTGTATACAGAATTTTTAATTGTAAGTATTCCAGAAGAAGTAAACAAATAAGCGTTTCTCGCATTTCTGGTCGGCATTACGCAATCGAACATATCTATACCGCGTTCAATGGATTCAAGGATATTTTCAGGGCGTCCGACACCCATAAGATACCTTGGTTTATCATCCGGCATGAAATCGGTTGTAAAATCTGTTATCTCATACATTGTTTCTGCAGGTTCGCCGACAGCCAAACCTCCAATTGCATAACCATCAAAATCTAGTTTCATCAAATCAATCACCGATTTCTCTCTAAGTTCTTTGTAAACGCTCCCTTGTATAATACCGAACTGATATTGGTTAAATCCATAAAGAGGATTTGAAAGAACAAAGGCTTCTTTATTTAGAACAGCCCAATCAGAAGTGCGCTGTACGGACTTCTCAGCATATTCGAAATCGCACGGATAAGGTGTGCATTCATCCAGAACCATCATTATATCGGAACCAATACTGCGCTGAATAGAGATTACTTTTTCGGGCGTAAAGCGGTGCTTCGAACCATCGAGATGCGATTTAAAAATAATTCCGTCCTTATCAAGTTTTCTCAAGTCAGACAAGCTGTAAACTTGAAACCCGCCGCTATCTGTAAGAATAGATTTTCCCCAATTCATAAATTTGTGGAGCCCGCCTGCCTCTTCAAGAATTTTTGTACCCGGTCTCAGATATAAGTGATATGTATTCCCAAGAATTATTGAAGAGTTTAACTCTTCAGAAAGAATTTTTTGACTTAAAGATTTCACGGTTCCCTGGGTTCCGACCGGCATAAAAGCGGGCGTTTCAATTTGACCGTGTGCTGTTTGGATTAACCCAGCCCTCGCCTTTGAATTATTATCGGTATATATTAATTGGAATTTCAATTTGCAGTAAAATTTTACCTTGAAAAATAGCTGAAAAAACTGAATACTTCCATACTTAATTCAGTCCGGATTTTATTCAAAGAAGAGATCTTTGATTTTCCCGGACGGTATCATGCATGCATCCATCTTGCCAAACCATTTATACCTGTTATTGGCAATAAAATCATAAAACGTATCTCTAAAAGCAGACGGGAGTATTTTAAATATTCTCAAAATATTCCAGGGAAATCCCAATAAGGATGAAATTTCAATAACAGCATCCGACTTAGTAAAGAAATTATTATTATGAAAGAGTATAACCGAATCAAAATTAGTCTCAGCCGTACGCTTATCCAATAACCTTTTTGAAAATTCCGACTGGAAGGAAGCAAACCTGAATTTTTTCTTTTTATCCCTTTTATAAATAAACTTAACTGTCCAGTTGCATAAATTGCATACGCCGTCGAAGAGAATAACAGCTGCGTTCGTTGATTCATACTTAGCCATATCTCTTAATATTCCGATTCAACGGGTCCGTTCCAATTGATTATGCCATTTTTCAGGTTAAAGACATTTTTGAATCCCATATCATACATTCTTCTACCTGCAGAAAGACTCCGGCTTCCGCTCCGGCAGTAGAGGTAATAATTTTTGCTTCGGTCAAGCAAGTTGATTTTACTATCAAACTCAGGATTGTAAATGTCAATTAATTTTGAATTAGGTATTCGTATTTCCGCATTTTCAGAAGGAGTTCTTACGTCAATTACAACAGCTTTATCGTCTTTCATAATTGAACTTAAGAATTCATCCGGATTTAGATTCTGCAGGTAATTACCGTTTTTTGTAAAATTATCAAAAATGGAGATCATGTTCTTTCTGCTATAAAATTTTTTCTTAGTTAATTAACATTGAGAATGTTTAGATAAGTTCCAACGTTCGGGTGGAGCTAATTGCGAATAAACCTTATTATAAATAAATCATACTCAATTTTGCAGCACCTGAAGCTTTACTAACTCAATTCTCTTTTTGTCGGAACGAAGCACTAAAAATTTGAAATTATCTAAAACGAACGACTGACCGTGCTCGGGAATACTTCCTAATCTCGACAAAATAAATCCGGCTAGAGTTTCATAGTCGCCGGTAGGAATATTTAGATCAAATTCATCGTTAATAAAATCAATTTCAACCTTTCCACTGATAACAAATGTATCGAAAGAAGTTTTTTTACAAATCTCCTCCTCAATATCATACTCGTCACGGATTTCGCCGAGCATTTCTTCAATAATATCTTCAACGGTTACGATACCGGCAGTTCCGCCGAATTCATCTATAACTACTGCCATTGATGTCTGCTTTTCTAAAAATTCATTCAATAGTTCCAGAGTTTTTTTTGTATCCGGTACGAACATTACATGACGAATAGCAGAGGATAAATTTAAAGGTTTCATGAACATATCATAAACATGGACGAAGCCTTTTACGTCGTCGATTGTTTCCTCATAAACTGGAAGTTTTGAATACCCGGACTCAATCATTAGATTGATAGTGTCGTCAATTGTAGAAGAAATTTCGACGCCGACGATATCTGTTCGCGGCGTAATTACTTCATAAACTCTCTGATCGCCAAGATCAATAACTTTGCTAATAATATCTGAATCTGATCTGTTTATTTGACCGACTGTCGAGCTTTCATGAATCAACGTGTGTATATCGTCCTTGCCAAACAACTGCGAGATACTTTCTTCATTAATGTTTGTGGTACGAATTAAAAGCGAGGATATTGATGATGCTGCTTTAACAAAAGGATAAAGTAAAATTGTTAATAACCCTACCGGGATCGACGCGATCATAATCAGAGTGTCAGAATTTTCAGTAGCGATATATTTTGGAAGTAATTCTCCTAAAATCAGCAACACGAAAGTTGATAAGAGGAGTATGGTTAAATCAGAATACTGAAAATATTCGAAAAGTATAACAGCGCTAAGGGAGGCAAAAGCAATATTCGAAACATTGTTGCCGATCAAAATAGTCGAAAAAAATATCTGCGGGTTGCCGCTGAAATATTGAGCAACTTTTGCAGATAATTTATTTTTCCGTGCACGTATTTCAATTTTAAGTTTATTGGATATTATATAAGCAATTTCCGTAGAAGAGAAAAATGCGCTTAACAACAGTAAAATAAACAAAACAAGGAATTCGGCAGCCATTTTAATTCGCTTTTTGAATACTCATTTTTTCGATAAAATATTTGAACTCATTCTTACCTTCGGAAAAAATCAGCTCGAGATCAATTGTTTCATTAAAATTAAAATCTGGATGAGGTAGCAGTCCGCGTATTGTAGAAAAAGTTAAGTGTTTTTTATTCTCGTAGGTTTTTAATTCATCTGATTTTACACTGGGAATAATAGAATAAATCTCGTTCCCCGCTTGAGTCACATTAATATTTTTAAGTTTAATCATCGCAATGTCATATTCCGGCTTTGATAAAATTTCCAATTTACCGGAGATATGAAAGCGGTTATCCGATGACGGCAAAAGATCTATCCAGGCAACAAGCTCTAAAACATTTAGCCGGATTTCCTGAATTAAAATTTCATCCGGCGTTTTTTTCTCTTCCTGCTTGCCAGTCTGAGTTTCTTTAATGCCGCTGCATGATGTTATAATCGCAGCTATCATCAGAGTAAAAGCTAACGTATATATTTTCATTTCAATAAATAATAATTATTGCGGAAATTGAATACATTATATTGTTTAATAGCATACTTTTATCACGAAGCAGGATGTCATTTATATTTTCGCCTAACGATTTTGAGTAAACTAAATATAGATAGCGGAATACGCCAAATACGACAAATATGGTTGTATAAACAAGATTTTCGGTATGAAAAAATGCAATTGTTCTGTCTGAAACTGTATAAAGTGCATAACAGATAATAACGCCGGCTGCGCTGACGGCGGAAATTTGATTAATAAATCCTTCCGAATAATCCCTTAATACACTTCGCGTTTGAATGGATTCGTTTTGTATCTCGGATTCAGACTTTCTTTTCATCACAGCTAAGAACAATGATAGGAACAATGTCGTAAGAACAAGCCAGCTTGAAACATGGACGTCAATAACATAAGCGCCGCCGAGAATCCTAAGCATGAATCCGAGAGCTATCGAAAGTATGTCTGCAATTACAATATTTTTAAATAACAAGGAATAACTAATATTCAATAGAATATAAGCAAACAACGCCAGAACAAATTTCATATTAAAAATAAAGATTGACGACAAAATAATAATAAACAGAAATAGCGCGGCTGCCGACGCCTTGCCTTTTGAAATAACTCCGCCGGCTACAGGACGGTGTTTCTTTTGCGGATGCAATTTGTCTTTTTCAGCATCTATCATATCGTTGTAAATATATATCATACTTGAAGCGAGACAGAAATAAACAGCCGCTAAGAAAGCAATAGCGGTGTAATCGTATTCGAATAAATGAAGCGAGAAAACAAGCGGGATAAAAACAAAAATATTTTTACTCCATTGCGAAACACGCAATAATTTTATGTAATCAATCACTTTCAAAATACCGCCGTTTCTTCAAATTCCCCAAAATGTTTTTTAAGTTCATTTACCATTTCGCCCAGCGTAACATATTTTTCAGAAGCTTCAATGAGCACAGGCATCAAATTAAGATTATTTGTAACTGCGTATGAGAGCTTTTCCAAGGCTTGTTCCACGGCATAATTGTCTCTCGACGCTTTCAATGTTTTAAGTCTTTCCACTTGTTTCTTTTCAACATCGGGTGATATTTGCAGAATAGGAATTTCTATTTTTTCGTCTGTTTCTATAAATTCATTTACACCGACTACAAATTTCTCTTTTCTTTCAAGCTCTTTTTGGTAACGGTAAGCGGCATCAGAAATTTCTCTCTGAAAATATCCAGCCTCTATTGCGCGTACAACCCCTCCGAGAGAATCTATTTCATTAAATATTTTAGTAGCTGATTCTTCCATGCGATCAGTTAAAGACTCAACATAATAGCTTCCACCAAGAGGGTCGACCGTGTTGATAACTCCAGATTCATAAGCAATAATTTGTTGAGTGCGCAAAGCAATTTTAACCGCCTTTTCACTCGGAAGAGCCAAAGTTTCATCCATCGAATTTGTATGAAGAGACTGCGTCCCGCCTAAAACTCCGGCAAGCGCTTGAAGCGTTGTCCTTATAATATTATTCTCCGGCTGCTGTGCAGTGAGCGTACATCCGGCGGTCTGAGTGTGGAATCTAAGCCACCACGATCTGGGGTTTTCAGCTTTATATTGATCTTTCATTCTCTTTGCATAAATTCTGCGGGCTGCTCTGTATTTTGCGATTTCTTCGAAGAAATCCAGATGAGAATTAAAGAAAAAAGAAATCCTCGGCGCAAAATCATCAATATTTAAGCCGCGCTCCAAACAAGCTTCGATATATGCAAATCCGTCCGCCAGAGTAAATGCAAGCTCTTGCACAGCAGTTGATCCAGCTTCTCTAATATGATATCCGCTGACCGAAACAGGATTCCACTGAGGAACTTCCTTCGAGCAATACTCTATCATGTCAGTTATAATTCTTAATGAAGGAGTTGGAGGATAGATATATTCTTTCTGTGCTATATATTCTTTCAGTATGTCATTTTGAAGAGTTCCACGGAGTTTATCAAAAGAAATTCCCTGCTTCTTAGCTATGGCAAGGTAAAAAGCAAAAATCATAGCCGAAGGTGAATTTATGGTCATTGAGGTTGATACTTTCTCGAGTGGAATTTTATCGAATAATATTTCCATGTCATGAAGAGATGAAACGGCAACACCGCAAATTCCGACCTCGCCTTGACTCAGAGGATCGTCTGAATCGCGGCCCATTAATGTTGGCAAATCGAATGCAACGGATAATCCGGTCTGCCCGTTCTTGAGCAAATATTTAAAACGTTCGTTTGTATCCTCAGGGCTTCCAAATCCAGCAAACTGACGCATTGTCCATATCTTTCCTCTATAGCCGTTTGCGTGAATTCCGCGGGTATATGGAAACTCTCCCGGGAAATTAATTTCATTCAAATAACCGGAATGGTCATAATCTTCGGGACCGTATAAAACCTTTATACTTTCACCCGAAACGGAAGTAAATTTCATCCCTGTAGCAGGGGCTTTTGAAACCTTAGCTTCGTATTCTTTTTTTGCTTTTAAGTACTCTTCATTCATGATGATGCTTTCAGTAATTTTTTCATAAATAAAGTTATGTTCTGCCAAATCTTTTATCAAGTTCATCAAGAGAAATTTTCACGACTATAGGGCGACCGTGAGGACACACATAAGGCATGGAGGTAGCAAAAAGCTGATCAACCAGCATTCTCATTTCCTGTTCAGATAGTCTATCTCCCGCTTTGATAGCCGCCTTGCATGAAAAAGATTTCGCAAGATTATCTTTTACTTCTAGTTTTTTTTCAATTCGATTTGTACGGAATTCAAGGAGAACCTGCAGAAGAGTTTCAACTTCATGCCCAATTTTAATATCAGACGGCACGCCGTGAATAACAATAGAGCCTTTTCCGAAAAAACGTAAATCATATCCGAGCTTTTGAAGATAAGTTTCTATCTCTCTAAGAAGGTCATAATCGGCAGGGTCAACCTGAATAGTCTGCGAAAAAAGAAGCTGCTGAGAAAAAGGCATATCGGCTTCGAATGAACGAAGCACTTTTTCATATAAAATTCTCTCATGAGCCACGTGCTGATCAATAATCATTAACCCGCTTTTTATTTGTGCCAGTATGTATTTATTGTGGAGAGAAATAATAAAAGTGCTTTCTTCGCTTGCGCTGCTCTCCGAACTTCCCTTTTGATTTAAATGCTGAACCTCTGTTTGGAATTGATTTTCAAATGGAGATGCAATTTCCTGTGCGGTGCTGTTTTTTCGCAAATCGGTATTAAGCATATCGAAGAGATTGTCAATTTCTTCATTTGTGAATATGCCGTTTTTTGATCCAACCGGTTTATTGCCTCCCCATGCAGGTCTATCTGAGAAATCCTTTTCGCCGGTTCGCCTATAATTTGTATAAATCAATGAATCTTCTGAATCTTTAGTTGGGTTGAAGGAAAGATTTGGGACAAGATCATATTTGCCTATAGCTTTCTTTACCGCAGCGTTTACGAACGAGTAAACAATTTTTTCATCTTCGAATTTAACTTCGAGCTTAGATGGATGAACATTTACATCAACTTTGGCAAGATCAATCGAAAGAAATAATATGAAAAAAGGATAGTCGCCTTTTTCAAGAATGTTTTCAAAAGCAGAGAAAACTGCGTGATTTACAATCTTACTTTGGACGTATCTTTTATTTATAAACAAATATTGATCGCCTCGGCTTTTCTTAAGGAATGTCGGCTTAGCTACGAAACCTACAATATCAAGCAAGTCGGTCTTTTCTGTAAATGGTATTATCGCATCAAAAATATTATCTGCTATAACAGATTTTATTCTCTCTTCAAGATCAGCGGCGGGATAATTAAAAATTTCATCGTCGTCATTCCAAAAAGAAAACGATATAGAAGGATGACTTAATGAAAATACTTTAAATGTATCTATAAGATGTCTTAACTCGGTTGAATTTGATTTTAAAAAATTCCTGCGTGCCGGGGTATTGTAAAAAAGATTTTTTACTATAACGGAAGTTCCTTTGGCAAAAGAACCTTTCTCTACCACTATCCCTTTATCCTCCTCATATCGAATCAATGTGCCAAGTTCATCATCGTACATTTCAGTTCTTATTTCAGTAAGACTAACAGATGCGATTGAGCTTAATGCTTCTCCTCTGAATCCGAAAGTTCTAATAGCCGAAAGATCCTCTACAGTTCTGATTTTACTTGTAGCATGCCTTTGAATGCATTTAACCGCATCTTTCTGGCTCATTCCTAATCCATCGTCTACAACTTGAATTAAAGTCTTACCGGCATTTTTAATAATTACCTCTATACTTTTTGCTTCCGCGTCTATTGAGTTCTCTATAAGTTCTTTGAGCACTGAAGCGGGTCTTTGAACTACTTCGCCGGCAGCGATCTTATTCGAAATGTTCTCGGGTAGTATATTTATTATTTCTTCTGACATATTATAGTTTTATTGGCGCACAAAAATACGAATTTATTTCCGTTCTTTTTTTTTGTATAATTTTATCACAAATTCCGGATATGTACTAATTGATTCCGTTTGCCAGTTTTCTAAATCAATTTTCGGGAAATATGAGTCCCCTTCAAAATCACCGGTGACATGTGAAATAATCAGTTCATGAGCAATCTTGATAGTTTGAGCGAATATACTTGAACCGCCTGCAATATAAAACCTTTCATAATTTCTTGATACTGCTTGCTCAATTCCTCTTTCAATGCTGTTAACAATTATAAGATTGTCTTTTGTTACTGGTTCTAAACTGCGTGAGACTACTATGTTTATTCTCCCTTCAAGAATTTTTCCGATTGAATCAAAAGTCCTTCTACCGATCAATACGGGGAATCCCATTGTTGTTCTTTTGAAATGCTGAAGGTCGGCTGGTATATTCCAAGGCAAACTTCCGTTCTTTCCAATTATCCAATTACTGGCGGCAGAGGCGATTATTATTTTTTTTATTTGATCGTTCAATCTAATTGAGTAAGTCTCACGGTTAAGAAACGTTTAGTTGCCGGGTCTATATTAATTTTCAGTGTTGTATCTGCATATCCGAATAATTTAAGAGTGATATAATGGTCGCCTTTAACAAGCCCTGTAAGCCAATCAGGAGTTATTTTCGTTGTATAAGTGCCATTTAGGAAAATACTCGCCCCTTCCGGAGTTGTGCTTATATGAATAGAAGCATTATCAGGATCGTCAGGAAAGATTATCATCTCTTCCCTGCAATTCGCTAAAATTAATACCATAAATATAATGGCAGTAATTTGCTTAAATTTTCTCGGCATGTGTTAAACTTTCTAATTATTCTTTATTCGACAATCACCACGGAAGTTTCAAATTGAGCCTGCTTAGTTTTTCTTCAAATTCAATACGTTCAAGATTTTGTTTTAATGATCCGTCGGCACGTTTTTCCAACCAGCCTAAGCCTTCTGCAAGTAACTCAACAGAATCAAAATCACTTTTATTAATGTGTTTAATAATTTCAAGTTCAGGTCCTGATATTTGAAAAGATTTTAGTCTGTAATCTTCGAATGCTTCCCAAACTATAGGCACCCATCTCTTTACAATCTCATAACCGATTGTTTCGGAGTATTTTCTTATTTCGAGTTGAGCGTGGCTATCCATTCTCAGTTCAAGAAAATGAAGAAGATTGTGCAAATCAATTTTCCAATAAGCCTCTGTATAAGTAGATAACGGCAGATCCTTCCTTGCCTGTTCTCTGGCGATTCCAGCCCCAATTCTTTTATTATAAATATCACGCGAAAGATCATGAAGTTTTTCTTCTTCTTTTGAAAAATCAAGCCCGATTTGATTATTTAGAACTCCTTCACTTCCCTGCATATTCGATTTCGATTGAACTCTCCATTGGTCTGGTTCCGTCGTCTGGGCTGCATCGATTGCCAAAGAATATCTCGTTGAATATTCATTAACATTAGCAGTCCGATGCCTTATCCATTGCCTCCAGCAGTCCATAGGTACTCTAACGTGGAATTTTATCTCGCACATTTCGAACGGTGTTGTATGCCTGTGTCTCATTAAATAGCGTATCAATCCTCTATCCTGATTAACTTGTTTAGTGCCTTTCCCGTATGAAACACGCGCGGCTTGAACAATTGATTGATCGCTTCCCATATAATCCACAACACGGACAAATCCATCGTTAAGCACCATGAAGGGAATGCCGAGAATTTCATCCAAACCTTCAACTTTAATACTTTCTATTTTTTCGAACTTCCTTTCTTCCATTTGTAAATGTCCTTCAGAAATTTGATTAAGAGATGTAAGAAGTAATATCTGTCAATTAGCGGGCAAAGATAATAATATTATAAAACTTACAAAAGTCAGAACTATAACCGCAGATTTTTAAATTCTTTTACAAGAGCATTTTTAGTTTGAATTAAGTCTTGCGATATGACTTTTGCCTCGGCGAGTACAGGCATAAAATTAGTATCGCCGTTCCATCGCGGAACCACATGAAAATGAATATGAGAATCTATACCGGCTCCGGCAGCTTTCCCAATATTGGCGCCAATATTAAAACCCTGCGGTTTCATGATTTTGGAAAGAATTACGATTGAATGTCTTATCAAGATCATGGCATTTGTTAATTCTTTTTCTGTTAGTTCTATTATACTGGGAGCGTGTCTAAAAGGGACTATCATCAAATGACCGTTGTTGTATGGGTAAAGATTAAGCATAACAAGCGTTCTTTTCTTCTGTGAGACTACAAGGCAGTCCTCATCATTTATCTTTTCTTTTACGGCATTGCAGAATATGCAGCCCTCATTACCCTTTTCATTTTTAAAAGATTCTATGTATTGATGACGCCATGGGGACCACATATTTTTCATTTACGCTCCCAAAAAAAAAAGCAGAGAGTAGTTTCTCTGCCTTTTTGAAATTTTGATTATTCTTCTTCTTTCGACTTTTGGTATTCGGCAATTACTTTCTGTTCGACATCTTTTGGCACTTCTTCATAGTGCGAAAATTGACGAGAATGTGCGCCTCTGCCTGATGTTAAACTTCGCAAATGAGTGGAGTACTTGTACAGTTCAGAAAGCGGAACTTTAGCTTTTATAACCTGAAAAGGTCCTTCAGAATCCATACCTAAGATTTTACCGCGGCGGCTCGAAACGTCGCCCATCACATCGCCCATGAATTCTTCGGGAACTTTGATGGTTATATCATAAATCGGTTCGAGAATAACCGGGTTTGAAGCAAGAAAGCCTTTTTTAAAGGCCTGAGAAGCGGCTATTTTGAAAGATACTTCATCGGAGTCAACGTTATGATAAGTACCGTCAAACAAAGTAACTTTTACGTCTATCACCTTGCTCCCGGTCAAAATGCCTTTGGATAAAATTTCTTGAAGCCCTTTTTCTACGGCAGGAATAAACCTGCCGGGGACCACGCCGCCGACAATTGCATTGACGAACTCGAAACCTGTCCCTCGTGGAACCGGCTCTAATTTCAAGTGTACATGTCCGTACTGCCCTCTTCCCCCCGATTGTTTTTTATGTTTATATTCAGCATCATCGCAGCGCCCTTTAATTGTCTCCCTATAAGGGATTCTCGGTTCAACGAGCTCTACGTCAACGTTATATCTATCCTTCAATAACTTAACGGCTAATGAGAGTTGTAATTCACCCTGTCCCGACACAATTGTTTGACCGAGTTCAGGGTCATACTTTACATTTAGAGACGGGTCTTCTTCATGAACAATATGAAGTCCGGTTGATATTTTATCTTCGTCGCCTTTTGACTTTGATTGAATAGCTCCCCGGATAACAGGCGACGGGACTTCAAAGGAGTGAAGAGCAATTGTTCTTTCTCT
The DNA here is from genome assembly GCA_011525875.1 of Melioribacteraceae bacterium. Lineage (GTDB taxonomy): Bacteria > Bacteroidota > Ignavibacteria > Ignavibacteriales > Melioribacteraceae > CHB1. The sequence goes on along the minus strand of WYBN01000012.1, from coordinate 406,756 downwards.
TGAAGACAAAGTATCGCCTGTATGCGTATCCTTTAATTTTACGACCGCGCCAATATCTCCTGCGGATAGTTTTGCCACCTCTTTTCTGTTCTTACCATTCAGTATAAACAACTGACCAAGCCTTTCTGTTTTTTCGTTCTTAGAATTAATTAGGTCCATCCCGACATTAAGAGTGCCCGAATAAACTTTAAATATAGACAACTCTCCAACGTGCTGTTCCGATAAAGACTTGAATACTAACAAGGAAGCTTCGGCTTGCGGATCACACTTAACTTCCACAGTATTATCCTTGTCTCCAATTTTCGCCTTAGCTGGCTTTCTTTCGTCGGGCGATGGGAAATATTCTGCCACAAAATCCAGAAAATTATTTATTCCAACCGCTTTTGATGCAGAGATTGCGAATACCGGGACTAAAGAACCGTTAACAATAGCTGATTTTAACCCCTTCTTTATCTCCTCATCGGTAAGTGTGCCTTCTTCAAAAAATTTATTCATTAAATCTTCACTTGATTCTGCAATCTTTTCAATAAGTTGTTCCCTCATAATCGCAGCGTTATCGGCGACTTCAGCAGGTATTTCGGAATCTTTGCCTTGCTTGGCATTTGGGTCGGAATACGTTGTTTGTTTCATTTTAACCAGGTCAACTACAGAGTTAAAATTAATTCCTTCATTGATAGGCATGGTTATTACAATTGCATCGCTACTCAATCTGTCTTTAATGCTGTTAAAAGTATCCTCAAACTTCGAATGTTCGTTGTCAACTTTATTAACAATAACTGCAGACGGCATATTATTTCTTTTTACGTACTCCCAGGTCATTTCTGTACCGACTTCTATTCCTTCTGCGCTTTTAACAATAGCAACCGCCATATCGCTAACATGCAGACTGCTGATTACTTGACCAATAAAATCTGAATAACCTGGTGTATCTAAAATATTTATTTTAACATTTTTCCATTCGACGTGTAACGGTGAAACAGAAATAGAAATCTGTCTTTCAATTTCATTCTTATTGAAATCGGAAACTGTATTTCCTTCTTCAATTTTACCAATTCTGTTTATCTCACCTGCTTTAAATAAAATATTTTCCGAAATTGTTGTTTTACCGCTGCCGCCATGTCCTATAAATGTTATATTCCGGATGGCTTCTGGATTATAATCTTTCAAAATGAATCTCCTGATTTATTATTTATTCACTGTTTTTCTTTGTGAAGGCTTGAAAGAAAGTAGATACTCCTTTTGCGAATGCTCTCAGATTAGTGATAAAATTAAGCATCTGATTTTCTTCGTTTTCTTTAATAAGTGATGAGAAAATGCTGTTAAATCTCGCTTTGGTTCTATTTATTGTTTGACTTAATTCCGATACCTGGCTTTCTGCTACAGAAACTATGTTGCCTACTTTGTTCGATGTCTCATTCAGATTTTCAATCAATGGTAACATACTATCTACAAAGCTATTAATATCTCGTTCCATATTTGAAATATTCTGACCGACAGATTTAAGCCAAAAAAGCAAATAAATACACAGTGCTGACACTGAGGCTATCAGCACCGCTAAAAGTATATCAATTACAATTGTCATTCATCACCGTATTACTTTGAACCGTCGTTTTTTTCTGATTTATAAGCATCGATGCCGGATTTAATAGCGCTTCTTAATTTTTCACTTTTTTTTTCGAGTTTAGACTTACCGTCATCAATGTACTCGCCTGTCTTAGACTTTGCAGAATCAAGAATCTCTTCGGCTTCGTGAAGCAAGGACTCAACTTTTTCCTTAGCGTCGCTTATTAGCTTTTCCGATTTTTTCTTGCCGTCATTAATCAGTTGATTTGCTTTATCCTTTGCTCTGTCAATATATTCTTCGGCATCATGAAGAAACTCATCGGATTTTTCCTTAATGTCTCCTCTTAATTCTTTTCCCGATTTCGGAGCAAAAAGCAAAGCAACTACAGACCCAACAACCGAACCGGTGAGAAAACCTATAATTAATCCTTTGCCTAAACCATTATCTTCAGCCATAATAACCTCCTTATATTTATTGTTTTACTCAGTGACAAAATACGAATTGAAAGCAATAAAATCAAGGATATGAGAGTCTGCATTGCTGATTTTCAGCAATAAAAATCATTTTTTGATAAACAGTAATCGAATCATAAAATAATTTCATTCTTACAAAAAAGCTATTCAGTATTATTTATCCGTCCATATTTGTGCTGGAATAAGACTAAACAAATGACTCCTATAAAAACGGCGAACCAGAGCGTTACCAACCTAACTAAAATAGTAGAAAGAGCTGCAACATCAGTTCCTGTTCCGTATTTCATCATAAGAAACGTTAAAGATCCTTCAGTAGCGCCAATTCCGCCAGGCAGCATTGAAATAGATCCGATAATTGTTGAAAAAGCATATATGAATGAGGCTCTTAGTAAGCTAATATCAATATTGAATTCATTAAGTATAAGATACAATATTAAACATTCAAACATCCACGCAATTAGGCTTACAAAAGTCATCGAAATTATAGCATAAGGTTTTAACATTTTTTGTGCGTTAGAGTAAGCCAAAGAAATGTTTGTAATATATTTACTAATGAATTTTCTTTTCGCTAAGAAGTCAAGAATTCTATTTGATAATTTTCGATTGGTTATTACAAATATTATTAATATAAAAAAGATCGAGATAATTATAAGCGCAATTTCGCCTATACCATAAAAGAAAGCGCCGGCAATTCCTATAAGCAGAAGCGAAAATAAATCGGTTAACCGTTCAACAAAAACAATCGGAGCTGTTTCAGTAACGGGTGTTAAATTTACTCTTTTTATCATGTATGATTTTAACACTTCGCCGACTTTTCCCGGCGTAACACTCATAGAAAGTCCTGACATAAAAATTAAATATGATATTCCCAATCCAATCTTTATTTGAAGAATGTGCAGATAATAATGCCACTTAATGAAGCGCATAAAGTAATTTGAATAAGCGAGTAACAATAATAAAGGAAGCATGATAAAGTTGAATCTGCGAATAGCATTTAATACAATCTCTATGTCTGCGTAAATACTGAGCCCGAGAAAAATTACAGTCGTTAGAGCAATAGAAATAAATATATTTCTTTTTATTTTTTCAAACAATTAGAGAACCTTCAGCAAGGAATGATATAATTTTGCAAGAGGCAATCCGACTACGTTATAATAACAGCCGTTTATTTTTTTTATGAATACCGCTCCAAAGTCATCTTGAATGCCGTATGCACCTGCTTTATCCATTGGACTCCCGGTCGCCACATATGAGTTGATCTCGCCGGGTAACAATTTATGGAATGTGACAAAAGTTTTTTCATAGCCGATTTGTAATTTATTCTTGTTAAGATTTTTTACAGCGAATCCTGTATAAACTATATGAGTTTTGCCGCTCAAAAGTTTTAGATATTCAGCTGCTTCTGAAGCAGACGCAGGTTTACCGATTATTCTCTTGTTCAATACAACAATAGTATCGGCGGTTATAATAATCCCATTTTTAATTTTTTCTTCAGCGGCTTTATTTTTTTCTAATGAAAGTCGTTTAACTGTTTTTATAGGGTGTTCTCCGTCTTTGACCTCTTCTGATAATTCTACGTTGAAGGTTTTAAATTCAATACCGAAGATTTTTAACAGTTTTTTTCTTCTTGGTGATTTTGAAGCCAGGTAGATAGGAGCGGAAGTCTTAAGCATACAGACAGTTTTATCTGAATAGCGCTTTTATACTTCCCCAAGTTCTTTTTACCGGAGATGGATTGTGTGATACGGATATTTCACTAGAGTAGGTTGAAGGGCTAATCTGTCCATTCTCTATCATTCCGATCCGATATATATACAATGTGCCAGTAGTTTTGAATGCATTCTCGTCTACGAATACATAAGTAGTGTTATCGCCTTTGGCGGTTTCTCTTCCAATTTCCGCAAATGCGCCATTATAAGTCTTTCGCTCAATAACATATTCTTTCAAATTTATTTCCTGGGTTGAATGCCAAACGATTTTTATGTTGTCTCCTTCAGAGGAAATTTCAAGTGTGGAAATAATTGCGCCCGCGAATATTATGCTGGCGGTAAAAATTAATGCGAAATATGTTAAGAAACGAATTTTCATGAGCATAATATATTTTTATAGTGAACTAAATGCAAGTAAAATTTTCAATTAATTTTAATTTGAAAAGTTCTTTTGCCATTTGCCGTACTTAAATCTTGTCAGCATCATTAACGAATAAATTATTACATAGAAAGGTAAAGCAGCCCAAGCGCCCAAAAGACCGAATTTCAACTGTACACCCAGTAAATATGCCAACGGGACAAAAATAACCCAATTACTCAGAACATCCGCGATCATAACATAAAGTGATTCCTCAACTGCCTGCAAAGCATTTGCCAGTACAACACCGAGCCCGTAAAATACTTGACCAAATCCTGCTATTCTCAGTGCCGGTTCGGCGGTTTCAATAATATTTGTGTCATCCGTAATTAATATTAGAATGATTCGAGGCATTATTGTGAATATCAATCCGATGAAAATGGTATAAATGGTAGCTAATTTTGCCGTCTCAATTCCATAAAATTTTGCTTTAGTAATATTTTTTGCGCCCAGCTCATTTCCCACCAGGGTTTGAACTGTAATTCCAAATCCAAAACAAGGCATTAGTGTTAAGAGAAGAGACGAAATGATAACCTGACTTGCAGCCTGTTCTCTTACTCCGATCAAACCAGTAATAGCAACAAAACTTAAGAAACCAACCAATATAAAAATATTCTGAAGCGATATAGGCAATGATATATTGATGATCGATTTAACAATATTTTTGTCGAATTTGAAATAGCGGAAGTATTGAAACTTTTCACGCATTATCAATGTCGATGAAATTGAGATATAATAAATTACATCGCAAATAGTAGCTAAAGTTGAACCAATACCTGCCCCAGCTAATCCCATCCCGGTAATTCCAAAGGCTCCGAAAATGAAAATGTAATTAAATATAATATTCAAAAAGTTTACCAGTATGCCTGAATACATAAAAACTCTTGTCTTACCGATGCCGAAGAAAAATCCCCTGAATGAAACTGAGATAAGAAAAAAAGGAATACCCATGAAACGATAGTGCAGATAATCGCCGGCAAAAATACCAACTTGATAATCAGCAGCAAAGAACTGGGCAATAGTATAAGAGAAGAACACGAAGATTGCAGAAACTGCAGCTCCAATAAAGATTGAAATGGCAATAGAGCTGCTCAATACAATTCCGCAGCCGAGAAAATTCTTTGAACCGTAATTTCTAGCAACAAGAACATGAGTCCCTGTGGCTAAACTCGAAAAAAAACTAACAACAGCCCATGTTGCTAAGACTCCCAAGCCCATTGCTGCCAAAGCGGCTTCGGCGTTTTCAAGTCTTCCAACCATAGCTGTATCGATCAGAGAAACCACCATTTGTGTTGATAACCCAGCAATTGCCGGTATTCCAAGCTTTAGTATCTTTTTATATTCTGATAAATCATTAAGAAAAATATTCAATAGTTTTGCCCAAATACTGTATAAGAGTGGAAATTTATTGATAGAATTTACAAATAATTACTTAGTAAATGTCTTTATTTCTTGACTTTCTTATCAATATTTATAATTTTTTAAATCGACTTACCGAATAAATACTTTTTTTAATTAAAATTAAAGGAGTAGATTATGTCTAATCTTTACAAGTCTTTACTAACGATTTCTTTAGTATTTCTTTTATCATCTAATTTAACATCTCAGACATTTGACGGAGAATGGATTTGTGCATACGCAACAACAGATGACGGTGCAAACGGAACCGGAATTCAGACAATTTCAGTTGCAGTTATAGGCGAAAACCATTTTGTCGGTATGGTCAGTCAAGCGGCTTTACCATGGGAAGATACCGACGCATGTTACTTAGTCGGTTATAAAAACGCTGACTCAACAAGCGGAAGATTAGGCAACTATGCTTATAACACAAGTTTTAACCAGATTTGGCTTAACGGTTTTGATCAAGTTTTTATGGAACATGCACGTGATATTGCCGCGAAAGGAAATCTTATATTTGTCGCTAACAACGACGTAGATAAAAATATTTTAGTTTTTGAAGTAACGGACGACTCAGTTATTACACACCCAATGAGATTATCAACAGTTCAGAACCCATTTGAGATAAAAAACTTATATGCCATCGATATTGATGAAAGCGGAAGAGTTTATGTTACAACAGAAGGCGACGAATCTAATACGAGCGAAGTATTAGTTTTCGGCAGTCCTGATCAAGAAACAGCATGGTCATCAGGTCACACCGCAGCTCCTCTTCAGACAATCACCCTGCCCGAGCCGGGTGATGCGCGCGGCGTGACAGTAACGGCAGACGGTAGAGTCATTTATGTTTCGAACTATTTAACGAAAAAAGTTTACTGTTATATCGGTGATCCTGACACCGGCTATGAACTATACAATGGTTTCGATTTTACTTTATTAGATCAGCCGCTTGCCGATACAGGCAACCCGCTTAATCCTGGCCCATGGGGGCTTCAATTCATGGAAACAAAAAATATTCTTTGGGTTACCTGCGCAAATGATTTCCAATTAGGCGACGGCTATCAATACGGCAGGTACTACGCTCTTAATCCCAATACAGGTGAAATTCTGGATACACTCGATTGTGCACTTTGGAATTTTGAACAAACCGGGGGCTTCAGTTCGCGTCCGGGCGGAACTCAAGGCAATGTTTCTGGTTATACTTCTCCCTATTACCTTGATTTTGATGAAAACTTCAATGTGTACACTCAATCTTTTTATGGTTGGACAGTTGATAAATGGTATTTCACCGGAACTCTTCCTATAATTCCATTGACTATAACGAGCGTTGAAAAAGATAATACTTTAGTTCCAAATGAGTTTAAAGTATTACAGAACTATCCCAATCCATTCAATCCATCTACAACAATACAATTCACTCTTGATAAAAGATCTAATGTGTCACTTTCGGTTTATTCTTTAACAGGTGAACTTGTTGAAACCTTGATCAATTCAACTGAATTCGAAAAAGGCGGTTACAAAATTACATTTGACGCCTCAAGATTAGCTTCGGGTATTTACATTTATACCTTGAGCAATGGAATTCAAACAATTTCAAAGAAGATGACACTTATTAAATAATTGCTGTTAGAAATCCGGGCTGCTTATGCTTGCCCGGATAATTATTGTTCTTTATTAGTCACTTTATCTTTACTCTGATAGATTTAATAATTCAAAAAACTAAACAGGGGTGTATATGAAAAAATTAAAAGTACTAACATTACTTGCTTTACTGATTTTACCGACGCTTTTGCCAGCCCAGGTTTTTGACGGCGAGTGGATTTGCGCTTATGCAACAATTGACGATCAACCTAATGCAACTGGCAACAGAACCATATCCGTTGCTTCTTACGGCGAGGATAATTTCGCCGCTTTAGTTTACAGAGTCGATAATGGAAATTACTATATGGTGGGTTACAAAGATGCAGATTCAGTAAATGGAAGACTCGGAAATTATAATTACGGCGGTTCAGGTCAATTAACTCTTTGGCTTAACGGATTCGATCAAGTTTTCTTCGAAGCTGCTAAGGATTTGGTCTCTTGGAGTCATGAATTTAAAAATCTAATCTTTGTAGCCAATAATGACCCCGAACATAATATTTTGGTTTTTGAAATGACTGCGGATTCCTTTGCAACCTACCCATGGAGAATGGCAACTGGTTCTGATCCTATCTGGTCTATAGATTTGGATGCAAACGGAAGAGTCTATGTTACAACCGAAGGAAATGAAATGCAGGCAAGCAAAGTATTGATATTCGAATCACCAGCAGTTGAAACCGCATGGTCTTCGGGTTTTTCTGCACCTCCGATGCAGGTAATAGAACTCCCGGAAGCCGGCGATGCCAGAGGGGTTACGGTCAGTCCTGATGGATCAGTGCTGTACGTTTCAAATTTCTTGACTAAAAAAGTTTACTGTTATCTCGGAGACGCTGTTTCTGGCTATACACTTCACGATGGCTTCACTTTTGAATTGACCGACTTCGTAACTGACGGAACAGAAACTCTATATCCGGGACCATGGGGTTTACAATTTATGCCGGATAAAAATATTTTATTCATTGCCTGTGCGAATGACTTTGCGAACACCCTGCTCGGATATTCATACGGCAGAATTTATCTTGTTAATCCGAACAACGGAGATATACTCGATGAAATTGACTGCGCTCAGTGGAATTATGATCAAACCGGGGCTTATAATAATAATGGACCTGGGAATGTTTCCGGTTACGCCGCTCCATATAATCTTGATTTTGACCCGAATTATAATGCCTACATAGTTTCTTACTACGGGTGGACGATCGATAAATGGTACTATACTTCTGCGCTTCCGACAATAGAACTTACTTTCACCGGAGTAGAAAAAGTTGATGATAATCTACCATCTAGTTTTTCTCTTGAGCAGAATTATCCGAATCCGTTTAATCCTGTTACAACCATTAAATTTTCAGTCAGCGAGCCGGCAAACGCTTCGCTCGAATTGTACTCTGTTACTGGCGAATTAATTATGACGATTATGCCGAATCAGTTTTTGAAAACTGGAACTTATCAGGTAACTTTAGACGCTCGTAATTTATCATCTGGCAATTATTTTTATAGGTTGAAGACTGACGGGAATTTCATTACAAAGAAATTAACCTTAATTAAATAATCACTAATCAAATCATGGAGGTATGATGAAGATTTCACGCATTACACTTTTATTAACAGCTCTCTTCTTGAGTGCAAGTTTTGTCCTTGCACAGGACGTCTTTATTAGGAGTGCAGTTTTTGATCTGCCGGGTACAGAACCCGGAGGTGTCGGAGAGATTATTGCCGGTGTTGATTTTGACGGCGACGGCAAAATGGAAATTTACGCCACTAACGACAACTGGAATGATTCACCCGAAGAAATGATCCCCCGTTTATTCAAATTTGAAAACAACAACGGTACTTGGGATTTAGTTTGGCAGGCAGATTTAAATATACCTTTACAAAATACATGGCCTGCGATGACTTATGCAGATATTGACGGCGACGGCAAAATGGAAATTTTAGTCGGGCCGGTCAATAACTTGGATGCAACTACAAACCCAAATCCTCCAAGAATTGTTGTCTTTGAAGCAGTCGGGGATGGTTCAGATAATCTTGGCGTCTCTGATGGAAGCGGCAACTGGCTTCCTAATGCCGAATGGAATATGGATGTTGCCGATATGGTTAATATGAGACCATTCAAATGGTTGGTGCAGGATATTGACGCTGACGGTGTATTTGAAATTATTTTCGCTGAGCGTACCGGCTCTGCAGGCATTTTCCAATTGGGAGTTATGAGTGTAGACAATATTCCCGATAACGGTGACGGCTCAGAAACATGGACTTTGGAATTTGCCAATACTCTTTTCCAACCGGGTTTTGTAAGGAGCGCAACAATTGGAGTTCCTGCGAATGAACCGGGTGGTTTTGGTGAAGTTGTGGCTGGCGTTGATCTTGATGGCGACGGCAGAATGGAAATATATGCCGTTAACGATAACTGGAATGATACTGCCGATGAATTAATTCCAAGAATTTACAAATATGAATGGAACGGCGCTTTCTGGGAAATTGTATGGTCTGCTATTCTTGACATTCCGTTACAGAATACATGGCCTGCTCTTGCCGTGGGCGACTTAGATGGTGACGGCAGAAGTGAGGTAATTTGGGGACCAGTAAATAACATTGCTGATGGTAATCAAAATCCCGCGCGTGTTGTCGTTTTCGAAGTTGCCGGGGATGGTTCTGATGTATTAGGCATTCCGGATGGTTCAGGAAATTATTTGCCTAATGCTGAATGGACCATTGTTGCTGAAGATGGACAAAATGAAAGACCATTCAAATGGGTTGTGCAAGATTTTGACGGTGATGGAAAACAGGAAATTATTTTTGGTGCACGCGCCGGCACATTGCGTTATGGAGTAATTTCTGTCGATAATGTCCCTGATAACGGCGATGGTTCCGAAACCTGGACTCTTGAAGCTTCAGCTCTGACTGCAGGCCCTGTTACTGGAGGCACTATTTATGACATAGCTGTTGTGAATGAATATATCTATTTGATACACAGCAACGGTGATGTTACGCCAATTAAATACGAGGGTGGAAATTATGTTGCAAAGGACCTTTTAGCAGCAAAATTTGCCGGCGGCTCTTGGAAAACTGCTTCTGTCGTTGATATAGATGAAGACGGCACTTTAGAATTCGTTGTTGCTGGCTGGTCGGGCAGTACAGGAAATGTTTACTTAGCACAGCCGAATGGCGATGATCTTACTGTAACCGTTATTGCAAACTTCGGGGCGCTTGGCGCAAATTATTTTAACGGCGGTGATTTCGGAGATATTGACGGCGATGGTAAGGTAGATTTTGTATTTGGCTCGAGAACATTGCAGTCTAATCCAAATGGTTCTGTTTATCGTTTAAGCTATTTAGGCGGAGACATCACCAGCGCCGCTAGTTACGAAACCTCAATTATTGACCATAGCATAATTGAAGGCGGGCAGTTTGATATTGTTAGAATTGGCGATGTTGACGGCGATAGCGTTGACGAAGTTGTCTATTCAGGAATTCCAAGAAGCAGCGCGGCAATTCCGCTTGGTGTTGTAGATTATCGTACAACTGCTATTGGCGGCAATAATAAATGGGATCTTGCAATAGTTGATAATGTCATTTATTTATTTGATCAAGCAGGCGTAGTACATCCTGTACAATATCTCAATGGCGAATGGCAAGTACGCCCTTCTCTTACCGGAGTTGCGGGTGGTTTCGGATCATTTAAAGGGTCGGTTGTTGTTGATATTGACGGCGACGGCGAAGACGAAATTGTTGCCGGCGCTTGGTTTTCTTCAAGTTTAGGAAAGGTTTACTTGCTTAAACCCTACAACGGTGGATTACAATCCTACTTAATCGGTGATATGGCTGATCTCGGCGCTATTAGATTTAACGGTGCCGCAGCCGGAGACATAGATGACGATGGATTTATTGATTTCGTATTTGGTTCGCGCGGCAGCGGCGGAGGAATCTTTAGACTCGAATATCGAGGCGGAGACATCACCGAGTCCAGCAGCTATGAAACGCAAAAAATAGATGAGGGTATTGTTTCTCTTGCAGATGAACTCGATATAATCGCTATCGGAAATGTTGATGATGATGCTGATCTCGAAGTTATTTATTCAGGTATTCCAAGATCAACTTATCCGACACCTATTCCGATTGTAGTGCTTGATATTCAAAAAATACAAACTACGCCGATTGCCGATGTTAGAGTTGATGCAAACGGAGATTTTATCCCTGATAATATTGGACAATCATTTACTGTAATTGGCGTTGTTACTTCTGTTAACTGGACGTCTTCTGCAAATAGATTTAATTATTTCATTCAAGATGAAACCGGAGCTATAAACGTCACTAAAGGAAGTGAAACAGGCGGCGGTCCGGTGTATGATATCGGATCAAGATTGCAGGTGACCGGAGCATTAGGTCAATTCCGCGGACTAACTCAATTAGTTCCAACAGATCTGAATACGGATGTAGTTTATTTAGGCACGGCTACCATTCCAACTCCTTTGGATTTAACGCTGCCTGAATTTTACATGGATCCTGAAAAATATGAAGGTATGCTCGTATTCTTCTCTCCATTGGCTAAACAAGACGGTTCACCTGACTGGCCTGCCGAAAGTGCGGACGCAAATATGATTTTAACCGATGGTTTCAATGACATAATTTTTAGATTAGATAAAGATACTGACATAGACGGAACTGAAGAACCGGCTTATCCAATTTCGGTTAAAGGTAACATTACACAATATACATCTGGCTCCTCTGTTTACGATGATGGTTATCAAATTCAACCAAATTACAGAGCAGATATTTCTGGCGGAGTTGCCGCTCCCCCATCTCCTTATTTCTATTTCACTGATGATACAAGAAATAAATATGAAGGACAGACATTAGCAATAAATGCAGTTGACGAACAATTTGTAATCGCATGGGATGAAACAGTAGACCTTAACGGCGACGCTGTAATTTACCAGCTTCAAATTTTCGTCGGCGGAGTTGCTAAGAATTTTGGCGGCACAAGCGCTACATCAGTCACTCTTACCGGACAGCAATTAATTACTGCTTTGGGCAATACAAGCCAGACAGTTACTATGAACGTAAGAGCCAAAGGTGCTGAATCGGCATTAGTGCCAAGCGTTGATACTTTAACAACTACGTTTGACATAGTAGTCAGCGTTGAAGACGAAAACATAATTCCCAAAGAATTCTTCGTTGATCAGAACTATCCGAATCCTTTCAATCCAACCACTGTTATTCAGTTTGGATTACCGAAAGCAGCCGATGTTGATCTGAGAATTTACGATATTCTCGGACGCGAAGTAGCCACTCTCGTCAATAATCAATCAATGAATGCAGGTATCCACCAGATCGAATTTAATGCTTCGAATCTTGCTACCGGCACTTATATTTACAGACTATCTGCAGGAGAAAATGTGCAGATCAAGAAAATGCTTTTATTGAAATAATAAAATCATTATTTCTTTCAAAGCCGGGTTCAGTAATGAATCCGGCTTCTTTATTTTAAATTCTAACTCATACTATTATGATTATCCAAAGAGAGATAACACTTAGTGAAAAAAAACGCGGCTTTCATCTAATTACAGATGAGGTGTTGAGAAAATTCCCGGAATTAGGTCAAGTTAATAAAGGATTACTCCATGTGTTTATCAAACATACATCAGCATCATTGACGATAAACGAAAACGTTTCACTCGATGTTCCCGGGGATTTAGAAAAACACTTCAACAAATTCGTTCCGGAAAATGCTGCATACTATGATCACACTCTTGAAGGCAGCGATGATATGCCGGCACATATTAAATCAACAATTATCGGTTGTTCTTTATCAATTCCCATCACTTCAGGGAAATTAAACCTCGGCACATGGCAGGGAATTTTTCTTTGCGAACACAGAAACCGCGGAGGCGCAAGAATAATTGTAGCAACGGTTATCGGAGAATGAAAAGCTTGTTATAAGGAAATTTTATCTTCTGCTGTGTTTTAATTTTCGATTGTCGTAATTATATTTCAATAAATTTTTATACGGAGTTTTTATGAATGAATTACCGAAACAGTTTCAAAAATTAATGGAAGAATACCCGACCATTAAATCAGCTTACGAAAATCTCGGAACGGCTGTGCATGAGGCAGGTCCTCTCGATAATAAAACGAGAGTGCTCGTAAAACTAGCCGTTTCTGTAGGAGCAAGGCTTGAAGGCGCTGTGCACTCTCAGGTGCGAAAAGCTGTAAACCTCGGAATTAGCAAGGAAGAAATATATCAAGTTGCGCTTCTCGCAATCCCTACAATCGGACTTCCCTCTACTACGGCGGCATTAAGCTGGATTGACGATATTCTTGAGAACTATTAATAGTTCTGGCTTTATGAAGGGAAATATATCGAATGCCATTAAAGTTCAGCGGCTGACAGCGTTATGGGCTTTAAGCGAAGCCGCACTCGGAGGTGTGCTGCATGCACTTAAGGTGCCTCTAACAGGATTGATTATCGGCGGAGCCGCTGTAATATTTATCTCGTTGATCGCATTTTATTCTGAACGGAGAATTACTATTCTTAAATCAACACTCGTTGTGATTTTAGTTAAATTCGTTGTTAGTCCTCACACCCCTATTAATGCTTACTTTGCAGTATTACTCCAAGGGATGATCGGCTACTTCATTTTTATCAACAAGAATTTTTATTTTTTGTCGGCTGTCACTCTCGGAACAATTGCCGCTTCATTATCGGGTATGCAAAAACTTATCACTCTTACAATCTTCTTTGGCAAAACCCTATGGGATTCGATCGAGATATTTTTCGATTATGTGCTCAGTCTTTTCCCTTTTCAACAAATTGTCGAACAGAATTTCAATTTTAGTTATATATTGATTTTTTCATATATCGGATTTCATTTCTTTGCCGGATTGATTATCGGCTTCATCGCTGCAAAATTACCTCAATGGTTATCATTCGAAAATTTCGATGAAAATCTTGAGGTTAATTTCTTCTCAGCACCTTCAGCTAAAATGAACCAAAAACGAAAAAAGAAAAAGTGGTGGCAGAGACCGGGCATGATATTTCTGTTAATTATCGTAATAACATTACTTGTAATTTCTTATTTGAACTCAGATTCATCAATGTTCAAGTCCATAATATTCATGCTTCTGCGTTCTATCGTATTAATGATTCTTTGGTATTTCTTTCTGGCACCTATAATCGGGAAAGCATTCCGTTCTTTCCTTTCTTCAAAAAAGAACAGCCGAAGTCTTGAGGTTGAACAAATAATCGGTTCATTTCCAGAACTTCGTGCGATGATATATCATTCATGGAAATATTCTTCAAAAGACACAGGGTTGCTGCGGTTAAAGTCTTTTATTACATCTACATTTTTTATTCTCCTTAACACTGATTTGTTGGATAATAATTAATCCGGTTTCAGCAGAAAATTTCTTAACAGTTGATTCTGTACGGATTATGATTCAACTTTAATACAGAATGCTTTATACCCACATAATCTTCTCATTTCTTAAATTTTGAATTGACATTCCTCCCATTTTTGATAAAGGACAGCTCGTCTAAATTGCGTTTTTACTGTAAATCTCGATTGGCAAAATAGTTGATAATTATAATTGTCATATTTTATAATGAGAAAACTAAATGAATCCAAGCCAAGCAGTTTTTACAATTAGCAGCGCAGCTAAACTCCTCGGGATTTCTATCCAGACTCTTAGGCTTTACGAACGAGAAGGATTAATTCTTCCGCACAGAAAAAATTCAAACCATAGGCTTTACTCAAAAAATGATTTGGACCGAATAAAATGTATTCGAACTTCAATTAACGATGATAAAATAAGCATAGAAGGTATGAAAAGAATATTATCGTTAATTCCCTGCTGGAGTTTAATAAATTGTTCCGAGGCGGATAGAAAGAACTGCGAAGCTTTTCAAAAACATACAAAACCTTGCTGGGCATTCAACCACAAAAAAAATATATGCTCAAACCTCGACTGCAGGGGTTGCATTGTATATAACAGCATTGCCGACTGCGATAAGGTTAAGGATGTTATCCGAATAACATCAACAAAAGAAGAAAATACTTAACGGTGGAATGATGAATTCGATATCAAGAAGAAAATTTTTAAAAATAAGCGGCGCTTCAATAGCCTTATCGGCTGCTTTATCCGGCACAGCCGGAACAATTACGAAAAATTCGAGTTTGCTGAACGGCGGTTCCGCAAAAGGTATTCAGAAAATTCCAACATACTGCGATATTTGTTTCTGGAAATGCGGAGCAATCGCTTATTTGAAAGATGGAAATTTATGGAAAGTTGAAGGCAATCCTGAAGATCCGTTAAGCAGAGGAAGATTATGCCCGCGAGGCACCGGGGGTGTCGGCGCACATTATGATCCAGATAGGCTTAAATCCCCTCTTATACGAAAGAGCGAACGAGGCGAAGAGAAATGGGTTTCGGTCACATGGGAAGAAGCCTTCGATTTTATCGCTGTGAAAATGAAAAAAATAGAAAAAGAATACGGACCTGAGTCTATTGCTCTTTTTAGCCATGGAATTGGAGGCAATTTTTTCAAACATCTTATTAAAGCCTACGGTTCTACAAATATATCAGCCCCATCATATGCTCAGTGCCGCGGACCGCGAGACACCGGTTTTAAACTAACCTTTGGCGAAGATGTAAGTTCACCGGAACGGACGGATATCAAAAATGCCGGCTGCATTGTGCTTATAGGTTCGCACCTCGGTGAAAATATGCACAACACTCAAGTACAGGAATTTGCCGAAGCCATTGAGAACGGTGCGAGCGTAATCGTGGTTGATCCAAGATTTTCCGTTGCTGCCGGTAAGGCTAAATATTATCTGCCAATAAAACCCGGTACCGATATTGCATTGCTGCTTGCATGGATGAATGTAATTGTTGAAGAAAAGATTTACGATATAAATTATATTAATAAATATGCATTCGGCTTCGAACACTTCGCATCATATATTAAGCAATTTACGCCGGAATGGGCTTATCCTGAAACGGGCATTGAACCAGATTTAATCAGAAAAACAGCTTATGAGATTGCAAAGAACAAACCGAAAAGTTTAATTCATCCAGGAAGACACGTTACCTGGTATGGAGACGATTCGCAGAGAAGCCGCGCTATTGCATTATTAAATGCGCTGGTCGGAAGCTGGGGACGGAAAGGAGGATTTTATTTCCCCGTCAGCATGGATATACCAAAATACCCCTATCCTGAATATCCTAAATCAATGAAAGGTAAAGTTGATAACCCGGACAATAAATTTCCTTTCTCAAACGAGACAATAACAAACGGAATTCGCGAAGCTACTATTACCGGAAATCCATACCCGGTTAAAGGCTGGTTTGTTTATGCTACAAATTTAATTCACGCGCTGCCAAATGAGGAAGAGACGATTAAAGCTATTAAAAATCTTGACCTGCTTGTAGTGATTGATGTAATTCCAAGTGAAATTGCAGGATGGGCTGATGTGGTTTTGCCCGAGTCAGTTTATCTTGAAAGGTATGATGATCTTAATGTAGAGTGGTTTAGGGAACCGTTTATCTCACTGCGGCAGCCTGCGGTTGAATCGCCTCACGAACAAAAACCTAACTGGTGGATGGCAAAGAAATTGGCAGACAAACTCGGATTAGGTCATTATTTCCCATGGAATAATATTGAAGAATATCTTGACTTTAGACTTAAATCTGCCGGATATAGTCTTGAACAGCTTAAGAAAAAAGGAATAATTAAAGGTGATAAGCAGCCTGTTTATTTTGACGAAGGAGTTGATGATACTTTCGATACGCCAACCGGGAAAATAGAATTTTATTCAGTACAACTTGCGGAGGCTGGTTTCGATCCAATTCCGCATTACACAAAACCCGATGAACCGCCGGCAGGTTATTTCAGATTACTTTTCGGACGGGCGCCTGTACATTCATTCAGCAGAACACAGAGCAACAGAGTCTTAATGGATATGATGAACGAAAATGAAATCTGGATTAATCAGAATATCGCTGAAAGATACGGACTGGTCAGCGGAGATTATATTAGGCTAAAAAATCAGGATGGAGTTGTGAGTAATAAAATAAAAGTGAAAGCCACCGAACGCATAAGAACTGACTGCGTTTATATGGTTCATGGATTCGGACACAATTCAAAGATGTTGAAATTTGCCAAAGATAAAGGCGCTAGTGATGCCCAGTTGATAACTAATTATAAAGTTGACCCTTTAATGGGTGGAACGGGTATGAACGTGAATTTTGTAACCTTCGAGTTAGAGGTGTAGTATGCCGCGGTTTGGAATGGTGATAGATACAAAAAAATGCGTCGGATGTATGGACTGCGTAGTCGCATGCAAAACTGAAAATAATGTGCCGGAGGGGTATAACAGAGATTGGATAGTTCAGGCAGTAAATGGAACATTTCCCAACTTGAACTTGGAAATCAGAAGCGAAAGATGTAACCACTGCGAAAACCCGCCTTGCGTTACTACATGCCCGACCGGAGCCAGTCATATAAATAAATTGGGCGGCGTCGTCCTTGTCGAGCACGACTGGTGTATTGGATGCAAAGCTTGTCTTGCATCATGTCCGTATGACGCAAGATTCATTCACCCCGAAGGTTATGCAGATAAATGCACTTTCTGCATTCACCGGGTAGAAAAAGGAATGCAGCCGGCTTGTGTTTCTGTATGCCCGACACACTGCATGTATTTCGGAGATTTGGATGATCCCCAGAGTGAAGTAAGCAAACTTTTAAATACGAGGAAGAATTATACACTCCTTCCGGATGCCGGTACGAAACCGAAAATATTTTATTTGACTTAGCAGTTGAGCGAGGAATAAATGCAAGAAATTACTTCAACGAGAAATAACCACTTAATCGATCCTGTTTTCAATGCTTGGGGCTGGGAAATTCCGGTTTACCTATTTCTCGGCGGAATGGTTGCCGGAATGATGATAATATCTGGATATTTCATCTATAAGGGAAGAAGCGGCGAAAAGAATTGTTCATGCCATTATCTGCCTATAATAAGCCTAATTTTGTTGACTCTTGGTATGTTTGCTCTCTTCTTAGATCTTGAACACAAAAAATATTTCTGGCGCCTTTATATGACATTCAAAATTGCCTCGCCGATGTCATGGGGATCGTGGATTTTACTGTTTGTCTACCCTGCTCTTTTTCTAAATTTTATTTTGGGTCTACCCGAAAAAATTAGAATGAAATATTCTTTCTTAAATAATGTTTACGAAAAATTATCTTTTTCAAAGTCCTTCGTGAAATTAATTTCTTTTTCAAACATAACACTTGGTGTTGCGCTCGGAATTTACACAGGTATTTTATTGAGCGCACTGGCGGCAAGACCTCTTTGGAATAGTCCTATACTCGGCATACTGTTTCTCGTTTCAGGATTATCTTCTGCTGCGGCATTTGTACACTTAATCGCGAGAGACATAAATGAAAGAGAATTGCTCGCACGCGCCGACAATAATTTTCTTTCAATTGAGATAATAATTTTTATTCTCTATTTCATCGGTATGCTTTCTTCAACAAGAGCGCATATCAATGCTGCCGATATCTTACTGACTGGTTCGTATGCAGCAGTTTTCTGGGTCTTTGTTATGGGAATGGGGATTATTATTCCATTAATTATTCAATCGCTTGCTGTAAGACATAAAATTCAACATAACCCGGCAGCCCCTATAATGGTAATCTTCGGAGGCTTTTTTCTCCGATATGTGATTGTGTTTGCCGGACAATTCAGCAGTTACGATGTGGCTGCTTTACTGAATAAATTTTAATTAAAAAAGGAGTTAATCTAAAAAATGACAACAATTACGGATACAATTCGGAATGAAGTAATTGACAAAACGAAGGCAAAGGCAGAAAAGACCGCACAGCCTTACTGGAATCCTTATCTCTCTGGAATAGGATTAGGCTTAGTCTTACTTGCCGCTTTTGTAGTTATGGGCAGAGGGCTTGGAGCTTCGGGGGCTTTTACTTCGTTAATCAGCGCTGGAATGAATGCGGTTGCGCCCGAACATACCGCGGCAAACAACTATTTCAATGAATATATCGGCGATGGTGAGCAGAGTCCGTTGAAAGACTGGCTTGTTTTTGAAGTTATTGGAGTATTTGTCGGCGGTTTTATATCCGGCTCTTTAGCGAACAGAATTAAAAAATCTGTTGATAAAGGTCCGCGCATCGGCAGTCATAAAAGACTATTATTTGCTTTTGTCGGCGGAGGTTTAATGGGAATCGGGGCGAAACTTGCCCGAGGCTGTACGAGTGGTCAGGCGCTTACAGGAGGCGCTCTGCTCAATCTTGGCAGCTGGGCTTTCATGATGGCAGTTTTTGCCGGAGCATATGCATTTGCATATTTTATGAGGAGACAATGGACATGAACGCACCTTATTATAAATTCGGTTACTTTAATGATGAAGTAAGTTTAATTATTGCATTCATTATCGGAATTGGTTTTGGTTTTTTTCTGGAGAGAGCAGGTTTCGGCAGCAGTAGAAAACTTGCTTCGCAATTTTACTTTAAGGATATGGCGGTTCTTAAAGTTATGTTCTCAGCAATAGTTACTGCGATGATAGGATTGTATTATCTTTCTGTCCTCGGGTTTGTTGATCTATCGCTTGTTTATGTGAGTCCGACCTATATTATACCACAAATAACCGGAGGATTGATACTTGGCGTTGGATTCGTTATCGGCGGTTACTGTCCCGGCACATCATGCGTTGCAGCATCAACTGGGAAAATCGACGGAATGATTTATCTCCTTGGTGTTATACTTGGCATATTTGTATTTGGAGAGTTATTCGCGTGGATTGAACCATTCTTCTATTCAACTCCGATGGGTAAAATTATTTTGCCCGAATTACTGAATCTGCCATACGGCGTCGTAGTGTTTGCGGTTGTTCTAATGGCAATAGGAGCGTTTGCCGCAGCTGAATGGGTTGAAAAGAAAACGGCTTCTAAATCTGGAGGGAATTAAAATGAAATTGTTTGAGAAACTAGTTAAACTTTCTTTGAACAAGAGACTTGCATTGACCGCAGCAATGTTGGGAGTAACAGCTTTATTTGTCGGCAATCCTTATCACGGCGCTAAACTTTCTGTGGACAAAGCAGAATTGGCTCTTATGGTTCAAAAAGAATCCGATCAAATATCGCCTATTGAAATTGCCGAGTGGATAATACAAAATAAAATAGATTACCGGCTTATTGATTTAAGAGACGAAAATGATTTCGCTGAATATCATATTCCTACTGCGGAAAATATAATTATAACTGAACTCGGCAGCTCTTCTTTAATGCGAAACGAGAAAATAGTACTTTATTCTAAAGACGGGATTCACGCAGCTAAAGCCTGGTTTCTGCTCAAAGCGGATAATTATAAAAATGTTTACACTCTTTACGGCGGATTGAATGCTTGGAAAGATAAAATTCTTTTTCCCAGAGTTTCAGAAACGATTGATAATAGTGAAGCTGTGAAGATCGCGGAGATAAGTAAATTCTTCGGCGGACAACCTCAGAATAACAGCCAAACTGAAACAGCGGCTAAGTATAACAACCCGATGCCGAAGATATCTACTCCAGCCGCTAATCCATTAACTCCATCTAAAAAAAAGAAAAAAGAGGGGTGTTGATAAAAGAAAATTGCCGGGGAATTCATTTCCCCGGTTTTATTTACTTACTGTCCCCTTCCAGTCTTGAAACCTTTCTGCATCCAGCCTTTGGCTAATAACAACCCTACAGGTGAAATAATTGCAATGAAAGCATATATAAGCCACATCATTTCAGTATTCATTTCTGATGGCGGAGTATCGGCAGGACAGTAATTCATTAAGAACCATCCAGAATATATACTGGTTACCACCTTTGTAAGGAACCAGGGAAATTGTCCTATGCCCATATAAATTCCGGTCATATTCTTAGGGGCGATTTCAGCAACCCATTGCAGAAATCTTGGCTGCCACATAGCTTCTCCAAGCGTCATAATAATAAGATAAGCCATCAATGTGTTGATGTTCGGACCGAGGGCTAAAATGAAAGTAGGCGAAGCCATAACGAAAGTGCCGATTATCATCATCTTGTAAGTATCTTTTTCCGATGTTAATGCAGTTACCATCGGAGTTAAAATAAAAATTAAGATCGGATTTAAGTTGACGAAAAACTCGAAATTGTCGCTGACAAATCCTTCGAAAGCACGTGATGTATAAAGCGGAAGCGTTAGCCAATTGTGAGCGAATAAAGTTTGAACCGGTATCAAAATAAATATAAAAAAAAGAAATCTCAGATCTTTAACAGGAAAATTCTTGATGTAATATTTTAATTTTTCCTTGGAACTCATTTCTTTTTCCTGTTCATCCTTACCGGAATCATGCTCAATTTCCTTATTATCACTTATAGCTTTTTTTACTGCGTTGGGTGTAATAATAAAATAAACTACTGCCAAACCGACTACCGTCAGAGCCGCATAAACCCAGAATACTCCCGTAATACCAAAAGCGCGCCTTACCGGAGGGGATATTATACCTGGCAGAAAACCGCCGAGATTCATCAAAGCGTATAGCATAGCAAATCCCATTGCCGAAGTTTTTTTCGTTGTAAGAATTTTTACTCCGGCGTAGCAGGCAGGCTGATAAATACCATAACCTAAAATAATGCCGAGCATCCCGAGCATCGAAATTAAATGAGCAGAACCCCAAAGACCAGGCATTCCTATCTCAGGGGAAATTGTAAGAAGAATTCTACCGGCAAGCATAAATAGCAGCGCAATCAGAAGAGCTTTACGCAAGCCGATCCAATCCACCGTAGCGCCGAGAAATAACATCGCTATTGTTATACCGGCAGTAAGAACTCCAACCATTCTTCCGGCGTCAATATCATCGAGTTGTATAAAATCATTAAAGAAAATCGCGAGCAGACCCACAACGCCGAAATACGTTAACCCTTCAAGAACATAAGATAGATTTACGCCGAACAATGCTCTTGAAGTTTTAGACAGGTCAATGAAAGGCTGCGTAAGATCTATTATAATATCGTTGAAAAAATTCTTCTCATGCGAATCTTCCCTTTCCGTTTTTTTCACAAATAGAATACTAACAAAAGCTGCCGGTGGTAGAAAAACAGAAAAGATAAACCAAAGTATTCCGTTAGCACCTCTAACAATTGCTGTTCTTGTCGTTGCCAGCACAAGAAAAAAATACAAAATGATTGTTAATCCGATGAATACTACCTGAAGATCACTCATATTGCTCCTTGTATTTATTAAATGATATTTACTTCGGGTTCTAAAATAATATCGAATTTTAACGCGACTTTGCCGATGATATAATCAGCGAATTTAATTATTTCTTTCCCGTCTGCTTTGCCATAATTTACTATCACGAGAGCCTGCTCTTTATACGTGCCAGCATTGCCTCTTTTGATCCCTTTCAGACCGCATTTTTCTATCAGCCAGCCGGCAGGAATTTTGTATTTATCTTCATCTATTTTGAAGAAAACGACATCTTCATGCTCGTTTCGTATTTTATCGAAAGAGTCCAAATCAATCTCCGGGTTTTTGAAGAAACTTCCCGCATTTCCCAAAACATTATAATCGGGTAATTTTTTATTTCTGATTTCTCTAATAAGTCCGCTTATCAGCTCTATAGTAAGCTCGCTTTGATTGTACTCTTTAACCGCTTCATTAAGAGATTTGTAATTAATATTGAAAAAAGGAATTTTTGAAAGTTTTATTCTCAGTCTTGTAATAATAAATTTATTTTTTAGTTTTGTCTTGAATATACTTGACCTGTAACCGAAGTTGCAGTCCACGTTCTCGAACAATTGGTTTCTATAATCGCTGGCGAACATACCCTCAAGCGAGTAGAGAACATCGCTAAATTCTACGCCATAAGCTCCAATATTTTGAATTGGCGCTGCCCCTGTAGTTCCAGGGATTAAACTTAAATTTTCTATGCCGTAAAAATTATTTTTAACGCAGAATAAAACCAAATCATCCCATACAACTCCGGAGCCAACTTCGATGATGACTTCTTCCGTTGTATCGAATATAATTTCAATCCCCGGAATTTTATTGTGAATAATTATACCATCATAATCATTAATGAATAAAATATTACTGCCGCCTCCAAGTATGAGGTATTTAATATTATTCATATTCGCGAAATAAAGAGCCTCTTTAAGTTCTTCTCTATTAAATATTTCCGTATAATATTTTGTGAAAGCTTTTACACGGAAGGTGTTAATTTCAGTTAAAGCTATATTCTCTCTTATTTCCATTGAATCTTTTTTTTGTTCACTAAAATATAAGGTGCTTCAGTTAAAACAAAGATTAAAATTCACGCCAGTTGATTTCTTCGATTGTATCGCCGTTGCTTACCAGCAAAGCCGCTCCATTCAGATCCGTTCTTAATACATGGGCGCCGTAACTCTGAAGCCGTTCAATTACGGCGGCAGAAGGGTGTTTGAATTGATTGAACAATCCAGAGCTTATGAGTGATATTTTTGGATTAACCAAATCAAGGAAACTTGCGGTTGTCCCCGTTTTGCTCCCGTGATGTCCGACTTTCAGCACGTCAACTTTCAGAAAATCCGGGAAAGAATCTATCAAAATTCTTTCTGCTTTATATTCTGCGTCTCCAACAAAAAGAAAACTATTGCTGCCGTGTTGGATTTTTATAATTCCACTTTTATTGTTCAAGTCAAGATTCGCATAACCCACTGCGTTTGTATCATTCAAGAAATATATTCTTACTTCTCCGATACTCATCATTTCTTTTGAATAATATTTTAGCTGCACTCCGTTAGCTCTGATCATATTTTCGAATTCGACATCTTTACTTACGCCGGCATAGCGTGCCGGTTTAAATATCGTATCAATAATACCCTTCTGGATTAAAAATTCAGCACCCTTGAAATGATCGGCGTCTAAATGAGAAATAAAACAGTAATTCAATCTATCCACATCAAGATTATTTAAAAGAGGATATATCACGCGCTCTCCGTTATCAAATCCATGAAGCGCATTTCCAGCATCTATTAATGCTGTTTTTCCGTTTGGAAATTTCAACAGGAAAGAATCCCCCTGCCCGACATCAATCATAAGTAATGAAAATTTATTTTCCGGAAGCAATTGTCTGTTGTCGAGTTTTGAGAGAATTATGAAATTTGCGACCAACAGAGCAGTCAGAATAATTTTGGATGACATAGCGCTCATATATTTCCAACACAAAAAAAGTACAGTCAATAATAAATAAAAGACTGCAGCATCATACAATGTAAATTGAGAAATATAAAAATGAGAATAATATTCGCTCCCTGTAATAAGTACAAATTCGAAAAGTATTCTTGTCAAGATTTCTAATACAAGCACAAAGAAATAAGAAATGTATGGTAATAATATGCCGATCATAATTAAAGCCGCGCCGCATGCTACAATTATTCCGATTAAAGGAATTACAATTAAGTTAGAGAACAAAGATATGACGGATAATTTATGGAAATATGCGAGTGTGAAAGGCAATGTTCCTATCTGCGCAGCAAGTGAAACTGAAACAAATAACAATATAGATTTTAACGCACTGCTTTTAAAATCAATGCTGGAAATAATATTTTTGAATACTGGATAGATTGTGATAATCGAGAAGACAGCAGAAAAGGAAAGCTGAAAACCCGGATTGAATAATTCAGACGGGTTGATTATCAGAATGACAAATGCTGCTAATGCCAAACCGTTTAATGAAAAATAATTTCTGCCCATTAGATTCGCTGCTAGAAGAACGCATGCCATTATCGAAGCTCTGACAACTGAAGCGGGGGCGTCGGTTAATAACACAAAGAATAACAACCCAATCATAGTTAATATATTACGCAAATAAATATTGAATCTTTGAAATAAGGAAAAGAATATTATTACAATGAAACCAACGTGCAAGCCCGATACTGCAAGAACATGGATGACTCCCGAATTAACAAAACTTTCCTTTGTATCATAATCGATACCGCTTCTATCAGCCAGAAGAAGACCTTTCAGCAGGGCTGAAGTTTCTTTATTCATATTTGCAGTTAAAAAATTATTAACCGCATTACGTGTAGTAAAAATAATATCCGCAGAAAAGTCAAAACGATCATCTATAACATGAACGTCATTATGAGATTTGATATAAAACAAAGCGGCAATACCGTTTTCGTTGAGATAATTGTTATAATCGTATTCAAATGGGTTTCTCTGTTCCCGAGCTTTCTGTAATCTTCCCACAGCTGAAATACGATTCCCATTTTTCAGATTGCTGTATAGTGTGTGTTCACCTTTATTCTCATTTTTAATCTTTGCCAGAATATTTGTTTTAACGCGCAGTATTTCGCCGTCCGCCGAAACCGAATCTAAATTGATTTGGAATTCGAAATCACCGTTATTAATTAACTGCATACTATGAACTTCACCAAATACAACCGCATGGTTGATTCTTTGCTTTTCGAAAGGATAAACCAAGACCTCTTTTTTATAAAGCAAGTGATAAGATGCGCCTAAGGATATTACATGAAAAAATAATACAATATTAAGCGCCGTTGATTTAAATGATAGTTGACTTCTTTTTAAACGAAATATTAGAATTAACAATATTAATAGAAGCGAAAATAGAAAAATAAAAACAGCTGCATGATTATTTAACACCTGAAAATGAGACAAAAGAATGCCCGAAATAAAACAAAACATATATTTCATTAAGGGGAAAGAATTCATTTTAAGATTCTTATTATTTCTTTTTTAATGTGATATAGACTTTTAATTGAACTTGACAAACGGAGAGCTTCTCTACCTTTAGCCATACCGAGCGCAGGGTTAAGTGTATGTGATTTAATGGAAAGATCTTCAATATTTCCGTGGTCAGAGCATAAAAGCATTGTGATCTCTTCAGGAATATGATTCATCAAATATTTCATGAATCGATCAAATGTGAAAAATATATTTTCGAATTCTTCAGTGTTTCTCCCGTGTCCGAGATGATCGGTAAGAAAATATTCAAAAACCGTAAAATTATTTGAAGAAGCGATTTGAAGTAATCTCTTAGCGGCTGTTTCTGGTTTGATAATAGGAAGATTATAGTTAAAACGTTCTACCCACTTTTGATTAGTTATTTCAGCGGATAATGCCTTCCCCTTTCGAACGCCAGTAATGGTGTTAAGTCTAAATCCGGCGCTTAAATATGACATGGCAATAACGCCAATTCTTTTTCTTCCGGATTTAAGGTAATCAAAAAACGGTTTGGGATATGCATTAGCAAAAAAAGTTTTTTGATTTAAAGTTTTCAATTCTCTGAAAATATTTTTTTCTTGGATCAATGGAATTAAAGTGGAATAAGCGAAAGGACCGAAATGTTTACCTATCTTTTTAGCAGCATTAATACCGCAGAATATGGAAGCCTGCCCCGTGCCGCTTTGCGGTATACCCTCAATATCCATACATGAATCTATTGGAAAAACATAGGTATCATTTTTATGAATTCTTAAATTTCCTTCATGCGGCAATTTGCCTGTTTGTTCATAAAGAAAGTTATCTGGATACTTAAAAAATGGATTTGTAGATGGGTTCTTTTTCCCGATACCCACGCCATCGAGGAATATTAATAGGACTGATTTCACAAAACTCCTTCTATATTAAAGGAATTATTTTGACTCAACCATTATTGTTACGGGACCATCGTTAAAGATTCCAACCTGCATCATAGCAGCAAAAATACCGCATTTAACTTTTTCACTTCCTAAATTGAACTTAAGTCTATCTATAAATTTATTGTATAAAAACTCCGCAAGTTTTGGCTCAGCAGCTTCAGTAAAGCTTGGTCTGTTGCCCTTTCTTGCATCGCCGTATAGTGTGAATTGAGATATAATCAATACTTCCCCTTTGATATCATATAATGATTTATTCATCTTTTCGTGTTCGTCTTCGAAAATACGCAGGTTGCAGCATTTATCAGCAACAAAATTGACATCATTTTCGGTATCGCCATGTTTAATTCCGAGAAGTATAACTATCCCTTTGCCTATTGAAGCTTTGTAGTTCATCGAAGAAATGTCAACAAAACCTTGAGATACTCTCTGTACGAGCGCCTTCATTTTTTCACACCGCAAATAATTCTATCGATCTTTGAATAATCTTTTTCAATAACGATATTTTTGTAACCGGAATTTAAGAAGAATTTTTGTACGGAGCCGCTTTTACCTGCGCCTAATTCAAAAAATATTTTTCCGTTATGATTCAACAAATTATTACCTGCTTCGATTATCCGTTCATAGAATTTTAACCCGTTTGCATTATCGGTAACCGCTATTTCTGGTTCATATTTAACAATCTCTTCCTGGAGCTTAGAGTATTGTTCTTTTTCAACGTATGGGGGATTGGAGACGATGATATTAAATTTATGACTGAGCGAAAATATATTATCGCTCATAATATCCATAGTGATAAATTTAATTCTTTCAGACACACCATGTGTATCAGCATTACTCTGTGCTATTTTCAGCGCCTTCTCAGAAACATCCACCGCGGTTATTTTGACACGATTATTATTTTTAGCCAATGCAATAGATATATTTCCGCTTCCGGTTCCTATATCAAGAATAGTGATTTCTTCTTCAGTATTATTTAATGAATTCAATATGGATTCGACAAGCTGTTCTGTTTCAGGTCTCGGGATTAATACATCACTGTTAACTTTTATGCTCAATCCATAGAATTCAGTTTTACCTAGTATATACTGAAGTGGTTCGTGTTTGCTCCTTCTTGCTAAATATAAGCGGTATTGAATAATCTCGCTTTCGGTGAGAGGGCTGTCGAACTTTAAATAAAGATCAAGCCTTCTGCACTTGAGAACATCTGCAAGAAGTAATTCTGCATTAAGTCTTGCCGACTCAATGCCTTTTTTGGCTAAGTGCTTTTCAGTGAGATTTATAGCATCGAGAACTTTGAGCATAATATTATTAATTGATTTAAAATAATAAAGGGGATAAAATAATATTCATCCCCTTTATTTAAATATCGGTTTCTATGTTATTTATATTTTTCAGTATAAGTAGTCAACAAATAAGCCGCTATTGCATCAGCTTCGTTTGGTTTCAACCCCTGATTCGGCATAGCTGGGAACTCCGGATCAACCTTTACCGGGTTAAGTACGTATTTAGCGAGAGCTTCTGCATTGCCTTCATATTTCGAAAGAACGTTAACGTAAGCAGGCCCGACTAATTTCTGCTCGAATTGATGACATGCAGCACATCTGCCGTTAAATATTTCCTCGGCATTAATTTCGGCTGCTCCTCCTGCGATTTGCTCTTTTAATTTGATCTGATAATCTTCGTAGTTTCTTGCAAGTTTTATGAATTGCAGTTTTGTTGAAGTGTCGAATGCAAGCTGATCTTTAATAACAACAGCAGCGACAAAAACAATAAATAGAACTAACACTATAATTGAATACGCAACCTTAGAATCTTTTAGCATTTTGTAATATAAACTAACCAGCAGGATGATAACGAACATCACTAATATACTGAGAAGAAATGTGCCTTCGTTCATAGCATAAGATGGGGTAAGAGCAACATTAACCGCTAACATTAATGGCAGAATAAGCAAATAGATTATTCCGTTCTTAAGTGAGAATTCCCTTACAATTCTTAAATAATTCTCATCATCATTTGTATGTTCGCGGTCTGCTTTAAAGTAATAGTAAAGCGTAAAGGCTGTAGTTAAAGCCAATGCAAAGAGTATGAAAAATAGAAAATAGATAATTGAGCTTATTGATAAAACAATCGAAAGAATTGAAGAGGCATCACCCCACTGAGCCGGGTCGGAAGCGTATTTGATTGATCCCAATAGAATATAGATTGAAATAAGCAAGGATACTAATCCATACAAACCTGAATTTTTAAAGACTTTTTCAGCTTTTTCTTTGTAATCAAGAACATCAGTTCGCAATTTTTCGTCTTCAATTTTTGAATTTTCTGCCGCTTTTAGAATATCCTTGATCTTAGCGCTTCTTTTGTAAGAGTAGATGAACACTGACCCTAATACATAGAAGAAAAGTGAAATCATCAAGTAACCGGTTATATTTGCCGAAGAAAGGTGTAATAACTGTGCATAACAAAAAATGATACTGAGGAACGGTACAATCCCGAAACCAAAAACAATAATTCTATTGAATGTAACAGAATCAATTAATTCTAATGCAAATTTTTTGTATCCCTTTTCCCCAGTATTTTGATACTTCTTGTGGTTAAGAAGCGAGAATAAAGAGGAGCCAAACAATAAACTCAAATAAGGGAATAAAATTATGTAAGTAAGGACTAAAAGATATTTAAGTAATATCATGTGGTGCGCCGATTGTGGCAGAACAAACTTATCTAAGAAATCCATGCTTTTTATTCCTTATTTTCTAAATAATGCTAAAAATTAATTTATCTAACGAAATCACAATTATTGCGAAAAGCACATAAAGATTAATGCCAAGAAAAATTCTTTTAATCCTAATTTTATTAGGCTGAGCGAGTAAAGGTTTTGAGAAATAAATAATCCAGATCCCTAGAAATAATAAAAAGAAAACTGTAATTAAATTAAAGTTCCGTCCCCAGAAAGGAATCATCAAACCAGAAATAGTTAAAGTAAATATCCAAATAAATGTAATTCGTGATAACTGCTTCTCACTGAAAATCTTTGTAAGAGTCGGAAATCCGGCTTTGAGATAATCATCAGAATATAAGATAAGCAGCAGCCAAAAATGAGGTATCTGCCAGATAAAGAAGAAACCTGCAAGCGATATGACCGCTGGGTCTGTAATAGTGCCGCCGGCTGAAACATAACCTATAACAGGTGGAATAGCGCCTATAATGGAACCGGGAATGATAGCAAATGCATTGATACGCTTTAAGGGTGTATAAATTATATTGTACCAGAGAACTGCCAGGAAGCCAAGCATTAAAGCAAGAGTATTTGCGAATAAAAAGAGCAAAGCTGCCCCGAAAAAGATTAGAAGAATACCGAATAGAAAGGCATTTTCTGCGCTAATATCCCCAGAAGGTATCGGTCTCATTTTTGTTCTATTCATCAAAAAATCTGTTTTACGTTCCTGGAAATGATTTAAAGCAGAAGAACCTCCTGCAAGTGATAATACTCCTAAACTGATAATAAAAAGATGAGCATTGAGTTTGCCTGCAAATAAAATATAACCGACTGCAGTTGATAAAGAAACAAAAAATGTGATTCGAAATTTAGCAAGTTCAAGATATAGTTTGAATAAGCGGCTTAATGAATTCTCTCTGAATATTTCTTCTTTAACAGAAATCATTGAATATTGCCTTCAGTTTTTTCGTCATTAACCTTAACCTCTCCGCTTTTTTCATACCAAGCATAGAATTCTACGCCAGGCATAACTTTAATTTTTGTATACATAAAAGCATGATTCAACCCGCAGTATTCTGCACAGGCAACGTCATAATCGCCGACTTCCTCTGGAGTAAATCCCAGATAATTTATTTTCCCGGCAATTACATCTTCCTTAATTCTGAATGACGGGATGTAGAAAGAGTGGTTTACATCTACAGATTCCATGAGTAATTTTATAGGTTGATAGACAGGCACATAAAGTGTATCAGAGACTTTACCGTTCGGATATTTGAAATCCCAGGACCACATCCTTGCCGTAACGGTTATCTCCATTGAATCATCCGGGAATATTCGAGAATCCCTAAAGCCTGTGTAGCCGTAATAAAACATCGAAAGAACAAGTAAAGTCGGAATAACAATCCATATAGTTTCAAGAAGAACGCTCCCGTGTATATTTACCGGTTTGTGCCCTTTCTTTCTGTGATACTTAAAAACGAAATAAATCATCGTAACAGTTATACCTATTAGTAGAAGCACTGACACTGCGACTATGTACAACATTACTGCATCAGCTGTTTCAACATGTTTTGTTGGACCTGAGAGCATCTATTTCTTTTCCCTTACCGATATAAAAAATCAAAAAATGTTAATAGAAATATTACAAATAATGTAGTTCCGCTCAATATCAAGAACACTTTAAAAATACTTTCATCAAATTTAATATGCATAAAAATATTTATTACAAGAGCTGATTTAATAGCGGCAATAAATAATGCGACGAGTAAAGTATAAGTCCCAAGGCTTATTCCTGCTACAGTAACCGTAATTGAAGTGAAAATGACTAATGCCAGCCAAACAATAATATATGTTGAATATGGCGTAATATGATGTTTCTTTTCTGTATGTGCCATCCCTCTCACTTCCTTATTGAATTAGATAGAACAATGGAAATAAAAATATCCAGATCAAATCTACAAGATGCCAGTATAGACCAGAGTTTTCAAGTTTAACGGTATAATCATAAGTTATTTTTTTATTCACGACCATTCCTAAAATGATCGAGAGAAGTACGATGCCAACTAAAACGTGCAGAGCATGAAGTCCAGTCATAACAAAATACAAACCAAAAAATAGAATCTCGCCGTTATGTCTTGAAAGTAAATCTTCAGAGCCGGGATAAATTCCGGCAGAAAATTTACCGGACCATTCAAAATACTTATTAATCATAAACAAAATAGCAAGGGAAATTGTAAGAGAAAGCATTATAATCGAAAGAGATTTATTTTGTTTTTGCAGAGCAGTTATTGAAAGCGCAACCGTTAAACTGCTTGTCAATAAAATAATGGTATTAATCGTTCCAATCGCCGTGCTTAAATCCATCCCCGCTATATGAAATTGGTCAGGATACTGAAATCTGTAAACGGCATAAACTAAAAACAATCCGCCGAATAGAAGAATTTCGGTAAATAAAAACAGCCACATACCCATCTTGGCTCCAATATCATCACGATGGATATGATTATCAGCGGCTGATTCGATAATATGATTGCTATCAGTCATTCTTCATATCCTCAAGCTGACTAAAATCGTACGGCTCGTGTTTAACTTCTGGAATCACTTTGAAATTTTCCAGCGGAGGCGGCGAAGAAGTATGCCATTCTAACGTGACACCGCCCCATGGATTGCTTTCTGATTTCCTTCCTCTTAAAATCCCATGCATTAAATTCCAAATAATCAGAATGAGGGTTATGAGCATAAGCCAAGATCCAACAGTAGAAACAAACTGAAGACTTTCAAACTCGGGCAGGAAATCGTAATATCGGCGGGGCATTCCCATATAACCTAAAATAAATTTCGGGAAATATAGTAAGTTAAATGCCACAAAAAATAATGCAACTCCAATATTGGCTGTCTTTATGTTATACATCTTACCGAATATTTTAGGAAACCAGTAGTACAAAGCAGCAAAAAAAATCGTTCCTGTACCGCCAAACATAACATAGTGAAAGTGGGCAACGACAAAATATGTATCATGAAGATGAACATCTGTAACTAATGATCCTAAAACCAAACCAGTTAATCCCCCAATAGAAAATAAAAAGATAAAATTCATAACCCATAAAAATGGTGGTTTGGGGTCAATTGAACCTTTGTACATTGTCGCGACCCAATTGAATACTTTAACCCCGCTTGGAAGAGCGACTAAAAATGTAAGTAATGAAAAAATCCACCTTGCAGTATCGCTCATACCGCTGGTGAACATATGATGTGCCCAAACTAAATATCCGACAAAAGCAATAGCCAGACTTGAAATGGCGATTGCTTTGTAACCAAAAATTGTTCTTCGGGCAAAAGTCGGTATAATTTCAGAAACTACACCCATTGCCGGTAGAATCATGATATATACTGCTGGATGCGAATAAATCCAAAATAAATGTTGATATAATATTGGATCTCCACCTAAGGACGGGTCAAAAATTCCTACTCCGAATAATCGTTCAATTATTACCAGAACAATTGTAATTGCTATTACAGGAGTTGCAATTATTTGTATCCAGGCTGTTGCGTAAGTAGCCCATACGAAAAGAGGCATTTTAAACCATGACATTCCGGGAGCGCGCAGTCTGTGAACCGTTGTTATAAAATTAATTCCTGTTAATATAGATGAAAAGCCAAGAACAAAAGCTGCAAAGATTGCTAAGGATATATTTGTTCCCGACCTTACACTATAGGGGATATAAAAAGTCCAGCCTGTATCAATGGGTCCGCCGGGCAAAACCAAAGACAACAATACTAAAATTGCTCCGGTGATATAGATCCAAAAAGAAAACAAATTTAATCGTGGGAAAGAAACATCTCTTGCACCTAACTGCAGGGGTAAAAAGAAATTACCAAAAACAGCTGGAATACCGGGGATTATAAAAAGGAAAATCATTATAACACCGTGCAGAGTAAATAAGGTATTATAAGTCTGGGCATCCATCAAATCTTTGCCGGTTGAAATAAGTTCAAGCCTCATAAATATGCCTATAATAGCGGCGACCGAGAAAAATATTGCGATTGCTGAAAGGTACATCAATCCTATTCTTTTGTGGTCAGTGCTAAATATCCAAGCGGCTAAACCGGATTTAGCTTTAGTATTTCCTTCCTCGTAAAAACTTTTTTGATTAAGCACAGCCGAAGAATTGGTCATTAAAAGTGAAGCTCCTTTCTATTGCTTTTTTTTCTTCAATAAAAAAATCATGAAAGCCAATACACCCGTAAGCATTAGAACACCAGCAATTCTGGTCACATTAAGAGTATAATTGCGGCCTTCCGGGTCATAGCTAAAACAAAACTGAAGAACCTTAGTAATTGCCGGGTTCGTTTTTCCGCTTTCTGCTTCAAGAAGCGACATCTTAACATCAAAAGGGTTGAAAGAAGTTCCAAATAAATATCTGGTAATTTTTCTATCGGGGGATACAGCTATCAAAGAAGCTGCGTGAATAAATTCATCCCTGTCGGGTTTAAAGTAAAAACCTGCGGCATCAGTGACCTTTTTGATATTAAGACTATCGCCTGTTAAAAATATCCATGCATCATCAGGTATTTTCCCATTTACCGATTGAAGATAATTTTTCTTCCAACGAGCAGAAATTTCACTTGTTTCTTCATGGTCAAAACTAATACTAATGATTTTGAAGTCTTTACCCGGAACTAATTTGACTTGTGAGCCTACCCAAGCCAGTTCATTAAGTAACGGACTGCAAATGCCTGGACATTCATAGTATACAAGTGCGAGCAATGTGGGAGCATCAATGATATCTCCGAGAGTTACTTTTTTTCCAGAGGAAGTAGTAAATTCTAAATCTGCTGGGAGATAACTGCCTGTTTTCTCTTCTATCCCAATTTCTGTGTTTTTCCCACTTGCATGATAATCAATAGAAGCGATTCCCATATAAATTACTATAAACAAATAACTTAGTTTGATCATCTCATTTGTCTTTTACTATTTTTAGACAGCAGTTCTTTTAATAAAATCGAATAATAACTTCCAGTCGGACTGCGGTAAATTTATTACTTTCGATTCAAATTCAAATGCTCTTGGATTGCTCGATATTATTTTGATGAAGTCATTTAAGCTGCCTGGCACTCCGTTATATATAAATATTCCCATCGTCTTCTCGGGCAGATAAGAATACTGCATTAATAATTTTGCTCCGTACTCTGAACCGTTTATATTCTGCACTATTTGAGC
The DNA here is from genome assembly GCA_011525875.1 of Melioribacteraceae bacterium. Lineage (GTDB taxonomy): Bacteria > Bacteroidota > Ignavibacteria > Ignavibacteriales > Melioribacteraceae > CHB1. The sequence goes on along the minus strand of WYBN01000012.1, from coordinate 371,947 downwards.
GGCTTTAGAGGTTAGATTCTTCTGCTCTGAAATAAAAATCTCTTTTGCTCTTCTTACAGGAATTTGGTTAGGGACTTTAGTGCCTGCAGAAATATTATATTCCGCATCCAATTCAGCAGCAACGCTTTCAATGGTAAAAGCAGGGTATGATTCCGAAAAGGTACGTATATAATGTATTAATGCTATTCTATCTGATGGAGTCAGGTATTCATAAGCAGCCATACCGTTCTTAATTATCCCGTAGTGCAATGTCTTGTAAAGGTCGTTAAACTTCATTCCATTAGTCCATCCTTCCGAAGATCTCAAATTTCTCGCAGGCGGATTTAAAGCTGCTGCTGCTGGTCCATCTCCTGCCCCCTCGTTACCGTGGCATGATTGACAATTAGCATCGTAAAGTTCTTTGCCGGTATTTATCCTGTTTATCGTTGGATTTAATTCAGCTTTCAAGTCCACCGGAGGAAGTGCGCTTCCTTTTTTCTGCGTAATATCTCTTTCAATATTTAATGAATCTATGAAACTGACAGGAATTTTATTAAATGAGATATTAGTAATATTATTCACATAAATGATTCCAACAGCAAGGATTACTAATAAGAAGTAAATATAAGAATATCCGAAAACCCTCAATGGATTCTTTATTAATTCTCTATATTTAATTTCGTCTTCAACTTTTTTAATAGTCATTTTATTACCATTATTATAATCTAAAATCAATAGCACGTTTTAATTTTGGATCTCCTGAGGGCACTAAATTAAACCTGCCGGCAAAATAAGTGAAAATTATAATTAGAACTCCCGCAGCAAAAACAGGAAAGCCTAACTCTATCCAACCGAAAACAAATTCACCTTTTCCGTATGTTGGCATAATAAGCCAGAAGAGATCAAAGAAATGAGCAAATAAAATCCACGCTGACATTTTTATTAAACGCTTTGGATTCATTTTTGAAGGCTGCGAGAGCAAACCTATATAAGGAATGAGAAATCGAACAAGTATTAGTCCAATTGATAAGTAAATCCAACCGCCTTCCCAACGCTGCAAAAACCAGAAAGTTTCTTCGGGTAAATTTGCATACCAAATCAAAAGGTATTGGCTAAAAGCTATATAAGCCCAGAAGTTAGTAAAGGCAAACATGAGCGCGCCGAGGCTGTAATAGTGATCTTTTACTAGTCCTTTTACGAGATAACCTTTTTCGTTTAAGGGTACGACAATAAGAGTTAATATTGCCAGTGCAGCAAGGACGGTACCGGAAAAATAATACACTCCAAAAATGGTAGAGAACCAGTGAGGCTCAAGACTCATTATCCAATCTATTGAAAAAAATGTAACAGTAAAAATAAAAAACGGCATAAATACAGCGGAGATTTTGATATTTCGTTTTGTGAGATTTTGCTCAAACGTTTTGTCTTGTTTAAACGAATTCCTTATCAAAAATAAAAAGAACACAATCCAGATTGCAAAGAAGGCAATTGTTCTTATGCTAAAAAATTCTATATTTAAATAACCTGCTTTAGCTTGCAGCAGTTCATCAAGTGATTCAACATGAGTCCAGTGAAACAAATCGTGTAAATAAAAATATGCTGGCAGGGCAACAATAGGAAGAATTATTAGCGTTGCGGACATAAATTCCGATATTCGTCTGAAAGGCGTACTCCAAACCGAACCAGCAAGATATTCAAGCGCTACGAGAAAAAGCGAACCGACGCCAATGCTGCTTAAGAACATCAAAAGAATAATGTTGTTGAAACCACTTCTTACAGGGTTAGAAATATATGCTAAAATTATAAATAGCAATCCAATTACCGTCAAAACAAAACCAATTTTTTTTATTTTGGACGGGATTTCTTTTTTAACGTAGTCTACTTTGTGGTTTTCAGTGTTCATTCTAAATCTGACTCCATTGCATTTAAGGAACGTTGTAAAACTCTGATATAAAGAACAACAGCCCATCTTTCTTGATAAGTAAGCTGAGAGGCATAAGAGGACATAATGTTCTGCCCGTCAACAATCACATGATAAATACTGCCATCCTTCCAATTCCTAACTTTTTCGGAATGTAATGTTGGCGGATTTGGAAATTGCCCTCTCATTCTGCTGTTGCCTTCACCAAAGTAGCCGTGGCATGGACTGCAGTAAGTATCATATTTTGCTTTTCCAATTGAAATATTTTTATCGTCCGGGAATAGGGGATTTTTTAAATAAGTTGATGCGGCTTCAGGATTTCCATTAAACTGATATGGCAAATTCCCTCTCGAAACTGTACCGTCCACTGGATTCCGCATGCCGAATCCATCTGAAAAAAAAACTGAAGATTCCTGTACATTTAATTTTTCTTGTGTTTCCATCCAATTGAATGGAACAGCATACAGTAATTTATTCATTGCAAAATATGTAGCACCAGCGGTTATTAAAGCAACAAAAAGCAGAAGAATCAAGAAACGAGGCTCGAAAACTGTGTTCTTATGTTTTATCTCATTATCATCATAATATATGGGTTTAATTTCGTGAGCATTTAATTTCTCTAAAAGATTTTTCACTTCAGTTTCATTAAATATTGCATCGTCAGCCTGGATGCAAATTCCATATTTATCGGACGAAACAGCTTTCATGTAATCGGTATCATGAAGAGGATGGCTTATATTCGGGAATTTAAAGAAAATCGAAATCATAGTTAAAACCGTAGCGATCGATGCCGAAAGCACTGTGACTTCAAAAATTACCGGAACGAATGCAGGGAAAGCAAAGAACGGCTTCCCTCCTATTATTAACGGATAGTCAATCACTGCTACCCAATACATTATGGCTAATGCAGCTAACATACCGGACAAGCCGAATATCAGCGCTGCATAACCAAGTTTGGAAGGTGGAAGTTTCATTGCCGAGTTCATTCCGTGCAGCGGATACGGAGTATTAACGTCATATTTCTTGTAACCGGCATCCGAAACTTTTTCTGCCGCTCTGATTATCTCGTTGGGTGAATTGAACAAACCCGTATAACCGAATAAAATTTTATCGTCTAACATTAGTGATCTCCATGGGAAGGCTGCGAGCCTTCTACAACTGCCTTTACCTCTGCAATTGACACAACAGGTAAAGTTTTTGTGAATAATAACAAACAAGTAAAGAATAATCCGAAACTGCCAAGCAATATTGCCCCGTCGGTCAGTGTTGGAGAATAATAAGCCCAGCTTGCCGGCAGATAATCACGCGATAAGGATGTAACTGTAATCACAAATCTTTCAAACCACATACCAACATTTACAAATACGGCAATCACAAACATCACCGGTATGTATCTCCTAATTCTTCTGAGCCAAAAGAGCTGAGGAAAAACAACATTGCATGTAACCATAATCCAATAAGCCCAAGCATAGGGTCCGAAAGCTCTATTTAAAAACGCAAACTGCTCTGCTTGAACTCCGCTGTACCATGCAATAAAAAATTCCATAGCGTAAGCATATCCCACTAAAGAACCGGTAAGTAAAATTATTTTGTTCATTCTCTCAAGCGTGTCAATTGTTATAATGTGTTCATAATTAAAAATCTTTCTTATAAATATTAAAACGTTTTGAACCATAGCAAAACCGGAAAATACTGCCCCGGCAACAAAATAAGGAGGGAATATTGTTGTATGCCAGCCAGGCATTATTGATACGGCGAAATCAAAACTCACTATTGTATGAACTGAGAGTACGAGAGGGGTTGCAAATCCGGCAAGAATAAGATAAACCATTTCGTAATGCTGCCAGTGTCTGTTGGAATGCCGCCATCCGAGACTTGTAACCGAATAAATAATTTTTTTGATTCTATTTTTTGTCCTATCTCTTAAGGTAGCAAGATCTGGTATTAGACCGACATACCAGAAAATAAATGATACTGTAAAATATGTTGAGACTGCGAAGACATCCCATAAAAGCGGCGAGGTAAAATTAACCCAAATTGAATGCTGATTTGGATGTGGAATTAGATAAAGGGGCAGCCAAGGACGTCCCACGTGTATAAGAGGAAAAATCCCTGCAGTGATTACGGCAAATATTGTCATACCTTCGGCAAAACGCGCTATTCCGTTTCGCCAACGCTGACGAAGCAAAAATAATATAGCAGAAATAAGCGTGCCTGCATGGCCAATACCAACCCAAAAAACGAAATTGACTATTGGGAAACCCCAGCCAACAGGATTATTATTACCCCAAAGACCGGTTCCGTAATAAAACGAAAAACCTAAGGCAACGGCGCCGATTAACAGCATTGTCAGGGTTATCGATAAGGCTATATAATATTTTATATCCGGTTTGCTTTCAAGAGGTTTAGCAATAATATCATCTATCTCTCTTAACGAAGGTCTTCCTTCTATTACGGGTAATTCTCTTGTAAAATCAATAGTGGACACTAACTTTCCTCCGAATGGGTATTTCGTAATTTAGCTAAATATGTGACATTTGGTTTTACGTATAATTCCTCGAGAACATGATAGCCTAATTTGTGCTCTCGATATTTTGAGACTTTTGAATTCTTATCGTTTATATCTCCGAAAACAATAGCGTTTGTTGGGCAAACTGATTGACAAGCTGTTACAACATCGGTCCCTTTCAACTCACGGTTTTCTTTTATCGCTTCGCTTCTTGCATCCATAATCCTTTGTATGCAAAATGTACACTTTTCCATAACACCGCGAGACCTTACCGTAACTTCTGGATTATGAATCAGATTGGACAAATTATTTTGATAATATGCATCAGCCAAATGTTCTCTGAAGTCATAAAAGTTAAACCTTCTCACTTTGTAAGGACAGTTATTTGCGCAATATCTTGTGCCCACGCACCTGTTATAAGCCATTTGATTAAGTCCGTCTGCGCTGTGATTTGTTGCATTTACAGGGCAAACATTCTCGCACGGAGCGTTATCGCAGTGCTGGCAGAGCATCGGCTGATTGCTTATTTCGGGCGCATTAGGGGTCCCGGAATAATATCTGTCAATTCTCATCCATTGCATCTCTCGCCCCCTGCTAACCTGATCCTTACCAACAACAGGAACATTATTTTCTATATTACATGCGGTAACACAAGAAGCGCATGATATACATTTATTTAGATCAATTGCCATGCCCCATTTCAAGCCTTCGTATTGATGTTCCCTTGTAATCCCCACTAAATGCAGTTCATCTTCGTGTAAAAAGTTTGGATTGTTTTTATATTCTTCTAAACTTCCTTCTCTAATAATTTTTCTTAACTTGTGGAAGTCTTTAACAAATGTATCATCCAAGGAATGATGCTCTTGAGTTGAAACCAATTTATATCTGCCGCCAATTTTTGAGACGGAAACATTTTTATTAATAATATAGTTTGACGGTTCGATGCTTATTAACTTATTGGCGTTAAATCCTGTTCCCTTCCCAACGTCGCCTATCACGCTCCTGCCGTAACCGAGTTCAATTACAATTGTGTTTTCCGGAAGCCCAGGCTGAACGAAAGCAGCGATTGTTAAATTTCCCTCGCCGGTTTTTATCTCAATCAAATCATCGTTTTTTACACCGAGTGAGTCAGCAGTTAAAGGTGAAATCGAGGCGTAATTATCCCAAGTAATTTTTGTAACGGGATGTGGAATCTCCTGCAGCCAGCCGTTATTTGTAAACTTTCCGTCGCCCACAAAATAACTTTTCTGAAGATGAACGACAAAATTGCTCTTATCAATTTTTGGCAGCGATAAAGAAACATTGTCCAAATTGAAAGAACCATCAGAAGTATAACTATTTTTTAATTCTACAAAGCCGTCATGAAGACAATTATACCAGTACGTTTTAACATCAACCGGAGTATTTTGTTTTTTATAGATAATTTCTGAAAAATTTGCCATTAAATATTTATGATAAGCTTTTTCGTCGTATACGCCATTTAGCCATGTCAAGAGTATGTTTTCTTTCTGCCTTGTATCGAATAGTGGCGCTATAACAGGCTGTTGAAGTTCGTATAAATCTGCTCGTGTTTGATGATCACCCCAAGATTCTAATTCGTGGTTCGCAGCTAAAACGTATTTAGATATCGCCGAAGTTTCATTCTCACTTTCAACAATGCTTATAGAATTAGCAAATTTCGAAAATGCATCCGCAAAATCTACTGCGGAAGGAAGATGATAAACCGGATTCGCATCAAAGTTAATTACAGCTCCAACTTCACCTTTTCTTAGTTTTTCAGAAAGAGTTTTGAAATCAGTAAAATCAGTTGCGGTGTTATAGTATTTAAATCCGCTTTTGAAGTTATATAGTTTTGTATTTGCAAGAACTTCGTTCAATAGAAAAACCAGCGTGTGCACTTCCACCGGGAGTGTTTCGCCGGCGTATATGATTGAACTTCCCTGATGAGTTAGCAAATCATTAGCAAGGTTCTTAATAATTTTTAATTCCACATTAAATTCATTCGAGAAATCAGCTAAACTGTAATTTGAAATAATATTTTCTACAGCCGCTGGTATTTTTGCAAATGAAATTTTTCTTTCTATCACAAAATGATTCAATAAAGCAGTTACAAAATGAAACTGAGCATCGGGTCTGATTGGCAGTCGGTAGTCGGCATTCATACCTGTCAGACTAAGTCCGCCTTCAACTGCATATAAACGATTAAATTCTGTAGAATTCATTACATCTCGGTTTTGAGCAAAGAGAATCGCATTCCCAATCGCATTATCATCTCTTGCCAAAAAGTCCGCTTCCAAAGCTAAAATTATTTTTGCTTTATCCCATGAAATTGAAGGAATATCCAAATTGCCATAACAATTCTTCCAAGCCTTGAGCCTGTTATTTTGAACAAGCTCATACGAATAGATTTTTAAAGAATTATATTTCTTTGAAAAATCTTCAAGCAGTTTAAATTGAGTCGGGCTATTAACGGAATGAGTGATCAGTGCAATTTCTTTGTTATCATCTGCACACTTATTCAAAATGCCTAATACTTCCGAATCAATAACGCTCCAATCGGCAGAAGAAGTGTTAATAGAAGGATTCTTCAACCGTTCGGGATCGTACAGATTCAGTAAATCTGCCGGTGTCTGCGCATCAAGTCTGCCGCTTAAAACCGGGTGATCGGGATTCCCTTCTATATTAATTGGTCTGCCTTCTCTTACCTTAACAAGAACACTTTTGCCGTTTATATGAGAAGCGTAGTAATCTGGAGTTCCCGGCAGATGCCCTTCTGCTCTATTTGTGAATGGGATGATTTCCCCTTTATCCCTGTAATTTGTGCAGGCAGTTGCTGTTAAAGCAGCCGAAGCAGTCATAAGTGCTAAAAATTTCCTTCGAGAAAATTTATTTAGCTCATCAGGGTTAAAATCATCCGTTACTCCATCCTGGAATTCATTTATCTTATTTCTAAATGTTTCCGGGTTATCGTAGTATTCTTTTAAACTTCTCCAAAATTCCTTTTTATCTGTAGAAACATTCTTCATTTGATAACCTTATAATTTCTTTTTACAGCATCCGGGTGAATTTTTAACTTAGCATTTTTGATATTATACCGTCTTGAGTTTGCAAATAACTTTGCTGGAAAGCTGTTCAAGAGCATTATACCCAGTGACGATTTGAATAAATAATTGAAAAATATTCTGCGTTTGTAATTAGTCTTCATTAGTATATCTCCTATCTATGGCATGCTGCGCAGTTTTCGGGACCGATATTTACCTGTTCAAGATACTGGAGCTGTTCATGCGGATTTCTGTGGCAGTCTAAGCATGCGGTCATAGTGAACGATTTCATTTGAGATACTTCCTCCATTTCTCTTACATTTCCGTGGCAGCTTTCGCAGTCTATTCCTTTATTAACATGAACGCTATGGTCGAAATAAGCATACTCCGGAACTTTATGAATTCTTTTCCAGGGCAGCGGTTTGTTTTCTTCGTAATATTCTGTCAATTTGATAATCTCAGGTCTATCTTTTCTTGCCACATTATGACAATTCATACAAATATTAACTGAGGGAACGAGAGCATGTCGCCCTTTTGTAACTCCAGTATGACAGTACTGACAGTCAATGCCCATATCGCCTGCATGTAATTTATGAGAATATTTAATAGGCTGCTGAGGCGTATAACCCACACCGTCTCTCTCGGCGCGTGACAAATAAAAAGTTATAAGATACGTTGATAATATTATGAAAAGAATTAGGGGTAACCTGATTTTTAAAGTATAATCAAGAGCAGTTTTTTTCATTTAATACCTTTAACAGATGACAATAAAAAAGGAAACAATATTCTGTTTTCCTAAAATACTTTTTGAAATTCTCAAATAGTAATAATGTTAATTTTTAATATTTATTTTAAAAAAAGGATATGATATAGAAAAAGATTTTCCACACACATAAATTATTAAATTCAGCTATAAAACAAAAATTAAATTAAGCTCCGTGCAAAATTTTACAAGCAGAATAGGATTTTTGCATCAGTTTTTCCTTTCGATAACAAAATCAACTAAATTCATCAACGCCCTTTTGCTGTCTGTGTCGGGAAATAGTGATATGCTTTCAATGGCTTTTTTTGCAAAAGAAACAGAAACATTTTCGGCGTATGAAATACCACCTTGTTCTTTAACGAATTCTATAACATCTGTAATATGTCTGTTCTTCTCGCCGTCTTTTATGTATTTGAGAATAAGAGATTTCCTTGATTTATCGCTTTTAGACAAGGCATAAATCAATGGAAGAGTAATTTTTTTCTCTTTTATGTCTCTGCCAGTTGATTTCCCAAATAATTTACTTGAGCCTACAAAGTCGAGAATGTCATCTCTAATTTGGAATGCCATGCCAAGGTTATGCCCAAAGTTTCTGAATGCTTCAATACCATCGGTTTCGGAAGTAGCGCTGGCAGCGCCAATCTCACAGCAGCTCGAAAGAAGCGAGGCAGTTTTATCAGATATTATTCTGAAGTAAGTTTCCTCATCAATGTTAAGTTTTCGTGTTTTGCTGATTTGAAGAAGCTCGCCTTCGGACATTCTCTTAACCGTATCAGTAACTACTTTCAAAAAATCAAAGTCATCACCTTCAACGGCAATCATCAAACCTCTTGCAAGGAGGTAATCTCCCATCAATACCGATATTTTATTTTTCCATATCGCATTGATGGAAGGAAATCCACGCCGTTTATCGGCACTGTCCACCACATCATCATGTACTAAAGTAGCGGTATGAAGCAATTCAACAAGTGTTGCTCCGCGGAAACTCCTTTCATTAATTTGCCCGCAGGTTCTCGCCGATAGCAGAACCAGAAGCGGTCTTATCTTTTTACCTTTTTGCTTTAGAATATATTTTGCGATTAGATCAACTAAACCGACTTTTGATTTGAGGGCATTGCCGAAAAATTTATCGAACTCTTCAAGTTCTTTTTCGATCGGTTTCTTTATATCTGAGAGATTATTCTTGGTCAATTTTCTTCGAGAAGATTTTTGAAATAAATATACTTATTTCGTATAAGATTACCAACGGAATAGCTAATAGCACCTGTGCAACCGGGTCAGTTCCAGGGGTAAGTATTGCAGCAAAAACTAAGATGACGATTATGGAATGTCTCCTGTATTTTCTCATAATTTGCGGGGATAAAATCCCGATCTTCGATAGAAAAAATGAGAGCATAGGCAGCTCAAAGATTATTGCAGCTGCAAGCATAACGCTTATAATAATTGAAAAGTATTCATTGATCGCAAAATTATTTGCTATCTGATCAGTGCCGAATTGGACGGCGAATTTCAATGTTAAAGGAAGCATGATAAAATATGCGAAGGCTATGCCGGACATAAAGCATAGAGTTGAAAAGAATACGATCCATACTATGTATTTTTTTTCAGATTCTTTAAGCGCTGGCCCGATAAATTTCCATAACTGAAAAAAAAGATTCGGGATACTTATCACAAATCCTGCAATAAGGGCAATTTCAAAAAAGAGGAATAATTGACCGAAGGGTCTGAGGTTTTGAAGATTTAATTCAGCTTTTCTTGCGGGAAGCAATAATATCTGTTCAACAAGAATATCTATAAAAATCCAAGCAATAATTGTTGCAGCTACTAAGCCGATTACAGTATAAATTAAGCGCCATCTGAGTTCTTCTAAATGCTCGAGAAAACTCATCTCGTCTTTATCATCGTTCCCGGCAGGTTTACTCTTAAATAGTTTCACTTGTTATACGAGTATATTAATTCAGCTCTTTATATAGAGGAAATTTTGAACAGAGATCTTTAACGTCAGACTTAATACTTGCGAGAGTTTCTTCTTTATCGTGATTATTTACAGCCGAATTAATCAGCCCGGCAATTATCTCCATATCCTTTTCTTTCATACCCCTGGTTGTAACAGCAGGAGTTCCGATTCTTATTCCGCTTGTAACAAACGGGCTTTTGGTGTCAAATGGGATCATATTTTTATTAACCGTAATTCCGGCAGTTTCAAGCGCCTTCTCTGCTTTCTTACCGCTTATACCTTTATTGGTGAGATCTACAAGCATTAAATGATTATCTGTACCGCCGGAAATTATTTCAAAACCATACTCTATAAGTTTTTGCGATAATCTTTTTGAATTTTTTAGAATTTGCTTAGCGTATTCCTCAAAAGAATCATTTAGTACCTCACCAAATGCCACAGCTTTAGCCATTATTATATGCATTAAAGGTCCGCCTTGAATACCAGGCATGATCATGCTGTCAAAAATCTCGGACATAAGTTTCAAACGATCACCTTTCATGGTTTTTATACCGAGTTTGTTCTCACTGTCCTTACCTAAAAGTATAACACCTCCACGAGGTCCCCTCAAAGTTTTATGGGTTGTCGAAGTGACGACGTCGCAATATTTAAGAGGATTAGTCAGCAAACCTTTTGCGATTAAGCCGGCAGGGTGCGACATATCGCAGACAAGAAAGGCCCCTACCTTATCGGCAATTTCTCTGAATGTCTGATAATCCCATTCACGCGAGTAGGCGCTTGCTCCAGCAATAATTAACTTAGGCTTTTCCTTTACAGCCATGTCTTCGATTAAATTATAGTCAAGCAGTTTAGTTTCTTTATTCAATTGATATGAAACGGCTCGATACAATTGCCCTGAAAAATTTACGGGAGAACCATGCGTTAAATGCCCACCGTGATCAAGACTAAGTCCCAGGATAGTATCACCCGGATTTAATAGAGCCATGTAGACGCCCATATTAGCCTGCGAGCCGCTGTGGGGCTGAACGTTTGCATATTCAGCATCAAATATTCTCTTAATTCTTTCCCGTGCAAGATCTTCAGCTAAGTCAACATTCTCACATCCGCCATAATATCTCTTCCCTGGATATCCTTCGGCATATTTGTTTGTAAGTACAGATCCTGCAGCAGATAAGACCGCAAGGCTGACAAAGTTTTCAGAGGCAATTAATTCAAGATTATCCTGAAGTCTTTCAATTTCTAATTTTGCGATCTGCAATACTTCAGGGTCAGAGTTCAAATAATTCAGCATGATATAAACTTATTTTATGGTACAATTATACTTCTATTAATCCACCCGTAACAGTTGCCTTCAATCTTAATTGAAGTTCCAGATTTAATATTTCTAAAAAAGTAATCTTCTGGCTGCGGAACTGAATTAGCAAGTGCAGCTATTCTATCCCTTGCTGCGCCTGATTGTGGTCCGTTTAAACTTGCGGCTTTTTTATAAGTATCTACTGCAAGCTGGTAAACACATTTGTCAATAAATTCAAATCCGCAGTTTCTTGCGGCTTGTTCATATAACTGCGCTTCATAGAATATCGGTAAATCCCAAGGCTCACTGGTAGCGTCGCCGGCTTTCTGTAAATAAGATCTTGAAACAGACAATTGACCAAGACGCTGATAAATAATTGCAAGATTTAGATAGTTTTCGCGGTTATTAGGTTCTAAATTTATAAGTGTCTTATATGCTTTAATAGCATCATCATTCCGTTCGAGTTTCTGATATGCATTCGCAAGTTTTCTCCAATAATTAATGACATCGGGATTTTTTTCAACAAGAAACTCGAGTGGTTCAAGCGCTTTTTCAAACATCTGAGCTTTAATACAAGTTTCTGAGTAAACATAAGCCTTTTCAAGATTTGTTTTATCGAGATCCCACGCAATTTTTCTTATTTCAACTAATTCGTCGAGATTTTCGGCAAGCCCGTCGATTCTTGATATCCAAACACTATTTTCTGGTTCTTTTTCGGTTAAGGCAGAATAAAGGTCAAGAGCTTTTAGTTTCCATCCGTTTTCATCGGTGGCATTTTGTGAATATAAAATACCAAGCCTATCCTTATAAAACGGATCGATTTCAGGGTCAGTTTCAAACGCAGTTTCATAGGCTTCTACAACTTCTTCGACTGAAGAATTATTCCAAGTTTCAAGCACATAAGCTTTTCTGACTAAAAAATAACCTTTATCAACTTCATCATAGTTCAATGCCTTTTCATAAAGACGGAGACATTTTTCGGTATATTCCTGTTTTTCTTCATTGGTCTGAGCTTTGTTTTCTCTCAGATGCCAAATAACTTCTTCCATCTTTTTGAATGGTTTGTATTTTAAGAACTCCGTTTTAAGATTTTCAATAACTTTCCAACCGTGACCTTCTGCGCTTTCATAGTCCTTATTTTTCTGATATTCCCAAAACAAACTCATTTCAACAAGAATATTAACGCTGTCCGATGATGTTGTTGATGACGGATGATTTTTAGCAGAATAGTTTGCAGAAAACGCCAGACTCAAAATTGTTATCAGTAATGTTGTTTTAATGGTTTTCAATTTATACCTCAAATTTGATTATCTATCTTGTCTAATAAACCAAATTTCTCCAAAACTAATTGAAATTGCTGCATTGAATAAATTCTCTTTCAATAAACCTGATTCCTTCACTCCCCTCACACCGTACTCGAAACCGAAATCGATGCTATTTCTACCACCGAAAGGAATAGAGAAACCAGCAAAAATAGAATACTTCATAATGTCTTCCCCGTTTATGCTATATTGGGTCTGCTCAAAACTTAAACCACCTCTTAAATCAATCTGTTCCCAGAGACTTGATGCAAATCTCTTTTCGGGATTATCGTATTCAACTGCAAGGCTGAACTTATTCACGTCGTTAAATTTAACAATATTACTGTTATACTGAAAATCAGACCATTTCTGATGGAGAAAATTTAACATGAACATGTATTTTTCATTCAATATTAGGCTTGTACCTAAGCCAAATCTATATGGAAGTTTTGTGTTGATGCTGCCGCTCCTAAACTGCAGCTCGCCTATTGAAGTTACAGATGTTAAAGAAGTATCGTTCTTTAACTCGCCTATAATATTGACTGAAGCTCCAAATCGAAATTCTTTAACATTCTTCGAATTAAAAATATTTGAAAGATCTGGAGAAAGAATACCAAAAGTTGCGCCTGCACCAGAGTATTTATTCTTTCGTACATACTCAACATCGCGAAGAGCAAGCAACGTCTCAAAATCAGCAGTTGAAATATTTTCTGTTTTGCCGGTATAATATTCGTATGAAAATCCGAGCGTATAGTTGAATGGTAGTTTATAACTTAAACCAATAAAAATTTTTGATAATCCGCCGCTGCCTGAATACCTGGCATCAAAGGGTTTAACAGTTCCGTTATAGTCAAAGCTTTCTGTTGAGACTACTTCATATTCTAGACGGGATACAGGTACTAATCCCAAAACAGAAACTATTCCCAACTCCTTCTCTATCGGGATTGCTAAAGTAAACCCGGAGAAAGAATACTGAGAATAAAATCTCTTGTCAATATTATTCTCAATTTGAATTCCGTTATAATTTAATCCTAATTCGAAACGTGTGCTGCTCAATCTATAGATAGAAGCCGGATTGAAGAAATCTATATAATTTTCGCTTGGGCTTGCTACTGTAATATTTCCCAAGCCAAGACTGCGAGCAGAATTTGAGTAAATTAAATCACCAACGCCAAATTTACTGTAAACCGATCCGCCTTGCGCAGAGACTATAGTTGATAAAATTAAGATTACCGCAAATATTTTTTTCATGAGCATTAATTATGATAAGTGTAAGTAATTTGTAATTTTGGTTTTTTATCCTGCACCAAAGCATTGCTGCCGTAAAATGAATAGAGGTTTACAGTCCGGTTATTATCCCCAATTCTAATTTGTATTCCATGGTTGCTTTCAGGTTTTTCAAGCCATTTCTGGACATAGGAGGTAATATATCCCGTGAATTCTCCGGATGAATTTCGTAGAAGTGTGCCTTGTGCAAAATTAACATCTAATTTTCTAACTGTACTATCCTCATATAAGTAAACTAGAACAGAATCAGCCGCAATATTCCCTTTTACCGATCCTAAAGTATCTTCAAACAGTGTCAATTTAGCTTCGTTGATGACAACGCCTGAAGGAACTTTGGAAACATCGATCCAAAGATTTGAGTGAACAGGCAAACTGCCCTGCACTATAAAATTATTTCCATCTATCGCCGGGAGGTTGCCGTTAACTACATGAATATCAGCGGAAGGTAGAAAGGATAATGTGTCAATGAAATTGCCAGGGTCTTCAACAATAACACTAAGCCGGGGTAATGATGCATCTTCGGAGAATGAAGTAAGGGCTGGAAAACCAAGTACTTTATCGGTTCCGGCAGTAGGAGTAAATAATAAACCATAATTTTGATAGTCAGTTGCATTGATTTGGCTCTTCATCCATTTTAACACAGTCTGATTATCAATATCAAAACTGATTAGTGAATCAGTAAATAATTTGTTGCTGCTTAACTCCGAGTTCCCTGTGAGCAGAGCATTTAATGAATCTTTACTGAAGCTCAATGACGACCAATTTTTTAATATCTCTTTTAGCTCAAAATCAAATTGTGCTGATTCTTCGCCGATTAGATAGGAAGGTTTTAAATCAATCCAAGATTTGTGAAGTATTAGTGTTTCATTTTGTAGAGGAGTTGTTATGGAAGAAGAATAATTCAGCAAAAACTTTATCAGCATGCTGGAATTAACATTTCTATATTTCCCGAGAAGAACCCGGTTTGCCGAACCGAGCTGCAGGGTATCGATATAAGAACTATGTTTTAGTTCGAAATTTTGCTCCGTGCTGTTAATGGTAATAACGCCTATTCTATCCTTATCGGGGATTAAGTTGTCGCCAAGAGAATTAGGCTCATCTTCGCAGCCTACAAAAAAATATACTGATAAAAGAGCAAGAAGAATTCTAATATAATTCAATTATTTCCCCCGGTATAATCTTCAATGATATATTTACATGCTTCAGAAAAATTCATGGCTACAAAATTGGGTCTTTTCCCCGCATTATGCAATAGCATAATTTTATCATCATTCATTTCATAATTTAATAATATTGTTTTAACCCCGCTATTGATTCCGCATTCAACGTCACTCGGCATATCTCCTACCATGTATGATATTGTTAAATCAATATCGTGTTTTACCGCCGCATTTAAAACCATATTAGGCGAAGGTTTACGGCATAAGGAATCTTCTTTACCGCTAAAATCCGGATGAAAGGGACAAAAATAAAAATCATCTATATTATTGTTTACCAGCTCATTCAATTTACGGTTAAAAATTTGTACATCGTTTTTTTTGAAGAGCCCTCTTGCTATACCCGATTGGTTTGATATGACGATCAACTTAAATCCAAAACTATTTTTCAATTCATTGATCCCTTCCTTAACACCGGGCATTAATTTTATTTCATCAGGATTAATTATATAGCCTGGATCATAATTAAGGGTGTTATCGCGGTCGAGAAATACAGCGCGGTGAGTCATTAAGTTAACTGATCAATTTCTTGTAAAGTTCTAAATAATTCTTAGCTGAATTCAACCAGGTAAAATCTGATTTCATGCCTGCTTTCATAATTTTTAGCCATCTCTTCTCATCTTTGTAAACATCTATAGCTCTCTTAATTTCATTTATCATATCCGAAGTATCATATTTTTTGAATGAGAAGCCATTGCCTTCTCCGGTCTTATCGTCATATCTAACAACCGTATCGGCTAAACCGCCGGTTTCTCGCACAATTGGAACTGTACCGTATACGAGGCTGTACATTTGATTCAGTCCGCACGGCTCGTATTTTGACGGCATAAGGAACATATCTGCGCCTGATTCAATTAAATGGGCGAGTTCCTCATCAAATCCAAGATAGCATGCAAATTTATCTCTGTAATTAATTAATTGGCTTTCAAAAAACCTGTGATATTTTTTATTGCCCGTGCCAAGTAGAACCAACTTGATATTCAGCTTCATCAAATCTTTGAATGTTTTCTGAAGCAAGTCAAAACCCTTAATATCCTCGAGTCTTGAAATCATTCCGATTACAGGTATTCTCGGTTCAAATGAAAGTCCGAATTTATCACATAGTTCCTGTTTATTTACAATTTTATCCTCAATGTTCTTTAATGAATATCTCTTAGCAATTTTTTTATCTTTCTCCGGATTCCAAATTATTGTATCTATCCCATTGACTATGCCGTAAACATTGTTTTTTCTTTTCTTAAAAACATCAGCCAATCCGAGAGCATATTCGTCATCTTTACAAATTTCTTTCGCAAAAGTTTCGCTGACTGTGTTAACATAATCCGAATACTTAATTCCGCATTTCATAAAATTCAATTTTCCTTCATGGAGTATTCCGTTATTGGAATTTAGTTCGTCGGGTAAATCTAATTTTTTGAAAGATGATTTTGAGAAAACACCCTGATAACTAAGATTATGTATTGTGAAAAGCGTTTTGATAGAGCTTAAATTGGGATCGCCGGCAAACAATTTTTTCAAATAAACCGGAATCAAACCGCACTGCCAATCATTGCTGTGAATAACATCCGGCACCCATCCAAGTTTGCTGACAAGTTCAAACACAGATTTAGCCAGAAGAATGAATCTTTCGTCATTGTCTTCGTAGTCTTCTCCTGTTAGCGGATCGGAGTATAAGCTGTGCCTGCTCCCAAAATACTCCTGATTATCAAGAAAATAAATCTGAACCCGCGTTTTTATACCGACAAGAAATGAGGAACGCAGCGAAAAAACAACTTCTTTTTCACCAATATTCGTGGTGAGGTCTTTTAATCTAACAACTTCGTGTATCTTGTACTTTCGCTCGTCAATTGCTCCGTATTTTGGAACTACAATCCTTACCTGATGGCCAAGTTCTTGCAATTTTTGTGGTAATGCAGAAGAAACATCTGCCAATCCACCGGTTTTAATAAACGGAACCACTTCGGATGTGACAAATAGAATTTTTAGTTTTTTGGATGGAGGCATGGTTTGCAAATCCCTTAATTTTTAGACATGCAATTTAATTAAATGTTGTGTTTTTAACAAAAATTTATCTATTTTGAAAATTATTTTATCTAATTTTACATAGCTGTCTTTTTAAAAGATAATTTACCCCAAAATAAAGCTCTAAAGAACACATTTTAAAATGAGACAGGTTTATTTTTATAAAACTTGGTTGTATTTTTTGTTTTTGGCAATTTCTTGAAAAAAAATCATTCTAATAAATTTTATCTAAACCCTCGATCGAATGAAAAAATTACTCTACAACCCGAAGCAAATAATTACTGTTGATACACAAGGTAAAAATTACAAACGCGGAGCCGAACAAAGCAGTTTAGGGATTCTTACTAATCATTCTATTTTAATTGAAGATGATCTAATTGCAGGAATATTGCCCAACAATTCATTAAATCAGAACGATGTTATCAACAGTATCGATCTGACAGGTAAAACCGTCTTGCCTGGGCTTATCGAATGCCACACTCACCTTGTCTTTGCCGGCTCGAGATCATCGGAGTTTTTTCAGCGTCTGAAGGGAAAAAGCTACGAGGAAATAGCGCGCGCAGGCGGCGGGATTAACAATACGGTCGAAGCCGTAAGGAAATCCTCATTCGATGAACTTGTTAATTCTGCAAAATCGAAGGTGGAATATTTTATTTCTCAAGGAGTTACATCATTAGAAATTAAAAGCGGTTACGGGCTTAGTTATTATGATGAAATAAAACTTCTGCAGGTTATTAAGCATCTGAACGAAATCTACGACATTGATATTGCGGCTACTTTTCTTGGTGCTCATACATTCCCCAAAGAATATAAAAATGACAAAAAGAAATATCTTGAAATAATCATCAACGAGATGCTGCCTTATATTGCAGAAAATAATTTAGCAGAGTTCTGTGATGCATTTTGTGAAGTTACTGCATTCAGCGCAAAAGAAGTTGATTCCATTTTTAATGCTGCCGAAAAATATAATCTAAAACTCAAGCTTCACACCGAACAGTTTAATTCAGTAGGAGGGCTTGAAACCGCATTAGCTCACGGAGCTATAAGCGTTGATCATTTAGAAGTATTGAATGACGATCAGATAAAGTATTTTTCTGCAACTGAGAGCGTTGCCGCCCTTCTCCCAGGCGTTAGTTATTTCCTCGATTACAATTTTGCACCAGCTAAAAAAATGATTGCTAACGACGCTATAATAGCTTTAGCCACGGATTTTAACCCCGGCTCTTCAAACATTTCTAATATCAGTTTCATTATGAATCTTGCTGCGATAAAAATGAAAATGTCAGCTGAAGAGATAATCTCCGCATACACAATCAATGCTGCTAAAGCCATCAACCGAGAAAAAATATCCGGAAGCATTGAGGTTGGTAAACAAGCAGATTTTTCTATCTTTGATTCAGATAATTATCTTGACATCATTTACAATGCAGCTAACAACTTGAACAGCATGACTATTAAGAAAGGTAAGGTTATTTATACACGTTGAATTAATAATAACTATCAAGGTATAGAATGAAAAAGATATTTACAATTTTATTATTCATGTTTATTATGAACGATCTATTCGCACAATCAATTAAGGTTAAAACCGGACTTGAAGTTTTAATCGAAAGAAAATTTGACATTCTCCGAGGTCTAAAGGTAGGGTTAGTTACAAATCAGACCGGAGTTGACAGCAGGCTTAATTCAACTATTGATATTTTATTTCAGGCTGACTCGATTGAACTTACTGCATTATACAGCCCCGAACATGGTGTCAGAGGAGATATAGAAGGCGGTGAAAAAATCGGTTTCTATAAGGATGCTGCTACTAATCTTCCTGTTTATTCGCTATATGGAGAAAACAGAAAACCAACATCTGAACTACTCGAAATTGTTGACGTAATTGTTTACGATATTCAAGATATCGGATGCCGATCTTATACTTTCATTAGCACAATGGGTTTAGTAATGGAAGCCGCGGCGGAGAATAACAAAAAGGTTATTGTTCTTGACAGACCTAATCCGCTTGGCGGTTTAAGAGTTGAAGGCAGCCTTGTTGAAGACGATTTCGTTTCATTTATAAGTCAATTCAAAATACCTTACGTTTACGGATTAACTTGCGGCGAGCTGGCAGTTTTTTTGAATGAGGAGGAACATTTAAAAGATGGGATAAAGTGCGATCTCGAAATTGTTCCGATGGAAGGCTGGAAGAGAAATATGACATTTGAAGAGACCGGACTCCCCTGGGTGATGACTTCTCCACACATTCCTCATAAGGATTCTCCATTCTATTATGTCGCATCCGGAATTGTAGGCGAGCTGCGTAATACAATCTCGATAGGTGTCGGCTATACAATTCCATTCCAAACCTTCGCTGCTGGCTGGATAGATGCAGCTGCTCTTAGCAAGGAGATGAATTCTTATAATCTTCCCGGTGTGATATTCAGACCTGTGCATTATTCTCCATATTATGCTTTTGCCAAAGGTGAAAGTATTTCTGGCGTTCAAATACATATTTTGGATTTTAATACTATTGAATTAATGAAAATCCAATTCTACTTTCTTCAGGCAGTAAACAAGTTATACCCTGGTAAAATGACACTTGAAGATGATATAAAAGGAATTAAAGCTTTCGATAAAGCCTTAGGATCGAATAAAGTCCGTGAACTATTCAGAAAGCGTTATCTTGTTGAAGATATACATGAAATGCTGAGAAAAGATACGGAAGAATTTAAGGTAAAGGCGCAAAAATATTGGCTATATAATTAGAATCTTCTTACTTATAATCAATTAATATATCTCCTACAGGCCATCGTGCGCGCAGATTCAATGTGTCAGGGAAATACATGAACCTTTCGGAATATACAAACGGATTTACTTTGCCATGTGTATATACTTCATTGCCGTCGGCATCAGAAAAAAACCACAGAAGGTACTTGCCAGGGATCACCCTGTCAAAATTAAATTTATAGTCTGACATTTTCTTTTTATAAAAGACTTCAGGTTCAGATACATTAGTAAGCACTGCAAAAACCTTTTCCTCTTTGCCATGTGATATACTGCCGCCAGCCCCGCTGAAATCTAATTCATTGATTGTCTGGAATTTATAGCTAAAAACTGTATCGCTTGAATTTCCTGCCGCGTCAATAAGTGAGGCGCTATTGAAATCAAGCTGGTAATTTGTTGCCTGCTTTAATTTCTTGGATGCTGTAACATAGATTGAAGCGTTGTCGAGGAATTTTATATCAGTCAAAAAGACATTTCCTATAGGATCAGAAATGGTAGGGTTTTCTACGCGTTCTGTGTCAACCCCGTCATCAATATATATCACGAAATATGGATTCTGAAAATCTACTCTGTTATTACCGTACTCAGTTTTTACATTCAACACTGAAGGCGGAATTGTATCAACTTTCGAACTTACGTCAAAATATGTTTTTTCTTTATTCGTTACATTCCCCGCCCTGTCAACAATATTTTTTGAAATTAAATAATGATTATTCTTGGAATTTAGTTCTGACTCAAATGATAGGAACATTTCTTTATTTTTAGCTTTGCCCTTAAAAAAATATTTTACCGGAAATGTTACTGTCTCTGTCGAATCAAAAAGCGAAAAATTAAATGCAGATATTTTTGAGGAATCAATAGATTCTGTGAATTCAATCAAAATGTGGTTCATATCGGTCATTGTTAAATTTGCAATGTGAGGAGCTGTAGTGTCTTCAAGCGTTAAAAAGAAATTCAACCCGCTGAATAAAGTATCGCTCTTGGTTAAGGTAACATCCATGAATGGGGAACCGTAATAATCATCTCCGATATTATAAGTTAAATCCTTGAAGTAATCTTTAACGGCAAATATTCTGTAGGCTGCCGGCTGCATACCCCGCAGCAGAAAATTGCCGTTCCTGCCCGCTTGAGTAATGTAATGCGGTTTCTGAGTCTGAGGATTTGGTATAGTATCGGTAATCATGTAGGCAAACAGCATTGTACCCAAAGGCTCTTTGTCATAAACTTGACCTTTTACGGTGCAGTTATCTATTTCGTTACCCGTTGAAAAAGTTAATATAAAAGCTTCTTCCATATGATTTTTGTTATTCAGATCAATCACGTCCGTACCGATTGTAAAGATGTAAGTTGTATTTTGACGAAGAATTTCCGGGAAAATAATACCCACATTTTTTTCGCCCCAGTCAAATTGAAAAACTCCGTCGACTGCCGGAGAGATAAAAATTGATTCGTGAACTGACCTTTTATCTACATATTCAGAAAAAACTATTTCAATCCTATCGCCCGAAAAATTCACTGCTCTATTCTCCGGGTATGAGCTGACTATCTCCGGTGGTATAAGATCAATATCTCCGCCAGAAGGCGGCATCTGATTAGCACAACCATAAAAAGAAATTATTAAAGCATAAAAAAAACCTTTAATTATTTTTGAGCGCTGCGCCATCGTCTATACTCTTGTACGTTTTTATTATGTTCACTTAATGTTTCAGAAAATTTATGACCGCCTGTACCATCTGCCACCAAATATAAATAATTATTTTCTTCCGGGAAAATAGCAGCCAGAACTGCGTCTCTTCCTGGATTATTAATAGGCGAAGGAGGCAGCCCGGCGTAAATATAAGTATTATAAGGTGATTTAATTTCCAAATCCTTGTATAAAACTCTATTGTAATTTTTTGAATTGCGTTTCAGGTATTGAATAGTTGGATCAGCTTGAAGAAGCATGCCCCTCTTTAATCTATTGTGATAAACTCCAGCTATGATTTTAAATTCATCAATTATATTTGACTCTCCTTCTATTATTGAAGCGAGAGTGAGAATTTGATGTTTGTTGAATCTTGTTTTACTTAGTGCCTGGATTACGGAATCTGCTTCAAATATTTTATCCATTTCCGATTTTAATTTTCTCAAAATTTCCTTTTCGTTTGTCTCTTCGAAAAGAAAATACGTGTCGGGAAGCAGATATCCTTCGGCTGTCTTTGCAGTAATGCCCATAGAAAATAAAAAATCACGATCGTAACTTAATTTCATGATTTTAGCCGAATCCAAATTTAATTCTTTACGGAGAAGTTCTGCTAACTTATGCTGCCAAATCCCTTCAGGTATTGTAATTAATTTCTGTCTGTTCGGAGAACCTTTAGTAAGGAGAGTAATCAAGTCAATATAGCTGAGTCCGTTTGGAATTATGTATTTCCCCGCTTTAATATTTTTATCCGCACCCAGTAAAAATGCGGCGATATTTACAAATGTTTTGTTTCTGATTATACCTTTATTTTGTAGAGAATCAAGAACAGAAGAAAAAGTAGAGCCGCTTTTTATATTTAATTCCACCGGGTCTTCTGATAAATAATAATTAGGCGAAAAAAAAATGAAGAACAACAAACCGAGTAAAAAGCCGAAGACGGACGAAGTTAGATAAATCTCGTTTTTTGACAACTTATTTTTTTTCGACATCATAAAGTTATATTGTTAATAAAACTCGTTCTTTGAAATCAATGTATAAACACTTTTTCGCTCAATGCAGGGAAAGCGTTATAATTAAGCGAATATTTTATTCCCCTTTTATAAAGCTGAAGTGCCCGGCAGGCAATCATAGCCGCATTATCACCGCAATATTCATTTGCCGGAATGATCAGTTTAATCTTATGCTGGTTAGCAATTGATTGCATCTTTTCTCTTAAACTAACGTTTGCAGCTACACCTCCAACCATAGATATTGATTCGACTTTATAATCGGTCAAAGCTTTCCTTACATTCGCTGTCAATGCTTTAATCACCGCCTCCTGAAATGCCGCAGCTATATCAGCGATATCACTTTTGGGGATTTCAGAATCGGCGTAATTCTTCTGCAAATATCTTAGAACTGAAGTTTTTAATCCGCTGAATGAAAAATTATATTTATCGTTCAACCTTGCGACAGGAAAATTTATTTTAGTTCTATTACCCATGCCAGCATAATACTGAATTTTAGGTCCGCCTGGATATCCAAGACCCAGCATCTTAGCGGTTTTATCAAATGCTTCACCCGCCGAATCGTCAATTGTAACTCCAAGACGCTTAATCCTCAACTCGTCCTCGACTAAGAGAAGAAGTGTATGACCGCCGGATACTACAAGGCACAAAAATGGAAAAGATGGTTTCTCTTCCATCAGAAAACCCGAAAATATATGTCCTTCGATATGATTTACTGGGATAAATACTTTAC
The DNA here is from genome assembly GCA_011525875.1 of Melioribacteraceae bacterium. Classification (GTDB taxonomy): domain Bacteria; phylum Bacteroidota; class Ignavibacteria; order Ignavibacteriales; family Melioribacteraceae; genus CHB1. Next base: position 348,463 of record WYBN01000012.1, on the reverse strand, counting down.
CGGATGAATAAGAAATTCCTTTAGCGACGTTAAGACCGACTAATAAGGCACCGATTAATCCAGGTCCTGCAGTAGCAGCGATTATATCAACATCATTAATTGAAATAGAAGTTTTTTGAAGAGCTTTTTTAATTAGTGGAATCAATGTTTGAAGGTGCGCCCTGCTGGAAAGCTCCGGAACAACGCCGCCATATAATTCATGGAAATATTGGGATGAAATTAAATTCACACTTACTTTTTCTTCGAGCAATACTGCAACAGATGTCTCGTCGCAAGATGTTTCGATACCGAGTATTACCATTAATTCAACGTAAAAATACTTTTAGTTATATACCAGGCAAGCTGAGGGTTTTCCTGCAGTCTCCTTATCGAATAGGCATACCAATGATCACCAAAAGGAACATATATTCTTATTTTATCTCCGTTAGTATTAATTTTATCGCGCAGTTTTTCTTTAACCCCGTATAGCATTTGGAATTCATATTTGTTCTTTGGGATTTTAAGTTCTTCAATCATCTTATAAGCACCCTCAACAAGATAGTCGTCATGAGTAGCTATACCCACATAGTTTCCATTTTTAAACATTTGGCGCAGAACATCAAGGAAGTTCTCACGGACTTTTTGATAATCTCGATATGCGATTTCTTCTGGTTCAATATAAATGCCTTTGCAGAGTCTGTAATTTGTGCCGTTTTTGTTTAATCTCTCTACGTCAGTAATCGTGCGTTTTAAGTACGATTGAACTACAATGCCTAAATTATCATACTTCTCCCTTAATCTCAGATACAGTTTTATAATAGCCTCTGTAACTGAAGAGTCTTCCATGTCAATCCGTACAAAATTATTTAGTTCCTTTGCCTTTTTAATTATTAACAGTAAATTCTCATGGCAGAATTCATTGTCAATTAATAGACCCAGCTGCGTCGGTTTAACGGATAAATTAGAATCCAAACTATTATCGTGTATTGCTTGCAGAACGTCAAGACAATCTTTTGTTGCTCTTCGAGCTTCATCCTTCGTTTTAACAGACTCACCCAAAACATCCATAGTAGCAATAATCCCTTTTGAATTTAAATCCTTCACAACACGCACCGCATCTTCGAGTTTTTCTCCTGCAATATATTTTCTGGAGAATAAATGCACTACCGATTTTGGCAGCATTTTTACAAATGACACTAATAGGCTGTTCAGTGCTTTCAAGGTTCACCCCGATATATGTATTTATCATTGTCTTGTTAGTTGCTTTCGAGTAACTTCTCAAAAACTTTCAAAAAAAAGCGAGCTTTTATTCTTAACTCTTTGATATCGCCGTCGTTCTTCAGCACAAAATCTGCTTTCTGCCTTTTTTCCGCTTCAGGCATTTGGTTTGTCATCCGTTTCTTTATTTCACTATGCGAGAGACCGTCGCGGGCGGCAACCCTTTCTATTTTATTTTTTGAAGTGGAGGTGACAAGCAAAATAAGATCAAACATTTTTTCACGTTTAGCTTCGAAAATCAAAGCGGATTCGACAAAAACTATATTGTTTTTATTTAATTCATTCTTTGCTTGATGAAGAATTTTTTTTATTACGACCGGATGAATAATTGAGTTAATTTTCTGAAGTTGGGCTGGATCATTGAAGATAATTTTTGATAGAAACTCTTTGTCAGGTTTCCCTTTTATAAATGCTTTTTCTCCGAAAGCTTTAATTATCCTACTCTGAACATACTTATCCGAAGAAAGGACCTCTTTTGATATAGTATCGGCATTAAGCGTTTTGTAGCCTGCTTCCTTGAAAACCCTGCAAACTTCAGATTTGCCGGTTCCGATCCCGCCAGTAACTGCTATTTTTAATTTACTTTTTTTCATCGGCTATTGCCGTTATTAAATCAACAGATTATTTCGCATAGGCTATTTTCCTGACTTCTCGTATCACGGTAACTTTAATCTGTCCAGGGTATTCCATTTCCTCTTCAATTTTTTGTGCAATATCAAAAGCGAGTTTATTTGAAAAGTCGTCATCAGCTTTATCAGGCTCAACAATCACCCTTACTTCGCGTCCAGCTTGAATAGCGTATGTTTTTGCAACGCCTTCAAATGTCTTCGCGATATTTTCGAGGTTCTCCAGCCTCTTAACATAAGATTCGAGTGGTTCTCTTCTAGCCCCCGGTCGAGCGCCGCTTATCGCATCTGCCGCTTGAACTAATGAGGCTATTGGATGCTCCATTTCGATATCTTCATGGTGCGATCCGATTGCGTTAACAACAATAGGATGTTCTTTGTATTTTTTTGCAATATCATACCCGATTAATGCGTGTGGACCTTCGATTGATTTATCAACCGTTTTTCCTATATCGTGAAGAAGACCCGCCCGTTTTGCCATGTTAGGGTCAAAACCAAGTTCTGATGCCATTATACCTGTTAGATAGGCAACTTCAATACTGTGCTGTAATAGATTTTGCCCGTAGCTTGATCTATATTTCATTTTGCCGACATGTTTCACCAATTCATTGTGAACGCCGTGAAGCCCCAATTGAATCAAAGTATTTTCACCTTCTTTTGTGATTTCGTCTTCGAGTTCAGACTGAACCTTTTCAACCACTTCTTCGATTCTTGCAGGGTGAATTCTTCCGTCGCTGATCAATCTTTCCAGCGCTATACGGGCTACTTCTCGGCGGAACTGGTCAAATGCTGATAATATTACTGCTTCGGGAGTATCATCAACTATAACGTCTACTCCGGTTGCCGCCTCAAATGCGCGAATATTTCTGCCTTCTCTACCAATTATTCTGCCTTTCATTTCGTCGTTCTGTATTTGAACGACCGAGACTGTAGTTTCCACGGAATGATCCACTGCCGTTCGTTGAATAGCCTGAACTACAATCTTCTGTGCAATTTTCTTTGCTTCTACTTTTGATTCATCTCTTATCTGTTGAATAAATTGTGAAGCATCCGATTTAGCTTTGTTTATCATGTTTTCCATGAGCATTTTCTTAGCTTCTTCGGATGTTAATGAGGCAATCTTTTCGAGCTTTAGGTTTTGTTCGAGAAATAATTTTTCTATCTCGTTTTCTTTTCTTTCAATATTCTGCTGGCGTTCAATAAGAATTCTTTCGAGGTGCTTATTTTCTTTCTCTTTGGTTATAACCAAGTCATACTTCTTTTCAATGCTCTCTTCTCTCTGCTCAAGCTTTTTCTCGATATTTTGAAATTTTTGCTTTCGTGAATTCAGTTCATTATCAAACTCCTGCTTCTTTTTGAACCATTCATCTTTAACTTCGAGAAGTTTTTCCTTCTTAATATTTTTAGCTTCTTTTTCAGCTTCGTCAATAACTGCTTTAGCTCTTTCCTTAGCTCGCGATATACTATTCTTGCCAATTTTCGAATTCAATAACCAGCCGATTAAAAATCCGACAGCTAAAATAACAACAATAATACCTGCGGCATATAAGGGATATATCGTTTCCATAATTTCCTCCAATAAGGTATTTATATTAAGCCGCAGCCGCCAACGGTAAGGAAGAAGCTCTTCCTTATCAGTGCGGGAAACTGCCCAACGCTTTTTACTTCCACTGATTTAATTACTTAAATACCCGGTAAACCAGGTTGAGGCCTGTAATACACGCTGTGAGTCAGTAACCCTTAATAATCGAACTTAATAGTTCTTCTTAGCGTTGACGTTGCGGCAAACATTATGGGGAGGACATTATCTTTGACTCGTTCAAAAGAAGCTTTATTTTCTTTACTTTTTCAGTAGCTTGAATACTAAATTCTCTGTTCCTGTTTTTTTCAACAAATAATTCGTATGCAATATTCAAAGCCGAAATAATTGCAACCGTTTCTGTCGATTGCTCCGGCAGTTCATCGCGCGTTTCTTCCAAAACATTGTTCACATACTTAGCAAGCTCTGCAGCAATGTCTTGATTTTCTACAAGTAAAGAGTACTCTTTATCAAATATTTTAACTTTTAGCTTCTTTTTTTCTGTCATTTTTAAGTCACTTCCACCATACAAACAAATTAATTAAGAACGTAAATGATTGTCAATTTTTGAAATCATTTCATTTAATTTACTCTTAATATTTTCTTTCTCCTCCGAGTTTAATGCATTGCCGAAAAGATCTTGAGAATTACTCTTTTCGGAAAAACGTTGCTCCAAATCGCGTATTTTTTGTTTTAAAATTTTATTTTCCTCGTTAATAGTGTCAATCCTCGACCTTAGTTCCGAATTTTCATCGATAAGATCATCACATTTTTGAGCGAACGCATAGATTTGTTTTTCAAGTGTTGTAAGTTCATCAAAGAACAAATCATATTTGGATGATTCTGCCAACTATTGCCCTCTAAGTTGAGAATTGAAATTCTTTTTTACTAACTCAATAGCGTTCCAAAAGTCTTTTTCTACTTCTTCCTCAGTTAAGGTTTTGTTAAAATCATAAAACTCTAATTGAAAAGCAAGGCTCTTTTTGTTCTGCCCTAAACTTTCACTTTCAAAAATATCAAATAACTTTACTTTTTTCAACAACTTAGAGCCTGAATTTGAAATAACTTTTATGACTGCAGCCGCCTCAACCTCATTATCTACGACAAAAGAGCAATCTCTTATGATCTTGGGGTATTTCAATAATTCTTTAAACCCGACTGCTCCAGGAAGAATGTTTTCAATCAAACTCAGATTGAAATCAAAAATAAAAACATCTTGATCTATTCCATATTTGGATAGAATTGCTTTCTTAACTCTTCCGCCTACGCCTACTGCATTATCCTTATGTTTAAACTCATAATAATAATCAAACAAGGAATTCGGTGTTTTATAATATGAATCGGTTAATTCAGAGTCAAGAGAAATTTCGTTTAGGTATGCATCTGCTAAGCCTTTAAGATCAAATATGTCATATTTCCTCGACTTGCCATACCACTCATCCTCCCGGTTGCTTCCGGTTAATGAAATCAACAAATGTTTTGTTTCTTTAAAATCTTCGAAGTTAATAATTTCCCCATCAGTGAGTTTTTCGAAAACATGCCCAATTTCATAAAACCCGAGATTCTTTTCTCGAATATTCAAATTATTAGAGATAGTTATCAAAGTGCCTGGAATAAGGGATGTTCTTGCATTAGACATTTCAAAACTTTGTGGATTCAAGATCTTGATAGCATTCCCAAAACCATTGACCGCTTCATCGCTCAACAAAGAATTCGTTATGATTTCATTTAGTCCTAAACCAGTCAGAATGTTACGCGTATTATTTACAAAATCGGATTGATCTATTTTCTCATCTAATGTTATCTTAATATTTTTTATATCAGGAATGTTTTCATAACCGTAGATTCTAGCAATCTCTTCAATTAAATCAACTTCTCTTTGAATATCATGGCGGAATAATGGAACTATCACACTGATTTCCTCATCAGACTTAAAATCAATTTCAAATCCCAGGTTCAATAAAATTGATTCAATATTTTCATCGGGTATTTTGTAACCCAATATTTTTGTGATGCGAGAAAATCTAACCGATACTTTTTTCTGAGGGATTACCTCAGGGTAAATATCAATTTCACCTTGTGCCGGGCTGCCGCCTGAAATCTCAGCCATCATCTGAGCGGCTCTTCTTGCTGCATAATTAGTAATTTCAACGTTGCATCCTCTCTCGAAACGCATTGAGGAATCTGTTGACAATCCCAATTTCTTTGATGTTTTTCTAATTGCCGATGGTCTGAAATATGCGCTTTCGATCAGAACTGAATTTGTGTTTGTTGTAACTTCAGAATTTTCTCCGCCCATAACTCCGGCAATTGCAATAGGCTTATCGGCGTCGCAAATAAGAAGGTCGGTATTCTGCAGCAATCTTTCTTTTGAATCAAGTGTCGTAAACTTTTGCTCGCTTCCAGCAGAGCGAACTATTATTTCAGAGCCTGATAATTTATCAAGATCAAAAGCATGAAGCGGCTGCCCCAGCTCAAAAAGGACATAATTTGTAACATCGACAATATTGTTTATCGGTCTCAAACCTACGTTTCTAAGTCTTTTTTTCATCCATTCGGGGGATTCACTCACCGTAATATTTTTTACGACCTTGCCTACATAACGCGGACAGTCAACCGTGTTCTGAATTTTTATTTTAGCAAATTGTGTGGAAGTTTCTTTGCTTTCTTTTAATCGAACGTTTGGCAGCTCAACTTTTCTATTGAAAATCGCACCGAGTTCGCGCGCAATTCCGAAATGGCTAAAAGCATCGGCTCTATTTGGCGTTATATTTACTTCGAGAATAATATCATTCATTTCAAACAAATCGGAGAAAACCATTCCAACATTTACATCATTGTCCAAAACCATAATGCCTGTGTGGTCATCACTAATACCAAGCTCTTTCCCACTGCAGATCATTCCTTCCGAAATTTCTCCTCGTATTTTCACCTTTTTTAATTCTGTACGGCTTTCGGGAATTACCGCGCCGATTTTTGCAAATACAATTTTTTGTCTTGATTCTACGTTAGGAGCACCGCAAACTACAGGATAATCAGTTGTGCCGTCCGAAACAACACATAGTGAAAGTTTATCCGCATTTGGGTGTTTCTTTTTTTCTTTAACGTACCCTACAACAAAGTTTTCATATATCTTTTTTTGATCTACTAATTCTTCAATTTCCAAACCAGAGAAAGTTAATTTAGAAACAATCTCCTCGGTTGAAATTCCCGACAAATCAATAAAATCCTTTACCCAGTTGAGTGAGATTTTCAAAATAAACTCCTGATTAGAATTGAATTAAAAATCTTTTATCATTATCGAAGAAAGTCCGTATATCGCTTATGCCGTATTTCCTAAGAGCGATTCTTTCGACACCCATACCAAAAGCATAACCGACATATTTTTCCGGATCAATATTAACATTAGCCAAGACATTCGGGTCAACCATACCGCAACCGAGAATTTCCATCCATCTTCCATCTTTACCTTTTGGCTGCCACCATATATCAAGCTCTGCACTTGGTTCTGTAAACGGGAAGAAACTTGCTCTAAATCTGTATTTGATATCTTTCCCAAAAAATTGTTGAACGAATGATATCAAAGTTCCCCGAAGCTCCGCAAATGTAACGTCTTCATCAACATAAAGTCCTTCTACTTGATGAAAAAGGCAGTAGCTTTTTGCACTTATTGCTTCATTTCTATAAACCTTTCCAGGCATAATGGCTCTGATTGGCGGCGTCTGCTTTTCCATTAATCGAATTTGAACCGGAGATGTATGAGTGCGGAGTAAAAATTTATCATTAATAAAAAAAGTATCCTGCATATCCCTTGCAGGATGATCATCCGGGAAATTCAGCGCTTCGAAGTTATAGTAATCTGACTCCAATTCTGGACCTTCGTGAACCGAAAAACCAAGTCCTTTAAAAATCTCTTTCATCTCGTCAAGTGTTTGCGAAAGTATGTGTTTGGTGCCTATCACTCTGCGTCTAGATGGTAAACTCAAGTCTAGTTTAATCTCGGCATTATCTGATAATGATTCAAAGTATTTTTTCTTTTCATTAAACGATTCTTGCGCTTCATTTTTGAGTTGATTAATTGCTTTCCCAAATTTGGGTTTCTCAGCAGCAGGCAATTCTTTAAACTCATCGATTAGAACAGAGATCAAACCCTTCCGGCTAAGGTATTTTATACGGAGTTCTTCCAAATCTTTACTTTGAGAGATTTTGCCTATATCTTCTTTAAATTCTTTTTCGACAAGATGGATTTTTTCAATCATAGCAGTTTCAAGAAGTTTTTAAATAGAAAAACCCCCTTAAATTAAAAATGCGAATAATTTTAAGAGGGTAATTAATTAGTTAAGTACAAATTTAACTACGTCTGAAAAAGCTTTAGGATTATCAACGGCTAAGCCAGCAAGAATCTTGCGGTTAATATCTACGCCTTTTTTATTCATGGCATCGACAAGTGTTGAATAAGTAGTGCCGTTTAATCTTGCAGCAGCATTTATTCTGACAATCCACAGACTTCTGAATAATCTTTTCTTGGTTTTTCTATCTCTTCTTGAATGTAGAAGACCTTTCTCAACGGAATTCTTTGCAATTGTATAAACCTTGCTTCTAGAACCCCAGTACCCTTTGGCTCTGCCAAGAATTTTTTTTCTTCTCTGTCTTGAAGCTACTTTATTAACTGAACGTGGCATAAGTTTACCTCTATCATTGTTGAATCATTATTTTTACTCTTTTTGTATCAGCTTTAGAAACTAAAGTTGATTTTCTTAAACCTCTTTTTCTCTTAGTTGATTTTGAAGTAAGAATATGAGATTTAAAGGCTTTGTTTCTCTTAACCTTGCCGGAGCCGGTTTTTCTAAATGTTTTTGAAGCTCCGCGGTTACTTTTCATCTTTGGCATAATACTATCCCTCTTTATTTCTTCTTTTTTGTTTTGGAGGGAGAAAGTATAGCATGCATAATTCTTCCCTCAAACTTAAATTCATTTTCTAATTTTGCAACATCTGCAAGTTTTTCTACGAACTTTTTCAATAGTTCTTCGCCGTGTTCCTTGTAAGCTAATTCCCTTCCCTTAAAAATCACGGCAACTTTTACTTTATTACCGTCCTCAATAAATTTTAATGCATGCCGCGCTTTAAATTCGAAATCATGCGTATCAGTATTCGGATGCAGTCTGATTTCTTTTAGAACTGCTACATGCTGTTTCTTTTTCTGGATTTTCTCTCTTTTCTGCTGTTCATAAACAAATTTACCAAAGTTAATAATCTTGCAAACAGGAGGATTTGCATTCGGGGCAATCTCAACCAAATCCAAATTTTCTTCCTGAGCTTTTTTAAATCCTTCCCGAGCTGTAACAATTCCAACCTGTTCGCCGTTGGAATCGAGTAAACGAATCTCTTTCAGTTCTAAAAGATCTTCATTAACTCTAGTTTTTTGTTTTTGTGAAATAAATAACCTCACTAATTGTTAATAGATTTTACACTGATCAAATTTAATATAAAACCAATAAATTCATCAATGTTTTTCGAGCCAAGATCGCCTTTTTTATGCTGCCTAACAGAAACGGTCGAGGATTCTTTTTCCTTTTCCCCTAATATAAGCATAAAAGGCACTTTATGCGTTTCCCAATCTCTAATTTTATAGCCAATTTTTTCATTACGCATGTCAAGTTCGGATCGTACTCCGTTCTTTTTTAATTTTTCGTTTACATCTTTCGCATAGTCAACAAAATGTTCTGAAATTGGAATTACTGCCACTTGCACCGGCGAGAGCCAAACTGGAAAAGCGCCGGCAAAATGTTCTATAAGCACGCCCATAAATCTTTCGAGAGAGCCAAGTAAGGCGCGATGAACCATAAAGGGTCTATGCTCTTTGCCGTCTTCCCCAATGTACTTCATATCGAATCGTTCCGGCAGATTAAAATCGAATTGAATTGTGCTCATCTGCCATTCGCGTTTTAAAGCATCTTTAATTTTTATGTCAATCTTTGGACCGTAGAATGCGCCGCCGCCTTCGTCTATTTCGTAATCAAGATTTTCTTTTTGCATTGCCAGCTTAAGTGAATTGATTGCTTTTTCCCACAAATTATCGTCACCGACCGCTTTTTCAGGTTTTGTAGCAATATAAAATTTGAGGTCGTCAAAGCCGAAAGATTTCCACATATACATAGAGAATCGAATAACTTCAATTATTTCATCCTCTATTTGTTCTTGTGCACAAAAAATGTGTGCGTCGTCCTGAGTAAAACCTCTAACTCTGAGTAGACCGTGAAGAACTCCGCTTTTTTCATATCTATAAACGGTGCCAAGCTCCGCCCATCTTAAAGGTAAATCCCGGTACGACCATAATTTTGATTTATACATCATTATGTGGAAAGGGCAATTCATAGGTTTAATAAAATAATCCTGATCATCAATTGACATTGGGGCATACATATTCTCTTTATAATTTTCAAGATGACCGCTTGTTTCCCATAACCAGCTTTTGCCAATGTGCGGAGAATATAAAAGTTCGTAACCATTCTCATAATGAGCCTGTTTCCAAAAGGATTCAATCTCGTGGCGGACTCGTGCACCTTTAGGATGCCAGTAGATTAAACCTGGTCCGGATTCTTCTTGTATACTGAAAAGGTCTAGTTGACGTCCGAGCTTGCGATGGTCTCTTCTTTTTGCTTCTTCCAAAAATTTAATATAATCATCCAGCATACTTTGTTTCGGGAATGAAACACCATAAATACGCTGAAGTTGTTTATTATGCTCATTACCGCGCCAATACGAACCGGAAACACTCAACAACTTTACATATTTAATTTTTCCAGTATCGGGAATATGCGGACCGGTACAAAGATCAACAAACTCGCCTTCATTATATATGCTAATGGTTTCTTTTAAGTCATCAAGTTCAGAAAGAATTTCCAGTTTATACTGATCTTCTTTCTCTGAGAAAAGTTTTACTGCATCGTCTTTTGACAACTCTGATCTCTTATATTTATTGCTCTGTTTAGCAATTTCGAGCATGCGTTTTTCTATTTTACTAAGGTCTTCTTCAGTCAGTTTTGTATTTATATCAATATCATAATAAAATCCGGTCTCAACTGCCGGGCCAACACCGAACTTTGCTTCAGGATAAAAAGAAAGAACAGCATGAGCCATCAAATGAGAAGTTGAATGCCAGTAAGTCTCGCGCCCTTCAGGTTCGTTAAATGTAAGAATTTGAAGAGAAGCGTTTTCGTGGATCGGGTAATCCAAATCTCTCAAAATTCCGTCAATCTTAGCAACAAGCGCTTCCCGAGCAAGTTTAGGCGAAATGCTCTCTGCTATTTGCAAGGCTGTAGTGCCGCTCTCAAATTCCCGTTTAGAACCGTCGGGGAAAGCTATTTCTACTTTGTTCATTCTAACTCTCTTTTAAAAAAAAACGGAGCGCACTCCGGTTTACTGTGGGTTCTATAGGATTCGAACCTATGACCTTCTGCACGTCAAGCAGACGCTCTAACCAACTGAGCTAAGAACCCGCAAATATTTTAATCCGATAAAATTAATTTTTGTACCGAGGGCCGGACTCGAACCGGCACGGGTGTAAACACCCACAGGATTTTAAGTCCTGTGCGTCTACCAATTCCGCCACCCCGGCAGTCATCAAAATTTTAGAAAAACACCGAAAATGAAGTGCAAATATATGTTTTCGAATTTTATTTTGCAATTTTTTTGCTATTTATTTGCTTTAATAATTTGAAATCATAATTTGCAAGAAAAATCTTTACGATTTTTTTTACATCATTTCTCTACAAAGAGTTGTAATATTTTTCTTAAAGTATTACTTTTCGATCCCTAATTATTGGGCCTGTAGCTCAGTTGGTTAGAGCATCTGACTCATAATCAGAGGGTCCGCGGTTCGAGCCCGTGCAGGCCCACACAAATAGATATAAAGGGAGCTGTTCATAGCTCCCTTTATTCTGAATTCCACACTAATATTCTCAAACTATTTTGCAATTAGGAAAATCTTCCGGTAGGTTATTTTGGAGGACATTCCTAAAATAACCTTTGTCATTGTTTAATTCAATTTATTTAGACTCTTTTTGATTGTAACGGAGGGAGGGCGTTTCCCAACGCAGTTACTATCTTTCTTTTTTACTTTCATCTTTTAGCTCCGAATGATTTAATTCCACTAACTCTCTGTACTGGATTATTGTACTTCTTCCCACTCCTGATACTCTTAGCATCTCAATCAGATTAAATTCTGTTTCCATAAGCAGCTTTATATTTTTATAGCTCTTGAAATATCTACCAACTGCTTCAATAGAATGTTTCGTTAGTCTTGCTATATCCTATCAGAGAAAAGACACTTTGGAAAGTTATTAATAATGATTCTGTTAAGCGGAAAGACCAAACAATTGAAGGCACTCATTTTTTTGTTGCAACCGGCAGAAAAGGAAATGCTGCCGGTTTCGGTTTTGAAGAATTAGGAGTTGAACTTCACAAACAAAATTTCAATGAATCAAATGAATATTTGCAGACATCAGTTCCAAATATTTATGCAGCCGGGGATATAACCGGCGAATTTTTTTATTTATTCCGCAGCGTACGAAGGGTCTTTTGCTGTTGAAAATATGTTTGGTGAAAATCATACTAAAAAAGATTACTCGGTTTTCCCACGGGTAATTTTTACAGACCCTCAACTTACCGGGGTTGGGATGAATGAAAACCAGGCTTATAAAAATAAAATTGATTACGACGTTTCAACAATAGAGTTGAAAAATGTTCCCCGCTCACTTGCAGCAAAAAACACGAAAGGATTCATAAAACTTATTCGCGACAAAGAAAACGACAAGTTAATCGGCGCAAGAATTCTTGCTACCGAAGGTTCGGAATTGTTGATGTAAATTTCGCTTGCAATAAAATACGGCATTACCGTTAAAGAATTAAAACAAATGTTTCACCTGTATTTAACTTTATCTGAAAATGTAAAATTTGCTGCAATTGGTTTTGATAAAGGTGTAAAGAAACTTAGCTGCTGCGCGGTATGAAGATTTTCGATTCTTAATTGGCACAAGTAAATAATGAAAAGATGTAAATAATTATTTGTGCGGTAATTCCCATAATTATTGTTGCAGTTGTAAAAACTTTAAGAGAGACCTCTAATTTCAGGTTGGAAAATTTTGTAACTACCCAAAAATAACTGTCATTGGTATGTGATGCGACCATTGAACCTGCGCCTAACGCTAGAATAGTTAAAAGCGGACCCCAACCTGTATTAAGATGTAACTCAGGAAGTAACGGTAAAACCAACGAGCTTGCCGTAATTATCGCAACAGTTGATGAACCTTGAACTGTTTTTAAAACAGAGGAAATAATGAAAGGAAAAAATATTCCTAATCCAAGCGCGGCAAGTGAATTTCCAATTGTAAATCCAATCCCCGTTTTCTCTAGAATTGCTCCGAATGCACCTCCTGCCGCTGTAATAGCGAGTATGCTGCCTGCATTTTTTATTCCCTCGCCAAGCCAAGTATCGATTTTGTTAGATGACCATTCATTCATCAAAATGAAACTAATTACTAATCCGATAAGCAGGGCAACGGAAGGATCACCAATAAAAATAATTGTTTTTCCAAAAATATTATTATCAAGTGTATCTATAAAAAGCAGAAGAATAGACTTAAGAGCAATTAAGATAATCGGCAAAATAATTGGTATGAATGATAAGATTGGGTTCGGAAGGTGTATATCGTCAACTTTAATATTTTTTTCCAATTTATTATTCTTACTATTATCTTCAAATCTTTTTCCATAAGTATTTGCCCAAGCGAAACCAACAATTGCAGTAGGAACAGCCAATAACAATCCCATTAACATTAATTGCCCAATATCTACCCCTATAATTCCCGCAGCCGCAGTTGCCCCGGGATGGGGCGGAATAAAACAGTGTATTGCAAGTAAACTTGTACCGAGTGAAACTGCCATAATTGCAATCGGGGTACCGGAATGAAAAGAAATAGACTTATTTAAAGGACTCAAAATGACAAAGCCGGAATCACAGAATATCGGTATTCCAAAAATTAACCCGGTTAAACTCATCGCTAATGATGAGTTTTTTTTTCCTACTTTTCTCAGAATGAAATCAGCCATTGATAACGCTGCCCCAGTTTTTTCGAGCATAACGCCAAGACTTGTACCGGCAACGATAACAATTCCAATAGAGCCAAGTGTATTTCCAAAACCAATTTTGAGAGTTTCAATTATTTGTTCCGGCTTCATTTCAGATAAAAGTCCGGCTATTATTCCGGCAATTATTAGAACAAAAAATGCATTTATCTTCAGATTTGCGGTCATAAATATTATAAACGCAATGCTCGCAATTAAAACGAACAATGAATAATAAACCGATTCCATACATCATTTAGAATTACTTTGATTCATTAGATTGATTTATTTTAAAACTTGATTTTATTATTAGACAGTCACTTTTAATAATTCCATAAATAAAATTTGGATCTGAGCGATCCCAGGCAATCCCCTGTCCAAAACTTTCTATTTGAATAACTCGCACCAATTCTAGTACAGAACCGGTGTCGGGAATTTTCAACCCATAAACTTCATTATTATCATGACCGGTGCAATAGAGCAAACCATCAGGACCCCAAGAGCCGCCTGAATTACTCATTTCACCGAAGCGTGTAAAAACTTCTTTAGGAAAAGTCCAAGATTCAACTTCACGCCAATGATCGTCAAACTTAACTACCGATGTATATCTAACATCAGCATTGGTGGAATCCCGCCATTTATTGTAATGAGCGAAAGCAGCCCACCAAAAGCCGTTGTAGTAATCCACCCAGGTGCAAGAGCCGCGGTAAATACCAAAACTATGAGTTTCAATATGCTCTAAAGTTTTCGGATCAAAAATTTCAATAGAGCTTGTCATTGGGAAATAAGGATAATTAGAATGAGCGCAGTACAACTTACCATCAACAATAACACCACTGTCCATATGAATGAACTTGCCGCCTTCTTCATCTTTCCATTGTGCAACTATTTCGGTAGTCTTCTTATCGTATTTACCAATTTCACGGTTGCCGATAACGTAAATATAATTTTCATCAACTGCAACGCCCTGTCTTGCTTCTTCCGCAAAAAATTTTTGTACTGTTTCAAACCTTGGTGTCTGAGCAAAATTGATACTCAAACTCAATATCAAAAAAATGATAATATTGAGCATGATTATTTTATTATTAAATTCCATGGTTATCACACTGATTTTTATTGTGAAATATGATTCATTATTCTTTTTGTTTAACATTCCAAACAGTAAGTGCCAATAACATTGAAAATACAGAAGCACCTATCCAGAAATAGAAAGCAGCATCGAAAGAGTATACAACTTTTCCACCAACAGTTGTTTTAGTCATATCAATGAGATAGCCGCTTATCCAATCTTGAGTAGCAGCACCGAGATAACTGAACAATCCGATCAGTCCTTTAATTGCTCCTGCCACGGCTTTTGGAAAAACATCAACTGCAATCAACCCAGCAAGAAAAACAATCAATCCGCCTATACCGAAACCGAATAAACCGAGGGCGATGGTATCCAACCACTTGTTACCTGGCGGTATAATGAACAGCATTAATAATGCAGATATTTCAGCCAGCCCATAAATTAAAGTTGGGATATTCCTACGCGCGTTGAAAAACTTATCCGAGATGACACCTGATAAAACTGCTCCAATAAATCCTAAGATCGGGTAAGCTCCCATCGCAAAGCTCGCATCTACAAGCGAGTAATTTTTTGCCTCTTGAAGATACAGAATTCCCCAATTGTTAATCGCATACCGGGCAGTGTACATAAATGCACTGCTTAATCCCAACACCCAAACTATCGGGCTTCTCAATATCATCAGCTGCATTTTGCTGATAGAATCTTTTGTGGGTTTACCTGCTGAAAAATCTTTTTTATAATCAGCAATATACGGCAGTCCATACGTCTGAGGTCTATCTGCAAGGGTATAAAACATTATGGCAGCAATAATAACGCAGACAATACCGGGACCCCAAAACCCCCACCGCCAACCAAAAGAACTTATCAAGAAGGCAGTTCCAACAAATGTTAAACCTTCGCCAATGTTATGCGCACCAGCCCAAATACCGTATCTTGTTCCCCTTTCTTTATTACTAAACCATTGACAGATTGATACGACGCTCGGCGCTGAGCCAATAGATTGAAACCAACCGTTTAATCCCCATAAAATCGCAAAAACAATAAAATAATTACTAAATCCGAAAAACAAGTTTGCAATTGCTGAAAAAAATAAAGCTGTGGACATAAACCTGCGAATATTGGCTCTATCAGCTAACAACCCGTTTATAAATTTTCCGACTGCATACGTGTAAAGCAGGATTGAACCGATAATGCCCATTTCAGTTACATCAAGAATACCAGCATCTAGCAATGGTTTTTTAGCAACAGATAAACCAAGCCTGCACGTGTAAAAAAAAGCGTAACCTATTATAAGAGAAATGTAAACAGTCCTGCGTTTTCTTTCATAATTTTTTTTTATCTCATTTTCATTTTCGAGTAGAGGCTGGTCCTTACCTGTAGCGAAAAAACTGACGATTTTTTTGAACATTATAATTACACCAAAATTAAATGACAAAAATGTTGGGAGTTTTTGATTATGTTGTTTTTCACCCCTAATAAAGTTTATCAACTAAAATTATTCTTATGAGCCGGTTATTAACAAACAAAAGCGGCGAAGTTATTTATTCGCCGCTTTAACCAAGGGATAAGGTATGTCATAATTTATATGATACACCAAGGGTTCCATAAGAATTGAATTTTGCCCATTGCGTCCATTTCGAATAACTTTCAGAAGGATCTCCCCAAGATTCATTTTCTACTTGATCGGTTAAGTTATTAAGCTGCATGTATAATGATAAATTACTTGTGATCTTTTGTGTAACAGATATATCTAAGTGGTATTCTTTTTTGTAATAAACATCAGTAAATTTATCGGAGCCGACTGCTATCAAAATATCGTCTCTAAAATTATTTGAAATTACGAAGGATAAGCCCAAGTCGGAATTATCATACATAATTGCAAGATTCAAAATATGTTCAGGGCTAAAACCGAGGGGAACTTCTCTGCCGCCAACTTCGAATTCAGATTTTGTATATGTGTAGTTTGCATAAATGTTAAAATCAGCAAAGAAAGGCATATTAAGAAAGTTTAATCTCTGATTCAAAGCTAATTCGAAACCGTAAATATTAGCTGCTTCATCGCCGTTTATCGGCATAGAAACTTCGTACTGTTGAGTACCTCCTTCAAATGGCAAGGTTTGAACCTCCAATGAATTTATCACAACGTTTGTCATTCTTTTATAAAAAACTCCGGCGCTGAATAATCCTAAATAAGGGCTGTAATTCTCAAACATTAGATCAAAATTACTTGATGTTGTTGCTTCAAGATCCGGATTACCTCTTGAAATTTCTCTATCATCATCATCTCTGAATTCAAACGGCACTAATGCTTTATAATCCGGTCTCGAGATACCGGAAGAATAAGCAAATCTTAAATTCATATTATCAGTAAAACGATAAGTTAAATGAGCAGAAGGAAGTAGGTTGGAATAACTTGCGTCAGATTCTCCTTTATTAACTGATTCAATTGCCAGTGTATTATATTTATTGGTAGTATTCTCGAATCTTAAACCTGCAAGCAAGCTGAATTTTGGGCTGAAATTTATAGTAGTCATTCCATAAGCAGCTAAAATATCTTCCGTTGCGTCGTAATTATCGTCGCTCATATCAAGATATTCCGATCTCTCGGAACCCAAATAATTTACATCATCAGGGCTTACTATTACATCTTCAAACCCAAATTCACCTTCACCAATTACATGATCTTCAGGAAAATTTCTTAATTGTAACCGGCGCTCTTCAAATTTTACTTTTTTATGCAAGAATTTCCCGCCGAATTTCAACGAACTTTCCCTATCTAACAAATTGTAAGGTATTTCTAAATTTACCATGCCGGATAAATCTTCATCCTGTTTCAATTTATCATCAACTCTTATTCGATTTAATGTGAGCGGATCCTGCCCGGAGAATTTTGAGGTTACTCCAAAATTTTTCACGTCTTCATTCGTGAAACTGGAGAAATCAAAGTCCCTCTGAAATCTGAAATAGGTTCTTGCCGGCATATCCTCTTCGGCTTTAATCCAGCTTGTAGTGAAATCAAATTTGATTCCGTCAAAATTATGATTACCGCCGAACATAACACTGCTTAAAGATTGATCTTCTACTCTGTTCCTTGTTTCTTTTGTTTCTTCCTCGTCTTCAATAACCCACTCAGCCACTCTTCTAATTTCTTTATCAAAATACCTGTTGTGGTTAAGATTCACATACATTCTGTTAAAGTCATCAAATTTATATTCAGTGTTCAGGTTAACTCCCCAGCGTTCTCTAAGAACATCATAGTCATTGGAGTGCTGCGCGTAAATTATTGTACTGGTTGATGGATCTTCATAATCCAATTGTCTTAACAGAGAGCCGCGGTTGGTTTTATAATAACTTACAGCAGCCAGCACGCCGAGTTTCTTATTAAAAAACCTTTGCCCGCCATAAGTGGATACATCAATAATATCATTTCCATAATTTTTAAATTCAGAATGTTGAATATTATAGCCGCCGCCAAGGTTGACTGCAAAAATCCCGTCATCAGGAGCTTGTTTCATTTGAAAGTTTACATTGCCCCCTATTGCATCAGCATCCATATCCGGTGTGAGCGCTTTTGTAACAACAATGTTTTCCATTAAATCTTGATTTAATAAATCAAGTCCAACAGCTCTTCCCAAGTCCGGGTCCGGTGCCGGTATTCGCTGTCCGTTCACAGTAAGTGAATTAAACTCAGGGCCCATACCTCTAATCGTAATTACTTCGCCTTCGCCTTGATCATAAGAAATTGCAACCCCTGGAATACGAGCAGCAGTTTCGGCAGCGTTTCTATCAGGAAATAACTGAAATTGTTCTGATGAAACAACATTTTTAATATTCGGCGCATTCTTTTGTTCGTTTAATGATTTTGCCTGTCCCCGGGTTAATTGTCCGTAAACAACTGTTTCTTCCAATTGTGTAGCAGATTCTTTAAGCTCAAAATCTAGTTGAGTTGTATGATTAGCTTGTACAGTTACTTCAACTATTTTATCCTGATAGCCCAAATAAGATGCTTTAACTTGGTATGTGCCCGGCTGAATTCTGGAAATAGTATATCTCCCCTGTTGATCAGCCGCTGTACCGATTTTAGTATTAACCAGAACAACATTCGCCCCAGGTAAAAACGAACCTGAGGATTCCTCGGTAACCTTCCCGGAAATCTTTCCGGTAGTTTGTGCCTCAACTGAAAACGAAATTATGAAAAGAAAAAGAACAAAAAACAGACAAATCCTCTTATAAGTTTCGTGTGAAATATTGCTTGTAAAAGTTAATTTCATGTTAACCTCGTTATTAGTTTATAAAAAAGATATTAATGATCAAATTTACAGTTCCACTATTAATTTCTTATTAAGCGGTTATTACCATTAGATTAATTATTTCGTTATTTCGAAACTATCTATGATATTGTTACTAATATCGAAAGCTTCAAACGAGATTCTATTATCTTTTACCTTTACTAGGCAAAAGTTGTAAACTTGCTTAAAATTCTTGAATTGTTTGAGAACCAACGAGCCCTTTTTGTTAAGCGGACCACCAGCGCCTGCGGTGATTATATAATTAACGCCATTAACCAATCCTCTTTCGTATCCATGCACATGACCTGAAAAAGAAAAATCTACCCCGTATTTTTCAAACAACGGAACAAGGTATTTATTGTTATCGGGAAAATAGCTTTGAGTTCCGGCAACATAACTGGGGATGTGACTTATTGTAAATAGCCACTGTGCATTTTGAGCTTTTTCCGAGGAAAGTTCCGACTCTATCCATTCATACTGTGGACTGTTGGGGTAAAATTCCGTATAATACTTCTTATCGGGATAAGCAGCACGGGGATTATCAATGAAAACAAAAAAACTATTGCCGTATTCGAAAGAGTAATAATTCTCATGCTCATTATTGGGATTAGAAAAATTCTTATAATAATTTTCCGAATTCAATTCATGGTTACCAATTGCCGCATAAACCGGTTTGGAATGCAATATATTTTTGAGCGGTTCAAAAAACTCAATGTCCCAATCACTTCTGAGCCCACGTTGAACAACATCACCACAATTTACAATAAAATCGAAATCATGTTTTGAAATTTGATTAGCAATTTCAGTATGTCTTAAAAAATTCATTTGGTTATCGCCGTAAACAATAAAACTGAAATGTATCTCATAATTAACAGCAGTGTTAAAAGAATACCATTCTCCGGTTAAGTCATCTGATTTTACTCGGTAGTAATATGTAGTTCCCGGCAATAAATTCTTCAGTTTAACTTCGTGATTTAAAACAAGCGCATCAGAAGAAACAATACATCCATGATTTTGCGACAATCCATATTCGACAACAGAATTAGTTGGATAGGAAGTATTCCACATAATAACGGCTTTATCCTTCCTTACATTTTGCAAGTAAGGTCCCCGAGTAATTGCTTTATTAATTTCGGGAGGATTAATTTCAAAAGTTCTGTAAACGACAACGTCATCAATGAAAGAACCAAGATTAGAAATAGAAGTAAAACCAATCCTCCCTTTCTCAAACTGATTGTCGTTTATGTCAAAATATTTTTGGCTATTAAGAAAAAGTTTGATGTTTTCTCCGCTTAAAAAGATTGTAACAGAAAACCTCACGTGCTGCCATTCTTCGTCATCATAAAGAGCGAGATTAAAGAAATCGCCGTCAGCTCTTTTATCAATTCTAATTTCTTTTCTCTGACTTGAAAGAAGAAAGCGGTAGTAGTTATTGTTGTCTTTGTATCTAAATAGAATCCCGATATAATCGTCATCGGCACAGATAATATTTGAATGAATAACATAATTATCCCATTCTGGATTTCCGTTTATAATATTGGTGCCTAATAATTTGGATGTGTTGCCGCAATCTGTATCTTGAACCAAAAATCCCTTCTCAATGTACCAGTTAGATTTTTCATCCGTCACATCATCTATTATCTCCCAGTTCGATAATTTCCCCGATTCGAAATCATCTTTCCAAATAATGTTTGTATCTTGTCGATTACTATTATTATTAGGTGGCTGACAAAAAATTAGGATTGACGATAAAACATAAAAAGCTGTATATGAAAAGGTTACTATAATCCTATTGTATTTACTTTTTCTGTTAGTCATCATTTGTTTTGAGTATCTGGCTATAGTTAGTAAAACAAACTATATGCCACACTTCGTTAAATAGCGGAGCTTTATTTTTGCATGATAATCAAAGGATTTTCCAATAGAAATATTTTTGTAAATTCAACTTCCCACAAAACTGTGGGGTAAGAAGAGTGAGATTGTGGGAATACTACTGCGAATTACTTGTAAGGTATTGCATCGGTCTTTGGCTGCTTTGTGACAGATTTACAAGTAAGTTTTCTCGATACTTTTTCTTGCTGTTGCGTGAATAAAATAGAAAACCGTGACACATATAGGTTCCTAAGCCTGCATCTACCTGTGTGAAGCACAAGCCCCTGACTAGGCGGTCGAGGACCATGAATTTAAAGTCTGTAAAATAGTTTGTGTAAATGGATTTTTCCTCTATTAGTGATATATTGCATTAGAAGATTTGTTTTTTGCTGCAGCCAAAAACTCGTGGTATTCCTTCGGCAGGTTTGTATAGAGTGAACTTTCTTGGTTTGCCTTTATTTTAAGTTCAATATTTCTTTGATAGCCTTCCATTCGTTTTTTTAACAATGCTGCTACACTGCCATTTGGATTAGAGCCTACGAGAGCTTGAACAGCCGGGTCCAAATTCCAGTTAGAATTGAACAAAGCCTTTAACGACATACCTCTTAAATAATGAGATAGGGCGTGAGAGCCTTTTTTGAAACCAAGCAACTCCTCGCTGATGCTGATTCTAAAATTATTTTTACGTAAAATGGATAACTTTTCTTTTTCACTATCGCTAAAAAATCCGTCACCCGGTTTATAATACTTTTTCTTTTCATTTTTGTTTATAGCGGGGAAATGACTTATAGTCAAGCTCATACTTCCTTCAATTCTGGCATTTTCGCAGGCTAGCTCAATTAATACTTTCAATTCAGCAATATTTCCTTCCATGAAATCATGGTCTAATAACAGATTTATTACTTCACTTGAAACACTAATTTGAACTTTATTTTTCTGACAATAATTACCGACAAAATATTCTGCAAGTAACGGAATATCTTGTTTCCTTTCCCTAAGAGGAGGAATTTCTATTTTATTAAAACTTCCTCCAATTCTTCTAAATAAATCTTTCCTGAAAAACCCTTCTTTAACCTTTTGTTCAAGGTTAACATTTGAAGCGAATAAAAACCTTACATCAACTGAAATACTTTCGGATTTTCCCGCTGCGTGGTGAAAATCCAAACCGTCAACAACTCTTAATATTTGCGCTTGAGTATCGAGAGGGAGAGATTCGATATCGTCAATTAATAATGTTCCACCGTTGCAAAGTTCTAATATTCCTTGCTGCCCGTTTTTATTAATTCCTGTAATCCCGTGCCCGGGTCCATAACCGAATAATTTACCAAGTACAATCATCGGATCGGCAGCTGCAAATTCTGATGCGCCGAATACATTAAAAGGTTTTTCAGAGCGCGGACTGAGAGCATGAATAATATAAGCTAATGATGATTTCCCCACACCAGATTCTCCATAAAGCCAAGTTGAAAGGTTCATCTGACTTTGAGGAATAACAAGTCTAAGGACACGAAGAAATGCCGGACTGCTACCAATGCATTCTTCACTACGAAGCTTTTTTAGAATGGGGTATTCCTCTTCATATAATCTAATTTTTTCTTCGAGAATCGTATCGGATTCGGCCTCATATTCGTGTCGCCAATAAGCCGATAGTTCTTTTTCAGCTTTGGCTAATCTCTCGTTTACAAGTTCAAGGTCTTTTACAGTGCGTGTAATTCTTATTTCTTTTTTCTTTAGTTCATTTGCAAGTTCGGTTACACCTGTCGAAAGAATTTGTACTTCACTTATCCGACTTTTAATTTCGGTTAAAGTATAATCTCCCTTACTTATTTTAGAAAGTGAAGCGGTAAGCTTTCTCAAAGGTTTGGAAATCCACCTAGCAGCAATAAAAGAAAAAACCGATATGGCAGTAAAGATTAAGATAGCAATCAGAATCATTCTGTTTTTTGAACTCTCGTTGATTTCCTCAAGATTTTGCGAAAGTTCTCTGCCTGCATCATTAAATTTTTTGAGAGAAGTTCCTACGGATACTATTCCGAAAATACCGTGTTTCTTATAGTTGCCTGCTGAATATTTAATTGGCGCATAAGCACGAGTTCTTACAATACCTTCCACTTCGTTATGGATACCCATTGATTTCATTGTAGTAATTACCGTTTCCCCTCTTCTAACCCTTTCAATTATTGAACTCATTGGTTCGCCGGTATCATAGTCTTTCAAACGCCAATCCATTCGCAACAAATTTATTGGAATAACCCCCGCGTCATACTTCCATTTTGGAGTATTATCGGTTAAAGGTTCAACAACTTTTCCATCTTGATCAAGCCCTTTGATATCCCATAACTTTTGATGGGCAATAATCCATCCCTCATCATCTACAAGATAAGTATAACTTCCGGTCTTATATTTGCTTACCAGTGAATCCTTTGGAATTAATTGATAATTTACAAAATCGAGAAAATGGATTATATCAAGCGAGAGCACACAAATTCCCATAAACTCTTCCTTATTCGACTTCAACTTTTTACAAAATCTGATTACCCCGTCTGATGTTTTGCCTTCTTCCAATTGTTCATATCTGCTAACATACCTTGAGGTGAGATGGGAGATGTAAAGATCATCTATACTGTTTTTTGTCTCGGTAAAATAGGTTTCCGATAAATATGTTGTGTTCTTCGGATCACTAACATTTCTAAGTTGTTCGCCGGTTATAAGTTTATTATCAACAATCTTAATCAACTCCTGCCCGGATTCATCAACCAAGGCAATTTCTTTATAAAGAGGTTTGTATTCACCTAAAAAGTTTACTCTTCTTGAATTGTTTTCGGAAAATTTGAGAAAGAGATGCGGTTGATGAGGCAGGGTTGATAAATCATGAAGATCGGTTTTACACATCTCTAAAAAATCCGATAACCTGTTAGCCAGGTTTTGAGCGTATGATTTATAAAGATGAATTGTCTGATCGTTTATTGCTGCGTCAATTGTTTTGCTTGAAAGTTCACGCGAGTAATCCAGGTTGGAAATAGATTGGTTCATTAAAATGAAAATAGTAACGGCAGAACAAATAGTTAGTATTCCGATAATTACTACAAATATGTTGCTTTTAATTCCCATTGGAAATGTATTGGAAATGAATTTATTTGGACAAATATACTAATTTATTACAGTTTAAAAAATAACCATAAAAGTAACACCAATATTCTTTTCGCTTTCTACCTTAATTATTGTACCGATTTTTTAAAAAAGTATTAAATTTATTCACATAAACCAATTTCGGCATCAGCCCTTCAAGCTTATCAACAATATTTCCTTAAGCATATATAATAAAAGTAGTATGTATTGTTCTTATATCTCCATAATCTATTCTTACTTTTTTGGTTCCGCAAACAACTGGTTACTTACTACCGAATTGTTCCATGAAATGCTTAACATAATATTTTGTGTTTTTCTGGTCTAAAGATATACCGATAACAACAACTTTATAATTAAATTAAATTTGGATTTCCATAAAGTCGGGAATACTTTCCCAGCAAGGTCCGCACCAGGTTTCCCCAAAATCAAAAATCACAATTTTGTCTTTACAATCCGTTAGTTTAACTTTCTTGTATTCGGTATTTAGTATTTTTAAATCCTGGTTTTTAGAAAGTTTATTTTCATCTACAGCGGATTTCATTTCTTTATTATCAACTTTTTTCTTTGCAGTAGACTTTAGCATGTTCATACTCAGTAACGCTATAAAAATAAACAAGATTATTTTTGATTTATACATATTACTTCTCCTCAGTCTTAGCAAAGCTCCTTTCTATTTCAAACTGTTCGTAACTTATTCCATCAAGTTCAACGTACGGCTTAACAAAATAATTCAAAGCTGCTTCTTCAGATTTGTCCGGCAAAAGACGAATTCCCCTTCCTGTGCTGATTAGGATTCTGTCTTTATCAAGATTACCTAAGTAATATTTTTTCTTCTCAGGATATTTCCACGCTTCTGAAATATCAACCGGCGTCCAACCTTTTCCTTCAATAAAGAATTCCGCCCAGCAATGATACGGTTTTACAAGTATGCCTGAATTTTCTTCAGGCGGGACGGGAAACCCGATTTGAAACCTTGCCGGTATTCCAGCCGCTCTTAATAAGGAAATAAATAATGAATGGAAATCTGTACAATTTCCCTTGCCGACTTTACAAACATATTCAACATCGCCATTTCCCCATCCCGGAACGCTGGTATCATAATCTACGTGAGTAAGTACATAGTTATAAATAGCTTTAGCTTTTTCAAAAGGGTCTGTAATACTGCTTGTTATTTTTTTTTCTATTTCTCTTATCCTGTTATCTATAATCACTAATCCTCTTTCACTGAGAAATAATTTATCTGAGAATCGATCACGGTCATCAAAAGAAAATCCATTTTGTTCTTTTCGGATGATCTTATATTTCCACTTAATAATTGCCTGAGATTTCTTTTCAAGCGAGTCTGTTAAATCTATAAAGAGTATTTTATTGTTGAAATCAGGATCGTGTATAATTTTATAAGACCAAGGAGATTCGATTTTCAACGATTCAACGCTTTGATAGCTATCGGAAGCCGGCAGTGGGATCCAGATGGAAAGTTTATTTAACCCATTCTTATGAATGGTTTCATTTGGCAATGTCAGCATAAGCCTCTCCACAATTTGAACGGAGAGGCTTTGCTCATCACGCTTCTTTTCAAAAGGCAATAATCCTATACCTGCAGCAATAATTGAAAAAAGCAGGATAAAAGTTTTTACAAAAAAGAATTTCTTTTGCACAATTCCCTTTTTACTTCTCTTTCCGCTTCCAGAGTCCCTCCTCCTCAAACCATGTATAGCGCGGAGCTCCGTTTACTTTATGAACAGTTAATTCCGTTACTATGAGCCCCGAGTCACTCTTCTTCATAAAAAAGTCGAGATCATAATTTTTGCCGTCAGTTCCTTTGAAATCCGAACAAGCGAAATAATTATCGTCGCCAACTTTGGAGAGTTTGTCTTTATGTACTTTATCCAATGTTAGCACCAGCGGTGTTTTGGACTTTTCATCATAAAGTAAAAAATATCCTCCTTTAAGTTTGCTTTCATTGTTCACATACTGTTCAATTTCTTCAGCAAGTGTTTCGGGATTTAAAGCCGCTTTATCTTGAGGATGCTCCTTCGGATGTTCCTTTGGATGTTCTTGAGCAGTAATTTTAATTGGGGCGGCAATCATCATTACAATAATTATAGCACCAAAAAGGTTAATTAAGTTTGTGTGTTTCATGGTTTACTCCTTTGATTAATTTATTTTTGATTAAGCAATTCCGCAACAACTTTAACATCTGAAGTTGGCAATTTACAAGCATAGTTTTCACAAATATAAACTGTTGATTTTCCGTCAATCATCTTTACACTTTCAATAAACGGGATATAAGAAGCGAGTGTTTTTTGCCCGCTCTTTCCATCAGCTAATAAAATTATTTTATTGGGGATGAAACGGGAATGAACTTCACGCAATAATTCTTTTGTATGTTTATCGTCTGCGTTTCCGGCGATAATTATTTGCTTTGGTTTAGACAAACTGAAATCGAGAGCTACAAGCAACTGAGCTACTGCCTGTGGTGTGCTTAACATTCGCTCTCCAAAATAAGCCAAAGATTTTTCCGCAGCTTTTCTCAAATTTTCATTGTCTGTCATTTGTGATAATCTCAATAAATTTAAAATAGCTACTGAATTGCCTGTTGGCTCGGCGCCGTCATACCATTCTTTTGTTCTTATAATTATGGAAGGATCGGTTCCGCTTATATCATAAAATCCACCGTCCTTAGAATCATAAAACAAGTTTACTTGTTTAGCTGTGAGTTTAATTGAATTTTTCAGCCAATCAATATTTAACGACGCTTCATATAAATCTATCAATCCTTGAACAAAGAAAGCATAATCTTCAAGGTGTGCTTCATATTTAGCTTCGCCGTCTCTATATCTCCGGAGTAATTTTTCATTTTTAGAATCGTATAAATTATTCATAATAAATTTTGCTGCGTTTACTGCGGAAGCAAGATATGTATCTTCCGCAAATACCTGGTAAGCGCGTGCAAAAGCGGATATCATCAGCCCGTTCCATGAAACCAAAAATTTATCATCGAGATGAGGTTTAGGTCTTTGTTCTCTCGCATTAAATATTTTTTCCCTAGCACTTGAAAGAATTGCAAGGAGCTTCTTCTCAGTAAGCTTAAACTTCTTTACTGTTTCATCAATTGAGTGCGCAATGCATAAAATATTTTCACCGGTAAATTCGCCGTGGGGGTCGGTGCTCGGTTCAACGTTTCCTTTGTCTTTTACATCGTAATAATAGTTGAATACTACCGCTTCTTCCTTGTTTAGTAATCCGTCTATCTCTTTTTTGTGCCAGGTATAAAATGCGCCTTCCTCCTTCGCTTCAGGATGAGAAATATCTACAGCACTCTCAGCGTCTTCCGCCGAATAAAATCCGCCATTGGAGTGTGTCATGTTTCTTTGAACAAATTTTAATATATCTTTTGCAACTTCGCCATAAAATTTTTCACCGGTAATTTGATATGCATCGAGATAAGAGTTAACTAATTGCGCCTGGTCGTAAAGCATCTTTTCAAAATGGGGGACATGCCAGCGGTTGTCTGTAGCATAACGGTGAAAGCCTCCTCCAACATGATCGTACATGCCTCCTTTTGCCATCTGTTTAAGAGATTCGAGGGACATGTTAAGTGCATCTGCTTTGTTATATCTGCTGTAATAACGGACTAAAAAACTAAATGCAACGGGACGCGGAAATTTCGGCTGGCTGCCAAACCCGCCATATTTGGTATCGTAACTTTTTGTGAAAGAAACGAATCCGCGTTCAAGTGCTGTTGTACCGGCGTTTGTCGGATTTACTTCCGGGGCAGTTACTTTTGAAATGTGATCGGCAATCTCCTTGCTGTTTTGGAGTATTGCCTGTTTATTGTTGAGCCACGCATCGTGAATTGCATGCAATATTTCCGGGAAACCCGCCTTACCGTATTTTGCAATCGGAGGAATATATGTACCACCGTAAAAAGGTTTTAAATCCGTATCAAGGAACATTGACATAGGCCAACCCCCGCCTCCTGTCATTGCCTGAAGTGCCGTCATATAAACCCGATCAACATCAGGTCTTTCTTCGCGGTCAACTTTTATAGCTACAACATATTGGTTCATCAAAGCGGCTATGCTCTCGTTCTCAAATACTTCTCTTTCCATTACATGACACCAATAGCATGTTGAATACCCGACTGAGAGAAAGATAGGTTTATTTTCTTTACGCGCTTTTTCAAAAGCTTCTTCGCCCCAGGGATGCCAGTTTACAGGATTAAAGGCGTGCTGAAGCAAGTATGGACTTTTTTCATTTATCAGTTTGTTTGGTTTCTTCCCTTTCGCAAGCTGTTCCGATATGAATTTTGAGATTGTATTTTCTTTTTCCGAAGGGACAAGTAATGAATCTATTGAGCTCATATTACCACTGAAAGAATAATTATCATTTTCTTCAATAATTTTATAGGAATTACTGCCGGTTGTAAAAAAAAGAAAGAGACAGCCAATGATGATAAACATAAATATTCTCGTTAAAATTTTAAATCTGTTTTTTATTCCAAGCAATTTCAAAACTATCTTAAATTCTCTCCAATAATTTCTCGGTTAACTTTAGGCTATTTTCATCAGCAACCAGCGCATATAGTAAATCGTTCTGCTTCCATACAGTTAATTCGTATCCTTTACTTTCACTATACCAGGCAGTTTTGTTCTTCAGATTTACGGTTTTCATTTTAGAAAGGTCTATGTGGTTATCTTTAAAAATAAATAAGGATACCCATTGCTCAGGTTTCTGCATCTCCCTTTGGGAATAAAATGCCAGTGCAACTCGTCTTTCAAATAAATAACATAGTCTTCCTCCAACAAGCTGCAGCTCATCGATAGACGAAAAGCGCGCGTTAAAATCCAGTTTGCTGCTAAACCAGCTATTCAATTCGCCAGGATTATTAGTTGCAAATTCAGCCGGTTGTTCGCTAAGACGATAGCGGATGTAGTCATTAATTAATTCTTCAGTTAATTGATAACTTGATTTTTGAGATTCAGTAACTATGGGATGGTCCGTATTTGTTACCTTTTCAGTGAAAGGATTAAATAATAGTATAGAAGCAATAACTGCTGTAATTACTGCAGCAGCCCACCAGTATCGGGAAGAATATTTAGATGGAAATAATTTTCGCACTTTTCGTTTGGCATTGCCGCGAGCAGCGATAGATTTTAAAACTTCTTCACGAGCTGAAGCAGGGGCTTTTATCGTCGGTAAGTTATCTTTTATGAACTTTTGTAATTGGTTCTGCTGTGTAAAAAATAATCGGCATTCCTTACATTCTTTCAGATGCAGTTTGGCACCTTCTAATTCAGGTGTAAGCAGTTCTACTTCACTCCGACCAATTTGGGGCAAAATTATTTTCCGTGTTTTATTACAGCTATCTTTCATAATCTATTTGTAACCAAATTTAAGGGCATACTCTTGTAATTTTTCTTTTAGCAAGCTATGACCACGATATAATCTTGAAGCAACAGTACCCATTGGTATATTTAATATTTTAGAAATATCGCGGTATGGAAGCTCTTCAATATCTGCAAGAAGAATAATTTCTTTGAATTCAACAGGAAGAAAATCAAATGCTTTTTGTACTTCATCACCAATTAGATTTTCGAATTTGTTCTGGTCAAACGAATTATCTGCATCACTCAAAAGTTCTTCATCAAGTTCAATATCAATCAATTCAGGATCTTTCTTCCTTCTATAATTATTAATGAATTTTCTATGCATTATCTGAAATAGCCAAGCTTTAAAACTTTGCACATTCTTTAATTGATAAAATTTTTCAAAAGCCGTTAAACAACAATCTTGTAATAAATCTTTGGCTTTTTCCTCATTACGGGTTAAATGCAGAGCAAAGTTATAAAGTCTATCCATGTGTTTGCATAAAAGCTGCTCAAAGCTATAATCATCGCTGTTATTTAGATATTTGATTCTCTCGGCATTTTTCAAATTAAATTACTTTCCCAATGGATGCTGCGCAAATTATGTTATATAAGCAAGACACTTAAAAGGAGAATTTTCTTCCCGAGTATAGGTAAATGGTCGCATCTGGATTAGTTGCTAAACGTTCAAAAGTGCTGTTTAATGTTTGTATCCTGCAAAAGGAATAAATGGTTTGTGCAACAAAAAAAATTACCTTTTTTAACATTTTTTAATTAAGCCGCTAACCTGCCTACCGGCAAAGGTAGGTTCGCGAATGAAATTAGCGTATTCGCAGCAATTTACAAAAGTTAGAAATAATTTGTCGCACACCCGAATAAAGGAAGGTATACGGTGCTTAATCAAAATCTTAGTATATATTATTTCTCAATTTAACCGTAAAAGTTGTGCCGATATCTTTCTTACTTTTTACTTTTATTTCGGCACCTATTAGTTCACAATATTTTTTTACGAGGGACATTCCCAAACCAGTGCCATCAAATTTTCTGCTGTAGCCGTGTTCTTCTTGGGAAAACGGAGAGAACAATTCCGGTAGATATTCTTCGGAAATTCCTATTCCAGTATCTTCTACTTCAACAAGATGTTTGTCAGAATCTTCTTTATGTAATCTAATTTCTATAAAACCTTTATGTGTATATTTTATAGCATTGTCAATCAAGTTAGCGAATATTTGAGCTACTGCGTAGTCGTCTGTATTTATTTCAGCTTTATCCAATGTATTGTTGAGATTGAGTTGCAATCCTTTAGATTCAGCAATATTCTTGTACTCTTTCAACAAATTATTCAGCAAGTCAAGAATATCAACTTTTCTTTTGGTAACACTATATGTCCCGAGCTGAAGATCGGTCATATTTAATATTAAATCTATACTTCTAATAATTCTTTTGCTTGCAGAATCAATTGCGTTGAAGGATACTTCTAGTTCTTCAGTTTGAACGTCAGAAGTTTCCTCTTTAATGAGGCTTGTAAAATTCAAAATGGCATTCAGCGGACTCCTAATTTCATGACTCATTTGTGCAAGGAATTCTGATTTTATTTTATCAGCAGCTTCAGCTCTTTTTTTTGCGGCAGTAAGTTCTTCCACTAATTCTTTCCGTTCGGTTATATCTTCCTGAACTCCTATATAATTGATGATGTCACCATCTGCATTTTTAATCGGCGAGATAGATACAACATCCCAATACAGAGAACCGTCTTTTCTCTTATTACATAATTCCCCTCGCCACTCCTTACTCTGCTTAATAGCCTGCCAAAGGTCTTTATAAACTGAAGGATCGTTTATGCCGGATTTCAGTATGTTTGGATTTTTACCAACCGCTTCTGAAGATGAGTAGCCTGTTATCTCTGTAAACTTTCTATTCACATATTCTATTATTCCATTAGCGTTAGTTATTATTACTGATGCGGGACTTTGTTCAATTCCTCTCGAAAGTTTTTTAATATTTTCTTCCGAACTTATCCTCTCTGTTATATCTCTGATTATTCCTGTAAAATATTTTTCACCGGAAGATTCCCATTCCGCTAAAGATAATTCAATAGGTATAACATTTCCGCTTTTGTGAAGTCCTTCCAACTCAACGGTTCTGCCAATTACATGTTTCTCGCCCCCGGCGGCAACGCGTTTTAGTCCTCCAATATGTTCTGTGTGATATTCACGCGGAATAATTAGAGTGATCGGCTTATTTAGAATTTCCTCTTCTGTAAACCCAAATATTTTTTTTGCACCTGGGTTCCAGCCAATAATGTTCCCTTTACTATCAACAGTAACAATAGCATCGTTGGCAGATTGTGTGATTGAACGGAATCTTATTTCACTTTCTCTGACTTTCCTAAAAGCTAGTTTCAATTCAGTAATATCATGCACAAAACCTAGAATAGTCAACTCCGCTTTACTGCCAATGCTAACAATACTTATTTCAACATCTTTTATCTTTCCATCTTTGCTTCTTATCTCCGTTTCATATGTCTGTGGAATTGTTTTGCCTTGTTTTCTTGCTTCATATCTTTCTTCAACTATGCTTAAGCTTTTTTCCGTTAAAAGTTTTCTAAAATCAAAGTCCGGAGAGGTTAACTCTACTTCCGTATAACCGGTAAGTTCACAAAATCTTCTGTTTACATATTCATAATGCGCTTCCTTCATAACGTATATACCATCAAAAGCGCTTTCAACAACTGTTCGGAATTTTTCTTCACTTTCTCTAAGTTTATCTCGATGTTTTATAATACCTTGTTCAAAAGCTAACCGTTCCATTTCAGCAGATGCACGCAATCCAAATACATGTACAATACTTTCTTTTATTTTAATATTTTTTATTGGTTCCTTGAAAAGACATACAAGTAAACCTATGGTATTATTTTGAGAATCCAATAAAGGTGTTCCAATATATCCTTCCATTTTTAGCTTTGCGAATGGATGTTGCGCTGATAATTTTTCATAGCCGCCTTTTTCATAATAAATTAATTTCTTACCGATGACACCTTCACAGGGAGTGTCTTTCACATCATAAGAAAAATTATCAATATGTTGCAGAAACTGAAAAATCGAAATTGTGTTAATCAAGTTAGGATCATTCTTGTCAATTTCTCCAATCAGTACCACTTCTGCATTTAATGTTTGTGACAGCTTTTCAACTAAAACGTCAAAAAATTCTTCCCCAACTTTAGAAGAAACTCCTTCGGCTAATTGAAGAAATTGTTGCTCATAAGTTTTTCTCTCAGTAATATCTGTTGATATACTTAGAACTTCCTTTACATTCTTATTTTTATCGAGTATAGGATAATATCTTGGATTAAACCAATAGTGCCTGTTATTTATTTTTACAGATATTTCATCACTTTGAGTTTGTTTTGTTACAAAAGCTTTATGTAATAGTGAAATAGATTTGTCTTTAATCTCTTCCGGCAGTACAGCTTCCGGCTTTTTACCCACTAACTCCTTTGGAGTTAACCCATACTTCATTATAGCTTTATTGACATATACATATTGTTTATCCTGGTTATAAATAGTAAATACATCCGGTATAACATCAATTGCATTCTGAAGTCTAAGTTCAGCTTCTTTTCTTTTTTCTTCTTCCTTATTAATAAAGATTGCCAATCCTAGATCTCCGGAAACTTCTTCAATAAGAGATTTTTCTTCATCAGTAAAGAATTCGATTTCTTCGGTAATAATATAAATAGCGCCGTAAATATTGTTCAAGTGTTTAATAAGCGAGACAATTACTCCTTTTCCTTCACGAACCCGTCTCATTACACAGTCTTTGCAATATTTATCAACTGCTACACTTTTTATTATTGGATTTTCTAAGGTTGGCAGAGTGATACAGGGGGGCATATTCCACTTTTTCATTTGTTCGAATAAATTATCAATTCTCTTTCCAAATCCATTATGAAATACTTTGTCAAATTTTTTCTGATCATTTATTAAACCAATCCATGTTGCAGAATATTCGCGACTTTCCAACAATATTTCACAAGCTTGCTGCAGCAAATTATCAATATTTTTTTCAGTTACTATTAGCTGATTTATATTTCTAATTGCATACAGAATTGAAAAAAGATGTTTTGATTTTTCTTCTGCAGTTTTTCTATCGGTTATATCAAAAATATAACCTCTTAAATGTGTAAGTTTACCATCATTATCAAATACACCAATAACATTTTCTATTACGTGGATTTCATTTCCATTTTTAGTTGTTAGTGTAATTTCATAATTACTCACCTCTTTAGTTTCTGTAATCTGCCTAATAAGTTTATCTCTATCATTCTCATTCTTGTAGATTGATTTTAATGAATTATGACTTAACTCTTCAACTTTATCATAACCCAATATTTTCAAGAATGCCGGATTGCAGTCAATCATTTTTCCGTCAACGGTAGATAAAAAATCACCGGTAAGGTCTTTCTTAAAAAATTCGCGGTACTTTTCTTCGCTTTCTTTCAACTCTTTTACAGCTTTCTTTTTATCGGTTATGTCGAAAGCAATACTAAGCAAGAGTCTTCTTCGCTTATTTGAAATACCTAAAGGCGTGGTGAAAAATTCCCAAATTCTCTTTTCGTCGTTCTTACATTTTACGTTCCATTCTCCGTTATTAACCGTTTCTTTTATTTTGAAAAGGTTATCTATATATTCTTTTTCTATGCCCTTTCTGCTGCCATATGCTTTTTCCGTCCAATCGCCCAAAGTTGGAATATCTTCTAAAGTATAGCCTGAATATCTTGTCCATCCTTTGCTGAGCTGAATTACATTATCCTCTTCATCATGAATCATAATTGGATTGGGAGAAAGCACAACCGCGTTCCTAAACCGTTTTTCACTTTCTTTCAGTTCAGCTTCCGCTTTTTTTCTTTCGCTTATATCTCTGGCAATTGATAGTATATATTTTTTATTATTGATTAAAATCAAAGTTGATTTAATTTCGGAAGGTATTATTGCGCCGCTTTTCGTTACATGTTCTGTTTCAAAAGTAAACGATTGTTTTTTATTAATTTCCGAGATTCTTTGTTTAACAAGAGGTTTGTATTTATCAGAATCTAAATCTGAGGGCGTTAAGTTTAATAATTCTTCTATGCTATACTCCAACCTTCTGCATGCTTCATCATTAACTTTTTTTATTCTGCCTTGCAAATCATGAATAAAAAGAGCATCGCCGGAAGAATTAAAAATAATTTCAAGTTCCTTTTTACTTTCAATCAGCTCATTTTCGGCATAGATTTTATCGGTAATGTCAATCATCTGAGCGATGCCGCCTATTATATTTCCATTCTCATCTTTCCATGCGCTAACTGAAATGCTTACATGTATATTGGTATCATTCTTTCGTTTTCTGACAGTATGAAAATCTATTACATCTTCACCTTTTAGCGATATGGTCAATAACTCTTCAAATTCTTCTTTACGGTCTTTAGGAATAATCGGGTTAGGTTTACCAATAATTTCTGATTGTTTCCAGCCGAAAGTTTTTTCAGCGGCTTTATTCCACAATAAAACTTTACCGGTAATATCAACAGTTATAATCGGGATAGGAGAGCTTTCAATAATATTATTCATAAAGTAACCGCTTCTTTGCACACAATGTTCTTTTTCCTTTTTCATGTTAGGTCAAAATTAATTTGTCAATATTTTCTTCACTATGATAATTCTTATATTTAAGCATATTACTCTATTTCAAACTGTATATCAGTCGGTGTTCCGGTAATATGATTTACATAATTGCTGATAATCTTATGGGCAACGCCAACAATTAATTCAAGCAACTGTTCATTCGTGTAGCCTGCTGCCTTAAAAGTGTCGATCTCTTCAGAATTAATCCACCCCTTTTTCTCTATTACCGATTTTGTAAATAGTCTTAGTGTCTGTAACTTGGAATCATCAAGCGGCTTTTCTTCCAGTAGCGCGGCTAATATATCTTCGGGGAAGTTTGATAACCTGTCGAAGTAACTATGTGCGGCAACGCAGTATGTGCATCCATTAATCTGGTTTATCGTCATTTCAATTACTTCTCTTTCAACCGGAGTAAATGAAGTTTCGTTAAATGACTTTCCCATTTCCTTATATGCTTTTAGTAAAACAGGCGATTCAGCCATAATTGCGTGCATGTTTGGAATAAATCCCGCTCCGTTCCGGTAGCTTTTTAATATTTCTTTTGATCCTTCGGGCACCGTTTCAATTGTATGTATTTTAAAGCTGCTCATAATTTTAATCAACCCCATAAATTTTTGTATTAGGGTGAAATGCGAACCAGGCAAATGCAAAATGATTTCCGCTCGGCTCTATTTTAAGAATTTTTCCTTTTAATTTACCAGCTATACATCTTCCGGTAATATCCCAGACCGAGTTGGTGTTCGTATCAATAAATCTGCCGTCTTTTTTTTCGAACGTTAAAATTATGCCGTTTAAAAGAGGATTGAAAACTGTAACAGTTCCTATATCCTTAGACTCTGAAATTTCCTTTTTATCCAGAACTGAAACAACCCCTGATTGATAGAATAACACAATACTTTTACCGTTAAATGTATCGTTAATAACGCCTTTTTCTTCCGCAATTGAAAAGGGATAAATTTTAAATTCGCCGGTGCTTCTAATGTCAACTACTCTTTCCATGGGCGACAGCCGCTTATCCAGTTTGTCTTCATCAAAATATCGTTCGTAGGGTTTACCGTTTTTACTGTCATAATTTACATAATAATTTTTGCCGTAAGCCTGCTGCGCCTGCAGGCTTCCGGATTCTTTAGATAAGATTCTCCCATCAGGATAACGTTCGAAGAATTCTTTGACCGAAAGGATTAATGAAGGAATTATTCTTAATTCGGCTCCTGAAAGCTCGCCTACTATGCCCTTACCTTCGAGCTGCTGCCACCACGTTTCGGTTTGCTTGTCAGCCATAACCATATCGCTTTTTCGCAGCATACCAGAGACTTCAAAGTCGAGCCGAAAATTTTCACCTTTGTGCTTCAACCGTCGGTCATACACAATTCCTGAGTTACACAACGGACAAAAAGTTGCAAGAATCGGAACTCCACTCAATGTATCATTTGCAATTTCGTGGATAGAAAGGATATTCAAAGGATATGCTTTTGCACTGCCATTAATTTCAACAACCATTACAGGTTCTCTTTCAAAATATTGACCCACTCCTTTTTTCTTATCGATGAATCCAGGATAATTCAAAACCTGGAAGCTGCCGCGGGGCAATACTACTTTTAACTCAGACAAATCAATTGTTGTTTTGGTTGTGTCGGTTTTCCAATTAAAAGGGATATTATTTGGATTTTTCGATTGTGCAGATATGAACGATAAAAATAAGAAAAATAATATCAAGCATAGTTTCATTATGATTCCTAAAGATTAGTGGCAACAAGAATAATTATATAATTATTGAAAGAGCAACGGAAACAAAATCGTTTATTTGTTTTATATTCATTGTTTTAGAGGCCACCGAGATTCCCTGCATCACACCCAAAAAATAATTAGCAAGTTTATCCACATCAATATCGGCCGAAACTTCATTTTTTGCGATTGCGTTATGTAAAATATTCTTCATCATCCCTCGAATAAAATTATAGTAAAGCTCAATTTCTCGGGCAATTTCAGAATCGCTGTTTCCAATTTCTGCAGCGGTATTTACTATCATGCAGCCTCTGTTCTTAAATTTCGCTGTATTAGCCATGGTTGCGCTCAAAAGAAAAGCTTGCAAATCAGTTATTCCGGAATCCGGTTTTAGTAAATCTTTGTAAACATTTTGTTCTACATACTCACGATATTTTTTGATTGCTCTAAGAAACAATTCCTTTTTACTATTAAAGGATGAATAAATTGAAAACTGGTTAATACCCATCTTCTTTTCCAATAGTCTTGTAGAAGTTGCTTTATAACCATATTCCCAGAAAACATTTAATGCTTTTTTCAATACTATATTTTCGTCATAGTTTTTGTTTCGAGGCATATTATAAAATTATATAATTCTTTCTGATAGTTACGCTTTAATATAAGCATTCGCTTAGTTATATACAAAACAATTTTTCATTGAACCATATTTTTAAGCTTAGGACTAAAAATTAGTTCTTTTAGTATTCAATTTCGGTCTGTAAACATCAAAATAAATTCGAATCGAGTCTAACTGTAAAATCAGCATCATACTAACTTTGGATACATGATTTTCAGTTGTTATACTGATGAAGAGGCATATTCAATTAATTATATATCTTGATCGATAGCGCTAAGTAAAAATATTATGTCCATAATTTTAGTTATACAATTTTATTGGCAGTAGTAATCTGAGGCTGTCTATTTTTTTTTCTTTACACTTGCTGCAAAGGTTTTCGGCTTTGCGTTCGTTCGGACTTTTCAGCACTAAAGTTCAATCGAAGCACTGCACTTCAATTATTCACAAAATTGTCAATAGAAGCACGCCGCCCTTCATTACGGCAAACGTGTGTTGGCAGCAGTTGTTTTTTGTTCTTACTATTTGCATCTTAAAACCATTTCGGCTTCCGAAATATATCAAGATCTTCTTACATCCAGCGTTGGTTCTGCTCCCTGCTCCTCCTGCTCTTTTAGTGCTCTTAAATGTTTTGCTCTCTTTGGTGCACACAGAATTTTTTGTTTTACAAATATCTTCGGAACTTTCGGAACAAACAGATCTCCGCTAACTTTAATATTTCACTTCTTTCTGCTTGGCTTAACTCATACTCTTTTCTAAATGAGTTTATGAACAATTGCTTAGGTGTTTTTTCAAAAGAATTATCATACAAACTCTTGTTTGTACATTTTTACTTTCTGTAAGCTAACTTTTCCTTCCGTTTACTTTCAGTATTTAATCTACTGATTAGCGCCTTTTTTTCAGCTAACTAACCGGAAGATTTTCCTTATTTCAATAGAATGGCTTTCACGGTTGATTCATATTCGTTGCATTTTAAGTTAATAAAATAAACACCGCTTGATAATCCAGTTGCTTCCCAACGGTATTTATATTTTCCTGCCAGCAAATAATCTTTAATGATATTTTCTTTTTTTACCCCCAAATAATTGAAAATATTTACCTCAACAAATGAGTCCTTTGGCAATTCGAAGTAAATATATGTAGAGAGATTAAACGGATTGGGGAAATTTTGAGTCAAGATAAATTTTTCAGGTATTAGACTTAAATTTCCTGATGATGTTGTCGTCTCTGTAGTAAAATGCCAAGTTTCAGACCATTCGCCATAACCCGCAGCATTTTTACCTCTCACCCTCCAAAAGTAAGTTTTATTATTTTGGAGTCCCTCCAACCATTTACTTGAGGAATTAATATCATCTAATTCCACAATGTTTGAAGTGAAAGACGAATGATCTGCAACTTGCAAATGATAGTAATCAGCCGTAGTAGGCACCCAATCCAGCAACAGAGTGAGCGGCTGTTCTGTCGCACCATTAGGCGGTTCGTATAATTCGACTTTGGATGGAAGCTCTGGAATGATTTGAAACTTTCTCACTTCGCTCCAACTGCTGCTTAAATTATCATTAATTGATCTAACCCTCCAATAAAACTCGAATCCTTTTTGAAGATCAGATATCGTTATTTCATTATTTGTAATATTATCCAAGTCATACTGGATATAAGCAAAGCTGTTATCCCATGTTAATTGTAGATTATAACACTTTGCATTATCACAATTTGTCCATTCGAAAGTAATTTCGGCAGGTAAATTAAAAGCGTTGTTTTCAGGGTAAAGTAATTGAGGCGGCGTTAGATTAACTGATTCGGTTCTGCATTTAACCTCTTGAGATAACGAAGAATTTCCAGTGCTATTAAATGATTGTACTCTGTAAAAATAATCCGAGTCCCAAAGAAGATCCGTGTCCATGAATAAGTTTGCATCACCCTCGTAAACTAAATTATATTTTCCCGAGTAATAATCACTCCTAAATATTTTATATCCAATAGTGTTCGAAGATTGTGTCCAATTCAATAGGATGCTATTCCCAGAAGGGTCGGCTTGCAGCCCACTTGGAGACAAAGGAATATTTTTGTTATCTGTGTACTTCATAATTGTTGTATTCTCACCAACTAAAAAACCATTATTCAAGTCAAGGAAAAAACATGCCTCATACTTTTGTGAATTTGTAGTAATAATTCTTTCCCACTCGTTACCCCTATCGGTACTTTTTAGGATAAGCTCGAAATCATTATTGTTAGCACTACTGCCCCCGACTATCCAAATATAATTCCTATCTACAAAGAATAAATCCTTAAAAATATCTGACGATGTGCCTGTATAAATTATTTGCCAGTTGTTTCCCTTATCCATTGATTTAATAACATAATGATTACCTACTGCAAACAAAGCTCCATCATAATAAGCGACTTTATATAGGTCGTTATTTATAGGGGAACTTCCAGAGTTCCATGTTTGACCAAAATTAGAAGAAATATATATCCTTCCTAATCTTCCTACAGCGCAAATTTCTGTCTCAGAAATAATGCAGATATCATTGATATCTGAATTAGTAGATTTTTTACTCCAAGTAGCGCCTCCATTAGTAGTTGCCAGAAAATCAGAGCCCCCAGAATATGTAATAGCAATTCCATTTTGTGAATTAATAAATTCCAGGTCTTGAAGAGAATTTTCAGCCAAAATTGAATTCCAATTCTCACCTGAATTTGTTGTTTTGTAAATATTTGATTCGTCATAAGAGGTCTTTTTCGAAATTAAATATCCAACGTCTTGGTCACAAAATTGAATACGACTTATCTCATGCTCTAAATTTACCACCTTTCCCGACCAATTACTCCCGCCATCAGTTGTCTTAAATATTTTCCCGCTTGTCGACCCGGCAAAACCCAGATTCTCGTCATTGAAGAAGATAGTTTTGAAATCTTCTACTAAATTATCGATACTACTGTTACAGTTATAAATTTGGAAAAGATTATCGATCTTATATAACGCTCCGTAATATCCTGCTGCATAAACTATATTCTCAGTGACAGAAAGTGATGAAAATTTATTATGCTGATAATCCCCATCAAAAGGTGTAAATATATTATTCCAATTCGAACCCCCGTCTGTTGTATAATATAATCCTTTTTGACTTGCATAAAATCCAACATTGGCGTTTCTAAAACCAACCATACTCTCTCTATCCCATTGTTCAATGTTGCTGTATTCGGTCCATGTTGTTCCGCCATTTGTAGTTTTAATCAGCGCTTTATTACTCCCGATTATCCAGCCATGCTGACTATCAACAAATGAGATTTTATTAAACTGATAAACATAAAGATTTGTTGATACACTGCTCCAATTAGCTCCCCCATTTTCTGTTTTATAAATACCGCCAAAACCGCACCAGAAGCATTTAAGATTATCAATTGGATAAATATCTGCAATCAAAAATGGAGATGGTTGATTGTAGGATGTCCAGCTATCACCTGAATTTGTAGTTTTGTAAATAGTATTCCCACTTCCAATCCAAATGGTATTTTCATCGGAATATTTTACTACACTATGGTAGTTTTGAGGTAAAGAACCTTTCTTATCAACCCACGAATTTCCGCCGTCTGTAGTTATGAATACTGCTCCTTCATTCCCAACAACAGCCCCTTTATTGTAGTTAATAAAATGAACGCTTGTTAGCGTTTTTTCTGTTACATTAATTATGTTCTCCCAAGATTCCATTCCGTCGGTTGTTTTCAAAATTAATCCGTTCATGCCAACCACAAATCCATAATTATCATCTAAGAAATAAATATCATTAATATTGTTTGAAGTTGGATGGGGGTTGATCAGATTCCATGATTCTTGGGGATATACCCAGGTATACATAAGCAGCAGCGAAACGAGAAAATTGAATGATAATTTTCTCATTTTCTAATCCTCCTTTTGTAGAAGCAAATTATTGAAAGAATGAATTTATTTATTAAAAATAGAAATCATCATATTTCAATATTCGCCTAGGGTAAGCAATAATGAGAAAATACTGGTAGAAGGAACTAAAATTCTAAACCCAAAGGTGAGGGGAACTAAACTCCCGTGTGAAAACTTAAAATTATTTTATGACTTAGTCAATTATTTTGAAAAATATTTTAAAGAGCGGCAAAAATTCCATAATGAATAATAACAATCAAGCGTTAAATACTATCTGTTATCTTTTGAAAATAGCCAATAGTCTTTTCTAATCCTAGATCAAGTGCAACATAAGGGAACCAGTTCAATTTCTTAGAAGCTTTTTTTATATCAGGCTGCCTAATCTTTGGATCATCAACAGGTAGTTCTTTAAAAATAATTTTACTTTTTGAATTTGTAAATGCGACAATTTTTTCTGCGAGTTGCTTTATTGTCAATTCTTCGGGATTTCCAAAATTAATAGGTTCATTTTCATCCGAAAGAAGCAACCTGTAAATACCGTCTATCATATCGTCGACATAACAAAAGCTTCTTGTCTGAGAACCGTCGCCATATACTGTGACATCATCGTTTCTTAGCGCTTGAGCGATAAATGTAGGCAGTGCACGTCCGTCATCAAGTCTCATTCTTGTTCCATAGGTATTAAATATTCTTGCAATCTTTGTATTAATACCGTGAGATCTGTGATAAGCCATAACAAGGGCTTCAGCAAAACGTTTAGCCTCATCGTAAACGCCTCTCGGTCCAGTAGGATTTACATTCCCCCAATAAGTTTCAGGCTGAGGATGAATAATCGGATCACCGTAAATCTCGGATGTTGATGCTAATAAAAAGACAGCTTTTTTTTCTTTTGCAAGCCCAAGTGCTTTGTGTGTTCCAAGTGAGCCAACTTTTAATGTCTGTATCGGATAATGCATATAATCTGCTGGGCTAGCGGGTGATGCAAAGTGAAGTATATAATCAACATTTCCAGGAATATGAATATAATTCGTTACATCGTATTTATAAAAAGTGAAGTCTTTCTCGCCGAACAAATGCGAAATATTTTGAATTGAGCCGGTGAGCAAATTATCTATGCAAAATATTCGCATCCCCTCGTTAATTAATTTATCGCAGAGGTGAGAACCAAGAAATCCTGCGCCGCCTGTGACAACCGCTGTTTTTTTCATTTTTCTAATCCGTTCAGAATTACTTTTTAAATATAAATTTAATAATTTTGATCACAAAAAAATCCTAACTAATTTTAAGTATAAAATACGATCCACTCTTTTCCGGGGTATAAAATGGCAAAATATTTAACAGCATTTTTCTTAATGTTTTTTTTGAGTACTTCTTTCAGTCAAGTGCGCGATTATGAAATCGGCGCTCCAGCAAGAACATATCAATCTCAAGGCGGTTTTTTCGATTATTCCGATCCTTTCTCTGTAAATATGACTGTTTCTGTATGGGGCTTTGTGAAGTATCCCGGCAAGTACAAAATTCCTTCTGACGCAACTGTTATTGATTTACTCTCATTCGCAGGAGGCCCTACGGATGATTCTCATCTATATGATCTTCGTTTATATAAATCAAAAATTGACGGCTCGCAAGAATTGATCAAATTTAATTACGATGATTTGATGTGGCAGCCGGATCTGAAAGGTTACAAAAAGGACATCCCCAAATTAGAAGCAAATGATATTCTTGTGGTGCCTGGAAGTCCAAGGTTGTATTTTCGGGATTGGTTCTCTATCACCTTATCTGTGGTATCAACATTAATATCCCTTTCTATTTTGATATTGAATATTGTCCGCAATTAAGAATCAGGGGATTAAATTTAATCCCCTATTTTGTTTTACAACTTCGGGGCTCGAATCTTAATCACACTCACGTTTCAAAACAAGAATGATATTTGGGATATTTTTCAATATGTTTGCATCAAAAAATATTTCTGCAAATTTTTATTTCAGGCTTAATAATGAAAACAAATACAAAAACTCGCGGCAAATCGAAATCACAAATCAATTCCGGAATTACTTCTCTTGTTGAAGATTATTATTTAAGAAAATCAGGCAAAGAACTTATATACAAGCCTACTGAAAAAATTCCGATCATACAAGTTGATAGTTTTCCTGAACTTGGGAAACTAACAGCTCTTCGCTTCATTGAATGGATACAGAATAATCCCGAAGGTGTGATCTCTTTGCCTACCGGGAAAACACCCGAACATTTTATTAAGTGGGTGTCTAAAATCATAAAAGAGTGGAATTCTGATTATATCACTCAATTATTGGAAACAGTTTCTATTGATCATAAAAAGAGACCTTCTCTTTCAAGTTTAAAATTTGTTCAGATAGATGAATTTTACCCGATAGACACAAATCAGCATAACAGCTTTTATTATTACATACAGAAATTTTATTTCAGGAATTGGGGACTTGATCCTAAAAATGCTTTGTTCATGAACATAAATGAAATTCCCCGCGCAGAAAATTTGCCCCTTGATGAAATTTTCCCCGCGAAAATTGTTGACCTCTCGCTTCGTACGAGATGGGCGAGTAATAGGCTTGAACGTCTCCAGAAATCTACGATTGAGATGGTTGACGAATTCTGCTCTAACTACGAAGAAAGAATACGCAGACTTGGCGGCATAGGTTTCTTCTTAGGAGGTATCGGCCCCGACGGTCATATTGGGTTTAATGTTCAGGGAAGCGATCACTTTTCGACAACAAGATTAATTCAAACTAATTATGAAACGCAAGCTGCCGCATCTACCGATTTAGGCGGGGTTGAAATTGCAAAGAACAGGCTCGTAATTACTATCGGACTTGATTCAATTACTTATAATCCCGATGCAACTGCTATAATCATTGCTGCTGGCGAAGCCAAAGCAAATATTGTTAGAGATTCTATTCAGAAAGAGCGATCATTAAAATATCCCGCTACTTCATTACAAAAACTAAAAAATGCCCGATTCTATTTAACGAACGGTGCCGCTCTCCGTCTTCTTGAACGAAGATTCGTTGATGTTAATAATGAAAACCCTTTGACTCAGCTGTCAAAAGAAAGAGCTTTTATTAACCTCGTCGTTGAAAAAGAAAAATCTCTCGAGGAACTTCCAAAAGAAAATTTTGCTCCGCATAAATTGACAAGTCTAATAATAAAAAAGAGCGGTAAAAAACCTTCGGAGATTACAAACGAAATTAAACAGAATATTTTAAAACGCTTTGAATATGGGATGAGGAATATTGACGGCGAAACTTTTTTACACACAGCCCCTCACCATGATGATATTATGCTCGCATATTTGCCCTTGATTAACCATCTCGTTCGCAACCCAAAAAACAAACATCACTTCACCTATTTAACCAGCGGATTTACTGCCGTAACTAATTCGTTTATGCTTAGTCTGTTAAACGATTTGTGTAAATTTTTATCCTCAGGCACATTCAATAAAAGATTTAAACAGAGGTATTTTGACCCGAATTTTGTCGAAGGTAAAAATAGAGACGTAAATTTATACCTTGACGGAATTGCTGCTC
Organism: Melioribacteraceae bacterium; assembly: GCA_011525875.1. GTDB lineage: Bacteria > Bacteroidota > Ignavibacteria > Ignavibacteriales > Melioribacteraceae > CHB1. The sequence continues at coordinate 303,682 of WYBN01000012.1, read as the reverse complement.
ACAGCAAAACACTTAGACAGGAAGCAATTTCACGTAGACTTCTTAGAAACATTGTTGAAATTTATGAGGAAGATAATCCTGCATATCTAAAAGACCGGGTTTATGAATTAATTAATTACTTTAAGACACAGTACCCCGGTAAAAAAGATATTACTTATGTACAGAAACTTAAAGGAATGATGCGGGAGTGGGAAGTTGAAGTATTATGGGGATATTATGGTTTTACGGTCGAAGATATTTCTCACCTTCGATTGGGTTTTTATCAGGGAGATATTTTTACTGAGAGTCCCGAGGTAAACCGTGATGTAATACCAGTATTAAACCTTATAAAAAAAATCAAACCTACTACAGTTTCTGTAGCTCTTGATCCTGAAGGAAGCGGACCTGACACTCATTACAAAGTTCTGCAAGCTGTAACCGAAGCCTTAAGAATATATCATGAAGAGACCGGTATTGACAACATTAAGGTATGGGGTTACAGAAATGTTTGGTACAGATTTCATCCAGCCGAAGCTAACGTTTACATTCCTGTCAGTCTTAGTTCTTTTGCAATTACAGATAATACATTTATGAATAGTTTTGGATCTCAGAAAGATGCAAGTTTTCCGAGTTGGGAATTTGACGGTCCTTTTTCTCGTTTGGCTCAGCGGATTCAGGTGGAACAATATCAGGTGATAAGAACATGTCTTGGTAAAGATTATTTCTTAAATCATGAATCAAAACGTGTCCGATCAGCTAAAGGAATGATATTCTTAAAAGAAATGAATCTCGAAGAGTTTTTCAGTCACTCGCGTCAATTACGAAAACTCACAGAGAATTTATAAGCGGATATTTTGGCAACCGCCGGCGCATTGTTTATCCGGCGGTTATTTACAGACTTGTTTAAAAACTCTCAACACATTCTGTCCTAAAATTTTGTTGATATCCTCAACAGAATAACCTTCGTTTAAAAGCTCAATTGTCAAGTCAGGAAATTTTGTTACGTCTTCCAACCCTTGTACAACGTTTGTGCCTATACCGTCAAAATCGGAACCGATACCTACGTGTTCTATCCCTACAAGATTTACGATATAGTTAATATGGTTTATGACAGTTTTAATATTTACAGTTCCATTGCCGAGAAATGGAGGATAGAATACAACGCCAATTACTCCGCCGCTTTCAGCAATATCAAGAATTTGAGAATCATACAAATTTCTTGTATGATCCTTTAGAGCCCTCACTCCAGAATGTGTTGCAACAATAGGATTTGTTGTTACTTCAAGTATATCTTCAATCGTTTTGATGCCTGTATGACTCACGTCAATAATTATTCCCAGCGAGTCCATTGTACGGATAACATCTCTGCCAAAATCATTCAGCCCAACTGTTGTTGAGCGCGAATCTGATGCTGCAACTGCCCAATCAAGAGAATTGTTCCATGTGATAGTCATATACCTCATGCCGCGTTTGTATAAGTAGTCAAGTTTTTCAAGACTGTTTTCAATTGAGTATCCTCCTTCAACCGCAAGAACGGCGGCAATTTTATTTTCATCAATCGTTTGCATAATCTCACCGTAACTAAAAACTTGAGTTATCTCGTCTGCATTTTCAAACATTTCAAGATCAAACCTATCTGCCATTTGAACGGCTCTTTCCAAAGCATTGTTTGAATATTGGTTCGGATTAACCCAAACCGAAAAAAATTGAACTTTAACGCCTCCCAATTTCAGTCTTGGAATATCTGTATGATAATAATTATGATAATCCCCTAAGCTGTATCCCGGGTTATCTGCTATTCTTTCCAAAATATCATTATGTAAATCTACTAAGACCGCGTTGTGATGGATAGTGGTTATCTTAATATTAAATACCTGGCCGTTAGTTATTGTTGTCAGCAAGGTATCAGGAAAGTATCCGAACTTTGAAGTTATTATCCGGTAATTCGCCGTGATACTTTTCTCCAGCAGATTAATATTTTCACTATTTTGAAAAAACTTCGAAGCATCGGAATGCGATAAGCCGATAATACCCCTGCCATTCGAACCGTCAAGCTGAATCATTTTTTTTGTTATGTTGAAATCTGTTGAAGAAATAGTATAGAAATACACGCCAGCACCGCCTTTGGCTTCCCAGTTAACGCTATAATAACCCTTGCTAAGCGAAAATGATCTCTTGTCGATTAATTTGCCCAAAATGTTATGAACCGCAATTGTTATATCAGCACTTTTGTTCAGAGAAAAATTTATTTTGGTTGAAGGATTAAATGGATTCGGATAATTCTGGTCAACTTCTATCACTTCAGGCACAAGAGGTATTTCGTTAATTGAAGAGGTAGCGAACGAATAAACCCATTTCCCGAACTGATCAGTGAAAGCAGTGTCTCGGTAATCCCCTGATTCTGATTCAATTACAATTTCCGCATCATTGATATTCTTTGAGGTTAGTTTATCTTTAACATAACCAGATATTGTTTGAGCATTTATTGATGTAGTATAACTTATAAATATAATCGCTGTTAAAAGACTATTCCTCATAAAACCTATCCCCGGTAAATTCTTTATACAATTTTGTTTTATTTCGATCAACATTCGAAGAGTCATACGCCGAACATCCTTTTGATTTCCTCGCTGCTTATTGATTTAACTATTTTCTCTTCAATGTCAACTTTATTCCGTTGAAATATTTCTTTAGCGAAAGATTCCCCTGTTTTAACATAACAGCTATTCACATGAGAAAATTCAATTATATTCTTATCTGAACTAACAACGCAAATTAATTTCGGGTTTTTATAACGCATAATTTCATCCTTTATCAGTTCATCAGCTGTTCTACTTCCAGAGAAAAATATTTTTATATTATTTGTTTTATTGACAAAGCTTTCGTAACCGTCATAATGAAGTGAAACTGAAACTTTCTTCCCTTCAAAATAATTAGTTAAAATTACATTCAATTTATCGCGAGTTAATAATGGGTCTTTCTTCTGCAGATCAGCTAATCTATTGATCTTTCCGATTAAATTATTTCCATCAATGATGTAATGTTTAATCAATTTAAAATCCTGAGAATATATCTTTAGTTTTAGTCACCTTAATATCTTGAAGTTCAGGCGCTTTAATTCTAATTTCTAACCGGAATCCACGGTAAAGTCCAATAGGATTCCAAATAAAATTCATCTCCCAGCAGTGAAGGTCACGATAAACGGTTATTTGAGGAGCGTTAAATTTCTCTTCGATGAAATCATAATTACTCCGGAAAGTTACACGCCAGGCTTCTGTGAGGCTTAAACTTAAATTCAAGCCTATATTAGAACTTTCCAAAGGATTGAAAACATTATTCTTATTATAGTTATAATTATAGTTAAGACTAAGATTCCAAGGAATGGAAAAATCCGGTTTTGATTCTTCAAACAGCTCAATATAATCAGAACGCTGATTTTCAATGTTTTCATCATCCTCAGCATTTTGTTTGCCGACTCGTTTAGTGTCAGAAGAAGATTTACTTCCGGCTAACGTTGCCGAAATATTTATATTAAAGTTTTTGAGTCTCAGCAATCCTTTCCCGGCGGAGATAAGAAATTTATCGTAGTCTCTCGACGAAAGAGTTTGTCCTTCTCCTACTTCGAAATAATCGTAAAAAGAATAAGACGAACTCCCATTAAAACTAAATAAATTACCTATCTGAGTTCTGTAGGTTATTCTAAGATCCTGTAAGCGAAGGCTGTCCGCTGCAAAATTATAACCCGTGGAAAGGTCAAGATTCAGCAGCTGGATTTTTTGTTCCGCCGAAGTAGTGTCCGTTGGATCTTTCATTGTCTTTATCTCAAAAATATTTCCGATTGATAAGTTAATGCTTTGACTTTCGCCGGATGATGCGCCGCCAAAAATTCCCCTGCCATATTTATCATAGCTTTCCGTAAGCCCGGTGGATGGATTAAATATCTCCTCATAATAACCCCAAAACGGTTTTGAAAAATCCGGACGAAATGAATATGAAATTGATGGGGATACTGTATGCCTGAAAGCGCTTATACCAAGTATCTGCGGCTGAGCCATTCCGTATATTTTAGTTGAAGCCGATAAACGAAAATCGAAGGTTCTTACAAAACCGAAATCTTTTTTCATCTTTTCTACTCTTTCATAATGGACACCTGTGCTGTCTTCATAATCAAAAACATATTCTCGTTTCAGTTTTTTATCATACCATTTTTCGCTGTATGAAATAGCAGGCGTAATATTAAAAAAACCTAATCTCGGCGATGCGTTCAAATTAAGATTATGCTGCGCCCCAAGCCTGTCATCTCTCACAAAATCCTCGTCCGAATTCAAACGCGTTTTCTTTAATTCATTTTTAAATTGATTATTGTAAGTAAACCCGATATACTCATACCATTCCTGGTTCTTTCTCGTTGAACCTTCTTTTTTAAAAGGATATTTCTGCGACATATTGAAATTCAGGCTCGGTAACGTTTCGACTGTGCTTCCCGTTTGCAAATTTTGGTTGCGGTTGTAGTTGATAGTTATACTGTTTCCGCTTTCTTCCCATCTTTTTACAAGCGTTGCATTTGATACTATATCCTGTTTCAATAAATCGTTTAATCTTCTACTGTTATCTTCTAGATATTTGCTCGAGAGAAACTGAAGATTCGCATCAAATTTCATTGTGGGAGTAATATCATGATGATGATAAACATTCAAATTCCAGCTAAACCTATCGGAGTGAGTCGGATCTTCTTTCTCACCTAAGGTCACACGCGAGATGCCTCCATTGATATTGCCGTTGAATTCATACCTCTTTTTATAACGCCCTCTGCCTCTTAAACCGTATCCACCTTGCGTGTAGTAATCGCCTGTCAGAGTTAAATCATAGTAATCGCTTAAAGCAAGGAAGTAACCAAAATTTCTAAAATACTCCCCTCTGTCTGCCGTGGATCCGTAAGAAGGAATTATCATACCAGACCTCCTGCCGGTTTTATTAGGAAATACAGCAAACGGAAGAGGAATCGGGAATGGAACTCCTCCGACGTGCATAAATATCCATCTTGCAATAATTTTATCTTTTTGTATCACTTTCATTTTCGATGCGGTAAAATATGTATGAGGAGTATCATTCTCGCATGTAGTGTATAAACCGTCTTCGATAAAGTAAGTATTGTTATCCACTTTTTTAACCTTATCTCCTTCATAACGTTTTTCAGTCTCTTTGTTTTTAGCCATAGATATAAATCCACGCTTGGTCTTAAAGTTATATTGAAGCGAAGAACCCTCGTAAACCTCGCCGTCTTCAGAGAGTATAGGGAAATCAACCAGTTGAGTTTTGGCGGAATCACTTGAATCAATCTTTGCAAAAGCGTCCAAAGAGTTATCGTTAAAATCAATATATATTCTGTCGCTCGTTAGGTCTGTCTGCTTGTATTTTAATTCCCCTTTGCCGAAAAGAAACATCTTTTTTTCGTTTATGCTGAAGGTTAAGGAATCTGAGGAGTTAGCGTAAATAACCGCATCAACGTCGAATCTTTTATTTTTCCCCTCTGTTGAAACAAGACTATCCATTACTGCAAGGGAATCTGTAATCAAAGTATCAGCGATCTGCGCTTCGCTATAATTCGTAAAGATGATAATCGTTGTCAGCGCTGCAATGATATTATTTAATGATAGGCTTGGCATAATTCATTAAAAATATTTTCTTTATCCGTGATATGAAAATAACATCATATTTTTCATGCAATGTTATTTGAACTCTGTATCAACAATAGTTATCGGTTCAGGATAAGATATATCCCCGATTGGAGTCCCTAGTATCGGTTTAGCAACAACCTTCACAGCAGATGTATTGCCCCTTTTTCCGCCTAACTTTAATGCGAGGTTAATTACTTCGTCTAAACTTCCGCTCCCAAAAAACTTAAGCAGATCAATTTCTACTCTGAGAGGTATTACGGCGCTCTCTCCAACTCCGGGGACTATGACTGGCGCGCCGATTCCGCCTGAAATTGTTTTTGTATCGTTCAAAAACAAATCCCAGTCGAATGCTTTTAGATTTATATCTGTTGCGGCATAGCCGCCAGTTCCGTCATTAGGATTTTTAGCGAGAATATTCAAAGTGAAAGAAGCGGGCATCTTTCCCGTTGCAAATATTGTTGACAGCTTTAACAGATCACTTGGTGTGAAATCCGAGATTCGTGATTTTTCATTTAAGCTTATTCCGTTAACAGAAAAATTATTGACTTCGCCGAGCTTGAATTTAAGTCTGGATACGTTAGTAATTGTCTGCAGAATTGAACAAGCCGAAAAAACAACTATCCCTATTAGCAAAATTAAAGAGAGCTTTTTCATATGGATTTGGATTCCTCTATTTTATTAATTATTAATTCAGCAACCTTCAGAGCTTTTAGACCGTCAGAACCGGAAACAATCGGTCTTTCATTGTTAAGAATAACATCAACAAAAGACTGTAATTCATATTTCAACGCATTAATTTCTTTCTGCTCGGGCTGTTCATAAATAACCGCTTTCTTATTTTCGCCTATACCCATCATTCCAAATGTCATGAAATGTTCTAAATTGGTTGTGTCGGGGGAAACAAGCCTGTATACTTCCGAAACACCGGTGGTGAAGTCTAGGGATATATAAGCGTCTCTTTGAAACATTCTCATCTTGCGCATTTTTTTCTGCGAAATCCTGCTTGCAGTTACGTTTGCAACCGCGCCGTTTTCAAATTCCAATCTTGCATTAGCAATATCGAGATTATCCGAAACTACCGCTACACCGCTCGCCCTGACGTCTGTTACTTCACTTTTAACCAGACTCAGAATAATGTCAATATCGTGAATCATTAGGTCATGGATCACAGCCACATCTGTTCCCCGCGGATTGAATTGAGATAACCTATCAGTTTGTATGAATTTGGGGTCGAGCTTATATTTTTCAAGTGATATTAGAGCCGGATTAAATCTTTCGATATGCCCGACCTGTAATTTCTTTCCCTTGTCTTTGGCAAGTTTTACGATTTCTTCAGCCTGCCATATTTCAGCGGTGATGGGTTTTTCTACAAACACATGCACGCCATAATTGAGCGAATTTTTTACTATCTCAAAATGTGAACTTGTCGTTGTTACAATAGAAACCGCATCAATATTTCTGAGCAGGCTTTCAATATCTGCGTAAACTTTTACTCCATATTCTTTCGATACGGATTCAGCTTTTTTAAGGTCAGAGTCATAAATTCCGACAAGATCACAATTACCGATTTCATTCAATAATTTAACGTGAAACTTCCCGAGATGCCCTGTCCCGATAACTCCAACTTTTACTTTATTCATTTTTTACCCTCTATTCGTTTATGTCCGATTATTTCATCAAATCCGCCCTTATCTTGATTAGAATAAAAGAGAAATAGATTATATTCATTGCTGGTGCGCCAGCTGTTGCCTTCAAATTTCAGCCAATCAATTTCAATTATGTTATTATTCTCATCTATTTTACCAGCCGCATATTGATAATCATAAATGCCGCGTTTAAGTTCAAGCTGAATGCTGTATAGTCCATTATTCTCCTTCATCATATAATCGTATGAAATATCCCAATCATTAAACGCGCCTGTGAGAAATATTTCGTCATTAAAATCTATTGGAGGTCTTATCTGAAACAATACATCCATATATTCCGAATAAATATCTTTATAGTCGAGAAGCTTCGAGCCGCCGTTAAAATCTTTGCCGCCATAATCAAAAATACGAGAGACTTCTATTCCGTCATAATGCGCAAAGGTAAGCGGCGGTTTATGCTTAAACCTGTCCATTAAATTAGTTTGTCTGTATTCGTTGCCCGGTTGAATATTCTTAGCAACAAAATTGAAAGTATTAAACCCGTCGCTCTCAAAATACTTATAATCGGTAAAATCCGTTTTATGAATAATAACTGGGAATAATATTTTTTTGTTTTCAATTATTTCTAATTGCGAAATGAATCTTTCAAAATATTTTTCCGGCAGCGAAAAAGATGTAGAAATTGAAAGAACCTGCCCGAATGTGCTTTCTTCAAGCGTCATTCCTTCAAGCCGCTCAGGTTTAACTCTGACTTCAAGAGGTATCAAGTTTTTTACAAAAAAGAATCTGCCCGTAGAATAAACTATAGTTGTATCATACGAATCAGTTATAAAATATTTCCATTTACCTGAGAATGGGAAAGTAACATTACTGTTTGGAAAATTCCCGGAGTATCGGTAGTCAGCTCCGCCGGCAGTATTAGGAAGCTTATCGAACCACAAATTATTTTCGGTATTAAATCCCTGGTTGATTAAAAATATATTCTGAGAAACAGTCCAATCCCTGTCACAAAATCTGAATATTATTTTCCACAATGGTTGTTGTTCTGCCTTAACATCAAACTCAATTGTCAACTGCTCTCCTTCTGCAATCACGGGAAAAGAAACTTCGCTGCGGGCATTATAACTTCTTAAGCTTTTAATCTCAAATTCATTAGCCAGAAGAAAGGCCGGTATTAGAATTGCGATTAATACAAATTTCATTTTTAATAGATCTCAACGCATTTAATTGAAGAAAACGGGACAAAAACTTTAATTAGATGATTATCTCTTACCGTATCTAAAAGCAAGCCTTCTTCGTATGCATCGACTAATTTTCCCGTTTTAAATACAATCTCATAAAACGGCGGGGTTTCTTCTTTTTTATTTCCGTAAACGACTCCATAATTCTCTTTCATTATGATATTTATTGTACGGTTAAAATATAGCATCCAATCCATTTTCTGCAGGGGTGGATTTTCACTATCCATATTTTCCTCAAATTTATGTTTTATGATTTCGATTTGACTCTTCCAAAAATAACAAAATCCTAGTTATATCCTTAAGATATTAGAAATACTCAAAAATTAGTTTGTAGAAAATAAAAAACCCCGAGACGTAATGCTGTCCCGGGGTTATTAACTAACCGGATTGCTAAAGGAAAATTATTTTTCTGAAAGAATAATATCTCCACCAGATGTTTTGCAAAGCAATAGAATTCCCCCATTATTCAATTCACCGACAAATTTAGAGCTTGACATTTTGTTTGTTCTCGAGTTTTTAAAATCAATATTAATATCACCGCCCAAAGTAGTTAATTCAGCCCCAGCGGAAAAATCAGAAGGCAGACGCAATTTTATATCTCCTCCGCTGGTTGCCAACTCAATTCCTTTGTTTTGCCCATTGTAATTTAACTTGATATCTCCACCGGAGGTTTTTGCTTCTATGGATCCGTCTGCTGTCTCTAAAACTATGTCTCCTCCCGAGGTTTTCGCTTTAACACTTCCCTGACTAGATGTAACTCTGACGTCACCTCCCGAAGTGCTTAACTCAAGTTGACCTGAATGACTCTCAACTCCGATATCGCCTCCTGAAGTGACTATAACAAATTTATCTTTTGTATCTTTTATTGTAATGTCACCTCCGGATGAGGTAAGTTCAGAACCGCCATTTATTCCGCTAACAGTCACATCCCCTCCGGCTGTCTTTACAAAAGTATTATATTCAACCGGGACCTTTATTTCATATTTAAGACTGTATCCGCTGAACCAGTTAAACCAGTTTCTGATCTCATCATTTTTTTCGCTCTCAACCAAGACGCCATAATCAGTTCTTTCAATATTGAATGAAAGCTTTTTCTCCGCGCGTTTATTGCCGTATATTTTTACCGATACCTCATTTTTATTCCATGAAGTTATTTCGACATCGCCAAAAGCAGTTTTTAACTCGAGCTTTTCACCTTTTCCAACAGAAAATGTTTTTTCATCGATTAGCTTTAACTCCCCTGCGTACGATACAGTGGTGATGAATAAAAGTAAGTACGTTACAGCTAAAATAGATTTGTATTTTTGCATCTTCGCCTCCCTCCTTATACTTTTTAATTAACATCATTTTAGACTCATCAACATTTATTTAGTTACATGAATTTGAAAATATTTTTCGAGGTATATTTCTATACCATACATTATATTTGCATAAAAAATTGAGTTTAATTAAATGAATTATGTTCTTGTAATTATTGGCTCCGGTCTTGGCGGTGGATTAAGATTTTTTCTTTCGTCTTATATATATAGATTTTTCCCGGTGTATTTTCCTTATGGAACACTTGCCGTAAACATTTTAGGAAGTATTATTTTAGGCATACTTATTTTCGCGCTTGATCAGAAAGATTTGGTATCGCAAAACACTAAACTTTTCGTTGGAGTCGGTTTCTGCGGCGGGCTGACAACATTTTCAACATTCTCTTTCGAAACCTTAAATCTGCTGCTCGAATCAGAATATATGTTGATGACATTTAACATTCTTGGCAATTTATTTCTGACAGTACTCGGCGTTTTTATTGGATATCTAATTGTGAGATAAAAATGAAAATTGAAGGTGAAGCAAAACTTCTCAGGATTTTTATTGGAGAATCGGATAAAATAGGAGGAGTCAGCGTACACGAAAAAATTGTTGTCGAATCAAGGAAAGCCGGATTAGCCGGCGCGACCGTTTATCGTGGTATAATGGGATACGGCGGCAACAGCCGTATTCATACTACAAAAATTCTCACTCTTTCGAAGGATCTTCCGCTTGTTATTGAAATTGTTGATCAGGTAGAAAAAATTGAAAATTTCATACCTGTAATCACAGAAATATTTGAGAATGCCAAGTGCGGAGGTTTAATTACGCTTGAGAAAGCGGAAATTATCACTTACTCTTACAATAAGTAGATTCTTCGTGAAAGCTTTTATTATAATTCTAATATTTTTTTCTTCAGCCCATATTCGTCCTCAGAATAATTATGACCTTAAACAATTCAGCGAAGAATCGACTCAATTCATAAAATTTCCTTCGAGGTGGCAGGGCGAAGATTACTTAAAATTATCTGTGGTATTGGGCAGCACACTTGCGCTTATGCAGATTGACGAGACCATACGCTCCGAAATGCTGAAGGATAGATCTTACAATGATATCTTACCGATGACACTATCGCGTTACTGGGGAGAACCTATTACATCAATCGGTTTGGGTGTATTTGTGATTGCGGCAGGGGCGGCTCAAAGCAATAAGTTTAATCAAAAATTAGGATTTGAAATTGCTCAATCTTTTTTATATACAGGCATTCTAACACAGTTTTCAAAGATATTGATTGGCAGAGGCCGCCCAAATTCTTCCTCTAATGCCTACGAATTCCGTTCAATAAGTGAATTTAATGATAACTATTGGTCGCTTCCAAGCGGACATACAAGCCTTGCTTTCTCTTTATCAACCATATTATCTCTAAATACTGATAATCAAATACTGAAAGTATTATATTATATACCGGCATTTGCTTCGGCATTCAGCAGACTATATCAAAATTTTCACTGGACTTCGGATGTTTTTCTTGGTGCATGTTTAGGATTTTTTACGGCAAAATTCGTTTATGATTCTCATAAAGTTAATGATAAGAAGGTTTTGAACCCTTATTCATCAAATAATGTTTTGTCTTTTAAATTTAATTTTTAACAGGGTGACATATGAAATTTATGATAATAATAATTTTTATTTTGACTTGTTCGTTATACGCGAAAGACACAACGCAGACGGCAGAGAGTTCCGGCAATTTGATCCTTATAGTCAGAGGGATGGAAAACAATAACGGATTTATAAGAACTGCTCTTGCAAATTCGAGAGAGATATATGAACAAAAGACGGGGGTTTATAAATCAGCCAGCTTGCCTATAGAAAATCTCGAGTCCGAATATATTTTTGAGGGGATTCCATTCGGCGAATATGCATTTAAAGTTTTTCATGACGAGAACAGCAATGAGAAATTAGATTTTAGTTTTCTCGGTTTCCCACTTGAAGCTTACGGATTCTCAAATGACGCCAGCGGCTTATTCGGTCCTCCCGATTGGGATAAAGCCAAATTTTTATTCTCGGGAAATGAACAAGTTGTTATCATTACTGTACAATAACGGAGGTTGTATTGATTAGCGGGAAAATCCATTTCTTACTTAAGGTTGATGATTTAAACAAATCCAAAATATTTTACGAATTATTGTTTGCATCAAAACCTGTTGTTGACGAAGTTAATATTGTTGAGTTCGAGATTAATAGCGGCGCAATTCTGGGCTTGATTTCCGATGAGCTTCTAAGTAATCTTTTCGGTAATGATTTACCAGAACGCTATTCGAGTAAATCATCAGGGATCTCTGAAGTTTATCTTGAATTGACTAACGCTGATAAATATTTCGAAAAATCAAAACAACTCGGCTGCATCGAACTATCCCCTTTTAAGGAAAGAAACTGGGGACACAAGGTCGGATACGTCCTTAACCATGACGGGCATATTATTGCGTTTGCAGAAAACGCAGAATCTGTTACAAAATAATTTTCGCTACAAAAATGGTGGGCTAATAAAATGAAAGTATTATATAAGAATATTTTGATATTTATACCGCTTATAATCATCGCACAGCAACCAGATACAAAACCAATAAGAAATAAATTAATTGATGAAATTCGGATCGAAAATATTATGAGTACGGTCGAATATCTAGCCTCGGAAGAACTGGAAGGAAGATTATCGGGAAGCCCGGGTTTTTTCCGAGCAGCTGAATTTGCTGCAGATGAATTTAACAGAATTGGATTAAAGAAAGGCTTTGGAGAAAGTTACTACCAGACTTTTCTTGTTGAATATAATGAAATTCTTTCGCCTAATGTATTTGAGTTGTATATTGAAAGCAACAAGACAAAGAGCTTTTCATTAGGTGAAGATTATGTCTATAGAGGTTTTACCGGCTCCGGAGATTTGATTGCAGATGTAGTCTTCTGCGGTTATGGGTTATCAATTCCTGAAAATGGATACGATGATTATTCTGGAGTTGATGTGCGAGGTAAAATTGTGATGGTCTTTAAACAGAATCCTACTTGGAAAATAGAAAATATAAATTGGGGAAACGGATACCCTAGAGAGAAATCGAAAACCGCTTTTGACCATGGGGCGAAAGGAATATTATTTGTTTCAACACCCAACTCAAAAAATCCTCAAAAAACTATCGGGAGTGTTTTGGCAGGCGAAGGAGAGCAGATTGAATATTTTCCGCAGCTTCATATAAGCATTGAATCAGCCGATAATTTTCTAATAAATTCCGGTTACACCCTCAGCCGTCTTCAATATAATATTGACTCAAATAAAAAACCTTATTCGGTTGAATTGAATACCACCGCAAAAATTATTGTTAAAACGAATTATTCCAAGGAAAAAGAGACTGTTAATATAGCAGGATTGTTCGAAGGAACGAAAAAGAAGGATGAATATATTGTCGTCGGTGCTCATCTTGATCACGTGGGGAAGCAGGGTGATAAAATCTATTTCCCCGGCGCCAATGATAATGCGTCGGGATCAGCGGCAGTTTTGGAATTTGCAAGAATATTTGCTTTGAACAAAATTCAAACTGAGCGTTCCATTATTTTTGTATTGTTTTCCTCCGAGGAGGCTGGGTTATTTGGTTCAAAACAATTCGTTGAAAACCCACCGGTTCCGCTCAATAGTATTTATGCAATGCTGAATTTCGATTGCATTGGGCACGGCGACAGCATACAAATAGGCGGAGGCGGCAAATCAAAAGATCTCTGGAATTTGATTAAATCAATAGACGCGGAAAATTACGGGTTAATGATTGACCGAACCTGGGATTCAGGCGGCGCCGACGCGCAGCCGTTTGCCGATGCGGGAATAAATACAGCCTATTTTGTTACGACAAACAGCTATACTCATTTGCATTATATGACTGATAAGCCAAACACACTTAATCCACTTTTATTTGAAAAAATAACTAAGCTGGGTTTTCTAACAATATTAAAATTAGCAGTTGAATGATTAGACTTAATCAAGTTTGCTTTGCGTCATTGAGCAAGTCGCCTATTGTTGCAGCCGCCACACATACTGAAGTATCTGCTGCGCCGTAGTAGATTCTTACTCTGCTTGAGTTTAATGCATAATTCTCATTGTCGTAACTGTCAACGATTATGCCTGTTGGGAAACAGACATTTGGCACCTGACCTATCAACTCATAATTCTCCCTCGGCTCGAGAATATTATATCTTCCGCGAGACAAAAGTTTTGAAGGATCATTTAAATCATGAAGCATCACACCAACCTGGTAAATAAAAATTGAGTTGAGATGCCTTGCAATTCCATGATAAATGTGCAGCCAGCCTTCCCGTGTTTTTACGGGCGGCGGTCCTGAACCTATCAATTCATCCCAGTAGTAGTTTCGTCCGCTTGCTATCTCCGAAGTCCTATTCCAATTAATCAAATCTTCCGATTCAGAAATGGAAATCGAATTTCCGGATACGGCTCCGCTGCTCAATTTGTGTTTATTAGGTCTCTCAAAACGAATGTATTTTCCGGCAATTTTTTCACTGAACAATACGCCATTACGCACATCGTCATTCGAAACAACGCCCATGAATTCAAATTCGCAAAAATCTTTTGTTGAGGCTAAGCCAAGTCTGCATCCAGCATCAACATCCATAGCAAACATGATGTAATATTCATTATCAATTTTTGTTATTCGCGGGTCATAGCAGTGATGAATTTTTTCTCTAAATTTTCCGATGCCTTTAAATTCTACAACTTTGCTATCTACGACAAAATTAAAACCATCTTCACTTTCTGCCATCACAAAAAAAGTCTCTCTTCCCCGGTTTTGCACTCTCAGCATCAACAAAACTTTTCCATGATATAATACCGCTCCAGGATTAAAGACGGAAGTCACATCCACCAGATTAGAATTTATTTCGGGTATATCATAACGTGTAACAATCGGGTTGAAAGGATAACGTTTAAGCAAAATATTTTCCTCGCGATAACACACAGAAAAGGGCTTAAGAGGCGCTTCATTTGTCAACCAGCTCTTTACCCATCCGGTACTAGTTAATATTTAATTAAAAACTTTTATAATAATTTATGGCGTATAATACAAAGGAGCGTCGGGTCCAACAGGGATTCCGAGCGCTACCCAGATAACAAACATAATAATCCTTACAATCGCAAAAACAATAGCAAACGGAAGCATTGAAGAAATTATTGTACCAATACCTATATTCTTAACGTATTTCTGAGCAAAAACGATTACCAGCGGGAAATACGGTAATAGAGGAGTTAAAATATTGGTATAAGAATCCCCGACTCTATAAGCAGCCTGTGTCAATTCCGGGGAATAGCCCATTAGCATTAACATTGGCACAAAGATGGGAGCCATTATCGCCCACTTTGCAGAGGCGCTTCCAATCAAAATATTTATTATCGAGGAAACAATTATGAAAGCAACAAGCAGCGGTACGCCAGTAAAACCAATTGATTTTAATCCATCTGCACCGTTAATTGCTAAAATAAGTCCGAGATTCGACCAGTTGAAATATGCGACGAACTGAGCCGCAGCAAATGCCAGAACTATATACCCGCCCATACTCGACATTGATTCTGCTGTCATGCTTGCAACTTGTTTATCTGATTTAACCGATTTAGTTATGATTCCGTAAATCAAACCGGGAATAAAAAATAAAAAAAGCATTAGAGGAACAATACTTGTAAAGAAAGGATTAAAACTTCCATCCTCGCCTCTTAAAACTCCCCATTCTGGGATAAACATAAATCCAATTATGACTAATGAAATTAGGACAGAAATCCCTGCCCATTTTAATCCTTTTCTTTCGAGGTCAGTTATTTCATTGTTTGCTTCTTCGATATCACCTTCCGGTTTATATTTACCAAGCCTCGGTTCAAGAACTTTTTCGGTAACGTAAGTTCCGGCAATGCCGACAAGCGGTACGGAAGCTGCCATGAAATACCAATTTGCCGGTGCGTCTACAATGTAATTTGGATCGATTATCTGCGCTGCGGGGGTGGTAAATGCAGCAAGAAGAGGATCAAGGCTGGTCAAAAACAAATTTGCTCCGAATCCGCCTGAAACTCCGGCAAACGCAGCGGCTAAACCAGCAATTGGGTGTCTACCCATTCCATAAAATATTGCCGCTCCTAAAGGAATTAAAACTACATAACCAGCATCGGCGGCAAGACTTGAAAGCATACCTGCAGTAACTACAGAAAATGTTATTAACTTTGAAGGAACGGAGGATACAAATGCTTTCAAAGATACTGCGATTAGTCCGGATCGTTCAGCCACTCCAATTCCAAGCATGACAACGAGCACCAACCCAAGCGGAGGGAATGAAGTAAATACCGTTACCATTTGAGTGAATATCCTCTGAATACCCTCTTCGTTTAAAAGGTTTACTACAGAAATTTCATGCTTTGTTCCAGGATGAACTGCGGTGATATTAAAAAAGGACGCAATCCATGAAGCGATAAGAACTATAGCGATTAATATTAGGAAAAGAGTTACTGGCTGAGGCAGTTTATTGCCTGAGCGTTCAACCCAGTCTAATAATTTCTGAATTACGCTCACTTTATCGGAGTTATTTTTCATGATCTCACCTTATTAATTAAAGTTTCTGTGAATTGCTTCGGTTTGGTTTTGATTAAAATACAATATTATAACTAATATCATCAGAAGCTGTTTGACTTGTTAATTGTGAATATGAAGCTGCTTCCCTTTCCTAATTGACTCTCAATTTTAATTGAGCCGCCGTTTTTCTCGACAAGCTCTTTGCATAAAATTAACCCGAGTCCGGTACCTTTCTCCTGCTCGGTTCCTATTTCAGAATGGTGAATATCTATCCGGAATAATTTTTCCTGATCTTCCTTGCTGATTCCAACTCCGGTGTCTTTGACAGTAATCTCAATAAGTTTTCCTAAATCGCGGCTGCTTATAGTAACCTCGTCATCGCTCTTTGTGAATTTAATAGCGTTTGATATTAAGTTTCTAAGAATAGTAAATATCATGTTTGCATCAGCATTAATCTCATGTGCCGGATGCACTCTATTTCTAAGAACAACTCCTTTTTTCTTAGCGTTATCGATATAGAGATCAAGCACCTGCTGAACAGTTTGGAAAACTCCCAAATTTTCAGGGTCATACTTCATTCTTCCGGTTTGGACCCTTGACCATTCGAGTAAATTTTCAAGAAGAGTAAATGTTTTTTTTGCAACATCATTCATATTTTGCGCAAAGTCTCTAAGTTCATTTTTCGACATTTCATTGTATTCATTTGCAATAACCTCGGAATAGCCGAGCAAAGCAGTAAACGGACTTTTAAGATCATGCGCGACAATAGAGAAGAATTTATCCTTACTTGCGATTAATTCCTGAAGCTCTCTTGAATATGTTTTAAGTTTATCTTCATTCTGCTTCTTATCAATTGCAAAGGCAATCTGTTCTGAAACGAATGTTAATAATTCTTTTTCAGGTTCGCCGTAAGTATCCTCGTTTTCATAATCCTGCACCACAATCGCCCCGATGATCTCTCCTTTGTTAAGAAGAACGACTCCAAGCCATATTTTACAAGGTTCGCCTATAAGGTTAGTTTCGCCCTCTTCACGAAGTTTCAAATCAAGTTCTGCATTGATGAGCATATCCTTTCCCGTGCGAAGGATGTATTCAGTCAGCCCTCTTTCAAACCGGTGCGGCGGAGGCGGCGGGTCATATTTATCAACAAAGTAAGGGAAAGTAATATACTCGCTGTCCTTATCGTGCAATGCAATATAAAAATTATCTGCAGGCATCAATGTTTTTATGATTTCATGAATATGCCCGTAGAGTTCGTTGATATCGTCAATCGTGTTAACAGCCTGAGATATTTTGTATAGCGCAGATTGAATATTTTCGTTTTTTCTTCGTTCTGTAATATCTCTCACGGCTACTATCCTAAGCACCTTATTTTCTATTTCGGCTTCACGAGCTTCAATTTCAGCGACAAACTCTTCTCCGTTTTTTCTTAAACCGATAACTTCATAAGGTTTTGTAACTCTATTTTTGATGTTGTCGTAAGCTATTTGTCTGTCTTCGTTTCTTATACAAATCTCAATTATATTCTGTCCTAACAATTCATCATATTCATATCCAAGCATGATACAAAGAGCAGAGTTTACATCTTTCACTACCCCCTTATCGTGAATTAAAATTCCCTCGAAAGTAACTTCGCTAAGCAATTTATAACGGGCTTCATTTTCCTTTATTGTAGCTTCATATTTTTTGTTAGCAGTGATATCGCGCGTAATGCCAAATAAGCCAACTATTTTATTCTCTTTATCGTAATAAGGAATCTTTGAAGTCGAAACCCATGTAATCGTACCATCGTTCCAAGTTTCCAATTCTTCTTTCGATATTATTGACTTACCGGTTTCTATAATTTTCTTTTCGTCTTCTAAGGCTTCTTTCGCATGTTCGCCGGAAAAAAGTTCTAAATCAGTTTTCCCAATAATTTCATCCTCAGTGGTAAACCCAAATTTCTTGAGAGTTGCTTTATTGACTAAAATAAATCTGCTTTGGGTATCTTTGAAGTAGATGCTATCAGGACTATTGTCGAGGAGCGCTCTTGTCAATTCTTTTTCTTTTTCTAATTTATCTTCGAACAAGATATTTTCGGTGAGGTCGTCTACAAGTGCAACAGCAAAAAGAGGTTTATTCTTTTCGTCTCTGATCACAGAAACAATCAGTTTCACCCAGATTATTTTTCCGCTTTTATGAATATACCTTTTCTTAATCGAATAAGATTTTGTTTCTCCTTTAAGAAGTGTTTGATACTGGGCATAATCTGCTTCATAATCGTCTTGATGAGTAAATTGCTGAACTTCGAGCTGTTTCAATTCGCTCTCGGAATACCCAAGCATATTCTCAAAAACACTATTTACTTTTAGAAGATGTCCGTTAACATCCACTATAGCAACGCCAATACCAATATTGTTGAACACTGCGTCAAATATAAGATTATCTGCCAGCCAGTCAGCACTATTCAAGATCTTATCCAATAACCTACCCGCTATTATTTCTGAATTTTGAGTATATTTAACAGTACTTTATAAATATACTAATTATTTATTTTTTTGGCTCCTTATTCAAATAAATTATCGAAAATTCTTATTAAAAGTTAATAAATGCTGATAAGTGAAAAACATATAAGAGTGACAGTATTTTTATTTTTATTTAACCTGCTTTTTCTTATAGTCCCCCAATACCATTGCCAGAGCATTACCGAAGATTTAATAAAAAAATACGAAGACAGCCTTCTTAATTTACCAAAAGATCAGCAGCTTGAATTACTAATCGAGTTAAGCTGGGAAAACCGGATGATTAATCCGTTGCGCGGATTATCATTTGCAGATTCTGCATTAATAATTTCGGGAAAAATTGACAATAGAAGAAAATATGCCACGATAAAAAATATTAAAGGGGTTATATTTACCTACATTGGCGAGTATGATTCAGCCTTAACAAACCACTTCGAATCTCTTCAGATTCGAGAAAATTTTGATGATACTGCTGCAGTGGCGGCTTCTTTGAACAATATCGGACTTGTTTTTGAACGGATAAATGATTTGGATAAAGCTCTTTTTTACTATTCTGAATCGCTTCATAAGAAAGAGCTTCTCGGGAATAAACCGTCTATTGTTGTTTCTCTAAATAATACCGCCATCATTTTAAGAAAAAAACTCGAAATTGAAAAGGCACTTAGCTATCAGCTAAGAGCTTTAGAAATCTGCAAAACTATTGATAGTCCTAACGATCTTGCCTTAACATATTCTAATCTCGGAATTATTTATAAAATTAAAGGCATGTACAAAACAGCGCTGGATTATTCAGAGAAATCTCTTAAAATACGCGAGGAAATCGGCGATAGACAAGGTTTGGCGATTCAATATCTTACTATTGGTAATATTCGGGAATTAATTGGTGATTTCAGCGGGGCAGTTAACAACTATAATGAAGCTGTAAAAATTGCATCAGTTAATAAATTCAAACCGATTCTTACAGATTCTTACAGTAGTCTCTATTCTGCTTATAAAAATTCAGGAGACCATGCAAATTCTCTTTTTTATTTAGAGAAATATGCAGCTGCGAAGGATTCTTTGATAAATGAGGAAAAATCTCTTAAGATACTTGAACTTGAAACGAAATATGAACTAGGTAAAAAGGAGCTTCAACTGCGTTCATTAGAACTTGAACGGCAGACTACTTTTCGGAATTATTTACTTATTATAACAATAATAACCCTAATATCTGTAATTATAATTACCAACAGATATCTGGCGATTAAGAAAATAACAAAATCCTTAGCCGAAAGCGAAGAGTTCAACAGAGCCCTTGTAAATAATCTCCCCGAGATCGTATTGATAATCGTTGAAGATAAAATTGTTTATATAAATCATATTTCAGAATTGTATACGGGATTAACAATAAATCAAATAACCGGCAAAAGTATTTTTGAATTCATAGAGCTTTCATACCATGAACTTGTTAAACGAAATCAAAGGCAGATACTTGAAGGAAAGATAATTACCGATTTTGAGATCAAAGTCATGCCGCGCGAGAATCTGCAGATAGACTTTCTTGTGAGAGCTTCATTCATAAATTATAAAGGCAGCGATGCAATTCTTGGTGTACTGAACGATATTTCCAATTTCAAAAAATTCCAGCAGGAAATAATCGAAGCGAAAAACCGTGCTGAAAAATCCGATAAATTGAAAACAGAATTTCTTGCGCAAATTTCTCACGAAATAAGAACACCTGTCAATGTACTTCTTAACTGGACAAGCTTGATTGAAGATTATACAAAAGACAATATTTTAGGAGAAATTAAAATAGGCTTTGATGTAATCAAAACCCAAGGCAAAAGAATTGTTAGAACCATTGATATGATTTTAAACATGTCAGAATTGCAGCTTGGCACCTACGAACCGATCATGATGAAAATTGATTTAGTAGAAAAAGTTCTTCAAAATCTCTATCAAGAGTTTTTATATGAAGCAAAGAGAAAAAATCTATCTTTTCAATTAGATTCTGAAATAAGAAATGCAGTCATTATTTGTGATGAATATTCAGTGGTGCAAATCTTCAGGAATCTTATAGAAAATGCTGTAAAATATACTTATGAAGGTTCAATTAAAATAAAGGTTTATGATTATGACCAAAATAAGATCGCAGTTTCAGTTATTGATACCGGTTTAGGAATTTCTGAAGACTACCTGCCGAATTTGTTTTCTGCTTTTTCACAGGAAGATCAAGGATACTCCCGCAAGTTCGAAGGCAATGGACTTGGTCTATCGCTCGTAAAAAAATATCTTGAGCTTAACAACGCAGACATTACAGTACAATCAAAAAAAGACGAAGGTTCGAACTTTACTGTAACATTCAATAAAGTTAACGGTTGATATTTAAGCATATTTTTCCTTAAAACTGGAATTATTCTTCTTTCAATTCTGTTATTAAACCTGAAACTTAATTACATGGAGAAGAATAATGATTTTTAAAACAGACATAAATAAAACTGAACTATACGATAATTTTGGCGAAGAGCATGTGGGCACTTCAATCGAAACCCCTTTGCGTGAAGACGCTTTCCATCTTGATGATGATACTAAAATTGAAATTATTGAGGACCTATTTCGTCAGATAATGATAACTCTCGGTCTTGATTTAAACGATGACAGCCTGAAAGGAACGCCCTACCGTGTTGCTAAAATGTATGTTAAAGAAATTTTCAGCGGATTAAATCCCGAAAACAAACCTCATGCAAAAATATTTGACAACAAATATAAATACAGGGGAATGGTCGTAGAGAAGAATATAGGTTTCTCTTCTACATGCGAGCATCATTTTGTTCCTATAATTGGCAAAGCGCATATCGCTTATATCCCTAACGGTCATGTTGTAGGATTATCGAAGTTAAACCGTATAGTTGATTATTACGCCCGCAGACCGCAGGTTCAAGAAAGAATGAACAGACAAATTCTAAATGAGCTTAAAGAAGCGCTTGGAACCGAAGATGTTGCTGTAGCTATTGACGCAAAGCATTTTTGTGTACATTCAAGAGGAATAAAGGATATCAGCAGTACAACTGTTACATCGGAGTTTAGCGGTAAGTTTTTGGATAATGAACTGCGCAAAGAGTTTCTGTTACATGTTGGAAGTAACTCATAAATTGAATATGTTTCTTTAGGAAGTCATATTATTATTTATTGAATAAGGAAAAGTTGAAGACTTTATTGAACATTCTTGCAGTACCTTTGATAATTCTTGTAAGAGCTTATCAAATTTTAATTTCGCCTATATTACCTTCAAGCTGCAGATATCAGCCGACATGCTCGAATTACACTTTGGACGCACTGAAAAAATATGGTGCATTAAAAGGGGCTTGGCTTGGTCTAAAAAGGATATCGAGATGCCATCCATGGGGAGGCAGTGGATACGATCCCGTACCTTGATTACTTTTTTCCTCTCTTCTTGGGTGATTTTTTAATTAACTCTTTGACTTCATCCAGAGTTAAAGTTTTTGGATCGGTGTCCTTAGGTATTCTAATATTTTGTTTCCCATATTTTATATAAGGTCCCCAGCGCCCGTTAAGTATCTGTATTTCCGGATCTTCATCGAATGACTTAATATATTTCTCTGCATCCTTTAATCGCTTAGTCTCAATTACCATAACAGCTTCTTCGAGTGAAACCGTATGCGGATCGTAATCTTTACCTAATGAATAAAATTTTCCGTCGTGTTTAACGTATGGACCAAATCTTCCAATAGCAGCAGAAACTTCATTTCCCTCAAAATCACCAACATTCCGTGGCAGCTTAAATAGGTTTAGAGCTTCTTCCAGAGTTATTGATTCCAGTTTCTGCCCGTTTCTTAATCCTGCATATTGCGGTTTCCCTTCGGGATCGTTAACATCGGTCAACTGAGCAACAGCCCCGAATCTTGCCATCCGAACCGAGACTTGCTTTTTCGTATCCGGATCGATTCCTAAAATTCTTTCGCCAGAAACCCTTTCGGAGTTTTCAATTGTATGTTCAACTTTATCATGAAAAGGTTCGTAAAAATTATGAAGCATTTTATGCCAGTCTATCTTTCCCTGGGCAATTTCATCTAATTCTTCCTCTACATTTGCAGTAAACTTATAGTCTAATATTTCAGGAAAGTTTTCTATAAGAAAGTCATTTACAAGCATTGCAATATCTGCGGGGAATAATTTTGATTTATCAGCGCCTGTTATCTCAGACTTAACTAGCGGGGTTATCTTTTTAGAGTTGTCAAGAATCAGCACATTGTACTCGCGTTCTCTTCCCGATCGATCTTCTTTGGTAATGTATCCCCTTTTCTGAATTGTACTTATTGTCGGAGCGTATGTTGAAGGACGCCCGATGCCAAGCTCTTCCAATTTTTTCACAAGACTTGCCTCGGTATATCGGGCGAGAGGGCGAGTGAATCTTTCCACAGCAGAAATTTGTTTTGGATTTAAAATTTGACC
Source organism: Melioribacteraceae bacterium (assembly GCA_011525875.1). GTDB lineage: Bacteria > Bacteroidota > Ignavibacteria > Ignavibacteriales > Melioribacteraceae > CHB1. The sequence goes on along the minus strand of WYBN01000012.1, from coordinate 280,287 downwards.
GGTTTTCAACGGAGGGAGTATTCCCGAATCATCTCCGTTTCCGTTTTCATCATCTGAAGATTCCAGATAGACTTTGAGGAATCCGTCAAATTTTATCACTTCCCCTTTAGCAGTAAATAATTCGTCTGTATTTGAGATTTTTATTTTGACCGTCGTCCTTTCAATCTCTGCGTCACTCATCTGAGAAGCAATAGCTCTTTTCCAAATTAATTCATAAAGAACCTGCTCATCACGGCTTCCGTCAATTGACGCATTTTCAAAATATGTTGGGCGTATTGCTTCGTGAGCTTCCTGCGCAGTTGCCGATTTTGTTTTATATTTCCTCTGATGCGAGTATTTTTTTCCGTAGGAATTTATAATTGCCTGTTTTGAATTTCCCAGCGCGTCATCCGACAAGCTCAAAGAATCAGTTCTCATATAAGTTATCTTACCGGACTCATAAAGTTTCTGGGCTATAAGCATCGTTCTTGCAACGGAAAATCCGAGCTTTCGGCTTGCTTCCTGCTGTAAGGTCGATGTAGTAAATGGCGGAGAAGGAGATTTCGTCGCTGCTTTCTTCTCCAGATCAAGAACTGAAAAAGAAGCTTTTTTGCACTTCTCCAGAAATCGTTCGGCTTCATCAAATGTGGGAAACCTTTTAGATAGTTCGGCCTTAACGGCTAATTCTTTTCCGTCATTATCAACTGCAATAAAATCTCCAGTCAACCTATAGTAAGATTCAGGAGTAAATTTATCAATTTCCCTTTCGCGTTCTACAATTAATCTGACGGCAACTGACTGCACTCTTCCTGCGGATAACTGAGGCTTAACTTTTCTCCAAAGTATCGGAGACAATTCAAAACCAACCAGTCTATCAAGTATGCGCCTTGCCTGCTGCGCATAAACTAAATTATCGTCAATATCTCTCGGGTTTTCTATCGCGTTTAATATGGCCTTTTTGGTTATCTCGTTAAATATAATGCGCTTCAATTTTTCGTTTTCAATTTTCAATTCATCTTTCAAATGCCAAGAGATTGCTTCGCCTTCTCTATCCTCGTCGGTTGCAAGCCATATTACATCGGCGTTTTTAACAAGTTTCTTAAGTTCTTTTACTACCTGCTTTTTTTCTTCTGATACCTTATACGATGGGTTGAAATTATTATTTATATCAATGCCGCTGTTCTTTTTTTCGAGATCTCGAATATGACCATAACACGAAACAACAGAAAAATCCTTTCCTAAAAATCCTTCAATTGTTTTTGCTTTGGCAGGAGACTCAACAATAACCAAGTTTTTCATTTTACTCTTATATCTTAATTTAACTATAAAATTAGAAGCACAAATAAATGGAAATAAAGATTAATTACCAAAATTTTATTTTGTTCTAATCGTGTTAATGAAACACTTTTCCCCGAATTACATTCCGAAACAATAGAGATTTTACAAAAATATAACAGTATGCTTCGAAAATTATTTTTATTTTGGAAGTAAATAAAAAACAAAATTGGGTCTTCTATGCAAAGAATCGAGCTCGCAAAAAATATTTATTACGCTTCACATATAACCGGGGAATTTCTCTTAAGATCAGGTCAAATCAGCCATGAATACTTTGATAAATATTTATTTGAATCTGACAGTAATCTTCTTGATGCAATAACTGACAAGCTGCTCAGTATTATACCTGCAGATACTGAAATGCTCGCTGGGCTCGAAATGGGAGGCATCCCAATAGCGGTAATGCTTTCTCACAAAACAAAATTACCTGTAATATTTGTTAGAAAAAATGCCAAAGAATACGGGACGAGAAAAATTGCCGAAGGTTTGCCGTTCAAAGGGAAAAACATTTTAGTAATTGAAGATGTAGTTACAACCGGAGGACAAATTATTAAAAGCGTTAATGAACTCCGCCATCTCGGTGGAAATATTCAGCATGTTCTTTGTGTTATTCTCCGGGAACAGTCGGCAATTAGCAAACTGCATACTGCAGGCTTAAATCTCTTGCCGCTTTTTACTATGCAGGAATTAAAAGAAATCGCCGAACACTGACAATATAATTTCTATAATCAATTTTCTGTGGAGATTGCAGAAATATAACTTCGAGATTGGCGACTTACTGTAAAACTCTTTGCTTGAAATATGGATTAGCCAAAATCATCATTTCTTTAAATATTATCTTTAATTATCAACTCATCAAAAGGCATGATTATAATGCTGGCGTTTGACTGTTGCTTTAAAAGAAAAGAAAGTAACATGTATTTACGTGCGCCAGAATAATTTTTTAACTGCAAAATACTTTGTAACGAGAGCGACCATCAATGTGATGATACAGCCCTTTAAAAATCCCAGCCATGGATTAACAAGTAAATAATTTAATGCGGCAGTCAAACCGGTTAACGTAAGGACAGGCATTATTAAATTACTACCGGCAATATATGCGATCATTGGGTTTTGTCCATTTTGAATTATTGTCTTCAAAAAACTTTTCTTGCGAAAATAATCTGTTATAATGGAGAGTGCGATATAGGAGAATATTGCCAATCCGGTTGCAACAAAATAATAACTCAACGTCGATTGATCTTTTTTAATTCCGCCTTCAAACGCTTCAAAGAATAAACCGAGCAGAAGCCAATAACTGCCCCATCTGAACATTTTTTTTAACAGGATTAAAGTTTCACCTGAAACTCCATTAAATAAAATATGACCTAAAACGATATATAAAATGTTTAGTAAAACGGCTGTTTCTAATTGTCTTGTATAAAGTGTAATCAGATTAATAATTATGAAGCTAATCATCAATGTGAAAATTATTTTTACTCTGAAATGAAGTTCCGGAGAATCTTTCTCACTATGCTGCTCAGTATTCATCCACTTATAAATAAGATCGCCTACAACCGTGCCCGGAATAACTATAAACAAGTACTGCAAGTAATACAGCTTATACAGCCATGGAAATGGCGAATAATTCCAAAGCCATTGATTCCAAGAACCTTCAACTGAATGAGTGAGCCGCAATGCAACAAGAAATCCAAGTATCCCGATTCTCAATAGCATATTATTTTGAGTAAAAAGCCAGATCAAAGAACCAGCGACGGCAACATTCGCCAATACAAGAATAATTATATCGCTTCTTTCTAACGTGAACCCAGTACCATTTTGATATTCAATATGCGAGAGAATAAGCGCAGCTGCCGCCAGGCCGCTAATCTTAATTGCGTATCTTACAACTGGATTAATCGAAGAAGGCAGTCTTAGAAGAATTGGGAAGAGTAAAATAAAACCCGCAATTCCGATAATCCAGTGAATCGTTTCGGGGGTTGAACTTAGCGCATACGGTTTGAAGTGCTGAATGTAGATGGCAAAACCTGCTAAAATAACCCCTCGAATTATAATCTGTATAGATATTTTGATGGTTGATATTCCTCTTAAAAGTTTTTTATTAAGTGCAAATGGAAATGCTGCACCCATAGCAAATAAAAAAAACGGGAAAACAAGGTCAACCCAGGTTAAGCCAGGAACTGTTGGATGGAATGTATGCGCGGGAGGCGGAAGCTGTGCATGATACATCCATCCAGGCAGCATACCGGCATAAGGAATGCTGCCGGAAAGTATCATTAGAAGAATCGCAATTCCTCTTAAAGCATCAAGTGCATCAGCTCTTTTAATGATTATAATCTCCAGTCTAATTTATAATTTATTTTATTAAAATCATTTTCCGGGATTGAATTGTTCTACCATTCTTCAGAGTATAAATATAAACTCCGCTTGTTAAATTCGAAGCGTCAAACTCAACCTCGTATATTCCGGGAATTTTATTCTCGTTTACAAGCTCGGCAATTTCTCTTCCAAGAATATCATAAACTATCAAGCTGACTTTCTGTGTTAAAGTATTCTTTGTTTTATCCGAATTATTTTCATTATTGATAGAAGGCACTGAATATTTAATCTTCGTTATAGGATTGAAAGGATTCGGATAATTCTGTGATAAGCTGAAATCAGCAGGAAAACCATCAGTTTTTTTCTTATCAAGAACAGAAGTAATTATAACATCGGGCGACTTCTTTCGATTTATCATGATCATTGCGGCATCGGCGACAAGATACTTTCCTTCTTCAAGATTAGAATTATCTAAAGAAAGTAGTGTTTGATAACCCGAGTCTGCCTCAACAGTCCCCAGATAAACCCATCCTTTTGATTTTAAATCGCTCTGATCATAATTCACGTTAAATAAAACATCCACACCCCTGAGGGAATATTTTGCATTTTTTGTCCATGTTGTGTTCGGCGTCGAGTAGATGTAAATATCGTAGTAGGCTTTAACTGGCACAATAAAGCCATAAGTAATGCTTGTATAACTATTTCTATCAGATGTTCTGAGAATGCCTCCGTTAAATCCTTTCATCTGGTAATATTCCCAATTACCGGTTTTAAGGGCATCGTTATCATCCTCGTTTATAATTTTTGCTTTAATTCTACGCGGATTACCTCCTCTATCGGGAACAATTGCAGGTTGAGAATATACTGTAGCTGCGAGTGTATCTGCAAGGAAGCCGTTCATTTTTTTGAATCCCTCATAATAAAAATAAGCTTCGCCCATAACTCCTCTGGCACGGTTCGCTGCAATGGCGTCAAGTAGGTACTTAGTATCAATTACATACTCATTTGTACCGACTCCGATATTCATTAATATGCCCGCAAAAAGTTTATCCTTATTTTGACCTGCAAGGTTGACTGCAGAATTCAGTTCATATAAGTATGAATTATAATCGTATCTATAAAGCTGGGGTATAAAATGGTCGGCTATCCCCTCCTCTATCCAAGTTTTCGCATCCTGAAGATAATTATCATATGCCCATGGATAAACACTTGGACTGGAAGAAACAAAGATGTTTTCGTCGTAGCTTTTAACAATTTCTCTAACGCCGCTGAACCATAAATTTAGTTTGTCGGCACGCCACCGTTTCCAGGAGGAGCTGCCCATACTGGTTGGCGGCTCCTGCCCGTTGTTTTCATCTTTGTAGAGTTGAACCGTATAGGGTTCATACCCTCCTTTTATAGGCATTGCAGGTATTCTATCAGAAAATTCAACGCCATCAACATCATAGTTTGCAATTACTTCTTGAATAAGGGAGTTCATAAAATCTTGCACTTCCGGATGAATCGGCGACATCCAATCGAAACCGTTTTCTGAAGCGATGTTCCCATCACTATCACGTGCCGCCCAATCGGGAAATTTCTGAAGTATGTGACCGCCAAAAGGCGGAGTCCCGCCGCTGTACCAAGCTGCAAAACCGTATTCAAACCAAGGATAAACTTCAATACCGTTTCGGTGTGCTTCAATAATGACACGCCGTAAAGGATCGCGGCCTGTAAAATTAGAATGTATTTCCCTGCCAAATAATGTCAACATTGTCTGACTAGGATAAAGCGTCCAGGCGCCATTCCAAATAACCGGAAGTACAACATTAATCCCTTTTGAAGCAAGATAATCCATCGCATCGGCAATATTCTGATCGGTAAATAAAACGTTGCTGTCAACATTTGTCAGTTTCACTGCTCTAAACTCTTCCAAGTGCTGTGCGTTAATCTGAGCTAAAAAAAATATAACAATGAGGATTACACTTTTCATTTTAACGAATCAACAACATTTTTCTTGTTTGAGAAAAATTTCCGTATTTGAAGTTGTAGAAATATACTCCGCTCGGCAATCCCGACGCATTAAATATAATTTCGTACTCGCCTGTTTTAAGAGGTTCGTTAAGCAGCGTTCCAATCTCTCTGCCTAAAACGTCGTAAATTCTCAGAATTGCATGTCCAATCTCGGAGGATGATTGTTTTAATCTGTCTGCAACTGAAAATCTTATCTTGGTTGAAGGGTTAAAAGGATTGGGATAATTTTGACTCAAAAAAAAATTATCGGGCGATTTACTTCCGGTCTTATTTTCTTTCACGGAAACGACTACATTTGGAGAAAGTTTACGGTTTATCATAAGCATAACAGCATCGGCGACTAAAAACTTTCCGTCTTCAAGCCATTTATTATCAAGCTTGACTACTGTTTTATAACCAGGAGTCAAAAATGCTGTGCCAAGCTTGTGCCATCCTTTCAGAGATAAATCACTTTGATCTACCATAACATTTGTTGAATCTTCTTTGTGGTAGATCGTATAGTTAGCGGCTTTAGTCCACGGTGTATTGGGTGTTCGAAATGTATAAACGTCATAAAACGCTTCATCAGAAATGTCAAATTTATACTCGATTGATGTATATGAATTAGATTCATTAGTGCGAAGAATTTTCCCTTCAAAGCCTTTCATGGAATATTCTTGCCATTCGCCAATCAAATTAACCGAAACAGAATCTTCATTGACAATTTTTGCTTTAGGTCTAAATACTTTTCCATCCCTATAAGGCAAAGCGGCAGCTTCAGAATAAAATTCTGAGGCAAGAAATTCCCCCAATTGATTATTATTCTTTCTCAGCCCTTCATAGAAAAAAAAGCATTCTCCTTTAACGCTCTTATTCCTAACGGCGTTTAATTTTGATGTTAATAAATTCTCGCTTATGACGTATTCGTTTGCTCCCGTCCCTATATTCATTAAGATACCAGCATAAAAATTATTTGGTGAATATTGACCGACGTCATTCCATGTTGAATTTAATGCATAATTGAAATCATTTATATTGTACTGATAGAGCTGCGGGATAAGATTTTCTGCAATGCTTTGTTGAGACCATGCTTTTGAATCTTGCAGATATTGATTGTAACCCCAATAATAAGGAGTGGGTGACGAAGAAATTATCAAATAATCTCCTCTGCTTTTTACTGAATCTTTAACTTTTAGGAAATAATCAGTCAGTTTATCCGCCCGCCACTTCATCCAAGCCGAATTAGAGAAGTGAGTAGGCGGCGAGCTGCCGTCGTGTTCAGATTTATAAAGTTCTACAGTGTATTCTTCATATCCGCCTTCCACAGGCATTGCCGGAAGCCGGTCGTCACCTTGAATGCCGTCAACATCGTAGTTTTCAATTACCTCAAGAATAAGGTCTAATATATAATCCTGAACTTCCGGATGAATTCCGGAAAGCCAATCGAATCCGTTTTTAACTACCAAATTCCCCTGTGAGTTTTTCAACGCCCAATGTGGAAATTTTTGAATTATATGCCCTCCATTCAAACTGTAGGAGCTCGAAAATCCGAATTCGAACCATGGAATTACTTCAATTCCGTTACGATGAGCTTCTATAATTGTTCTTTCCAAAAAATCACGATTCTGAAAGGAAACATCCGGTATCACTTTTTGCCCAAATAGGCTATCCATTACAGCACTGGGATAGAGTGTGTATCCTTTGTTATAAACCACAGGAAAAACAACATTAATCCCAATTGATGCGAGGAAATTCATTGCTTCTACTATATTATCATCGGTGGCGAGAACGCGGCTGTCAACGTTTGTAAGCCACACTCCTCTAAATTCATTTTTTTGCTGAGCAGTTGTTGACAAACAAAGACTGATGACTATAGCTAAAGAAATTTTTATTGACCGCAAGATCTATTCTTCCTATTCTTTAATTTTTGGAAATATAACTTTATCTTGATACAAACTCTGGAAATATTCTGGGTATTTTTTTATCCCTTCATAAAAGAAAAAAACCTCCCCGTTAAAACCATTTTCACGGTTTGTTTTAATCATTTGATTGAGAAATTCTATCGAAGGATAATAATCGCCGACTTTAAGTAGTATTCCAGGATAAAATTTATCAATGTCATTAGGCAATATTTGATTTTTTATAATGCTGTTTAGCTCTTTTTTATAGGAATCTATATTATGCCTGTATACTTGCGGAATTATTATTTCAACCAAGCCTTTACTAACCCAAGCAGGCCAATCCTGTAGATATTCTTCAACACTCCACGGATAAATACTCGGAGCCATAGAAATAATTATTTCAGGATTGAAAGCTTTTACGGTTTTATAAATCCTTTCCATGTATTCGTTCATCAAAGCCACTCTCCAACGAACCCACTCGTAGTCCTTAAAGTAGGCGGGAGGGTTGCTGCCGTGATGATCTTTCTTGTATAATTCAGTTGTATATTCATCATACCCTGCTTCGACAGGCATTGCAGGTAATCTGTCATCGCCTTGAATACCGTCTATATTATAGTTTTCAACAACTTCCATTATTAATGAAAGAATAAATTCCTGAACCTCGGGATGAAATCCGTTCATCCATTCGAAGCCGTTCTTTTTTACCAAATCTCCCTTGTTATCAACAGCCGCCCATTCGGGTTTATTCTTTAAAATAATTCCGCCGTTTTCATTATAGGAAGATGAGAATCCGAATTCGAACCATGCAATTACTTTAATATCTTTTTTGTGAGCTTCTTCAATTAATTCTTTCAAAGGATCACGACCTGTAAAAAGCGTATCTATTTCAACGCCAGTTAATTCCTTCATGATCTTACTTGGATAAGTCGTCATAGCTTTATTCCAGGTAACAATAAAGATTGTGTTGATTCCAATCTCACTGCATAGTCTGACGGCATCGGAAATATTTTGCTTAGAGTTCAACACATCGCTGTCAACATTAGTAAGCCACAATCCGCGAACTGCTTCGGCAGGTTTTTTGAGGCTGGTGCACGAAGCTGAAATAAAAAGTAAGAATGTAAAAAGAATTATTTTTTTCATATTGAATTCGAATTGAGTACGTTTAGAGAGTAGAATTCTTAACAGATGCCGGCAATAGAAGAGTTTCTTCTCAAAGCCGTAAACTTAAACCAGCTCTCAAATTTATAAATTGAAGCCCGCTTACATTTTCAATTCCAAGCCTCAGAGTAGGCCAAAGCTCCCCTATTATTAATTTATAATTTGCATTTATATACAGCCGTAGTGGATCGAACAACACTACGCCTGCATCAATCCCAACACTAATAGCCCCATTCCAATCATTCAGTCTTAATGCAGGAACATCTATAACTTCCACTACAACCAAATTCCCGTCGTTATTTATATCATTTTTGAGAGTATCATTATACGAACTTCTGTAATTATCCCAGTAAAAAAAACCGAATGAAAAAAACAGATTACTCTCGAAAGGTCCAGCACTAAAATATTTGTACTTAGCTTCTGCTGAAATACCTGCTGCCTCAAATTCCATCTCAAGTTTATCGAGCGGGAATAGATAGATCCTTTCGCTGCCGTCAACTTCTATTTCAACTTTCTTAATAAGTTTATCTCGATTTTCTTTAGACAATTTAAAGTATTCAGCCCGGCCAATCCATGTCCATCTTTCTGATACCGATTTTCCGAAAAAAAATGAAACGCCAAGGGTTCCGTTAAATCTTTCTGCAAGCGTACCGAGCGGCAGATAGTAACTTGCATCAGAACCCAAAATATAATCCGAATTCTGCGCATTCAAGTTGAATGCAAAAACAACGCATACTGCTGCAATAAATAATTTCTTCTTCATGTTCAGTACTTTAAAATAATTCCGAGTTTTACTGTAGTTTCATTTTCAAATATAAAATTATTAAAACCGAATTTGTTTTTCGTTTTCAAAACGCCCGAATAATAAGCTCCCACCGAAATATCAACAAATTTCCATACATTATAATATAAATTCACAGCTGTAGAATAGAAGAAAGGATTCCCTTTTTTAGCCGGGGCAAAATTTCTAAAGCTATATTTAAACGTATAATCCTCGTGGGGAAAATATTTACTCCAGTTTTCTACCGCATACATTCTTCTTGTATAAAAATATACACCCCCCCCGATTTCCGGATATAATCCAAAATCTTCTGTTATACGGATATTATAATCAAAAGAAAAGATCACTGGAATCAAATCCATTTTCTGTATGCTTCCGATATCAACGGATAAATTCGGATCAGCCCGGAGGTCGGATACAATCTTGTTATAATATCTGTCAGTCCAAAAACGCCAGCCGTAAGTGTTTAATTGATCTTCTTGATTAACCGAATACAGTTTATAGCCTCCGCTTATGTTTAAGCTGATGTCATCAAAGATGTAGAACTTAATTTTTACACCGCCGCCAATAGCATCAGCTTTATTCACATTAAGTTTTTTTGCACCTGATATAGAATAATCCGAAAATATCTCGACAGATCTTACTTGAGCATTTAACAAGGCTGATATCGAAATTATAACCGCTGCTATAGATATTTTTACTAGCATATTTATTCTTTGCTGTTATTAAAGAAGTTAGTTTAATCCCAACTGCAAAGTAATCCTGGTAATACTGCCGAGTCTTCCAAAGTCAGCATAGGCAAAATCAATGATTACAGGCATGTCCAACCCTGGATTCAATCCTATGCCCGCACTAAAGGCTTCTTCATCATAAAAGAACTTATACCCGGCGCGTAAGGTCACAATATTTTTCCATGAAAGCTCGCAGCCGAAATTAATTCGCTCATCAGCATCGGAAGCGTGTGTGGCTTCGGCAGTTAAAGTAATTCTGTAATGATCATCAAAACCACCGTAGACTTCCGAAGCGAGACCTAATCGTAGGGTTGCAGGCATTTTGAATTCATCGTTTAGGAATTTTGCATCCACACCAAAATTCTGAATGGTTGCCGCTAAACGTAATGAACCTAAACCGGTATAATATAACACTCCTCCATCGAATAAAATATTATTAGCCGAGTATATATCGATTTTTTCATTAACATATTTGATAGTTGTGCCGAAAGAAAACTTATCCGTAAGCATTTTGGAATAAGTCACCCCTAACGCTAATGAGCTGGCTTTGAAAGAACCAATAACCTCATAAACTTTTTGTCCGCTCGCAATCACAGTTCTCGGCATCGTGCCATAGTCGAATAAAATTAAACCTACTCCGAAAACACCATAATCCGATTTAAGTGAATAACTTGCCGAATAGTTGTTTATTTCAGCTAACCAAGGGGCATAGGAAGCCGAAAAAGAATGAGTTAATTTTGTATATCCGAGTGATGCTGGATTAACAAAAATACCCGATGAGTTCTGATCTGACAGTGCAATTGAGGCTTCGCCGAGAGATTGAGTTCTTGCATTAGTTGGTATTTCAAGAAATACAAAGCCGGCAGTTGCGGTTTTTTTAAAATCCTGTGCAAATGACATGGAGAAAGCGAATAATATACAGATCAATAAAATTTTATTTTTCATATCAATAATTAAAACGTTAAAGTAAATTATCTGACAATTGCAAACTTGCCTATTTTTTGTTTGCCGAGTGCTTCCACATGGAAAATGTATATACCGCTTTCAACGAACTGTCCAAAATCTGTAACCTGATCCCACGAAACAATTGCTCCAGCACCCTGGTCAACCTTAATTGTTTTTACAAGATCACCCCTCACGGTAAAAATTCTTATTGTGCATGGATTGGGGATATTTACAAATTGAATATTGTCTTGTTCACCCGGCTGTGAAAAACCCTTCCCAATAACAAAGGGATTTGGCACTACGAGAATTTCATCAAGGCTTGATTTTGGCGCAAGAGTTGCTATAAAGGGCGTTTGAAGTCTATTGGCGAAGATAGAGGTTTCAAGTCCGTCATCGTCAAAAGAAGTTAATGAATAATAATAACCTTTGCCTATGTCAACGTTTTCGTCAGAATATTTATAAGTAAAATTTTCGAGGAAATTTATATCCCCTGCAAGCACAGTATCAATTGCCGTCCAAGGGCCGATAGGTAAATATTCAGATCTGTAAATAATATACCCTGTTAAATCAACAATTCCTTTATCCGGGTCGATGATGTTTTCAGCATCGGTTCCCCAATTTAAAATTACAGCTACATCCTCGTTTTCTCTATTATAATCTACGCTGAACTTTGGTGCGGCTGGAGGGTTAGAGTGCCTCAATCCATTGTTATATGTAGATTGCGCTCTATCTGCGGTAGAATTAAAAATATTTCGGCTTTCTATATTTATTGTGGAAGCAGAAAAAGATTTTGGATTTATCGCTTTCTCGTAATCCACACCGTCAACAATTTCCGCCATTGCAAATACTATTGAATCGCCGGGCGTAATATCATATGGACCTATTTTCATCATCGACCACATTCTGGATTTTCTCATGAACAATGTATCAGTCCAACTCTCGACAAAATTTGCCGCAAGCCTGATATCTTCCATAACAGAGTACTGTGCTTCGAGCGATCCAATGTTTGTAAATGGACCGCTGAGATCGATTGAGTTTGACGCCGCTGACCATCCCTGTTGTGTTACATTAGTTTCCTTTCCGTTCTTATCCATCGAAGAATAAAGCAATTTGAAGCCAGCATATGCTGGCGCTAAGTACTCTCCGCTTGGCACGCCATTAATATTTCTTCCCATTGACAGAGCTAAACCAAGGTCTTCATTTGTCGCCGGTGTTTCAGGAAAATCAGCTGCTCTCCCAAATATAATCTTTCGCGAAGAATTATAATTGAACCACGTATTTCTTGCACCAGGCGAAAGAGATGGAAATAATACTCCCCAAGAGCGGGAATTACAGTGAATCCCGTAATTAATCAAAACATAAAAATCATACAGCGAATCTGCAACAAATCTATCCGGCAGAGCAGCAGATTTAATTTCTTGAGAGATATTTTTGATAACATATTCATGAATAATGTAATTTTCGTCGAGTTTAGAACCGCTCCATTGATGAGTAGTGCGCTTTACACGGATTGGGATCATTCGTTTGATTTGAAATTCATCTTCATAATTAATGTTGTATTCCCATATAGATTCTACCACTTCTTCCCCTGCATCCGGGTTGGTTTGAAGCCAGTGATTTGCGCCGTCGGGATAGAGATGTTTGTGGCTAACTATTCTATACTTTGCTGCCGCGCCTTCAGCAATTGAACCTGCATAAAGCGACCAGTCTTCGACTGAAAGGATCGAGTCTGGACGCCATTTTGTGCCAATATAAATTCCACCGCTCACTAAATGTGAGGCAGAACCTCCAATGTTTTCGCTTATTAAGCTTGGGTCAAATCCAGGCCAGTCCAAACCGATTCCGCGTGTGCTCCAGTTACTGAAAGAGGGACCAACCTTTCCAAAACTAATTGTCTGCCACAGCTTACCGCGGTTCAGTATTATGGAAGAAGATTCTATCTGGGCAAATAACAAACCGGCAGAAAGAATTGAGAAAGTTATTATAAGTATAAAAGTTTTCTTTAATATCATAATTATTTTTGTGATTACTGAATACCAACACCTAATGTAAAAAATATTTGTCTCGGTATATTACTGTATGTTCGATAAGGTGCGACAACATGACTCAACCGAAGGGGATCATTTCCCGGTTTATCAATGGTAATACCGTCCTCAACCCAGAGACCTATATCGTCGTTTGTTGACATAGGTGTCAGCCATTTATTATCGAATAAATTCATAACTCTGATACCAACAAGAAGTTTAATATCGCCAAAATAAATATCCTTCGAAAAATTTGCGTCGACTCTAGTTTCAATAGGATATCTTCTGTTATAACGGATATCTTTTAGATCAAAATCGGTTATATAAGTAAATGGGACACCGGATTGCGCAATATAACTCAAACTGAATACGGAATTCTCAAACGGTTTAAATCCTAACAGCTCAAACCCGCCGTCATTTTCGGTGAAGTATTGAATTAATGCGCGGAAATTATGAGTCCTATCCCAGGATGCTATAAACTCACCGGTATAATCCCTTGTCGAGTATCCCCGAGTATCATCTGGATAAATAATTGAAGGTCCAAAATTTCCAGCTGTTGTCTGAGAAAGACTGTAACTTAACCGGTAAGACCAGTTCCGAATACTTATCGTTTCGAAAGTTGCTTCGAACCCTACGGTAGACCCAAATGAATTATTAGCAAAGGACCAATAATAGTAGAGCGGAGAATTATCGCTTGAAAAACCAGCAAATTGATTTCGACTTCCAGTAAACGAGGCTATATTCTGCTGCCCGATTTGAGTTGTTCTATCATTATAATATAGCACCACGTCAAGTCTGTGATTATCGTCTATCTGCTGCTGTAAGCCGAATTCATAATTAATAGTTTTTTTCGGATCAAGATTTGGGTTGCCAATTCCCTGCCACCCAACCCAAGTCTTTCGGGACAAAGCCTGACTGAATATCGGCATTGAGGCAAAATGTCCGTATTGAAATCTGAAAGCAGTGCTTTCTCCGATGGGGAATGAAATTCCTAAGCGCGGCAAAAAAATATATTTCCATTTAGAATTTTGAGTTTCAGTTGAACCTAATCTTCCTGGTCCATCTGTGCCGGGGTACAATACGTTAAACAAATCAATAGGAACGGAAGTTTGGAAGTTATAGGCTTCTGCTCTTAGACCAATATTAGCAATCATTCCCTCATATTCCATTTTATCCTGCACATAAAAAGCAATGTTAATAGGATAGGCAGTATAATAATCAGCAAATCCGTTTCTTGCTACATAGCTGTTAGCCTGAAAACTAGAATTGACACCGTTGTTTAATAAATCCCAGTATGTAAATCTAAAGCCGGCTTTTAATAAATTTGTTGGAATAATCTGATTGGTATAATCGAGTTTAAGTGCAATATTTTCTGACCGATTGTCTTGATAATAATTTGTACTGAAACTGAAAGGAGCACGGAAGTAATCTTTTTCCCACCAGCTTCCCTCCCTGAGCACAGTTCCACTCATATCATTTGAACTGTCAGCTCTATCAACCTCCAAACCGTAACCGGCTAAATATCTATATGGAAGTTCATATCTCTCCTTCTGATGTGAAATAGTAAAATCGAAGAAAGAAGTATTACTGTATGTATAAACCCAATTGATTGTTTGGGCAATTGTCTGTTCTTCTCGAACCGGATCTATTGTAACAATATATTTAGTGGAAACACCAGGCGGCGTGAATGCCAGACCCGACCATCTAATATCTTCAGAGCCCGACCAGATCCCACCGATATAGCTTTGATAACTTCCCATATATTTTATTTTATGGTTTGTTACAGGTTGATACGTCAAATTCAATATGTAATTCTGAAGTACCTGAACTTTTTCTGGAGTTGGCAGTCTAGTCGGATTACTTTTGTATTCCCCTGAAATATAAAACTTGAGTAGATTAGGGTCAGCACCCAGAGGTCCGCCAAACCCGAATAAATATCGCTGGTACGAATACTGCCGATAGTCATAAACTCCCAAAACATTATCATCCCCTGGTTTATGATTCTTCACCCACATTGAATGAGCCCAAGCAATCTCATGATTTACTAAGGAATCATATTTTGAAGGATCAGAAGTTTTAATTCCGGCATAGCGCACATCGAGTTTCAGCTCACGGATAATACTTTCTTTATTCGCCATCCAACTGTTGAGGTCGCCCCATTTCTTCCATTCGTAGTTGTTGGTTGAATAAATGTAATCTCCGTAATGATACTGTCCAGAAGGTCTATATTCCATCCTAAACTCACCCGTGAAGCGCGGCGCGCCTTCCTTAAGCACAACCTTAACAACCCCGGCTTGAGCATTTCCATACTCGGCAGAAAATCCGCCGGTAATCAATTGAACCTGTTGAACACCTAAGGGATTAACATCATACTTCCAAGAATTGTTTGCTTTGTCCGTGCCGAAAGTTCCCGGGGCAGATGTGTTAGAATTAATCTGCTCAACGCCGTTCACTTGAAAACTGACTTCGTAAGAACCAGAACCGCGAACCGAATAATTTCCCGTCTCGCTTTTCTGAAATCCTGCCGATAAATCCATCGCGCCTCTGAGCCCTTCAATTGGAGCGGCTGTAATCTGCTGACTTTCAATATTTGTAGCTGTCGAAGTCCGGTCTTTAACAACGGCAGGTTTTTCCGCAACAATCACAACCTCGCCCATCTGAACGGATTCATCGGTTAATGAAAAGTTCAATTCTGTAGTTCTGTCGATGTAAATAACAACATTTGTCTTTGTAACTTTTGAATAACCCACCATACTCGCAACGATATTATAAGTGCCGGGCGGGACATTTAAAATAATATATTCTCCTTCGATATCAGTCGCTGCGCCGAAATTTGTACCTTGCACAAAAACGTTTACGCCGATTAAACTTTCATTAGTTGCCGCATCATTTACCTTTCCTACAATTTTACCGTTTTGGGCAAAAGAGTTGACAGTAATAATCATAAAATAACAAAGTATAAATACTATATTATGCGCAGCAAGAATATAATTCCGCATAAAAAAATTCTCTATCGAATTATAATAAAACTATTTAACCAAAAGCATTTTTCTGCTTAACCGAACGCCGCCGGCGCTTAATGTGTATAAGTAAACACCGCTTGATAACTTACTGGCGTTAAAAATATGTGTGTGCTGTCCGGCTCCCAATCTTTCATTAACGAGTGCTGCAACTTCTCTGCCCAAAATATCTGTTACAACCAGCTTCACATTTGAATCTTTTGCAAGAGTAAATTTTATTCTCGTGCTTGGATTGAACGGATTAGGATAATTCTGCTCAAGATCAAAATCGCGCAGCAGTTTTTCTTCATTAACACCAACGGTTAAATTATCGAACACCCAAGCGCGTTTTGCATAAGCATCAATAACAAAAGCATACCCTGCATCGGAAGAAAGCACAACGTCTGATGGACCTCCCATCGGCGCTCCTGAAGGATCTGCAAAATCCATTGAATTGGAGCTCGGAAGGTCATATACCGCTTCCGCATTTATACCGTCGAGTTCAAATCCCTTTACCCACCTTCTTGTTGAGTCAATGCCAGCAACCCAGAGAATACCGTTTACATCAACGTCGATGCCGCAAGGCCACAAATCAATTAAAGCGAGGTAACCGTCGAAATCTTCAACTCTCGCCGGAGAATATTGAAGGGCGCTTAAAGTTGTTCCACCCTGCCAAATTGCAATCCCGCCAGTCAGCTGATCAATGGCAAGCGAGTTTCTTGAAGTAAAGAAATAACTATCCGAATTTGTGTAATCCATGCCTGGAACTAATGCTACATCGCGCGGTAAATCTTTTCCTTGAGATTCAAGCCCGCCCGGTTCAGTTTGATTGCTAAAATTATTCTCTCCGGGATTGCTTGGATTTCCCGGGATCCAAAATCCGTATGGTGATACTACTGAATATTTCATACTATTACTGAAATTAAAAACCCTAAAGGTTGTTCCAAATGAAATGCCCGCAAAAATAATTGAATCGGGCGTAATATCAATACCATGATTGAAAGAGCCATAACCGCCTGTACCGCTGATTCCAATCTGATAACCGATTTTGAAAACTTGGTTTGTATCCATGTTGGAATACACATACATTCCTGAGACCGTGTTTGGACTGTATTTTGGATAAGGTATTGTGAAACTTAAAAATAAATCCTTATCAAGTGAAGCAATGCCTCGCAATGCGCCTATATTACCGGCAAGTGTATCGGAGTCTCCGTTCTCGTCAAAATCAATAAATTTTGTAAATACAGTATCGCCAAAATCAGCGTAATAAACTGCATTTCTTGCTCTCGGAGCCTGAGCTTTGGATGAAATGACCCAAAGCCTCATTTCATCATCCAAGGTTCCGAGAAGAGGAAACACCGTGCTGTCTGGATCCGGGAATTTGATTTCGCCAACGTACTGCCATGGATTTTGTGCTGAAATTTTGATTGTAGAAAATAACATCAGAGTTAATGATATGATTGATAGTAAAAAATGTTTCATAGAAACCCCTCTTCAAAATAAAATTTTTAGATGGAAAGCGTACCAATTTGATGGATTCAAATTTCGTAATAATTTATTTGAAGGACAACACAAATAGACAATTTAATCTTTTTTATTAAAACTTAAATTCATGCAATATTTATAGGGTTTTTTATAATATTCTTTTTTGAAAAACAAAAAAAAACCCGCCCATTATAGAGCGGGTTGTTTTTGATAAATTATATGTGCTATAAAGCTTTTAATTCGTTCGAAAGTTTATTAATTGCATCTTTAGCGTCACCGAAATACATTAATGTGTTATCGCCATAAAACAGCTCATTATCAATTCCGGCATAGCCAACATTCAGAGAACGTTTATTAACAATCACTGTCTTCGCATAATCTACATTCAAGATCGGCATGCCGTAGATCGGGCTCTGTGGATTATTTCTTGCAGCAGGATTAACAACGTCGTTTGCTCCGACGATAAATGCAATATCCACATTCGGGAAGTCATCGTTGATATCTTCGAGCGCATAAAGTTTATCGTAAGAAACCTGAGCCTCTGCTAGAAGTACATTCATGTGACCGGGCATTCTGCCTGCAACTGGATGGATCGCAAAGCGTACTTTAATCCCCTTTTTCTCGAGAGCGTTTGCTAAATCACGGACTGCGTGCTGAGCCTGTGCCACAGCCATACCATATCCTGGCACAATTACAACGCTTTGAGCAGAATCGAACATCATCGCAGCTTCTTCCGAATCAATCGATTTTACCGGTTTAGCTTCTTGGCTACCTGCCGCTGGACCAGTTGAACCGGCTGATTCCCAACCACCAAGCACAACGTTCATTAATGAACGGTTCATCCCTTTGCACATTATAATTGTAAGAATAATTCCAGACGCACCGACTAAAGCTCCGGCAATTATCAGCATATTGTTACTGAGAACAAATCCGGTCATAGATGCCGCAATTCCAGAATAGGAATTTAATAAAGATATAGCTACAGGCATGTCTGCGCCGCCAATTGGCAGGACAAGAAGTACGCCGAGGATTAAAGAAATAACCAAAATGCCTATCATTACATTTGTCAATGACGGGTCAAGTACAAGGTAGACGCTTGCGGCAACAGCAACAACAAATAACAAAATATTAATTGGGTTTTGAAGAGGATATTTCACGACTTTACCGGTAACTATCTCCTGAAGTTTACCAAATGCAATCAACGATCCGGTAAATGTAATGCCTCCGATAATAAGGCTTAAACAAATTGCAATTATTACAGAAAGATTTTCTGTAAGCAGCGGCGTTCCGAGTTCTTTATAATATTCGGACATTGCCACAAGAGCCGAAGCTCCACCTCCGAAACCGTTTAACAAGCCGACCATTTGCGGCATGCCTGTCATTGGAACTTTCAGAGCCATTAATGAACCGATTGCAGCGCCGGCTATAATTCCAATAATAATGTATTCATACGTAAGCACGTGTTTATCAAATAAAGTTATAACAATCGCAAGAAACATCCCTAATGAAGAAAGGAAATTTCCCTGTCGGGCTGTCTTTGGAGAGGCAAGTTTCTTGATCCCAAAGATGAAAAGTATTGAGGCTGTTAGATAAATTAAATACGATAATATTTCCATGGCAGCCTCTTATTTCTTCTTAAACATTTTTAGCATTCTGTCGGTAACCAAATACCCTCCTACAACATTAATTGTGGCGAATATCAAAGCAGCCAGCCCGAGTATTGTGCTGATTGAAAATTCCTCCAGCCCTGCGCTGATCAACGCACCGACTATTGTAATCCCCGAGATCGCATTTGATCCGGACATAAGCGGAGTATGCAGCGTTGGCGGAACCTTAGTAATCAATTCAAACCCGACGAATATTGCCAACACAAAAACATATATCTGCATCAGCAGGTTTAAAATATCCATTATCATTTCTCCAGATTTTTTTTCTTAAAATATATTCTTAATTATAAAATGAATTTCATCCCATCATCTGCTTTGTTCTCTCGTGAATAAGTTCTCCGTTATAAGTTATAACAGAACCCTTTACGATTTCATCTTCAAAGTTCAGCTTTACAACGCCATCCTTGCTAATGTGTTCCAAGAGTGCAAGCAGATTCTTAGCATAGACTTCGCTTGCGTTGGTTGCGATAAGGCTTGGAAGATTTTGTTCGCCGATAATTGTTACGTCATGCTTACTAATTATTTTTCCTTTTTCACTTAATTCGCAGTTGCCCCCGAATTCAGTTGCCATATCGAGTACAACCGAGCCTGGGCGCATATTTTTAATCATCTCTTCTGTTACAAGAACCGGCGCTTTTCTGCCAGGAACGAGTGCGGTAGTGATTACTATATCGGCATTTGTTACATGCTTGAATATCAATTCCTTCTGTTTCTTTAGAAATTCTTCAGATGCTTCTTTAGCATATCCTCCAGCATCCTGCATATTTTCATCCGTTTCCACTTCGATAAATCGTCCGCCAAGGCTCTCTACTTCTTCCTTAACCGAAGGGCGGATATCAGACACTTCAACAATGGCGCCGAGTCTTCTAGCTGTTCCCAATGCTTGAAGTCCGGCAACTCCTGCTCCCATAATTACTATTCTTGCAGGCTGAATCGTCCCGGCTGCGGTCATCATTAAAGGAAAAATCTTCCTAAGATAATTTGCGCTTAATATCACAGCTTTGTATCCTGCAATATTTGCCTGCGAGCTGAGCGCATCCATTTTTTGAGCTAAAGTGGTGCGGGGAATAACATCCATTGAAATAACATTGATTTTCTTCTCCGCGCACTTTTTAGCAAGTTCGAAATAATGAAGCGAATACATGAATGTTATCAGAAGCTGACCTTCCTTAAATAAATCGAGTTCGTTTTTCCCTGTTTCCGGCTGTTCGACCGGTCTTTGTACTTTTAGGATAATATCGGCAGAAGCGTACAATTCTTCTGCTTTTTCAACGATTTTCGCCCCGGCAGATTCATACTGTCCGTTTGTGAATCCGGCATTAATCCCGGCATCCTTTTGAACATTGACTGAGAATCCTTTCTTAATGAGTTTTGAAGTCACATCAGGTGTGATCGAGACTCTGTTTTCGCCGGGGAGAACTTCTCTCGGTACGGCTATAACCAAAGTTAGTCTCCTTTTTTTGATAATTAAATTAAATTCTTTGCATTCTCAAGTTAAAAAGAAACGAAATTATTTCAAAAGTGAAAAGGATTTTTATATTCTTTTATTTATGATTTATGCAGATTGGTGCGCTGATTTTCTTTGAAATCTAATTAGACTTAACATCGATTTATACTGTGTATTCTATTAGGTCCAAACCTATGAGAAATTTATATAAATGGGAAGCGCGGATAAACTTTCCAGATTTTCAATCATCCGCATATACTTTCTAATCTTAGTAAATATTTTTAAAACGCGCTTTTTTTTTGATCAGCAAGTATTAATAATTTGGTTTTGAGGTTTTCTAATTTATAGGATGACATTTCTGAAAGGGATTTCAACTCAAGCAAATAATTGAATAATAATCTGATATCGGAAACATTCATTTTTTCCGTTTCTGACTCCCCGCTAACGGATGAAATCTTAATAGTTGCAGAATCAATCAATACTAAAGTGAACAGCCAATCTACCAGCTCTTCAAACCTTTCTTTACTGTAATATGCAATATCTTCATAATAATTCACAAGGATAAAAGACTTGCAATATTCGTCTTCAAGTAGGTTAATTATAGACTCGGTAAGATTAGTCAAATAAGCATTTTGCTTTGGTTGTTCTCCGCTATTTCCAATTTTAGTATTTTTTCTTGCCCTAGCCTTATTCAAATGATACTGCTTTTCAAATTCTAAGAGAGTATTAATTAATGCATATTCTCTATTAATCCCCTCTTCTCCTCTGCCAAGTTTAATAATTGATTTTTTAATAGGAGTAAAAAGCAAAAGATTTTCCGCATCAATATTATTTTTTTTGAGGGCAGACTGCAGATTATTTAGGACGAAGTATAATAAAAGAACAATAATATCCTCACGGTAATTATTCCC
Source organism: Melioribacteraceae bacterium (assembly GCA_011525875.1). Taxonomy (GTDB): domain Bacteria; phylum Bacteroidota; class Ignavibacteria; order Ignavibacteriales; family Melioribacteraceae; genus CHB1. The sequence goes on along the minus strand of WYBN01000012.1, from coordinate 258,613 downwards.
TGCGGAGATTACTACCGACTTCATTAATTTCTCAGCGCTTGAATTATTGTCCATATCAATACTTTCTGCTAAGAATAAATTAAGAGAAATTGCTTTTTTGATATTTTCAGAGAGTGTTTCCGAAAATTCTTTTTCATTCTCGATAGGAAATTGATTATTAATTTCGTGCAGCAATGTTTTGTACCTGTTAACCGCATTTTTCTGACCCGATTCAATTTTCTTTTCGTTATCATTATTAATAATTTCTTCGACTAATAATTTAATCGTATGCTCGTTGAATAGATCGACAAATGCGTTATGGATTGGCTTTAATTTTAACTCCCGCTTTTCATGTTCAATACTCTGAACTCCTTTTCCGCTGAGATTATTGAACAATTCTTCATAATCGCCGGTAACATCATAAACCTCTTTGAAACCTAAATACACAAAATGCTCAAACCCTTTCATTTCGAAATAAAATCCGTTAAAAAATTGACTGCCGCGGAATAAGTATTCGAGGTGATCGATTTGATTGAATGCTTTGTAAAAATATTTTGAATCGTTTTTAATCCCGAGTGCCTCTGTAAGCGAAGTTTTAACAGGATTTTTTGTCTCTCCTTCAGCTTTTAGTTTTGGAGTCGAATAAAATATTTTACAAAATGATTTTTCGTAACAGTTATTATAGAGCACTAAAGCTTTTTCGTTATTTAATGAGTTAGTAAAAGCAAACACATTTTCGTTAATATTACCGGAATTATCAAGACAATCATAAAACCAAAAATTTTCAACTTCGGCAAATAAATATCTTTTCCGCATTAGAGGAAATATTTCTCTTTCATGCCGGGTAACAAGCCATTCTTTAGGTTGTTCGTTATAATAAGCGCGTTGATATTCCATTCCATATTTTTCTGTAAAGCCTTCAATCTGTCCATGCGCAAACATAGGCAGCCCGGGCAGCGTGACCATTAAAGTCAATACTCCAAAATATTTATCATCAGTTCCAAATTGGCGAATTGCAGTTTCTTCATCAGGATTACTCATAAAATTTACATATCTTTTCAATATTTCGGGTTCAAACTCAAGAGTATTTGTGATTAGGTCACGGTACTTATCATTCTCTTCTTTCATCATCATATGCATAAATGCGCTGTTATAAACGCGGTGCATGCCAAGAGAGCGTACAAAGTAGCCTTCCATCAGCCAAAATGCTTCAGCCAAAAGAAGTGTTTCCGGCATTTCTTTATTCATCCTATCAACAACTTCACGCCAAAATTCTTCAGGGAATAAATTATCAAATTGCTCGCGCGTAAGTGAATAGTCGGTACGCGAAGGTATATCGCCGCCTTTACCTGGCTGGGGATACCAAAGTCTCGAAAAATGTCTTTTTGTTAAAGTCATCGCCGCATCAAATCGAATAATTGAGAACCGGCGTGCAACCTCAAATATTTTTTGTACTACGGCATCGCGAACTTCCTTTTTTAACATATCAAGCTGCGCCGTATCGTTCCATGGCATATTTGTTCCGTCGTTACCGTGATAAATATACCTTGTATCGTTATACCGTTTATCAATTCTGCGGAAGACAACAGCCGCATCGCTGCGCCGCCAATATCCATCTTCAATTTTTATTTCAATATTTCTGTCGGGCGATAAATCTTCCCCGTTAAAAGTATAATTCGGGAAAGGCGGCTGATTTGCTTGAATGAAATAATCGGGATGGTTGATAATCCAATCTGAATAAATCCCCGTGTGATTAGGAACCATATCACTTGCAAGACGAATCCCGCGCTCTTTGCACCTCTCGTTCAAATTTATATAAGCAGACTCGCCGCCAAGATCATGCGCAATCTGATAATCATACAAGGAATATGCTGAAGCAACAGCATCAATATTTCCCATTATGTGTTTAATTTTTTTCGAGGCTGAACTTCTTTCCCAAATACCTATCAGCCAAAGCGCATTAAAATTCCATTTTGCAAGCCGGTCTAATTCTTCATCCGGCACCTGATCAAGAGTTCTAATTTCTCTACCGAATTTATTAGAAAGCTGATCGAGCCATACATAGGAATTCTTTGCAATCATTACTACATTCGGCATCCAATGGATATCAGGGGTAAAATTTTCGGGTTCGTCATAATCTTTTTCGGCATCATCCGCGTATTTATACATCGACTTCCCAAGAATTAAATGTTCCGCACCAAAAACTTTACCTTTATAAACAGGAGTCACTGTCGGAGGGGCGCCCCCTCCGGTGAAGAAAATATCGAATCTTGTGTCTTCTTTCATCAAGTCCTTGCTGCGGAGTATTTTACTGCTGAATTTATCCTTTAAGATTATCTCCCATCTATTTTGCATGTATTCAAGTTGATCCCAAAGATTTCCGGGAGATGCTTGTATCGGAGAAAAAAGGAGATTAAATATATCCTGGTTATCCGGTCCAAAAGATTTTTGCGTTTTGAAAAATTTACCTAGTTCTTCGATTGCATTATCGTAAAGGCTTTTATCGCTAAAGTAATTTTCGTCAAATAATTCCTTAAGTCGTATGTTGGCAGGATTGTAATTTGCAAAATATAGCAGCATTAGTTCTTCAAGTACTATCTCCCGGTTTGATTTGTCTTCTGTAAATGAATTCAGATAATCGAAAGAAGAACTTCTCCCCTTAAAAACATCCATCGGCGGAAATAATTCGATAAAGTTGAAGAGTATTTTTCTTGTTTCTTCTTCTCCGATAGTAATATTAAGATGATTTAAAGCTGCTGCAAAGACTCCGTTGTTTTCGGTTTCCTCGTATTGGCGGAGGATAAAATGATAAATCTCGTCAATCAGTCCGGCTGCATTGACTTCGCCGAATCTTAATTTATTCTCTTCATTTCTGTGGTTGTTAATTTTCTGAACAAAAACTCTTACGGCAGCAAAATCGGCAAAAATAACATTTCCGGAAAGAGAAAATAATTTATCCTCCAGCACGTATTTTTTTCTTATCTCTTTAGCTATGTGAAATTCAAATCCATAATTATGGAGATGCTCTAAACGCTTGGTTTTTATTTCAATTGCAATTAACATTTTATGCTCGTTTTCTTTCTTCAATGGCGGATTAATAAACTTAATATTCCCAGTATCAACAAAACCCCGCCGGTTAAGGCTTTTTCGTGATGCTCGAAAAAATGGAATTTCAATTTAGTTATGCTCTTTGAACCAATCGCTACGAGGAGCATCATTCCGATAATCGTAACAGTTAAATATACAATTGAAACAACTGCTATTCCGCCCCATCCTTGAGAGCTCGCCACAAAAAAATAGGCTTCTATTTCGAGACAGGGGGAGAAAAACATTGCAAAACTTAAAGATGCAATTATAGCTTTTTTATTACCGCGTTTTCTTATTTCATCAACGTTGATGTGTTCATGCTCATGATGCTGATTATTTTTGTTTTCTCTATAATCTAAAAATAGATAAACGATGCCGAGAATGATTAGAATTGACGGGGCAATATATTCGGTAATCAACTCATACGATTCTGAAAGTCTGTATCCGATAAAGCCGACAAGAATCCCAATTAATATTGTACTTGATGTATGGGCGAAGCCGGTGAGCGCAGTTACAGATAATGTTTCTTTGAACGACCATTTTTCGCTTCTGCCAATTGCAACGATCGGCAGCCAGTGGTTAGGTATCGATGCATGAACAATGCTCAGTAAAAAACTCCCGATTATAATCTGAATTAAACTCTGCATCAAATCCCTTTAATGTTTGTTTTGCTATAAATAATGTTTAAATTTATCAAAAATTCTATCCTAATAACATTTTTTATTGAATATTTTTTTTTGTCTACCATTTTGCGTGGCGCTGAAGCGCAGCTATGCATGATGAATCATTTTTCCCCATAATTAGTGCCAGTCTAAATACCGTTCTGCTGATAAAATTAAGATTCGATGATTTATTCTTTTGCGTAAACCAAATCGAAATTGATATTAGCAGCAGTTAGAAGTATATTTTTGACATCAAAATTTTGATTTGAAGCATGACAGAAACACCTTTAATGACTCAATTCTATAAGATTAAGGATCAGTATCCTGATACAATCTTGTTATTCAGGGTAGGCGACTTTTTTGAAACTTTCGAGGATGATGCAAAAATCGCTTCGAAGGTGCTGGGAATTACATTAACCAAACGAGCGAACGGCAAAGCCGGCAACGTACCGCTTGCCGGTTTCCCTCATCATGCTATTGATTCCTATTTGCCTAAACTGGTGCGATCCGGTTTTAGAGTTGCGGTCTGCGAGCAGATAGAAAATCCGAAATTTGCAAAAGGTATTGTTAAAAGAGACGTAGTTGAAGTAGTTACTCCTGGTGTATCCTTTTCGGATCAATTACTTGATCATAAGAAGAACAACTATCTCCTTGCAATATTTCTAAATGACAACCGGGCAGGGTTATCATTCTCCGATATTTCCACGGGAGAATTCTTTTGTTACGAAATATCCGAACTCAGCTTAGTGGAGCAGATCGGACACATAAATCCAGCGGAAATAATTATATCAAAAAGACAGAAGAATATTTTAGAACCTGTAATTTCACAAATAAATATACCAGTCCGAATCACCAAACTTGATGACTGGATATTTACCGGAGAATTTGCCAAAGACATACTGACCGGTCATTTCAATACAAAAAGTTTGAAGGGTTACGGTATTGAAAATTATAAAGACGGCTTAATAGCTGCCGGAGCTGTTCTCCATTATCTCAAGGATACCCAGAAAGTCGAACTTGCGCATTTAAATAAAATTGCTGTCTACAACTCCTCCGATTTTATGATACTCGACTATGCGACAAAGCGAAACCTTGAAATTATGTTTACTATGAATGAAGGATCTCGAGAGGGTTCTTTAATTTCTATTCTTGACAGAACTGAAACTGCTATGGGCGGACGTTTATTAAAAAAATGGATTTCCTCGCCGCTCAGGAAAGTGGAACCCATAATTCAGCGACAGGTTTGTGTGGATGAATTTCTTAAGAATAAAATACTCAGAAAAAATCTTAAAGAGGAATTAAAGGAAATTGGCGATCTCGAAAGATTGATATCTAAAGTTTGCACAGGCAGGGCTAACCCTCGCGAGATGATTAACATTAAAACTTCTTTAAAGAAAATCCCGTTAATCAAACAGCTGCTGGATCAGGTAAAGACTGATATACTAAAAGTTCTGAATGAAAAACTTAATGATTTGGATTTTGTGGTTGAAAAACTTGAACAAGCAATTTCTGATAACCCGCCTCTTGCAATAAACGACGGAAATATTATTAGAGACGGTTATAGCGCAGAGCTTGATGAACTTCGTTCACTTTCATCAAACGCAAAAGGTTGGATTGCCAATCTCCAGAAAATTGAAAGAGAAAGAACAAATATTTCCTCATTAAAAGTTAGCTATAATAAAGTCTTCGGGTATTATATTGAAATTAGTAATACGCATAAAGATAAGATCCCGGATAATTATACACGCAAACAGACTCTCGTAAACAGCGAAAGATTTATAACTCCTGAATTAAAGGAGTATGAAGATAAAATTCTAAACGCAGAAGAGAATATAGTTAACCTCGAGTATCAATTATTTAATGAAGTTAGAAATATGGTCGCCGCACAAACGGAAGCGATTCAAGAAAATTCAAGACTTATAGGAATGCTTGACTGCTATTTATCACTTGCCGAATGCGCCGAAATTTACAATTACTCTAAACCTGAAGTGAATAGCACGAGCAAAATAGAGATTATTAAAGGGCGGCATCCGGTAGTAGAAAGAATTCTTCCACCCGGTGAAAAATTCACAGCCAATGATTGTATTTTATCCAACGACGACAGCCAAATTATAATTTTGACCGGACCCAATATGGCTGGCAAATCTGTTTTTTTAAGACAGGTAGGGTTGATTGTACTGCTGGCGCAAATCGGCTCATTCGTCCCGGCTGAAAAGGCAGTAATCGGGATAGTCGATAGAATTTATACTCGTGTTGGCGCAAGCGATAATATCACTGCCGGCGAGAGTACTTTTCTAGTCGAAATGCAGGAGGCGGCAAACATTTTAAACAATGCAACAAAAAACAGTTTAATACTTCTTGATGAGATTGGCCGCGGAACGAGCACTTTCGATGGTATTTCAATTGCATGGGCGCTGACGGAATATCTGCACGAGAATTCTGAAATTGCCGCGAAAACTTTATTTGCAACTCACTATCACGAATTGAACGAAATGGCTACAATTTTCCCTCGTATAAAAAATTATAAAGTTGAAGTGAGAGAGTACGGAGAAAAGATAATTTTTCTTCATAAAGTTTCACCCGGCGGCGCCGATCATAGTTACGGAATTCAAGTTGCACAAATGGCAGGGCTTCCGTTATTTGTTACTAATAGAGCAAAAGAGGTTCTGCAGAATTTAGAAAGCAAGGAGTTGACTCCTTATGAAATCAAAAAAGCAAAACTTGCGAAAATTAATAGCGCTGATAATATGCAAATCAGCCTTTTTGAATTCAAGGATGAAAAACTGCGCAAAGAGATTTCCGACATTCAAGTTGACAGCATGACGCCGATTGAAGCGTTGAACAGATTGAACGAACTTAAAAAGAAGGTGAAGGAATAAATATGTTTTCTAAACACCAGACTTGCAGTTTCTTTAATACAGCTAAATTTTTGCTGAGCTTTACGCTTTTAGTTTTTTTTGTTTTTTCATGCAGTAAGCCTTACACCGAAGAAGAATTAGAGTATATCGCAAACATCAGCAGACATAGAGAGGATGTAAACAACTTCATGAAAGATAATCCCGACTCCCCTTTCAATTTTAAAGGCATTGTAGAATTTCATCCTTTGAAATATTTTGATGTAGATCCTGATTTCCTTTTTTACAGCCGTCTTTTTGAGAATGATCTTAAAGATACTGTTACAATCTTCGGCACTAAGGGGGAAGCGCGAATTGCTATTAGGTACGGTTACCTGCAATTCCCCAACGAAGGTATTGACTACAAGCTAAATATTTATGAGAATAATTCGAAGTCGGGAGATATTTATTACAGTATATGGTTCACAGATAAAACAACAAATAATGAGAGTTACGGGGTCGGGCGTTATTTAAATTTTGAGAAAGTGGACGACCCTGAGCATATTTATAAAATTGATTTTAATCTTGCATATAATCCATATTGCGCTTACACCAAGAATTATTCATGTGCGATACCAACAAAGGAAGATTATTTAGACCTGGCGGTTAAAGCAGGCGAAAAAAAATTTCACGATTAATAAGGAGCTGTTGTGGTAATAATATTAAAAAATAATGCAACACAAGAAAATATCGATAATATAAAAAACCATCTGATCGATTTCGGTTTTCAAGTACACGAGTCAAAAGGCGTACAGAAAACAATTCTCGGCGCTATAGGCGTACAACCCGATTTTGATACGAGGAAGATTAGAATTCTTGAAGGAGTAGCTGACGTTTATAGAATAACAGCTCCCTTCAAACTTGCAAGCCGCGATTTCAAGGAAGAGAATACAATTATTAAAATTAAAGATGTAGAAATCGGCGGCAGTAAACTTGTTTTGATGTCGGGACCTTGCTCTATTGAAAGTGAAGAGCAAATATTCCGGTTGGCTGAAACAGTTGCAAAGTCCGGCGCCCGAATATTACGCGGCGGCGCTTTCAAGCCGAGAACATCGCCTTATTCATTTCAAGGGATGGGAGAAGTTGGTTTGAAACTCCTTAGAGCAGCAGCTGATAAATTTAATCTTCTGGCAATTACGGAAGTGATGCAGATAAGTCAGATAGAAGTTATTGAAAAATACACAGACATCTTTCAGCTCGGCGCAAGGAACATGCAGAATTTCGCTTTACTCAAAGAACTTGGTCAGACTAAGAAACCTGTTATGTTGAAACGCGGATTATCTGCCACCATTGAAGAATGGCTGATGTCGGCAGAATACATTCTTGCCAGCGGAAACCCGAACGTAATTCTTTGTGAAAGAGGTATCAGAACATTTGAAACGTACACACGCAATACATTTGATCTATCGGCTATTCCAGTTGTTCATAAGAAAAGTCACCTTCCCGTAATTGCTGATCCATCGCATGCGACGGGTATTAATGATCAAGTCCCCCCGATGGCACGCGCTGCCGTCGCTGCCGGTGCTGACGGGCTGATGATTGAAATTCATTACGACCCCGAACATGCTTTAAGCGACGGACCTCAAGCTCTTCTTCCCGAACAATATCTGGAACTCGTTGAAGAGTTGAGAGTCATTGCAAGAGCTATTCGTAAAGATATTTAATTTTTGATTTGTGATTTGGTACTCATTAAAAGGAATTAAGAATTAACGATGAATAAAGAAGTTAGCATATCAATATTAGGGCTTGGTTTAATCGGCGGATCAATCGCTAAATCATTAAAGCAGACAAGACCTGAGATCCAGATTTCAGCATTCGATAATCCGGAAACGCTCGAACTTGCAATTAATGATAATATAATCGACAAAAAAATATCTTCTATCCAGACAACAATAACGGATGATATAATTTTTATCTGCCTTCCGGTTGATTACTCAATCGATGTTTTTAGATTGATTGCGCCAAAATTAAAACCCGGACAGATATTGACCGACGTCTGCAGTGTTAAGCAGATATTTAAGGATATATGGGATGATACAAAATCGGACGGCACTTATATCGGCGGACATCCAATGACGGGTAAAGAAAAAAGCGGATATATTAATTCCGATCCGTTGCTTTTCGAAAATTCAATATATATTGTAACCGAAGACATTTCTCAAAATCCCATTTATTATAATTTTCGCGGAATAATAACCTTGCTGGGAGCCAACATACTTCACATTCCAGCAAAACAGCATGATGTTATTGCAGCAAGCGTAAGCCACCTCCCGCAGTTAATCTCGGTCGCTCTCGTAAATACAGCTTCATTGAAAACAGACGATTACAATTTTCTCGATCTTGCGGCTGGCGGCTTTAGAGATATGACGCGCATAGCCGCAAGTGATTTCAATATCTGGAAACCTGTTCTCACCGAAAACCGGAATGAGATTTTAGCTGCGATCGAAAAATTTCAGGATGAACTCAGTCAAATGAAAAAATCCATTGAAAAGAAATCGATTGACAATTTATATTTAAGATTCGAAGAAGCTCGAATCAAACGTGATGAAATCCCGAAGAACACTAAAGGCTTCCTCTCCCCTCTTTTTGACATTTTCGTCTTCGTGAAAGACGAACCCGGCGTACTCAGCAAAATTACAACCGCCTTGTTTAACAATGGCATTAATATTAAAGATATCGAACTGCTTAAAATTCGAGAAGGCTCAGGCGGAACATTCAGGCTTTCTTTCACCAACAAGACTGAAGCCGAAGCAGCAAAGAAAATAATCAACAGTGTTGGATTCAATGTTGTTTGATCTGCTGATGTGCTGATATTTGAAGTAGAGCTCAACTGTATTTGAGTATATAATTTGGATGATTTTTTTTGTGCAATAATGATAAAGAGGATTTTTATTATTTTCCGCTAAGTTAATTTTTAAATTAAGGGGGAATGAATTGCGGAGAAAAATATTCATATCGCTTTTCATTTTATTTAATATATCTATAGCCGCCCAAACAATTACAGGTATATTGATCGATGAATTCGGCAGATCTTTACCGGAAGTAGATCTGACTCTTTACATATACCCATCTTCTTATCAAACACAATCTTTAGAAGACGGCTCATTTTCTTTTCTTGTTTCTTCAGTTGAAGATAAAATTTTGCCTGACGGGTATTTTGTTTCAAACAGTTTCCCAAATCCATTTAATCCCCGCACTCGTTTAGGAATTACTTTACCCAAGTCGTCAAGCGTTAAAGTAACTGTCTATAATATTTTAGGGCAGTCGGTTAAAAATAAAACAGAAACATATCTCGCTGCCGGATCAAGTTCTATAGAAATTGAATTGAACGGCCTGCCCAATGGAATTTATTTAGCTCAAATTACGATTGATAATCAATATACTGTCGTCAAGAAGTTGATGCTTATATACGGAAGCAGTCATATAACGGACGAAAATAATTTTTATAATAATAGAAGTATGGGTTTGCACGAAAACATCAATAAACTTTTAGAATCACAGATTGACAGCATTACCGCTGCAAGCAGAATAATTGGGAAAAGAACTTTTACTAATCTTCCGGTTTATGACGGCGATAACATTAATCTCGGTTATTTAATTGTCAGCAGATCATGTGAGAACTTTCTTTCGGTAGAATATCAAGGGAAAACTTACGCTACAGTCCAGATAAGCGATCAATGCTGGTTAAGAGAAAATCTTAACCTCGGCAATCTTATTCCAGGAAGCGAGGAGCCGTCTGATAATGGGATAATTGAAAAATATTGTTATGATAATAACGAGGAGCATTGTGGAAAATACGGCGGTCTATATCAGTGGAATGAAGCGATGCTTTACAACAATACAAGCAAAGCCCAGGGCATTTGTCCGGATGACTGGCATATCCCTTCTAAAGCTGAATTTGAAACATTATTCGAGAATGTCCAATACTCAAGAAATGATATTTTGGCAGAAGGAGAATTAGAAGGCACCAACAGAAGTGGTTTCACAACACTTTTGGGCGGTTACCGTGCATTCGGCGGTCCCTTTTATAGTTTAAGCGAACATTCGTTTTTTTGGACATCCGACGCTTATGACAGTGATTACTCACACAACGCAAGCTTACTTAGTTTTAATGATAATATTTTATTGACATATTCCAACAAAGTTTATGGCTATAGCGTCCGCTGCATCAATGATAATCTCATTAAAGCCGCCGTTCCATCCGCCCCTCAGCTCTCGCTGCCTGCTGATAATTCCATAGATCAATCCGCTTCCCCGACTCTTTACTGGAATTATGTCGAAACCTCTACCGGTTACACACTGCAAGTATCACCGAGCAGCAATTTCACGAATAATATTTTCGACGAGGAATCTATCTCAGAAACTTCTCAAAAAGTCTCAGGTCTATTATTCGAAACAAAATACTACTGGAGAGTTCGAGCGCATAATAAATACGGAACTTCATCTTGGTCTGAAACCTGGAGTTTTACTACAGGAAGCGACAACGGCGAACCATGCCCGGGCGTTCCTGAAATTGAATATGCGGGCAAAATTTATAAAACCGTTCTGATTGGAGATAGGTGTTGGTTCAAACAGAATCTCGATGCCGGAACTATGATACAGGTTAGTGTGAATCAGACTGACAACGGAGTGATCGAAAAATATTGTTATGACAATGAGCCATCGAACTGCGATACTTACGGAGCTTTGTATCAATGGGCTGAAATAATGAATTACAGCAGCCATGAAGAAAGTCAAGGTATCTGTCCAACTGACTGGCATGTTCCCACTTTATCTGAATTCGAGACTTTACGATTAAATGCACAAAATACCCGTGATGCACTGCTGTCATCAGGTCAATTGACAGGATATAACTCAACAGGTTTTTCTGCTCTTCTTGCCGGTTACAGTTATCTCGGCAGTTTCTATTTACTCGGAAGTAATGCAAGTCTGTGGAGCTCGACTTATACTGGGCAGGAAACCGCCTTCAATCTTGGACTTAACACCGGTTCAAATAGTATCGTCTTTTTTAACAGCCTTCAAAGTGATGGTTTTAGTGTCCGCTGTATCAAAGACGAAATATTCAGCGCTGCTGTTCCTGGGATTCCGTCTCTTTCATTCCCTGCTGATAATTCATCGGATTTATCCACATCAGTTGAGTTTAAATGGAATCCGGTAGGAAACGCTGATACATATAATCTTCAAATCTCTTTGAGCAATAATTTCACAAATTACTTGTATAATAAACAAGGTATTGTAAGCATAAATCATCTAGTATCAGACTTGGAATTCTCAAAAACTTACTTCTGGCGAGTCAGCGCTTCCAACAGCGAAGGAGTATCTTCATGGTCTGATGTATGGTCTTTTACAACTAAATCTCAGAGTGGAGCTCCATGCCCTGGAATACCATTTGTCGAATATGGCGATAAAGTTTACAATACTATTCTAATCGGCGAGCAGTGCTGGCTGAAGGAAAACCTTGATATTGGTTCTGTAGTCCAGGGAAGTGAGAATCAAAGCAACAACGGAATTGTTGAAAAATTTTGCTATGGAAACGATGAAGTAAATTGTGGCAAGTTTGGCGGTTTGTATCAATGGGATGAAGCTATGCAATACAGTTCATTTGAAGGGTCACAGGGTATTTGCCCCGAAGGATGGCATTTGCCTTCAGTTGAGGAGTTTCATAATTTGGCAGCATCTGTTAATAATAATGCTAACTCTCTCAAAACTGCTGGAGAAGCCGGTGGTGACAACGCAAGCGGATTTTCTGCATTTATTGCCGGTTATTATGCCTATGGCAGTTTTCTCGGATTGGGATACGGCACAAGTTTTTGGAGCTCAAGTGAAACGAACAATGAAAATGCGGAGCGGATGACTCTTGGTTCGAGTGAAACAATCTTCTTTTCTTCAGCATCAAAAAACTTTTCCGGATTTAGCGTGAGATGCATAAAAGATTAATTGATGAAAATTTATTGCAAATGATCTAATATCGCTATCATTGTATGCAAAGAGTCTTTCATAACATCTGAACTTCAGTTCTGGGATGAACTATTCCGTGTAGTTTCGGGAAAATAGATTTACTTATTTCTTCGAAGTAAATATAAAAAAGCCTGAGATTTTTTTTAACTCAGGCTTTTTTTGTGGGGGCACATGGATTCGAACCAAGGACCTTCTGCTTGTAAGGCAGACGCTCTAAACCAGCTGAGCTATGCCCCCTAAAATATTTTATCAAAAAACGCGGTGCAAGTATAAATTATTTTAAAGAATTAAACAAGAAGCATTTCCATTCTGAATGATTAAAGGATTACTAAAAATTAATATTCATTTGAAAAAAGGTTTTTGATTACTTTCTGATTTTTATTAGGTTTCGAACAAATAATTAGATTGTTCGATAAATAATTCTTTAGCATTCTTTGCTCTCAAAAAAATCAAAAATATACGACAATAGATACCGTCAGATAAAAGAAACTGCCACCGGACTTTTTGCTTACTACGGGTATTACAAAACAACACTAGACGATATTTCGGAAAAAGTCGGAATCAAGAAAAACAGCTTATACTATTACTTCGAAAGTAAGGAAGAACTTCTCGACGTCATCGTCACCGAGATTTTTGAAAATATGATTAAGGACTATGAAAGAAAATCCGCTGCCGTGTCAAGTTCAGCAGAAAAGCTAAAACTGTTTTTAACCGAATTGATGAACCCTCACTATAAATCCTCTGAAAGATTTAAAATTACTAAAAGCGCTTTTTTTGAGTTCGAACAGATAATTGAAAATTCATACAAAAATTTTTACAGACGTGTTGAAGGGATACTTTTTGAGCTGCTTGAAGGTGGAATTAAATCGGGAGAACTTAGAAAGCACGACACAGTAGAGACCGGCAGATTCATACTTGAATTTGTTCAAGCTGTAGAATTCAGAGAATATTCGAAATCAAGTCTTAATTTTATCTCCGAAGTTGATGTGTCAAATTTAATTAAGAGAACAGACAAATTTATAGATCTAATTTTCAACGGATTAAAAAAATAATAATAACCGGGATATACTATGAAGAATGTTTTGATTAATTTTTTCTTATTGTTCATGATGACGGACTTTATTATAAATGCTCAATCTTTCACTATCGAAGACGCAATTAAAACTGCCCTCGAGAACAATAGGGATATTCAAATAGCGAGACTTGAAATCGAGAAGGCACAGAAGGCAGTAAATGAAGCTTTCGGCTACGCTCTTCCCTCTCTTGACATTTCTGGCAGATTCGGGCATTTTATCTCAAAACCTAAAATGGCATTCCCTGATTTTGAAGCCATGCTTGCTAACGCAACTTACGGAATTTTATTCAGCGAAAATGTACTGCCTTCCGATGAATCTAAATTCCTGCCTCTTAGATCAAAATTGCAGTCTTTTGCTCAAACAAATAATTACGAAACAAATTTGAGTTTAACGCAGATAATATTTAATTCTGCTGTATTCAGAGGAATAGGTGCGTCGCAAATTTATTTAAATCTTTCTAATGAACAGCTGAATGCTAAGATATCCGAAGTAATCCTAAACGTTAAAAAAGCATTTTATGGCGCAATGCTTGCAAAGCGGTTTCTGGAAATTACTGAATCATCGCTTGACAACGCTGAGAGAAATCTATCTAATCTAAAAGCCTACTACCGGGAGGGATTGGTTTCAGATTTCGATTTACTGCAGGCTGAAGTTATGGTGGAAAACATTCGCCCCTCAGTCTTTGAACTCGAGAATCTTTATAGTGATGCAATGAACAAACTGAAGATTGTCCTCGCTTTAACTCAAGATATTGAGATTGAGATAACTGGAAATTTTACTTATAACGATGCACAACTTCCGGATGTCGATGAATCAGTACGAATTGCCTGCGAAAAAAACCACAGTATTTCTACTTTGAGCATTAAACGGCAGATTGACGAAGAGTTCGTTGCCTTAGATAGATCAGAATACTGGCCTCAGCTGACTGCTTTCGGAAATCTTACCTATGCGGGCTCATCGGATAAATGGGATTTCCAAAATTATTCTTCAGCAACTGTCGGATTATCGTTGAGTATGAATCTCTTCAAAGGAATACGAACATCAAATAAGGTTGAACAGTCACTAATCGGGGTCAGACAGACTGATGAACAATTAAAAATTCTGAAGGACTTTATAGCAAGCGAAGTTAAAAAGACGCTAAATAATTTAAATCGTGTAAAAACTCAAATTGATGCGGTTACTCGAAATGTTGAACTTGCTGAAAAAGCCTATTCCATAGCTTTAATAAGGTTTGAAGAAGGAACGGGCACACAGCTTGAAATTAAAAATGCCAATATTGAGCTGGAGAAGGCTCGCACAAACAAGATTAAAGCGATACATGATTTTATAATTGCAGAAGCCGAATTAGATAATCTCTTGGGAAAATTATCGTATTCTGAAAACGGAATAAACAAGAATTAGGAGATAAATCAAATCATGAAATTTCATTTATTATTTCTGAAGTGGCTGATGGTTGCAGCAGCTGGTTTAACATTCAGCTCCTGCTCCGATGATGCCAGACAACAAAATGAACATTCAAACAAACCAGACGGCTTGCCGGTTGTTACCGAGCAAGTCAAACCGAGATATTTCAAAAAGGAATTAACATACTATTCGACTCTTACCGGAATTATTCAAAACACGAGCACTTCAGCTGTCGGCGGTAGAATTGAAAAAATTAACTACCGTGTAGGAGATTTTGTACGAAAAGATGATGTAGTCGTTGAATTCCCTACTGACAATCCGTCAATTCAGTATGAGCAAGCTAAACATGCATATGATAATTCCAAAAAAAATTACGAACGAATGAAAGCTCTGCTTGATGCAGGCGAAACATCTCAGGCTAATTTTGACGGTATAGAAACAAAGTACCTTGTTGATAAACGAAATTTTGAAATGGCTAAACAGGCTTTGTTTATAGATGCGCCTTTCGACGGATACATTGTCGAAATAATGGTAAACGAGGGCGATGGAGTTGATTCAAAGATTCCTCTGTTCACCTTAGCAAAAATTGACCGAATGAAGACGAAAGTATGGGCTTCTGAATCTGAGGTAAAACAGATAAGAAAAGGCATGAAATCATTTGCCGCATTTGATGGAAAAGTTATCGAAGGAAAGGTTGCCGATTTATCTCAGGCAATTGATCTCCGCAGACGCGCTTACTATGCCGAGATCGAATTCTTCAACCCAGAGAAAATATTAAACCCGGGAACTGTAACCGAAATTAAAATTCAAGTTTACGTAAATGAAAATGCTCTTGTAGTTCCTATGAATTTGATTAGAGATTCTGCCGGAAAGAAAATATTATTTATAAACAATAACGGTTTTGCTGCTGAGAAAGTAATAACTACAGGATTGTCTAACGGATTAGAGATAGAGATTCTCTCTGGAATTCAAGCTGGGGATTTGCTTATAGTTAAAGGCTCAAACATTTTGGTTGACGGACAAAAAGTATACGAAGTTCAATAAGGGGAAAATATGATTCTTGCTAAAACATCTATTAACCGTCCGGTAATGACAACAATGGGCATTCTTGTCTTCCTGATATTCGGACTCCTTGCTTATATCAATCTTAATCTCGATCAGATGCCTGACGTGGAAATTCCTTTCGTAACAATTCAAACCATTTATCCAGGCGCAGGGCCTAAGGAAATTGAGACGTTAGTAACTAAGAAAATTGAAGATGTTGTTTCCACGATAAGCCAGATTGAAAGTATTGAATCCTTTTCTCTCGATGGAGCTTCTATAATAATAATCGAATTTGATTTGCGGAAGAGCGTTGATATTGCTAATCAGGAAGTAAAAGATAAAGTCGACGAGATACTGAATCAGCTTCCAGGCGATGCAGAAAAACCGATAATAAGAAAAGTTGACATACGGGCTTTCCCGATAATTGACGTTGTTTTAAGCGGAGAGCTCGATCCGCGCGAACTATACAGAACAGCGGATAAAATTCTTAAAGACAGGTTTTCGCAGATTCAAGGCGTTGCAAAAGTTGACATAACCGGCGGACAGGAAAGAGAGATAAGAATCGTTTTGGATAAAAAAGAAATCTATCAGAATTTGATTTCAATGCCTCAGCTGCTGCAGATTCTTGCGTCTCACAATTTGAAAATGCCGGGCGGTTATTTTCAAATAGATGACCAGGAATTTACAGTCAGGCTTGACGGAGAATTCACTAATCTTGATGAATTGAATAATCTTCAAATTCCAACTCCATTCGGCAGCAAATTCCTCCGACAGTTTGCTTCTGTTTCTGATTCCGGAAAAGATATCAGGCAGCGAACAATTTATATTAATTCCGGAGGAGAGATTAGAAATGAAAATGTAGTTAGGCTTGCCATAACTAAAAGTGCAGATGGAAATGTTGTTGAAGTTGCCGAAGCTGTAAAAAACGCTCTGCCTGAAATCAGAACTGCATTGCCGGCAGGCACTAATCTGGAAATTGTAACCGACCGGTCTGTATTTACGCGATCGACCGTCGTTGATACAATGAGCAACATAATTTTGG
Source organism: Melioribacteraceae bacterium (assembly GCA_011525875.1). Lineage (GTDB taxonomy): Bacteria > Bacteroidota > Ignavibacteria > Ignavibacteriales > Melioribacteraceae > CHB1. The sequence goes on along the minus strand of WYBN01000012.1, from coordinate 241,467 downwards.
GTATCGTTTTCACTTCAATTGTGTTGTTTATTTTTCTATCTGATCTCAGATCAACACTCATTGTCGCTTTAACAATGCCGACTTCGATAATCTCAACATTTTTACTTCTGCAAGCTTTCGGATTGACTTTGAACATGATGACGCTTATGGGTCTCTCTGTCTCTGTCGGCGTGCTAGTTGCTAACTCCGTTGTCGTTTTGGAAAATATTTTCCGGCATAAACGAATGGGCAAGAATAACCACGAAGCGGCATATTTCGGCACAACGGAAGTATTAGTCGCCGTACTTGCTGCCACCATGACGAATATAGTTGTTTTCCTTCCGATAGCCAATATGAGTTCTATTGTTGGAAGATTTCTTAGAGAACTGGCATTAGCGGCAAGTTTTGCTACAGTATTTTCATTGCTCTATTCTTTTACGTTAACACCGATGCTTGCTTCATTAATACTTCCAGAAAAGTTAATGACAGGCAGAATTAGCGACATGCTGAATAAAATATTCCACTCCTGGGATGAGTTCTACCGCAGACTTTTAGCTAAGACTTTGCATAATAAACTCCGCTCTGTCGTTGTTATAGCTGTATCTTTTATTATTTTTATTTTAACAATTATAATCTACGCGCCCAACATTGGATTTGAGTTCATGCCTAAACTTGATGACGGCAAAATAAAAGTTGAGGTTGAACTTCCCGAAGGCTATAATTTGCACGAAACATCCGAAACACTTAAATCCATTGAAGACAAAATAAACAAGTACCCTGAAGTAGTGCATATGTTAACTGCTCTTGGAAAAATAAGCGACCTTAACACCGGTTCAAACATGGCGCGGATTGATATCCAGCTTCTTGATGAGAATCAACGCGATATTAGTATTGAGGAAATGATACAAAACTTTGTTGAAGACTTAAGCGATATTCCCAATGCAAGAATCTTGGTTGATTACTCTTCCGGCATGGGAATGGGGGGCGCCCCGATTCAATTTTATCTCCAGGGACAGGAACTTGAGATTCTTGAAGAATGGAAAGAAAAAATTATAGCCGAAACAGAATCGATTACAGGACTTATAAATTTTGACAACAGCTCGCGCGCAGGCAAACCCGAGATAACTATTTATCCCAAAAGAGAAATGATGGCTGAAGCAAATCTCACCGTTAGAGAGCTTGCATTAACCTTAAGAGCCGCAATAGCTGGATTGGAATCTTCAAAGTACAGAGAAAGCGGTGATGAATACGACATTACCATAACTATGAATGACAAAGATGTGGATACGCCTGAAAAAATAGGCGACATCCCGATAGTGGCACAAAGCGGCGTTATTTATAAAATTTCTCAGTTAGCATATGTTTCATTTACAAAAGGTTATACAAAGATTCTGCATAGAGATAAATATACAACTATTCAATTCACTGGTTCGCCTGCCCCGGGCGTCCCGCTCGGAGACGTAACTACAGAGATAGACCGACGGCTCGGCAAAATGGATTTTCCTCCGGGTTATAAATTTTCATGGGGCGGCAATGTAAAAATGATGAACGAAATGCTGCTCGATATGCTCCTCGCATTCTTCCTTGCGGTTATATTAACATATATGCTTCTCGCTGCAATACTCGAGAGTTTTTTGCAGCCGTTTTTTATTCTTCTAACAGTACCCTTAGCTTTAATAGGAGTCTTGGCTTCACTCTATCATACCGGAATTCCGTTCGCAATTACTTCGCTAATGGCAATAATAATGCTTATTGGCATTGTCGTTAATAATGCAATACTTATGCTGGATTATACAAATCTTCTTGTCAGAAACGAAGGCAGACCTGTTAAAGAAGCTCTAATTGAAGCATGCCCGACAAAACTCAAACCAATTTTAATGTCAACTATTGCTATTATATTAGGCATGCTTCCAATGGCTTTAGGAATAGGCGATGCGGGAAAGGAAATGCGGGTTCCTCTCGGCGTAGTCAGTATTGGCGGGTTAATTGTTTCCACCGTATTAACGCTGTTCGTAATTCCTGCATATTATTATGTTACTTCCAGAAAAACAGACGAGGGAGTTATAAAGAAAAGGATTGAGTGAACAAATATTAAATCTCACCGCATTCTTTAGTGTTCTAAATCGGCGGAGTTTTATTCACCTCCAAACTGTTTTGCCGCATGTATCATAGCAAGATAATTTTCAAGCTTAACATACTCAGGGATACTATTGCCAGAACCTACACAGTATCCGCCGTTATATCCGGCAGTCTTAATATTTTCTTCAACTACTCTGAAAATTTCTTCTTCTGATCCTCGCGAAAGAAGATCGACATCAACGTGACCTATAAGACAGAGCTTTTCTCCGTATTTCTCTTTTACATCTTTTATACTCATTGCTTTTGGCTCTATTGGATGAATAGCATCCACGCCGCAATCTACTATTCTATCGAAGACGTCATATAAAATTCCATCTGTATGGTAGATAAGAGGTTTATTATTTTTTTTTGCCAGTATCCCAATCTTTTTTAGCCATGGGAAAAAATATTTATCGAGCACATCAGGGGACATCAACAATCCGCCCTGATATGCAATATCATCACTGTACCATAAAACATCTACGCTGGGATGCTGTGCAAAAACTTCAAACATACTAAGCACAAGTTCTCCCAGACGAGTGTTCAATGTTTCTATTAACTCAGGATTTTCAAATAGCGCGAAGGAGAATCCTTCAAAACCCATCATCTCCCAGGTCATTGTAAAAATATCGCCATATTGACCGATGACGCCCATTCCCTCGGGGAGTATGTTTTTCACACGGTCGTAATTCCCATAATCAAAATCTTCTTTTTTAGGGAAAATATAATTCCCATAATCTTCAAAATTTGTTATTACGCCGCAGCCTTCAGCCGCCCACTTAAATTCCATTCTGCCATCTTCTTGAAAAATAGCATGTTCACTTATTCCAATTTTCCCCGGATTAAAATCCACTTTCGGCTGCAATTTGATATAATCATAACCTGTTTTATGCCAGAATTCGATATCATCTTCCAGCGCGACAATAGGGCGTCCAATAATTTTTTCTTTTATTTTTGGATGAACACCGAGTTCTGCAATAGGCACATAAGAAGCTTTGCCTCTTCTCAACGTTTTAATAAATTCTTCAATATTTGGTTTCATAATCTTATTTCTTTACTGTTGATTTTCGTTTCATATAGCAGTGGTCAATTGAGCAGATATGGCATTGATAATCTAGTTTCTTTGTTTCTGCACCTATTCCGATTATTCCGCTTACGCTTTTAATGGGGGTCATCAAAGCCGATTCGGTTAAAGCTACTCCGCAGAAACTTTCAGGGAGAAGAGAAAATAATTTTTTCTGCTCGGAAACATGCCAGTTGCAGTACCCCGGACTTAATCTGTTTGTGATATGGCACCCTTCGGCTTCGGATGCTTTCCGGATATATTCTTCAATCCAATCTGCAGCCGCTTCCACCGTTTCCGAACCAATTATATCTGCTATGTACGCATTCAATCCGTCGTTTCCATCATAAAAACTTCTGATCCACTTGTCATATTCTTTCCCAAGTGAGCATACAAAAATTGCAATTGTGTCAACTTTCTTGAGATGTGCAGAAATCATTCTATCAATTAAAAACGTCAGATCGCCTATTACCATTTCTTTTTTGCTCGCTGCAAACTCCCGCGGTTCTATAATTCTAAAACCGGCTTTAAGCTGCACATGAAAACGTGATTCTCTAAAAAGCTGATTCGTAACAGAAATTATTTCTTCCGGGCATTCCGAATATTCGTAACCCATTCTCATAATTATATTTTCGATCTGTACGTTCAGTTCTTCGTATTGAGGTGCAAAAATATTTATATCGTAATTCATTTCACTAATTCCGTTAGAGCAAATATAGCATTCAATATATTTATTAGATTACTGTTTTTAACTCAATAAAACGATCTCAACATTTCCGCAGATTATCTTAAAATTAAAATCTATTTATACTTTCCATATCGTTAATTATTGGAAGATAGATATTTAACGAGACCATAAGGTTCAGGAAAGTAAGCTTCAGCGCCGATCTTCATTGCGAATTCATGAGACAGCGGAGCGCCGCCGACAAATATTTTTATCTTATCGGAATTCTGTTTGAGAGCTTTAACCACACCTTCCATATTAAGCATTGTTGTTGTAAGAAGTGCGCTAAGCCCGACGATGCATCCAGGATTCTGCTCTGCGGCTTCAACAAATTTTTCCGGTTTAACATCAACTCCAAGGTCAACTACTTTCCAGCCGTTGCCTTCCATTACCATCTTAACAATATTTTTCCCGATATCGTGAAGATCTCCAGAAACAGTTCCTACAACAATAGTGCCTTTGAGAGAAGCTTCGCCTCTGTCAAAATATGGTTTTAAATGTTTCATAGCAGCATTCATTGCTTTAGCCGAGATTAGTAAATTAGGAATAAATGCCTTACCTCGAGAAAATTTATCTCCAATCCGCTGCATGCCTGTCATTAGCGCTTGATTCAAAATAATGTTAGCGTCTATACCACTCTCCAACGCTGTTTTAGTCAATTCGCTTGCGCCTTCTTTTCCTATAAGATGCGGCGGATGTTTTGAATTAATATCCGCTTTACCGAATTCAATACATTCGCTGAGCTGATCAAGAATACTGTTCATTTAATCTCCTTCTGCTGCAATCAATTCTGGAAAATTATCCTGCTGAAAATTCATTCGCTAACACTTTAGCTGCGTCTTCTTTGAAATGTATATGCAAAATTTTTCTTTTTTTATCAAGTAATGCCTGCCTATCACCCATTGCTTGCGAAGTGATCAAAACATCAAAACTTACAGAGCTGGAACCGTTTATTGCATCATCGGGAATGATCAAGTTTTCATTAAGTTCCTCAGTGAACTGGATAAAAATTCCATTGCCGGAATCGCCTTTGTGCAGTTGTCCGGTTGAATGGAGAAAACGAGGACCAATTCCAACAGTAGTCGCTATTTTGAACTCTCTTTGTATGCTGCTTCTTAATTTACTGAATATCTCAAGTAATTTATTATCGGGATTCATGTACGCCTGAATCGCTGCATAAGAAACCGGGTCTTCGTATGACACATTTTGAGATACAAACTCTGAAATAATTTGACTTAATTTTTCTGCTTGGACGGATAAATTTATATTAAACGTATCAGTAACTGTTTTGAAATCGTAAGCCGGCAGTGAACCGCTTTCGAGATATGCACTCATCATTTTCCTTGCGAGTATTTTGGCTGACTCAACGTCAGGTTGATCGAACGGTTGAATGTTTAGAATATGCCCGGCTACAGCCGTAGTAAACATCCAGTTAAAATATTCACGGCCTAAATCGTATATATCGTTTAGTACAATTTCGATAACCGGATGACCCTTAGCTGATAATGCTTTAATATGATTTGTTTTAGATTCATCATTCTTCAAGTGCATATAAACAAACAATCTATCTTTGAGATAGTATTCTGGTTCAACAAGTATTTCTCCATAAACCGGTACGATTCCTTTTCCAATTTTGCCCGTGCTTTCTGCGATAAGCTGTTCAACCCATGATCCAAAAGATTTAATTTCCTCAGATAAAACAAAAGTTAATTTATCTTTGCCCAGTAATGTCATTTCGCCAATTACAGCACCTGCCGCTAATGGAATATTTATTCTGTTGTCAAATTTAGAATTATGCGCACTCTGCAATACTCGTTCAATAAGTTTATTAAGATCTACGCCAATTAAACCTGCAGGCAGCAATCCGAAAAATGAAAGAGCCGAATATCTTCCTCCTATATTCGGATCGTTTAAAAATATTTTAGCAAACTTTAACTCCACGGCGATTTTCTCAAGCCCGCTTCCCGGATCAGTAATAGCGATAAAATGATTTGAAGCTTTATCAACGCCCATTTTTTTTACCGCATGACTATAGAATAATTTCATTAATGAAATCGTCTCAACCGTACCTCCGGATTTTGTAGAGACTACATAAAGAGTTTCGTCTGGTTTATATTTCGCAAGAAATATTTTAATTGTTTTAGGATGTGTACTGTCAACAACTGCAAGGTCTAAGTAACCAGATTTAACTCCGAAGGTATCCCTGAAAACTTCTGGAGCTAAACTAGATCCCCCCATGCCAATCAGCAGAGCGTGTTTGATCCCCTTGCTTCGCATTTCGTTAGTGAATTGATTGATCTCCGTAATCTTATCAAGCATTACATCAGCACTGTCAAGCCAGCCAAGCCGGTTGGATACTTCATCGGGTTTGTCGTTCCATAATCTGTAATTCTTTCCCCAAATATTTGAAGCAACCTTATTATCAATAATTTTATTCAATCTGTTGTTTATTCGACTCCCGGCTTCTTGAGTATTTGCATAGAATGAATCGTTTATGTTCATAAAAAACCTAATAATTTATTGTTTATAATTAATTACTATTGAAGGAATTCAACCCAGATTTTATCATAGTGAATGCCGGCATTGAAAATAATAAAACCCGGCCTGCCGCCCTCGATTATAATCCGATTATTTTCCACTCTAAATTTAATTGCCGGGGATTTAATATCAATATCAGTTAAATTCAGATTTATTCTAAAACCCCATTTATCAACAGCGTTTATTTTGAGTTCATATTCTTTTTCTGATTTAACTAAAATATTGTTTTCTAAAATATCAAACTTTTCTATCAATTCATTCTTTTGTTCATAAGATACTGCCAAAAGTGCATTAAAGACTTTTCGTTCTCCGGAAATATCCGAAGGTTTGTTAACTACGCTATCTCTCAATGTCATAGTGGTTGAGCCGCCGCCGTCAAGATTTAGAGCATCATAACATCCTATGCCCAAGAGAAAGTCTGCCAGATCGGTTAAAGAAATACCGATGCTGTGTTCAGGATTTCTTCCGTCGACGGTAATAAAATAAAATTTCGTCTTCTCTTTGTTATAACCAATGGCAGTTCTGGGATTTAAACCTGCAAACTTATCACTTGATAATCCCTCCCTGCCAATATATGTTTCATACTTCCTGCCTTCAGACACAAGTATTGGGAGCCCCCCCGTCATTGTATTTAAATTTTCTATTCTAATTTTTGTCCCCAGAAAAATATTTAACCTATCCGGTTGAGAAAAATAATCTGCATAGTTTAAAAAGTAATTATCTTTAACAACAAGCATGAATTGATTTTCAACTAAGGATATATCGCCTTTTGCCTCTAATCTCTTTGTAAAATTGAATTCATTGAATGTATTAGCCCTCACCTTTTCTTCGTCGGTTTTTTCCAACAGCAGATAAGTAAAACCATCCCTAATTTTAATGGGAATGCTCCACCAATAACTATACAGCATAGCATTAAAGGATGTATCTTGAGAATTTAAGCCATCCAAATAAAGAGTATCTGATAAATTAAGAAATCCATAGAAAGGGAAATACCCAATATGAGGCGAATTATCTTCAGTGAAAGCAAACATACCTCTGTTTAATTTTACACCCTTAAGATAATCACTTTTAATTATCATTGAATTCTGCGCCTGCGGAGGCTGCCAACCGAAAAAGTCTGCGTTAATTGCAGCCGTTACAAATAAACCTTCGTTCATTTTCCGCGCCGACATCTCAGAGGTTTTTTCTCCACCTTTATTCAAAACATCGTTTGCAATAACCATTTCAATCTTATTTGATTTTACCGTCAAGTCAATTTCGATTAAATCAATAATTAACGGTTTCTCCTTATCTGTAATCTTATAATAGACCATTCCCGGTCCAATGCCGCTGACCTTAAGCGTATCGAATGCATGTATCCCAATGGAAATAAATAATATTAGTATAGTCGTTTTATATCTCACAGCCTTGCCCAATCAGAAAATTTTTTATCAACTCAGACCAACAAAGATAGGCTCGTTCGGTCAGGTGAAGTCCGTCTGTAGTAAATTCCCTTTTCAACTGATTCGTATTCTCCTTAAATTCATGAGAAATGTTAAGGAATAAAAAGTTATTTTTTTTAGAGAATTTTTCTATTCGTTTATTGAGTGCATCTATTCTGTGATTAGGTCTTGGAGGATTGTGCCTTGTGGGAAATATAGAATTTAGTACAATAGTATTTTTTGTGTAAATCTTTCTTATCTTGATAATTATATTCTTAATGCCGTCAATTATTTCTTCATCCGGCTTATTACGGGCAATATCGTTTGTACCGATGCATATAAAAACAAATTTTGGTTCTGTCTTAAACCATGCAGGCTCAATCCTGCTTAAGCAATCTGCTGTGCCGTCGCCGGAAACGCCATTATTAATAATCATTCCATCCCGGAAATAACGGTTAACATTAAAGGCTTCCGTAATTGAATCACCGATAAATATTATACTGCCATTATTAGTTTGCTGCATAATCGTATACATATCTTGAGATATTTTGGATAATTTCTTTTCCTTTACTGTCGTCGATTATATTTTTTGAAAGCAGGACAAGTATATAATCATTCTCATCTCCAGCGTAAACGATTGCTGCATCGTGTCTAACTCCGGTTATCCATCCGGTTTTGTGCGCAACCCGAACATTGCCGGGAAGTTTTGCCGGGATATTATCTTTATGCTTCTGTTCAAGGAGAATTTTTAGCATCTCATTACAAACGGATTCGTTGACAATCTGATTACTATACATCGCTTTGAAAATAAGAGCCAAATCATAAGCAGTAGTTGTGTTGTTTAATCCATTGTTATAAGCCTTCATATCTTCGACGCCCCTCAAGACTTTGATATCGCCGGCGCCCAATGCTTTCATAGTAAACATAACACTATCCGGACTAACAAGGTCTATCAGGATATTAGTTGCCAAATTGCTGCTTACTGTTATCATAGCGTGAACTAATTCATAAATAGTCCTGGTTTTTCCTATATAGCTGTAAAGTTCCTCGCCGCTGTCCTCATTTATATCAAGTTTGTAGAGGCTTCCGTCGACGATGCTTTTGAACTCATTTCTGATTAGAATAGAATCTTGCAGCGAAAATTTATTCTGAGCGGATTGTTTAAATACTTCAATCATAACAGGTACCTTCATTGTACTTGCAGCATGAAATTCCTCTTTTTCGTTGATAAGAAGTTCTTCATTGTCACGAAAATTGAAATAAACCACGGCAAATTCACCATCGGTTTTTTCAGTTTCATTTTTGATTAGACTTTCTAATTCGTTTAATGACATATAGTCTCCGCAATTGAAAAGATTAATAATAATAAGCATATACAGCAAGTATATTTTCATTTTTATCTCAAATTAAAAAATCAGATAAATTCTAATACAAATCTATATTTTATCCCGCCATTTTGCATAATAAATATCCTAAAGAAAATGAATGTAAGGGACACATAATATTTTTGACAATTATTGGCAGAGCGGAGAATTTGAATTTTTATCTGTCATCCGCTAATTTTATTATGATTTCTTCACTATCTTTGACCACACTTAAAAAATACTCTTATTATTTGGAATGATGAAACTATTAACGGATATTTTAATTATCTATTCTTATCAAGATAAAGCAAATTACTATTTTACTGTTAAGGCAAGACTCTCATTCCAAGCCCGGAATAAATCTCTCAATGCATACAATAATATTTACTCTAATATATCTGTTAAACGATGGTTATAATTTTAAAATTTAATTAGAAGGTAAAATGAGAACCAAGGAGCTGGCTGCAGCAGCAGAAAAAAGTAAAAAGAAAGCATACGCGCCTTATTCAAAATTTCGTGTGGGGGCAGCATTACTGGCTAAATCGGGAAAAATTTATGAGGGCGCAAATATAGAAAATGCATCATTCAGCATGACAATGTGCGCGGAGAGGACTGCAGCTTTTTCGGCTGTTTTAAACAATGAAAGAAAATTTGAAGCGATTGCAATAGCGAGCGACCTTGACGGGTATATAGCACCTTGCGGCGCTTGCCGTCAAGTTCTTTTGGAATTATGCGGCAAAAACCTTCTGGTAATTATGCTTAACGGCAAAAATAAAGTTAAGAAAATGAAACTCGGCGAGCTGCTGCCGTATTCTTTCAATAATTTCTAAAAACTACAAGAAAACGATGATTGAATATAATCTCAAATCCGTTCCGCAAAACACCGGCTGGATTGAAGTGATTGCCGGCTGTATGTTTAGTGGTAAAACGGAAGAATTGATAAGACGCTTAAGGCGTGCACAAATAGCAAAGTTGAATGTAAAAATATTTAAGCCGGAAATTGATAAACGTTACTCATCCGAGAAAATTGTTTCCCACAGCGAACAATCGCTGCCGTCAACAATTATAAATAATACTTCGGATATTTTGGATTTGTCACACGATTCTCATGTAGTCGGAATAGATGAAGCTCAATTTTTTGACAGCTCGATTCTCGAGATTTGCATAAAACTAGCAGCATCCGGCAAAAGAGTAATTGCCGCAGGGCTCGATATGGATTACCGCGGCGTTCCTTTTGAACCTATGCCGCAGTTTTTAGCTATTGCAGAATACATAACCAAAACTCTTGCAATCTGCGTTGTTTGCGGTAATCCGGCTAATATGACTCAAAGGAAAATCGCCTCCGGGGAGAGAGTACTGGTCGGTGCATCAGACAGCTACGAAGCCCGCTGCAGACTTCATCATTATATTCCCTGAAACAATCTGATGCAAGGTTTATTTTCAAAATTAACTAACGGAATTTTTTTATGGATCTGACATCTCTGCTTCGAGGAATAATCGGAATAGCTATTGTAATCGGTATAGCGTTCGCAATTTCGAATAACAAAAGGCGAATTAGCTGGCGTTTAGTCGCCGGCGGAATTGGATTACAAGTAGTTTTTGCGGTGCTGATTATTCGAGGCAATGAACTCGGAGAAGTTTTTGCTCCTCTGGGATGGATAAAAATTCTTTTTCAATGGATAAGCAGCTTTTTTGTACTAATACTTAATTTTACTACTGAAGGCGCGAAGTTTGTTTTTGGTGATTTAGCCTTTGGCCCCGGTTCTCCTCAAAGCATGGGAATGTTTTTCGCGTTTCAGGTTCTTCCTACAATTATTTTTTTTGCTTCTATAATGTCTGTACTCTATTATCTTGGTATTATGCAGAGAATCGTCCAGGCAATGGCTTGGGTGATGGCGAGGTTATTAGGAACTAGCGGCGCAGAATCGCTTTCTTGCACTGCAAATATTTTTGTTGGACAGACTGAGGCGCCTTTAATGATAAAACCTTTTTTGAAGGGGATGACCAACAGCGAACTTCTAACTATAATGACCGGAGGAATGGCAACAATAGCCGGCGGAGTTATGGCAGCCTATATTCAAATGCTGAGTTATGCATTTGCAGAGTCAATGCAGATGGAACTGCAAGAAGCCCAGTTATTATTTGCAACTCATCTTCTAGGAGCAAGCGTGATGGCGGCTCCTGCCGCTTTAGTTATATCCAAGATAATGTTTCCTGAAACAATTGATCCAGAAACCAAAGGAACGGTCAAAATTAAAATAGAAAAGAACGCCACCAATATTGTAGAGTCCGCAGCAAAAGGCGCAGGCGACGGTCTTCAGCTTGCGTTAAACGTTGGCGCCATGCTTATAGCTTTTATTGCGATAATTGCCCTTGTAAATTATCTTCTAGCAGCCTTAGGAGATTTTACTGGATTAAACACTATACTGATGGAAGCGCACGGCAAACCTTTATCCATGCAGTTACTTCTCGGTCTTGTTCTGCAATTTCTTGCTTTCGGAATCGGTGTTCCTTGGGAAAACGCAATGGAGTTTGGAAGTTTAATCGGGACAAAGGTCGTGCTGAATGAATTTGTCGCATATCTTGATATGAGTAATTTAATTCAGCTTAAGGAAATGAATAACTCGAAAGCGATTTTAATGGCAACTTATGCGCTCTGCGGATTTGCGAATTTCAGCTCTATCGCAATACAACTTGGCGGGATCACACCTTTGGCTCCAGACAGAGGCTCTGATCTGGCAAAACTCGGTTTTAGGGCTGTTATTGGCGGAACCCTCGCGACTCTATTAACTGCTACGCTTGCTGGTATATTATTTTAAAATTCTAACTATATGAAAGTTGATCTTAATTTTAAATACTCTGAATTAATCCATAAGCTTAATCGCATCAAACCATTCGACTGCGATACGGCGATAACGCTTGGCAGCGGCTTAGGCGATTTTGCAAATAGTATTGATATTAAACTTTCTGTTGATGTAAAAGACCTGCCAGGTTATCCTCATTCAACAATCGAAGGACATTCCGGTAAAATTCATTTCGCCGCTTACCGGCAGAAGAAACTTGTTTTATTTCAGGGTAGAATTCATTTTTACGAAGGGTATGATATTGAGAAATGTTTACTCCCAATCTTTCTTGCAAGAAAACTTAATTGCAAACAACTTTTGCTTTCGAATGCAGCAGGAGGTATTTCGAACCATTTAGCACCCGGAGATCTGATGCTGATCAGTTCGTTGAATGCTATCGGCATAAAAAAGGAATTAACAAATTTTATTGGCTTGTCTTCAATTGACCAGCATAACAGGTTTATTGATTTTCCGGATAAAAGTATGATTGCTTCAATTAAGTCGGCTGCCGCTGAGGAAAAGATAGCTCTTAAAGAAGGTGTCTATTTTTTTACCAAAGGACCTAGTTACGAAACTCCCGCAGAGATTAGGATGATAAAAATTAGCGGAGCCGACGCAGTCGGTATGTCAACTGCTCATGAAGCTGTATTTGCATCTGTTTTGGGGATGCGCGTGGCTGCAATTTCGTGCATTACTAATTATGCCGCTGGAATAAGACAAACTAAATTATCTCATTCAGAGGTAATGGAAACGGCTGATTCGGTCAAGGAGAAATTTGAAAGATTAATAAAGAAAAGTTTAGAACTGATATAAATTAGATAATAAAACAGCAGCCGCAATTACAGCAGTTTCACTCCTCAAACGATTCCCGGTCAGGTGAACAGAATGAAAATCATTCATGACTCTGTTTTCCGAAATGTCGAACCCTCCTTCGGGACCAAAAATAAGATAAATCTCTTCCCTATTGTGGCTTATTTTTAGTTCGTCTTTAATTTTACTTTCAAAACTACAATCTGATTTTTGATCAAAAAATATTTTTATCCCCTCCAGCGCGGCAATATCTGAGAGTTTTTTTACGTATGAAATCTTGGGTTTAAATGCTCTTAAAGACTGCTTCATTGCTGAAACAAGTATTTTTTCCCATCTGTCAAATTTCTGTCCCTTAGCGACGCTGCGTTCAAACTCAACAACGATAAACCTGGTAATTCCAAGCTCAACACATTTCTCTAAAGCGAATTCAAATCTATCCGAGTTTTTCAGGCGTGGCAAGCAAAAGATAATTTTTGAAGCATTGTTATAGAAACAAGTAGTCTCTTCGGTTTCACAATACAGCCCCTTCTGTTCAATATTCTTTATTTTACAGCGGTGTATTCTGCCGAGCCCATCTGTGATATGTAACGAATCACCAACTTTATGCCGCATAACATTGACAATATGCTTGAACTCTTCCCCTTCGATGAAAATGGAATCGTCTTCATAAATTGATTGTTCAGAATAATATAATTCTATGTCAGAATGAAAAACCTGAGCCAATTAAAAATTCTCCTTTCCCAAAATCATTGAATGCATATTCAAACCTGATAGCATTAAACGGCAATACAAGTAAAACTAATCCGAACCCGTAGCCAGAGCGGAAATTCCTGAATCCAAATTCCTGTCTATTATCATAAAGAGCGGCGGAATCAAAAAATAAATTTAAATACATCGCTATCCTGGCTGAAGTTAATCTTTTAGGAAGCAGGGGCAGCTTAAAAGATAAATTATAATCTTTAAACAAAGGCATATTTGCTTCAACCGACGTAAAAAGCATGTTATTGCCGTCTTCTCTAAAATTTCTATACCCTCTAATATAATCTTCGAAACCGAGAAATGAATAATCGTAGAGCGGCACTTTTTCACCGAAAGTATGCCTGTGGGCAAATTTCCACTTTAAGGTAAAGAAGTTTAATAAAGTAAAATATTCTCTAAGATCAATTTTTAATATATTATAGTTGATAGATGCGTTGCCGAGTCCTTTATTAGTTATTTCGCCTTTGAGCAGTACGCCTCTTCCCGGGAACTGCTTTAAATCTCTTGTATCAAAAACATAAGAGACCCCTAACAGTAGACTTCTGTCAATATTGGAATTCGAAGCCATAATCCCTAAGTAATTATCAATGGGAGCCTCTACATAACTATATCCGGCATAAACGTACACTTGATTGAAGTTGTTCAGTCTTCTGCCGGCTGATACCATTCCCGAAGCGGCGATGTAATCGAAGCTTTCACCGGCTATTATTTCTGCTCTCACGCTTTTATTAATTGGCTTTTGATAAATTATAGAAGAAGAAAATTCAATATCCGGGTTCTCAAAGATCAATGGATTTGTATAAGAGAAAAAGTAAAACGGATCATATCCGAAAGCCACCATTGCCTGCAGAGTTTCATTTCTACCACGAAAATTTTTATAGAGAAGGCTAATGCCGTATGATGTTTGCTTAACTTGTTTGTTGCGGATATTCAAAAATGGTATTGGATAAATATACCAGCTCTCTTTCAAATCGATTATTAATTTCACAGAAGAAGAGTCCTCTTCAATAAATAGATCGACAAAACTGAAAAGCCCAAGGCTGAAAACTCTCTCCCGGTTATAATCGATAGTTTCAGAATCGATAGAATCTCCGGCTTTGAAATTCAGCTCACGAAGGATTATAAAATCTTCCGTAATTTCATTGCCGCGGATTATAATTGAGTCAATTTTTATTCTTTCATCAGATAAAATATTTTGAGATATTGCGCTGCAGACCGGAGCGGATAAAAAAAGAATAATAATGAAAGAAAGTTGTATCTTCAATGGTATTATTCACATAAATTAATTTGGTTAATAAATTACGGGAAAAGATAATCGATTTTTCAAAAGCAGCTTTTATGCTGAACAAAAATGCAACGATCTTGTATAGTTATAATACCCTTTTCAATAGCAGGTTTCACCGCCTTATCATTTCTTATGCCTTGTTGAAGCCATAAAATCTTAGGATTTATTTCCAGCACATCCGGCACTATCTCACTAATTGCTTCTGACTTTCTGAATACATCAACTATATCCACTTTTTCAGGTATATCTTTGAGATTTTTGAGAACACAAATCCCGGAGATCTCACCAGGTTTAAGATTCGGGTTTACCCCATAGACTTTATACCCTGATGCATTTAAATATTCAGCGATTCTTCTGCTGGTCTTAGAAGAATCACCTGAAAACCCGACAACAGCTATTACTTCCGCTTCTTTTAATAATTTACAAAAGTCTATTTTCACTGAACTATTTCATCCACTTGATAAGCGCTCACCGGCAGACAACTGCAGAAAAGATTACGATCGCCGTAAGCATTATTGACTCTTCCAACGCTGACCCAGAATTTATTATCTTTACACCAAGGCAGCGGGAAGGCAGCCTTTTCACGTGAATAACTATGAGTCCATTCATTACTTATTAAATCTTCTGCAGTATGCGGCGAATTTTTTAACGGATTATCGTGTTTATCCGCGCTCCCGTTTTCAATTTCTTCAATCTCTTTGTATATGCCGATTAATGCTTCGCAAAAACGGTCAAGTTCTTCTTTGGACTCGCTTTCAGTCGGTTCGACCATAAGTGTACCTGCAACCGGAAACGAAACAGTAGGCGCATGATAACCATAATCCATCAGACGTTTTGCGATATCATCAACATCAATATTTGCTGAAGTTTTATAGTTGCGGACATCGAAGATCAATTCATGAGCAACAAAGCCATCCTTTCCCTTATAAAGAACATTATAGTATGGTTCTAACCTTGCTTTTATATAATTAGCATTTAGTATCGCTACCTCGGAAGCCTTTTTCAATCCTATATCTCCCATCATCTTAATATAGGCGAAAGAAATAATAAGAATATTTGCACTTCCGTAAGGAGCAGCTGCAATGGCAGTCAAATATTTTTTTGATTTATCCTTATCGAAAGGATGACCAGGTAAAAACGGCACTAAATGTTCTGCAACTGCAATTGGACCCATTCCCGGTCCTCCGCCGCCGTGCGGAATGGAAAAAGTTTTATGAAGATTTAAATGGCATACATCAGCCCCGATGATTGCTGGATTTGTTAAACCAACCTGCGCATTCATATTAGCGCCGTCCATATAAACCTGCCCTCCGTTTTCATGAACAATCAAGCATATTTCCTTTATCTTGTGTTCGAACACGCCGTGGGTTGATGGATAGGTTATCATTAGAGCCGATAAACTCTCTTTATATCTAATTGCTTTTTCTTTTAGATCCTCGAGTTTTACATTACCATACTTATCGCAATCTACAATAACCACCTGATTTCCTGCCATTACGGCGCTAGCCGGATTTGTTCCATGCGCAGATGAAGGAATTAATACCACGTTTCTTTTATAATCGCCCCTGCTAAGATGATATTCTCTTATCACCATTAATCCGGCATATTCACCCTGAGCTCCAGAATTCGGCTGAAATGAAACAGCCGGAAAGCCGGTAATTTTACAGAGTTGTTTTTCTAATTTGCCAATCAGTTCATTATAACCTTCTGCTTGATTAGCCGGCGCAAACGGATGAAGCTGCGAAAACTCAAACCAAGTAATTCCGAGAAGCTCGGCAGCTGCATTTAATTTCATCGTACATGAACCAAGTGGTATCATCGATTGAGTAAGGGAAAGGTCTTTACGCTCAAGCATTTTGATATATCGCATCAGTTCTGTTTCAGTCCGATACTTTGAAAATACAGGATGTGTAAGAAATTCACTTGTCCTTAATAAATCATTATTAATATTTGAATATAATTCATTCTCATCAAAATCTTTTCCTATTATATTCTTATTTAAGAGAGTTGAGAACAATGCAATTATTTCGTCCACATCCGATAATTCGGCAGTCTCCCCTAAGGATATCCCTATTTTATTTCCGTCATACATGAAATTAATTTGTTTACTAACAGCAAGTTTATTCAGCGTCAGGATTTGTGAATCGGATTCCAATTCTATTTCGATTGTATCAAAAAAAGATTTTGTAGTAATGGATAAACCGAGAGATTTAAGACCGGAATACAAAATTGTCGTAAGTTTATGGATACGGGATGCAATCCTTTTTAATCCGTCGGAACCATGATACACTCCGTACATACCAGCCATTATTGCAAGAAGCACTTGTGCAGTACAGATATTGCTAGTTGCTTTCTCGCGTTTGATATGTTGCTCGCGTGTCTGCAGCGCCATTCGCAGAGCCTGCCGCCCCTTAGAATCAACGCTTATCCCGATAATTCTACCGGGAATGTTTCGCTTAAATTCTTCTTTTGTGGCAAAGAAAGCAGCGTGCGGTCCGCCAAATCCCATTGGTACGCCAAAACGCTGAGTAGACCCAACGGCTACATCGGCGCCAAATTCACCGGGCGGTTTCAGCAGGACAAGACTTAACAAATCCGCCGCAGAAATTGTGAAAACATTCGCCTCATGTGCTCTTCTAAAAAGGTCGGCATAATCGTATACTTCTCCATTCTTAGCAGGGTACTGCACAAGAATACCGAAAAGACCGCTGTCAATAGCGAGGCTGTTATGGTCGCCGATTATGATTTCAATGCCAAAAGGTTTTGCGCGAGTTTTAAGTATTTCAATTGTTTGTGGGAAACATTGATCTGATACAAAAAATTTTTTATCATTTTTTTTTTCGTTTTTTCTTAAAGCATAAACCATCGTCATTGCCTCAGCTGCTGCCGTTCCTTCATCGAGCAATGATGCATTCGCCAGGGGTAATCCTGTCAGGTCGCATATCATCGTTTGATAATTAAGCAAGGCTTCCAGCCGCCCCTGTGAAATCTCGGCTTGATACGGCGTATACTGTGTGTACCAGCCGGGATTTTCGAGTATATTTCTTTGAATAACTGCTGGAGTGATAGTTGGGTAATATCCAAGCCCGATGTATGACTTAAATACTTTATTCTTCCTTGCAATGTTTCGCAGATAAGTTAAGAATTCATATTCCGACATTGGTTCGTCAAGCTGCATTTGATTTTCGAGCCTGATGTCGGCTGGCACAGTTTTGCTGATTAGCTCATCAACCGATTCAATTCCGATTTCATTAAGCATCGCACTAATCTTATTCTCACTTGGACCGATGTGCCGGTCATAAAATCTGTCTGTAAACTCGATTTTTTTCATTGTACTTTCCGGGAAATTATCATTGTTAAACAATATATTTTTTAAAATTATTCTCTTGGACTAATATAAAAAAAACTAATGAATTCACTTTTGAGAAAGTTTATAATCATCCTTTCTTGAGAATTTTCAGCGCGGTTTGTGCGGATAATTGTTCGGCATTTTTTTTATTTTTCCCTGTCCCTCTGCCGTATAATTTATCACCAATGAATATGCCGACAGTAAATATTTTTTCATGATCAGGACCGGATTCTGATAAAATCTTATAAACCGGCTGAGGTAGTTTGTTGGCATGTATATATTCTAGAAGCTGACCTTTATAATTTCTGTCAATTAAGTAGGCTCCGGACTCAAGAGCAGGGATTATGATAGTCTCCTCAATAAATTGCCTGGCATTCTGGAAACCGGCATCGAGATATATTGCTCCAATCAACGCTTCAAAACAGTCTGCCAGAATAGTTTTTTTACCTTCTTCAGATCCCCTGACATATTTGTTATCGAACAGAATCAACGATTCAAGTTCGATTCTCGATGCAGCCTCGACAAGAGCTTTTTTATCCACTAATTGCGAACGGTACTTTGTCAGAAATCCTTCGTCGCTATCGCTGAATTCAGAGAATAATCTTTCTGATATAACAAGACTCAATACTGAGTCTCCGAGGAATTCAAGTCGCTCATTCGATTTATCAAACTGAGGGCTGATTTCGAGGTATGACCTATGTGTCAGAGCTTTTAAGTATATTTTTTGATCTCTAATCTTAAATATTAACCGGCTCTGAAGCCGTTTAATATTCTCGTGAGTAGATTCATCAGCTTTTTTTCTGACAAAAAAGTTCAACAATCTCGTTAACGAAGACAAAACAAATTCTATCCTTCAAACTTCTTAAATAAAATTGTTGAGTTATGACCGCCGAATCCAAAAGTATTACTGAGCGCATAGTTAATCTCTCTTTGAACAGTAACCTTAGGGGTATAGTTTAGATCGCATTCTGGATCTGGTTCTTCAAGATTAATGGTCGGAGGTATTTTGCTGTTTCTTATTGCAAGTATGGTTGCGATTGATTCAACTGCACCGGCTGCTCCGAGCAAATGGCCTGTCATTGATTTAGTTGAACTGATCACAAGTTTATAAGCGTGTTCCCCGAAAAGATTTTTTATTGCTTTCGTTTCATTCTTATCATTCAATTCAGTTGATGTTCCGTGAGCGTTAATATAATCAATTTGTTCAGGAGCAATACCACCGTCTCGCAGAGCTTCTCTCATCGAACGGAATGCGCCTTCTCCATCGGGCGCAGGCGCTGTTACGTGAAATGCGTCCCCTGTTAATCCAATACCAACTATTTCGCAATATATTTTAGCATTTCTTTTAACAGCATGGCTTAATTCTTCCAAGATCAATGTGCCCGAACCCTCTCCCATAACAAAACCGTTTCTATCTTTATCAAAGGGACGCGACGCTTCGAGGTATCTGTCGTTCCAAGTAGAAATAGCTCTTGCCGAATTGAAGCCACCGATTGCCATCGGAGTGATAGCGGCTTCGGAACCGCCGCAAACCATCATGTCAGCAGTACCTCTTTGGATGTGAACAAAAGCATCAGCAATAGCATGGGTGGCAGTAGCGCAAGCGGAGGTTGTAGCGTAGTTAGGTCCTTTCAGTCTGAAACGAATGGAAATCTGTCCGGCAGCAATATCAGAGATCATCATAGGAACGAAGAAAGGGCTAATTTTCCTGGGGCCGCCTTGAAGATAAGCGAGAGTCTGTTTTTCGAAAGTATCCATGCCGCCAATTCCGCTTCCGTAAATAACACCAAACCTATCGAGATCGGTTGAGTTAAGATCGACATTAGAATCTTCGATAGCCATTTGTGAAGTTGCAATGGAATACCATGTATATGGGTCCATTCTCTTGATTTCTTTCTTATCAATAAAATCTTCGGGATTAAACCCCTTCAATTCGCAAGCAAATTTCGTAGTGAAATCAGTCGTATCAAATTTTGTTATAAGATTAGCGCCGTTTTTCCCAGCAATCAAACCTTCCCAGTAATCTTTTACGTTATTTCCAATAGGAGTAAGCGCACCCATACCAGTAACAACTACCCTTCTTTTATGCATAAGGATTCCCGATAGATTGATAAAATGATTAAAACTTTAAGGCTGACTGAAAGAAAGTAAACTGAGTGAATTAAAAGAATTCTATCAGTCAACCTTATCTATTAGTCGAAGCAGTTTTATTTACCTAACTTCTCTTTAAGATAATTTATAGCATCTCCTACCGTAGAAATTTTTTCAGCATCTTCGTCCGGAATTGAAGTATCGAATTCGCTTTCGAAACCCATTACAAGTTCTACGATGTCGAGAGAATCAGCCCCTAAATCATTTGTGAAAGAAGCTTCCGGCGTAACTTGTGATTCTTCAACGCCCAACTTATCCATAATGATTTCTTTTACTTTTGCTTCAACATCCATTTTATACTCCTTTAATGATTTGTGAATAAATTTAATTTAATTAGCAATTTACATAACCATTCCGCCGTCAACGGAAATAACCTGACCGGTGATATAATCGGCTTCATCACTGCATAAAAAGCCTACTACTTTTGCTACATCTTCCGGTTTACCCAACCTTTTCATAGGTATATTAGTTATCAATGTCTGACGCTGAGCTTCATTTAGAGCTGAAGTCATTTCCGTTTCAATAAAGCCGGGTGCGACTGCATTAACAGTAATTCCTCTTGATGCAACTTCACGTGCCAAAGATTTTGTGAATCCAATTATTCCGGCTTTGGAAGCGGCGTAATTAGACTGACCCGCATTGCCGATCAAACCAACAACAGAAGCGATATTTACGATGCGTCCATATCGCTGCGAAATCATTGTTTTGATTACTGCTTTCGAATAATTGAACACGCTTTTTAAATTGACTTCAATTACTTTATCAAAATCATGTTCACTCATTCTTAGAAGCAAATTATCTTTAGTAATTCCCGCATTATTAATTAGAATATCTACGCCGCCAAGTTTTTTAATTGCCGCATCAACCGTTGCCTGCGCATCATTAAATGAGGATGCATCAGCTTTAAAAGCGAATACTTTTGTTTCCTCACCGATTTCTCTCTGTATCTCTTCAGCGCATTCATCGCAGCTATTATAAATAAAGGCTACATCCGAGAACAGAACTCCACAGCAACTCCTTGCTGCCAGCTCTTTAACTATAGCTTTGCCGATTCCGCGGGTTCCTCCTGTTACAATAGCTCGTTTACTTTTCTTAAGCACTTTTCTGTTTACCCAATTTTAATTGCACTAAGTATTCATTTCTATAAGAGTCGAGTTCTTTCATGCCCTCTGCTCCCAGCAGGAATTCCAACTCGGATTTACAACACTCGTAAATTGTCGAAACCTGGTTAACCGGTTTATTGCAATAGTGCATTCTTTCAAGATGTTCGTCATCAACCGTAATAGCACCATCCCAAATAATCAGCGGGAATAATATACAATATAGAGGTTTATATTTCCACTTGAATTCACCACTTTCCACTGCTACTTTCTGCAAGGTGCAGAATCCCTGCTTGTCCAAAAAAACGCACTTCCCGTTGTGCAGTTCAGTGCCATAAGCAACCCCGGATTCAAAATCATCATCCTCTTCTGGAGCTTCAAACCATTTAGCCGCTTCTTTCGTTTGAGAGTCATCCATCGAGCGGACAATTCTTTCTTTTATATCAATAATTTTTTCATATTCTTTTTTATCGGTATAAACTCCGTAATAACAGCACTCGCCGGAACATATACATACATCGCAAGCCTTCACAAATTTATGCGTGAAAATGATTGGATCAATATAATATCCATTAATAATCTTTTCAAATTTCTTTGCCATCAGCTAAACCTTTCCAGATCTTCGTATTTCTCTATACTTCCAATCTTTATTTCGGGATTTATTTTTTTAAGTAACCCTTGCAGAACTTTGCCAGGACCTATTTCATAAAATTCATTAAAACCGTCGGCAATCATGTTTTCTATAGAACTTTGCCATTTCACAGGCGAAGTGAGCTGTTCTAACAAAAGATTTTTAATGTCATCTGCTTTACTAATAGGGTTTGCTGTAACGTTAGAGTAAATAGGGATTATTGGATTTTTAATTTCGATTTCTTCGAGCTTGGTTTGTAATTTCTCTTTGGCTAAAATCATTAATGGCGAGTGAAAAGCGCCGCTCACAACAAGTTCTTTTACCAATTTAGCGCCAGCAGACTTTGCGAGCCTCATAGCTTCATAAACACCTTCAACCGAACCGGAAATAACAATCTGACCGGGGCAATTAAAATTTGCGCATTGCACTATTCCTTTAGGTGAAGCTTCGCTGCAAATTGACTCAACTGCTTGGTCACTCAAACCAATAACCGCAGCCATGGTTCCTTTATTCTGAATACCTGCATCGAGCATTGATTGCCCGCGCAGTCTAACTAATTTCAAAGCAGATATAAAATCCAATGCCTTCCCTGACACGAGTGCTGAGTATTCGCCGAGAGAATGTCCTGCGGCTGCTTCGGGTTTAAGCACATTAATTAAACTCAATAGTATTGCCGAATGCAGAAATATGGCTGGCTGTGTTATGTCAGTTTGTTTTAGTTCGTCGGCAGGACCCCCAAACATGATGGCTGACAGCTTTATTTTTAAGGAGTCTTCTGCTTCTTTAATCATATTTTTTGCAACTGAGGAATTATCGTATAGATCCTTAGCCATACCTACAAATTGCGAACCCTGCCCGGGAAAAATAAACGCTGTTTTTCCCACTAATCAATACTCCAGATTAAGTAGCTTGCACCCCACGTATATCCCGCCCCGAAAGCGGCAAGGATCAACTTATCGCCTTTCTTGATTTTTCCTGCTCGATAATATTCAGTTAAGCAAAGCGGAATTGTTGCTGCAGTTGTGTTGCCATATCTGTCGATGTTAATCATAACTTTATCCTTCGATATACCCATTCGTTCGGCAGTAGCATCAATTATTCTTAAATTTGCTTGATGAGGCACCAAATAGGCAATTTCTTCAGATTTTAAATTATTCTTTTCCATAATTTCAACCGATACATCAGCCATACCTTTGACGGCAACTTTGAATACAGCTTTGCCGTCTTGATAAATATAGTGCCATTTTTTATCGATAGTTTCATAGGTTGCCGGGTTAAGGCTTCCCCCCGCTTTCATATTTAATGCATCTTTTCCGCTGCCGTCAATCCGCAGAATTGAATCAATGTAACCTGTAGTTTTATCATCTGCTGGTTCAATTAAGACTGCAGAAGCGCCATCGCCAAAAAGAATGCAGGTATTCCTATCGGTATAATCAGTAATAGCACTCATTTTGTCCGCTCCTATCAGCAGAACCTTTTTATATACTCCCGACTCGACAAATCGTGCGGCAGCATCAAGACCAAAAAGGAATCCTGAACAAGCAGCAGAAATATCAAACCCCCATGCTTTATCAGCTCCGATTTTTGACTGCACCAAACATGCCGTTGAAGGGAAAAACATATCTGGCGTTACTGTAGCGACTATTATCAAGTCTATCTCTTCGGGTTTGACAGTAGTAGTTTTAAACAGGTCTTCAGCTGCTCTAAAGGCTAAATCGCTAGTCGCTCCGTTTTCAATAATCCTACGTTCTTTTATCCCGGTACGGGCTTTAATCCATTCGTCGTTTGTTTCAACGATTTTTTCAAAATAATGATTATCTAAAACTTTTTCGGGAACGTACATTCCCACTGCTGTGATTGCTGCATTTATTTTATTTGACTGCATAAGGCTTGAGTGCTTCCTCTAATTTGAACGTTAAATTCTTGTTATACATTTCCTTTGCTTTCAATATCATATTTTTTACGGCTGTTGGAGAGCTTGAACCGTGACCAATTATAGTGATACCATTAATTCCCAGTAAGGGAACTCCACCATAAAGATCAGGATTTAAAGGTTGAAGAGCTTTGCGCAGTGTTTTTCTGAACAATCCAATTTTAATCTTATCAAAAACGTTTTTCTCTGCGTGTTGTTTAAGCAGAAATTTTAAGAAATCAGGCACACTTTCGCCAAATTTTAGTAAAATATTCCCAACAAAACCGTCGCATATAACGATATTGCATTTGCCTTTTAAAATATCTTTCCCCTCAATATTGCCAATAAAATTAAGGCTGCTATTCTTCAACAATTCAAAGGTTTCCTTTACCTGTTTGTTCCCTTTTTCATTCTCTTCGCCTACATTTAACAAACCAACAGATGGGTTATTAATTGAATGCATCTCTTTGGTAAAAATTGAGGCAAGAATGGCATAACTTAAAAGATGCTGGGGTTTTAGATCAACAAATGCTCCGACATCAAAAACATAGGTTAATTTTCCCGAGCTTGGTATGAAGCTTCCGATTGTTGGTCTTTCCACATTTTTCAACCTTCCCATTAGCAGGGTTGAGACTGATGCTACAGCGCCGGTATTACCAGCACTTACGAGTGCATGAGCTTTTTTTTCTTTCACGAGATTCGCTCCCATAACCAAAGAGGAGTCCGGTTTAGATTTAATGGCTTCGATGGGTTTATCGTGCATGCCGATAACCTGCGGGGCATGTATAATTTCCAAACCGTCTAAGCTGATTTTATTTTCTGCGGCGAATGATTTCAATTTATCCTCATCACCAAGGACAAAGATTTTAACATCTAACCCGCTCTCAAAAGCCTCAATAGCCCCAAGTAATTCGCTCTTAGGGGCAAAGTCTCCCCCCATTGCGTCAAGAGCAATTACACACTTATTGTGTTTTTTAATATCGGTCATTAAAAAGACTAGTTATGATTCGGGGACAAACATTGAACGTCCGGCATAGTAACCGCAGCTAGGGCAAGCTCTGTGGCTCATTTTCATCTCGCCGCAATTCGAACAAGTTGCCAATGTCGGAGCTGTGGCTTTGTAGTGAGTTCTTCTTTTGTCTCTTCGGCTTTTCGACATCTTGCGTTTTGGATTTGGCATTTCTGATACCTTTATGTTATTGTAATTTATTTTTATTTTTTTTTAACCTATCCCATGCAGCTTCGGTTTTATCTATTCTGCAGCCGCATTCGGAGCTGTTTAAATTTGACCCGCACACAGGGCACAATCCTTTGCAATTTTCGCTGCATAATATTTTTAGAGGTATGGCTAAATTTGCATACTCAAATACATCATTATCAAGAACAATTTTATCAACATCAGGCGGTATGAAA
The DNA here is from genome assembly GCA_011525875.1 of Melioribacteraceae bacterium. Lineage (GTDB taxonomy): Bacteria > Bacteroidota > Ignavibacteria > Ignavibacteriales > Melioribacteraceae > CHB1. The sequence goes on along the minus strand of WYBN01000012.1, from coordinate 216,007 downwards.
TAAATATTAGCATTTTCATTACCGCCGTCATTTTTTCCAAATAGATAGATATTCTGGAAACTATTTTTAATATTCAAATCAAATTCGTCGTTGCATCTATCACAAACAAACTTTGCTTTTACCAATAATTCACAATCAAGCACAATTTGATGATGCGACTTATCCATTTTACACTTTAATAGTGCATCGCCAAAAAATGATTCTTCTAATCCCAATTTTTCAGTAGATTTGCTCAATTCAAAATGATGAACATCTTCTGAATAATTATTGAATTTGATAAACATAATTGTTGCCTAAAAAATAACTTGCAAATATAAAAATCGAAGCCAAGATTAGCAAGAAAATGCTGTTTTGAGCAACTAGAAACAAATTTCATGATAAAATTGACTAAAAAAACCTTTACAATTGCAAAGTGGGAGTTTTTGGACAAAGTACGCCGAAAATCATTCATGATATTCTTAATTATTTTCCCTGCCGTGCTTATCCTGTTAGGCATGCTGCCAACGCTGATTTCTACCCCTATAAATTCGCATGAGATAAAAATTATTGGGATTATTGACGAGACCGATAGACTTATTCCTCTCCTCCGTCATGAATTTGAAGATATTTCTGCTGGAAATCTGCAGCCCGATTATTTGATGATTAATCTTAGGGAAAAGTCATTGTCAGATAAAGAAATAATTGATAATGCGAGACACGATTTATCAAATAATGTGATCAGCGGAATTGTTACGATTTCTGAAAGCGATAGATTTCAAGTGGGATTTATTGCGGCTGATTTGCTTTCTACTCATGAAATCATGCTCATCAAAGAAAAAATCCGATTGGCTTTAATCAAAGATAAATTTAGCTCTACTACCGGAGAGCTGAAATTCGAAGATAACGCTGAATTCAACTTTGATCTTCAGAAATCTTCGGATTCTGCACGTGCCTCTGTTTTAGTATTTGTGAAATCATTTATCTTTTTAATTCTGCTTGCGGTTATCACATTATTTTACGGCGGTAATTTTATTCGAAGTTTTATAGAGGAAAAATCCAACGGGCTTATGGAAATTTTTCTATCCAGTTGTTCAATAAGCGATATTTTATACGGTAAGCTGTTCGGGTTGATCATTCTGGGTGGCTTTCAATTGCTTGTTTGGACGGTTATAGGCTTGATATTAAAAAGTGCTGAAGGCGCCGCTGATATCTCAGTGAATTATTTTGCACTCCAGGTCATTTATTTCCTGCTTGGCTACATATTATTCGGTTCTATTTTTATCGGAGCCGGAGCGCTGCTTAGGACTGAATTCGAGGCTCAGCAGATCACAAGTATTCTCAGCATTATTATGATAATTCCTATTTTGATATCTATTCAAACCATAATGCAGCCTTACTCGTTATTATCAACTCTGCTTACTTATTTTCCTCTCTCAAGTCCGCCTTTAATGCTTTTAAAAATCAATATTGGGATCGTTGATTACACAGAGATAATAACAACGATTTTTATTATAATTATTTCGATATTTATAATTAATTATACGACTGTAATCTTGTTTAGAAAAAAATATATGGTTTCAAGAAAAAAGAATTAAAATTATCATGCCTATTTTATTTTCGGTTTTAGCGGCAATTATCCCGATGATGCTTTATCTAATTTTGATTTGGAGACTCGATAAATACGAGCCCGAACCGCTACGTTCTGTTTTTGCACATTTTCTCTGGGGCGCCTTCGGGGCTGTTCTTTTTGCAATTATCAGCAGTTCTATTCTTTCAGCAGTCTTCAGCCTTATACTTAAACAAAACAAAGTCTCACTAATAGAATCCATAGTGATTGCTCCTTTCGTCGAAGAAATTACAAAAGGTGCGTTTTTACTTTTAACAATCAACTCAAAAAAATTCGACAATATTACGGATGGACTCGTTTACGGGGGCGCAATAGGACTAGGCTTCGGTATGACTGAAAACATCTTTTATTTCGCGGCTTACGGAACAACGCCAATATCTTGGCTTCAGGTCGTAATAATTAGAACGACATTTTCTGCAGTTATGCACTGCATCGCAACCGCCTCTTTCGGGGCATTTCTCGGCGCAGCTAAATTTGCCAAACCGCCTCTCGATATACTACTTGCGTTTATCGGGTTAATTCTTGCGATGCTCATTCACTTTATTTGGAATTTCAGCGTAAGCTTTGAAGCTACTTTTTTTGCAGGACTTGTTTTAATGACGGGTATTGTAATTGCCTTCATTTTGGTTTTCTTTTACTCTCTCAACGCCGAAAGGAAAATTATAATTAATGAATTGACAAACGAGATACCTCCTCAATTCATGCAAGCCTTTGCAAACAATTACCATAATAAAAAAGGCTGGATAGATGAAGATATAAGAAAACATTATATTAAGTATGCGGTTAAATTGGCTTTTAGAAAACGACAGCTTACTCGAATCCATAATGCTTCAAAGAGGAAATATTACGAGCAGGAAGTTGATGAAATGAGAAATTATTTAAGAGAGTTTAACCGGAACAATCTTGAGGGTGCATAAATGAAAATCGGGATATACGGCGGAACCTTTGATCCGATTCATCACGGTCATCTTATAACTGCGCAGTATCTTGTAGAACTGCGTGAACTTGACAAAATTATTTTCATGCCTTGTTTCTTATCGCCGCACAAAGTTGGTTCTTATTCTTCGTCTCCCATGCATCGTCTTGAAATGGTTAAGCTTGCAGTCAGCGCAAGCGAAGCATTTGAATGTTCCGATTTCGAAATTAACAGAAATGAGGTTTCTTTTACTCATTCCACTCTTTTGCATTTTAAAAGTATTTATGATGAAATTGAACTAGTAGTAGGTTATGATAACCTGCTGGTATTTGATAAATGGTATAAACCCGATGAGATTTTTGAGCTTGCAAATGTAGTTGTATTAAAACGCCCGGATAAATCTGCAGATGGCAAGGGAAATAGATTTTTCAGCAGAGCTGTATTTGTCAATACTCCGATTATTGAAATATCCTCCACCGAGATAAGAGAACGTGTCAGTAAAGCTCTTCCGATAAATTACCTTGTGCCTCAAAGCATCAAAGAATATATTTATAAGAACAAATTATACTTATCAGATACCGGCAAATAATGATTGATGAACTTTTACAAGATTTATACGAAAAGAAAAAGAAATCTATTTCAAGAGCGATTTCCTTGGTAGAAAGCCGGAGTGAACTGGCAGAAAATATTTTGATAAAAATTTCCGATAGAATCGGAAACGCTTATCGCATTGGCATTACCGGACCGCCGGGCTCTGGTAAATCAACAATTACAAATCAGCTCACTAAACTTTTCCTTAGGCATAATTTATCTGTAGGTATTGTTGCGGTAGATCCGACAAGCCCTTTTACCGGCGGGGCTGTCCTTGGCGATAGAATTCGTATGAGCGATATCGGATTAAACGAAAATGTTTTTATACGGAGCTTAGCAACGCGAGGCAGTCTGGGTGGACTCAGCAAAAAGGCTGTAGATGCGGCTGATATTCTTGACGCTGCAGGTTACGACATAATAATCTTTGAAACCGTCGGGGTCGGTCAATCCGAATTAGATATTGCAAGAGCCTCGGATTCTACATTAGTTGTATTAGTTCCCGAATCAGGCGATTCCATACAGGCTATGAAAGCAGGCTTAATGGAAATTGCAGACCTCTTTGTTTTGAACAAAAGCGACCGCCCCGGTGCGAATTCTGCTGTGACTGCTATAAGGAGTATTCTCCAGTTAAAAGATATATCAGACGGAATGTGGGTACCCGAAATAATTCAAACCGTTGCTGTCGAGAACAAAGGTATTGAAGAAATATTTCATTTTGTTGAAAAGCATAAATCCTATTTGACCTCAACCGGTGAATTAGAAAAGAACCGGAAAGTAAAATTGGCTTTTAGGATTAAAGAAATTGTTTCTGATAGTCTTGTTATAGAATTGTGGGATGACGAGCGTAGAGAAATTCTATCAAAGAGTTTGAATGAAATAATAAAAGGATTATCTTCGCCCTATATTGCAGCGGCAAATATCATTAATAATTATAAAATGAACAAAACACAGGAATTATAATGAGGAACAGTTCTGAAAATAATTTCATACTTGAATTTACGGAAGAGCAAGAACTGATAAGAAATACTATAAGAGATTTTGGTAACGAGAGAATAAAACCCGAATTTATGAAATATGATGAAAACCAGGAGTTTCCCGCGGATATTATGCGTGAGATTGGCGAACTCGGGTTTATGGGAATCCTGGTGCCTGAGAAATATAACGGAGCTGGTCTATCTTACATTGAATATGCTCTTGTTGTCGAAGAATTAGCTGTGATTGATCCGGCTATTTCTCTCTCGCTTGCCGCTCATAACGGACTTTGCACCAATCATATAAATTTGTTCGCCAATGAATCGCAAAAAGAAAAATATCTTCCTTTGCTTGCAAGCGGAAAGCAAATAGGCGCATGGGCTTTAACAGAGCCTTCTTCCGGCTCCGATGCCGCTGCTATGCAGACTACGGCGGTAAAATCCGGAAATAAATACATATTGAACGGGACAAAAAATTTCATCACACACGGCGGGGTGGGTAGTATCGCGGTCGTAATGGCTGTTACGGATAAAGGGAAAAAGAAAAAAGGTATTTCGGCGTTCATCGTTGAAAAAGGGACGGAAGGATTTAAAGTCGGCAAGAAGGAAAATAAGTTAGGGATGCGGGCGAGTGAAACAACACAATTAATTTTTGAAAACTGTGAGGTGTCTGAAGAGAATTTAATCGGGATCGAAGGTGAAGGTTTTACGCAGGCGATGAAAATTCTAGAAGGAGGCAGAATATCAATCGCAGCGCTTAGTGTTGGATTAGCTCAAGGATGTTTTAACAGCGCTTTGCAATATTCTAAAGAACGACATCAATTCAACAGACCGCTTTCGGATTTTCAAGGCATTCAATTTAAATTGACTGAAATTGCCACCGATATCGAAGCTGCGAGATTATTGACTTATAAAGCTGCTTCAATGAAAAACGAAGGCAAGAATATTAATAAAGAAGCTGCAATGGCTAAATTATTTGCAAGCGAAGCCGCTACCAGAGCGGCAAATGAAGCAGTGCAGATTTTCGGCGGCTATGGATTTGTTAAAGACTATCCGGTGGAGAAATTTTATCGGGACGTAAAACTTTTAACCATCGGCGAAGGCACTTCTGAAATTAACAAAATTGTTATTGCCAGAGATTTTTTAAACGGGTAAATTTTTATGAAAGAAATAGGGAATTCAATTGATCTTAATTTAGAAAGAAACAGCCTATACCAGCAAAAACTTGTTGATAGAATAAAATCATTAAAGGAAAAAATTTATCTCGGCGGCGGACAAAAAGCCATCGAGAAACATCATAAGCGAAATAAATTAACCGCTCGCGAAAGAATTACTAAACTCTTAGACCCGGAGTCGACATTTTATGAAATTAACACTCTTGCCGCCTTCGGGATGTACGAAGAATACGGCGGCGCACCAAGCTCCGGAACAGTTTTCGGTATCGGGAAAGTGCACGGGAGAAATATTGTAGTAGTTGCTAATGACGCCACGGTTAAAGCTGGGGCGTGGTTTCCTATAACCGTTAAAAAGAATCTGCGCGCACAAGAAATCGCTTTGGAGAACCGCCTTCCGATAGTTTATCTTGTGGACAGCGCAGGAGTCTTTCTTCCTCTTCAAGAAGATATATTCCCAGACAAAGATCACTTCGGAAGAATATTTAGGAACAATGCTCAAATATCTGCACGGGGAATACCACAAATATCGGCTATAATGGGTCCTTGTGTTGCCGGAGGCGCTTACCTCCCCATAATGAGCGATGAATCACTAATTGTTGAAGGCGAAGGGTCTGTTTTTCTCGCCGGTTCACACTTAGTTAAAGCTGCTATAGGCGAGGAGATTGATAATGAAAGCCTGGGCGGCGCAGTTGTGCAATCTAATATTTCCGGTGTGACCGATTATATTATGAAGAATGACGAGGAATGTATTCTCCAAATAAGAAGCCTGATTGAAAAATTCGGCGAATCACCTAAAGCTGATTTCAGCCGTATCAAACCTGCGCTCCCTAAATTTAATGTTCAAGAGATATATTCTATACTTCCTGAGGACACTATAAAACCGTATGATACATACGAATTACTTGCGCGGATTGTTGATGATTCTAAAATAGATGAATACAAAGCAGGTTATGGCAAAACAATTATTACCGCTTATGCTCGTATTGACGGCTGGGCAGTAGGTATTGTGGCAAATCAAAGAAAGATTGTTAAGAATCATCATGGCGAAATGCAGATAGGGGGCGTAATATATTCGGACAGCGCCGATAAATCAGCCAGATTTATTATGAATTGTAATCAGAAAAAGATTCCGCTGTTATTTCTGCAGGATGTAACGGGATTCATGGTCGGCAGCAAGGCTGAACACGGAGGAATAATTAAGGACGGCGCGAAAATGGTTAATGCAGTTGCTAATTCAGTTGTTCCTAAAATTACCGTTATCATCGGAAATAGTTTTGGGGCGGGAAATTATGCCATGTGCGGACGAGCCTACGATCCGCGTTTTTTGTTTGCGCTGCCAAATGCTAAAATCGCAGTGATGGGAGCTAATCAAGCTGCCAACGTTTTGATGGATATAAAAATAAAGCAGCTTCAAAAAGAAGGGAAAATGTTATCCGAGAGCGAGAAAGAAAAACTTCTCGGCGAAGTAGTCAGTTCTTATGAAGAGAAAAACAACGTCGTGCATGCTGCAAGCCGCCTGTGGACGGATGAAATCATCGACCCGGCAGCTATAAGGGATTATATTTCATTAGCCATTGAATGCGCGAATAATTGTCCTATAGCTGATGATTTTAAAATCGGCGTGATCCAAACGTAAAAGTTTTTTCAATGAGAATTTTCTTATTAATCAAAGATGTTTTAAAATTGAACCGGTGGTTATAAAAATAAACTGGAATTTCTGATGCATCAAGATTTTGAATACAAAAAGTTAGGAGAAATAGCGATTGTTGATATTAATCTTCAATCCGCTACCCTGGAAAGCGCTCAGTTTTGCAAGGATTTTATTTCCGGTTTGATTTCGAACGGGAACAAAAAGATAATCGTTAACTGCAGCCACATTATGTTTATGGATTCTACTTTTCTCGGAGCCCTTGTTTTTTCCTTGAAACGAAGCGCTTCAAACGGCGGTGATATAAGACTGGTATTAAGCACGGTTGACAGCCCGATCTGGACAATGTTTGAAACTACAAGAATGTTCAAAGTATTCAAAACTTTTCCGGATATAGGCTCTGCGGTAAAAAGTTTTTAAGATATTTTACCTGTAATTATCTTTATCACTGATTTTTTATTATCTTAAAGTACTAAAACAATAATAGATCTAAGGAGGAAGTATGGGATCTCAGCAGCTTCTTCTGATAATACTTGGCGTTATACTTGTCGGGGTTTCGATAGTTGTCGGAATAAATTTATCATTAAGCAATGCGGTAGAAAACAATCGTCAAGAACTTATCAACCGAATAAATTTGGTGTCCGACTTGGCAATGGCTTATTATAAAAAACCCGTTGAGCAAGGCGGCGGTGGTGGTTCATTTCTCGATTTTGATATAAACAGCATATTAAAAGAATCAAGAGCTAGGGAGCGGATTGTAGGCAGAGTTACAATTTCATTCAATGCAAGAAGAGAAAGACTGACTATAAATACAAGAGGCGTTGAAATCGGTAAGGATGGCAGACGTGTCGTAATGGTACGTGGAATAGTAACTGCACAAGGATTAAGTTTGACAATACAGAACTAATAACCGGCGATTGTTATGCAGCATGATTACATAAGCTTATTGATAAGTTCAGCTCAGCAAGGGCGAAAAAACTCATTTATAGAGCTATGCGAGTTGAGCGCAAAAAAGATTTACAACATCTGCCTTAGAATGTTATCCAACGAACCTCTTGCAATTTCGGTTAGCAAAGAGATTTTCATGCAAGCCTGGGAAAATATAAAATTTATACGCGAAGATATTTCCTTTGACCTCTGGCTAAAAGGGATTACCGTTTATACAATACTAGATGAAATAAGAACCAAATCAAGATTCAAGAAACTTTCTTCGAAAGAAAAGAATATGCTGCCGGATACTTCTAAGAGCAAGGAAAAACTTGAAGCTATGATACTTTCGTTACCCGAAAAAGAAAGAGTTTTATTTGTACTTCACGAAATCGAGAATTACACTTATTCAGAAATACATGACTTTCTTAGTGAATATCCCTTAAGCGAGATAAAGTTTTACATAAGGGAGACGAGACGTAAATTATGCGAGGCTTTGTGCGATGAATTGTAATGAACTCCGCTCGTTGGTTAGTGATTATTTTGATAAAGAGCTGCCAGCCGAAAAGGCAAAAGAATTTGAGGAAAACCTCAAGGACTGCACGGAAGCGCAAATAGAATTAGAGCGGTTAAAGAATCTTACCAAACGATTAAGAAATCTTACGCTGTCCTTTGAGCCGCCCCCGCAAGTAATATCCGAACTTACGGAAAACTTATTAAACTTGTCTCTTGATGAAGCCGAAAAAGCCAAGAGTAAAAAGGAAAAGAAAGAGAAAGAAAAAGAATCAGCTGAATTGAAAAAAAAGAAAGAACTAAGAAACGGCGGCATTGGTTTCTTCAGGCAGTACAAAAAGTCTCTGGGCATTTCTCCGTCTAAATTTATAATAATTTTAGTTACTCTTATTGCCGCTTTCATTTTCTATTTTCTATTCATAGTGCAGGGTGACACTTCTCCCTGGAAAATTGAACCGCTTTCGGGTTCTTATTCCATTAATGGTAACCGGACTACGGGTGTTGAGCTTTTTGTAAAAGATAATGTTTCTACGGATATACTTGGGAAATTAAAAATAAAAATCAAACAAGACGCTGAAATAACGCTTGACACAAACAGCAGCTTTGAAATCGTTTCTGCAAAAAGAAACAAGAATGAGATAATACTAAGAAACGGTTCTTTATTTTTTTATGCTCTGACACTTGATGCTAACTTCATTCTTAAATATGATTTAATGAAAATTACGGATTTCAAAAGCAATTTTGTTATTTCGATTTTGAAGAATACTAATGTTCTGATTGAAGTTAGCAGCGGTTTGATAAAAGTTGAAGTCCCTGATGACGAGTTTTTCCTCGGCTCTGATTATATATGCGAAATTAAAAATGCGAGGGCACCTCTTATTCCCTATCACAAAGAAGCATCCGAAAAACTCATGACAAACTTAGATTATCTTAATAACAGCATACAGGATTTAGGCGCATTGACGGCGGTAGTTAATTCGGCAACAGAGTATGACGCACTAACCTTGCTTCGCCTAATAGAGAAAGTACCGATAGCCAATCGTGATATGCTGTATCAAAAATTAAGTGAGTTTTTTCCTCCCCCTAAGGGAGTTACAAAACAAGGGGTAGTTTCTCTCAAAAAATCAATGCTCGAAGAATGGTTTTATTCAATTGAATGGCAGATTTAATGCCCGGCATTTCTACCGGGCTTAATGCATAATCTAATGCGAGGAAGTTGAATGAATGACGTTCTCCATACTCTTGCTTTCTTTTACGAATAGCCATAATGCAGATGATATTCCAAGAGTCACAGCGCTAATGATGAAAATCAGATTCTTATCAACAGCAGATTCAATGAATCTACCGAGCACAAGACTGACGAATAATTGAGGCAGCACTACAGAAAGGTTAAATATCCCCATAAATAATCCCATGCGCTTCTTGTTAACTTTTTCTGACATAATAGCGAAAGGCAGGCTAACAACTGCCGCCCAACCGATCCCGGCAAGAGCCATAAATATATAGAGCATAAAAACAGTTTTCCCGGCTAACACTATTCCAAGATAAGCGAGCGACATTATTGCCAAACAGCTTAAGTGAGTTTTCACTCTTCCAATCTTTTCAGTTATCGGTTCAAGAACAAGCGCAGGTAAAATAGCGCCCACCGCATTTAATATCAAAAACGAGATTGCAAGGATTTGGCCTGTAACATTAATGCTTGATGGCTCTAATTTTTCTTCAACAAAACCAATCATATAAACGAACATGGTTTGAATTCCTATCCAAGAAAACGAATGTGCGAATAGAAGCATTAGATATTGCCCCCACTGGGTTTTAGTCGCTGCCTCGCCGTTGACATATTGGTTTTCTTCTCCGCTTTGCATCAAATTTTTCTTCTCTTTTATAAAATACATCGGAGCTATCGAGAATAATAAAACCAAACCGACACCGAAATAGATCAGGAAAAAATTTCCGAATATAGCCCCCAAAGCATAAGCCAGCACACCAAACGTGCCTGATATAGTCTGCATCCAGGTGTAGCCCTTAGTCCTAGTAACGCCTTCGGGCGTAACATCTGCAATAATTGAACGAGTAGGATTAAAGCTAATATTAATTGCAAGGTCTAATGTTAGAGCAATTGCTACGGCAACGACTATTATGTTGCCAATTCCCAAAAAATCATTTATTGCGCCAATATTTGGAAGAGCTAAAAGCATTAGAGCAGCTAAACTACCTCCAATTAAAATGAAGGGTCGCCTCCGTCCGTTCCAAAACCAAACATTATCACTAATCAATCCGACAATTGGCTGTCCTATAATACCAGCCAGCGGGCCGGCAGCCCATACTATACCAATTTCTTCTAGATTCAAATTGAACTGAGTACGCATGAGCCAGCTTAAAGCTGCAATCTGAATTGAAAGTGCAAAGCCCATTGCAGTTGCAGGTAAACTAAGCAGTACATAAAAAGGTTTTGCTAATTTTTTTTGCATGTCGAGCATGTTATCCTCAATGTTTTTTCGTAATTGTGCCTCTTTGATAGATGCCAAAATATCGAATAGATTTTTAATTCGGAAAAGGTTTTTTAATAGATACACGTAAAATGCCGGATGCGCTCCTTATAATTTAATTACTATGATGGGAATTATTTTGTAATTTTACTTTAAAGAATAATGCTTAGAATATGGAATCAATGAAATTACTATCCATACTATTTTTATTATGCACAGCGCTATCTATTGGCTGCAAGGAAGAAAGCAATGAGCCCGTTGTCTGTACTCAAGTCTTTGTTATGTATACTGTAACTGTACTTGATGCTATTGGCAGCCCTGTAGACTCTGTAAAAATAAAAGTGACCGGCTCTTCCGGCTACATATATGAGTTAGACGACGAGATAATATTAGGATTCCCGGGAACTTACGTAATTATGAGCGACAAGTACCAGCAAAAACTGTCTGGCCGTATTGAAGATGTATCAGTAATCGGCACGAAGGGCACATTAACATTTAAAGAAAATTATATTTTTTCGGCGGATGAATGTCATATTTTTAAGATTTCAGGCAAAGACACTGTGACGATCAAATAGAGCATTAGTTACGAATCAGATTTTAATATTAGTTTTTTTTGCATTTCAATTGCGATAGGAATAATTTTGTTTTTCATTTTTTGAAATCATGACAGAAAAAGCGGGCGAAATAATTATCACTTCAAACAAAAAAGCCGAGCATGAGTTTTTTATTTTGCAGAAACTCGAAGCAGGCATTTCGTTAACCGGAACGGAGGTCAAAGCGTTACGTCAAAAAAAAGCAAATATCGGCGATGCTTATGCTACCATTAGAGAAGGTGAAGTCTGGCTCATTAATGCTAACATCAGCATTTACAATCAGGGTAATATTAACAATCACGACCCGCTGCGGAAGAGAAAACTTCTGCTAAAAAAAAATGAAATTAGAAAATTGAGAATAAAAACTGAAGAGAAAGGGTTCACTTTAATTCCATTAAAACTGTACTTTAAAAACGGAAAAGTAAAAGTTGAAATTGCGGTTGCCAGAGGCAAAAAGAGTTTCGATAAACGCGAAGCAATCACAAAAAAAGATCTTCAAAGAGAAACAGAACGAAAAATAAAATATTGATAACGGAGAAAATTTTGTCTGAGAAAAAGTTATTTCCCCCGGTTAACGAACAGATGGATTTAATTAAACGCGGCGCTGTAGAGATAATACCTGAAGAAGAACTTCAAAATAAACTGCATCGCTCGGCTAAGGAAAACAGACCATTAAATATCAAATTAGGCTGTGATCCAACACGTCCGGATCTTCACATAGGGCATTCGGTGGTGATCAGAAAACTTGCGCAGTTTCAACAGCTCGGTCACACAGCTATTCTTATAATCGGAGATTTTACAACTCTGATCGGAGATCCATCCGGAAGAAATTCGACCAGACCGCCGCTTTCACAAGAAGAAATAAAAGTTAATTCTGCCACTTATTTTGAACAAGCTTCTAAAATTTTGAACCCGCATAGCACGAAGATAGTATATAATTCTGAGTGGCTCGGCAAAATGAATTTCGAAGACGTGATAAGACTTTCATCGAAATATACTGTCGCAAGAATGCTTGAGAGGGATGATTTTACAAATAGATATAAAAATGGCATTCCAATATCAATTCATGAAATACTTTATCCACTCGCCCAGGCTATGGATTCCGTTGCGATAAAAAGCGACGTTGAATTAGGGGGGACGGATCAAAAATTTAATTTACTTGTAGGGCGGGATATACAAAGAGAATTCGGGTTAGAACCCCAGGTAATTTTAACGATGCCCTTATTGGTCGGCACCGACGGTACGGAAAAGATGAGTAAATCCTATGATAATTATATCGGTATTTCAGAAAACGCCAAAGACATTTACGGAAAAACTCTCTCGATACCGGATTCGATCATATTTAATTATTTTGAACTTGCGACTGATCTTTCAAATGAAGAATTAAAAAGAATACAGACTGACCTAAAAGATAAAAACATAAATCCGCGTGACATTAAACGCGCACTTGCCAGAAGAATTGTTGAGATGTATCATAGCAAAGAAGCTGCAGAGAAAGCCGAATCAGAGTTTGACGAAATCTTTATTAGAAAGGGCTTGCCAGAGGATATGCCCGAGTTTTCACCGGCGGGAATTACTAAGATGGGTTTATTGGAATTGATTGTAAAAATTAATTTTGCATCTTCAAACGGTGAAGCGCGTCGTCTTGTTCAACAAGGCGGCGTTTCGATTGATAGCGAAAAAATTTCCGACCCTTCTGAAGTAATTCTTTTTGATAAAGAAAAAATTTTGAAAGTCGGGAAAAGAAAATTTATTAAATTATTACCCCACTAATCATAGGAGATATGTGAATTGTATGTACCTACCAAAGTATTCTTTACAAAAGGTGTAGGAAGGCATAAAGAATATTTAGCCTCCTTTGAAGCCGCCCTTCGCGACGCGAAAATTGAGAAATACAATTTAGTCAGCGTCAGCAGTATTTATCCAGTCGGATGCAAAAGAATCTCGGTCCAGGAAGGATTGAAATTTCTAAAACCCGGGCAGATAGTCCATGCAGTTATGGCACGCAACGCAACAAACGAGCCGAACCGGTTGATTGCTGCATCAATCGGCGTTGCAATCCCATCTGACAGAACAATGTACGGATATCTTTCCGAACATCACCCTTACGGCGAAACTGCAAATACAGCGGGTGATTACTCTGAAGATTTAGCCGCCAGCATGCTTGCAACCACGCTGGGTATTGATTTCGAAGCAGACAAAGCTTGGAATGAAAAAGAACAAGTATTTAAAATGTCTGGGAAAATTGTAAGGACATTTAACAATACGCAATCAGCTCAAGGGCATAAAGACGGGCTCTGGACAACTGTAGTCGCAGCAGCGATATTAATCCCTTAGTTAAAGTGTTGTTCGCTGAATATACTTAAGTCTGATAAAGTTATGAATATCCCCGGTTTGAAGAGTCTGTTGCACAAGTCATAAAATTGCTGTTCACTTCAGTGAACGGGGGAAATAGCTACAAACTATACGGACTTTAGTCCCATAAAATAGCAAGAATGGGCTAAAGCCCAGAGATAAGTTGGTAATCTTAATCCCCGACTTTCCCATAGGGATGCCCTTGGCAAAAAGTCGGGGCAAATTGAAGTTATGCAACAGACTCTGAAGCCGGGGGTTGATTCGCTTATATTTTAACTCAATACCTACGATGAGCAATTACGCCGGTAAAATGAACTGCAGACGCGATAAACAGGCCAACTAACATAGGTTCAATTTCATAGAATAACGTTTCTGCATCAAATTGACTTCGAATTATGAACCAAACGAGAGCTGCTCCGGCGCCTAAAAAGATCTCTGCAAGCGCAAAATTTTCATTGACCCTTAACCTCTCGTTATAAGCGCCGATTATAAGAAGAATAATTCCTGGAATGCATATACTTCCTATTGTGTACCAGATAGCAACCACCGATTGGAAATACCATGCAAGAAATATTGAGATAACTCCTGAAAATAATATGCCTAATCTTGTATAGAAGATAATTTTTGATTCCGGCGCCGAGGGATTCATACGGAAATAAAAATCTCTTCCGATCGTAGTGCCGCTTAAAAATAAATTACTGTTCAATGTAGAAAGAATGGTTGCAAATAATGCAGAGTAGAATATACCTTTCAAGCCCGGACCAAGAATCTGCTCTGCAAGCATGGGGAAAGCATAAAGTGGATTTTCGACATCCGGTAAAGCTGCCCTTGCATAAAGCCCAGTGGCTGTGGTTAAGAAATCAAATACAGCCCATAAGAGAACAGAGATAATAATTCCCAATTTAGCTACGTTAGGGCTTTTTGCTGCATAACATCGTTGATGAAAACCGGGATCGCCGAAAGTCCAAAGCGCAATGAAAAACCAAACTGATATATATGTTATAGATGCTCCACCAGTAAGACTAAGAAATTCATGAGGGAGCGTAGCCTGTAAATAATTATAACCGCCAAAATTAGAACCTGAGGCAATAAAAAGGATGCTGAAGCCGGCGAACATAACAAAAAATTCGAATGCATCGGTATATAGATCGGATCTATATCCGCTTTTAAATAGATAGACAGATGAAACGCCGAAAGTAATAAATAAACTTAACGGAAGAGCTATTTTAAAAATTAAGGAGATTATCGCGGCTATCATCAGCATATAAGCCGCAGGAAGAACCAAGATATAGATTATCACTGCTGACGATAAAGCAGTCTTTTTCCCATAAGCCTCCTCAATCTTATCGGGGATTGTAAACAAAGAAGCTTTTCTGATTTTTGGAGCCAGAACGAATGCGAATATCAGTGCAAAGATGTAGTATGGCAGCCCTTGAGTGAACCAGCTTAATAAACCGTAACGGTAAGTGAACTCACCAATACCAAGAATACCACCGTACCAGGTAGAAACATTTGTTAATATGAATAGAAACAGCCCTACTTTTCTTTCCGATAAAAAAAAGTCTTCAGTACTATCTTTTTGTTTTAATTTTTGCTTTAGACCGATGAATAAAACGGCCAAGAAAAATAACACTATTATTAAAATATCACTAAAAGCTAAAGAGATCATTATCAACCAGAAGTTTAAAGTTTCTGATCACGAACATCTTCCCATGCATGATCTTTAATTTAACCGCAGCGCCTAAAGCTATGTTACTCGTACTCTCTCTCTTTCCGAAGGGAAGAGATTGTCCTTTCAGGTTATACTTCAATCCTTTAGTAACAATTTTGGTTTTTTCATCAAAACCGTAAATCGAGATAGTTTCGCCGGGTAGAGTCTGCAGAATACTTTCGCCTGTCATCACTCTTAGTATCGATTCTTTATGCAGTATTTCAATTCTAATTTTATCAAAATATTTAAGAGCAACACCCAGGTTACAGAATGAATGATCTAATCTATCCCCGGTTGCACCGACTAAAATAACTCTATCATACTTTCTTCTATAAGCATGCTTAATGCATTTTTCAATATCCGTATCATTCTGCCTGGTTAATTTGATTAATCGGGACTTTAGCTTGAAGCTGCTAAGTGCATCCGGTTTGATTGAATCAAAATCGCCTATTATAAATTCGGGGATCAACCCGAGTCTAAGAGCAGTATTAGCGCCTCCATCAGCGCAGAACAGCGTCGAATAACCCGATGATTTTAATATTTCAAAGACTTTCTTTGAAGGAGCTTCGCCGTTACCAAGGATAATACACTTTTTCATTAAAGTTCCGTTTTAATGCCGGTAATAAAATGCCTTTCAGCAGCAGGATAAAACTCCTTTCCTACTGCATAGGCTGCATAAAGTTCATCAAATATATTATTCACCTGGAGAAATATTCTAACGTTTTTGAATACAGGCTTAATCGAAAAATCGCAGCTTGCAATTAAATTTGATACGAAATGCGCGTCGACTTTATTATCGTTGTAGTCAACATAACCAGGGTATTCTTTTAAGTAGGAATTAAGTTTATTGTCGTAATTATCCGAATAAAAACCGCCGGTATATTTTGACAATAATTGAAGAGTTAATCCCTGGTAATTCAGTTTCAGAATTGCATTAAAAATAAAATCCGGGAATCCGTTAATTCTATTTCCGTTGAGAGAGATATAATTCTTTGAATCAATAAAATATTTTCCGTTCGAAATATAATTATTACTGTAAGTTCCATTAAAAATAATTTCTGCAAAACTGTTTAACTTTAGAGCAGCGTTTAATTCCAAACCGGCATGTATTGTATTGTCAACATTACCGGTTATCGGCTGCCCAAATCTGTCTAACTGCCCTTTCTTAACAATTTCATCTTTAAAAATCATATAGAAAATATTTAGCGCAATTGAACTGCCGCTGCCGGTATAATTAGCACCAACTTCAAGACTGTTCATCGTCTCAGGTTTCACAAGAGGTTTGTTGAAATCGAATTGACCTGTTTCGTTTGATTCGAATTGCGGCACGGCTCCCCCGCTCGATTCAGCGGCGTCGTAATAGTTTTTCAACCTTGGTTCGCGTGTGACTCTTGCTAAAGAAATGTATGAATTAAATTTTTCATTGAACTTATAATTCAGTCCGAATCGCGGGTTAATATAAAAACCTTCCAGAGTAAATTTATTTCCCACAAATTTTTCATTGTGAATTTTATATTCATGATAAGCCGCTTGCAATTCCATTAGTATATTAATTTTTTCAAACAGCTGGTAATTTTCATGCGCATAAAAATTAATTATACTCTTTGCCCCTTCGTAACTGTAATACTTGAAGTCGGTTTCAATGTTGGAAGGCAGGTTTACTCCATAACTCGGACTCCCCCAATGCAAGGATTTATGAAATCGGAATTCCCCTCCCAAAACCAAATCGCCCTTATTATGTTTTATACTGACCCTCGGCAGCCATCCCCATTGTTTGTTATCGACCATTGCTCTAATGATAACATCTTCCGGATTTGTTAAAGCGGCGAACCCATTCTCCTTTGTTAAACGTAAATAATTTGTGTCAGCCCAGGAGGCATCATAATCAAAATAGCCTTCACCCAAAAGAAGGAATATCGCCGAGTTGAAGGTTACATCTTCTGAAATTTTATATTCGTTCATCAATTCAAAATGAGGCTGATTAAATTCTTCTTTTTCTCCAACTCTCCTCTTAATTTTATAGGTGTAAATGTTATCATCGACTTCCCAATATGAAAAATTCTGACGCCGTAACTTTTTATCCTTTATGGTAAACTTTGGTAAACCCGTATAAGTCAAACCGTCAGATATTGGTCCTCCGTATAAATTAATCTGTGTGGTAAGTTTTTCATCAAAACGCACAGCAGCGAAATGATATGATTTAAAATCTATCCAGTTGTTATCTCTGTATCCATGACTTGATGTGCTCGAAAGTTTTGCGTAGAACGAATACTTGCTTTCAATTAATCCGCTGGAGAAAGCGGCTGAGTATTTCCTGGTATTGTAAGAGCCCAAAACGCTTGATAGTTCGAACCGGGGTTTATCCGAGAATGTTGATGTAATAATATTTATCGAACCTCCGATTGCCGGGTATCCAATAACTCCCGAGCCGGCGCCTCTTTGAACTTGAATGAGTTCAGTACTCTCGAGCAAGTCAGGGAAATCGACCCAATATACATTATGATCTTCAGGATCATTTTGTGGAATGCCGTTAATCGAGACCGAAATTCTCCGTTGGTCGAATCCACGAATACTTAAATAATTATACCCGATTCCAGCTCCACCCTCTGAGTAAAAAGTAGTGGATGGGAGGTAGCTTAGCATTTCAGGAATATCCTGAATTACATACCTCGATTTGATTTCCTCGCGATTCATTTTAGAAAAACTTATTGGGGTTTTCCCGGTTTCACCAATAGAGCTTTTTATAAGCACTGTCTGGCTGACCAACACTTTTCGTTTCATTTTTACCGGCGAATTCATAGCGTTTAATTCTTCAATCGGGATTTGAAAATTTTCGTAGCCAATATAGCTGAAACGAACGAGATCATTATCCGAAAAATTTCCTTCAATGACGAACCTACCTTTTAGATCGGAAGAAAAGCCGGTTGACTTGCCCACAACAGTGATATTACAATGCGGCAAAAGATTGCCTGATTCATCGCTAACATAGCCTTCAATTCTTATTTGAGATAAGCTTATCGAAGCGAAAAGAAATACGAATAGAAAAATAGGTTTCATTTATTCCTCCTGTTTATTCTTAAAAAGAGAAATAAAAAAGCCGTTTTTAGAAAACGGCTAAACATGTCAAAACGATATCGCCCGTTTTCCTACGCTGGCATTACCCAGATCAGGTTTAAGGGTTTATTCTCAGCCCTTTTTCAGGACACCCCTAACAGCTTTTTTATTTATGCTAAACTTAATCAATAAAAAAACTTAATTCAATATCTTAAGATCCCACCCAATTTGAATTTTATCATTCTTTAGTTTATTCCATTCAATAATATCGCGTATTTTAACGTTATATAATTTTGCAATTGTCCACAAAGATTCGCCGGTTTGAACCTTATGAATTTTTTCAGCCGGCAAATTACTATAAACTGTTTTCTCTTGAACTTTTCTCGGATAGATTATCAACCGGTCACCCGGAAAAATCTTGCTGCCGCTAATATCATTCCATCTTCTAATATCGCGGGAACTAACATTATGCTCTTCTGCAATACCTCCGATTGTGTCTCCGCTTTTAACAATATGTAATATAGAGCCGTCATCACCGTTCCCGTTTTCCGATTCCTCTTCACTAAGCGATGGAGTGCTGACAGTTGCGGCTGTGGTTTTTTCTTGTGGAAACAATATCAGCTTTTTACCAGCAGTAATTTTATCTGAAGAAAGATTATTCCATGAGGTTAAATCAACAATTGAGACGCCGAATTTTAATGCAATATCGCTTAGTGTTTCACCTTTTTGTATGATATGCTCTGATTTGCCTGAAATAGCTGTTTGAGCAGGTTTAATAGAAGATGTTTCTGAGTAAATAGTAAGCATTTTGCCGGCAGATATTTTATTATTTGCAAGGTTATTCCAATTTCTCAATTGAGCGGTTGTTACCCCATAGAGTTCAGCTATCTCACTAAGAGTATCGCCCTTCTTAATTTTATATCGCACAGCCGATCTTTCGCTTTGAATATTCTCCGGTTTACTGTTGGAAGAAACAGTCTGAACTGTTGGCGCAGAACCTGTGAATATCTGAAGTGTCTTCCCAGCGACAATTTTGTTTCCGGAGAGGCTATTCCACTTTTTCAAATTGCTAATGCTCACGCCATATTTATAAGCTATAGTCGAAAGAGATTCACCTCTTTTTATTTTGTGTTTGATCAGCGCTTCGCCGTTTGATGATTGGATAATCGCGAGCTTTCTTGCCCTGTCGAGACTGTCCAATGATGAGTAATAATTTTTCTTTTCTGCTGGCACATAAATATTAAGCGTTTGACCAATACGAATATTTGAGGTATATGGGATATTATTCCAGTTTCTAATATCGGAAACGCGTGTATCGAACAAGTCGGAAATATTAACAAGATTGTCACCCTGTCTTACCGTATAACTGACAATTTCCGAGCCTTCAGGAATTATGATTTCTAACGAATCTTTCATTAACTCATTGTACAATTTTTGAAATTTATCCGGTTCATTTTGTTCCGAAAGCATTAACTGATACGGAGGCTGATCATCTTTGATTAAATTTTCATCAATAGCGGGAAGTTGATCTGTATTAACGACGAAATCCGTATTTGCAAAACTAGATACGGGAATTTTGAGCTCCTGCCCAGGATAAATTTTTGACTTAGCTGATACATTATTAATCTTAGAAAGCTGTGACAGCGCCACATTATAATTTAACGAAATATGAGAAAGCGTTTCGCCTTTTCTTACGTTATGTATCACGTATTGAAGTTTGGCATCTTTAGGAATATTTCCAATATTTGAAACAAAATAATCGTATGCAACAGCGGGAACTTTTAAACTGTATCCGCCGTAATGTTCCGGCGGTGTGTGATGCTGAACCAGTTCATTATTCATGCTCTTAAGTAATTCCGTGCTTATTCCGGCACATTTTGCAAGCACATGCAAATCGATCGCTTCATCAACTTTATGTGTTTGATAATCAATCCATTTTTCGTATTTAATATCAACGAAACCATATTTCTCGGGTTCGCTGCAAATGAGAGCGGCGGCAATGTACTGCGGCACATAATTCCTCGTTTCCTTCGGAAGAAATTTTCTAATTTCCCAGAAATTGGTTGTACCTGCTTTGTTAATAGCACGCCTAACCCTTCCTTCCCCACTGTTATAAGCTGCGAGCGCTAAGTACCAATCGCCTAACGAATAATATAAATCTCTAAGGTGCCGGGCGGCTGCATAAGTTGCCTTCTCCGGGTCCTTTCTTTCATCAATGTAATAATCAATTTTCAGATCATACATTTTGGCGGTTCCGGCTATAAACTGCCATAACCCGACAGCCCTTGCCCATGAACGGGCATTTGGGTTCAAACCGCTTTCAATCATGCTCAAAAAAAGCAGCTGCTGAGGAACTTTTTCTTCATTAAAAATTTTTGCCATCATAGGAAAATATTTACCTGACCGGCTCAACCAATTATTGATATGAACACGCCCTTTGCCTGTGAAATATTCTATAAATTGTTCAACATGAAGGTTAACTTCAAGCGGGAAATCACCAATTACAATCACGCTAGTCAGCTCATTCGAAGTGCTGTCTTCAAACTCTTCGATTTTTGCATCGATCACTCTTCTAGCAGCCCATTCTTCGTATGCAGAAATATAGACGTCTGCAGGAAGTTCCTCCATGCTGTCAATCAGCTTTTGATAGTCTTCAACTATTGAGCTTTCAAGCTCTGAAAACGTTGGATTCTCTTCTATATCTGGAAAATAGCTGAGGTTGTTAATTGTGCTCAGTGCGGATTCATAATAGTTAATGGCTGCATCTTTATATCCCAGATTATGTCTTGCCAGTGCGTTTATATAGGCAATTCTAGCTTCTTCAAGAAGATTATTTACCAAAGTTGATGGATCAGCTGTTTTTAGAGAATCGGTAGTTTCCGAAAATTGATTTTCTTGATGTTTTCTTGCGGTAGGTTCAAAAATGCCGCAAGAGATAAGTAAGAGTGAAATGATTGCAGCGATAAAAACTCGTAATAAATTCAATAGAACTCCTTTTGAAAAATCCTTATGCAATTTAGCATGTTAATAAAATTTTGTCAAGTTATACTTGATGTAAAATTCTTTATATTATTGTTTTATAATAAGTTAGAATTAGATAATCTTTTCACCAAACAATCAAAATTCAATTAAATAATTCACAGAGGGATATTACAGTGTTTTTTCCTCGGGTTCGAGTCAGCCTTATTTTTTAATAATTGAAATGCATTAATAAGTTTAATTCTTATTTCCGAAGGCAGGATAACGTCATCAATGAATCCTCTTTCTGCTGCAATGTAGGGATTAGCAAATTTTTCGATGTATTCATCAAGTAATTTATTCAATCTGTCGGCAGGGTCTTTTGAATCCTTTATCTCTCTTTTAAATATGATCTCAACCGCGCCTTTCGGGCCCATAACTGCAATTTCAGCCGAGGGAAGTGCAAAATTAAAGTCGCCCCTAATATGTTTTGAATTCATCACATCATAGGCGCCTCCGTAAGCTTTGCGAATAATTACTGTAACTTTAGGTACTGTGGCTTCGCAAAAAGCAAATAATAATTTTGATCCATGCCTAATAATTCCATTCCATTCCTGATTTGTCCCGGGCATAAATCCGGGTACATCCTCAAGAACCAGCAGCGGAATATTGAAAGCATCGCAGAATCTTATAAAACGAGCCCCCTTAACTGATGAATTAATATCGAGAACCCCAGCAAGCACGGAGGGCTGATTCGCCACAACGCCGACTGATAGTCCGCCAATTCTTCCAAAGCCTACGATTAAGTTTTGCGCGTAATTTTTGTGCACTTCAAAAAACTCACCGTCGTCCAGAATAAGGTTAATTATTTCATTCATGTCATAAGGTTTGTTAGGATTATCCGGTATGATTTCTTCGAGTCCTGCTACCGTAAAGTCTCCATTAAAATCAAAGCTTTTCTCAAAAGATTTCTCTTTCCAATTTTGAGGTATATAATCGATAAGTTTTCTAATATTTTCCAGCACTTCAATTTCTGTCTCGAAAGTAAAGTGAGCGACTCCGCTTTTTACTGCATGAGTCTCTGCGCCTCCCAAATCTTCGAATGATACATCCTCGTGCGTTACTGTCTTAACTACATTCGGACCAGTAACGAACATCTGGCTGGTGTTATTAACCATAAATATAAAATCAGTGATCGCCGGAGAATAAACCGCCCCGCCGGCACAAGGACCGAGAATTGCGCTTATCTGCGGTATAACCCCTGATGCGAGCGTGTTTCTAAGAAAAATATCGGCATAACCGCCTAAACTAACAACGCCTTCTTGTATCCGCGCACCTCCTGAATCATTCAAACCAATCACTGGAATGCCAATTTTTAATGCCATGTCCATAGTCTTACATATTTTTTCGGCATGAGCTTCAGAAAGTGAGCCACCGAAGACTGTGAAATCCTGACTGTACAACGCAACAGGTCTATTATTTATTCTTGCAAAACCTGTAACCACTCCATCTCCAGCGATCTTTTGATTTGAAAGCCCGAAATCATTTGTACGGTGTTTAACGAACATATCTATTTCACTGAAACTCCCCTCGTCAACTAAAAGAACAATTCGTTCACGTGCGGTTAGCTTGCCTTTATCATGCTGGCTTTTGATTTTTTCTTCACCTCCGCCAAGCATAGCTTCTTTACGCAGTTTAATTAATTTTTCTATTTTTTCTTTCATATTTTTTATAAAACTAATAATTCTTTTAGGTTATGTTCATTTAATGCCGAATCTATAATATTTTTGCTTCTTACAAAATCCCCGGTGAGATAAAATTTTTCATCTCTGATCCCCTTAAATTTCAAATCTATTTTTGTGACTATTTCCCCCGGTTTCTTTTTCATAATATAAATAATATCCGAAATGATCAAAGATTCGGAAATATTGGTTGTTGCAAACAGAACGGACAGCTTATATCTGACAGCCGCTTCGCGAACCAAGCCGTATAAATCTAACTTGATTTCACTTTTCATATTCCCGAATGTTTCGTCGATTATTAGAAGTGAAGGTTCTTTTATAATTGCACGCGCTAATGATATCCTAAATCGGAATCCAAGGCTTTTTGTGTGAGCGAAATGTTCTTCATATCCGCTTAGTCCGACGAATTCGATAATCTCCTTTACTTTTTCTTCATTAATATTGTTCGAGTTAAACTTAATATTTTCTGAAACATTCAACCATGGGAATGATGAAGGTTTGGATGGGATAAAAACTGCTTTATCTTTGATGAGAATTTTTCCTGCAGTCGGGTTTTCCAAACCGGCAGTTATTTTAAGAAGGCTCGATTTGCCGGCACCAGAAGGCGCTAATATAGTCGTAACGGTTTGAGGCTCTACTTCGAAGTTTATACCTTCCAGTAAATGAACAATAAACCCGGCTGTGTCGATATAATCTTTAGATAAATCCGATACAGTTAATATCGTGTCATTCATTTAAAATATACCAAGGGAACAATTTTAGGTAAAATATATTTATAATTATCATTCCTGCAAGGATAAGAATACTGATCAATAAAGCCAAGGCAAACAAAGCTGCAAGATCATCGAACGCAAGAGCAATATAGTAAATTGAGCCCAATCCTATATTTTTGCTGATAAACTCAAAAAGAAGCACTTGAATCCATAAATAGAAATGGATGCGTTTCAAAGATTGAAAGACCTTGGGCTGAATCTCTTTCCATATAACATCTTTATATATTTTGGATTCGGATGCGCCGAGATTTACCGCTGTCAAGATATATTCTTGCGAGGCATATTTATACTTCTCGTTAACGGATAATCCTATAAGAAATACCGCTGCGACAAATGCAAATAAAAATTCCGCAGCAATTGAACCAGAAAACCAATAAGCGAATAAAACGGCATAGAAGAAAGCGGGAAAATTCCTGAATACCCTCATCCCGTTAAACAATCCGGGATAACGAATAAAAAGTCTTATCAAAACCGGCGATGCAACCGATATAAATAAATACCCAAGAATTAGAGAACCGTAAATGACAAGAGTAGTAATCGTAAGTTCGCTGAACAAAGAATAATTACCTGCGAGGTCATAATATGAATCGAAAACCAAGGAAGGCTTCGGTAAAAATTTGTTTGGGGGAAGAATGAATTCAAACAGTAAAACATAAATAAAAAGCATCGCTGCTGCTGGATAAATTACTTGCCGAAAACTTTTTTCCGTTTTGAATTTAATTAACATATAGATTAAGAAACGCCCTTAATTTTATAAACAATATATCTACTCAAAAAAGTTAAACAATTCTTCCATCACAGAAAAGGATTATTGTTTCTTTCGTACCCAATATTTGACGATTCGCCGTGCCCGGGGAAAATTTGGATATCATCCGGCAGCGTCATTAGCTTGTTCTTTATCGAGTCGATAAGAGTTTGATGATTTCCCCCAGGCAGATCGGTTCTTCCTATACTTTCCCTAAACAAAACATCTCCTGTTATACAGATTTTCTTCTCCTCGAACAAGATACAAAATTCTCCCGGAGTGTGCCCCGGTGTGAATATAAATTTCATAGGTGATTTACCGAGGAATAATTTAAGGTCTTCAGTAATAAATTTATCCGGCTTCGGCGAAGGATTAAATCTCACTTCGAAAAATTTTGCATGCTCAACTGCCGATTCGAGAAGGAAGGCATCTTTTTCAGGTGCATACAGAGGAGCGTTGAATTTCCCGATTACAAAATCATTTCCGAAAATATGATCTATATGACAATGAGTATTGATCAAATACTTAACAAACAGCCCGCGGTTCTCAATAAATTTACCCAATTCATTCTCCTCAAATTTATTGTAGCAGCCCGGATCAATAACCGCAGCCTCAGATGAATCTTCATCCCACACTATGTAAGTGTTCTCATGAAACGGATTGAAAATAAACCGCTGAAGCTTAATCATCTATTTACCCTTAAAGTTTTTTCTTACACGCCGGAATAATTTTTTAGTATAATTAGAATAATTATCAAAGGTTTCTTCGAGCGAATCGCCGCCGAATTTCATGCGGAAATGTTTAGCAATAATCCACGCAAGCATCGATTCGGCAATAACAGCGCAAGCCGGGACTGCGACAAAATCGCTTCGTTCCCTCCTCGAGATAACCTTTTGCATGTTGGACAAATCAACAGCTTCAATGGGAGACATTAACGTAGCAATTGGTTTCATAGCCGCGCGTACGATTACTGGAAGTCCGGTTGTTACCCCCCCTTCTATGCCCCCGGCTCTGTTAGTCTTACGCGTAAATTTCTCTTCTTGTAGTATTATCTCGTCATGCGACAATGAACCCAAAGTCTCAGCCGAAGAAAAAGCGCTGCCAATTTCAACAGCTTTAACTGCATTTATTGACATCAAAGAATGAGCAATATCTGCATCAAGTTTTGTATCGTAGTGAACAAAACTGCCAAGTCCAACTGGCATCCCCGAGGCAACGACGAAAAATGTTCCGCCCAATGTATCGCCTTTTTTCTTTGCACTTTTAATCTTACCTATTATTTTTTTTTCATGTTCTTCATTTAGAACTCTGACCGAATTTTTATCTGTAATTTTCGAGATATTCCACGCATTAAAATTTTTAGGCAATTTATTATCAAAAAGATCGGATGCAAAACTTTCTTTTGCGTAAATACCGCCAATACTTTCGACAAAACTGCCGATAAATATTCCAAAATATTCTAAAAATTTTCTTGCAATCGATCCGGCTGCAACTCTTGCGGCAGTCTCCCTTGCGCTTGATCTTTCAATAGAGTTTCTAATATCATCCAAATTGAATTTTGAAACGCCGACAAGATCAGCATGTCCAGGGCGTGGAATAGTGATAGTCTCAACATTAGTCGCTTTTTCATCGGAAGTCATTTTATCAATCCAATTTTCCCAATCATTATTTTTGATGAACATAGATATGGGCGAACCGATAGTCTTTTGAAAGCGGATGCCGGATAAAATATCCACACGATCGGTTTCTATTTTCATTCTAAGTCCTCTTCCGTAACCAAGCTGTCTTCTGGCAAGGTGAAAATCAATATATTCTTTTGAGATAGAAATATTCGACGGGAAACCTTCAACTATTGCCGAGAGTCCTTTGCCGTGCGATTCTCCGGCTGTTAAAAATCTTATCATGAGTAATCTTTAATATAAATTAGAGTTATACGAATATAAAAAAAACGCCCTAATAATAGGGCGTCTGGAAGAAATTATTTCTGAATGATTATTTGGGAATATCAAGACCAACGAATCGCGAGGAAATATTATTCCCGTCTCTATAAATGACTTTCAGCAATACTGCCCCGCCTTTTTTATCTTCGACCATTTCTTCAAATTCTTTTACGGAAGAAATTTCTTTCCTATCAACTTCGGTAATAACCACGCCTCTTCCCAATCGTTGATTTTCTGCTCTTCCGAATCTCTTAACATCTGTAATAATAATTCCATTTTCGATTTTATATCTATCAAATTCATCTTTGGTCATATTACGGACAGTCATACCGATTTCTTCGAATGTCTTCTCTTTTATTTCAACATCTTTGTTTTCATCTTTTTCACGAGAAGACGAAACTCTTTGGTTTTGTTCATCCTCTTCCCGTGCTTTTAATGTAACAGTGCGGATAATCTCTTTTTTATCCCTGAATAAAGTAAGTGCGATTTCATCGCCTGCCCTTTTTGCAGCCACGTAACTCTGAAGCTCGTTTGCTTGGTTTACCTCACGGTCGTCAACTTTAAGAATTATATCTCCGGCTTTAATATCCTCGGCGGCGGCGGCTCCATCTTTCATCACTTCCTGAATCAAAACCCCTCTCGGTTTATTGAGTCCCACGGCATTAGCCATATTTGCATCAACCGCTTCAATTCTAACTCCTATATAACCCCTCGTTACTTTTCCTGAAGCGATAAGATCTTTCGAAACGGATCGTGCAAGATTTATAGGTATTGCAAAGCCGTACCCGATGTAACTGTTGGAAAAGCCGCTTGTTGCTATAGCTGTATTAATCCCTATAACGGAACCTGTTAAATCAACGAGCGCACCGCCGCTGTTGCCGGGATTTATCGCCGCATCGGTTTGTATAAAATCTTCCACGCCGTAGCTGTCCCTAATAATTCCGATGCTTCTTCCTACCGCGCTAACTATTCCAGCCGTCACAGTAGAAGTTAATGCAAGCGGATTACCTATAGCCATTACCCATTGCCCCACTTTAAGATTATCAGAGTTTCCCAGATGAGCCGCAGGAAGATTTTCTGCGTCAATTTTAATTACAGCTAAATCAGTTAAGGGATCCGTTCCCACCACATCAGCTTGAAAGACTCTTTTATCGAAAAGACTTACTTCAACCTGCGTAGCGTTTTCAACTACATGGTTATTTGTCATTATGTATCCGTCGCCGGATATAATTACGCCGCTTCCGCCGCTCTGACGCTCACGAGGCACATCTTCTCTGAACGGGAAAAAGAACCTGAAAAAATCATTGTTTGCCGGGTTTGGCACGCTGCTGATTGATCTGATCTGAACAATTGACGGTGTTACTTTTTCGGCGACTTCAACAAAAGCATTATTCAAGGCTAAAGCAGCCGGGTCTACCTGAACGATTGGAGGGTCATCGCTGCCAACCCTTACATCGGCATAACTAGGGCGTACATACCCGAACCCAGAAACAAGAATAGCTCCGAAAACCGCTCCGGCAAATAATAATGACAAGGCTCCAATTATATTTTTCTTTTTATGCATATTAAACTCCATTTTTATCTAATACATTCGCAGTGAATTTAGTCCTTTAAACTCATCCATTTGATAAGAAAGAAACTTTTCCAAAAAAGAAATTATCTTTTCCAAATCGGCATCTCTCGTATCGCATTTTTGTTTGCCGCTTAGACAAGAAAAAATTTCAAAAAGTTCCGCAGGGAATTCATAGAATGACAGATTTCCTTCGCTGCAATCGCTGCAAATCAATCCATATTCAAGATTATAAATTACCTGTTTTTTATCGGGGAGCTTTTTTTTGCACTGCGAACAGCTTCCGAGATCGATACCATATCCAACTTCTTTAAGAATGAACAAAAAGTATTTTACAAAATAAACTTTTGGTTGATTAGCGCAATCATTTAACAGTCTTAAAATCTTTACGAGTCCGGCAAATATTCTTTGGTTAGCTTCGGATTCCACAGTTAATGTGTTTGTAAGTTCAATTATTCCAGAAGCATATTTCAAACATTCCAAATCCTCTTTCAATTTGTTGAAGGGTTCCAGAATTGATGATTGAGTTATAAGCTGCACCTCACGCGATTCTTTTTTATATAAAACTATTTCAACGAGATTTAACAAATCAATCTGCGTTCCAATTGTTGACTTTGACGATTTAGCTCCTTTAACTATGCATGAAATTTTGCCCAGTTCTTCTGAAAACAAACTCGAGATTTCGCTCGTATCGCCGTAACTGATTTTACGGAGAACAACGGCTTTTGTTTTTACTATTTCGGACATATTAAAAATTAAAAGGTGGTTTATGGACTTTATGTTCTGTTATTATTGCAGTAATAAGATCGGCTGGCGTAATATCGAACGCCGGAGAGTAAACCGGATATTCGCCCCGCGTAACTGGAATGTCATTTAATTGTGTTACTTCTTTTTTATCCCGGATTTCAATTTCGATTTTCATTCCTGTTTCTAAGCCATAGTCAATTGTGCTGGTCGGCGCTGCAATATATAAAGGGATTTTGTGGAATTTAGCTAATACGGCGAGACTGTAAGTGCCAATCTTGTTGGCTGTGTCGCCGTTCCTTGCTATCCTGTCCGCACCAGTAATTATGAGATCAATTTTATTTCTCTTCATTAAATAAGCTGCCGCAGAATCAGTTATTATCTCAAACGGAATATCCGCATTGTATAATTCGTAAGCCGTTAATCTTGAACCCTGCAGCAAAGGTCTTGTTTCCCCGGCATAAACATGCTCAATCAAATCATTATTGTACGCTTCTTTTATAATGTTCAATGCCGTACCGCTTCCAGCAGTTACAAGCGCGCCGGTATTGCAATGAGTAAGTACTTTAGATTTCTTCTTAAAAATTTCTAACCCATTAGCAGCAATTTTCTGACATTTGACTGCGTCTTCTTCCAAAATATTTATTGAGTGCCGAATCAGTTTATCGTAAGATTTTTTTTTATCCGGATCGTTTTGATAAATATTCATTATTTTTTTCAAAGCCCAGAAAAGGTTTACTGCTGTAGGTCTTGTTGAAGCTAATCTTTCATAGGCTTTATTTATCTGCTGATCGGGATTTTGTCCGGCATATTTTAATGAAAAAGATAGAGCGAATGCTGCTGCTACTCCAATTGCCGGAGCGCCGCGGATTTCTAAGTGTTTAATTGCTTCTGCAATTCGCTCGTAATCGTCGGTGATTACATATCTCTCTTCGAAGGGGAGTTTGGTTTGATCGATAAATTTGAGTTTGCCGTCTACAAAATCTACGCCTTTAATTTCTATCATCATCAAACCTTGATAATTCCATAAACTCAAGGAATCTATCATGTATTTTGAGTCTGCTTAAATCTTCCAATCCTTTTGTACTGAACTGCTCAACGCAGAATGAAGCCATTGTACTTCCGTAAATCACAGCGCGTTTCAAATTCTCAAAACTCAGATCGCGTGATTTATGCAAATATCCCGTAAAACCGCCGGCAAATGCATCGCCCGCTCCGGTCGGGTCATAAATATTTTCAAGTGGATAAGCCGGCGCAGAGAATACCATATTATCGCCGAATAGTATTGCTCCGTGTTCGCCTTTTTTAATGATCAAGTATTCCGGTCCCAATTCTTGTATCATTCTAGCAGCTTTTATCAAGTTAGGTTCTTTAGTCAAAAGTCTTGCTTCCGAATCGTTTATTATCAGAACATTTACGTTCTTGAGAACATCAAGTAGTTCGTGCCGAGTTGTATTTATCCAGAGGTTCATCGTATCACAGACAATAAATTCGGGATTAGTCATTTGTTTAAGAACCCTCATCTGAAGAGAGGGTTGTATATTCCCAAGCAAAAGGAATTTATTCCTTGTCCACTTTTCTGGAATCTTAGGATCAAAATGCTCGAAGACATTTAATTCAGTAAACAAAGTATCGCGCACATTCAAATCATAGTGATATTTCCCTCCCCAGCGGAAAGTTTTGCCGCCGTTGACAATTTCTAATCCGTCTAGATTAATATCATGCTCTTCGAGTATATTGATGTGTTTCTGTTCGAAATCTTCGCCGACAATTCCAACAAAATTAATTGGAGCAGTAAAATAACTTGCTGCTAATGAAGTATAAGTGGCGGAGCCGCCAAGCGCATTTTCTACTTTATCAAAAGGTGTTTCAACAGTATCAAGACCGACAGAACCGACAATGAGTAATCCCAAAATGTTCTCCTAAGTAATTTTATGATATGATTGGTAATCTAAAATTATTATACGAAATTCCAAAACTATTTAATCCGGACAAAATTCAACAAGCTTAGTTCGTTCAGAAAATAATCACAAATCGTCTCCACCGCGCGCCTCTGCCCCTGCCAAGCCAAAAGTTTAACTGCTTCGTCACGTTTCACCCAGCGATATTCTACATGCTCTTCGGATAACTTTACGGGTGCATCCGCATCAGCTAACGCAGCGAATACAGGTACCATTATGATTTGATTTGAATGATGCGAATAGAAAGAATTAACCTGCGGGACAACCCAAAGTTTCTGCGGTGTGATTGCAGTTTCTTCTTTTAGTTCTCTTAGTGCAGTATCGTAAGCTTTCTCATGTTTATTAATAGAGCCGGTTACCATCTGCCAGACTCCGGGATATATTTCTTTATCAGAGCGTTTCAATAAAAGAAATTCTAATTCACCGTTCACATATTTGAAGATATGAACTTCGACTATATTGGATTTAACCTCGATCATAATTCTCCGTTAAAAGTATGCACGCGCTTCAGCCGTGAGCGAATGAATTGCTGGATTGACGCCCTGTATTCTTCCGTTGTAAGCAACAGTCGTTTGAAGATTAGCGGCAATCCTATAATCAAAATTTACTCTCCAAAAATAGTTTTTACCTATCGAATTTCCACGTGTTATTTCGAAGGGAATTCTATTATTCGAGTTATTCGCCTGCAGTTCATTCCGTTCCCCTTCTATGCGTATTCTGCCTTTGGAAGCCAGAGAATAAGTTAACCGGATAAGCTGCGAGTTAACGTCAATTATTGTGGGTTTTTCAGGAAGATTATCTTGGCTTCTTCCTACATCGAATTTAAAACCGAGTTCAATATTCTTGATGGGTCTATATGAAAAATCGGTGGAAATATTATTGTACTGCACCAATCTTGCTCTACTGCTGTTGGCTGCAGCCGATAAATTATCAGTTTGGCTTGTTATTTCTGTCTGATTGTTTATTTCTTCGACTAATCTAAGCCTTACTCTAAGACTTCTTTCCTTAAAGTAGCCCCGTTCTGTTCCTCCGCTGAATTGATTCAGATTTCTTCTTTCGATAAAGCGCAATCGGAGAGAAAAATCATCCGCGTTCTTGAAAATGTGAATGTCCTGTTGAATAAGCTGTGCCCCTTTTATAGTTGAAGTATCATTCAAAAATTTAGATAAATTCAATAAATAAATATGCTTGATGTCGCTTTCTTTACTGTTCTCTTCAATTCGGTAAGATGTTTCTGTTGAGACAGGCCCAAGTATTTTGTCAATAAGCCCGCTGCCTTTCAAGAATCTATTAAATTCTAAACGCCACCGCGTATTAAGTTTGAGATCGATAACCGGGAAAAGTTCATCAGTTGGTTGAGTTATCAAAATATAATCGCCGTCATAAATTGAATGTTCGAATTCCTCCTCATCAGATATGCCGTTATTGTTTAGATCGCCGAGGTAAATATAATTGCCCCTGCCCCGTTCAACCCTAAAAAAAACCCTCTCCTGTCTAGCAGATTTTTGGGTGGATACTTCATAAAATAAATCACCGTCAATAGCCCGGTTGATAAAATTAAATCTTGATTGCGACCTTATTAAAACAGTTTCGTTATCGGAAAATCCTTGTTCCGTAAATTGCTTTGTGAATTCTTTCTTCCGTAATATAAGAGATAAAGTAGAGGCAACTTCTTTAATGCCTTTATAACTGATTGAATAATTTTGAGTAAGAGCAGAAGACTGCTTTGCTAATACGCCGTTTAATGGAAATGATTCTTCTCTTAATAAATACTTCGCCGCAAAATCAAATCCGAAAAGTTGAATCAAATCGAATTTGGGCCCGGCTTCTAGAAACAAGAAGCTGCCATTTAACAAAGAATCGGAATTTGAATTTCTGTCCTCTTTTTTTTCATGAAAAAATTCAAAACCGGGTTTGATATGACCGTAGATATATTCGCCTGCAGCAGACTGTTTAAGCCAGCCGCTATTCATAAGGCTGTTTTTAGAATCAACCAAATCAAAAACATAATTCAGAGAGTAACTCTGCGGACTGGCTAAATCGATTTTATTTAAAAATCGATTGGATGAGAATTCATGACCTCTTTTCAAATATCCGTAATTTGAATTTACTTTAAGAACTTCAACAGGAGAAAAGAAAAAATTTGCTTCCCGCAGGTTTTCATCTTGGTTAGAGGCTGATGAAAGGTTATAATCTCTTTCGAATTCAATATTATTAAAGCGTTCCAAGCCAGAAAACTTTTTTTGAATAAATCTTTCGCGGTAGCTCAAACCAATTTCTCCAAACTCGCTATTAAACAAATTTATTCGTGAGGGCTGAAGAGCAATTCTAAAATTTGCCGCATATCCGAAATTATCCCCGTCATTAAAATCAGAGAAAGTATTTCTGTCATCAAGGCTGCCGGCAAGCTCAAAGCTAAGCGAAATTTTCTTTATCGGTTCAATTTTTAACAATACCTGCCCCAGCTGTTTCGATTCTGGCAGCGGCAGAAATTTTACTGGCATATAACCGCCGCGGCCAATACCTGTAAACTCATAATTTCCGATGCTTATTTTTTTATAATCGCCCCTGCCTTCGCCGACATAACTGAAAGTAACATTATAAATTGCAGTTTCATCGCCGGGTAAATATTTGTAATAAGTGTAATTAACATTTGAGATCGATGTGTCAATGCTTGCATAAGTCCCTTTACGAATTCCGTTCGAGTCTGGTTTTACAAGAATTGCACCGTTAACCGCTGCTTTATATCTATTGTCGCCAGCATTTCTCAATATCCTTTTCTCGTCTTCGTTTAAAGAAATATCGATCGGGCTGTCTTTGTTATCTGATTCCCTGTAAAAACTTAAACCTACTTGGATTTTGCTGTTCAAGTATTTATCCGAGAATCCGCCGCCTAAAAAGTTTCGCTGATAAAGTCTGTCCGTATATTCGAAATCCACCGAAATTCTGGTCGCCGAAGTAATCATTTTACTTGCTGTGAAATATATTTCTGCGTTCGAATATTCGATTATATAATCATTGTTTTCGCCCCGCTTAACCTGTTCTCCGTCAATGTAAACTTTCTCACTTCCTGCAATAACTACTATATCCCTTTCATTATTTATACCTGCAAGCCTATAGGGTCCTTGATTTCCCTCGGTTCCGTTGAAATTATTTGTGTTGAACTTCCCTCTTGATGAGGCAAGGGCAAAAACAAGCCTTGAATCGTTGTGGCTGGCATCTACTTTAAGTCCTTGAAGTTTTCTGTTAATCCTCCCGAATTCACCCGAATTTTCCGTAAGGTCATAATCTCCGAAAGTGCCGGCAGCATTGGGGTGGCGTATCTCAATGAATACTTTATCCAATTCCTCTAATCTTTCAGTATTGCCTTCGGGCTGTATTGGTGTATTTTCGTCTGTTAACGCTGCAACGATCTCAATATTTTCGGAAAGCTTTCCGGACATTTGCAGTCTTAGACCGCTGTTAACCGCAAAATCCTTATTGGTTCCAACCGAAAACCCGCGTACAATGGAACCGCTTCTCTTTATATCGGTGCCGAATATAGATTCCGAAGTAAACGGAGAAATTTCCGATATGAGAAGGCGTATCGTATCACGGCTATGCTCGTCAAATTTATAGACAAGACTTCTCCTTTTATATTCCTTATTTAGACTTAAGAGAACCGTTTCATAAAAAACGAATAGAGTATCGGAAAGGGAAAAACGGAGGGAATCGGAAAGGCTAAAAGTTAATTTCCTGTAGTCAATCCGATAATCTTTTGCTGCGAGTAATTTCTTATTTAAATAAATTTTCTCACTTAAAGGAACGATTGATAAAGAATTCAGGGCGTATTTGTTTTCAAAATTTATGAACAGTGTGTCGGAAACTGTTATTGAAGCGTAATTATCCTGCGCATAATTTATTAAATGCGTAAGGCAGAGAAAAAATAATATCGAAACAGTCTTCTTCAAAAGAAAGATAATTTTATGGAATTATTTGAAGGACAAATTTATAATTTTATTTCGGTTTGTCTATTCAAATAAAAGGCAACTAAGGATATCGGCTGCCGAGGCTATTCATATCGAAGAGCTTCAATCGGGTCAAGGTTTGCCGCTTTATAAGCAGGATAAGTACCAAATACAACGCCGATTAAAACACAAAGGGTAATACCGATTATTACCCAATCGATAGGAATAACTGCCTGAGCTTCGAGGAAAGAACCGGCAAGATTTCCGGCGAGAATGCCGATAAATATGCCGATAAAACCACCGAGCAGGCAGAGAGCTATGGCTTCAATGATGAATTGAACCAGAATATTCTTCTTTTTTGCACCTACTGATTTGCGTACGCCGATTTCTCTGGTGCGTTCCGTAACCGAAACGAGCATTATATTCATTATGCCAACTCCCGCTGCAAGTAACGCAATAGCTGCAATAACAACCGCTCCGATCCTTACACCGCTGGTAATATCATTAATCTGTGCCATAACAGATTCATTTGAAATAATCTCAAAATCGTTTTCTTCACCGGGGGGAACTTTCCTGATTGTGCGCATGAAACCTTCCGTTTTCAACATCAAGTCTTGGTACTCGTCTTTCGAATGTGCCATAACTGATATGTCCAAACTGCGCCTCCTTTCTCCGAAGAAAGAACCGAAAGTAGAAAGCGGAATAAGCGCATAATTATCCTGGCTGTTCCCGAATATCTGACCTTTTCTTTCTAAGACTCCAATCACTCTCAATTTTTTACCGTCAACGGTAACATCCTGCCCAATGGGGTCAATATTTTTGAATATAACGTTAACGACATCAGCTCCTAAAACAATAACTCTATTTCCTTTTTCAAAATCGAGAGAATTAATTGACCTTCCGCTGCTTACATTCAAATCCCTCGTGATAAACGCTTCCGGCGTAATGCCAAGCACATTCACGTTGGGATTAGTTTTTTCATTTCTATATTTTATCACTCTTCCCCATCTATTAGCAATAGCTGCGACTGCTTTTGCATCGTTTAAATTTTCTTGGAGTTTGAGAAAATCGGAGACGGTTAAGTCTTTCCGGTTTCTGTATTTTGCCCAATCTGTACCGCCTGTTCTAACGGCAGGCCATTTACGCACTTCAAATGCGTTCTTACCTAAGGAGGAAACTCCTTCTTCAATGCTTTTCTGCAGCATAGAAATGACAGTGCTTACCGCGATAATTGAAAATATTCCGACAATAATTCCGAGTATCGTAAGAATTGAACGAAGTTTATTCGTACGCAAAGATGTAAACGATACTTTTAACACTTCAATTATTTTCATATTCGTTCCAAAATTTTAATAAGCTGTTGGTTTACTCATATCTTAACGAATCTACCGGATCCATTTTCGATGCAGTATAAGCGGGGGCAAAACCGGAAAAAATACCGGTTAATAAAGAAATGACTATCGCTAAAACTACTGCATCAGCCGAAATAGTTGTTGGAAAATCAAATTGGGCAATGATCATACTTCCAACTATAGCCAAACCAAGTCCTATTGCCCCTCCGATCAAACAAATAATAGCGGACTCGGAAATAAATTGCCCTAAAATAGTTCTGTTCCTTGCACCAATAGCTTTACGGATACCGATTTCTTTGGTTCTTTCTTTTACGGAAACAAACATTATATTCATAATTCCGATTGCACCCACAAATAGAGCAAGTCCAGTAATAACCAGCCCCGCCATTTGAATAACGCCAATTGTTTTATTAATCTCGTTCAACAGCCCTTCCTGCTGATTTATCGAGAAATCATTTTTTTCGTCAAATTTAAGAGATCGAATTCGTCTCATTATTCCTTCCGCTTCTTCCTTAACTTCGTTAACCATTAGGCTGTTAGGAGCTCTTACATTTATAGTAACGCTCCCCCAGGCTTCGCTCATAAAGTACTTAAAAATATTATCTATAGGAATGAATGCTTGATTATCAGGATTGAAATTCCCCATAACCCAGCTTCCCTGTTCTTCGAGAATTCCGACAACCTTGAATTTAATCCCTTTTATTTTAATTGTTTCATTTAATCCGCCGCCGGTGGGAAAAAGTTGTTTTGCTATTTCACTTCCCAACACAATTACATTCCGCGAACTATTATTTTCCAGTTCGCTGAAAAATCTGCCCGAAGCAAAAGTAAGATTGGTTGTTTTTATGTAATCTTGGTTTGTCCCGACAACAAGTATAAACTGAACAGTTTTATCACCCTGTTTGATAGATTGATTAGTAAAAATTGAAGGGGCTACCGCAAGCGGGAGCTGGGCAAGTTCCTTAAACTTGGCGTAATGCTCAATTGTAATATTTTCCCGATTCCTCAACTCCCACCACGGTGTATCGTTATTGAACCACGACCATTTATCAATGTAAAGATTATCACTTCCCAGAGATGAAACACCGGACTGAAAGGCTTGATTTATTCCTTTTATTGCCGTAGACATTAAGACAACTGAAGCTACGCCGATTATAATTCCGAGAGTAGTAAGAACCGATCTTATCTTATTTGCTCTTATAGCCCTCAGCGAAATCATTAATCCTTCTTTTAGCTCGAATAGAAAATGTCTCATATATAATCCTAAATCTTATTGGATAACACTTTTATTATTCGGAATATATCTGTTTTCTACAAATTCGTCTTTCTCTATAAGACCATCTTTCAATCTAATGATTCTTGCTGCATGTTCGGCGATATACTCTTCGTGAGTTACAAGAATTATAGTGTTGCCGTGCTCATGTATTTGATTGAAAAGAGACATTATATCTTCGCCCGTCTTAGAATCCAGATTCCCGGTTGGTTCGTCTGCCAAAATAATTGAGGGGTTTGTTACCAGCGCTCTTGCAATAGCAACTCTCTGCCTCTGCCCGCCGGATAATTCGTTTGGTTTATGATGCATTCTGTCTGCTAAACCCACACTATCGAGTGCGGAGGCAGCCCTTTCCTTCCTTTCTTTGGATGAAACGCCGGCATAAATCAACGGAAGTTCAACATTATGAAGAGCATCAGAGCGAGGGAGAAGATTAAAAGTTTGAAACACAAACCCAATCTCTCTGTTCCTTATTGCCGCGAGATCGTTGTCATCCATCAATCCAACGTTTTGATCCTTAAATTTGTATAGCCCGCTGGTAGGAGTATCAAGACAGCCAAGCATATTCATCAGAGTAGATTTACCTGAGCCCGATGGGCCCATGATTGCTACATACTCATTTTTGTCAATTG
Organism: Melioribacteraceae bacterium; assembly: GCA_011525875.1. Classification (GTDB taxonomy): domain Bacteria; phylum Bacteroidota; class Ignavibacteria; order Ignavibacteriales; family Melioribacteraceae; genus CHB1. Next base: position 177,821 of record WYBN01000012.1, on the reverse strand, counting down.
TTAAAGAGACATCTCTTAGCGCAAAAACCTGCTCGGAGCCAACCTGGTATATTTTAGCTATATGTTCAATTGTTATTATATTCATTTTATACCCGTCATACTTTCATTATAAAATACTTACAAAATAACTGGGCTGATTATTTTTTCTCTCCGCCTTTAGTACCTTTCGATTGGATTGTAACTGTCTTTCCATCGTCAAGGTCTTTTGAAATTGCGCTGTATGGTCCGGACACAATTTCGGCGTCGGTGTCAAGTCCTTTTTTCACTTCGATATATGTATCATTACTGATACCAGTCTCCACTTCCACCTGTTTAACTTTACTTTCTTCGACAACAAAAACAACTTCGGCAGGTTTCTTTCTATTGCCGTTAGATTTTCCATTAGGGGAGACTGCTTCAGAGTCATCACTGCCTTCTGCCGGATTAAGCATTCGTGCAGTAACACTTTGTATTGGTATTGAAATAACATCAATCTTTGTTTCGGTTTCAATATCAGCATCGCAGCTCATTCCGGGTCTGAGTTCAAAATCCTTATTAACAATTCTAATTCTCACTTCAAAATTAACAACCTCGTCCTGCGTACCCATGCCCGAAGTTTTTGCGCTGTTGCCTGTCTGCGAAACTATACCTATAAACTTCTCCGCGGTGAATGCGTCGATTTCTACATTAGCCGTATCGCCTACTGATACAAGAACAACGTCATTCTCATCAACTTCAACTCTAGCTTCCATTTTATCGAGATCTGCAACGGTCATTAAATGAGTGCCGACACTAAAAGAACTTCCTAAAACTCTTTCGCTTTTCTCGACAAGGAGCTGTGTAACTCGTCCGTCGATGGGCGAATAAATAGTAGTCTTTGCTAACTGAAGTTCCGCATCGGCAAGATTTTCTTTGAATTGCGCGACCGTTGCTTTTTGAGAATCATACTGTCCTTGGTTTTGAATAAAATTTGCATGGGCAGTTTCCAATTCCTGCTCGCTTGACAGTCCTTTTTCGTTTAGTCCCTTTATTCTTTTATAATCAAGTTCAACTTTAATTAACGCAGCTTCTCTAACTTTGAGCATGGCTTCGGCGCTCTCGAGCTGAGCTTTAGCCTGGTTTCTTTGTGCAATATACTGCTCAGGTTTGATACGAATTAATAATTGACCCTTTTTAACAAAATCACCTTCTTCAACCGGAAGATCAACAATTTCGCCGTTAACTTCAGGTCTCAGTTCTACCTGATAAACGGGATAGATTTTACCGGTAGCAGAAACAACCTGAGTGATTGTTCTTTTAGCTGCCTTTTCAGTCTGAACGGGAATTATTTCTTCCTTATCCCCGCTTGTTGCAAGCAGCACAATAATAATAATCAGAAGCGCTCCAATACCTCCAAATATAAAAAGTTTCTTTTTCGATTTTTTCCCGGATTTTGCCATTGTGAATTTCTCCTAACTTTTATTCATATTTTTTATAATCTAATTTGCCGAGCACATTAAGCAGGTTATCCCGCAATCTGAGGAACTCGTATTTAGCGTCTATTTTGCTGCTGACTGCTTGCGTATAGTCTTTGTCAGATTGCAGCACGTCGAGTATAGTTCCAGAACCAAGACTGTATCTTTCATAGTTTATTCTTCTGCTTTCTTCGGCGGCAATAACATTTTTTTGTGACACATCGAAACTCTTTTTGCCTGCAAGCAAATCAAGGTAGCCTTGCTTAACTTCAATTTTAATTTGTCTTTTTAACGCCAATAAATCTTCATTGATGTTTTTCTTTTGAATGAGCGCATACTCGATCTGATTTTCGGTGTTCCAATTTGAAAAGATCGGGAAGCTCAATGTAAGTCCAACTTTATAAGTCCTCCTATTAAACAAGTCGTCATACTTTACAGCGCCGGTACCAAAGGAATAATCGCCTGTAAGCCGGGGAATCAACCCGCTGCGCGCAATTGTAATGCTGCTTGCCGCACTTTCGAGGCTAAGTAAATTACTCTTATAATCAAGCCTCATATCAAGCGCTTCAGCCACCATTGAGCTGATTTCTCCAAAATCTTTTAAGTAGTTTTCTGTTCCAGTCTGGTCCAAACCTTCGTATGCATCAATAAATTCGTAGTCTTCCAATACATCAAGTGAGAGATAGTAAAGCAGATTAGTTTTTGCCTGTTCATAAAGATTCTGCGCCTGAATGAATTGAAGTTCGGCATTGCCGTATTGAACCTGCTGTGCGTAAAGATCGGCGATAGGAATCAACCCAAGTTTGTTCCTTTCCTGAATCGTCTCGAGAAGTTTCTGATTATACTTAAGATTATCCTCGCGAACCTTCATCAGAGAATATGAGTTTAGAACATTGTAATAATAATCCGTTGTCTGATAAACGATGTTTTGTTTCTGTTTCTCGAGATTAAGTTCGGCAGCTTTAAGATCGCCGCTGCTTTTAGCTATGTTAGCATAATTCGCCAAGCCATTAAAAAGCACTACACTTCCTCCGGCGCCAACAGACCAGCTCCGAGAATCTGTCTGCGATTCAGGTATCTGCTGTGGTTTGCCGAAAAAGTCCGTCTGTATTCCGCCGTCATCGCTAATACGCGACCATGCCCATGAACCGCTGACGCCGAGTGTCGGCAGCAGATCGCCGTATGCGCTTTTAAGATTCGATTTACTTATTTCCAAATTATTTTTTGATTTAAGAAGGTTTGTGTTGCTCTGAAGTGCAATCTGTATAGATTCTTCAAGGCTTAATTTTTTTTGAGCGGTTAAAGAAACCGTCAGAAAAAATATTAAGATCAATGCAAGGTGTTTTCCCATTCTACTCTCCTGATATACTGAAAACTTATTTTTGATTCCACCATTTAATTATGACGCCTAAAAATTCTGAAAGTTAGTTTAAATAACAACTTTCCCGAAATTTAATTCAAAATTTTATCTTTTATTTTATAGAGATATTCGAGGGCTTCGTCATAGTTGTTTCCAATCTCGCCTTCGAGTATCGCTTCTTCGATAGCAGATTTTATTTCGCCGACTTTCTTCGAGGGCTTCAAACCGCAGATACTCATAATTTCGTCGCCTCTAACGGGAGATTGAAACGCTCTAAGCTTATCCTTTTCTTCCACTTCTTTTACGCGTTTCATTACCATGTCATAATTAGACAGGTATCTAAAAACCTTATTCTGGTTTTTTGAAGTTATATCGGCACGGCACAAAGTTAACAAATCATCAAGGTCATCGCCAGCAGCTACAACAAGCCTTCTTATTGCCGAGTCCGTAACGCTTTCGTCAACTAACGCAATTGGTCTTAAGTGAAGGCGGATCAATTTCTCTACATAATGCAGTCTGGTCATTGGGAGTTTCATTTTCCTAAAAATATTTTTCATCATACGGGCGCCTATTTCATCATGACCGTGGAATGTCCAGCCTGTTCCTTCAATAAATTTTTTAGTCAATGGTTTTGCGATATCATGAACGAGTGCGCTGAACCTGAGCCAAATATTGCCGCTAACTTCTGCAACATTATCAACAACTTGACAGGTATGAAGAAATACGTCTTTGTGATGGAAATCCTGCCTTTGCTCTACTCCGCCGAGCCGGCTTATTTCTGGAAATATTACATTCATTACTTCACTGTCATATAACAGTTTTAACCCGATAGAAGGTCGGGGCGAAGAAAGAATTTTCAAAAATTCGTCCGTTATCCTTTCCTGTGAAATAATCTTCAGTCTATCAGTCAGTTTATTAGCCGCATCGAGCAATTCATCTGCTACAGAGAATTCAAGCTGTGAGGCAAAGCGAAACGCTCTAAGAATTCTGAGGGGATCATCATTAAATGTTATCATCGAATCAATGGGTGTCCGGATAATTTTATTCTCGATATCCTTCAGACCATCGAATAAATCGATCAACTTGCCGAGTGAATTCTTGTTCAGAGATATAGCAAGAGTATTAATAGTAAAGTCGCGCCTTCTAATATCTTCTTCGAACGAACCGCTGGAGATCTCGGGATTTCTGCTTGATTTAGTATACGATTCTTTGCGCGCTCCGACGAATTCAAGACTTGTTTTGTCATAAATAAAATGAGCGGTACCAAAATTTTTGTAAACAACAATGTCCTTAACATTCAGCGCACGGGCGAACTCTTCAGCAAAAGCAGTTCCGTCGCCTTCAATAAGGAAATCGATCTCTGACCGGGAACGGTTTAATAAAGAATCCCTCACATATCCTCCAACGATGAAGACATTTAACCCGAGCCTATCCGCCAATTCCGAACAAACACTTAGGGTATAATTACTTTTTATGTGATTAATAAAGTCAGTCATAATTTCCTAAATACGATGAATACTTAACCTTAGACAATACTTCTCCGCTAAAGTTCGAAAACCAAATAATTTTCTTTAAATTTTCCCGCCAAACTTCCCGGAATCTTTCATCATCGAATTTTAATGATTCGACCGCATGTTTTTTAGCAAGGTCATATTTACCGGCTCGAGTAAAATAAACTGAAGATTCGTAAGAGGCATAGGCAGAAAGTAAATCAGACGCGACAAAATTGGCCATAAGTTTTTCAATGAAATCACTGTCATTCAATTCTGCTAATCCGAGAAGGACCGGGATAGCGAGATAATCGTTTCTGTCCGAAAGCATTTTTGATAATGCAGAAAATTTTTCTTTTTGTACCATCGTAAGATAAGCTCTTAATGAATCAATTCCTTGATTAAGAAAATTTTTTCTGACGTATGCGGCAGAATAATATTCAAGAGAAGGTTGTTGAAAAGTCAAACTGTCATAATACTCGGCTGCAGATACCGAATCGCCGGCGATAGCTTTGATATCGGCCAGTTGCAATTCCAGATTATAGAAGTAAGAAGATTCATAGTATTTGTTAATCTCCGCTGAGAGGATGGAATCGGCACGATTTGCTTGATTCATCAAAACAAGTGATCGGATAAACCCGGTTAGTGCTTGATAAGATTCGGAGTAATTATAAATTTCTTCAAAGATTTTTGCAGCTTTAAAATAATTGCCGTCGCGAAAATTTTTCTGCGCATTTTTCAATTGATTGGCGGTATAGCGCGCACATATTTTTTTGAATATAGGTCTGCGTCCAAAAAATAATTGTGCCGTATGCTTATTATTTTCAATCTTTAGGCTGTCAATAAATTCATAATACTCCGATTCAAGTTCAATTAAATTTTTATCAAAATGTTTTGAGAAATTTATATCGCCGTAAAGAGCATTCACTTTATCAATCCCATAAAAATCCATTAAATATTTTATAAAGGATCCAGAAAAAATATAAGCCAGAGATGACGGATAATTGAAAAAATTAAAGCTTCCGAAAAGTTCCTTTACGGATGGATTGTAGTTATTATGCACCGCAAGAGCAGCAAGATAATGAATGTTGTATCCAGAGTAATTATTTTCAACAGCCACAGCATAGCCTTCGATCATTGCCGGGTTTAATCCCCCGGCTAACCGAAGAATATTATTTGAATAACCCCCGGCGGTGAGATGAGATATCTCGTGTTTTAGTGTATTTTCATAACTGTATACATCAGTAAATATTTTCTTCTGCCAGGGTTTGGATACATCGGCTGCTCCTGAACCGAATAGATTCCTTTTCTGCTCCCGGTTACTAAATAGAAAAGTTTTGAAATTCAACCAATCCATATTGGCTTCAACAGCATTGAATTCATCGACATAGTACGAATGATTTAGAAGAATATCTTTCAAAATTCTTTTATCAAGCGAATTATCGTATATTATTGTATAATAATCAGTTACAGCTTCTTCTGATAAAATATTTCTTAATCTTTTCTCATCGGTAGCATAACCTAATTCAGTCTTCAGCGAAATAAACAGAAAGCCGGCAAAGGCCCATGCAATAAAAGCTAACATCTTAAATCGCGCTTTTCGTTGCATAAAGAAATCCAGTAGGAGCACAAAAAGCAAGGAAAAATAAAATAAATTAACGAGCCGGTATACGATCAAAGCAGCTGTTATCGGAATATCCTCATCATATATTGTCCCCGGGAAAAATCCAAGCAGCGAGGAAAAGAAATAAATCTGCGGATAAAAATAAATTTCTGTCAGGGGGACTGCCATCAAAAACAGAAAGAAAAAGATGAAGAATAAATAGCGCAATTTGATTGACAGCCAGGTGGAGAGAACACCAACTGCAATTCCCATTACAGAGCATGGGACTGCCTGAACAAAATAAAATAACACTCCGCCGGACATCGGACAAATTTGAAAAATTACCGTATTGACAATTGACACTACCAGCGGCACAAGCACTGAAACCACATAAAAAATCAAATCAAATTTACTCAAGAAAATCCGATTTGAGTTCCGCATCGACAATGCTGCATTTCTTGCGGTATACAAACCCAGCAAAAAATAAAGTATTATGCCGGATGCTGCAGAGAATTCATATCCAATTACATTTACGAGAGGTAAAAATTGAAGAAATACTGAAATCAAAATAATTATAGAGAGTAAAAAAACTCTGTCTATTCTAAAGAACATTTCACACCGGATCAGAATTCTGATGTTTGGATGCGTTCAATAGACGCACCGAGGGATTCAAGCTTCTTTTCTATTTTTTCATATCCCCGGTCAAGATGATAAATCCTCAATACTTCAGTCGAACCTTCGGCTGCGAGGGCTGCAAGTACAAGAGAAGCGCTAGCACGAAGGTCGGTGGACATAACTTTTGCTCCCGTTAATTTCTTCACGCCCCTGACAACAGCGGTATTATCGTTAACTGCTATATCTGCTCCAAGGCGATTTAACTCCGGCACATGACTGAACCGGTCGAAGTAGATATTATCGGTAACTCTTGCAGTTGAACCGGCGATTGACATATATGCAATCCACTGCGCCTGCATATCAGTCGGGAATCCAGGAAAAATAGCTGTAGTAACATCAACACTTTTAACATCACAATCGGCTGCATCTAAAGTAATTAAACCATTTTTGATTAACAACTTAACTCCGCTGTCTGAAAGTTTTGATAAAACAGCAATCATGTTATCCGGATAATCGTATTCTATGGATATTTTGCTTTTTGTAATAGCTCCTGCAATGAGTAGAGTACCCGCTTCAATCCGGTCATTAATAATATTCATTACGCCGGGTTTAAGTTCATCAACACCTTCCACTTCCAAGAGGTTTGTCCCGATGCCATTGATTCTTGCTCCCATTCCGACAAGAAAATCAGCAAGAGCAGTTATCTCCGGTTCAATGGCAGCATTAGAGATTACTGTGCTGCCTTTTGCAAGAACAGCCGCCATAAGAGTGTTGCCTGTTGCACCGACGCTTGAGATATCGAAATGTATTTTTGCCCCTTTTAATTTATTACACTTTGCTATAATGTAGCCCTGATCGAGCTCAATACCGGCACCAAGCTTCTTCATTGCTTCGAGATGTAAATTAATAGGACGCGGTCCCCAAGCGCAACCGCCTGGCAGTGAAACTTTGGCGTAACCGTATTTTGCCAGCAATGGACCAAGCACGTAAACCGAAGCCCTCATTTTCTTTACATGTTCGTATGGAGCATCCTGGCTGATAATTTTAGTAGAATCGAGTTCGAGTTCGTTATTTGTGAACATTGACTCGACACCGAGATGGTTGAGCAGTTTTATCATGGTATAAATATCATTAACTTCGGGTACATATCGAAGAATATTCTTCCCCGAATTCAGAAGGCATGCCGGCATAATTGCAAGAGCGGCATTTTTTGCCCCGCTGACTTTCACAGTACCGCTCAACTGTTTTCCGCCATAAATTATAAACTTTTCCAATTTAGAGCCTTAAAATATTCTAAGAATTTCGCCGTTTACACTAACGACAAAAATTTTATTATCGGGTGACAAAGTCATTGAATTAAGATTTGCGTATGAATAGGAATCCATTCTCTGCCATGAGATTCCTTTATCTTCGGAATAGAGAATAATCCCCTTGTGACCGATCAGTACTGCGACATTTTCATCAATAAATGTTACAGATTGATAATTACTTAACGTATTGGAAAATGTTTTTTCCCAGTTTCTGCCTCCGTCAACAGTTCTGAAAATTGTATTCCCTCCTCCGACGGCAAGCCCGAGTCTGTTATCTATAAAATTAATTGATTTCAGATATTTATCGGTAAAAGATTTCTGCACATACCATGTAATCCCGCCGTCTTCGGTTTTGAAATAAGCTCCGTTCCACCCGACGATCATCCCCGTTTTATCGTCAATAAAATGAATATCATAAAGAGTATATTGGGTATTGATTACAACTTTCTTCCATGTTTTACCTCCGTCATTAGTTTTTAATATTAACCCGCTGCTGCCGAGTATGAATCCTACAAGTCTGTTAATAAACTTTATCTTGAACAAGGAATAACCCGGAGGGACATTAACTTCGGAATAATTTTTAAAGAAATTATCGCTTCTCAGCAAAGTTGAATTATCTCCCACGATGAACGACGTACCGTCCCCAAAAAAATATGTATCCAGAAAATTCGTACTTATAGGAATCCGCTGATCAGACCATGAATTACCTGCATCATTCGTCATAAGCAAAGTTGCGCTATCGCCTACGGCAATGCCGAACGACTCGCTTATAAACTGTATCGCATTAAGGCTGACGCCGTTGCCGGTGCGAAGCACCGTAACATCGGTAACATTCAATGAATCCCTGCCCGAGCCGAAGAGATCTTGAATTTTATAGAGTTTATATCTATCAATTTCGCCGCTCCGGAGTAACTCGCCGACCTGCACGTAAACAAAATAAGTTAAAGCAGCCATTACCATTATGAAAGTCGAAAATGCCAGCATCGAATAGTACTTTGTTTTTGAAGGATCTTTTTTTGTGCGGATAAAATACTTGGCTTCGACTTGAGTGAGATATTCGTCAAGCCCATGAAGTTCTTCAATAATCTCCGCACAATTTTGGTATCTGCCAGCTGTATTTTTCATCAGGCAGGTTGATATGATCCGGTCAAGAACTGAAGGAGTACCGGGTATAATTTGAGACATCTTTGGAGGTTCTTTTTTCAGATGGGCATCCATCACATCATATTCGCTTTCATAGTTGAACGGGGGCTGTCCGGCAATCATTTCATAGAGAGTACATCCGATTGAATAAATATCTGTTAGATGCGTTACGTCATTGCCTTTAATTTGTTCAGGACTCATGTAGAAAACCGTACCAAGCTGCGCGCCTGTTTTGGTCATGCTTCTGTCCTCGAGAGATTTTGAAATACCAAAGTCCATTATCTTCACTGTGCCTTCGGTATTGAGTATAATATTTGAAGGTTTAATATCTCTGTGAACAAAGCCCTTCTTATGCGCATATCCAATGGCGAGCAATGCCTGGCGCATAATGTAAACCACATCAAAGATATGCAATCTTCTCTGACGGAATATCACTTTTTCAAGACTTTCGCCCTCAACGTATTCCATAACAATCCCAAGTGTGCCTTCGGAATCGATGAAACCATAAACCGTTACGATATTAGGGTGCGATAGTTGAGCCTGATGGCGGGCTTCCCTTTTGAACCTTTCAATAAATTTTGTTTTATCAATAACCTTTACATCAAGGATTTTTATTGCAACATGCCGGTCGAGTTTTTCGTCATAGGCTTTATAGACGGTACCCATTCCCCCTTTACCCAGAATCGAGAGAAAAGTATAACTTTCTATTTTTTTGCCTATGAGTTCTTCCATTACCTAAGGGATTTCTGTTTAATGATTAACTGATTAAATATAACAAAATAATTCAAGACTTCAGGTTGCATTGTGAAATCACTTCTAATTTGTATAAATTTACACCCTAAAATTATGATTTTATTTTCTAAATAATGATTATTTAGGATAATTTTACTGCGAAAGTGGCGGAATTGGTAGACGCGCTAGACTTAGGATCTAGTATCTGAGAGGATGTGGGGGTTCGAGTCCCCCCTTTCGCACAAGTACGATCCCATTTATCAATTAAGAGGTTATATTGGAACAAAAAGTAAACGAGTTATCGCCTATAGAGCATGAAATTGAGATTAAGATTGATTATCAAGAAATCCTGCCGGATATTGAAAAAGCATTAAAAGAAGAGCATAAGAAAATATCTCTGCCGGGCTTCAGGAAAGGCAAAGTCCCTATGCAGATGTTCAAGAAATTATACGGCGAAGCCGTGGAGTATCAGGCAAGCGAGAAAATAGCGAATAAAATATTCTGGGAAGCCGTTGATTCGGCTGATTCAAAACCAGTAAACACACCTCAGATGACAGACCTGGACTATAAGCCAAATGAATATTTATCCTTCAAGGTCAGATACGAGGTAAAACCTAAATTAACATTGAAGGATTACAAAGAGCTTGAGATAGAAAAGCCTTTATTTGAAGTCAAGGAAGAAGACATAGAGAAGGATTTGGATAACCTCCTAAAAGCACATGCCTCATACGAAGAAGCAGAGATTGTGGAAGAAAAATCCAAAATCGTAGTTGATCTGCAAAGACTGGATGACAGCGGGCAGCCGGTTGAGGGCAACAGAAGCGAGAATATGACAATTGACCTTTCCGACGAGCGTGTAAACAAAGAGATTGCCGATAATTCTATTGGCAAGAAAACAGGAGACAGATTTAATTTTAATTTTATTGACGAACACAAGCACGGTGAAGAAGTACACCGCCAGGAAATGAATTACGAGGTCGAGATCAAGAAAATTGAAAAAATTATTTATCCAGAAATTACCGAAGAGCTTGTTGAGAAGATTTCAGGCAAACGGGCTAAGACAATAGATGAATTCAAAACGATGATAAGAGCCAACTACGAAAAATACTTACGCGAGCAGTCCGAAAATATTTTTACTAACAGTTTATTAAACAGGATTGTTGAGAATAATAACTTTGATCCTCCGAGGGGATTTGTTGATTCATTACTTGAAAGGTTTGTCGAAGCTGAAAAAGAGAATGCGAAGAGGCAGAAACAACAGGTTGATGAAAAGGCGGCAAGAGAATATTTGAAACCGAGAGCTGAATGGACGGCTAAATGGCAGATAATCATGGAGACTTTAGCTCAAACGGAAAAAATACAAGTTGAAGAATCTGAATTAGAAAATCTTGCCAAAGCGGAATCTGAAAAAACTGGAATATCGGTTGACAAGCTTTTAAATTATTATAAATCAACAAACAGGAACGAAGCTCTGCTTGAGGACAAGGTTGTTAAATTCCTTGTTGAGAATAACAAAGCGGTTGAATACCATCCCGATAAAAAGAAGAAAGAATCTAAAGGAAAGAAAAAATGAAAACAGAAATTTACAATCAGCTTGTGCCTTATGTAATTGAGCAGACAGGCAGAGGCGAAAGAGGCATGGATATATTTTCCCGGCTGCTCAGGGAGAGAATAATATTTTTAGGGACTGCAATAGACGATCATGTTGCGAGTCTAACCATAGCTCAGCTTCTATTTTTGGAAGCCGAAGATCCGAACAAAGATATTTTTCTATACATCAATTCACCCGGCGGAAGCGTCTCTGCAGGTTTAGCAATTTACGATACTATGCGTTATATACGAGCCGACGTATCTACTATCTGCGTCGGATTAGCAGCGAGTATGGGAGCGGTTCTGCTTACCGGCGGCTCCGAAAAAAAGAGGTCTGCGCTGCCCCACTCCAAGATAATGATACATCAGCCCTGGGTTGGCGGGCTGCAGGGTCAGACTTCGGATATTGAGATACACGCCAAGGAGATGATCAAGACGCGCGATACTATTTATAAAATTCTCGCCGAGCATACCGGTAAGCCATTCGAACAGATAATGGCTGACTGCGACCGCGATAAATATATGACCTCAGACGAAGCGAAGGAATATAATCTCATCGATAACGTTCTTACTAAGAGAATACTTCCGAGCGACAGAAAAAAAGAAGAAGAGAAGAAGAAATAATCACAGGGCTCGAATGAGCCCTTTTTTTTATCCTGTATATTAACCGCCGGCGAAACTAACGGTGATGAAATCATAATTTTTTCTGTATTGCCTTCCATTCCCTAGTGTGAAGAATTGGATTCAACAATTTATTATCTTTTAGAGGAGGATAATAATTATTAATATCATCGAGGGCAATATGAGAAAGTCCGGTTTCATTCTTTTATTTATATTCGTTTTAAATCCCCTTACTACTGCGCAGTTAAATAAGTTTTCGAGCGAAGACATAGCGCGGAGGTCAATGAGCATTTTAGCGCCTACCACATTAAAACAGCTTCAATGGCTTCCGGAAGAAGCGGCTTACAGTTTCGCAGAAGACTCAGTAGATGAATCGGCGCTGCTGAAGGGTTATGCAGCATCCGGGAAAAAAGAAACAATAGTTACTTCTGAATATTTAAACATGCTGCTGAAGAAAGCCGGCTATGATGGAAGTTCATCCATACCGAGAATTAGATGGATAAGCGGCACACAATTTCAATTCTGGAAGGATGAAACGCTTTTTGAATATGATGCGTTGAAAAAGAACCTTTTTTTAATTAACAAACTCACTAAAGAAGCGGAAGAGAAATCCGTTTCCCCCGATAATAAAACCGTGGCATTCGTTAAAGGCAACGACCTGTTCATCTCATACGCCGATGGAAATGAATTCAGGGTAACTAGCGACGGAGGACATAATATTACTAACGGAAAATCGGTGTCGAGAAACGAATTCGGTATTGCAGGAGGAATTTTCTGGCAGCAGAACGGAAAGCTCCTCGCATTCTATAAAGAGGATTTAGCTTCAGTAACCGATTATCCTTTACTCAAAATCGATACACAGCCCGCAACTGTGGAAATGATTAAATATCCAATGGCTGGACAAAAAAGCTCTAAAGTAAGTCTGCACATATTCAACATAGAATCGAAGCAGACTATCAAATTGAACATTGAAGGCGACGATGAACAGTATATTACAAGCGTAACATGGCATCCTTCCGGTAATTTTATATTTGCCGGAATATTGAACAGAGATCAGAATCACCTAAAAGTTATTAAGTTTGATGCAATGACAGGCGAACCAGTTAAAATTTTATTTGAAGAAACAGATGACAAATACGTTGAGCCCGAACACGATTTATTCTTTCTGCCTAAAGACGATGGTAAATTTTTATGGTTCTCTGAACGAAACAAATGGCGGCATTTATATTTATACGGCATTGAAGGCAATTTAATTAAACAATTAACAAACGGGAGCTATGTTGTAACCGATTTTCACGGATTTGATGAAGCCGGGGAAAACATATTTATCACGACTACTGAAGAGAGTCCGCTGGAAAGGCATTTCTATAAAATAAATCTTAAGACAGGTCTCAAGACTAAATTGACGAGGCATAAAGGAGTTCATAACGTTAAAGTACATTCATCCGGATTTTATTTTATTGACGAATTAAGCAGCCTCGATACCCCAAATGAAATAAGAATAATTGATTACAAAGGCGATGAGATAAGCCTCATTCATAAATCGGGCAATCCTTATGAAAAATACGAGACGGGAAAGCATAAAATATTTTCAATTAAGAACGAGATTGGCTCTGAATTATACTGCCGGATTGTTTATCCTTCTAATTTCGATTCCACTAAAGTCTATCCAGCAATTGTTTATGTTTACGGCGGCCCCCATGCCCAATTGGTTCGCAACGAATTCCCGCGCGGCAGATATAATTTATGGTTTCACCGGATGGCATCGGAGGGTTTTGTTATTTTCACTTTAGATAATAGAGGCTCTGATAACAGAGGATTGGAATTCGAGCAGGCGACTTTCAGAAGACTCGGCACAATTGAGCTCGAAGATCAGATTGCCGGCGTAAATTACTTAAAGTCGCAGGCTTTCGTTGATTCAAACCGTTTAGGAGTTTTCGGATGGAGTTACGGCGGATTCATGTCAACCGCAATGATGCTTAGAACCGGAGGTATGTTCAAAGTAGGAGTTAATGGCGGCGCTGTGATTGACTGGAGGTTGTACGAAGTTATGTACACTGAAAGATATATGGACACGCCTCAGCAGAATCCCGATGGATATGAAGAATCTAATTTATTGAATTATGCCGACAGGCTTAACGGAAGTCTTCTGCTTGTGCACGGAACTTCGGATCCCGTTGTTGTATGGCAGAATACATTAGCTTTCGCCGATAAGGCAGCCAAGCTGAATAAGCCACTGGATTACTTCCCTTACTACGGGCACGGGCATCACGTCGGCGGAACCGAAGGCGTACATTTGTTTGAGAAAATTACTAATTATTTTTTGGAGAAACTTTGAAAGGAAATTAGCAGGAATGAAAAATTATAAATGAGGAATTGTGAGGTATTGAGGATGAATTTAATGAGTCTTTTTGTATCCGTTAAAAACCGAAATTGAATGTAAAGTAAAATTCTTTCCTGCGAAATTCAATGAAAGACCCGTCATTTTGTTCGGATTTAGATTTATAGGAAGCATATTCTGCTTTAACAAATAAATCGTGGAAAATCTCATAACTAATATTAAAACCAAAATCAGTGTAATCTTTGCGGAGACCAAAAAGAAATTGTCTGGATGGAATTGTATATTGGTCATCGACACTTCCTTCACCTCCTTTTCTAACAGCTCTCAACCAGATTTCTGTTTTTAATCCGCGAATAATTCTGTATTGAACAGAGCCGTAAACAAGATCAGCATTGTGTCCTATCCAATGACCGAGTGTATAATTATTGCTCTCATAGGTTTGAGTTGGAATATAATGAGTATAAACAAATGGATAGGTCTTACTGTACTCGACCGTAAACGTTAAATTATTAACCGGGAGATCGGTAACAGAAGCGCCAAAGCTGAAAGCGATTTGATTTCTTTCTCTTTTAGGGTTGAATAATTCTGAGAGCACAATTTCGTCGATTAATAATGAACCGTATAAGTGTGTGCGAGGGATATGATTCCTTGAACTTACGCCAAAGAAGAACTGGGAATTAGCGCCCGCATTATTATTAGTTCGGCTGAGGTAGTGGTCAGCCAGTCTAAAGAACATTAAAGGCATTAAATAAGAGATTTCCAGTCTATCGCTGTAAACTATAGATTCTCCAAATGAAAGATCCAGTCCATTAATAGGAGTCAATATTAGAGTGTGCGATGCAATAAACTTACTCCTGTATTGTTCTCGGTCATTAGACCGCCAGTTTGTTTGGTACAAAATAGAAGAGTCAACTACGCCGGAGGCAAGCCAGCCGTGAATATAATTAAACCGAAGCCAGCTTACAGGATAAATATCTAATCTGATATAAGGATATGAAGGGGATTTTGTTGAATGAACAATGTTACCGGATTTACCATAACCCCATTCATAAAATTCTTTGCCGGCTGAAATGAAACCCCAATTCCAATCATAAGAGATGGAGGTTCTAACTTCGCTGTATTCAAAACTATTGTCAACCGATCTTGAACGAATAATCCCGGTAGCATCTGAAAATAATTTTATTCTATCCGCATTGTCTCCTTTTTCTGAGTTATCTCTGAAGTCAAAACTAAATCCTAAATTATCAGTGAGATAACCATGAAACTGCAGTCCGTTCCAGAAATGACTTTGAGATTTCGAATCATTGCTCCCCTTTTTATAACCTAAAATAGGGTTAATATTTATTTTGAAAAGACTGTCTCCGTAAGCAAAAAAGTTATACCGCCCGTAATCGTCCTTGAAGAAATTTGCATCGCCGGAAGGTTTATAATCCGTGTTATCGAATGACAACTCAAAACCGTATTCTTGCAGATAAAACTCAAGTTCATCTTTTTCAATAGGCGTTAACCGCGAATTATCATCTTTGAGTGCAGATAGCTTCATGCTGATGTATTTTCTAGAAAGAGGTTTAATTTGATCATCTAAATCTATTATCCCCCGTTGGCTAATTCGCGATAAATATGAATAGATATCACGGTTAAGTGGTTCGAATATAGTCTGGGAAAGAATATCACTTAAAATGATAATTTGAATTAAAATTGAATAAAGAATAATATGTTTCATGAATTTTATTAGTGGCTTTTATTTTTAAGACTTTGTAGTTAGTCTAAATATTTCATTATAAATAAATCATCTATTATTTATAATGCACTCAAAAAAGCAAGATAAGAATCAGGGCACAAGGTTTAAAAAAATTAGGCGATATTTTGTGATTGTTTAATTTCTCAAATTCCACTGGCGATAAATATTCAAGCGTTGAGTGAGGGTAATGTTTTTTATAGAAATCATTAAATGTGAGTCTGTAAAATAATTTGTGTAAATGGGAATTAGTGTTAAAGAATATTTTTTAATCTATCATCAACAATAATTGCCAAGTGGGATAAAGCAACAGCCCATTTTTTAGAAATATCTCTGTAAGCTAAGTAATCATTTTTTTCAGTGCATCATCATTGGGAAAGATGCTTCTTTGTTTTGTAACCTTTCTGATCAGATGGAAAATGCGAAGCTTGATTTCTGTTCTGGGGAAAACAGTATTGATGCTTCGGGGAAACCCTTATCGGATTTTCGCTTAGCTAAGTGCAGCTTCGTTACACTTCGCAGTAATTAGCTAATCTCTTACTTTAACCATTTACACGGAATTATTTATTTTTCTTTAATAAATCAAAAATATCAATTTGCAAGAAAAGCTATATTCTATATCCAGCACTATAAGCGTCATCATAAAACATTTTTACTGTTTCCAAAGAATATTCAGTTAATTCTTTTCCAAGCAAATGTAGTTTCTTTAATATATCGTTTGTAGCTGTAATAATATGGCACCCAATCTCATTTGCTTGAACGACATTAAACAACTCTCTAGGACTTGCCCAAATTAATTCAACATTGTCATACGGTAAAAGAAAATCGACAATATTTTTCATTATTGGCAAAGGATCAATTCCTGCATCAGCAATGCGTCCGGCGAAAACTGAAACATAGCCGCCAGGTCCTTTTGATAAATCAGCAGCAACCGACTTTACCTGCTCTATTGTAAACATTGCCGTTACATTTAGCTTAACTCCTTTACTACTAAGCTTTGAAATCAACTCTGAACTACTTTCTCCTTTAGTATTAGTAATAGGAATTTTTACATTCACATTCTCCCCCCAAGAAGCAATTTCCATTGCTTGTTTTTCCATTTCTCTAAAATCATCCGAGAACACTTCGAATGATATAGGTTTATCATTTATAACTGTTAAAATTTCTTTAGCAAATTCGGAATAATTTATAATACCGGCCTTTTTCATTAATGTCGGGTTAGTAGTAAATCCTGATATATATGATATCGCATACATTTCCAACATACCTTTGATATCTGCACCATCTGCAAATAGTTTTACGGACAAATCATTTACAGATCTTATCATGATACCTCCTTGTTATTTGGTTGTTTACCATTTAGTGGGATTAATTTGTAATTCAGGGTGTGAGACCAGCAGGTGCCAAATTACTGCTTGCATACCTTCTGTGTGTGGTGTAACTCTCTTTTCATCAACAGTTGGAATGACAACTACACCATGCCCCAACTTTTTTGTAAATCCGCCGTCCTTTCCAACAACTCCAACTATCTTAGCTTCAATTTCATCTGCATACTTAATCACATTCACTAAATTCATGCTAATATTTTTTTCTTCATTGCCGCCGCCAACTGAAAATACAAAAACACAATCACTGCTATTGAACCGGCTTACCTTCAGCCAGTTAATAATTGTTACGTCCCATCCTTCGTCGTTCACCCTTGCGGTCAGCTCAGAAATGTTATCATATGGGGCGTAAGCGTCGATATTACACAATTTTCTAAAATCGCAGACAGCATGGGAAGAATGACCTGCCCCGCCTCCGGAACCAATAAAAAATAACCGTCCATTTTTTGAACGCACTTCAGATAGGATTTGAGCTATTTTTTCAATTTCATCCGTGTTTATATCTTTAATAATCCTTAGGCTTTCTTCCAAGAATTGTTCGGAAAAATTCATATTATACTCCAGTTATTAAATGAATAATTTCAAATAAATTAGATACTACATAATCAGTTTTTAATCCCAATTCAGAATTATAAGGTTGTGACAAAAAAACGGTTTTAATACCTGCGCTTTTTCCAGCTTCCATATCTTTCCAACTATCGCCAATAAAAATAGATTCATGTTTTTTTAGCTTATATTTCTGAATAAGGTGATTAAGCATACCTGGTTTGGGCTTCCTGCAAGTACAATTATCTTTATCATCATGTTTACAATAAAGAATTTCCGCAAAATTAAATCTCGAATTTAGAACATCGTTCATTAATTCCAATTCATGATTATTCATCAAATTTCTTGATATATCAGGTTGGTTAGATACAACAAAAAGTTTAATATCTTTTTGTTGTACCTGATCATAAAACTTGAGAAAGTCTTCTTTAACACTGAATTCTTTTATACTGCGTGGAGATTCTACTCTGGAATCTCTGATAACAACATTATTAATTACACCGTCTCTGTCAAAGAAAATGTTTTTAATCAATTATTACTACTTTTTTAAGTTTATGAGAATCATAAATTGCTGCAATCACTTCATTAGCTTTTAAGCCGTCATAACCGCTGCCAATAGAGTCTCTATTTTCTTCAATTGATAATTTGAACTCGTTCCATTCATTAACCCAGCTTACGTCGTTTGTAGGAAATTCATAATTTTCAATGTCCGGCACACCGCCTTCTTTTTTCCTTTTACCAATTTCAAGGATTTCAATTCCATAGCTCCCGCCGAGTCCTTCAATACGAATGTAACCTTCAGTACCAAAAATCTCGAATGAAAAAATATTTTTCCAATTCGTCCAGCTAACATGGAATGAAGCAGTAACATCTTCTGTTGTTTTTAGAATTGCGAAAGCATTATCTTCAACATCCATGTTCCAAAATTTAGTTTCCGTAGTTCCAAAAACTTCAGTTATATCTCCCCCAAACCATCTAATTAAATCAATGATGTGTACACCCTGGTCTAACAGTTCACCCCCGCCACACAAATCTTTTGAAGCTCTCCATTCTTTTTCCATCCCTGGTCTTCCACCATGACCATATCTTGAACGGATGTTGATCACTTTTCCTATCTCATTATTGTCTAATATTTCTTTTGCTTTCCAAATACCTGGGTGAAATCTATGGTTAAAACCAGTTTTAATTTTCATTCCCTTTTTTACTGCGCAGTCATAAATATCTTTCGCTTCATCATAATTTCTTCCCAAAGGTTTTTCAGCTAATACATGATGGTGAGATTCTAATAATTTAATTATAATTTCTTTTGCAAACTTATTAACCACAGATACTATTGCAATATCAAACGAGATCTCTTTTATCATGTCAGAATAGTTTGAGAAGGGTTTGCAATTAAAATCATCTGCAAATTTTTTCAGAACGTTCTGATCTGTATCGCAACAAGCAACAAGTATATCATCATCGGAAAGAGCGGCTGCTCTTTTTCTGCCAATTAATCCGCAACCGATTATTACTATATTCATATTTTCTTAAAGAAAGTTTTATCATCAATACGTCGTAAAGTAGCAAAGTCCTTGTCACTCTTTAGTTTTGTAAGGAATGCGTCATCTTGCCACGGATCCCAAATTGCCGAAATTAATTTACCTGTAATGCCATCAGAACTATCAGAACATAAATAATATAATAATTCAGCCGATATTTTGGGATCATCACCTCCATCTTTTAATCGTCTCTTGGCTGAAGTAATTTCTTCTCCGGCATTCTTATCAGCTTCTAAAACCTCATCAAGCATTTTTGTGTTTATTGCCCCTGGCGACAAAGCATTCACATCAATATTAAAATGATTTAATTCTTTGGCTAATATTTCTGTAAATCTCACTATCGCAGTCTTCGATAAAGCATAGGAAGAAAAGTTGGAACGTGGAGAAGTTGATCCACCACCTGATAGATTGATAATCTTTCCTTTTCTATTTTTGATCATATTATCTACAAAAAAATAAATACATTGCGCCGTCCCATTCAAATTTACTTTAATATTGTTTATCCATTTAGAGATTTCAATTTGATGAAATAAACCTATTGGGGGCTGGATGGCAGCATTATTAATCAAACAATCTATTTTATCAACTTTATCAAGAACAATCGAACGTGCATTTTTAACTGCTGATATATCAGATATATCAAGTGAAATATAAAATGATTCAGGAGATTTTGGCTTTATTTCATTTAAAGTTCTTTTTAACTCTTCTTCTGTTCTTGAAAGTAAGATTAATCTGGCACCTTCGTTAGCTAATTTATGAGCAAATATTCTCCCTAAGCCTCTTCCCCCACCAGTTAAAATAATATTCTTGTTTGATAACATTACGATTCTAAGGAAATTGTTTTATTATACATTTCTAATGTATCAAATACTTTTACTTCTTTATTCTTACAAACGCCAAATAAGTTTTGCTGTTTCTTTAAAAGCTCCGGGAAAATATCTTTCCCAAAATCCGAAGTGCCGGCAGGAACAAAATCAAAAATGGCTGGATTCAGATAATAAATACCTGCGTTTACCCAGTGACTATCTGTCTCATCCGGTTTAGGTTTTTCAATAAACCTTATAATCTTCATATTACTATCAAACTCAGCTACACCACTATGAATAATATCTTCCCTATAATGAAATGCAATAACACCAATACCATTATTGTCGTTATACTTCTTTATTAATTCATTCAAATCGAAATCACATATTTGATCGCTATAAATAACAAAAAAAGGGGCATCTTGAAGAAAGTTTTTGAAGTTTAATAAAGCTCCAGATGTACCTAAAAGGTCTTCTTCAAAGGAATAAGTAATTTTAACGTCAAGCTTTTCACCCTTTCCTAAATATTCTTGTATCTGATTTGAATGGTGATGTGTATTTACGTAAATATCAGTTATACCATATTTCTTACACAATTCAATATTATATTGAATTATAGGTTTGCCCTTATAAAGAAACATTGGTTTAGGAGTAAATTTTGATATTTCTTTAATTCTTTCTCCTTTACCGGCAGCGAGAATGATGGCTTTCATTTATTAGTCAATTGTCATTGATTGTCATTAGTAGCTTGTTTATTCCCAAAAATGACTGTGTGAGAAATTGTCAATCACTGGTTTCAGTCAGGTTTGAATTAATCCGAAGATTTGGTGGTTGTTTTATAATAATTTTGTAAAATATTAATCTAAAACCTCTGACAGGTTTTCTATATTTATATTTGCTATATCGGTTTTACTAAATCTTTCACTGGCATCTAGTATTTCAATGCCGATAATTTGGTTATTTTCATCAAAATCTAAATTAATACCTTCCTGAATTTCTTTTGTAAAGCTTACAAAAGCTTCTTTAAAATAAACATATAAAGCATCTGCACTTTTGCTATATTCAATTTTCATAATTATCCTTTTCTATGATTCTGATTTATCAATTACAGTAATAACGACTATTTCTTCCTCTATCTGAATATATGTTACTTTTATAAGTCTTTCATTGATTTTTTTATAAGAATTTTTTCGATTCTTTACTGTATCTTCTGTATAATCAGGCTGCATTATTGTCATTTCAACTTCTTCCTCTGAAATTCTTCGCCACTTCATTCTACGTTTAGCATGCCTGTCAAATTTTATTCTATACATATTATACTACAAAATTCTTACAAAATAAAGAGAATTGAAATCAGATATTTCCTTTTGAAATTTCATTTTTAATAAAGTCTATTGATGTCTTCAGTCCTTGTTCCAAATCGATTTTGGGATTCCAGCCAATCGTTTTTGCTTTTGAAATATCGGCAAGGTTTTCAAAAGCTTCACCGGGTAAATCAGGTTTATAGATTGGTTTAATATCAGAATGCAGTAACGATGAAATCGTATTATAAATATCATTAACCGAATAATTATAACCGCTGCCAAGGTTATAAACGTTACCGGTTGTCCGATCATCTTTCATACATTGAATATGAAAATCATTTATATCATCAACATGAATAAAATCTCTTCGCTTTTCGCCGGTGCCGTATATAATTGGGTTTTCTCCCTTCAGTAGTTTTATGATAAAAGCAGAAAATAAAGGAGGGATTGTTCTTCTATAATCCTGTCTTGGGCCATAAACACAAAAGTATCTAAGTGCCGTTGTTTTAAGATTATAAAATTTTGTATATGCATCCGCAAAATACATTGTAGATAATTTACTAATTGAATAAAATGACTGGGGATTTATTTCAGACTCTGGAGTAGGCAACCGATTACTACCTTCATAAAGAGCTGATGATTCTGCATAAATAACTTTCTTTACATTGGCTCTTTTTGCGGCTTCCAAAACATTTACCGTACCTCTTACATTTATATCGGCTGTTTCGACAGGATCAAGCTGACAATCGCTGATACAATTCTTTGCAGCGAAATGAAATACAAAGTCTGTATTTGTAAAGAGATTATAAATCGCTGTGTCTCTAATATCTAACTCATAAAATTCGACCTCTACAGGTATTTGTTCTCTTACACCGTAAGAAAGATTGTCAATTCCAATTACTCTATATCCGCCTTCAGCTAACAATCTGTTAGCCAGGTTTGAACCTATAAATCCGGCAACACCGGTGATGAGTACTTTTTTTTTCATGTCAAATAATTTACTGTAAGTAGTATATAGTAAGAAGTATGTAGAACGATTTAATCAATAACAAAACTTTTCAGGCTGGTTAATCATGCTGTTTAACATTTTACAAACATCCACATATCTTTGAAAAAGAGAATTATACTTAGTTGTTTCAAGGTAACCAAAATCTTTTGAGAAATCCAACCACACTGTTGTTTCATCAGCTTCACCAATTGCATCAATTAATTTACTTACAAATGATTTGGGATATTTTCGTCTACTCCATGACCCTGAAATATTTGTTGTTGCTGATCTTGAAGAACGACGGATTTGGTCGACCAATGAATACTTTTCTTCTTTCGGAAATGTTTTTGTTACTTCATAAATTTCAATAGCAAGTTGATATGCTAACTGATAAACTATTAAATCTCTAAAACCTTTGCAATTTGCTTTACCAATTTCCCAATATTTTTGTTTCTTTTTCTATTTACTACTTACAACCTACTATCATACTGCTTCCTAAATATTAACCAACGTCTTCACGCCTTCCCAGTCAAATTTAAAATTCATATATCTTAGTCCGGCATCTTCAAGCGTTTTTCTTAAATGCTTTCTTTTACCGTTACGAACACAAAAAAGCATAAAACCTCCCCCGCCGGCTCCCATAACTTTACCTCCCAACGCACCGTTTTTCATTGCAAGATCGTACCAATCATCAATTTTAGAATTACTCATTTTTTTTGAGACATTTTTTTTTGTAAGCCAGTGTTCATTTAATAATTCACCGAAAGCACATACATCTCCTTCCAATAATTTCTTCTTCACTTCGATTCCAATTTCTTTAATTTTGTGCATTGATTCAATCACAGCGTTATCATCAGACTTGGCTTTTGAACTTTGTTCGCTTAATATAACATTAGCGTCGCGTTCAATATTTGTATAAAACATCATCAATCTATTTTCAAGTTCATATATGGTCTCTTGTTCTAATTTAAGAGGCGTTACTGTTACTTTCCCAAGGGTATCAATTTCAAGCTGTAGGATACCCCCAAATGCTGAAGCGTATTGATCCTGCTTCCCGATTGGCTTTCCTATTAAATCAATTTCAACCTTACATGCTTCTTCTGCCAGTTCTTGAATGGAGATGTATCTCCTTAACATTTGGTTTAGACCCTTTAACAATCCAACAGTATATGAGCTTGAAGAACCCATCCCTGTGCCGGCTGATAAATCAGCCATTGAAGATATTTCAAGAGGACGCTTAATTTTAAGATAATTTAATGCTTCTTTAACAATTTCATGTTTTATTTCTTTTATTTGATTTATTTCTACTACTTCAACCTTGCTGTAATTAATTTTTATTTTATTAATGATTGCCGGCTCATTAATGTTAATGTACATATACTTATTAATAGCAGCAGTAATGAGAAAGCCCTCATACTTTTGATAATAAGAAGGTAAATCTGTTCCCCCACCTCCTAAAGGCAGTCTAAATGGTGCTCTAACAACTATCATAATCTTACCCTTCTATTTAATTAATTTAACGAGCCCCTCTACCCAAAATCACGGAAGGGATTGTTTTCAATAGAATTTTAATGTCGAGCAGCAAAGACCAATTATCGATGTATTCCAGGTCTAGTTTTACCCACTCATCGAAGTTTGAAATTTCATTTCTCCCATTAATTTGCCAGAGACAAGTTATACCTGGCTTAATGCTCAACTTTCGCCGATGCCAACTGTCATATCTAACTAATTCATTTGGTCCTGCGGGTCTTGGACCTACAAGACTCATATCGCCTTTGAGTACGCTAAACAATTGAGGCGTTTCATCAATACTCCACTTTCTTAACCATCGGCCAAATGGAATTATCCTAGGATCATCTTTAATCTTAAATACCGGTCCGTCCATCTCGTTTTTCCCCTCTAAGCGGTGTTTGAGCTCATCAGCGTTTTTGACCATTGTTCTAAATTTCCAGCTTTTGAACGGTTTTTTATTAATTCCAATGACTTTCCAGTTATAGAGCACCGGCTTACCATCGGTAATCCAAATTCCAACTGCAGCTACGATCATAAAGGGAAAGAAAATAACTATTGCAACTATTGAGCCGACGATATCAATAAAACGTTTAAGAAATAAATCAATTTCAGATTGTTTTACCATATTAAAACTTATTATATTCAATCCATAAACTTTGTCAACGGTTACATTTTTTGTTATTCGTCCAAAAAAATCGGAATTCAATCTTACAGTAACACCCTCTCTTTC
This sequence comes from Melioribacteraceae bacterium, assembly GCA_011525875.1. Taxonomy (GTDB): domain Bacteria; phylum Bacteroidota; class Ignavibacteria; order Ignavibacteriales; family Melioribacteraceae; genus CHB1. The sequence continues at coordinate 153,033 of WYBN01000012.1, read as the reverse complement.
ACATATCTCCAATACATCTCTAATTTGATCAAATCGTTTGGTAGAAATAGTGATGATTATTTCCTCAGGGTTTATCGTTTTAAGTATAGATTGAAAATTACTATAATGATCTATAACTTGTATACCATTTATCTCTTGACCCACATTGTCAATTTCACCAGTCAATATGCCAATTATATCCAAACCCCAACTTTTATTAGACTGAACAGTTTCTATAAACTTCCTGGCGCGAGAACCAGTACCAATTATAATTATCCTTTTTCTATTTCTGCCGCTGTTCCTAACAAAATTCGCAATCTTAAACAAAACAATCTTCTCAATAATTAAAATGAAGACAATAAGGATAAATGAAATAGTAAAATAACTTCTCGCAATCGATTTTTCGCCGAGCATATATGATAAGAAAACCGCGATCATTACCGCATAAACTGAGGATTTAAGAATTATGGATATTTCTTTCAGTATTGAAGTGAATCTTTGGTAAGAGTAAGCTCCGTTTTCTTGTAAAATGAAGACAAACAAATAACTCAAAAGAAAAAGAATAAGAATATGATTTTCATTCAAAACTAGAGGAGAATATCTAGTCGTTTTTATATTTACTATGAATTGGTTCCAAATTACATAGCTTATTACGAAACCGAATAGTATCGAAATAAAATCAGCAACTTGAACAATTCTTTTATGTGATGATGGACGCCAGATCATTTAATCAAGCCTAGATAGTTTTTTAAATAAAACAAAAATGTAGTATATAGTTGTAAATAGAATTCTTTTCTACATATACCTTTAGCACTTGTCCTAGCATAAATATGAGTTATTGAATGACATGGATTGTAATAAATTTTTTTCCCCGATTTTTTTATTCTAAAGCACAAATCAGTATCTTCACCATAAAGCACGAATCTTTCGTCGAAGAGACCTACTTCATCTAGAACATCCTTTTTAATAAACATACAAGCGCCAAGAATATAATCCACTTCTTTCGGATTTATGTCAGTCTGTTTTGACATATTATACTCATTGTATGTATTTGTTAAAACCTTATAACCCAAAGTATTCAACCTGCTAGCCAAAATATACTTTATTTTGAGGAATTTTCTTGCAGAATATTGAAAACTGCCATCTTGATAAACTAACTTGCAGGTTGCAGCGCCATTATCTTCACTGCCGAGAAGAAATTCAATCATATTATCCAAAGTATCCTTATGAATCAAGGTATCGGGATTCAAAATAAGCAAAACACTCCCAGAAGAGCGTTCAATAGCAATATTATTGTTCTTCGAGAAATTAAAAATTTCTGAATTCCAAATTGGAATCAATTCTTGTTTGTCCGATGCATACTCATTGAGCCAGTCCCGGGTATCATCTGAAGAACAATTGTCGACGACAATAATCTCGAACGAATATTTAACCGGTCTATATTTATAAATTGAGTCGAGGCAATTCTTCAGAAGAGCCGAGTGATTCATAGACACAATACATATAGACAATTTCTCCATGTAGCAACTTACTTTTATTTAGTTGATATTAGACTAAAATATTCATTTCGAAATTTATCAACCATAATTTTTAAAGAATTATGTTTTTGAGCTTTTTCTCTTCCCTGATTACCTAATTTCATACTTAAATTCTTATCATCTATCAGCATACTAATTCGGTCCGCAAGTTCATTAATATCCCGGTTCACAATAAGAAACCCTTCAGCTCCATTCGAAATGATTTCGTCAGCGCCGGAAAAATCAAATGTGAGAATCGGGAGAGAAGAAACCATTGCTTCGAGTATTGAATTTGGCATACCCTCAAAATGTGAGGTAAAAACAAATATATCAAGGTCAGACAGATAGCTGAAAGTATTTTCAGAATGACCCACCAGAGTAAAGTTCTTTTCGATACCCAAAGATTTTATCCGTTCATTCAGAATTTCCTTCTGATCACCGTCCCCAGCAATAGAAAATATCACATTATTTCTTTTCTTTAATACTAATGCTGCAGCTTCAATAAAGCTGATAAAATCTTTTTTTTTCGCCAATCTTCCAACACTTCCAACTTTGATAGTCTGATTACTGCTTACAGCATTGCGGTGATGGGAGTGTAAATCCAACTGGGGAATTTCTACTCCGTTGTAAATAGTTGATATTTTATGGGACCATGCCGCATTTTCCTTCAACAGTCCCATAGCTATATTCTTTGAATTAGTAACAATTCTATCGGCTTTATTAATTACAGTGTCTGTAATTCTTTTAAATATTTTTCCGGCTAAGCTTTCATGAAAATCAGTGAAGTGTCGATTATAATCATCGACGATATTAACAATATGGCAAACACGCATAAAGTGAGACGCGATCCCCCCATAAAAATTCGCGCGTATCAATCTCGAATGAATAATATCAATGTTATTCTTCTTAACAATCCTACACAGTCTAAATAGGCCTTTAACTGAATATAATCCGTGCATATCAAGATCGAAGATATTGATACCGGCATCCATAATTTTCTGTTTCAATTGATTATAAGGAGGTTTACTGCAGAAACAAATGCTAACATTAAATTCAGATTTATCCAATCCTGCGGCAATTTCATAGAGTGCTTTAGAGGGCCCGATATTTTCTATTGATACAGTAAGAAGCAAAATATTTATCATGAAACGCTAAACTTTTTGAGATTCCTCAAGTTTGAAACAAAGAAACTATTATTCGAAAAGATATCAATTAATGCAAGTATTGACAGATATACAAAGAAGATAATAATCTTTAGAACAAATGAAGTTATTAAATCGGTATAAAAAACATAGAACAGAGGAAGAAGAGAAATAAAAACCAGGAAGTATGTAATCAGGTTAATGTCATCAAGAATCCTTACGTATTTATTATTAAAATAAATTCCAATCAGCAAACTAAAGAGCGCAGTAAATACACTTGCAATAACAGCTCCAAGCAATCCAATTAAATTTATAAGAACGATATTAAGGAGTATATTGCTTGTACCTGTGATAATTGCTCTGAGAGTAAAGATATATGTTTTTTTTGCTACAAGAATATTATTTGCAAGCACCATTTCATAGCTGCTGAGTAAAACCGTACTGCCAAAGATAGGTGCGATTTTAGCACAGAGGATAAAAGCGGGATTTATATGGAACAAATCAAAAATATCGACCATAAAAATAGTGGTCAAAGCAATTCCAACCGCAAGTAAATTCATCCAAATGTTCTGAATTTTAAAGATACTCCGATCATGCCCTAATTTCTGAAGTCTTTTAATATTTTCAGGTGCAAACGCATTAGTATAAGCTTTTTCGGCACTTTTAAATCCTGTACGCAAGAATTCACTTTTATAGAAGATTCCTAAGTCAGCGACCGGCAGAAATATCTGTACGAGGTATTTATTAATATTCTGCTGGAACTGACTGAATATATTTTTCGGAAGTGCCGGTAGTCCGATAGTCAGTAAATCTTTTACGGCCTGAGATGAAAATTTAAATCTGAAATATTCTTTCAACAGAAACAGTCCGAGTATAGTTGAGAGAAACTCACCAAGGAACTCGCCCCAGAACAAGGATTTTAATCCCTGATTAAAAATAATCAACAATACAATAGAAGAAATAGTTGAGACAAAGAACAAAAGGAGCTGAACAACAGAATATTTTGAAGAGCTCTTAGCCATTACAAGCATTGAAGCAATAAGATTATTTGGGCTGTTAGCAAGGTACACAAACAACTGAATACTGAACAAGGAAGTGTAATACTCGTTCCAACTCGGGAAGAATATCTGAAATAATTTATTTACCGGGATACTGGAGAGCACAAAGAAAAAAAACAACCTGGCAGAAATTACAACAAACAGAATTGTAGTAAACTGTGATTTAAAATCATCGACTGACTGTTTATCGTAAAACCTGGCTCTGATAATCCAATTGACACCAAAATTAGTAATAATTTCGAAAACAAGAATAGAAATAATAATAATCGCCCTAATACCGAACTCTTCCGGAATTAGATAGTTCGTATAGATAGAAAAGGCCACGAAACCCAATAAAAAGGGGAGAGCTGTTGGAAGATTATAAATAACGAAATTTTTAATATCGCTTTTTTCCAAAATGGAACCGGGATCAATTCAACAATTTGTAAAGGAAATCTGTATAATAAGTAAGAACATCGCTACCGCACGGTTCTATAACATTTTTACAATAATTATCAGAATCCTCCCTGGAGTAAGTATTATATCCCTCTTCTTTCTTCAATTTCCAGATCATATCCCTAAGATCGTCGCGGCAATGAACCTCCCATGAATGAAAGAATCTTTCGGATAACAATCTGTTTGAATGTGTATTTTTCAGATAAATAGCGGGCTTATACTTCTTAAGACAGTGAAAAATAACGCTTGTCATAGTAAACAGAACGACATCGGACCAGTTTATCAACAACGAGGAGTGGAAGTCATTATCAACAACCATTACATTCTTTGAAAACTTCGTTTTGAATTTCATTCCCCTGGTATGAGGTTTTAAAATGATGAAGACATCGGGATACCTAGATAAAAAAACGATAGTTCTTTCAACCTCTTCGGGATGTCCATTATATTTAGGTTTCGAGAGCATAAAAACAATTTTCAATACCGATTTATCAAATTCGGGCAATTGAATTTTAGGCAAAATTGGTTCAAGTTCATCGATCCATTCCTCACAAAATCTCGATGAACCCAGAACCACGCCCTGAGTTTCTGTAATTTTACCCTGCTTCAAATATCTGTCCGATATAATACTATTCTCGAATACCACATAATCATAGAAGAAAGGGTAATCGCTCAATTCCTCGTCCGAGATTCTCATACTATGATCCCATATGAGTTCATTATCAAAAGTATTATGACCATGAGGAAGTGCTATTGTAGTAATACTTCTAGACTTAGCGTAATCACAGACTGTTTTATAAAAATTCATATGCGACTGATCGAAAACAAAGATAACTTTCTTATCATCCGTCGGTTTTAAATGATTATCAAATTTAGTATTAATATTCAGTTTAGCAATATGCCTACTAACAAATTTCCTGAAGACAATATCGAACGACTTGAATAGCAATCTAATAAGATTATTTTTCTGATGTTCATTCACATATTTCTTAATTCTTAAATACCGATTCCATAAGCCGGAATAATTAAACAGAATTGAGCTAATACTTATCATATTTATTTTGCAATCCGCAAGATATTTTACACGATAATCATTGGAATGATTTTCATCGAGATCATACATAAAAACTTCCAGTTCCAAATCCGGAAACCGCCGGCTGAATTTAAGAATGACCGGTGTTAAATGGTCGATATCGTTGTAAGCTCTAAGAAAAAAATAAATTTTTTTATTCATAATAATATCGGAACAATTTATAATAAGTGTATTATAATTTAAGTGACGCTATTTCCCATTTATTTTTCAATCGTATGCGGGAATTGAGGCGGGAGGGTTATTAAGTGCATAATTAATTATACCGAATGAGTCATTATTAAGCCCGACTCTACGATCGATTGCAGCTTCTGCAGACATTTCTAAAATTTTGAATCCGATGAACAACAGTTTACTGTTTTTCGCACTATAGATAGAATTTCTTATTCGTTCTAAAGTCATAAGTGAATTATCAGCATAATAAATGTTTCCCAGTTCTTGCGGCGGAGGCATATGAGTATCTTTCCAAATCCCGTAAGGTCCTTCTTTATCGGTGCACCCAGAAAAAACTATACCTTTTAAAATATGAGCCTGATCGGTTTTATTAATATGTTCAATCGGAGTATCGGTACTTTTCCCTTCAATTGCAGATCTTCCCCAGTTAATGACCATGCCAACATTAGAATTCAGTTCAGTATTAATTCTTGTAATTACTTCAATTTCATCATCTATGCCTAAAAATCCTTTTTCAGGCACAGTACCTATTTTATATTCATCGCAATGTTCAATTAAAATTTGAGATCCTGACCAGTTCCAGCATACAATTTCCCTAATCGATCTGTAGAACTGTTCAGCGGAGGAATCAACTGTGGCATTAAATCTATTAGGAGCAGAATGAAGTTCAACACCAAATACTTTATTATAACCGAATCTTGAATTTATTTGGCGGACATCACCGTTTACTTTTTTAATAAAATTAACGGCATTAAGTCTGGAATCCTCATTCCCCGACGCCAATCCAAAATTCACATCGTCTTTAAGATGTTTCATGGTACCCGGCACACAAGTAATTACAACATCACGACGGCTGAGAACTTCGTCGTAAAACCATTTAATATCATCCGTATGAAGGTCACCCCAGTAAGGATGTTCCACCAGTTGAAATTCCAAAGCGGCAAACAGTTTGCGGTAGTATTCAGTTTCCAGTTCTTTATTCCAGGAGTACAAGCAAGGAGAAGTAGCATAAGCGCCTACAATGAATTTCATTCCTGTACATCTTCCTTATAAATATGAGGAACGCCCTCTTTACTAACGGCTAATCTTATAGCAGGTTTCTCACCGATAGCGGTTATTCTGTGCCAGTTATTTTTCTCGATATAAACTATATCGCCTTTTTTAATAATAAATTCTTCACCCTCAATTTCCCACTTCCACTCTCCATCGACAATAAACCACCATTCGTTCCAGTTAGGGTGGTAATGCAAACGGTTTCCTTCACCAGGTAATTGCGAGATAAGTGTAGCACTATTATTTTCAGAATTTATGAGTCTCTTACTCCATGAAGTATTGCTGTTCTGTGACTTGAGCAAATTCGGCAAGTTTACAACTCTTTGATTTTCAGAATCAAAATCGTTTACTTTCACACCGTCCCTGTTCAGGATATCGATAACCTTAGTTTCAATTCTTTCTTCGGTTGCGGTTTTATCACCATAATATACAGTTTCAAAACGTTCGTTACTATTAATGTATCTTAAGGCTATTTCAGCCAAATAAAAATCTTCCTCGTTATCAATATCAATAGTTGAAAATCCTTTTACAGTGAAATAACCTATTTTCCCATCGGCTCCATGATAAGCGAAACCGTATTTCTGCATATTCTCCCTGAAGCTTTCATATGTCCATCCCATAAGCACAGTTGCATACGCTTTTACAGGTATCATTGTCTGTGAAGATTTATGAGATTCAAGCAGTTTAAAATTCACTGGGGCATTATTGTACAAGCATGCTATTTGTTTATCTTCGACGGAAACCAATGAATCGTACTTATTCTGAATCATTTCCTCCACAAAGTTTTTAATTTCCTCTGGACTGATGAGAGGTGACGTAGGAAGGAGTTGTACAAGAACATCACCCTGAACATTTTCTATAAAATCATGAGCAAATTCATCATTGTTTGTACTATCGGATCCCAGATGATCGGGCCGCCTGTAGAATTTTATATTATACTTTTCAGCAAACTCTGCGAATATATTGTCATCACTGTTTATATATATTTCGCTAAAAACATCTGATTTGATTGCAGCTTCTATTGAGTACGATATTAGCGGTTTGCCATTAAGAAGACGCAGATTCTTTTTAGGAACTCTTTTACTTCCAATCCGGGCGGGTATCATACAGATAATTTTCATTATTACAGTTCCTTAAAATCTAAGAAATAATCTTCTAATAGATCCTTAAACGATTTGATATCATCGATCTGATGGATAAACATCCTACCGATACCTTCCGTCAGGATCACTCTGATATTATTTTTCGAATTCTTTTTATCTTTTTTAAGAGCTTCAATCAATTCATCCACATTAATCTGCGGTAAGTTATTTCCCCAGATAGATTTTAATACTTTACGGATGTCATGATATTCAATTTCAGAAATAAAATTAAGTTTCCATGAAACGAAATTCGCTATATCCATACCATAAGTTACGGCTATACCATGAGGCACACCAAAATCGGTAACTGATTCGATAGCGTGTCCAAATGAATGTCCGTAATTCAGCAATTTCCTTTCTTTTTTGTCAAATTCATCCAATTCGACGAAGGATTTTTTAATACGTAGGCAATTTGATATAAGCACTTGAACGGAGGTAGAATCCCTTTCTATTGCAAAGGCGAAATTTGATTTAAAAATATCAAAATCCTCATTACCAGATACCAGAAAGAAATGACACATTTCACCGATACCCGATCTGTATTCCTTTTCTGAAAGCGATTTCAAAAATGAAATATCAATAAAAATCTTATTAGGCGGATTAAAATTCCCAAGCTGGTTTTTATAATTTTCAAAGTTTATCGAAGTCTTACCACCGATACAGCTATCACCCTGTGCAAGCAGCGTTGTAGGTATAAATACCCAATCGGTACCGCGGTAAATAATAGAACTGATAAAAGCAGCTACATCCTGAGTAATCCCGCCGCCAATTGCAATTAGTTTATTATCCTTCTTGAACTTAATATCTATCAGCTGTCTGATAACAGGAATAATTCCCGTATAACTTTTCTGAAGTTCAGTAGCTTCAATAAATATTTGCTTATTTTCGAACTGGTTAAAATCAAAATACTCTTTCAATTTGATATCAATTATTAAAACATCACCATCTTTAAGTTCGTTTTTTAATTCCGGGATAAAAGAATCGACGAAATTCACTGAATAATTTTTGGATACTGATTTAATAGTCATATTATACCGAGACAACATTAATAAATCCTCCATCAACAATAAGATCATGTCCTGTAATAAAAGTATTTAAGGGACTAGCCAAAAAGACAACGGCATTTGAAATATCCTCGGTTGTAGCAAATCTTCCCACAGGCACCTGTTTTTTCAGGAGTTCAATTTCCTCTATGGGAAGCATTGATTCTGTCATCTCCGTCATGGTGAACCCGGGGGAAACAGTATTAACGAGAATATTAAAAGGAGCCAGTTCAGCAGCAATAGTCTTGGTAAAACCATTAAGTCCATGCTTGGCAGCCGAATAAGCTGATCTGCCGGCTCTCACCCTATTAGCTGCGATAGAAGAGATATTTACAATCCTGCCCCATGAATTAGCTATCATTTTTCTGCTTACAAGTGATGTAATTAAAAACGGAGCTTTTAAATTTATATCCATCAATTTTTTATACCTATCAACAGAAAAATTCACGATAGGTTCCGAGTAGATAATTCCTGCATTATTAATACATACATCTATTTTATCATACTGTTCGAGCACCTCTAAAAAAGCCGCTAAAGATTTTTCGTCAGCCAAGTTGTAATCTTTCGAGCCGACGCCGATCACTTTGGCACCCAAATCTTTGAAGTCATTATAAATCTGTTTACCAATTCCTCTTGTGGAACCGGTAACAAGTACAGTTTTATCAGTGAAGTCCAAATTGAATCTCATTAGTTATCCTCGATAATCAATGTTTAGGTCTTTGAGTAAATTTATAACTGCTTGCTTTTCCATTTCCAAACGACAATTTTTTGTATAGGTGCTGATATGAGGAGTAAGCAGTACATTCCTGAATTCGGTCAGTATACCATTATAGGGTTCAACATCAAATGTGTCGATCCAAACAGAGGCAATTTTACCATTCTGAAGATTTTCAACCAGGGAATCATGATCGATCAAACCCCCTCTTGCACAATTTAAAAGAATAGTTCCATTTTTCATCATTTCGAATTCTTCAACTCCCAAAATTTTATCATTTCCTGAAGCATGAAGAGAAACTATATCGGCATTTTTTAATCCCTGAGCAAGATCATCAACAGCACAAGTAATTCCTTTATCAGTTAAATATGGATCAAACACTGAAACTTTTGCTCCTAGCTGGTCAAGTAGTCTCCTGACTTCCCTGCCGATTCTACCATAGCCGATAATCAAAACCTTAGCACCGTCGAGACTGATCCCAATTTTTTTATTCCATTTTTTCTCGTGAAGATCGGCATTCATTTCATGCAAATTATGGCATAAGCAAAGCATTGCCGATACAGTTGTTTCAGCTACCGCCTTTGTCGGCTGATCAGGAGTATTTGATACCCTAATATTTTTCTTTTTTGCATACTCAAGATCTATATTATCCATCCCGATACCAACCCTGGCAATAGCTTTGAGATCAGTAGTGGAGTCAAGGACTTTCTGATTCAAAGGTTCAAGACCAGCTATTAAACCATTCACTCCTTTAAGATGGTCTATGATTTCTGCTTCTGTTAACCTTCTTTTATAACTGTTCGGGATAATATTAATACCGGCATCAGTCAGAATCCGAATAGGAGTATCATCAATATCCGCAAAAGACGAGGGTGAAATTGCAACTGTTAAACTCATTTTATTCTCTTCATTTATTTAGTTCGCCGGATATTCGGCTTTCCCAATTATTGCATCACAAACAGCCAGCAGCCATATCTGATGTGTCATTTCGACTATATTATACGCTTTACTATCGACCCAGATATTTAAATCACCCAGTTGTTTTAGTGGATTATTTTCATCAAATCCTGTAAAGGTAATAATCGGAATATTTAATTCTTTTGATTTCTCCGCGGCATTAATAACATTTCTAGATTTACCGCTGGAACTAATAAGTATGACGACATCACCTTCTTTCCCATAGAATTCTATACAGGAGGACATCCAGTTTTCATATCCATAATCGTTGGCAAGGCATGTTATAAGGCTTGCATCATTATAAGTTACCATTTCAATTCTAGCATTTTTAGAAAAATCAGTAGCGGTGTGACTGGCAATTGCGGCACTGCCGCCGTTTCCTAGAATTATTATTTTATTCCCGCGGGAATGAGCTTCAAGAATCATACCTTTCAAACTACTCAACAAATTTATGACCTTTTCGTCAAAAAGACTTGTTCTGTACAATTCCAAATATTCTTGAAACCAGTTATCCTTCATATTTATTCTCCTCATAAGTCTTATCAATAGTTTTCATAAGTTCAATTGCGTCTGTAGAGTTTCCAATAAGCACCGGATTATTTTCAATGATACAATTTAAAAAATAATTTACTTCGGATTGCCATGAATTATCAACATCAAAAGTAATGTGTTCCTCATCTTTCCAATCAGCAGCCGGTGCAGAACTTCTGTTTCTGGCTATAGTCAATTTTTCCTCACCGTATGTGCCTGAAGGGGTTTTCAGTCCGTTCAAGACGAAATAACCTTTTTCAAGAAATATTTCCAGTGAGAACAAATGTCTCCATTGAGTCATGGTAGAATGAAGTGATGCAACCAAACCGGTCTGGTTATTTTTATAAATAGCGAAAACATTATCTTCAATATCAAGACTCCAATATAGCTTTGAAACAAATGAACAGACCTGATCAAAAGTGCCTCCTAAGTACAAAAAGAGATCGAGCATGTGTATGCCCTGGTCGATTAGTATACCACCCCCCGCTTTCTTTTTATCGGCTCTCCAGGTATTGTAAAAATTATGATCAACGCTCTTTCCGTACCTTCCTCTCATCCAAAGCACTTTCCCATATGTTTTTGAGTCAATCATTTCCTTAATCATTTTAATACTATCGTGATGTCTGTGATTAAACCCGTACATCAGTTTTCTGCCGCTTTTTGTTTCAGCCTCTTTTATTTCACACATTTCATTATAATTAAATGCAGGTGGTTTCTCACAAAAAACGTGTTTCCCCCGGAGTAAAGATTTTATTGTAACATCTTTATTCAAAAAATTGGGAGTGCACACGAAAACAGTATCAATATTATCATTATTTATCAATTCATCGATTGATCCGGAAACGCGAAGATTATCCCCGATCATATTTATATTTGTATCGTAAATGCTAACGACTTGGGCTTTGCCTGAAGCATTAATAGCATCATATCTGATTTTCCCCATTTTCCCGAAACCAATTATTCCAACTTTCAGCATTTAGATCCCCGAATATTATTTGTTTTCATTTATTTTAAATAATTCATGGACAAAAAAATCATCAACTTTCTTAGCCTGGAAGTCCCACAGATAATTCTGTTTAATAAAATCCTTAGTATTCACAGGCTCAAATTTGATCTTTTCATCCATTAAGTCCTTAAAGGTTTCCATGAGACATTCAACGGAGCTATTTTCAATCATGTAAATCGCCCTGTCTTTAATTTGTTCTGCAATACTTCTGATATTTTTCAGATCAGTTGAAATAACAGGTTTATTCAGAGCGAGGTATTCAAGTAATTTCAAAGGGCTGCTGGTCCTCATAGGTAAAGTATTTTTAAGTAATATCAGTCCTATGTCTGCTTTCCCGATGTAATCGATTACTTGGTGATGGGATACTTTACCGGTGAAACTGACATTTTTTACTTTAAGTTTTGTGGACATATCGGTTAATTTCCCCATCAATGGCCCATCGCCGACAATATCGAGATGTATATTCTTTTTCCCTATTTGAACCAAAGCCATTGCTTCAATTAATTCTTCCAGTCCTCTGTCGGGTTCTAACGTACCATGATATATCAAATTTATCTGATCACCATATGATGAGGATGAAAAATTTTCATTAACAAAATTTTCATTAACAGCTGATGACCATATTGTATATTTTATCCCTTTCAAATTATATGTTTGTGAAATATATTCGAACAATTCATTTGTAATAAAAGTATAGGCATCAACAAGATATTTTGACAAAAAAAGAACAACTGATATATAAAGTTTTTTAACGAAATTTTTCAGAGAGTTATTTTTTTTGTGAAATATTCCGGAGCGAAAATCCAAAATAAGTTTGAATTTATTTTTAGAGAACAATTTGTAAACAAGAGAAGAGAGTGTCCCTACCAGAGAATAAGGATCAATCAGCACCACATGAATATTTTTTCTTCTGATTATTCGGACAAGAATTAAGTTCAACATAAAGTTAAAATAGATCAGTTTTACATAATTCATTCTTGGCAAATGAATCTGTTCAACCACAACATTACCCGAGCTGTCATTTTTCTGAGTTAGAAATGCAGCTAAAAAATGAGTATTATAGCCGAGCTTTGAAAGGCTTTCCAGAAAGTTGAATCTGGAGGTTTTACAAAGATGCTCATCCAAAAAAATATAATTTACAAGAAGTATATTTTTAGCAGTCATCAGGTTTTTTGGCCATCACTAAATAACCCGAAACAACCAGTGAAGTAGATATTAATTTAAGAATACTAAATATTGTCTTTCCGATAAGATTGAGCCTGTACTTATCCGTCCTGTGTCTAAAGGTCGGCCAATCAGTGTAAAAACCAAATGTGTAATCCGATTGATCAAGACTCACATCATTAGGAATAACTTCAATAATTTCGAAACCGGCATTCTTAATATGCCCTACGAGTTCAGATTTCCAAAACCTGTACTCTGAAAAGTGAAGTTTTTTCCCGGATAATTTTTTCAAAAAGTTAATAAAATCTCTAATCGGGTGATTAATAAGAAGCCTTAAAAGGTTGTTGCATGGAGTAGAAATAAAAGCCATTCCACCGCATTTCAGAATTCTATAAGCTTCATTCAAAGCCTGTTGAGGACCTTCCTCGTTATGTTCAATCACCCCAAGAGAAATATATTTATCAATTGATTTGTCCTCATAATCTGTATTCAGAATATCACCGTATTCAAGTTTAAGATTATACTTATTGCCTCTTTCAAGGATATTGGGATTATTGTCCAGACCAATTACATCCGTATAACCTTTATCATTCAGATATTTGACCCAGGCTCCAATTCCGCAACCGGCTTCCAAAACTCTATCGTTTTTTTTAATATTTCTCAAGAAATAGGGTGTTATAGTTCTTTTCTCGATCATACTTAAAACATTATTTAATTCTATACTATCCCACAAATCCTCATTTTGTGAGTCCAAATTTCTAAAACTCATTTTTTTATAAGCCATTTATTCCTCATTTTTTCTAGCAAATTGCATTTTTATTAGGCTTGCTGTAATAAACCAAAACATACAGGATATAGGCCTCAAATCAATATTAGTATACGGAATTGAAATCAAATATATCAAAACTATCGCATCGTATGCTTTTACTAAAGCTATCCAGAATTTATCTTGATGAAAAGTTATTGAACTTTTCACATTAAAATAAATTGCCAAAATTAAAATTACGAAAAGTATAAATCCTATGATTCCAAACTCCTTTATTCTTAGTGATAAGGAAGTTGTATTTCTTAATTCAACAAAGTTATGGAATTCTTCTTTAGTTAAAGATTGACTTCCAATACCCATTCCCATAAAAAAATACTTTGGAGTGCTTGCAGAAGTTATTAAAGCAGATTCAATTTCTAAAATACGGAATTTTGAACTCGCTTGTACTGCCCATTGATCTTTTGATTTATTGTCAACAATAAAACTAAATATATTAAAGTCCCCAATATCAATATTCCCACCGACCTCACCAAAATAATTTGCTCCTATTGAATAACTACCCAATAGTAATACAATTACAAATACTGATCTTAAAGTATTTTTTAGAATAAATTTTCGTAGCACGATTAGAGGAACAATTGGAAATAATAAAAAGAAGAATTTTCCTTCACCGATGATTGAGGGAATAATAGTTAATATTATTAGTAAAATATAAATTAATTTCTTTTTATAAAAAAAATAATATGACAATAAAATGGCATCAACAAATAGTAATATAATTACCATTGCCCCAGTATCTCTGACTGTACCAAAAATCAAATCTCCGCTTACACCATATAAATAAAACTGAATTATAGAAACAGGAATTTGAAGTAAGGCAAGTGAAATAACTAATAATATGTTAAATTTAATGCTTTTCTCAGAAAGATGAGTATGTTGAATAAAAAAGAAAAGGAGAATATATCTTATAAACGCTCTAATCCCGAGGAGTATTTTAAACACTGACTGGTCTTCAATAAATGCTGAAAAAACTACCAATAATAAAAGTAGAAATAATGCTATTTTGAATAGGAATAAATTATTGTCATGTGTATGGTCCCTTTTAAGGATAGTAAAAATAAACATAAAAATTATTAAGAAGTCTAACATCCATGTAACTGAATAAGGTAGTATTTGTAAGGTAATACTTAGCCATTCAAGTATAAAAGAACCGATAACGATTAATGGAATTAGTATTCTCATTTATTAACAGTCATATTTCTCTTAATCGAATAAACAGTTATATCCATATTTCTTCCGGCAACAATTTTCGAAGTCAATTTTTCCATCTGCGTAATCAATTTTAAAATTCCCCAGCTATTTCTAACAAAAGGTATATTGGTTGCGGACAAGGATACACCCGTCGTTAGCAATTCAAAGTTATTTGCTTTTAGATTTTCTTTCAGTGTTTTATAAGAATAAATGTTCACATGTTCAATAGGATTTAGATTCTTAGTTAGAGGTAATTCCCCTTTTTTAATAGATTCGTAATTTAACTTTATAAACCTTGGTCTGTAATCCATTACCAGTGTAATAAGCAGCCCGTTCGTATTAAGCAGTTCATACAATAATTGGAGCACCCCATTCACATCCTGAATATGTTCTAGAACTGAGTTGAGGATAATTACATCGAAGGGTTTATTATTTTTCAGATCGTCAATACTGCTGAATATTTTGCAGCCGTTTTTTTTTGCTTCATCAATTTTAATTTTATCTTCATCAAATCCGTATATCTGCACTCCCCTGCAATCGATTACATGAATAAAATCTCCCCATCCGCAGCCGAAGTCTAATATTCTTAATTCATCAGTTCTTTTTTTTCCTAAAAACTTAAGAACCCTTAAAATGCTATTCCACTCTCTTACTAATTCGAGTGTTTTATTGATGTCATATATTTTCTGCCGGCTTCGATCATGATTAATTATGTTGGAGTAAACCTCATTCAGCAAAGAATCGGGCCAGATAAATTTCGAATAAACAAGTGAGCATTCATTGCAGATATTATAAATGATATTATCCTCATATTCTGTGAATGTTTTTTTAAACAAATCAAGATTATAGGATTCATTTAAATTATATATCTGCTCCAGCCTGAATTTCATTTCAGCCTTTATAGTCATAGAACCGCAATTAGGGCATTTTCTTCTTTTTAATTCTATTTTACTCATATTTTCTCAAGTATCCAAGACCGATAAAATCCTGTTTTTTAATATTACGATTTTTATGATTTTTTGATCCTTTATTTAAGTTCATTTCCAATTCCAGTATCAATATCATGTATAACCAGGTATTCCATAAATCACTTTGGCTGCATGAATAACTCTTATTGCACCAATGAGTTCTTATTATATTTTTATCCTTATAACTTTTCAATGTTGCAACAAGTTTGAGATACCAAATATATGGCGAACGGGGTGAGAAAATGAATTTTCCTAATTTGATGAGTTCTCCGAAAGACTCCGGTCTTGATATCGATTCAGGTATCCCAAAATCGGGATTTATTTTATTAATTAGTTTAGTATACAATATTTCGAATGACTTCAATATATCCATTCTACGATACTCGTTATCTTGCGATAAAACTGATAATAAATGTGCTGCATCATAGTCCCAGCATCCTCCGCCGCCAGGTGTCAAAGCGAAGTGACCATCAGTGTTTTGTAAACTTAAGATTTTATCAATAATTATTTCTGAATAATTTATTTCTCTATTCCAATAATTATAAATTTCAAATTGATGTAACGAATTTTGGAATCCCCAATAATAAAAATTTTTTATTTTGCTACCCCAAAAACCGGTTTTGGGGTTTTGATATTTGTCGTGCAAAAAAAACCATTCATCTAATAATACCTTTGCTTTATTATTTTTTAATTCTTCATAGGAATATGTTAGAAATATTCCTAAAAACATGGACATATTTCCTGAACCTAATTTCCCATGCAGACATCCTTGCTTATCAAGGTAATTCCGGATGGACTCTTTTGTCTGCCAATTATTCAGAAACGAAAGTTCATATTTTGGCACACCCTCCAAAATATGCAAAGCCTGTAAAGAAAAAGCTGTTAGTTGATATACGGGTTTATTTTCGATCCCTCTCAAGGTGAGATGATTCGGTATAAATAAACCGCTTCTCACATCCTGAAAGCTGTTAATGAAATTTATCCAGTTTTCTTTTACAGGCTTTTCCCAGTTACCAACCGCGCCAATTAGATCGTACAAAAACAATGCGAATATGGATGAGTAAATAGTTGAATCAGTATTTCTGCTCATCCTGTAATTAAATTCATCTATTTTTAACGATTCAAGAAAGGCTAAAATATTTCCCTTCAGATAATCAATATTATTTTCTTGCTGCCACACAGTGTATATTTCCCCAGGATGTATGGAGTTTTTTGACTAGATTTTTAGAATCAATAATTTCTTCCTGCAGTGTTTCTTCAGTATATTCTTTGAAATGATCCTTGTGCAATTTCCAGTTTAGATTCAATTTCTTTTTATAACCTACCATCCAATTCCGGTTAAATGCTGGAACTCTGATTATCAGTCTGGGAGCTATTTCCAGAGCTTTAACAATAAACTTCTTTCTGTCATCAATATGTTCCAGTACATTTGAGAAAACGACTACATCAAAGTTATCTTTTGCAGTAAATTTAAAAAAATCTTTCACTTCAAATGAAAGATTACTCCTTTTATACTTTTTCCTTGAATATATAATTGGTTCTTCTCTGATATCGATTCCTAATACGAACTCTGATTTTTCAGATATCTTAAATGCTAGTTTACCATATCCACTCCCAACATCCAGCACACGATCCTTCTCAGTAATATTATCAATAATGAATTGGTCGAATCCTTCAATATCATGTTTTGGATTTTCACCACCTTCCCTAACTTTAATTACCTGAAGAACAACCTTGTCGAAATCATCAATAAGTTCCATTAATTTTTTCATATTATCGAATGAGATAAATCTTCTGGTTCTTAAAATAATAACTTTCAGAACTCTCAGATTAAAGATCACTAGTTTTATCATTACAGACATTACACTATCTTTAATTAGTTAGATATAAGATAAAGTTCATTTTTAATTTTCTTTATCTTCGGATATGACTCATTACCATTATCATTTATTTTTTCAAACAGATCTAAAACATATTTTTTATCAGCAAGCAATCCGATTTTGTTTTTACCTAGTTCATTTCCTCCGAGAACGGACTGTTTCAATACACGGAGTGCATCCATCAAAGTATTTAGAAGGAAGGAGTACCTATATTCTTTTTCTTTAAATTGTTGATTACTCGATTTAACCATCTTCACAACCTCCTCAACGATTATATCATTTGAATGCAGTTCCCAGGAAAAGAATTCTTCTGCCACCTGCTTTTGAATACTGGTAGGATTAAACAAATCATTTTGTTTAATTAATTTTAACACATCGCTTTCGCTGCCGACCTTAACACTTATGTCTAGGGGTTGAACCGGGGAGAGATCCATATTTATGTTAGGTGCATAAGCGATAGCTGTTTTACCAAGAAAGAATGCTTCGACCGCTGTTGTACAATCGTAGTGTATTAAAGCCTCGCATGCTAGTATCCAGGGGATCGCATTATATTCATAAAGAGTATGAACGTTTTTATAATCCGAGAATAATCCCATATAAGTTTGAATTTTTTCTTCAGGATGGGGTCTTATGACAATATTATAATCCAGCTCACTCGCCAGAGTTTTAATTAATGAATTCATCACATTGAATTTCATAATGTCATAATCAATTCTGGACTTCAATGACTTAACACGGTGTCCGTAATTTAAATACAGGAACTCTTCACCGTTAATATGGTTCGCATACTTCGTATTGGAATTAATAAGGATGAATTTTCTGAATTTATTTTTTATAGTTTTTACTTCATTCTGATAAAGGTAGCAATATTTATCTTTAAGAAGTTCGAAACGGGGATGCCCAGAAACAAACACTTTATTCTCGTCAAAATTATTCCTGTTTTTCTTTAGAAAATTATATTGTTGCTTTCCCCACAAAAAAATAATATTGGAATAATCAAATAATAATTTAGGGAATCTCCTGTTAAGTGTGTGAAAGTCGCTAAAATCGACTCCCCCTTCTTCATCGAGGTTAATCAAAAAACCGCGGTCTTTGACTTTTTTGTAAATTGAGTTTTCAGATATATTTTCATGGTAACCCTTATCAAAATATATGAAGGGCTGAATTTCATCGAACATTTCCCATATGTTTTTTTTTGATCCGATAAAAACATCAAAGTTATGCAGAGCGAATTTTTTCGCGAGAAATAATTTATATATCAGTTCCCTGCTACTAGTCTCGACAGGGAGTAATATGCTATACTTCATGAAGCTTATATTTAATTAATAATTCAGCTAGTTTAAGATCTTCTATAGTGTCAATATCAACACTCTCGAATTGCTTCATATGATAAGGTAAGATTTTACCGCCATAAATGAATTTATCAATTGAATCTTTCCTTGTTATATAAATGGCAGCACCATTCCTTGCAAAATAGACAGGTTTATCCTGGCGGCGATTTACCAAAGAATTGGAGATATAACTTTTCAAATAGCCTTCAGACTCAGTCATCACTGCTTCTGGAATCATATTATGAGGAACTTTCACGACACTTACCAATGAATCAGCATCTGGGGAATTATTAAATAGTTCTATCGCCCTGTTAATATGATTATAATTTCTTAGAGGAGATGTAGGTTGAAGCAGTACAACCATATCGTAATCTGAATTGATCTGCGATAAGACATGGTGTATAACAGGTAAAGTAGGCGTATTGTCTTCTGCCAATTCAGGTGGACGAATTACAACTTCAGATCCCAGGTGTTTACTAAGATCTACTATTTTATTCGAATCAGTTGAAACAATAACTCTATCTATTTCAGACAACAACGCAGCTTCGATGGTATATTGAATTAAGGGTTTCCCGCAAAGCTCGATAATGTTTTTATCCTTAATACCCTTCGAGCCACCTCTTGCTGGTATGATACCAATTTTACTCATTTAGTAAGTAATTTTCTTTTGAACTGGCGGATCAATATACTCAAGAATTTTGCTTATTTGATTACCCGCATCTCCCGCACCGTAAATTTGATTTTGCTCATACCTTCCATTGCTTAACTGCTTCAAGATACCACTTTTAACAGAATCCGTACTATAATCAACATTTATTATATTATTTCCACTGTTCCTTCCTGATTGTCTTGTCCCGATATTAACGACAGGAGTCCCGATAAAAGCTCCTTCCCTGATTCCGGAGCTGCTGTTTCCAATAAGACACCTTGTTTTACTCATCAGGTGAATATAGAGTTCAGTAGGAAGATTTCTAACCGCAAACATCCATTCAGGATTATACTTTTCTCTGAATGTTCTTATACCCTTAGAAATATCATCACTACCGGCATCAATATTAGGCCACAATATCAATGAAGGAATTTTTAACTGTTGGAGAGCTTTCAATGTCTCTTCGATCTGCTTTCTTCCACTCCCAAATTCAGTCGTTACAGGATGTTGAGACACCAAAAGAAAATCTTTATTAAAATCAGGTTTGTTTCCAACACCTTTCACATTTTCAAATTGTGAATTCCAGTAATCTGAATCATTATTCTCCAAAGTTTCTTTAACCAAATCAATTCTAGGGCACCCTACATTAAAAACAAATTCTTCATCTTCACCCATTTTTATTATACGATCTGCTGCATCAGAGTTCGAGGGGAAATGTACATGAGCAAATTTAGTTATTGCATGCCTTATACTCTCATCAATAGTACCGGAGACTTCGCCACCCATCGTATGAGCAATTCTGATATTCATATATGCAGCCGCAAGAGTAACGGACATCATTTCGAATCTGTCTCCAACAATAACGACGAAATCAGGTTTTAAGTTATCGAATATCATCGAAAGTTCGATTATTCCAAGACCGGTAGATTTAGCCATGGTGGTAGGATTTTCCCCTTCAACCATATTATAAAAAGAATAATCCACAGAAAACCCATCCCTTTGAATCAAGTCAATTACTTTACCGTATCGATCCAAAACTGCGGAAGCACCAACAACTAGCTGTAGTAGCAGGTTGGGATTTTGATGAACTGAGTGTATAACAGACTTCAGACTACTATAATTGGCTCTACTACCAATAAACACACAAATTTTTCTCAAATTAACTCCTTTTTTTACCAATTAATCGTAAATTTTTTCCATACCCTCCGGCATTAATAAAGAACTGTAATTTATCGCCCAGCTCTTTCAATAATTCAGCATCTAAACCATTCTTTTCCCGGTACCATATATAATCTACCAAATCTAATCCTTCTGTAACAAGATACTCCGTTTCAAGATTGAAGGAAGTGATAAATTCAACAAGAGTCTGAGGAGTAAAATAATTTAAATGATGTGTTGGCCAGATAAAGTGAGCATCTTTACCCATAAACATCCTGGACGCAGAATCCCAATTAGGGACATAGATAAATACTAATCCATCATCTTTAAGCAGAGTAATTACCTGTTTTAATATTTCAGAGGGATTTGCCAGATGCTCAAGTACATCAAACAAAGCTATTGCGTCGAATTTAACACCTTTAGGATCAAAGTCTTCCAAAGCACAGTTATATAGATCCAATCCTCTGGATTTCCCAAACTCTATAGCCGAGGGATTCAAATCAATACCAATGGCCCTCCATTTATGCTCTTTTGCTGCTTCAACAACAAAACCAGTACTACAGCCTATATCAAGGAAGTTTATTTGGGAATCACTTTTCTGAATATGTTCACTAAGTATCCCTACTCTTTCTCGCCCGAAACGTTCCAATCTATATTCGTGGCTTTGTTCCCCTATATTCCGTACAATATTCTGATAGTCGGTCGAGGAATAAGCATCCTTGTAATGTTCTTCATTAAATATCGGATTCACGTAGACCAGGGCGCAGCCGTCACATTTAACAATCTTAAGGTAGTCCTTTTCCATTACGGGCTGGTATTTTTGAGAGCGACAGACTGGGCACTCCCTTATCTTAAGTAATTCATCAGGTATTTTATTAAATTTTTCAATAAGTCCTGTTATCGTATGAGTTCTGTTTCCTATCAAATAATCATATGATCTGTTAGGTCTTAGTTTTTCAATATCTATAGGATTGAATTCATCATGCTTTCTATAAATTATTTTCATGTTCTATATCTTTATAAGTTAAGAATGAGTTATTTGCAATATTTTTATTAGTTCTCTTGCCTATAAAATCATCAAAAAATTTAGCTTTGATCCCAATACCCGGTTTTTTGACACCAATATTTTCTGATGAAAGAATTGTTCCTTTAGGAATATCGGCAATAGAAACAATACTTTTCTCAAATATATCTTTCATAATCTGGAGTTTTCGAGCCTGCTCCATTTTATCAACATTGGAGTTCAACATAGCTGTAATTGCATTGATACCTTCACATAATACCTTGAATTCATATGGTTCCATAGAATGTTTTGGATCGCTTCCATACATTCCCCTATGGAAAGTCAGGTGTTTTTCTATGACCGTGGCCCCCAAAGTAACTGCAGCAAAGGATGCATAAGGTGTAAGCGAGTGATCGGATAATCCAAAAGGTAGTTTATATCTTTCTTTAATTTGATTCAGAATATTCAAACCAATATTTTCATAATGACAAGGATACTCAGAAGTACACTGCATGACTGTCAGATTAGAGTGTTTTTTTAAAAATACATTCACTGCCTCATCCAATTCTTCCCACGTACTCATACCTGAAGAAATTATTGTCGGTTTACCTGTCTCTGCAATCAACTTCAACATAGGTATATTAGTTATTTCTCCTGAGGGAATTTTATACGAAGTTACGTTTAATTTTTCCAGCAGTTCTACTGCAGCATTTGAAAAGGGAGAAGACATGAATTGAATATCATTACTATGACAATGATTTTTTATAATTTGCCATTGCGGCAGATCAAAAGAAGTTCTTGTAAAATACTCAAACCTTTTTTCATCCTTGAAATAAGGGGGTTCTGGAGCATTTGGTAAAGTTTCATGTTTCGGGAGGTGTGTTTGAAACTTAACAATAGTAGCTCCGCAATGTTTCGCTAGCTCAACCAGCTTTTTCGCATTACCAATGCTTCCTTCATGAATTAATCCTATTTCAGCTATAATTTTAATCATTTTAAAAAGTATTTTTTAGTAGTTCTTAGCGAGTAAAAGTTAGCTCTAGACATAACTTTATGTTTTATAATGTTTTAAATACCATTTTATGAAATGACTTATTCCTTCTTCAAACTTTACTCTAGGTTTATAATTAATTAGTTTATATAATTCTTTAATATCTGAATTAGTATTTGCAACATCGCCTGGTTGAATCGGAAGGAAGTTTATCGCAGCCTTTTTGCCAAGAGTCTTTTCGAGTGCACTTATAAAATCAAGCAGCCGGACAGGCGAATTATTACCGATATTATAAATTCTGAATGGGGCAAAACTGACAGACGGATTACCATGATAATTATTTTCTGGCAACGGTATAGACGGGATAAGCCTGAAAACAGATTCAATTATATCATCAATGTAGGTAAAATCTCTTTTCATATCACCATTATTATAAACATCAATAGGCTCCCCATTTAAGATTTTCTTGGTAAAAATAAAAAGAGCCATATCCGGCCGCCCCCATGGTCCATACACGGTAAAAAAACGGAGTCCTGTCAGAGGGAGGTTAAAAAGTGCCGAATAAGTGTGAGCCATTAATTCGTTCGATTTTTTTGTTGCAGCATATAAACTAATTGGATGATCCACATTATCAGATACAGCGAAAGGTGTTTTTTTATTTGCTCCGTAAACCGAACTGGAAGATGCATATAGGATATGTTTGGGCGTAAACTTACGACAGGCTTCCAGCAGATTCAAAAATCCAACAATATTACTATTTATATACGCATGTGGATTTTCAAGAGAATAACGGACACCTGCCTGTGCAGCAAGGTTAACCACGTAATCGAACTTTTCATTTTTAAATAACGCAAGTATATTATGTATGTCTTCAAGATTAAGCTTTATAAATCGGTACCTAGCAAATTTTGTGCTTGTCACCGGCTGATTATAAGTAATTTTTTCTCTCTCAATTCCGGTTTCTTGAAGACGAGAATATTTGAGATTTACATCATAGTAATCGTTAATGTTATCTAAACCGACGACTTGCCAGTCGGTTTCTTTAATAAGTTTATTTACGAGGTGGAAGCCAATGAAGCCGGCAGTTCCGGTAATTAGTATTTTCATATTCCTAAAATAATCAATTAAAAATTATAAGCATGTCATGCAATAACTTCTTAGAATTTGCTAAAATTATTTGTATCGGAGAGCTTATTCCAAGTTTTGAAAGTATTAAGTTCGAAATTATTCAGTCTGATATCTTTCGCAACCTTGTATGTCGTTTTCTGAACTGACCTCTGGAAGCTGATTGCTGGAGGCTACACTTCTCTAAATTCGGTAATTAACAATCATTCCAGTTCAGTTAATAGATTGTTCTCAAGCTTGTAAGTTTTGTTGGATTTTTCGCAATGAGCGATGCCATCTTTATCGAATTGTAATCTTTTTCCCGCTTCTGAAACCCAGCCGATTTGTTTTGCCGGGACTCCCACCATTAACGCATAATCGGGGACATCTTTGGTCACAACACTCCCCGCTCCTATCATACAATGTTTACCAAGTGTATTACCACAAACAATTGTTGCATTCGCACCTATGGACGCTCCTTTTTTAACTAAAGTTTTAACGTAGTACTGGGCACCGACTTGCGGGTACATGCATTTGGGGTCAAGGATATTTGTAAAAACCATGGAAGGACCGCAGAAGACATAATCTTCGAGAGTAACGCCTTCATAAATAGAAACATTATTTTGAATTTTGCAGTAATTACCAATTGAGACGTTATTACCGACATTCACATTTTGTCCGAGTACACATTTTTTACCAATCGTGGTGCCAGATTGAACATGGCTGAAATGCCAGATTTTGGTTCCCTCGCCAATTATGACATTGTCGTCAACTACGGCGTGGGGGTCAATGTAAAAGTTATGCAAACTCATAAATTACCTTTGCTGATCGAAGAATGGGTGTATGGGTGTATGGATGGATGGTTGTATGTTTATTTAGAATCATAATTTTCAATTAATTCTCGTACAACATAATCACCATTCCAATTTTCTTTATTTTTTAATTTCTCAACATAACTTTTATTCATTTTGATCAATTTGTTTTCTAATTGATAATGAATTTTATCAAATTCTTCGAACCACGTTGATTCAACAATCCCACTATTTGTTAATGTAAATAATTGTGAATAATTTTCTCCTAATGATGCTAAAGCAATATTAAGAAACTGAATATTTTCCTTTAAATGTCTTCGACAATAACCTTCCGCAATATTACTAGAAACTGAATATGCTGAGTCTTCAATTTGCGCTTTTACTTTAAATGAAATCGTTTTTAACTCATCGATTTTTGTTTTGACAACTGCAAATAACTCAACCGATTCTTTCCAAACATCAAGACTTCTAAAACCACGATTAATGTTTTTGTTCTTATTTAGTAAATTGTCATCCAACTTAAAATCCTTTCATACATTCATACAACCATTATTTCAATCTCTTAGATTTCGCCCCCGGTTGGAAAATGTCTGATTCGAGATGACACGCGCAATTATTTTATGAGAGGATGAACTTGATTTTGGAATTAGTGAATTTACGGATTTGCGAATTATCGGATTATTTCTTGACTGATTTAAGGTATTTTATAAATCCTTTAATCTGTTTTCTTTCTTCTAATGCTTTACTATACAATATTTTTGAATCTTTTTTAATATCATAAATATCATTTAATATGTAACTCATCGACATTACTTCTGAACAAGATCGTTATGAGTATTTCAAAAATCTGATGAACTCTACATTATTATCTGAATCAAATCCTTCCGGAATATTATTCATAACTGATATCCCTGCACCTTTTAACTGATTTGTTAATCTCTGGTTCCTTTTAAGTGCTTCATTGCCATCAATTATTTTATATATAAAATTTACAATCTCTCTTGCATGCTGCCATATCGGTAATTCTTCAAAGTTCTTATAATTCATTCTGATTATTTCGAAAAATTCGCTAATGCGTTAAATTCGTCAATTCTACTTCAAATTAGCGGATGTTTTTTGTCTATATCATTTGTTTCAACAACTTTTGAGTTACGAATATCATGCACTAGTTCTATTGATGGGCGGGCGTGTTCTATTCCGAAGCCGCTGCCGTTTAAAACATTTTGATAAATTATTGTATGTAAATCTGTGAAGCCTTGTGTAAATTCCACTTCTTGTTCATTGATTAGAATAGAACGATAAGTTCTTTGATTTGTATCGACGGCTGATTTTGGTAAATCATTTCCATCAATAGAAAGAAACCATTTAACATTTGCATCCGGCAGTTCGATGAATCCTGCCATTTTATCCTCTTTATTTATATGAACCTCTGAATGAACAGGTTTACCGAAGAACCACATTAGTAGATCAAAGAAGTGAATACCGATGTTAGTCGCAACTCCGCCAGATTTTCTAATATCACCTTTCCACGAAAAGTTGTACCAATTTCCTCGTGAAGTTATGTAAGTCAGAACAACTTCTTTTTTCCTATCGCTTTTATCGGCATCAATTTTATTTTTTAATTCGATTAGAGCTGGATGCACACGCAATTGCAGAACAGTATAAATTTTATGTTTGAATTCATCCTGGAGGCTTTCGAGAAAATCCAGGTTCCATGGATTCAGCACTAACGGCTTTTCACAAATAACATCTGCGCCAAGTCTTAATCCCAATCTAATATGTGCATCGTGAAGATGGTTCGGCGCACAAATAGAAAGATAATCCAATTTATTATCGGGTGATTCCCTGCGTAATTTATCTAAATGCCGGTCAAAGCGTTCAAACTCGGTGAAGAAGCTCGTCTCAGGGAAATACTGGTCAAGTATCCCAACCGAATCATGCGGATCCATAGCAGCGATTAAGTTGTTGCCGGTTTCTTTAATTGCTTTGAGATGGCGCGGTGCGATGTATCCGGCAATACCTGTGAGCGCGAAGTTCTTCATAGCAAAGTAGTATGAATTAAGAATTATTAAGTGATTTTTTTATTTTACTACTATATGAGCCCAATAACTTAGAAACCTCATCTATGAGATCAAACAAATCAGCATTTTCAACATATCCTAAATCTCTAGCCAAAATTAAGTAATATTTACATTCGTGAATTGAACCTTCAGCTATGTTATAATACCTCAGTTTATCAGCAACTCCATTTTTTACAAATCCTTCCGCAATATTTGCGGGAATTGAAATTGCTGCACGTCGAAATTGTGATGTTAAACCATAGATTTCTACTTTTGGGAATAAGCTAGATATCTTATATATATTCAAAACGAACTCATGTGCTTTTTGCCATACTATTAATTCTGTGAAATCTTTTGCTTTATCATTCATCCTTGCTCCTAAATTCTTACTTCTTAATTCAAAAGTTAGGTGGTTATATAATAATTTAGCACAGAGTTATATGGCAATTAAGCATCAAAGAGTTTTTCGGAATGGATACCTTGTTTAATGAATGCGTTTCGTGTATCGATCACAAGTTTCGAGTTTTGGATCAAGAATTGGTAATCGTAATCGTCGTGATCTGTGGACAACAATACTAAATCGTATTTGCTAAGATTATCTTTAGATAATTCGACAGAGTTCATATCGTAATTATATTTTCGTGAAGGCGGAAGCTTTGGAACATAAGGATCATTATAATCAACTTCAGCCCCTTTAGAGCGGAGAATTTCAATTAATTTGAGCGAAGGCGATTCACGCATATCATCTATATTCTTTTTATATGCCGCACCGAGAATTAAAACTTTTGAACCGTTAAGCGATTTACCTTGCAAATTAAGAATCTCCATTGTACGTGTAACAACATAATACGGCTGCAATGTGTTAATTTCGCCGGCGAGTTCAATAAATTTTGTATTAACCTCATACTCGCGTGCCTTCCACGTTAAGTAAAAGGGATCGATTGGGATGCAATGTCCTCCCAATCCAGGTCCCGGGTAAAATGGATGGAAGCCGAAAGGTTTCGTCGATGCAGCTTTTATTACTTCCCATACATCAATATTCATCCGGTGGAATACCATTTTAAGTTCGTTCACCAAAGCTATATTTACAGAGCGGTAAATATTTTCAAGCAGTTTTGTTGCTTCCGCTACTTCTGGCGAAGAAACGGGAACGGTCTTTTCAATGACGAGATCATAGATAGCCGAAGCAGTTTCGAGACAGTTATTTGTTAAACCGCCTACGACTTTGGGAATAGTTGAAGTCTTAAAGTTAGGGTTGTTCGGATCTTCACGCTCCGGGCTGAAAGCGAGGAAGAAATCCTCTCCTACTTTAAATTTCTTATTACTAATTTTCTGATGAATAGGAGCCTTTTCGAGCTGCGGCAGCATAAGCTCTCGTGTAGTACCCGGGTAAGTTGTTGATTCGAGAGTAACCAACTGACCGAGCCGGAGATATTGTTTAATCATATCCACAGTCGAAATGATATATTTCATATCCGGTTCGCGGTGTTCATTAAGCGGAGTGGGAACAGCGATAAGGATCGCATCGGCTTCCGGAAGACGGGAGAAGTCCGTTGTTGCCGTGAAATAACCCGAATTAACAGCGGAATTGATTCTCTCGGCAGGTAAATGTTTGATGTACGTTCCGCCGGAGAGAAGTACCGGAATTTTCTTTTCATCAATGTCGAACCCGATCACTCTGATATTTTTTTCGGCGAATTCGAGACCAAGCGGAAGACCGACATAGCCTAAACCAACTATTCCGATAGTGACTGATTTTTCGGAAATCTTTTTAAGTAATTGATCTTTTTGAGTCATAAGTTGAAATAATATTAGTAAAAAATTTATTCACTAAACGTTCCTTAGTGTTCTAAGTGGTAAAAGTACACGCCGTTCACCTGAATGTCTTTGAGCAATCGATATATTTTTATTGCCTAATTCAACATGAGATAGTTTAATTTTATTACTTTTAATATGCTCTAAATCCAGTTCAATTCCGTGTTTTTAAGTAAATTAAGTTTAGCAAGCGCATGATTGAAAAAAATAATTCCTTTCATTTATTTACCAACTAAAATCTGCTGAGTATTTAATCGTGTTTAAAGGTTGTGTCCACCAGTATTTTTCAAATTCCGCCAAACATAAACTCCACTTTTTGAAGAGACTGACAAACAAAAAAAATGATCTGCTTCTCATGCTTTCCCTAAGCGTTCGAGGTTATATTTATTTTCGGTAACTTTTCCGCACCAGTCCAAATTTTTAAGGTACCATTCAACGGTTTTACGAATACCGTCTTCGAATTTAAACGAAGGTTTAAAGCCAAGTTCTTTTTCAATTTTAGAAGCATCTATTGAGTATCGAAGATCATGACCCGGTCTATCGGCTACAAAAGAGATCAATTCCTTAAAATCAAAGTCACCGTTGAATTTATTAGACCCTGCTGTTTGCTCCGGCATCAAAGCTTTAGATTCATTCAGAATTGAGCAGATAGTTCTGACAAGTTCAATGTTTTGTTTTTCATTATTTCCCCCGATATTGTAGGTCTCACCCGGTACGCCTTTTTCGAGTACTGTGAGCAAAGCGCGGACATGGTCTTCGACATAAAGCCAATCACGCACATTTTCCCCTCTGCCGTAAACCGGGATTGCCTCTCCGCGTATAGCTTTTATAATGACAACCGGAATAAGTTTTTCCGGAAATTGATACGGGCCGTAATTATTGGAACAGTTTGTAATTAACGCAGGCAATTTAAAAGTATGGAACCATGCTCTGACGAGGTGATCGGATGAAGCTTTGCTGGCAGAATACGGGGAACGCGGGTCATAAGGCGTGCTTTCCGAAAAGAAACCCGAGTCGCCGAGCGATCCGAAGACTTCGTCTGTTGATACATGCAGGAATCTGAATTTTTCTTTAAGCGCAACATCAAGATTGTTGTAATAATGAAGAGCATTCTGCAGCAGGTTGTAAGTCCCGACAATGTTTGTCTGGATAAACTCACCCGGTCCGTCTATTGATCTATCAACATGGGATTCAGCGGCTAGATGCATAATCCAGTCAGGTTTAAATTCATAAATTGCAGATTTCACAGCTTCATAATCGCAAATATCGATTTGTTTAAATTGATATCTTGGATTAGCGTCAACTCCCGCTAAAGAAATAAGATTGCCCGCATAGGTAAGCTTATCGATATTTAACGTTTCGTGGTTTGTCTTTTCGATGATGTAGCGGACGAGATTAGAGCCAATAAATCCAGCGCCGCCTGTGATTAAAATTTTCAAAATCTATTCCTTGTAGTAATCGAATGCTTGAATGAATGCCCCATTAGTGATGCCTGTCTGCATGGTCAATCGGTAAATTTGAGAATTTCGAGTTTCTCTGTATCCCTCGATCAATCCACTGATGAAAAATTATTCCTCCAATCATTACTGTTAATTTTAGAGATCAAACTCTAATTCACAGCAATCAATTTATTTTCTAACGAATAATGTAATTTGTCATCATTGCTAAAACAGTCATATATAAAACCCGGATGGAGCTCCGCCACGTGAGTCACATGGCTCAAAAATTCGAATGGAGTAAAACCCGAACTAAATATTTCATAACAAAATTAAAAAAAGATATAATGCCCTAAGTGATGCAAAATCACAAAGCGAAATTTATTAATTTTAAGATAAATGTAAAGGTTGCTTTTTAAAGAAATTATTAATTTTGATATCAGACACTAACAGCATTTTAATCATAACCGTCGAATTAATTGATGAAGTTACTGCTCTTTTTGAGGGCAGTCAAATATATAAATTTTATTTTAATTTTTCGTATGTTCTTGACAGATTTTTTTTATTTATTATTTTGCCGGCGAGAAGAAAATAGTGTGGAGAATATGTAACCTTTAGTAGTTTTTCTTTGTTAAATATTTTCAAAACAGATAAACATTTGATAAAATCTAATTATTAATAATAGGAGTTAAAATGGAAGCATTCACAGGAGTATCATTATTGGTTATAGTCGGCATTGTATTTTTTCTGATATTGTTTACCTACTTTGTGCCGATCGGGCTTTTCATAACTGCATACTTTTCCGGGGTTAAGTTAAAAATATTTAAAGATCTTGTTGGAATGAGGCTTAGAAAAGTATCGCCCGTTGTAATAGTACGTAGTTTAATATCTGCCACAAAAGCTGGCATATCACTCGACACGGCTTTGCTGGAAGCGCATTATCTTGCAGGCGGAAATGTAATTAAGGTGGTCAATGCCTTAATATCGGCTGAGAAAGCAAATTTAAATTTATCATTCGAGAAAGCTGCGGCGATTGATTTAGCCGGCAGAGATGTATTAGAAGCCGTCAAGATGTCTGTTCTACCCAAGGTTATTGAAACTCCGATGGTAGCTGCAGTTGCAAAAGACGGCATCCAACTAAAAGCAATTGCAAGAATTACTGTAAGAGCTAATTTAGAAAGGCTTGTCGGAGGTGCAACGGAACAGACAATTTTAGCGAGAGTTGGCGAAGGCATTGTCTCTACAATTGGTTCGAGCGACAGCCATAAAGCAGTGCTGGAAAATCCCGACAGCATATCGAAGGTGGTCTTATCAAAAGGACTGGATGCAGGGACAGCATTCGAGATACTTTCAATTGACATAGCGGATGTTGACGTTGGCACAAACATCGGCGCAATACTTCAGACTGATCAAGCTGAAGCCGATCTAAAGGTAGCGAGGGCAAAAGCCGAAGAGAGAAGAGCCGCTGCGGTTGCATTGGAGCAGGAGATGTTTGCCGAGGTAGCGAAGATGAAAGCCAAAGTCGTTGAAGCCGAGGCAGAAATTCCACGCGCCATTTCTCAAGCATTCAGAGAAGGCAACCTTGGCATCATGGATTATTATCAACTGAGAAATATTCAATCCGATACAGATATGCGCAACACTATAGCCGGCAAGGACGAAAAGAAGGATGATAAGAAGAATGGATAATATTTTCGAATATATCATCATTCTCTTTTTCATAATATCCGCGTTAAGTTCTGCATTTAAGAAGAAACCAAAGGCAAAGCAGAAAGAACCTGAGCAGAGGCAGGCACAATCACCTGGAAAGAGCCGGCATCAAGAACCCGCTGATGAGGAAGAATCCTTCAGTTTTGAAGATATCTTCGAGATAAGAGGCAGTAAAAAGCAAAAGCCAAACGATCCATTCGAAGAGCGTTCCGAAGTCGACAGGTATTTTGAAGAGGCTCTGAAGCGTTCACAAACAGGCAAGCAAAAAGTAGAAAACAAGGAAAACGAATTTCTTGATCCGGCAAAGCAAAAGATTGAAAAAAAAGAAAGAGAATACGGACAGTTTGATCAATATGTATTGGGCAGATACTCGTCAAAAAGCGTTGAAGAGCGGATGGAAGCCATACGTAATGCAGCCAAAGCTGACTACGCTAAAGATAAAATAGAAAATGAAAAAAAGACGGCAGCCGGGTTTGAGCATACAGTTTTAAAGAGATTGAAAAACAAAAAGGATTTAAGAGACGCAGTAATCCTTAATGAAGTGCTCGGGAAACCAAGGGCATTGAGACGAAATCTTTTGAGTTGACAGATTAGCTCTTCGATATGCAATCAAATACTGATTTCATGAAGGCGCAGATTTAACTTTCGGGAATGATGGTTAAGAAATACACCTTAAAAAAGATAAACGAGACGGGCTTCCGCAGACCGGCGATTGATGAAGCCCGTTTTTCAATTAATTACCGGCATGAATTAAATGAAGCCCAGTTTGATGCAGCCTCCAGCGTTGAAGGAAATTATCTTGTTATTGCCGGCGCAGGCACTGGTAAAACCAGAACTCTTGTTTACCGGGTGGCGCGTTTAATTGAGTCGGGTTATGACCCTTCTTCGATTCTGCTGTTAACATTCACGAGAAAAGCCGCTCGGGAGATGATGGGTAGAGCCGCTCTCCTGCTCGATAACCGCTGTTCGAAAATCAACGGCGGCACTTTTCATTCATTTGCAAATTTGACCCTTCGTAAATATTCAAAAAGTCTCGGTATGGATTCTTCATTCACTATTCTCGATCAGGGCGACAGCGAAGATGTAATCAATCTTATCAGAGGGCAGTTAAATCTCGCAGAAATGAAGAAACGTTTCCCGAACAAACAAACGCTTCTTAAAGTTATAAGTTTGAAAGTAAATACCGGAAAAACAATTGAAGAAATCTTAGAGGAAGATTATCCCCACTTTTCAATTTTTACCGATAAGTTCTATGAAATTGACAGGAATTACGAAGAATACAAGAGAAGAAATAATCTTCTGGATTACGATGATTTGCTGGTATATCTAAAACTATTTCTTGCACAAAAAACTTCCGCCGCAAGTAATCTTCTTTCGAATATAAAGTTCATTATGGTTGACGAGTATCAGGACACAAATAAACTTCAGGCTGATATTGTAAAAGCTCTTTCAAAGATAAACAATAATGTGATGGTCGTGGGCGACGATTCACAGTCAATATATTCATTCCGCGGCGCAAATTTTAAAAACATCATGGATTTCCCTTCACTCTTCTCCGGTGTTAAGCTGATAAAGCTGGAAGAAAACTATAGAAGCACGCAGTCAATATTGGATTTCACAAATCAAATAATTGAGAGAGCGGTTGAAAAATATCCGAAGGTATTGTACACAAGAAAAAAAGAAGGCGAGCCGCCGGCGATTGTATCTGCGATAAACGAAAATATGCAGTCGAGATTCATTGTTGACAGGATTCTTGAACTGCGTGAAGAAGGCACAGCTTTAAGCGAGATTGCAGTACTATTCCGTTCATCGTACTTCTCATTCGATCTCGAGATTGAATTGAACAAAGCTAATATTCCATTTGTTAAATTCGGAGGCATGAAATTCGTTGAAGCAGCGCATGTAAAGGACGTACTTGCATTTCTGAGGATTGCAATGAATCCAAGAGATTTTGTGAGCTGGTACAGGGTTCTTCTGCTGCATGAAGGAATCGGACCGAAGAAAGCTCAGAATTTTATAGACGAAATAAATTTGACGGGTTTTTCATTCGATAAAAAGCCCGAAGCGCTGCGGATGTTAAATTATTTTTCCAATATAGAAGACTTGATACTTTTAGTTTTAGAGTTGAGGGGAAAGAAGAGAAGTCCGGCAGAAAACTTAGACCTGATATTGAATTACTACAATCCCCTTTTCAAGGATAAATATGACGATTTCAACAAACGCAGAAAGGATCTGGATGTATTGATCAACATTTCGGTAAACTATAAGGATGCGGAAACATTTTTATCGGATATGGCAATAGAGCCGCCTCAAGACAGTGTCACGGACATCGAAGCCGAAGACAAAGAAAACGAACATGTTACTCTATCAACAATTCACTCCGCAAAAGGGTTGGAGTGGCATTCAGTTTTTATTATTCACGCCATGGAAGGATTTTTCCCTTCTGCGCAATCCATTGACAGCATAGACAATTTAGAGGAAGAAAGAAGATTGATGTATGTTGCCTCGACAAGAGCCAAGCAGAATTTATACATCACTTATCCGATGAATATTTTCGATAGAATTTCGGGGCATACTATTTCGAAGCCTTCAAGGTTTATCAGCGATATAAATAAAGAATTAATTGAGGAATGGATTATCGAAGATGAATGATAATTTTCATTCGACAAAGAAGACGGGAAGAAAGCTAAATTACCTCTTCAGGATTTTTATTCTTAAAGCTGAGCGTCATAGGCACTGCATTAAACCCAAAATGCTTTCTGATTAATTTTTCGAGGAATCGTCTGTACGAATCCGGGATATATTTTACATCATTAGCGAAGAACAAGAAAACTGGATAATTACTGCCAACCTGTGTGATATATTTGATTTTGATTTCTTTTCCGTGCGGAGTTGTTGCCGGCGGAGTTTTGGCAATTTCTTCCAGTAGAACTTCATTTAACGCGCTTGTAGGAATTTTCTTTTTCCGTTCTTCTTCAATCTGCTTTGCCATATCAATTAATTTAAAGATTCTCTGTTTTGTCAATGCGGAAATGAAAATAACAGGGACATAATCAATTGAACCTAATTTAGAGCGTATTTGGTTTTCATAAATCTTTGCGGTATTCGTTTCTTTTTCCAGCAGATCCCATTTATTCACGGCTATAATCAATCCTTTTCTTCTTCTGACAGCTTCGTCAATAATTTTTTGATCTTGTTTTTCGAGACCGAACTGTGCATCGATCAATACTATAGACACATCGGAATCGGCTATTGCTCTATAAGTCCTGACATTAGAATAGAACTCGATATTTTCATTTACCCTTGCTCTTTTGCGGAGACCTGCAGTATCGACCAGAACAATTTCCTCACCGTAATATTTCATGATTGAATTAATACTGTCTCGTGTTGTGCCGGGGATATCGGTGACAATACTTCTATCCGAACCGAGCAGGGCATTCGTCAAAGAAGATTTTCCGACGTTGGGTCTGCCGATGACAGCAATTCTTAATCTCTTATCCTCCTCATTATTAGGATCTGGGAAATCAATGCGCTGAATAACCTTGTCAAGCAAATCTCCAAGGTTTCTTCCGCTAAGCGCGGATATATCGAAAACATCGTTCAATCCGAGGGAATAAAACTCCGATTTGTTGAGACTCATCTCTTCATTGTCAAGTTTATTAACCAGCACATAGACAGGTTTATCCGAATGTCTTAGGATACGCGCAATTTCTGAATCAACCGGTGTGAGTCCGGTACGTCCGTCAACGACGAAGAGAACCGCATCCGCTTCCGAGACGGCAATTTCAACCTGTTCTCTTATTGCTGTTTCAAAAAGTTCTTCAGAGCCGGGCACGTATCCGCCCGTGTCAATCACTTTAAAAATCTTTCCGTTCCAGTCTGCTTCGCCGTAAAGTCTATCGCGTGTAACGCCGCTGACATCGTCAACAATTGCAGTTTTAGATTTTGTCAATCGATTAAACAAAGTCGATTTCCCGACATTGGGGCGGCCTACGACTACAACGAGCGGTATTCTCATAATCACTAAAAAGTATTAATTAAATAATTGTTTATGGTGGAGAAAATTAAATAATCACCTGGGTAATTCAAAACAAATCAGAAGTTCAATTTCATATTCAACTGCGGGTAATATTCGGAGGAATAACCGAGTTGTGTTTTTTCGAGGCTCATATTAACGCTAAGGTTTTTATTATATCTGCTTGCAGTCCAGGCGGCGTCTGCCGCACTGATAATATGATTGACAACAACAATTATAACCGCAGTTGAAGCGATGTCATAATAGTCATTAGCCTTTCCTCTCAGCTGTGAATAATATTCGAACTTATCCGTTACAGGGTCGCGTCTTTGATTAGTATAAACGAACTGGAAATTTTCATCGAAGTCGGACCAGCCGGGATTAAACTGCGGATATTTGCCGATCATTTCGTAATACTGTTGTTCTCCGAAGCGTTCCAGTCTGTGTGAGTACCATCCACCAATATCGCTTTCAAGTCTATTTAGAACAGACCAATTGACTTTTGTACGTTCTTCGTCATAAAACAATCCGGTGTAATTTTCTGCTTTAAGATTATTGTTCAGCACCTGATTTAGATGGTCTTCAAGATTGTCTATTGTCCACCGCGCATATTTAGCAGGATCCCAAAATTTGTCAGCATAGTTTTCGAAAACTACCGTTTGGTCGTCCCCCTTTTTATCGTAGATCAACCCAACAGTTATCGCAGCGGCTTCGATGCCAATGAACAAAATTGACTTAAGATAGCTTCCCGAATAAAATTCGCCCGCACCGGGAATTGCAAGTGAGAAAAGACCGGCAAGGAGCGGAGACTTTTTCTTCGATGCCGAATTATTCTCACCTTCCGATGCAGAGGAAGTAATATCAAACGCCAACTGATTATCCAGATGAAGAACGCCTGTAAGATTTTCGTTATTTGTCTGCGCGAAAGCATTAAAGAATAGTGACTGCAATAAGAAGAAAAATATGATCTTATACATCTCCGCCTCTTCTGAAATTAATCTTTATTATCATTAGAATGTCAGCACCCTATCGGAAGAAAGCACCCATTCAGTAAACTCTTTCATATTGCTCATTTGAACGCCTTCGAGCAGTTTTAAAGAAGCAATGCCTCTCGCTTCGGAACAACCGCCGCACAATTTAACTTTTCCGTTTTTAAGCAGTACCGATTTAAGCATCCGCTCGATATTGTAGTACCCCTGCGGGGTTGTTTGTCCGGGCAGAGCGCATGTTACGGAATCGGCGAGCAGAAAAATCCTAACCTCAGTTTCGGAACTTTCCTTCTGGATCGTC
Source organism: Melioribacteraceae bacterium (assembly GCA_011525875.1). Lineage (GTDB taxonomy): Bacteria > Bacteroidota > Ignavibacteria > Ignavibacteriales > Melioribacteraceae > CHB1. Next base: position 115,791 of record WYBN01000012.1, on the reverse strand, counting down.
ATGGCGAGCCGCAGCGCATTATAAGCCTTCTCTGTTCCGTAAGGCGCGTCGTTAATTACAATTAATACTGTCATATTAAAACTCCTCCTTCTTTAAAATGCGAAGTCGAATAAAATACCTCCGTAGAATTTCCATTCCTTGCCGTAGATTACATTTTGATCCCTTACAGGTCTTACAACCTCATCAAACGAATAAGCGGCATTAAAGAATAAACTTGTGGGGAAGAGATAAAAAGAATTCATTTTAATTCGTATTTCCGCCCCAGCCCCCTTTTTAAAATCTTCCATAGAAGGAATATCTCCGTTCCAAGCGCTGCCAAAATCACCGTAAACCGAGATAAATATTTTATCGAAATATAAATGACCGAATTGATAGTCGAGATTTTTAAACAACGGAAACCTGTAAGTTAAATTGAACCACCCGAGTTCATTGCCGCTTATCGAGTAAAACGGGTAGCTTTTCATACCAATAAGTCCGCCGAGATAAAAATCAAAGAAATCCGGTACAGCATGCCCGAGTATCGAAGCTGCGCGGAATGTAGCGTTGAGAGTATGATCTTTCATAACTGCTATGTATTCTTTCCACAGAAGTTCAACGCGGTGAAATCTGAAATTATTATAAACCGGCAGCAGCAGTCCGTCTTCTATTTTGTAATTGCCTTCATCGTTGAATTTGTTGAACTCATAATTGTATGTCAGTTCCACCTCTCTACCGATGGGATTAATATCCGTATCCGTTGTGGGTATCAGATTTTTATGATTATACTTTAATTGAATGTTCCGTCCGATGAAATACTTATCGTCTGTTGTAGGATAAAGTACAGGTTCGTTTGGAATTTTAAAGCTGCCCAGAGTCGCGGTGTACTGGCTATAAATAAATCTAAGTTCAAGGTTATTACCCGCGGCAAAAATTTTATGTTTCGCGGCGATATCGAATTCAAACAAGTTATATGTTACATCAGTCGGGACTATATAATCATACCGTGTTACGCCGGTTGAGTCAACATATTCACCGAAGAAAATATCGACATCAGTTTTTCTGCTGATGCTGTAAACTTCCAGCGACATCTGCGGTTTTAATCCAAGAGAAAAAAGCAGAGGTAGTTTATTGCGGTATTCGAATATCATGAACAAGTCGCGTTCGAGCTGAGTATTAATCGAGCCGCCGAGAAATAAACTGTAGCGGTTAAGATAATCGTTCGACGCCATATAAACGCCGGGTTTAATCCTATCAACAGCTTTGTTCGATGTATTATAATTATCATATCGGACAAACGGGAAAAAACTCATGCGCGAGAAAAAGCCCGAGTAAGGCTTCTTGTCATATTCGGGCGTTTCGTAATCATTAAAGTTTATCAATCTATTCAGATCGAACTGTGCTAGGTCGCCTTTCGGCTGATCTTCATCGAGCGGAGGATTATTTACCGGCACATACTTTTTCGCCGGATCAACCAGACTTTGCGCTTCTTTATCGACAAAAAATATTTTATAACCGGCAGAAGTATATCCTGAATATACAATATCTCCGTCTGCGCTGACTGACGGCATAAAAGCGCCGCCGGCAACATTAGTAAGCTGAACTGATTTTTTTTCAGATAAATCATAGCTGTAAATATTGAAAATACCGGTTCCATCGGAAGTATAGTAAAGTTTACCGTCTGGGCTCATTACCGGGTTTCGTTCGTCGCTCTCTGTTTGAATTATAAAATCAAATCCGCTGCCGTCTATATTTATCTTCGCAATATCACGGGAATTGTGATAAGAATAATCGAAAACAATAAATGAATCGTCATTCGAGAATTTTGGATGATATATCTGCTCGCCGTTTGCGAAAAAAGTGATCTGCTTGAAATTGTTTCCGTCAAAATCAACCAGCCCGATATTAGTAGTGCCGTCTTTCTGAAAAACAAAAGCTATGAGTTTGCCGTCGTTCGATATTGAAGGATTATTCGCTCTCAAGCCGTGCGTCAAGCGGATTTCTTTTTCCTTCCCGATATCGTATGAATAAAGATCGTGTGTGCTTACCCAGTTAGGATTATCCTCACTGAGCTTTGCATAAATTAATTTCCCGTTGTCGGGAGTTATAGATAACGGTGAACGAACGCCTTGTTTGACCGGTCTATCCTTCTTTTCATTTAAATTGTATTCGTAAATGCCGGATAAACTGAAGTAGTCGGCGGATTTATTAGATATATAAAACAGCTTATTATTATCCTTTGCGAAAACGGGATAAAAATTACCGAAACCTTCGCCGGCAATAATCTCACCCTGAACAAGATTATCTTTGACATCGGCAATACGTTCGGAATAATTATCTTTCAAAAACGAAATCCATTCGTTATAGACTTCCCTTCCATCTTTGCCAAGGACATCTTTAATTGCTTTATCAATCGTAAAGTTCGTCAGCTTGCCGAGTTTGACCGTGATTTCGCGGAGTTTATCCTCGCCGTATTTCTGCGATAAGTAACGGGTGAAGGCAAATCCGGCATTGTAAACCGATTCGTTTCCGAGACTGGTTTTATTGAATACGCCCATCTGATTCCATGAAAGCATATTGCCGTCAAGAATATATGAACGAAGTATCATGTCGCGGTGAGAATCCCAATTGTCGTAATTGAATTCCTTGCGCATATATTGTGCTGTACCTTCGGCGAACCATGCAGGCATATTGATTGAAGGGATAGGATACGAGGCAATAAAGTTCGGGAATCCATATAGTATGTCCGGGCGGCGTTTGTCCTCGTAGTTGAGAAACTGCAGATAGAATGCCGGAATTGATCTAGTTGATTTCATCGCAGCCTGAATCTGCACCATGTGAGTGAACTCGTGCGAGATTACGTTGCGCAGCCAGTTGTGAGCGCCCCGTAAATCGAAATCGAGAGATGAAGCCCATATCTCAATCTTATTATCAAAAAAATATGTAGCCCCGTTCGAGTAATCGTCTATATCCTTAATAACGTAATGAACCGGTTCGGGTTCGTATTCGTATAGAGATGTTATCGGCTGCCAAATTTCATCTCCGATCTTCGCTACAACATGAGCCGTTCTTTCAGCCTCTTCATGAAAATGAACGAAAACATATTTCCCTTTAATTGTAAGCCAATTATACTCCGGATGGAATTCATCAAATTGAGCAAATATATTTGCCGTAAAAAGCAGCGAGGTTAAAATTAATAATGTAATTTGTTTCATAATCAGCAAGGGAATTATTAAATCATTTAATAACGGCGATCTTAATTATTTTTTTATCGGATCTGCCGGAACCGCTTTTTACATTGAGATGAGCGAAGTAAACCCCGCTTTCGATTGAACTAACATCCCATTTAATTTCGTTATCAAAACCGCCGGCGGCTTTAAGATTTAATTTTTCAACGAAATCGCCTGACAGGTCAAAGATATTAACTTCAGCCTGAGAATCTTCCGCGACATAAAACCGTATAAAGGTTTCGCTTTCATAAACCGGATTCGGATAATTATAAGCTTTAGATTTAGGGAAGTAATCCGGCAGAAAATTTTCCGAAGACGGAGCCGGAGTGAAGCGGTTATTGCCTGCGTTTCCGAATTTATTAGCCCAGTAAATTTTGCTCTCAGTATCGTTAACATTCCATAAATAGACTTGATTGAATTGATTTACGGACAGCAATTTAGTTGAATTAAAATTGAACAGATAAGACGCATCGATCATACCGCCCCCGATGGATACAGGGAAATTATTTATCAGTTTTCCATCTGCGCCGGAATAAGCAGAAATCATTCCCATCCCGGAAAATGCAATTACATCGGCAGTATTGTTTCCCGAGAGGTCTGCTGCTAATGGCTGGTTAACAAATGAACCGGATGTAAATTCGTAAATCGGGAAATTATCCGCCAATCCTCCTGTAATATTATATGCCGAAACGTTAACCCCGTCGTTGACGATAATGTAATTACTGCCGTCGCCTTTAATATCACCGAGTGAAAAATCAGATATATCCAACCCGGCATTTGACCTGAACCGGGAAAGAATCGAACTGCCCTTAACTGTGAAAAACTGATTCGACGCTGCGAGAACTACGGAAATATATTCGCCGTTCTTGTCTTTGGTGAGAGCAAGATTTTTGCACTCCTCACTGAAATGCAAAGACGTATTATTATTATTCCAATAAGATTTGCCGCCGATTGCAGAGGTAAAAACCCCGTCTGTGGCGATTGTGTTTACTGCTTCATCGAATATCTTTGTCGAATTTTCGAGCGTTAAGTTGAGAGAAGTACCGGTTGATATCGAGTAGTTTAATATTTCACCGTTTTCTGTTCCGATATAAAATTTTATTTCTTCAGAGGCAGATATCAAAACAGCCGGAGTGCTAAATTTTGATGTTGACGGAATTCGAATATTATTTTTAATGCCATTGAAATGCTCTTCGACAATTAACTCTTCGTTATAAGCGGTTATGTAATAAAGTCTGTTATTATACATAACAGTTAACGGCTTTACGGACTGCAGCAGATCGTTAGTAGATATTGTCCCGCCGTTCTCATCATAAATGATGTAGCGTTTGCCGTTGGAGAGTATGAGCCGGAAATTATCTTCGCTGATAATCACGTCGGAATATTCAAGCGGTTTGTCGGAATCAAACTTAAATACATTCTGGAGGAACAGTCTGTCTGTGCCGAATTTAATTCTGAAACTCATCTTATTTGATATTCCGGATATATCGTGGATTTCTATCAAACTGTTTGAACCGTAATTAGATTTAGCAGACGGTTTAGAATTATCGTTGAAAATGTTCCGGTATAATTCCGACGGATTTGTTTTATACCAAGTATCTTCCTTTGTCCCTTCGCCAATGACTATATCACCAAAGATTGTTTGGAACTCCTCGCCGATATCAAAAATTCCGTCCGCTTCAACAACTCTGACACCTCGTAGAAACTTATTGGTATTAATTTTATTCTGCGAAAGCTTCTCCTCAATAATATTCTCATCGATATGCCAGATTATAAAACCAACATCTTCAAAGTTCTCCCGGTCCGCTGTATTCCTATCGTCGCCGGGAATCGCCCAATCGAAATCATCTACTTCTAAAACAACTCCTTTAATTTCACTGACATTATAAAAATTAAATTCGTCTTCATCGTTATAAAAAGTCTTTGAGAATATTTCTCCTCCAACTTTATAAGTAACAGTGCAGCCGTTCAATCCCGCGTCACGCTTCCGGTTCTCGATTAAAAAATACTCCTTCGCATTAATAGGAATTTTAATGAGTGTAGTATCGCCGGATCCAGCCGATAATCTCGAAGCGATATTAATCAGTCCGCTGCCTCCTGAGACTACTACTGGTTCTTCCCAGCCGAGGTAGATTCGCTCCCAGGCTGATAAGCCGGGCGGAAATATTCCCGCATAAGCAAATATTGACTGCCCGTCCATCAAACCAAATCTTCCGATAGCGCTCTTGCCAGTTTCCGTATCGAATAAATCCGGAAGCCCCAAGTGGCTGGCAATAGTCGAAACGATTAACCCGTTTGTTGAAAGCTGCATTAAAATTTTTCCGCCGATGCCCGAAAGCTCCCTCGATTCGGTTGACGGAAGTATTGCAGAATTTGTCACAGCAAATGATCCGTCATTGACCGGAAAGCCTTGAAAGTCCTCACCGTAAACATTCTTGAAAGCATTTAAGCTTAGATAGAGAGAAGGAATATCTCTTTCGTTGCCAATGCTGCCGGGAAGCTGTACATCCCGCCCTACGCCCGCATGGAAAATAACGAACATATCATAAGCGGAAAAATCAACCGGCGCTGTTTGATCTACTTTATTCCAAACTTCCTTACTGAACTCGGCAATAAGAGAAAAATTGTTTTCTTCGCCGCGCGGGGGAGAATAGTCCCGCATAGTTTTCGATACGGTCACAATGTCCGGCAGCACATTATATTCGATAGACAAACCACCGTTTGATTCCCTACCAAAATAATTTTTTGCGAAAAGAAGATGATCCTCAAAATATGATTGATCATGGGGAAGCGGATCAAGGATTGTGTTTCCGTAATCAGCAGAATAAATTGAGCCGAAAGTGCCGTCGCCGAATGTCGCATTATCTTGGTCGGGTTTGAATTCTACCATCACCGCTAAAATATTAAGCGTGTTTTGCATTTTACTTTTTGCTTCGGGAAAAGGATTGATCTTGCCGGTAAAGGTTTGGGCAGACATGCTGCCCAATGTTAAGATGATTATAGCAAAAATTCTTATTATCATAATATATTAGATACCCCGCGGGAAGCCCCGGATTTGCTGCGGAATACCGCCCCAGCCAATCAGCAGTGAAAATCTTAAAGTATCTGCAAGCGGATGCGTTTCCCCGTCTTTAAAAACACTTGTTGAGATGTAACTGAAATCAAAGCCGTAGATGTCATACCTAATGCCCGCACCGAATGTAATAAATTTACGTGCGCCGTATGAAGGGTCTTCGTAGAAATACCCTGCTCTAAGAGCGAACATAAACTCTTCGGGAATACCATACCAATATTCAAATCCCATTGAAGTGACTATATCTCTTAATTCTTCACTCATAGGCTGATCAGCCCATGCTGAAAATATTGCCTGATAAAAGTCTTTGCGTTTTTTTGTTGAAACTGTAGTAGAGTCATCCGGATCGAAAGCGATTCCTTTATCAACAAGAAGTTTACTTAAATCAAGTGTGTATGTAAGTGAATTATAATCGTCTTCAAAAATCCTGAAAGCCATTCCAAGCCTAAAATTAGTCGGGATAGGATCTGCTTGAGCCTGATCGATATATGAAATTTTTGGACCCAGATTACTTAGATTAATACCAATACTTAATCTATTGCCGAAATCTCCAATTAGAGGAATATTAAGGTGTTCGGGTCTCCACATCCCGGCTATATCGAAACTGACTGTTGTTGCAACGCCTTCGCCTTTTTCATTCTCGGTTGGTTTATCCGATAACCTGCTGTGAATCAATCTAAAGTTGAGACCGAGCCCCCAATCGTTCGAAAGTTTTGTAGCATAACCAAGGGTCAGCGCGGCATCGAATGACCGAAACCTTCCAATTTCTTCCGGGCTTGCCGACGATGTCCTGATAAACTCGCCGTAGTTCATATAAGTGATGCTTGCAGTCACGCTTCCTTCGAGTTCTTCGAAGTATTGCCTGTAAGTTAAATAATCGTAGAAAAGATCAAGATTGAACTGCGGCAGCCATTTACTATGAGTCAGACTTACTTCAGAACCGGTAAGAAATGCAATACCTGCCGGATTCCAAAAAATTGCTGCGGAGTTATCAGCAAGCCCAGAACCCGATTCACCGATACCAGCTGCCCTCGAATCCGGGGCAAGAAGCAAGAATGGCACCGCCGCTTCACCTTGCGCATAAGTCCTCGTATTAGCGCCGATAAACAAAACCGCCAGCGCCGTTATCATCAAAGCATTTTTCATTATATGTAACCTCCAATTATGTTTTATCTAAAAAAAAATATATTAACGGAAGACGGCAAGTTTTCCCAGTACACTTTTGGTAAATTCGCCGTCAGCCGACTTTACAATTATTTTATATAAATAAGTTCCGTTAGCAATTTCGGAACCGTCTTTATCCTTCCCGCTCCAATCTATTTTTACAAATTTATCTAATAGATTAGATTCTTCAATCTGCATAATCAATCTGCCGGAAACAGTATAAATTTTTATTTTAACATCAACCGGCTTGTTCAGATTATGCTGGAAAGTAAAAGTAGTATTTGATGCAAACGGATTAGGATAGTTGTACACATCACGAATTGCAATATCGGCTGAATTGACCACGGTAAAAAACATTTCAGCTGCAGAACCGTTGTTAAAAACATCCCATGCTTTAACTGCGATCTTATAATCACCTTCTTTCATTGATATGAATTTATAATCAATAATACCGGACTTCCCCCCGGAATCCAGGTCGCCGATGAAATTGTTGGAAAAATCTATCGGGGTTTCGTAATCATCGTTTAACACGCCTTCAAGTTTATGCCCCACTCCTGCACCGGTTGTATTCAAGCCAGTTTCATCAGCCAGTTTAACTAAAAGGTTAAAATTCGGGTTGACAAGATTGGCGGCAGAAGTCGAAAGGTCGTCGAAATGGATAGAAATATCAGGACCTTTCCCGTCGTCAACCACTGTAGAATCCGTGCCGCCAACGATTATTTGATCGGTAAATCCAACGCCGTCATTATCCACATTAAAAATGTATGCAACAATTTTTCCGTTTTTATTTTCGTAAGAAATATCCTTCGGAACTCTAAAGTTGGTTTCAAATTTCCCGCCGGCAATCGAAACTCTTCCTCTGAAAATAACGCCGCCTTGCTCTATGATGCTGAATCTGATATCTTCAAGCAGCCTTGTTCTTTCGGAATCAAAAACAGAAATAATCCCTTCGCCGTTGAATGTTGTGTTTGCAGAACCGTCGGGATTATTCACCGTTCCTTTAATATTTACTTCGCCAAGAGCTTTGATTTGCACTTCAGTTTCCAGATTAGAGTTGTTCACTTCATCTATATTAACAGGAAGGCGTGGAATATCGAGCGTGATTGCGGGATCGCAGAACAGATGAAATTTTTCGTCGTTATCATTTGTCTTTTTTTGTTTTGTTAAAAAGAAAGCTTCGCCCATTGAGCGGATAACACTGCCGCCGAAAATATTCTGATATAATTCTTCGTTAATACGAGCATTGCTTTCTGAATAAACAAGTCTTGCCGCAGAGAATACGCCGATTGCCCCGTGGTTTTTCAGGAGAAGAAGTTCTTCTGTGCCGCTGATCCCGGAAGGATCGTCGTATTTACCGAAATCGCATGTGGCAGCGGTGAGGAAAAAATATTTATCATTTTGAAACTGCGGAATTGAAGCAGACCTTTCAAAAACAACTTCATGAGTCCACACATCGGGATTGCCGTGACCGGTAAAATTTAATATCAGTGTGCCGTTGTTCACCGCTTTAATTATTTCTTCGTTTACAACTGGTTTCCTTCTTCCTAAGCCAGTAATAACAGTTGGATATTTTGATAAGAAGAGTTTATTCTTATCGAAGTACTGGGGCACGAAGTTATTTGCAAGCCTTTCAGCCTGCAGTGTGTGAACGCTGCCGTCATTGCCTTGGCTCGTTAAGCCGTCGTCGGCAACGAGCGTAATAGTATTCCGCCATAAGCCTTTTTCGAGGTTGTTTTCGTAATAGATAATCTTTTCAACATAATTATCTGCTTGAGCGGTTGAGTTTACATTAATTCTTCCCAATGCAATGTCGGGCTTTGGGTCGTCGCCCATAATTCTTGAATAGTAATCGTCAAACGGATAAGAGGATAATTCAGAAAGCGAATTAAGCGTTTGATATGTCGGGATATAATTATTTGCGAATCCTTCGCTGTCTAAATAATCGTAGGTGCCGTCGCCGAAGAGCAGAACATAAAAGGGTTTAATTTCCCAATTCAAATATGCGTATCTCAGAAAATTCCTTATAGCGGAAGGATCAAGGCTTCCGTTTGAAAATTCATTGAATATTTCGTCTATATAAACCACTACGGCAGACATTTTATTCGGGGCTGTATTCGCACGGTATTCCATTAAACGCTGAGCGGAGTCTTTGAATTTCTTATGAGTAATTATCAGATATTCTGCGCCCGGCGAAGTGCCGTGCGTATTTGAGTTTTCAATCTTTTCTATACCGCTGACTGTTTTAAACCCCTGCGCTCCGACGGCAATATATTTTTTTATTACTTCAGCAGATTCTTCGACTTGAAAATTAAGCATGCCGCCGCTGATCTGCGGAGATATAACCCTTCCTGGATAATTATGATCAGTAATATCAAAAACAAGAATGCTGCTGTTTGAAAAATTTTCAAGTCTGTACTCTGTCAAGCCTGAAGCACCCTTAGAAAAGAAAAGTGAATTATCATTAAAGGCTTTCAATATTTTCGTAAATGAAATTTCGAAATAGTCGAGAAGGAATCTCGAGTCCTGAGATGTTGAACTTATCTCAAATTTCAGAGAACTTCTATCCTCTGCAATTGCTCCGTCGAATTGTGCAGAACCTGAGTAGCCTCTGCCCCATACATAACTATCATTGCCGTATCCGCCAACTAATTTGCTGTATATGGTCGTAGTAGTATTCTCTTTGATTGAGAGATTGTAACTTGATTGCGAAACGTTAGCAAATTTGAATTTATAATAAACAGGCTCGGAACTATCTCTTCCGTTCAGCGGCGTTAAAATTGTAGCCGATCTCGTCTGGTTGTTCAGCTCTTCACCCCAATATTCTCTGCCGGATTTACCAATATTGAATTTGTCCAGTTCGTGAAACTCGAAAGCTGCCGATGTATTTTTAACTACAGCGCCGGGTAAATTTAGAGATATTATTTCAGGAATCCTCTTACCATCGGTTTCGCCGGAAGAAGTTATCCAATAATAGTTTTTATTCGAAAAATAATTTTTATTTCTTTTTATCTCCAGATCTTTTGCGCTGTACTCCCAAAAATCAACGCCTCGACCATAAAACAGAATATAATCTCCTTCATCGAATTTGCCGTCACTCTCGCCTTGGATGTATATTGCTGTCTCTACAAGATCGGTTAGAGTTTCAGTGTCGGGGTTTTCGGGAAGTGTTTTTCCTCCGCTTCCGTATATTTTTATTTTTCTAGGGTCAACTGTGTTTGCATCAATGCCAAGCAAGGATAACTGCGAACGGTTTATTTTGTAAATGCCTTCTTCGCTTGCAAGGAATCTATACCAAATGCCGGAAGAAAGCACAGAATTTTTCTGGAATTTTTTCAATTCAGTTTTTAATAATCCCCATTTTTTTGCTGTCTCGAAGTTCACAACCGCGCCTTCCAAGCGCCGCGCGGCTTCAATGAATTGCATATTGCCGGCATTGAAGTTAATTTGAAACACAATTTTTGTAAAGAGAATGATCTTATTTTCAGCCGGTATAAAGTGAAAAGGATTTACTCTGATTGTCTGAATCTGTAAATCTCTTGCAATTCCAAATTCATCGAAAGCGACGATCTCCTTTTCTGACTCCTGAGTGAATAAAGGAGATTCTTCATATATAAGCTCTTGTAATGAATTCTTTTTTGCTGCCTTTGGCTGCGGTACCGGTCTGCCGATTATTGACTTTTGCTGTAATGAAATAATCTGAATTGTATTACCGAATTCGGAAGGTACACCGACATTTATAAGTCTGAATGGCAGTGACGGAGCGCCGCTGTTTTCTGATGCTATGGAACCGAGAGATAGTTTTAAGTTTCTGTACTCCCTGCCATTGATAACAACAATCGATGTGTCGTCAATTAAAGGAGTGTATTCCACGACAAGAGAATTTGTGCCGGAGGATAATATTTTTATGTCTTCCGCTGCGTAGAGAAACGGGCATAAAAAAAGGAGTAATAATATTATAGAGTTTTTGCTGTTCATTTTCTTAATTTCAAATACAAAAGAGCAATGCTGTTATTTTAAAAATTATATGCCGCAATGCGATTAATAGTAGCAAATATCTCTATAAAAAAAATCTCCTTAAAAAAATGTGACGAAAGTTAATTAAGTTAGTGAGTAATTGTCAAGTCATTTAATGTTATATCTTGATAATCCCAGATGACGGTGTAATCAATTTCACAGACCAAGATTGAGCTTGTTTTTTTTCATTGCCTCAATGCAAAATTGAATATGCTCGTCGAGAGAAATTCCGAGTTCTTCTGCACCCTTAGTAATATCTTCTCTGTTTACCGCTCTTGCAAACGCCTTGTCTTTCATTTTCTTTTTAACCGATTTTACTTCAACTTCGTCAACGGATTTCGATGGTCTTACATAGGCAACCGCAGTAATAAAGCCCGCAAGTTCATCACATGCAAAAAGAGCCTTTTCCAGTTTTGTTTCTCTCGGCACTTTAGTATGATCAGCGTGGGAAAGAACAGCTTTTACGAATTCTTCGCTGAATCCTTTTTCTCTCAGAATTTCGGATCCTTTGAACGGATGATCTTCAAGAGAAGGATACATTTCATAATCGAAATCGTGAAGAAGAGCGACATTCCCCCAGAATTCGGAATCTTCGTTAAATTTCTCGGCATAAGCCCGCACACAAGATTCAACGGCATAAGCGTGTTTAAGCAGACTCTCATTCTTCGTATACTCTTTTAATATAGACAAACAATATTCTCTATCGTTCATGATTTCTTTATTCATTTTATCCTCATCTAATTCATTTTGGAATTTGGATTGAATGACGGGCATAAATCACCGATAACACATTCAAAACATTTCGGCTTGCGTGCGATGCATACGCTTCGGCCGTGCGATGCAAGCCAGTGCGAAGCATTTATCCAGTAACTTTCAGGTAAAATCTCCTTCAGCCGAAATTCGATTTTAACAGGATCTTTGGTCTTAACAAATCCCAGCAGGTTCGAAAGTCTAATCACATGAGTATCAACAGCAACAGCGGGAATGCCGAAAGCGTTCCCGGCAATAACCGAAGCCGTTTTTCTGCCAACCCCAGGAAGCTTAGTTAAAAGGTCAAATTCATTAGGAACAATACCATTGTATTGTTCAATTAAAATTAAACAGCAAGCTTTTATGCTTTTTGCTTTTTGTTTATAAAAACCAGTTGAGAATATTTTTTTCTCCAATTCAGCAATAGAAATCTTTACAAAATCCTTTGGGTGTTTCAAATCCTTGAAAAGTTCTTTTGTAACTAAATTCACCCTTTGATCGGTGCATTGCGCGGATAAAATCGTAGCAATCAATAATTCGAAAGGATTGGAATATTCGAGAGCAGGTCTTACTCCTGGGTATTCCCGACCGAGTATATCGAATATTTTCTTAGCTCTTTTTTTCAAAGTCTTATCCAACGAACATTCAAAAACTAAAGAAGCCGGCTTTACCGGCTCTTCGAGTAGCGCGTACGGGATTCGAACCCGTGATCTCCGCCTTGAGAGGGCGGCGTCCTAAGCCACTAGACGAACGCGCCATAAACCATAAACGTACTGTGCAAAATTAATCCTTGTTCTTTATAAACTCAATAAAAAAGGCTGAAGAGCACGCTTCAGCCTTTGCGAATAAATTATGGAACAATTTTGAATACCTGGCTTAATTCTTCGAGTACCGGCAACCCGGCAGCATCAAATCCCTGTATTCTTATTCTTGCGGCGTTTGATGTAAGATTAGGCAGAATCCATGAAACACAATTTTCATAATTCCATGGAATTGCGCTGTAATTGGTTGCAATATTTGTCCACGTCACGCCGTTATCGAGCGAGTAGTCAATATTGACCTGAGCGATTTCATGTGAATTGCTCCAGCATATATCGTGTGTTGAGTTAACCTGCCATTCGTAATCCTTCATCGGAGAAGTGAATATTATGAACGGGACAGGCTCAACGGTAGTATTGATCAAGCTGAAGAATGAATCCGATATATCGGAAACACCAGCGTTCCCAGCTTCTGTGATCTTTACACGTGCAAGGGATGTTGAATAATTCGGTGGATCCCACTCATAAGCACCATAGGATGGGAAACCTTGGATAACAACTTCCCAAGTGAAACCATTGTTATAAGTAAAATAGATATCAACTTTCTCGATACCTGCTGATTCCCAGATAATTGTCTGCCCGACATTATAATTCCATTCCTCACCGCCGTTAGGCGCAATTACCCTAACATACGGCTGTGTCGGTATAATTGAAAACGCAGAATTGGATTCATCAAAGAAAGCGACAGAATTAACATCTGTTATTCTTATCTTGCAATTGTCCGATCGGAATGCAACTACCGGGACAATCCAATTATACGTTCCACTGCTCGGAGTACTGTTGATTATTGTAGTCCACGTAGAACCTCCGTTCAAGGAATATTCCAGTTTTACATCTTCAATCCCGGTAGAAACCCATTGAATTTCGTGCAGTTCACCGACAAGCAGATTCTCCCCGCCGTTAGGTGAAATAACCCGTATTGAGTTTGTTGTTTGCGGGAGAATTGTAAAATTACCAATACTTCTTGACTTTGGAGCTTCATCAGCTGCGTCATAAACTTCAACATAATATTCATTTGAAGGAATCGAAAAACTTGTTACATACGAGCCGTTGTTTGGCGTACTTGCCGTTACAACATAGAAATTCGGTTCTGTGAAAGAACCGAGTCCATTAGTTGTTGTATACTTAATACCGACATTCTCAATACCGGTAGCAGTCCATGTAATAGTAATCGGTTCCCCGGCTTGATAAACCTCACCGCCAACGGGAGTCAGGACAGTAATTGACTGAGCAGGTTTAATTGTAAACGAAGCGTTACTTTCATCGGACGGGATATTATCATCAGCATCAGTTACCCTAACTTTTGCTTGCGGTGAATTCAAATTTAGAGGAATTGACCATTCATAAGCTCCGGAATTATTATAATTATCTACAATAAGATTCCAAGAAGAGCCGTTGTTGGTTGTGAATTCAATTTTCAATTGAGCTATCCCGGTTGACTGCCATGTTATATTCTGAGTAGTCCCAGCTTCCCACTGCTCCCCGCCATTAGGTGAGGTAAGTGTAAGAGTCTGGTTGATCTGATTAGTTATGATAAAATAACCATCGGATATGTCGAACGGTGTTCCGTCGGATGCATCACTGATTTTCACCTGGCAGAGTGCGGAATTTAAGTCAGGAATATTTTCCCATAAATAGAAACCGTTGCTTGGCGCAGATGCTGAAATTGTATTCCATGTTGCGCCGCCGTTTGTTGTGTATTCTATTTTAACGTCAGCAACATTTTCTGATGTCCAGGTTATGGACGTACTTGTTGAACTGAAGTAACTTTCGCCTCCGTTCGGAGAGGTGACTTTAATTCCAGGCTCTGGGGCTATTGAGAAAAGATCATCGCTCTCATCCGAAGGGGCGCTGTCTGCTGCATCACTAATACGTATTCTGCAGTTAGTCGATGTAACAGCGGGGATTTGTGTCCATGAGTAGTATCCCGTGCTTGGCGTGCTTGCGACAATGGTCGTCCAATTGCTGCCGTTGTTTGTAGTAAATTCAATTTTAACGTTCTGCACGCCGAATGCAGTCCATTTTATTTCTTCTGTAGTGCCTGCATTCCATACTTCACCGCCGTTCGGCGAGATGACGGTAATAGTCTGGGTGCTTTGATTAGTAATAGTAAAATTACTGTTAGAGACATCGAAAGGCACACCCGTGGCGGCATCACTAATTTTTATCTTGCATTGTTCAGAATATAAATCTGGAAGGTTCTGCCAAACATAATTCCCAGTACTTGCGGTTGAAGCGGTTAGAAGGTTCCATGAAGCTCCGCCGTTTGTCGTGTATTCAATTTTAACGCTTTCAACATTTACCGAATTCCATCTGATAGAGTATGGCGTTCCGGAGATAAGGCTTTCGCCTCCGTCCGGTTCTATAACTGTGATAGAAGGTTCGGGTGCGAGAGAGAAGAAATTATCACTGACGTCGAAGGGCATTCCGTCAATAGCATCTGAAATTCTTATTCTGCAGTTTTCAGCTTCGTTAATATTAACGGGAATATCCCACAGATAGAACCCGCTGCTCGAGACGGATGATGCAATTGCTGACCATGATACTCCGTTGTTCGTCGTCAATTCAATTTTAACCTCGCTTATATTTTCCGAATTCCATTTTATTTCCTGTGTGGTTCCTATCTGCCATGCCTCGCCGCCGTTGGGCGATACAACATTAACAGATTGCGGTTCGTTGTTTGTTATTGTGAAAACATTATCGGAAATATCCGTAGGGATACCGTCATCGGCATCGCTTATTTTAATTAGGCAGTTTAGCGAATTATGAATAGGGATATTCTGCCAGGAGTAAATTCCTGTGTTTAGCGTTGAGCCGGTTATCAGATTCCAATCTGCACCGCCGTTGGTCGTGTACTCTATTTTAACGGCTTGCACTCCTGCTATACCTTCAGGCAAAAGCGAATTCTGGTTAAGTTCTGGATTGATAAAAGCTTTTGAACCCTGGAAGGTTGCCCATCTGATATAATAACTTGAGCCGCTTTCCCAAATCTCTCCGCCATTCGGGCTTTGAACAAGAATCCTTGTTTGAGGCGAGACAATAAATACGCCGTCGGATTCATCGCGGGGAGAATTACTCTCAACAGCGGAAGAAACAGCAATTTTGTAATTATTTGAAGGGACAGAAAAACTGGTTACAAAAAATCCTTTGTTCGATGTTTTGTTAATGACAGCCTGCCAGGTAGAGCCGTTATCCGTCGAATATTCAATTTTAACTTCGTCAACCCCTTTTGAATTCCATTTAATGGTATCGGGAACACCGGCTTCCCAATTTTCTCCGCCGTTGGGGGATGACACTGTCAACTCGGCAACCGGTCGAACTGAAAATACAGAACTGCTCTTCGACTGAACAGATATATCATCAGCATCGGTAATTTTTATTAAACAGACTTTAGAATCAATTTCCGGCGCAGTCCATTGATAACCGCCGTTATCAGACAGGTTGCTAACAATTGTCTGCCAGTTAACCCCGTTGTTAGATGAAAATTCAATTTTAACAATGCTGACATTAGCAGAAGCCCATGAAATCTGTACCGATTGACCGGCGTAATATGTTTCACCGCCGACCGGCTCAATCAGTTGAATGCTCTTCACAACTTGATTTGTGATAGTAAAGTAATCATCCGATTCATCATTCGGATCACCGTCGGAGGCGTCACTTATCTTAATTTTACACAAAGTTGAATTTATATTCGGATCGTCTATATTCCAGTTGAATAAACCGTTATTAGGCGCTGCATCGGAAATAGTTCTCCAAGTTGCACCGCCGTTGGTTGTTAATTCAATTTTAATAAAGGCAACCTTTTCTGCTTTCCATGTAATTTTAATCAAATCACTAACGTTATAATTTTCTTCGCCGTTCGGAGAGAGCAATTGAATATTTGGTTCGGAGGTAATCTCAAATGTTGACGCGCTTATAGCAAAAGTTGAAATATCCGATGCATCCGAAATCTTAACACGGCAGTTGTTTGAAACCGTTTCTGGAATTTGCGCCCAATTATAAACTCCGTTGCTCGGCGTAGATGAAACTATTGTTAACCAGTTTTGACCGTTATCAATCGTGTACTCTATCTTTACATTACTAACATTTACTGAATTCCATTTAATCTGCTCGGAAGTGCCCGCCGACCATTTTTCGCCTCCGTTAGGAGAAACTATCGTAATTTCTTTAGGGGCATCGGAGAATATTCTAAAACTTCCGTCCGAAATATCAAAAGGAACGCCGTCATCGGCGTCGCTGATTCGTATCAAGCAAAGATTTGATTGATTTTCTTGTAAAGCCGGGACACTGCCCCAAAGGTATATCCCATTATTCGGCACCGATTCAGATACAACACTCCAGCTCGCTCCGTTGTTAGAGCTAAATTCAATCTTAACATTGAAAATTGATTTCGTTTCTTTCGGCGAACCACTTACTTTATTGCCCTTCGATGAATTCAATTTACTAGCAGCCGAGGAAAGTTCAGTTTTATTTGTAAGCTTTTTCTTTTTAGCAGAAGCAGATGCAGATGCAGCATCATTATCATTACCTGAAATCGCAGCGGCTGGCGGCACTGGCACGTCAGTAGTCCATCTGATATATTGGCTGCTGCCGGTAATCCATTCTTCACCGCCGTTCGGAGAAACTACCGTAATTATGTATTCAGGTTCGATGGAAAAAACACCGTCACTTTCATCTCTAATTCCGGAATCTATATCAGTGATACGGATGCGGGCATTGTTCGATGGAGAATTTGGAACTCTTTCCCAAGAAAAGAACCCATCGCTCGGCGTCGCTTCTGTGATTGTCGTCCAACTGACGCCATTATTCAACGTATACTCAATCTTCACATCCTCTACTTCTGTGCTGTTCCATTTAATTGTCTGCGCAGAATTTCCGATCCAGTTTTCACCGCCGTTGGGTGATGCTACCGTTAAAGCTTTGTTTGACAATTTAATTATACTGAAGAACCCGCCGCTAAGATTAACAAGTGCACTATCGATGGTTAAGACCCTTATTCGGCATTCATCAGAGACTTCATTGGGCACGGGGCTCCATAAGTATTTCCCGTCGTTGTCAAGATTTGTTGTAATATTATTCCACTTAGCTCCGTTGTCGGTGGTGTAATCAATTTTAATTTTCTTAGTAGTATTGCTTGTCCATTTAATTTCGAAAGATCCGCCGACTATGAGAGTATCGCCTGATACCGGCGCAGTAACAGTTATCGTTTCTTCGGTAGGTGATGTCGGGTCTTTATCGCTGTCGGCATCTTCTTTAAGTTCGCATGAAATAAAAAATGAAAAGATCACCATTACCGAATACAGTAACAGTTTTTTCATATTAACCTCGCAGATTTTAACATACTTTTTCAAATTGGATTCAGATAATTTTGTTATTTAAACAACTATTATGCCACCCAAAATGCGATAATTCAGTTTCGAAAACAAGAAAATAAATTGCTACAATCTTTCGTTTAATTTAACGATTTTTTTAAAACTTTACGAGAAAATTATGGTATGGTGATAAATATCTCAGTCCGATTGACCGATCTTTGATAATATTTAATAAATAATCTGATCCCATTATTTTATTTGATATCAAAAGTTTTCAATGATGAGAACCGGCAAAATCCATTAAACAAAAACAACGAAGAGAAAAAATATGAAGCTGTAAATACTACTTAAAGCGATTATCGCTTCATGTAAATAATACCTTGCTTTTTCAACTACTCCGGTTTAGGCAGCGTAAAGACAAAGGATGAGCCTTCGCCAGGAGTGCTTTCTACGTAGATAGAGCCGCCGTTCTTATTGATAAATTCTTTTGTGAGAATCAATCCGAGTCCCGAGCCTTTTTCCTTTGCTGTTCCAACCTGTGTATGATGTATTTCTATCTTAAAAAGTTTTGATATATCGCTTTCGGTTAAGCCAACACCGTTGTCCTGAACACAAATCTGAATAAAGCCGGGAATCTCTCTGCTTGATAAAATGATTTTACCATTTTCAGGCGTGAATTTAATAGCGTTAGAAATCAGGTTGCGCAAAGCAGTATATATCATATTATAATCAGCAAAGACATCGTGATTTTCATTGACTTGATTCATAAGAATAATTTGTTTGCGGGATGAACTTTCCGCATAGAGGTGAGTTACATTTTCAGCTATATTAAAAATTTTGAAGACTTTCGGGTCAAACGGTATTCTTCCGCTCTGAACTCTGCTCCATTCAAGAAGCGATTCAAGGAGATGATGTGACTTCTTAGCAACAGAATGAATATTATTGGCGAATTCCTCTATCTGGTCGATCTCAAGTTCTTTAACATCGGTCGAGAGTAATTCAGAATATCCGAGCAACGCTGTGAACGGACTAATCAAATCATGCGCTACAATTGAAAAGAATTTATCTTTTGCATTATTGAGATTAAGAAGCTCCTCGTTATAATGTTTAATCTTTTCAGACGCAAGTTTTTGTTCAGTTATATCCTGGATACTTCCGGCAAAGTGAGATATTTTCCCGGAGATATCGTCGACAACCCATGCATTAATTTGGACAATAATTATCCTCATTGATTGTGTTTTGCACTCGGCTTCAAAGTTTTTAATTTTTAATTCTTTGAGAAGTTTTGATGAAAGCTCGGTATATGTTTCATCGGAAGTAAACAGCTCAGATAAACTTATTCTTCCGACAATTTTGTGCGCGTTGTTATAATCGAATATTTCTAAAAAAGCAGGATTAATAGTAGTAAGTATACCGTTCAAATTAACCTTAAAAATTCCTTCGGCGGCGTTTTCAAATATTTCACTCGCCTCAAGTGATTTTTCAATTGTTTTCTGGCGCATCTTAAAATTTATAGCGCTCGCGATAATGCTTATTAAACTTATCACCATCACGAATATCACCGAAGCAAACATGCTTGGGAGAAAGTATATGGAAGTATCGCTGGATAAAACCGAAGCCGCAAAGATAATGTTATAATAAATCGCGACGATTATCTGATTCCTCAAATCCCAGCTAAGAAATAACGCTGATGTAAAAATTATTAGAGCAAGAAGATGCGAGTTAACATATAAAGTCTGAGGTATTTGATAAATCACCGAAGCGAACGAAGAAATGATCGTCAGCAGAAGAATATGTACTAATAATACAGGATTTTTCTTCCCAACCTCAAAATAAGTTAAAGTTAATATTATAAATCCGATTAATGCGGCAGCCAATCTCCCGAAATAAACGCTGAAAGCAAACTCGTGGAAATAAGTAACCTCAAACATCAATGCGAAGGAACCAGCTATGACAATAAGTGAAGCCATAATCTGAAGCGGAGCTATTATCAGCTTTTTATTCTCTTCTTCAAAAAACTTATTTCTGCTGATCATATCTTTTACAAAGTTATATATATTAGATTTATTTGCTGCCATCAGGATTAAGCAAGAAAAATAGTTTAGTAATTATTTAAGATAATCTAAAAATAATGCCTTCAAACATTATGCACAATCATAAAGTTTTACAATTCGAAATTTGTGATATAAATCCAAAACCATGTGATGAGACAGTTTCGCTTCAATAAAGAGATAATTTAGAGAAGCTTTGACATCATATATTCATCTACATAGCGGTCTCCAATCCTGAAAGAGTGCAGCTTAATTCCTTCAACGATAAAACCCATTTTCTTATAAAGTGCGACAGCATTCTGATTGTAAGTAAAAACAGACAGCTCAAGCCGATGCATGGATTTCTTTTGTGCCCATTCTTCAAGAAAAGAAAACAATTTTGTGCCTATTCCACGTTTGTAGTATTCCTTAAGTATTGCAATAACGATATGAACCGAATGATTGTTCCTTGTGTAATCACCCCCTTTTGCCTCCAATAAGCCAACAATCTCTACACCATTTTGAGCGATAATTATAGTAGAATTATCCGAGTGTAAATAGGCTCGCAAATATTTGGTATAATTCTTTAAATTACTGTCTCTTTCACCAGGCTTAAAGGCTCTAAATTCCGATTCATTATCAAGTTTTATGTTCAATTTTAGCAGTTCTTCCGCATCATCGGTTGTTGCTTCCCGTATAAGAATATTATCATTCATCCTATAAATCGAATTTGTATTATTTTTAAATGCTATTTAAATTATTCTATAAATCAAACTTACTAATTCCATGATCAGATTTTCATTAATAAAAAGATAAATATATTTTGGATAGAACAAAATATCCTTTTTCTGTGTTTAAATAGAAATTATATAATAATAGTTAATCGGAATAGATAATGTTAAAAAATGACGCCTCAACTTACCACAAAGAATTATTCGAACATTTTGGTTATAACTTCGGTTTTGTTTCAGATCTGCTTGATAAGTTCATAGAAGATAATGAATCCGTTCCCGAGTATTGGCAGAATTACTTTGCCGAGCTGACAGGCTCAAATAAAAATACAGATGGTATGCCTGCAAAAAAAACAAAAGAATCGAAAGCGGCTCTCCCAAAAGTTGAAATACACCGTTCTTTCGAAATTTCACCGGAAGATGAGCTTCAGCTAATTACAGGCGTTGGTGCAAAGATAATCGAGAATATGGACGCAAGTCTTCATATACCGACTGCGACTTCTCTGAGAAGTATTTCAGTAAAACTATTAGAAGAAAACCGACGAATTCTGAATCAGAATTTATCGAGAATGAATTATGGCAAATTATCCTTTACTCATTTGGCAGCTTATGCCATTGTAAAAGCCGTCAAAAAAAATATTAACGTCAACAATAGCTTCGCTGTTATCGACGGCAAGCCGCAGCTAATCAAGAAACCATATATAAACTTGGGCATAGCAGTCGATATTGTTAGAAAAGACGGGTCCCGCTCATTGATAGTCCCAAATATTAAAAAAGCCGGCACTCTTAATTTCAAAGAGTTTTACGATGCTTATAACAGCTTAATTGATAAGGCAAGGAACGGTAAGATTGAACCTGCTGATTTTCAGGGGACAACACTTTCGATCACTAATCCCGGCAGCATAGGCACAGTTTCATCCACACCGCGTTTAATGACAGGGCAAGGCTGCATTATTGCCATCGGCGCTATCGATTACCCTGCGGAATTCAAGGCAATGAATCCAACTTCATTGGCTTCGTTGGGCGTCGGAAAAGTAATGAACATCACAAGCACTTATGATCATAGAATAATTCAAGGTGCCGAATCGGGTGAGTTTTTGAAATATGTTGATCATTTACTTTTAGGAGGCGAGAAATTTTATGAGCAGATATTTAAAGACCTTGATATTCCGCAAAAACCTGTCGTATGGGGAGTAGATACAAGCGCAAAAGGTTACGGCAGAATGAATGATTTTTCGGAAGTCGAAAAACAAGCTCAGATTCTCGCTCTCATAAATATTTACCGGGTGCGCGGGCATCTGATAGCTAATATAAATCCCCTGTCATACAAAACATATTTCAACAAGGAATTAGACCCCGCTTTTTACGGTTTTACAATTTGGGATTTCGATCGGATGTTTCTAACTGTTAACTTAAAGGGGCTTGAAAACGGAACACTCAGACATATATTAGATATTCTTCATCAAACTTACTGCGAAAAAATCGGCGTTGAGTATATGCATATTCAGAATCCTGAGGAGAAAGCCTGGCTTCAAAGCAAAATGGAACCTGTAAGAAATAAACCCAATTACCCCGATGAGCTAAAGAGGAGAATTATGGAAAAGTTAATAGTTTCGGAGGGGTTTGAACATTTTCTGCACACAAAATTTATAGGTCATAAGCGTTTTTCGCTTGAAGGTAATGAAACTTTGATTCCTGTACTCGATCATTTGTTGGGGAAAGCAGCTGAAGAGAATGTGGAAGAAATAATTTTAGGAATGGCTCACCGCGGCAGATTGAATGTCCTCTCTAATATTGTAGGGAAAACATTCGACAAAATATTCTCGGAGTTTGAAGACAATATTGATCCGGATTCATCCCAGGGAACAGGTGATGTTAAATATCATCTTGGTGCTTCAGGTGCGTACACAACAATTAATGGAAAAGAAATCAGCGTTGAAATATCCCCAAACCCGAGCCACCTTGAATGGGTTAATCCCGTAGTTGAGGGAATAGTACGAGCGAAACAAACCCGCAAAAAAGATTCGGAACGAAGCAAGATCATTCCTGTATTGATTCATGGAGATGCAGCCTTCGCCGGGCAGGGCGTTGTGGCTGAAACACTTAACCTCTCTCAATTGAGCGGATACAGCACCGGAGGTACAATTCACATAATTATCAATAACCAAATTGGATTTACAACAAGTCCAGAAGATGCACGCTCGTCTCCTTATGCAACTGATGTCGCAAAGATGGTTCAATCGCCTATTTTCCACGTCAACGGCGACGACCCAGAAGCCGCCTTATGGGTAACCGAACTTGCATTCGAATACCGTCAGAAATTCGCTAAGGACGTTGTAATAGATTTAATGGGCTATAGACGGCACGGTCATAATGAAGGCGACGACCCGGTATATACACAACCGCTAATGTATAGAGCAATAAAGGAACACCCTTCAGTAAAATCAATTTACGAAAAGAAGCTTATCGAAGAAAATTCATTGTCGGAAAAAGAAATCCAAAAAATGGACAAAGAAATTTATGACTTGCTTGATAAATCTTTGAAGCGGTCTAAAAAAATTGGAGATGAATTTTTCCCGGACAGAATACTTGCAGTAAGCTCGGATGAGATAAAAAAAGTCAGGACGGATAAAGAAACAAAGGTTTCTTTTGAAATACTTTCAGAAGTAGTAAAAGGCGTCACTTCATTTCCAGACGATTTTACACTTAACCCGAAGCTGAAAAAACATATTGATAAGCGAAAGGAATTTCTTACAGGGAATGCGAGAATTGACTGGGCTTTTGCGGAATCACTCGCTTTCGGGTCACTTTTGCTCGAAGGAATTCCGATTAGATTGAGCGGACAAGACAGCGCCCGCGGCACCTTCAGCCAGCGGCATTTGATACTTACAGATATTAATAACGAATCGGAAATAATTCCGCACAACCACATCAAAGAAGGGCAGGCAAAACTTGAACCGCTCGACAGTCTTTTATCGGAAGCGGCTGTCCTCGGATTCGAATTCGGATATAGTGTTGCCGACCCGATAGCTTTAGTATTATGGGAAGCACAATTCGGTGATTTTGTAAACGGCGCTCAAATAATAATTGACAATTTCATTGTTTCCTCCGAGGCTAAATGGAAATTGTCTAACAATCTTGTATTACTTCTTCCCCACGGACAGGAAGGACAGGGACCCGAACACAGCAGTGCAAGGTTAGAAAGATTTTTAATTCTCTGCGCCGAGAATAACATGTTTGTTTGTAATCCGACCACCCCCGCTCAATATTTTCATTTGCTTAGAAAACAAGCTCACGCCGGCATTGAGAAACCCATGGTTATTATGACGCCAAAAAGTTTACTCCGCCTGCCAGCAGCGCGTTCAAAAACAAGCGAGTTCACCGATTCGGAATTCCAATCCGTAATCAACGATTCATCAGCAGAAAAAAATCAAGTTAAGAAAATTATTTTAACAAGCGGGAAAGTTTTTTATGACCTGCTTCGTTACAAAGAGATTAATAATATTACCGACACTGCTATAGTCCGCATTGAGCAATATTATCCTTATCCATTAAATGAAATTGATTCTATTGTAAAATCGTATCCGAATGCAGAAATTGTTCATTGGGTTCAAGAAGAACCCAAAAACATGGGTGCATGGTATTTTATGTTCCCGCGGCTGCTTGAACAGTTACAATCGAAGTTAAAGATTAAATATGTTGGGCGGCCTGAAAGTCCCAGCCCGGCTTCCGGTTCGTTAAAAATATTCCAGAAGCAGCAGGAACGTTTGGTTAAAGAAGCATTTGAATAATATTGACAAAGCAGAATTATTACAGCGGCATCAAAGCTTTCTATTTGATTCCGCTTTTATCTCAGAGGCTAATGGCTGCAATTCGATTTCAACCGGAGTTTTATCTAATATATTTTTAATATGAACCATTCTTGATTGAAATTCAGCCAGATATTCCCCGGCAATTGGGTGCGCCGATGGAAATTTTTCTTTTCGATGGTCAACCTGAACCCCGTTCTTCCAAAATCTGAAACATACATGTGGCCCTGTAGCAAGTCCGGTGCTGCCCACATACCCTATTACCTCCCCTTGTGAAACCCTGACTCCTTGTTTAATTCCCTTAGCAAATCTTGACATGTGCAGATACTGAGTCGTATAAACACTGTTGTGTTTAACCTTAACATAGTTGCCGTTATTGGAGCTGTATTTCGCTTCAAGCACAACCCCATCGCCCACAGACATAATGGGAGTTCCTGTTGGAGCCGCGTAATCAGTTCCAAGATGCGCTCTGTATGTTTTGAGCACAGGATGAAATCTTCGGTTGGAATAACTTGAAGAAATGCGGCTGAACTTCAAAGGCGCCTGCAGAAAAGCCTTCCGCAAACTCTTACCGTTCTCGTCAAAGAATTCTCTTTTGTCTTCAATTTCATACCCGAACGCATAGAAGTCATTGCCCCAATGATTAAATTGAGCTGCAATCACCCTGCCGATTCCAACAAATTTTTCGCCGATGTATTTTTCTTCAAAAATAACTTTGAAGTAGTCGCCTTTTTGAATTCTGTAAAAATCAATCTGCCACGCATAAACTTCCGAAAGCCTGAGAGCAAGCAGATCACTCACATTTATATTATTTAGCGTGCGGTACAGAGAACTTTCTATTTTACCGGATATAATCCGTTCTTTTGTAGTCACTTCCCTGCTGCCCTGCCAAACATTAATAGAATCGGTAAATTCAAATACGACATAATCAATTGGTCCGGTTTCGTAAATAAAGTAATTCAGACTTTGAAGACTATCATTCGTCAGATAAAGCGTATAATTATTGCCGGAGATTATTTTCCGTGCATCAAAAATTCCTTTGGAATTTGAAAGCATTCCCGAGATCAATTCATGCGAAGCGTTAAACGGCAGAAGTATATCGGAAAGTGTTTGATTATTTTTTACTTTGCCTTTAATTTCAGTCAGCGCGGTAATTTCAATTCCATATTCGTCAGTAACAACATCGGAAGAATCAATTATCGATTCCTCGTCAAAAGTTTCTCTGCCTCTGCAATCGGGTAAAAGAATAACTAAATAAATTAAAACTGCAGGTATCGCGAATAGTAACAGATAGTTCTTTTTGATCTTTTCAAAAAACAACAAATTTATTTCCCTAAAATCTTATTAATTATATCAACAGATGAAATACCCTCGGCTTCAGCATTAAAACTCGGAATGATCCTGTGCCGCAGAACCTGAACCGTAAATGATTTTACGTCATCAATATCGGGGGTATATCTACCGGATATTATCGCTTTAGTTTTAGAGGCAAGAACTAAAAACTGAGAAGCTCTGGGACCGGCGCCCCAGCTGACAAGATCTTTAATTACATTGTTACTGGCTCCCGGTCGGGTTGCTTTAACGATCTTTACTGCATACTCGATTACGTTATCAGCAACGGGGACTCTTCTTACAAGATGCTGAAAATTCAACAATTCTTCTTTCGAAATAATTTTATTCAACTG
The DNA here is from genome assembly GCA_011525875.1 of Melioribacteraceae bacterium. Taxonomy (GTDB): domain Bacteria; phylum Bacteroidota; class Ignavibacteria; order Ignavibacteriales; family Melioribacteraceae; genus CHB1. The sequence continues at coordinate 89,199 of WYBN01000012.1, read as the reverse complement.
CGGATTGTAATCACTTGTTGTTGATTTTATAACTTTCACTTCATCGTCGTATGAAGGGTAGTCGAGCCAAAGATTGAACATGAATCTGTCCAGTTGAGCTTCAGGCAAAGGATAAGTTCCTTCCTGTTCTATCGGATTCTGAGTTGCAAGCACAAAGAAAGGTTCATCAAGTTTATAATTCACGCCTGCGGCAGTAATTCTCTGTTCCTGCATGGCTTCGAGAAGAGCGGACTGAGTTTTTGGAGGAGTTCTATTTATTTCATCGGCTAAAATAATATTAGCAAACAAGGGACCCTTTATAAACTTGAATGTCCGCTTCCGGGAAAGCTGATCTTCTTCAATTATTTCAGTACCCGTGATATCGCCGGGCATAAGATCGGGAGTAAATTGAATACGGTTAAAATTCAGATCGAGTACTTCAGCAAGCGTTTTAATGAGCAGCGTTTTTGCAAGTCCAGGCACACCAACGAGCAGGCAATGCCCTTTTGACAGAAGACTTATCAGCATGTTTTCAATTACATCTTCCTGCCCGATTATTACTTTACCAATTTCCGATTTAACTTTCTTGATACATTCATTAAGCTGTTCTACCAAAAGAACGTCGTTTGCGGGAATATTTTTTTTATCCAATTATTTTCCTTAAATGTTTATTTTCCAATAAATCTGACCGCGTATATCCGCTATCCATTCCTTGTACAACCACTCTCTCTTTTGAAACTGAGCAAGCCGTTTTATATCCTCATAATCCTGATCAATATTGGCAATGTGTTCTGGTGTTCTTTTATGGAGTTTGATGATATGGAACCCGTACACGGTTTTATCAACTTGAAGGCGCTTGGGAAAACTAATTTCGTTTACTTTCAGCTTGATTACTTGATCCAGCAGGCTTTTATCCAGCTGTCCGATTTCAAAATTGCCGAGTTTACCGCCGAGACGGGCAGTTTCAACGTCATCGCTATATTTACCGGCAAAAAAAGCAAAGGTATTAACTCCTCTTTCTATACTGTCTCGTATTTCTGTCAATAGTTCAATAGCCTTTAAGTCAGCTTCTTCATCGTTTTTTATTTTGATCAAAATATGCCTGGAATTTATCGACTCGCCTTTTCGATCTATCAATTCAATTATATGATAACCAACAGGCGATTCCACCACGGTGGAGATTTCACCGGGTTTCAGTGAATAGGCGGCTGCCTCAAATTCCGGATAGAAAACACCGCGCTTAACAACACCAAGGTCGCCGCCCTGCGATGAACTTCCGGGGTCTTCTGAATATTTTTCTGCAAGCCGTGCAAAGTCAGCGCCATTCTTAAGCGAATCCAATAGTGATTCCGCAAATTCTCTTGCTTTTCTCTTAACTTTTTCTGTTGCCTTGGGGTTGATAAAAATATGAGATAACTCAAATTTTTCAGGGATCAACCCTAGCGAGTCTTTGTAATTCTCATAGAACTCCAAAACTTCGCGTCTCGTAATATCAACGCTGCCGAATTTCATTTGTTTCAATCTTTCAGCAGCCATCTGCTTTCTCGTATCTTCCCGGAATTCCCTCTTTATCCTTTCAATGCTCATCCCGTATGTTTTTTCTACAATTTCCCTTGAACCGTATTGCTGAATAAAATAATTCATCTGATTGTCGAGCTGCATTTCAACTTCTTCGTAAGTGATGGTTATTGAATCCCTAAGCGATTGAGCATAGAGCAGTTTGTTATTTATCATTTCATCCAATACTCTTTTTCGCAATTCTTTATCAGACGGATTAAGATTACGCTGCGCTGCAAAAAGGTTTACTTGAAGTTCTAATTCCGATTGAAGAATTATTTCATTGTCAATTACGGCAACAATCTTATCCAGAACTTCCTGTGCAGACGCACTCTGATTAAAAATAATTACAAAAGCCAAGAATAGTTTTTTCATAAAATTCCTATTTTATTTTTACATCATATTTGGTGTATAATTCTGCCAGCAGTGTATTTTGTTTCTCATTTAGTTTGATAAACGCATATCTTTCTTTTACTTCTTCGAGAAGGTATTTGAAAGAAGGGATTGAGCCTTTAGCGTATGATTCCACTAACTGAACGACGAGGAATTTTCCCGGCTGGTCTTCAATTATTATGCTGATTTCGCCGTTCATTAATTCCTTTGCCGCTCTCAACAAACTCAGCGGCTGTAAATCATATTCATATAAAAATTTTTCCTTAATAAATTCTCCGTCCGCCCTCGATGAGCGGTAAGCGGAAACAGCAAAATCCCAATCGTTTTCTAAAAGACTGTTTCTAAAAAAAATCACATCTTCATAATTACTGAATGCAGCTTTGTTAATCACTAAAGCGTTATGATTAATTATGAATTCATTTACGTTGCCGTAGAAATAATCGCTCAGTTCTCTCTCCGAAAAAATTAATACTTTTGATGCAAGATATCTTTCGAGGAAAAGTCCGGCGGCAAGTTCTTTTCTTGATTCGTCAATAATATTTAAATATTCCGGTTCCGATGTGATTCCTTCTTCAACGGCTTTTTGATACAGCAGTTCTTTGTTTACCCATTCTCTCACAAATTCTTCACGCAATTTCATGCCATATTTTTTCGAACCGATACCTTCCTGAATTTGTTTCTCGGTAAGAACACTGCTGCCCACCTTTGCCGCGTAATCATTTTCAATTAATTTCAATTCTTTATCGCAGCCGGCAATCACAAAACTCAAGCATACGATAAGACTAATATCTAAACGCTTTTGCGAGTTCTTCATAATAATATTTTGGTTTATAAATTGATTTTAGATTGGCAATAAAAGACTCCTCTAAAGCTTTGCTCTGTAAATCCTGATATATGCTTGTAACCTCGGCTTTAGCTTCCGAAAAAGTTTTATTACGAGCAGGGTCTTTTTCAATTAATTTTAGTATCGACCATCCCTCTTCAGTTTGAAAAGGAACTGAAATATCGCCGTGCGAATTCAATGCGAATGCTCTCGCGGCTAATTCATTGCCATTAACTTCGACCATGCCGTGGCTGCCATTTTTTACTTTAAACCCAAGCCTCATTGTGTGCTGTTTAGCCAATGAGTCAAAATCAGCGCCGCTTATCAATTCAGAATATATTCTGCCCGCAACCGAATCCTGTTTTAATAATATTTCGCTGAAGTTTACTCTGTCATTCCAGGTGAATTTATCTCTATTATTTTCAAAATAATTTTTCACCTCGTTCGAATCAACTTTTATCTTATCCCAAATTTCCTGCTCTTGTATCTTAAAAATATAAATGCCGTTTCGGTAATCCTCCATCAGCGTGGCAAACTCTGGGCTTTCCTTATCAAGAGCCATGGCTTTTTCTTCCAGAAGCTTTTCGGATGAATAGAGATCAACTGCGTTGTGTAGATAGTTGCTTCTATTAATTACCTTATTGGTGAATTTTTTTTCTTTTATCGCATAATTAAAGAGGCTGTCGACCGGATAAGAATTTTTAGATATAGAAAATAAATCTTTATCCTTGTAAGAATCTCTGAATTTCGAATCGAAGTATCTCTCATCAAAAATCAAGGTGTCTTTATAATTAACAATTTCGTTTAGCAGTTGAGTATTCAACTCAAAATTGAGGTCTTTTCTCAAACGACCGATAAAATTTTGATAATCTTTATCATATCGTCCGCGCTTGTAGCTATCTCTTATCGTTTCTTTAATTTCTTCATACGAAGGATATGGTTCTTCATCGGTAATCTCAATCAGATGATAACCGTAACGTGTCTTTATTATATCAGAAATTTCACCCACCTTTAACTTGAAGGCTGCTTCGTCGAATGGTTTAACCATCATTCTTCTTGAGAAGAAACCTACATCGCCTCCATTAGCTGCACTACCCCTGTCATCAGAATATTTAGCTGCAAGTTCCTCGAATTTCTCTCCATTATTTAATTTCTCCTTTATTTCGTTTATCATTTTCAATGAAGTCGAAGAATCGATTCCACCATTTTCGCCGGGCTTATTATTAATTAAAATATGCCGAGCCTTTATCCTGTATTTTCTGTCTTGTTTATCGGTAACTTTAACTATATGATAACCGAAATTTGTTTTAACAGGTTCTGGGTATACTTCTCCAACAGGCGTATCAAATGCGGCTAATTCAAATTCCGGCACAACCTGCCCAGCGGTAAGCCAATATATATCTCCGCCTTCGGCTTTAGAATATGTGTCATCCGAGTATTTATCAGCCAGTTCTTCGAAGCTCACGCCTTCCTTTGCTTTTTTTATAATTTCTTTTGCAAGTTCAATTGTTTGCGAAGTATTTCTTGCAGAATCTGGTCTCAGCATAATATGGCTTACCCGAAGTTCTTTTGAATAGTCGTCGTAATATTTTTTCATTCCGGGTTCAAATATTTCTCTCTCTAATACAAAGGAAGCCCCAACTTTTCTTTTATATGTATCCAGTTCTTCTACAAGGTCTGGATCATCAACAAAACCTCTAATTTCTGCGTTGCGGAGTTTCATTTTGTAATTAACGTAGAGGTCGAGAAATCTTTTGAGCTGGTCAAGGGAATCATTCTTGGCATTTTCGATTCCGCCTGAATTTTTTGAGTAGGCTTTTTCGAATTCATCCATTTTCAATTTATAGTCGCCGAATTCGGCTAAAACAATATCGCTGTGTTTTGGCGAACAACCGATAAAAATAATTGTCAGTAAAAATATCGGCAAGAGTATTTTAAATCGGATCAAGCTATACCTCCATAATCATTTGAAATTAAAAAAATATTTATTGTTATACACAAAAATAAAAAACAAGGTTTCTTATAAAATATAAAGATTTTACAATTTCATTCGTTTATATTGAGGGAAACTATTTCTTTCCCAAAAAACTCCGTCTGCATAACCTTGAACGGATTTATCTGTTTCAGCCATTTCCAGTCTTTTTTCAGAGAGGCACGCAAAACGTTTATCAATCTCAAAACCGGTATAATTACGCCCGAGTTTTTTCGCAGCGACGGCGGTCGTGCCGGAACCAAGAAAGGGATCGAGCACAAGATCACCAGGCTCAGTAGCCGCAAGAATAATTTTCGCAAGTAATTTTTCGGGTTTTTGCGTTGGATGCTCTGTATTTTCACGCATGGACCAGAAAGGGATTGAAATATCTGACCAAATATTTGAAGCAAAGGTTAATCTGAAAGAACCTTCGAGTGTCTGCTCCCAATCCTTAGGGCTGCCGTTTAGTCTGTATGGAGCTATAACTTTTCTTTTTAGCCTTATGTCGGCATAATTAAATTTATAATTATCCCCATGGACTGCGAACCAAATATCCTCTGAATTATTTTTCCAATTTCTCTTAGAGCCTCTGCCCTTGTCGCGTTCCCACGTTATACGATTGATTACTTTAAGATATTTATCTAAGACCGTATGCACGGAAGTGGATGATTTCCAATCACTGCAAAAATATACAGAAGCATTGGGTTTCAAGCATCGGATAAGCTTAGGAAAAAATGATTCTATCCAATCAGAATAAGCAGAGATTGATCTTTCTTTAAATAATATCGAATTAAAGTTTTTGGTCAAATTATAAGGAGGATCGACAAATAAAAGGTCCACAAAATTGTCGGGCAGATAGTCAAGCGAAGAAAATAAATCCTGATTAATTATTTTATTACGAATACGCTCAACACTTGTTTTTGAATTCAAGGTAATTAATCTTTTTGAGAACCTGCGTATCTCTGGTTCCGTGATAAAAATTGTTCTATTCCTTGGCGCGGTCATGATTTAAGAGCGAATTTGATTATCATTTTACTTTCGAACCTATAGAAGCATTAACATCCGGTTCAATAACCTTTAAATCTCCATTATCAGTTTCTACGGCAAGAAGCATTCCGTTAGATTCATGTCCGAAAAGTTTTGCGGGCTTGAGGTTTGAAACAATAATAATCTTCCTGCCTTTAAGTTCATCTGGACTATAATGCTTGGCGATGCCTGCTACGATTTGTCTGGTCTCTTTGTCTGTTTCCACCTGAATTTTCAACAGCTTGTCACTCTTAGGTATAATCTCAGCGTTGATTATTCTCGCAATCCTCAAATCTATTCTGGAAAAATCCTCATAGTCAATCAGTTCCATTTCACTTTCCCCATTTTCGGTTTTGCCAAGTTTATTTATCTGCGCTTCAATTTTATCGTCTTCTATTTTATTGAACAAGATTTCGGGTTTATTGAGCTTATGCCCAGGCTGCAAATTCAGATTGCCAGATTCGAACCAGTTAACACGAGAAACTACGTTCAGCATTTTAAGAAGCTTCTCCGAGATAAACGGGGTCACTGGTTCAAAAATAAATGCAAGTGTATAAATTGTTTGAAGGGATAAATTAATACATACGGCGCATTTCTCTTTATCGGTTTTTAAAGTCTCCCAAGGTTTAGAGTCGTTAAAATATTTATTTGCTGCCCTCGCAAGATTCATCATTTCAAGAACAGCATCTTTTATCTTATAAGATTCGATCAAACTGCCGACTTTTCGGGGATAACTCTTTAATTCATTAATCATAAGATTATCTAATTCGGAATAATTACCTGCATAGGGAACTTCGCCGTCAAAATGTTTATGTGCAAATGTAAATGTTCTATTGATGAAATTGCCGAGTATATCGGCGAGTTCCGAATTATTCTTCGCCTGGAACTCCTTCCAATAGAAATCTGTATCCTTATTCTCTGGCAGATTCGAAGCGAGGGTATAACGTAACGAATCCGCTGGGAACAAATCAAGAAACTCGCTTACATCAATTCCCCAGCCTCTTGACTTGGAAAACTTTTTGCCTTCAAAATTCAAGAATTCATTCGCGGGCACATTTTCTGGTAGGATGTATTTATCTGAGTTGTTATCGTTCCAAGCCAAGAGCATAGCAGGAAATATAATGGTATGGAATACCGTATTGTCTTTGCCGATAAACGCTATATATCGTGTATCCGGGTTCTGCCAGTAATTGCGCCAGCCTTCTTCATCACCATTATTATTGAATAAATCTTTAGTAGCGGAGATATAGCCAAGCACGGCTTCGAACCAAACATAAATAACTTTGCCTTCAGCATTCTCAAGCGGAACTTTAATTCCCCAATCAAGATCGCGGGTAACCGCGCGGTCTTTTAATCCGTCTTTGAACCAGCCCCGGCAGTATTGCAAAACATTTTCTTTCCAATTAAATTTTTTGTTGTTCTCGTTTATGTACTGTTCCAATCTTTTCTGAAAATCCCCCAGTGGAAAATACCAGTGTGATGTTTCTTTTAATATGGGTGTATCGCCCGATATTTTACTCTTCGGGTTAACCAATTCACTCGGATCGTATAAAGCGCCGCATTTTTCACATTCATCGCTTCGTGCTTCTTCATATCCGCATTTAGGACATGTGCCTTCGACATAACGATCGGGGAGGAACATCTTAACCTTTTCGTCATAAAAATGAAAAGATTTTTTTTCTTTGAGCAAGCCCGCATCAAAGAAATTCGAAAAAAATGTCCGTGCGGTTTTATGATGAACAGGCAGGCTTGTTCTCGAATAGATATCAAAGCTCATCCCGAATCTCTCGAAAGATTTTTTATTTGCCTCGTGGAATCTGTCAATTATAACCTTAGGCGCCACATTCTCTTTATCAGCCGTTATCGTAATAGGAACCCCGTGTTCATCGGATCCGCAAACATAAATTATATCACTGCCTTTAGATCGATGGTAACGAACAAAAATATCTGCGGGTAAATAAGCCCCGCTTAAATGCCCAAGGTGTATCGGTCCGTTGGCATATGGTAAAGCTGAAGTTACTAAAATCCGTTCTTTACTCAACTTGAATACCGAATTGTTATATAATGAAGTGCAAATATATCTAAAAATTACCGGTGAAGTAAGTGCGAAGATTTATCATCAGCCTTGAGGCTGTAAAAACCTCAAGGCTGAATTTAAATTTAGTCGGCTGAACCTTTATACATGTCTTCTATTAAATCTTTGTACCGCTCTTCGATAACTTTTCTTTTTATCTTCAGGGAAGGAGTCATTTCACCACCCTCTATCGTAAAAGGTTTTTCGAGAATAGTAAATTTTCTTACTCTTTCATAATTAGCCAGTTTTTTCTGGAACTGAACGAGGTCTTTTTCAAGCAACTCATAAACCTGTTTATAGTTAACCAATTCCTTTGGATCTGTGTAGTGAATTCTGTTTGCATCTGCATATTCTTTTAAAGCTTCGAAATCCGGCACAATCAAAGCAGTAACGTACATTCTTCGGTCGCCGATAATTATAAACTGGTCAATATATTTACTTGCAAGAAATAAGTTTTCGATAGGAGTCGGGGCGATATATTTCCCGGTTGATGTCTTGAATAAATGCTTTTTTCTGTCTGTTATTATCAAGAAACCTTCCGCATCAAATACGCCTATATCGCCAGTGTAAAGCCAGCCGTCTTTAATTGTAGCTTCCGTTTCCTTCTTATTGTTGTAATAGCCCTGCATAATATTAGGACCGTAAGCAAGAATCTCTCCGTCTTTTGCAATTTTTACCTCAACTCCGGGAAGCGGCTTCCCGACGGAGCCGAATTTATAATCATTCGGTCTGTTGCAGGTTATAACGGGTGAAGATTCGGTCAATCCATAACCTTCAATTATAAGAATGCCTGCAGCCTCAAAGAATTCTCCAAGCTCCCGTGCGAGCGCAGCACCGCCGGAAATAAAGAACCTTAAACGTCCGCCGGTTCGTTCGCGAAGTTTCTTGAAAACTAATTTATCCGCAAGTTTATGTTTAAGTGAAAGAGAAATTGGAATATTATCCTGCTTTTTTGCTTTACCATATACCCGCCCTACCTCAATAGCCCAGTTGAATATTTTTTGTTTTTTTTCGGGCTGAGTTTCCACATTCCTTTTGATGCGTGAATACATTCTTTCAAATAATCTGGGTACTGCGGTCATCAAAGTAGGTTTTATTTCCGTCATATTCTGTGCAATTTTTTCTATGCTTTCAGCATAAGCTATTGTGCATCCACCCGAAAGAGCGGTATAGTAGCCTGCCATCCTTTCGAAAATATGGCACAGCGGCAGGAATGAAAGGAAAATATCTTTCTCGCCGATGGAGAAAAGTTCATGGGCGCCCCTAATATTTGAAATTATATTCTTATGAGTTAGCATTACCCCTTTCGGTTCTCCCGTTGTGCCCGAGGTATAAATTATGGTGCAGAGGTCGTCTTCATTTGCAATGTCGAGGCTTTGCAAAAATAAATTCGGGTTTTCGGTCTTATAAGTTTTTCCTTTTGCTTGAATCTCTTTAAGTGTGAAAATCCCTTTCGATTGCTCGGATTCTATATCATTCATAACGATTATAAAGCGAAGGTTTTTGCAATTACCTCTTATCTTCAAAATCTTATTCAACTGGAACTGTGTTGAAACAATAATACCAACCGATTCTGAATTGTTAAGAATAAATTCAATTGTATCGGCTGTAACTATCGGATAGAGCGGCACATCAATAGCTCCAAGACCAAGTATTGCCATATCTGAATAAACCCATTCAGGTCTGTTCTCCGCAATGATTGCGACTTTGTCATTTCGTTTAACGCCGAGAGAAGCTAAACCCATAGCAAGGTTCTCCGTCTCTTCATAAAGCTGCTTATAATCTATATCGACATAATCCTTATCGTATTTGTATTTCAAGACAGCTTTTGTTTGTGTTTTCCCGAAATCAAGAGTTATGTATTTGAATAATTGCGAAAGTGTTTTAAAGTCTTTCAAAATTGCCATTTCTCTCTCCTTTTATAAATAAATAAATTAGCTAATACTTCTAATTAACTTTTTAAACATCATCAGATTTTAATAAAGATTTTTTTTGCATATAGTATCCACATTAAACCGAGCCAGATAATTACGTATATAACAGCCCAGAGAAGACTTGCATTAATTGGTTCAAGCCATGAAAGGAAAAAATTATCGAAGAGATAAGACTTTAAGGATAACTCCTGCCCGTCTTTTACGCTTATAGTAATAATATACAGAAGCCTTCCTATAATACCGGAGAGGAAGAAAACCGTAATTGCATTTAAGCCGTAAACTTGAAAAGGAAGCGCCCATCTCTTATAACCGAGAACGTCGATTATAAAATAACACATTGCGAGAAAATTTAATGCTAATCCACCTGTAAATACTACATAGGAGCTTGTCCATAGATTTTTATTCAAAGGAAACCACATATCCCATATATAACCAAGCAGTATCAGAATATTTCCTGCAGCAAACATCCAAGCAGTTTTGGATATTTTATCTTTTCCGCTAAGCAGAAGATGACCTGTTAAAACTCCCAACAATGCCGTTGAGATTGCTGGCAGCGTACTTAGTATACCTTCTGGATCCCAAACCTTAGTAGCTTTCCAGAGATGTCCATTAAGAAGTAAATTATCAAGCCAGGCGGCAAGATTTGTTGCCGGTTCAAGATTAGCATAGCCAACCCCCGGAACGGGGACAAGCGTCATCAGAAACCAGTAAACCAGCAAAAAGATAAATGTCAGATACGCCTGAACTTTTAATGTTGTTCCAAGAAAAACTAATGAACTTATAAGATAGACAACAGCTATTCTCTGCAAAACACCGGGTATTCTTATTGTAGCAAATTCAAAGTATGGAAACCCGGATAGAATGATGCCTAATAAGAACAGCACAAAACTTCTACGCATGATTTGTAAAACAAGTTTCGAATAATCGTCACCTCGTTCTTTTCTCTTGGAAAGAGAGAAAGTTATGGCTACTCCAACTATGAACAGAAAGAAAGGAAATATTAGATCAGTCGGCGTACATCCATGCCATTCTGCGTGCCTTAAAGCGGGATAGATACTGCTCCATGTGCCGGGATTATTCACGAGTATCATACCCGCAATAGTAATCCCTCTAAACACATCAAGCGATACCAATCTTTCGGTTTTGGTCTCGGGCATAAATTTCTGAATTCGTTGTGAAATGATTTTGCAAGTTAAATGGAAAATACTTTTAGAACAAATTTTTATTCAAGTTCCGAATCTTTTTTTTGTTATAATTGCAACTCATTTTAACGGGAACTAATGAAACAAATCCGGAAATTATATGACTGGGTACTCCATTGGGCAGACACTTCCTACGGTCCATATGCGTTATTCATATTATCATTTGCAGAGGCGTCTTTTTTCCCGATTCCTCCCGACGCTTTGCTGATCGCACTTGTTTTAGGGTCAAGGACAAAAGCTTTTAAATTTGCCGCGATCTGTACCATCGGTTCTATAGGCGGGGCGTTATTCGGATATGCAATCGGTCATTATTTATGGTGGGATTCAAATAATAATTTCTCTAAACTTGCGCTTTTCTTTTTTGACAATATCCCAGGCTTTACCGAAACGATATTTTATCAAGTCCAGAATCTTTATCACGAATGGAATTTCTGGATAATTTTCACTGCAGGATTTACTCCCATTCCTTATAAAGTTTTCACGGTAACCGGCGGTGCATTTGAGATAAATTTAATTCTCTTTCTGCTTGCTTCGGTTATCAGCCGGGCAGGTAGATTTTTCCTCGTTTCATTTTTAATATGGAAATACGGCGGACCGATTAAATCTTTCATCGACAAATATTTTAATCCGCTCGCAATAGCCTTTACAATACTTCTTATTGGCGGATTCGTTGCTATTAAATATTTAATTTAGATTATTGCACTTCTTCAGCGAAGATTTTACCGTCCACCACAGGTGTTACGCATACCAGCGGACTATCGGGCACATTAAATCTGGCAAATATTTCTTCGAATAACCTGAACTGTAATCCGTTTGATTCAAGTTTTGAGAATTGTTTGTATTTCATGAATTCCCCACGTGAGTTTTGAGGAGCATCGAAAGAATAAGAGCTTGCATAATCAATTTTGGCTCTTAATTTTAAGAATCTGATTTTATCGGCGTCCCCTTCATCGCTTTCGTATGCCTTCGCTTTGAATGAAACAACCCGGTCATTCTCAATTATCAGATAAATATTTAATATCGTTTCAAAAAAATTGATTTGGTCACCTCAAAAAATTCTTATATAGATATGAATTCATTATTCATCTTTGAATTTCAAAGCAAAATATGTGTAAGTCAGAGCGAGTATAACTGCTAATTTACAGAAAATGCTCTCGTTTGCGAAAGCCAAAGAAGGAAATACGAAAAAGATTAAACCAGCCGGAATAAACGTAATTATATACCCAGCCAACAGTATCTTTAACAGTTTAATTGCATCAACCGATAAGTTTCTGCCTAACAGTCTAAATAACATTGCGATCGACAGCAGCACCGGAAGATAATAAAAAGCCCCGTACAAATCCCCAAGCGGATATTCATAAACGGCATAAAAGAGTGTGCACTTAGTTACCTGAAAACTTTCGAGTACAGCGGGATAGTAGAATATAAAAAATAAAGCGGGAACAAAGATTAGATATTTCTTTTTCTTTCTTATGCCCGATAATTCTAAAATGATAAGCAGGCTAAGCGGAGGAAGAAAAGTAATCGAGAGAAAAGCGAGATAAACTGTTAATGAAGAATTAATTCCGAAGTAACAAATACTGAATTCGTAAACTTGATAAACAAATAATAGACCGACCAAAACTATAATCAACTTATTGATATGATTTCTTTGCGCGAAGATTAGAATGTTGATCAAGAAAATTACTTCGAGACATGCAATTAATAACGATACTATTCCTTCAAACCCTTCCAATATTTCCTCATCAATTAATTTCTTGTGCAAAATATAACGATTCGGGCTTTTAACCTAAAAAAAATTCTAGAACTCTCCTTTGATTAGAATTAAAATATCTTCGCTCACAGCAGAAAATTTTAAGAAATTCATAATACCAAAATAATTATCTCTTTTATCATAGTGTTTAAGTTGCTATTTTTCGTCTTAAAAAAATGAACATTTAGAGGAAAAATGGGACAAATCAAAATCAAAAAAGGTCTTGATCTTCCGATAACCGGCAGCCCGCTTCAAGAAGTAGGCGAGTCAAACCCGGTAAGGCGTGTAGCTCTTTTGGGGAACGATTACGTTGGAATGAAGCCGACCATGCTCGTTAAGGAAGGCGACGCCGTTAAACTCGGACAAATTGTTTTCACCGATAAAAAAAATCCCGCCGTTAAGTATACAGCTCCCGGCGCGGGGAAAGTAGTTGAGATTAATAGGGGAGATAAAAGAGTATTTCTGTCGCTTGTGATTGAGCTTGAAGGCAAAGATGAAATTATATTTAAAACAACTCCCAAGAATGAATTAAACAAGCTATCCAAAGATGATGTGACAGAGATATTAATTGAATCCGGTGAATGGACAGCGATAAGAAGCCGTCCCTTCAGCAAGGTTGCTGACCCTGATAAAGAGCCTTATGCACTGTTTGTAACTGCTATGGATACTAACCCGCTTGCACCTTCGGTCGAAAGGATTATTTCGGTTAATGAGAATCATTTCAACAACGGATTGACTGTACTTTCTAAATTAACCAGCGGCAAAATATTTTTATGCAAATCTTTGGGTTCAAAAATAACTTCTGTCGAATCAAATCAAATCTCGGTTGAAGAGTTTACCGGTCCGCATCCAGCGGGGAATGTTGGAACTCATATTCATTTCTTAGCACCAGTCGGCAGGAAGCGCTCTGTTTGGTATGTAAATGCGCAGGATGTTATTGCTATTGGGCATCTTTTTACTACAGGCAAGATTATGACAGATAGGATAATTTCTCTTGCCGGCTCATCTGTAAAAAACCCGAGATTAATAAAAACGCATAAGGGAGCTTCTATAGAAGATATCACTGCAAATGAATTAAACAATGAAAACTGCCGTATTATTTCTGGTTCTGTACTTTCTGGAAGAACTGCTGCAGGTTTTGAAGGGTATTTAGGGAGATTTCACCAGCAAGTTTCTGTTATCCCTCACCCGGTTAAGAGAGAATTTTTAGGATGGCTTAACCCGTTTGTGAATTATTACTCAATAAAAAATATTGTGTTCGGAAAAATTTTCCCATCGAAGAAATATCAATTTTCTACTGAGATTCATGGCGGAAAAAGAGCTATTGTACCCAGTGGAAATTTTGAGGAAGTTGTGCCCCTTGATATCATGCCTACATATCTGCTGCGTGCTTTAGCTGTTAAAGATTTAGAAGAAGCCGAAAAGCTTGGCATGTTGGAACTTGACGAAGAAGACCTTGCTCTCTGTACATTTTCGTGCCCGTCAAAATTAGAATACGGGCCTATGCTCAGAGAAAATTTAACAATTATAGAAAAGGAAGGTTAATCAGTGAAGCTAATTCGAAGTATTTTAGACAAACAGGAAAAACACTTCCTCAAAGGCGGAAAGCTTGAAAAGTTTTTCCCTTTATACGAAGCTGTTGATACTTTCCTATACACTCCGGCGGCTCCAACAAGGACCGCCTCGCATGTAAGAGACCTAATGGATCTTAAACGCATGATGATGACTGTTGTAATAGCGTTGATACCGGCTGTATTAATGGCTGTTTACAACACTGGTCTGCAAGCAAATCTTGGAATGGAAGAACTCGGGTTGATTTCCTCAAACCATTGGCAGGCAAGAGTAATTGAATGGTTAGGAATAGGCTTTGATCCTTCGAATATACTTGGAAATATGGCATTCGGAGCTTTGTATTTCCTTCCGGTTTACTTAGTTACTATCGCAGTTGGTGGTTTTTGGGAGGTCCTTTTCGCTATAGTCAGAAAACATGAAGTCAACGAAGGATTCTTAGTAACTTCACTGTTATTCCCCCTCATCCTGCCACCAAACATTCCTTACTGGCAGGTTGCGCTCGGGATTTCGTTTGGAGTTGTAATCGGGAAAGAGGTTTTCGGGGGTGTTGGAATGAATATTCTGAACCCGGCTTTAACCGCAAGGGCTTTTCTATTCTTTGCATACCCTGCCGAGATATCTGGTGATAAGGTTTGGGTTGCCGTTGACGGTTTAAGTAGAGCAACTGCACTTGCTCAGTTTGCAGATTCAACAATGGAAGTAACTTATTCGTGGATGGATGCATTTCTCGGATTTATTCCCGGATCAATGGGCGAAACTTCTGCATTAGCATGTTTGATAGGCGCAGTAATTTTAATTGCGACAAAAGTCGGTTCCTGGAAGATAATGTTATCGGTAGTCATAGGAATGCTTGCTACCTCGCTTGGTTTAAATGCAATAGGCAGCGCCACCAACCCAATGTTCAACCTCGCACCTTATTGGCATTTTGTAATCGGCGGATTTGCCTTTGGAACCGTTTTCATGGCGACCGACCCAGTAAGCGCTTCGATGACCGAACAAGGGAAATATGTTTACGGCTTTTTAATTGGATTTTTCACTGTTCTTGTGCGCGTTGTAAATCCTGCATTTCCCGAAGGCGTTATGCTCGCAATTCTTTTTATGAATGTATTTGCACCGATAATTGACAAATATTTTATAAATCAAAATATTAAAAGGAGGCTGGCAAGAAATGGCGTCTGATAGCATAAAAAAAACAATCCAAGTTGCACTCGGTGTGTGTCTTGTCTGCTCCATTCTGGTTTCCGCTGCAGCGGTTTCGCTAAGCTCAAGACAAGCAGAAAATAAGCAGCTTGATAAAATCAAAAATATTCTCAGCGCAGGCGGAATTGATTTTACAGGCAAGAATCCGCAGCAGCTTTATAATGAAAAAATCAAAGCAGTGACCATAGAATTGGAGACTGGTAAAATACTTTCTGAAAAGGCAGAACAAGATTTACTTCGCCCGGAGAATTTTGATATTAAGAAAATCAGTGGTATGCCAAAATACAGCCAGGCAATTCCCTCGGATAAAGATATTGCCGGGATAAAACGTATGCCAAGCTACATGGTGATCTACGAAGTTCTCGATTCCAAAGGCGGAATAGATAAATATATATTCCCAGTGCACGGCAAAGGGTTATGGTCAACTCTCTACGGATTCATCTCGCTAGATAATAAACTTCAAACCGTTGAAGGCATCACATTTTATGAACACGGCGAAACACCCGGACTTGGGGGTGAAGTAGACAACCCAAACTGGAAAAACAGCTGGAAAGGTAAAAAGGCATTCAATGAAAACGGCGAATATATTATTGATGTATTGAAAGGCAGAGTCGATCCGAGCAACCCCAATTCAATCCATCAGATTGACGGTTTATCCGGCTCCACTTTAACAACAAGAGGCGTTGATTATTTGATGAAATTTTGGCTTGGTGAAAACGGCTACGGCACGTTCTTAGAAAATTTAAGAAAGGAAGGTTCTAATGAAAAAATATAAATCGATATTACTAGACCCGATATTCAATAATAACCCGATAGCACTACAGATATTAGGCATATGTTCGGCATTAGCCGTAACCTCCAAACTTGAGACATCTATAGTTATGTCTATCGCTGTAATCTTTGTGCTCACTCTCTCAAACTTCTCCGTAAGCTTGATAAGAAAACACATTCCTGGTAGTATAAGAATTCTTGTTGAGATGACCATCATAGCGTCGCTCGTAATAATAGCTGACCAGTTGATAAAGGCTTTCGTCTATGACATAAGTAAACAGTTATCAGTTTATGTCGGTTTGATAATCACTAATTGCATTATAATGGGAAGAGCTGAAGCCTTTGCGCTTCAAAACCCGCCGGGGATGAGCGTATTGGATGGTATTGGCAATGGGCTCGGTTACACATTTGTTCTTTTATTTGTAGGGTTCTTCAGAGAATTATTCGGCGCAGGTAAATTATTGGGATACACAATATTTCAATTAAATACAGAAGGCGGATGGTATAATCCAAACGGTTTGTTTCTACTTTCGCCCAGTGCATTCATTATAATTGGGCTGTTAATATGGGGAATTAGAACCTGGAAACCTTCACAGGTTGAGGAGGCGTAATCATGTTAGAACATTATTTAAGTTTATTTGTAAAGTCCGTATTCATTGAAAACATGGCACTTGCCTTCTTCCTCGGTATGTGCACTTTTATAGCAGTATCAAAAAGAGTTGAAACTGCTGTGGGTTTAGGTATTGCTGTTGTTGTCGTTCAAACTATCACGCTACCCATGAACAACTTGATATACCACAATGTCTTGAAGGAAGGAGCGCTTGCCGCAATTGGATTAGGTAATCTTGACCTTACATTTTTAGGGTTAATTACTTATATAGGCGTTATAGCTGCGATGGTCCAAATACTTGAAATGGCACTGGATAAATATGTGCCGAAACTTTATAATGCACTCGGAATCTTCCTGCCTTTAATAACCGTAAACTGCGCGATTTTAGGAGGAAGCCTTTTTATGGTTGAACGTGATTATATTTTTTCAGAGAGTGTAGTATTCGGGTTGGGTTCGGGTACAGGATTTGCCGTTGCAATTATTGCTCTTGCCGGCGTACGCGAGAAAATGAAATATAGTAACGTACCCGCCGGTTTGCGAGGACTTGGAATAACATTTATTACTGTCGGATTAATGGCAATTGCTTTTATGCTCTTTTCCGGAATTCAATTATAAGGATTTAAAAATGGATGGAATGAATATAGTAATTATCGGCGTTGTAATGTTCACGCTAATAGTATTGGTCCTGGTAGCTTTAATACTATTCGCCAAATCAAAACTTGTTGCTTCCGGTAACGTTAAAATAAAAATTAACGACGATCCCGAAAAAACGCTTACTGTTCCAATAGGCGGTAAACTTTTAAATGTATTAGCCGAAAATCAAATTTATCTGCCCTCGGCTTGCGGCGGCGGCGGCACTTGCGGAGAATGCAAGTGTATTATCACTAATGGCGGCGGCGATGTATTGCCAACTGAAAAATCAAAACTAAACAGACGGCAGGTACGGGAGAATTATCGGTTGAGCTGTCAGGTTGCGGTAAAAAGCGACATGAATATTGAAGTGCCGCACGAAGTTTTTGACATAAAAAAATGGGAATGCACCGTTGTGTCAAATCATAACGTTGCTACTTTTATAAAGGAATTACTACTGGAATTGCCCGAAGGCGAGAATGTGGATTTCCGTGCAGGAGGTTATATACAAATAGAAGCTCCGCCACATGAAATTGACTTCAAAGATTTTATAATTGAAGAAGAATATCGTGATGTCTGGGATCAGTTTAATATTTGGCAGTATAAATCAAAGGTTACCGAACAAATAGTAAGAGCTTATTCAATGGCAAACTTTCCGCTTGAGAAAGGGCAAATAATGCTGAATGTTAGGATCGCAACACCTCCTCCGAATAAGCCTAATGTGCCTCCTGGTCAGATGTCATCCTACATATTTAGTCTTAAACCAGGAGATAAAGTTGTAATCTCAGGTCCTTATGGAGAATTCTTTGCGAAGGATACAAAGAATGAGATGATATTTATCGGCGGAGGCGCCGGCATGGCTCCGATGCGTTCTCACATTTTTGACCAGCTCATCAGAATTAACAGCGAGCGAAAGATGACTTTCTGGTATGGCGCCAGAAGTCTTAGAGAAATTTTCTATCAAGATCACTTCGATAAATTAGCAGCCGAGCATAAGAATTTCCAATGGCATGTTGCATTATCCGAACCGCTGCCCGAGGATAATTGGAATGGTTACGTTGGATTCATTCACCAGGTACTTTACGATAATTATTTAAAGAACCATCCGGCTCCTGAAGACTGCGAATATTACATTTGCGGTCCGCCGATGATGAATGCCGCAGTTTTTAAAATGCTTGAAAGCTTGGGTGTTGAGCCTGAAAATATTCTCTTCGACGATTTCGGCGGCTGATTGTTATTCAATTAGGATTTATATGCAGAAACATATTTTAATAAAAGTTATTCTTACGCTGAGGAAGTTATTATTATTGCCTCTTCTTTTAATTGCTACTTCATGTTCAAAAGAAAACCCGGTTTCAGATCTTTCTTTTGCAGGAAGCACTATGGGTACCACATATTCAATAAAAGTTGTTTATCAAAATGGAAATTATGATTTCGACCCCGACTGGATACAGAGAAAGATAGATTCTGTTCTCGTCGAAGTTAACGCGCAGATGTCAACCTATATCCCGGCATCAGAAATTTCAGTTTTTAATCATAGAGACAGTCTAACATGGTTTAGTATATCGGAAGATTTTGCTTTTGTTCTTCACCAATCAATTGAACTCGGTTATTTAACAAACGGAGCTTTGGACATAACAATTGCACCATTAGTCAATATATGGGGTTTCGGACCCGATGAGCGACCAAGGAAAATTCCAACAGATACCGAGATTTCAGAAAGTATAAAACTTACAGGTCTGAATCAGCTTGAACTCGTATTTAATCCCGCTGCTGTCAGAAAGAAAATCGGAGGTCTTAAATGCGACCTTTCTTCTACGGCAAAAGGTTTCGGTGTAGATAAAGTATTCAATTTTCTTAAGGGCATTGGTTTCGAAAATATTATGGTGGAAATTGGAGGAGAAGTGCGGGCTGCCGGGAAAAATCAAAACGGTGAATTCTGGAAAATCGGAGTTTCTACACCTGATCAGTCGGGCAGCATAAATTATATTGTACCCCTAAATAAAATGGCGTTGGCAACATCCGGCGATTATTGGAATTACTTTGAAGAAAACGGCATTAGATATTCACACACTATTGACCCAAAAACAGGAAAACCAATCGTGCACAAACTTGCATCAGTTACTGTGATTGATTCAACATGTCTGAGAGCAGATGGATTTGCCACGGCAATATTTGTAATGGGTCCCGAAAAAGGATTTGATTTCGCTGTTGAAATGGAACTTCCGGTTTATTTAATTGTTAGGGTTGATGACGAATTCGAAATAAAAAAGAGTCCTAAATTTTTAGAACTCTTCGAATACAGAAAGGAATAAATATGTTACAATTCGCGATTATAATAGCTTTATTCGTATTAGCAATAAGCGGAATGGCTCTTGCTCTACATTTTAGTAAATATAAGAAAAATGATTCAGGATGCTGCGGTGGAGGGCATTGCAGCACTCCCGGAAACGATAGCCATAGCTGCTATGGCAGTAAAATAAAATATATTGATGAGAAGGTATTGAAATCCTGATCGATGAATTGCTATAGAATCATTTTTCCTTTGCCGGTATTATTACGGTAAAAGTTGAACCAAAATTCTGTTTACTCTCAACCATAATCTTCGCATTGTTCATATCGCAGTATTTTTTGACCAGTGCAAGCCCTAAACCATTCCCGTCAAATTTTCTATTGTAGCCTTGATGCTCCTGGCTAAACGGCTGAAACATATTAGGGAGATAATCCTTAGAAATTCCAATCCCTGTATCATTAACCACGACGATAATATTGTGATATTCATCTTCATCAATATCAACCGTGATCTCACCGCTATTGGTAAATTTGAGGGCGTTATCCAAAAGATTATTGAATATTTGTGACACAGAATATCTATCAGCATGCACCATTACATTCTTGTCTTTAATATTCATTTTGAATGCTAAGTTTTTCTTTTTTGCAACAGAACTGTATTCAATTTCAAGAAGTTTTAGGACATCATCATATAGAGCAAAATCTGTGGGTTCAAAATCATAACTTCCGGTCGAAATTTGAGCCATATTCAAAATCAGGTCTGTTGTTCTAATGATTCTTTTGCCCGCTTCATCAACTGCAATAAAGTTTTTCTGAAATTCATCGTCAACAGAATCCTCAACCTCATCTTTAATCAATGAAGCATAGCTCATCATTATATGAATCGGGGTTCTAATCTCATGCGACATTTGAGCAAGAAATTCAGATTTCAACTTATCAGATTTTTCAGCTTTTTCTTTAGCAATAATTAATTCTTTATTTAATTCCTGCAGCGCATTATACGCATTAAGCTGCCCCTGATAGAGCTGTGCATTCCTTATTGCTGTGGCTGCCTGCCCGGCAAGTATCTCAAAAGTGTCAGTAATTTCCTTTACGTTAATTTTTTGTAACTTCTTACTATCAACGTAAATTACTCCTACCTTACGGTCTCCGGTAATTAATGGTGAACAAAGAATTGTTTCAAGTTCAAGATTAAGAACGCTTTTTCTTGCCTTCTTTCCGTTTTCATTTTGAGCTGATTCCAAGAATTTTGAAATTCCAGTCTTAAAAACTTCATCAATTACGGATGCACTTACATTGAAAGACGACTTGTTCAACTTGCTGCCGTTCGCATCAACACCAAGTTTAAATTCTAACTTTGAATTATCATCAACAAGAACTATAAATCCACGATCGGAAGCTGTAAGTGATATTGCACTTGATAGAACAAGTTCAAGAACTTCATCCAATATCAAGCTTTTATTGATTGTATTGACAATTTTAAGAATTAATTCTAGGTTAGCAAATTTTTCAGATGAGTCTTCCACGTAAGAAAAATTTAAGCTTTTGTTTATACTGTCCCTAAATTCAGAGAATTTCATAATCCGGATTGAAAATAATTTTATAATTGGACTAATATAAACAAAAGCTCAAAATAAAAAATGACAAAAACACACCGGGTCTATCAATTCATCATCGTCGAGACTTCTTTTGCATCTTCTTCAGCCCCAGCCTTGGCAAAATATTTCTTTGCAATAAATAAATAACTGTTAGAATCGTTTTCATTGCCAAGTTCGCGGTGCAGTAATGCTAATTCCAGAGCTGTTTCGGCATAATTCAGTTTATTATTTAATTCATTATTGATTCGCAAACTTGTCAACAAATAACTTTCTGCAACAAAGAAATTTTTATTGAGTTTTTCGATAATACCCTTTACTTTATATATATCGGCTACTGTAAGCCGGTCATTTATATAATAACTATAGGATTGACTTAACCCAATATATTCTGAAGCCTGCTTGGTGTTTTTCTGTCTCGCATAAATAAAGGCAGATGCCAGATACGAGATTGCAAGTGTCTGCAAATAATTAGCTTTCTTAGATTTTGCAATACTCATTTTAAAATACCTCAGCGCTTCCGAATATTTTTTCATCTTGGTAAACAGCATGCCCATATTGTGATAATTCTCAGCGATCCTTTTCCCATCTTTCAACTTCGTGAATTTTGTGAGAGCAAGCTTAAAGTATTTTTCCGCAGACTTATAATTCCCGGCAATATTGTTACAAATGCCAAGATTAGTTTCGATCATTGCAATAAGTTGAGTATCCTTTTTCTTTTGAATAATCTTTAATGCGCTGGATAAGCATTCTTTAGCTTTTGCCAGATCACCTTTTTCAGCATAAAAAGTACCAATCAGGTTTTCGATTTCTGCACGCCCTTTAAAGTTCTGTATGTCTTCGAATATTGCTTTTGCTTGTTGAGCATAGGCGTGGCTTTCTTTCCATTTTGCCTGATAGCTGAACACACGGCTGATCCCGAGATATGCATATGCTTTCTCAGCTGCATATTCCTTCTTGCCTATAGTTTTGAATAGGATTCGACTATAAATATCGGAAGAAAGAGAAAGCTCTCCACGTTGAGTGGAGAGCTTTCCAAGCGCCAGCAATAATTTGAGGTGTTTTTTTGTGTTTGGTACTTTGTCTGTAAAGGTAATGGCATGATCAATCTGCGTTCGAAGCATCACTTCTTTGCTTCTCGTTCCATCAAAACTGAATGGCTGGGTATTCTTGTTTTGATGGAAATCAATCTGTGAGTTCCGTGCAGGATGCAGCAGTAACATTTTAGAAAATTCTCCAAGACCCTCCGTCTTCATATAAGACTTTAGGAGACGATAATAATCTTCAAAGAAATCATCTACGTATGCTGTATTTATTTTTTTCACATTTTCCCCTTTCGAATTCTCGTTTAATTTATAGAAATTTAACGAGTAAAACCATATCTTGAAAAATGAGATATAACAGCTCCTTGCACTGAAAGAACATTATTTTCCTGGTCAACAGTAATTGTTCCACCAGCATCAACAAATTCTCCGTTCGAACCGAAATAGCCGAAAAGAACTTCATCGGGATTAATTCTATGCAGATTGACACCATAAAAAGCGATATTAAATGATAAATCCTCTGAGAATTCGAATGGAGAGGGTGAAAAATCTATATATGCTTTAACTTGATTTACTGAAATAGCAAAAGTTTCTTCTCCATCAAACGCTCCAGCCGGGAAAAGTAAATTTCCACTAACAGCTTTGGGTCCTCCAGCATTTATTAAAATTTCTCCGCCGGCTGCACCATTGATTGTACCTGAAAAAGTGGTTGTCTTTGCTAAAGAAGAAGAGGGAGAAATCTCGATAAACTCTCTACTTTGGGAGGCGGTTGGACCTACTAATGAATTCTGTTCGGAGCAACCGAAAAACGCTATTGCAAGTAATAAAGATAAAGCTAATAATTTTTTCATTTTGCACCTCAAATTATATGGATAAAAACTCTTTTAAACTTACCAGAGTTTTTCAATATTAGTGCCATAATTAATACGCATTTTTCAACGAAAAATTCATTATTAAAACAACAACATGTATAATTTACCTGTAATAAATACGGAATTTCAAAACTATTTGGCTTCAGAACTTAAGAAATGCTTTAGACTATTTAAATCTTGCTGGTATTCTAAATACTTTCTGCTGTTAAGATAGATTCCTTTTAACTCATCATCTGTGATGTTATTGACGAAAAAGCTCAATAATCGTTCGGCATAGACATAGTGATATTCCGCTTTTTTATAATTGCCTCTTTCAGCAAATTCCATAGATACTCCAAGTAAAATCTGTAAAGTAAGTTCTGAAAGGCTTTCATTTTCGATAATTTTTAGCCCATTCAATAAATAGTTAATTGACGGCTCTAGTTTATCCGTTTGGATCTCTCGAGCGATTTTACCGAGTAAATATTCAATTTTAGCCCGGGGAAATATTCTATCCAAAAAGCGGTTTTTATTTTCCAACTTATTAATAAGTTCGAAAGCCTTGTGAAAATCTTTCAGCTCTACTAAAAATTCAATCTGAAGGAATTGCAACTCGTAGTAGCTCTGTAAATCTTCGTTGTCAAAAATTCTATCTAATACGCTTGGTATTCTATCTATTAACTCGTCTTTATTCCGCCGCAATATAATTAGAAAGAGCGAGGCATAATCTAATTTATAACTGTTTGCAAATTCTGGTTTTGCATAAATCATATTTCTCATTTGCGACAGCTTGTTTTTTAATCCTTCCTCATAATCCAAAAGATAAAACAATTTACAGAACAGAAAATCCACTTCAAATTTTTCATCTGTTTTATTTAAGTCAGTAAATAGTTTGGCAGCCTGAGTTAATTTTTGAAATGCGCTTTGATAACCGCCAATTGCCATAAAAGACTCAGCGAGATTTGACATAACTAAACCCTGAGATATTTTATTACCGGTTGCGGAAAATATTTGATATGCTCTATCGTAGTTTGAAATAGCTTTTTCATAATTGCCTTGGTCACTGTAGTAAATTCCCAAATTCATATTTAGTCGTGCCTCTTGTCCAATATTACCTACAGAGTTATTAATCTGGAGTGCTTTATTCCAATAATGGAGGGATTGATTATAATTACCCATAATATTATAAATGTTTCCAATATTCACCTGCATGCCGCTTATCAAAGCTAAATCATTTTCTTGCTCATAGCAGTTAAGAGCCCGTATAAAATAGTTTACCGAGTTTTCGAGATTGTTGTCGGCATAAAACGATTCAAGTCCAAGAAGATTATATGTCTTGCCTTTAATTAAATTATTTTGCGCCTTACCATTTAAAAGCTCAGAGCAGATTTCTCTTACTCTTTCAAATTTGTTCAGGTCAAGATAGATGCCTGCTTTTTCTAATTGAAGCCATGTGTATTCTTCGCTGTCAACGCAGCGTTCCTCTTCGCTGTGAAGCATAAGCAGACTCCCATCCAATTCACCCATCTGCGCTAATACTTTAGCTTTTACCAATCTGACCCTGTGGCGTAATTCGTCGCTTAATTCATAATTTAATAGTTCGTTTAGAACTAACGAACATGAATTTGCATCTCCCAGGTTTAATAAAATTTTACATAAGCGATATTTGTATTCAATCCTTTCGCTGAGGGTGAGATTCAGTTTATCAGCCAATAATAAAATTTGTTTAGCATAGGAGAAAAAAAATGATTTTTCAGCCTTTTCTGATTCGCTCAAAATAATATTAAAAGCGTCCTTTTCCCTTCCCGAAGCCTGCAGCTGATAAATATATTCATGAGTGTCATATTGTTCATAATGCTTATCAAGCCATGAAGACAGCATCTGATGAATTTTCTTTTTGTCGGTAATTGAATTGTAAACAAATTCTTTTAGCGTTTGGGATGTAAACCGAAGAAAAACACTCAGATTCTGTCTCACGAATATATTTTTCTGTTGTAGAGATTCTAATACACTATATGCCTCTTCCGATTCCATCCCAATTATATCGCTTATTGTGTTCGGTACGGCTGGAATATTTAATGCGGAAATTACCCCGGCGATATATTTTTCATTGTCTGTCAAATTTTCATAAATTGAATTGTGAATATGGTCTAATGAATTTTTTAGTTGAATGGAAGTATTTTCATCAAATAAAATCAGCGGCGCTGATACATCGAATTTAATAATTGACAGATGAATTAAATCTTTGTACAATTTTTCGATATTGCCCGGTGTATTGTCGCAAAACTTTTTAACTAATTCTCTAAATTTCTTCTTTGGGAAATATTCGGCAAAGCTTTGATCAATAATCTTATCAATTTCATTATCGTTTAGTGTCCGCACAGGAAACTTTCGAATATTCAATTCAGTGTTGAAAAGAACTTCAGATTTTTCATGGGCGGCAATAATTACTTTAATAGAGTTGGCAAGCAAAACAGGCAGAATGTTTTCTAAAATTTCTAAGTTGAGGTTATTAAGACTATCCACATCATCAATAATAATTGTAAACCGCCCCAGCCGCGTTATCTTTGAAAATATTGATTTCAATTCACTTAAGAAGTTTTGTGCTTCGGGTCTAAGATGAAGAGTGATGTATTTTTTTAACGAATCATCAACCTTGTTGTATAGCAGCTTAGTGTAGAGAAGATTGTACAATAAAATTTTCCAGAACGGCTGAGAATTGTTGGTTGATCTATTAATGAAAATAAAATCATTGCCGTTAGAGTGAAGCAATTCCAATAAAGTTGATTTACCAATTCCCTCCCGACCGGAAATAGAAAGTATTTCTCCATTGAATTCATTGGTTAGATATTCTTTAATCTTTTCTGTTTCATCATGCCGTAAAATCACCTGTGTAATCATCGAAGCGGCGGTTGCAAGCTCATACTGATAATCTATGTTGAGATAATCCATCAAACTAATGACGGAATGAAATCGTTCTTCCGGATTCTTATGGAGAAGTTTTTTTATAGATTGAATTATTTCTTCCGAATAGTCCGATTGGGGGTAAATGAAGTCCCCTTTGATGTGTGCTTTGTAAATATCGAGGTGATCGGTTTCATTAAACGGCAATACTCCGAAGACTATTTCATAGAGCATGATGCCAAGAGAATAGAGATCTGCGCGATGATCAACCGTTTCATGTTTAATGATTTCGGGCGCAATGTACTGCGGTGTCCCTCGGTTTGCACCTACGCTTCTCTGCGGGAAATATTCAGCAAATCCAAAATCTATAAATTTTATTTCAAAACTGTTTTCTCGCTCCTTTACTAGCAGGTTTTCGGGTTTGAGATCAAAATAAACATAGTTGCCTAAATGCAAATAATAAAGCACATTTGAAATTTGCTGGATGAGAGAAAGTAATTTTTCTTGATTCATCCTATTAATAAAATAAGTCAATTCCTGCCCCTCGAAATACTCGAGAGTGAAAAACATGTCATCTTCAGAGATTTCAAATTCTTCTTTATAATCAGCTCCGAGCGAACAGACAACCCCTATTTCAAAAACGGTAATTATATTCGGATGCATTAATCTTCTAAGCAAACGAAATTCTTCAATAAATGCAGCTTTCTCTTTATCAGCAGATTGATTAGGCAATACTTTCATCGCAAATAATAATTCAGGAGCAAAATGATCAACACAAAGAAACACTTTACTTCTGCCCTCGCCTATCTTTTTTATTATCTCAAAACGATCGTTTATCATATTGTTATTCTCGGATTCAATTTCTTTCTTATACGGCTGCCGGCTTCATTGAACACAAAGAGAGTTATAACGAGAACAACTCCGGGCATTACAAGCATCCACCAAGCAGAGGATAAATATTCCTGACCCGATTGTATCATAGAACCCCACGATACACTTTCGATGCCGCTTCCTAATCCCAGATAACTTAAGGTGGACTCTGCAAGGATTACATTTGTAAATTGTATTATCATACTGGCAAGCATAGGCGAGGAAATTACAGGCAGAATTTCGCGCGTCAATAATTTCTTTTTATTCAATCCAATGTTCACAGCAGACTTAAAATATTCTTTCTCCGTAATAGAAAGCACTTCGCTTTTAACTATTTTGAATAGAGTCATCCAGCCGGATAGACCTAAAACAATAATTACAGAAAACAGGTTGTTCCCAAGCATCGCTAAAATCATTAGCACCAAAAATATTGTTGGGATTGAGAGGAAAGCCTCTGTAAAACGCGTTAAAAGACTGTTGATAATTCCGCCTTTAAAACCAGCGTAAAACCCTAATGGTATTCCTATAATTGCTGCAATCATAATTGATAGGAAGCCTATTGTTAGCGAGAGTCTTGCGCCATACACTACTCTGCTGAAAATATCCCTTCCAAATTCATCAGTTCCGAGTATAAATAACTTGGAGAAAATTTTAACATCGCCCTCATCCGTGAGAAGATGTTTTTTTAAGATCTCTTCTTGTCTATTGTTTTGAATCAATACAACCGTTGAGTCATTTTTATTAATATCTGTGATATAATAATTATCCGGTTGGTAATATGGTTTCAGTTTGTTTTTCAAATTGGTAATATCATCGTGCGATTCATCTTGTTCAATTGAGGTTGAACGGACAAAGTTCAGTACTGTAAAAGGAGGCTGCAGTTTGGTTAACCCGATATCCTTTTTGTAATTTGGATCATTCGTGGTTATAAGCGGGGCAAAGAAATAAGCAATGGCTAATAGAATTATAATTATTCCGGTCGGATCGACTTTGTGATTGAGTAATTTTCTAACCCTGCTCGATAATATGGCAGAGAAACATATTATCCATAAAAATATGAGCGATGCTATTAAATCATAGTCCAGTGTTTGTAGCTGCATAAGGCTTGCGGTATTCCCGGAGATAATATTTTCCAATACTTGGTAGAACAATAAAGAAGTGTAAAAAACAACCTTGGATTTAAATATAAGAACGATCAACAGCAATAATAGCAAGCTCCACCAAATACGAAAAACAACTTTTCTCTTCATTCCAGCATCCCTTTGATAGAACGCCGATCAATCATTCCACGAATTATGTCGGCTAAAAGATTAGACAATATCATAAATGCAGATGCCAAAAAACAGCATCCTAAAATTAAGGGATAATCGTTCGCGAAAATTGCTCCCACTGTTAATCTTCCCATTCCCGGCAGCCCGAAAATAATTTCCGTAATAAGCGCTCCGCTAAGTAGAAAACCAAAATCTATTCCAGCAGAACTTATTAGCGGCGGCAGCGAATTGGGTATGACATGCTTAAATAGTATTATATTTTCTTTCATGCCCATTGATCTCAAATTCACTATGAATGCCGCATCCAGCAGGTTATCTAAATTGTCCCTGAGCAGCTTGAAGTAAATCGGTATTAATGTCAGCGAAAGAGTAAGAACCGGCAATGTTAAGTGAAAAATATAATCAATTATTTTACCGCCCCAGCTCTTCTGATAGATGTCCAAAGAAGATAAACCCGAAGAGGGAAATATTTTTAATTGAAGCGAAAATATTAGCAAGAAAAATAATCCTGTTACGAATGCCGGCGTGGAATAGAGAACTATATTTGATTTTTTTATAATTCTGTCGAAAAAAGTACCGCGTGTTTTAACAGAAATTACCGCAAGAAAAAAACTAACGATTAGTTGAAATAGAAAAGTGACAATGCCAAAAATAATAGTAAATGGGAGATAGTTCTTAATTACTTCTATAACAGGTTTTCTGTAGCTGAATGAGATTCCGAAATCCCCTTGAATGAAATTAGTAACAAAAGCAAAATATTGTTTGGCGATGCCAGATTCTGTCTTATAATCAGATTTAATTTGCTCTATCAGTTTCGGACTAATCCTCGGTGAAATAAAACTCGAAGAAGCGTCTCCCGGTTGCAGCCTGGTAATTATGAATATCAAACTGACAACCAAAAACAGTATTACTATCGAAGCTAATATTCTTTGGATGTATAGATAAATAATGGGAATTCTCATAGCTTTATTAATTGATTCTCCATTGCCAGCATTTAATTACAACACCAAGCGGACTGAATTTTAATCCCTGTAAGCGCGAGTGATAAGCAACGACATTGTCGAGCCAATATAAGAAAGTTACCGGTTGATCAATGTTTGTATGATACTGTATTTTTTTCAAAATCTCATTTTCCTGATGCTTGTCAATATTCATCTCGAGTAATGAAAGAAGTGAGTCAACTTTTTCATTTTTGTATGATATAAAATTAAACGGAGTGTTTTCGAGATCAGAGCGCCACTGAACTGCCAGATTAATGGGCACTTGTGTTACCCAACCAACCATCCATGCGTCATATTTTTTTTCAAACAATCCGTCAATAAATAAACCCATATCAATAAAGTTGACACGCATTTCAATTCCGATTTTTTTAAGATCACTATAAAATATTTCCGCTGCATATTTTCTACGCGGATTACCGACGGGCACTTGCAGATCAAACTTAAATTCGATGCCATCTTTATCTATATATCCGTCTCCGTTAGAATCCTTCCAGCCGGCATCATTAAGCAATTTACGAGCAGCTTCCAAGTCATAATCAAATCGGATTAAATCTGTGTTATATTCTTGTTTGAATATTCCGGGAACCGGGCCCAAACCGATCTCGCCAAATCCCAGCAAATAATTATCAAGTATTTCACTTCTGTTCAGCGCCATACTAAGAGCTTGCCTAACACTTCTATCGCCGAAAAGATTATGCGGCTGTCTTACTCCATTTCTATTGTAAACTAAACCATCAATATTATTCCAGCCAATGTAGTCATATTCCCTTCCTTTAACGAATCCAAGCCGGAGAAACTCTTTGTCCCGGATTTTCCCAACGTCCTCCGGTTTTACCTCTTCAATTAAATCAATTTCATTATTTAATAATTGTAGTATCCGATTATTGTAGTCGGGAATAATTTTAAAAATAATCTGCTCAATCATTCCTTCTCTATAAAGAATTGATTTTGGATTCGCAGCGAGAATTATTCCGAGTTCCTTTTCCCAACGTTCCAAACGAAAAGCTCCGTTTGTTACCGGCTCATGATTAAATTTATCCCGCTTAAACTCTTCTCTTGGAACCTTCTCAAGTATATGCTTAGGGAGTATCGAATAATCAATATCAAACAGAGTAGCGTTTGAATTGTTCTTAAACTTAATAATTAATTCATAAGGGTTAAGCACCTCGAAAGTCTCCCCGATAATAATTCTGCCATCGGAATCTGTATTGAATTTTTCGAAAGAACCGTAAGCCCTGCTTTGGACTACCGGGTCGGAATAAACGTCAAAACTGAAAACCACATCTTCTGCAGTGCATGGAATACCATCACTCCAAAAAGCGTCCTCGCGAAGATAAATTTTAAGTGAACTCCCGTCTTTCTCCCACTGCCAGTTTTTTGCCAACATAGCTTCCGTTTTTACCGTGCCCTCAGCTTCGTCCCAATCATGCTGAACAAGTGAAAGAAATAGTAATTCCGATATGGTGCCTTCGTCAAATACGAAGGAATAGAGTGGACTGAGCGATTGAATATCGGAAGAAATGCCTATAATGATATTGGTTCTATTGCTACGTTCTGGTTTTGAGCATGCGGCAAATACAATGACAAAGATAAAAAGCGCTAAGGTTGTTTTTTGTTTCATTTCGAAGTATAATAATGAGTAATAATATTGGAAGTAATTTATTATTTTGATGAACAAATGACAAAAAAAATATTAATCAATCATTTAGGGATGAACGTCTGTTATGCTTGAAGTTTCACTGAAATCAATCAGTTTGAAGCAAGCAGAAACAAGAAGAAAGATATTAAGCGATATCTCATTGGAATTTCTGACGAAAAACATTTATGTGCTGCTGGGGGCAAACGGTTCTGGCAAAAGCATTTTTCTCAAATCACTTACAGGGCTTCTTAATAAAAATGATTTTGATGTTAACGGCGAAATATTTTTTTTGGATCAAAATATTCTAAGACTCCCAAACAATGAACTCAATATTCTAAGACAGCGCCATTTCCGATATGTTTTTCAAGACTCCATATCATCGTTTGATCCGTTAAGAAAATTCAAATATTACTTTAAACTATTGAAGTATTTTAACTTGGAAAAGATAAATCAGACTCTTGATAGATTACTTCTTCCTGACTACAATTTCATTTCGAATAGATATCCTTATGAAGTCAGTGTCGGGCAAGCGCAGAGAATTAGCCTCGCACTTGCTGTGTTGGCTATGCCGAATATTTTACTCTTGGATGAACCAACTTCCGCTGTTGACTCAGCTAATATTACTTTACTTGCACTTTTATTAAAAGAGTATTGTAAAAATCATGACTCAATTATAATTGTTGTTACTCATGATGATATTTTCGCATCCAATATTTCAGATAATATAAAATTATTGAAACACGGAAGTGTTGAGAACTATGAATTAAAACGCACTGCCGAATCTTCCAAAGAAGGTAAGGATTAATGAAAATCCTTGAACTAAAAGATGTGACATATAGACCGCCTGCACTTAAATTTCTCTCATCAAGTACGGCAGACAAAAACATTCTTGAAAAAATTAGTTTTTCAGTTTCAAAGGGAGAGGTTATCGGAATAGCAGGTCTTTCGGGGAGCGGGAAAACAACGCTGGCGAGAATAATTAGCGGAGAAATTATGCCAGCAACTGGTTCAATTAATTTTGCATTCAATGATTTTAACAGACATTCTGTTCAAATACTTTACCAAAATAACGGAGAGTTGATAAATCCATACAGGACAGTTCGCGACATACTTATTGAAGCAATAAAAATTAATTCAAATGCCGCTTCCGATTATGAAACTTCATTGCACAGGCTGCTTGACTTAGTCAACATTGATTCAGAATTACTCTGCCGCAAGGGTTATTCGCTTAGCGGTGGCGAACAGCAGAGAGTTGCTTTGGCAAGAATTTTAGCCGTTGAGCCTTCAATAATTATTCTGGATGAACCCTTTTCCGCGCAGGATAAAAAGTCTTTTGTAATAATAGCCGAACTAATCACAAAGCTGCGGAACGAAAAGGACGTGACTTTTATTATTATCTCGCACATATTGTCAATACTGAAAAACATCGCCGATAAATTATTAATCATGCACAATGGAAATATAGTTGAATTCGGTAAAGCCGCTGATATTTTAACGAATCCCAAAGGAATTCACTTAAAATTCTTATTGAAAAACGAAAACTATGATATGAGGTTCGAAGAGTTTAAAAAATTTCTATCTGAGATGAATAACTAATTTTACTCAACCCTTAGGATTTGGTATTCTCCATCAACTATCAACTTATAATTGTCGTATTGAACTAAACCGATTTGCGATTGTGGTTCAAAAGCTGTAACCAAAAAATGAGAATACAACTGTGCTGTCGGGACAAAATAATACAAACTGTTATCTACGTCATTAATTCTGACTTTTTCCACTTTATAAAAATCATTTTCTAATTCTTCATCAATACTTAACTGTTTGCCGATTATTATATATTTATAAATCTGACCGTAGATATCGTTTCGTATTTCTTGATAATGGATAGAATGATTTCTTAAAAAGTCTAAAAGAAGAGAATCCGATTTGCTTACCAGATATCCTTTGGGCGGCATAATAAAGTGTTTAACAGCAATACTGTCGTGGAAATTATTGATATTAATAGTAGTGTCCATCCCCGTTTTGATTGATAATAAACTCAATGATAAATTATCCTTTAGCTTAGTGTGTTCCATTCGAATTGCTGTCCTCAAATTATTATTTAAGGAAAGATTACGGCGTTCCTCAAGTACGATTTTTTTTATTAACGCAGAATTATCTGATAGATATTCCAGAAAAGCTAAGACAGCAGCAAGCTGTGCTTTTGACCTTCTATTTATTTCTTGAATTTGATCTAAAGAATTCATGCCTTCCAGTATCATGGAAAACGTACCCAGCATTCCAAAACTCTGTCTCCCATCGTCTATGTCAATAGTGCTAAACCGCATCCTTCTTATTTTTGGCGGGCCTCCGAGGATATACTCATTAAAACTAAATCCTTGTTTATTTAAACTGGTCTTGATGTAAGGTATAACTTCGTTTTTCTGAAGATCAATAATTTTCCGGGATATATTGGGATTCGTTAAAGTCCCGAGCTGAACATCAAAATTTTTTCTGAATCCGTATTCCAGCCAATCTTTTCCGTAAGGGTTGTATTCGTGCATATCCAGTGCAGCTTCCGGTAAATATTCCGAAAACAATTTGTGCAGGATTTTGGTTTCTGCTTGACTCAGAATAAGATGATTTCTGTTAAGATCAAAGTCATTATCATTCCTTCGCGTATTGTTATCGTTCCCGTAAGGATTTAGCGATGGGAATATTAACAAATTCATATTTGCCAGTAAATGTCTGCCCCCGCCTCGGGCAAATTCTTTCAACAATAAAAGAAGAGCTTCTTTACCCGCCGGTTCATTCCCGTGCTGTTGGGCAAACAACAGAACTGTTAATTTGTTTTTATCTCTAAAATTATCCTCACTTACGAATATCAAAGGAATTTTCTTCCCTTCGAAGATTTTTAGCCGGAATATTGCGCTGGTTTTACTTACATCTCTAATGTAATCCAACAGTTCATCATGTGTAGTAATTCGATTGTAGTTATTTTTTTCTAAAGGTGTGTCAATATTATTACACGCACTAATGAAAATGCACAATATTAACGCCGATATAATTTTCACTTGATATAATTTATCTTGTGGGCAAATTGTTTATTACTATAACTGGCTAAAACAAAATATATTCCACTTGAGAATTCTTTAAGTTCTATATTGATATTGTAATTCCCTTCCTTTAGATAGCCATTATAAACATCAGCAATTTCTTGCCCGAGTATATTAAAAATAGAAATTTTTATAGAAGAGCTGAGCGGGAGATTCAGATATAAAGTTGTTGATGCGTTAAAAGGATTGGGGTAATTGCTTATCATAAAAAAGTCCTTCGCTTGGGCTGATTTATCATCCTCAATTAATGTCACCAAAGACCTATTTGTTAATGAATATTCATCGAGTAAATTTGAAACCGAATAACGTAAATTGTTCATGCCAACTACCTGCCGGGTTTGACTGTTATTTGCCGGACTAAAAACCGACGAGTCAATGAGCGTCGTATTTGATGCGTTGACAATAAAAAACGGGTTTGGAGTCATTGATTTCACTGACTGATCATCAACCGAGAAATAAAGATAATCCGAATGATCAAGGTATATTCCAAATTTATTCCGCTTATTCATCATTCCATAGAGAACTGCCGAAACTCTGTTTTCATAAAAATCGGATTCGTAAAATATTTTCGGCTGAATAAATATACCGTTTATTAAATTCAAGCCCTCTTTAATCTGCATCTCACCGTAATAGCCGGCGTAAGAGTAATCGTCAGTACCATCCACAAAAAAACTGTTAGCTGCTCTTGAACTATTTCCCGGCATCAGGACAGTTACGTCATCTTGAATTTTCATTTTAAATTGACGTGACAATGAATAAGTTGTATCATTAAGCAGCATAAGTGTATTGTAATTTTGCGCGGCTAAAACAATAGCATCGGCGTTATTCAAATATTCAATCGCTTCCAACTGCTCCATTACTGATTCCTCAATTTGAATCATAAAAAAATCAATTTGGAGACTGTTTAACTTTGCTGCATATGCGTTTGCCGAATTTATATTCTGTTCATCATAAAATATTATTACTTTTGAAGGAGATTTCTTGTCAATCAGATAAGTAATCGGGGCTTCGGAATTGAACGCAGCAATATCACTTCCTGTAATAATTAATTCAGTACTAACCTGAATTTCATCGTTATCGAAGTTCACTATCCTGGCATTTTCGGAAACGTCCGTCACTTCAAATGTATTAAAATTATACCGCCAGCCTTCAACTAACTGATCGCAATATAGATTATCAATCCAATACATACTGCCTTCTGATTTGAGTGCCGTTGATTCGCCGAATCTGAAGATTGCCACGGCACCAGAACCGTACACTTCGCCAATGCCATCGTGATTAATGCATATTGCCGTTCTGTCATCAATTCCAACACCTATAATTTCCTCAAGATATTTCACCTTATAATTTATCATAAAAGGAATTAGCCTGCCGACGCGTCCGCGTTCTATGAAATGAGTATCGAATAAAACAGATGGCATCAAATTCAAAAAATCATTTTCAAGATCGATTCTTGAGTAAAATGGATTTTGCAATGATTCGCGCGGATACGCTGACCCCCGCTTTGCAGAAAAGTCAATTCCGCCCAAAACCATTGCGCCTGCGCTTGTGCCGGAAACAACGCCACCCCTATTGAAGATTTCTTTAATAGCATCTTCAGTTCTGGTGCCTTTCCATAGAGATATATATTTGTACTGGTCCCCGCCTTTGATGAAAACAGCCTTTGCAGAAATTATCTCATCGTAAATTGCTTGCGAGTCCGCCGCTTCTCTTGAGTGTATTTTGAGATTAATTGCTTCGACAGCTCCCAGCGAACGGAAATAATTAGGGAGCCATGATGTTGCGTCATCATCGGATAGTATGACTATTTTACCGCTGTCTGATTTTTCAACTATCCAGGAATACGGTTTATCACTCCACGAGTTATAGTTTTCCGAACCGCCTCCAATCGCTGCTATATAACCTTGAGCGGACAAAGAAGCGTTTACAAAGAAAAAAATAGCTGCATAGAATCTCATCAAATTTCCGGTTCAATAAAATTAGAAATCGAAGTCAATAGATATCCTGTGAACACTTGGTAAAATATCGTAGACTGAATATGCATAATTAAATGTTATTCTCGATGCTGCGAATGGGACATTTGCTCCGGCGCCGAAAGCAAGTCCTTCGTCATCATAATTATATCTATAGCCGCCTCTCAAAAATATCCGGTCAAATAAATTCAATTCGGTTCCGAAATTAAGTCTCTCATCGTTATCATTCGGATGCACGGCATCAAGGGCTGCCCGTAACGTAAATATCTCCGTTCGATAGATATCAAACGCAACCCCGACCTGAAAGTTGAGCGGCAGCGGATAAGAATCAGTTTCAAGTTTAGCTTTTGTCAATCGGTTCTTCGGCAGTTCATTATCTTTATCATAAGTGACTAATAAATCCTCCCCTTCAAACTTTAAATCCGCCCCGAAATTTGACATGCTCATTGCGATGACTAAATTCTTAAAATCAATCTGGTATTGTGTGCCAATGTCGAAGGCAATGCCTTCTGCGGTTTCATTCCATATTCGCTGCTGGACGTATTTAACCGTCAACCCGAATGCAAATCTATCTGTAAGGAATCG
Organism: Melioribacteraceae bacterium; assembly: GCA_011525875.1. Lineage (GTDB taxonomy): Bacteria > Bacteroidota > Ignavibacteria > Ignavibacteriales > Melioribacteraceae > CHB1. The sequence continues at coordinate 52,584 of WYBN01000012.1, read as the reverse complement.
CGAGAATGTAAGACCCAGTGCTATATCCCTTGCATCGTAAAATCTTCCCGTCCCGTTCGGTTCTCGTTCTGTTGTGATTTCTACCGGGTCCATAGAAAAAACAATTGCGCTAAGTGCAAAGATTCCGACATTATCAACATTCAGAGAGAGTGCAGCGGCGTTAAAGCTAAACATATCAAACCAATCCATGTAAGAAAAATGCGCCGAATTTGTTTTTAATCTGCTTAGTCCAGCAGGATTCCAGAACACGGAAGATATGTCATCACTCAACCCCATATATGCGCTGCCAAGGGAGGCGGCGCGCGCGCCCACCGGAATTTCAAGAAATTGAGCGCCGGCAGTGCCAAGATTCGGATTTTGCGAATATGTTGCAGCCGCGGAAATTATTACGTACAAAAATGCAAAGATTGATCTTTTCATTTTATTCCCAAATTTATTACTTGATAATTGCGAATCGGTTTTTGTATTCTGTGCTGCCGGATTTGACTACATAAATATAAATTCCAGCGGCAACTTCTCTGCCGCCTTCGGCTCGTAAGTCCCATATTGCTGTTCCGGTTACACTTTCGTGAATGATAGTCTTCACCAAATCGGCATCCACTGTGAATATATATATAGTGCATTCATTAGGCAGATTTATGAATTGAATCTGACGCAAAGGCTCCCTTCTTAATTCACCAAATTCAGGTTCATACAAGGAGGATACAATGTAAGGATTCGGAACAACCTTAATATTGGAAAGAAGGGATTCAGCTCTCTGCTTGTTTACAAACGAACCTTTGATATCAAATTCATAGGAGTCTCTTAGGTTGGGTTTTTGCGGTATAACAGTTCGCAGCGAAAATAAATTATTGCCCGCAGGCACCTGAGTAGAGTTGAATTTAAGATTTCCCCTGATGCCGTCAAAATAAAATGATTCGAGTTCGGAGATATTTCTTTTCAGAATAGTGTCCTGTGCGCTCGTTACAACAATGACAGGAATCAGTTTTGTCCCGCTGCTATCGAAAGCAGCTTTTATGGTTATGATATAGTCTTCGTCTTTTATCAAATTTTCGTCATCAACATGAAATTCTATTTCGAGCAAATCTGTTCCTCCGATTTTTGAGACATCCTGAATTATGGCGGGTTTATCAAATTTAATTGTAACCCCGTCCGATGTGGTCTGAGGCTGGAGAAAATCGAAAGGTCGTTTATTAATTACCGTGTCAGAATTACTTTTAACAACATTTGAAACAAAGGAAATCATTATTGCATCCCCTTCTTTTGGAAGCAGGTCAATATCATCGGGATTTGGTTCGGTTAATCGTACGGCAAGTCCAGAATTTAAATTATATCTCGCACCTGAGACATAACTTTTCGGTGTCGGTTCGAGGAAATCGCCGGTGTTCATGTTGATTACTTGTAGTCTGCCCGGACCGAGGAATTCGAATTTATAATTCTCGTCGGTGGTTTTTGATGAATCGCGGATTATTATTTCAGATTCCGTCTGAAGAGTTCCAACAATTCTTTTGGCAGAGTAATCGAAATTAATTTTATAATTATTACCGCTAAGCTCTTCCCTGTCAACCGGCGAGATATTCAAAACATAATTTGCGATGCCATTTCCTGTATAGGATATGTTTCCGCCTGAAGCAGGATTATATCCCGCTGCCGCAGAGAAAGGCAGAACTGAAACGAGATTTACTGCATCTACGGTATTGCCTTTAGGGCTTTCGAGGCTTTCAATTACTGTGCTGCCCCTGTCATAAGCCGTAACTGAATACCAGTATTCAAATCCATTTGTTACTGTCGAATCTACATAATGATATCTTAAGCCCACATCATTACCAATGAAATTTTTTATGTCATAATCCGCGAGTAAAGTCCATTTCACACCATTATCAATACTTCTATAAACTCTATACCCCTCAAAATCATATTCATTTGTGAATTTATCAAAAGACCGCTCGGCTTTATCGTCCCAATAAAGATAAACCTTTCCATCACGAGCAACAGAACTTAAATTTGAATTATCAGGCGGGCGGCTGAAATCAAAATCAAACTCAACAATTCTTTCGGCAACATCAAGATAAGAATAAGTTTCATCAAGAGTTTCGCCGGCGATAAACGCAGTGACAAAGGATAATGTATCGCCGCTTCGCAGGGTATAGGGGCCCGAACTTAAATTAGCTACTAGATCGAGTCCGGATTCAGGAATAGTAGATGGATCGTCAAAGTGGAGATCGCCTGTCGAGCCGGGATGAAAATATCTGTGCCCAATGGGAGAATTAAAAAGGCTCTCGCTGCTCGACATTATTCCGTATTGAATAGTATCCTGATCTTCGTCATCAAAATATAGATTATAATGCAAATCGGTAATACCTTTCCTGCCGTTATCGGTATTCGGCGTGCTTAAAAATGCAATGCCGAAAAATCCGGTTTTATTTTCAGGCCATTCTGTGCTGATGCCATCGTCAAAGAATAAAACAAAATTCCGTTCTTTATCAATATCAAGTTTATCATCGCCATATTCGGGAACACCCCCGCTGATGTTTCCAACGTCAATATCGGAGTACAAACCAAAATAAAGTTTATCATAATCTTCACTGCTATAATTAATAATGTCATATTTATAGAACAAAATATTCTGCGCAGCTTTTACTCCGTACGCAAAGCCGGATTGTACAACTTGAATATTGAGAATCTTTCTAGAATTATTCGAATCGCTGTAAACGCAATAACTATCCTGATCAGATTTAATTATCAGATTGCCTTCTGCATCTTTAACGGGCCAGCCCAATTCAGGATGCCATGTTGCCGGATTATCGCTCATTGCAATCTTTGCGAGTGATTTGTTATGATATCCGCCAACAGCTTCCCATTCTTCGTTGTTCGTATATCGGGCTTGCACAACATTCCCAGGTATGCCTACCATGGGGTTAACTCTATAAATATAATGCTTGCCGCTATTGATTGGAAATTCCCCCGAGGGGCCCTGTGTAATTCTTCTTGGGTAAAGTTTACCTCTATTCTCGAAGAAAAGCCCTATATTACTCGCGTTATGCGTTCCGCCAGCTCTATCTTCAATAGCCAAGGTCTTGCCTAAAACCGGCTCTTCATCTCTGCCCCCTTGTCTATCCTGTGCTATCAAGAATCCGGTAATGAAAATTATTATTAGTAAAATATTTTTAGATGACATTTCTATTCCGATTTTATTATTGACTAAAATTTAACACCAAGACCCAATCTAATTGAGCGGGGAGGACCATAGTTAGATGGGTCTTCTATATATTCTTTCGACTGCTGCCCGATAAATGTGATGTCCGGTTCACCGGTATCAGGATAAACATATAAAATATTTCTGTGATCTGTAATATTTAGTATTTCCGCAAACACCCTTGCTCTGAAAGAATTATAAACCTGGAACTCCTTTCCAATTTCCATATCAATTGAGTAAACCGACGGCATACGTAATGAATTCCTGTCAACAAATCCGATATCTCTTCCTCCAGGCGTGTAAGGATAACCAGTAGCTCCTCGGAAAATTATACTGACATCAAGATTTTCGAATATATGCTTGCCGAAAAGTTCAATACCTTCGCCCTTAGGGACATAGAATGACGCGGATAAATTGAGGACATGAGTACGGTCAAAATCCAGGAAGTATAACTTTGTTGATTCCTGAGTGCCGGGATATTGCTCCCTCTCGGAAGATGCGCTGCCTTTAGCCACTGAATAAGTATAGGTTAAACCGCCTGATAGATATTTATCCGTTCTTGCATCCAAATTAATTTCGAAGCCTTTAATATTTGCATAGTCTTCATTGATATAAACGGTATAGCCCGTATAACGGCCGTCGATAAACGGGAAGAAATATCGTGTGCCGATTTTGCCTGTTACGTCTTTATAATAAGCAGTGGCATGCAAAGCAATCCTATCGGTAAACTGGTGGGAGATTCCAACTTCATAAGAAATAGTCCTTTCAGCATCCAGGTTCGGCTGTCCGAATAAAGGTTCTCTTACATTCAGATCGTATTGATTATTCTCATAGAAATATTGGTAATTCGGGAATTGAAAAAAATGACCGTATGCAAAATGAAGTTTAGTGCTTTCAGAAATAGGATGCGCAATACCAAGCCGTGGACTTAATTGTGATCTTGATTTGACAGTTACAATTGTATTTGGGTTGAGAGGATCGCTTCTGAAATCAACATTTGCATTCATATAATCAAAGCGCAGCCCAAGATTAATTATTAAGTAAGGGAGTTCGATCTTATCCTGAATATAGCCTGAAGCTTCAAACGGCGAAGTATCATAATCGTTTATATAGGGGAAAGTGCGTTTAGGGTCGTAAACATTCCACAATCTTAATTTGTGCTGCTTGTAATGCAATCCGGCTTTAATTTCATTAGTTGTTCCGAGCTGCCATACCAAATCAAATTTTGCTTCTACTGTAACAGTACGGCTGTCTGTAAATTCAAGCGGATCTGCCTTAGAATAAAATTCAAAACCAGTACCAATATTGTTGAAATATTGAAATTCACTTGTCGATAAATATTCCGATGTGTCTTTATGAATTCCCGAATAATATCCTTGATTAAAGTAAGAGATTTTTACATCGTAGAAAAAATTATTCCTGATAGTGTGTGTAAAGGCAGCCGAAGTCTGCCAGCTGTCGGTTTCAATAACTCTGTATTGTTCCGGAATATATTTCCATGAATGACTATAAGGTTTTCTATCACCAATACTTCCACGGTTGGCAAAACCGATTTTCATCCCGCTGAAGCCAATATATGTTAGCTTGGCAAAAAAAGATTTATCATGTCTATATCCGAAAGGCAAATAACTGCCTCTATTATCCTGCTCTGCCGAAATAAAAAATCTCAGATCATTTGTAAATAGAGGACCGCTTAGATTTCCATTAATTCTTAGTTCGTTTAGATCTGCATAACGCTTTATACCGAAATCGCTCGAGCGTATCTCTACCTTGCCAGAAAATCTTTCGTCGCCGTCTCTTGTAACAATGTTCACAACACCGCTTAATGCATTCCCGTATTCCGCATTAAACGTACCGCTGAGAAGAGTCATCTCCTGGATCGCATCATTATTTATCTGAGAAGCCAATCCTCCTAAGAGAGGATCTGTAACCAGCATTCCGTCAACAAGATATGCAACTTCGTTAGACCTTCCTCCTCTGACGTGGAGGTTGCTTCCGCTGCCAACAACGCCGGCTTGAAGAGACAGCAATTCGGTGAAATCTTTAACAGGCAATGCTTCAATTTTATCTCTTGTAACTACCGAAGCAGTACTGGTTAAATCCTTTTGAATAAGAGGCGTCTCGGCTGATACTACTACTTCATCCATCTCCAGCGCTGTGGGCTGCAGCTCAATTGAAATAGTTGTCGTTCGGTCAACAATTATTCTTACATTTTCAATAATTGTAGTTTTATACCCAATTGAACTTACTCTAACTCTATAATTCCCGGGAGGAATATTTAATATTACGTAATCGCCGCTAATATCCGTTGCGGCACCCAGGGCTGTTTCCTCAATAAGTATATTTGCGCCTATCAGCGCCTCACCCGTTTGGGCATCCTTTATTTTCCCGGATAATTTACCTGTAATGCCCGCCTCGAGAAGCAGAGGAGTCAGGGCGAATAAAAATAGAAATATTTTTTTCAAAATTGTTCTCCCTTTTTGTTTGGAGATTAACTGATTACTAACTTTTGTTCGGCAACAATTTTATTTAGCGCATCCATAGTTTTTTTTGCCTTGGTTTTATTTTTTAGCGCACATTCTGTTGTTATTGCATTAATAATAACCGATATGGCAGCAAATGAGTTTGTGTATAACATATTTTTGCTGGAAACAATCAAAATATTTTCGGCATGTTTAGTTACAGGAGAAGCGTTCTTGTTTGTGATTGCAACAACCTTAATGCCCTTGCCATTTGCCGTTCGGGCTAATTCGATTGTTTCCACAGAATAAGGCGGGAATGAAAATACAATCAGGATATCGTTCTTACCAAAATAAATCAACTGCTCCTTGAAAGAAGAATTGTCGTGCCTTAAGTTAAATGATGAAATACCTATTTGATTTAACTGATAAGAGAGGATTTCGGAAAGCAGATAAGAAATGCCTAAGCCTGCAGTAAAAACTCTCTCCGCTTTAAGAATAGTAGAAATCGAAGCATTAAAACTCTTTCTGTCAATTAAAGAAACTGTATCGTTGATATTATCTATATCTTGATTGGCAACATAAGTCAAAGTATCGTTTTTCAACTCAATAGAATCAACGAGCGTGAAAATTTCTTTTTTCTGAATTAGACTCTGAAGGTTCTGCCCTATCTCTTCGCGCATTTCCAGAAATCCTTTGAATCCAACCCTTTGAGCGAATCTAACAATTGTGGCAACGCTTGTACCAGTGGCTTCAGAAATATTCTGAACGCTCAAGAAAGGTATCCTGTCAAAGTTATCGATAAAGTAATTGGCAATCACTTTATGATTCTTCGGCAGAGCATCATACTTATCGTTTATCTGATCTTTGATTTTCTTGAAGCGCATTTAACCCATTCCAATTATTTAATTAGAATCATCTTTTTAGAATCAAAATTGTTACCGGCTTGGATAGAGTAAAAATATACGCCGCTGCTCAAATCTGAAGCAGTGAATGAATAGCTGTAATCTCCTCTATGCTGATATTCATTAACTACTTCATATACTTTCTGTCCAAGCGCATTATATATTGAAAGCTGAACGAATGTGTCCTCTGGTATAGAATAATTTATTGCCGTTGCCGGATTGAAAGGATTAGGATAATTCTGCTGCAGTACAAATGAGCCTGGGGGTAATGGTTTGTCTTCAGCCGAAGTATTCCACGAATTATATTTATCAACCGCTTTTGTCATATTGGAGAGCATAGTTTCTTTTGTAGAGCCGACAGATATTCCGACAAAAAACGAGAGTGAATCTCCGGCAGGTATATTATTTTCACCGCCGGCTATGAAAACCACAGAGCCGTCTGTTCCGGAATCATAAGAACTTACTCTTGTATTAGTTGTCATATAACCATATAGATCGGCGTCAGCATCATCGTAACCAGCAAACCATTCAATCGGTTCGAGCGAAACAAGTTCTTCAGAAATGAACTTATAACCGGTATAGTAAGTAGTTGGGAATGAGATTGATGTTCTCCTGTATATATTTACGACGTCATTCGCCTCAAGTGAAATAGACTCAAGCCCGTAGTCGCCCTGTACTTGGGGAATTATTTCCAAACCCATTATACCATTCATGGCACTCTCTTCCAGATTAACAATCGTAAATTTAATAATTGCAAAGCCTTCATCATCCCAGCCGTAAATTCTAATTCTGTTATGGATAACCGGGGGAAGATCCGACCACGAATTATCCGAGATTCCCGAAAGTTCATAATCGCTCAATTCAGGATTTTCAATTTGAACAGCAGCTCTTAAACTGTCGGCATCGGCATTGTAGCTGTAAACTTTTTGAGCGTCAACCCCGAAAAGAATAGAAGATCTGTCAATCTGCCTTAAATTTGCATACTCCGGAGCGCCAACTCTTATCCTTCCGGCATTTGATAAGCCAACTCCAATTTTCCCAGTTTCAAATAACTGTGCTGTAAGCGAGTCAGCAAGCAGAAGACATGCAACAATTATTAAGCGTAAAAATGTTTTCATAAATCCTCCTAATTTGTTTTACCAGTTTAAAAAATATGGCGGGATTAATAACAGTAATGCCGTTACAATTAAAATTATTTGCAAAGGAATCATCCAACGTGCCCATTTTTCCCACGGCACTTCGCCTAATGCTAACACTCCCATCGTTACAGCAGATGTGGGAATAATCAAATTCGTAATTCCGTCTCCGAATTGAAACGCAAGAACCGAAGCTTGGCGAGACACACCTATAAGATCGCTCAGTGGCGCCATTATTGGCATAGTTAAGGCTGCCTGACCACTGCCTGAAGGAACGAAAAAATTTATGCAGCTTTGAACTAAGAACATCGCCTGGGATGATATCACCGGGTGGAATTCCCCGATAACCGATGATAATGAATATAATATTGTGTCAATAATTTTTCCGTCAGAAGCAATTACAAGAATTCCTCTTGCAAGAGCGATAATCAAAGCAGTGCCAATCAAATCTTTTGCACCGGTGACGAATGAGTCTGTCATTTCTTTAATTTTAAGCCTCCCAAATATTCCAACGAGAATTCCCATTAATACAAAAAGAGCGCTGATTTCTTCAATGAACCACTCGAAGGATAGTACTCCCCAAACTAATACGACTAATCCAATTAAAAATACAGAAAGCACGATTTTGTGTTTATTATCAATACCATTAAATTCCTCGGGGTTTTCTTTCTTCAAAGCTTTTCTTTTTTCTTGATCATGCATGTACATAACGGATGCTTTGGGATCAGCCTTTACTTTGTTTGCATATCGAACAACAAAAGAAATCGCTGTTGAAGTCAAAACAAACCAAACAATTATCCGGTACTCGATACCTGAGAACAGCGGTATTCCTGCGATACCCTGAGCAATTCCAACTGTGAAGGGATTTAGGAAAGCTCCTGCAAATCCTACTCCTGCGCCTACGAAAGGAATTGCAATCCCTGTAATTGAATCGTAGCCAAGCAATAACGCCATAGGAACAAACACAAGAATGAAAGGAATTATCTCTTCGCTCATTCCAAATATTGCACCTGCTAATGAAAAAATAGTCATGAAAATGGGAATAAGAGACTTTCTGACTAAAGAGTATTTATTATGTGCCTTTGCAATAGCTTTTATGCCTGAATCAACAGCTTGTGTTTTTTGAAAAATTCCAAAAGCTCCGCCAACTATCAAAACAAAACCGATTATCATAGCAGCATCAACAAAACCTTTTATCGGAGCGCTGAGTATGTCATCAATATTTTGAGGATTGCTTTCAACAAAATGATAAGTATTATTAATGACCATTTCTCTTCCGTTAATAATTTCTCTTTCAAATTCTCCGGCAGGCAAAACCCATGTAAGTACCGCAAGCATGACTATCATGGCAAAGATTATGACAAAAGAATTCGGGGATTTCATTTTTGATAATTTCATCTTATTGCTGTATTTGTCTTCATATTGAATTTTTCTCCTTCGAATAAAACGTGCATAATAATATTTTCAGCACTAAGCAGCCCCCTATCATTTTTTTTGACATTTGTATTAGTTGCAGCATCATAAACTATCACGTGCCGATCCCCGGCAACTTCAAAAACATCATCAGGATCAACAATAATAGCTGTTGATTCGTCAATTCCTATGCCTATTTTATTATTTTCTAATACTAAACTTATAAGTCTATTGTGCCGCTTTCTAAAAACAAAATGTTGATCGATAATAGCTGAGTTAATAAAACCAAATCCAGGTGCGGTTTTTATATTACTGGTTTCGATAGTTGCAAAAGCCTGAGAAGTGTTTTCATATCTTAATTCATCCCCAGTAATCATTATCTCGCTCATTACAGCAGCTCCGGCGCTCGTACCTGAGATCACGCCGCCGTTAATATATATTTTTTTGATCATTTCAAGAGATTTGGTGCCAAGTAACGCTTTGGTTAATCTGTTTTGATCTCCGCCGGAGAAGAAAACCCCGGTAACGCCATTGAATTTTTGCAGAATAGAATCTTCGTCGGCATTGTCTTTACTTATTAAAACAAAACTGGAATTTAATGCGCCCAATTCAATAAATTGTTTAAGTCGTGATTCAGCAGTTTCAATAGGTTCTGCGCTTGCCATCGGCAAAATTAAAATATTAGCTGATTTGCCGCCGGCAAGTTCTATGATTTTGTTCATTATTCTATCAGGCACTTCTCCGCCACCGATTATTACTAAATTGCCTTTTGCGAATAATTCATACGCAAAACATAATAGAAAAATCAAGAACATGATTTTTTTCATTCTGCCCTCACTAATTCCAGTGCAATTTTAAGCGATTTCTCAAAATCATCATATAGAACAAATTCATCATTTGAATGTGGATTTTGGGCGCCGATACCGATATTAATAGATTCAATACCCTTTTCGTTTAATGAATTTGCATCGCTTCCTCCCCTTGACTCAATTCCTACAGGGTCAAGATTAATTTTTCTTAATACTTCATAAATCTTATTATAGGTAAAGGAATTCTTGTTGATGCTGTAGGGCTTAAAATCCCATTTATAAGAGAAATCTAATTTCCCTCCTTGAAGTTGAGCTGCTCTACGAAAAGCTTGACTAATTTTTTCAAGAATATTTTCTCCTTCTGCGATTGATAAAGAACGGACTTCCCCTTCAACAATAACCTTCTCCGGTATTACGTTCACTGCGCTTCCGCCGGATATTTTGCCAAAGTTAATTACAGTAGTATCCGTCACTTTTCCGACGGACAGACCTGACATGGCTTTAATTGCAATGTCTAATGCATTTATACCCTGTTCCGGAGCAATACCAGAATGTGATGCTTTACCATTTATTTCAATTTTGAATGTAGCCGCACCGTATGAATTAGCTACAAATTTTCCGGGAGGCATGTAAGAATCGAAAACAAAGCCATACTTAACAGTTCCATTCAGCCTTAAATTCATTGAACCAGCAAGAGTAGTTTCTTCGCAGGTAGTAAACGCTACAGAAAAATCTTTAGTTATTATACTTTCAAGCTGGACTTTTTGAAGCAATCTAAGCAGTATAGCAATGCCCATTCTATTATCTACTCCCAGCACCGTAGTTCCGTCAGAAGTTATTCTGTCATTCTGCAATTGTGGGTTTACGTTCAGTGTCGAACGGGCAGTGTCCATGTGACTGGCAAGAATAATTTCACCGCCGCTGCCAATCTTTACAATGATATTGCCCGTATTGCTGCCTGTGCTTTTTTTACTATCATCTTCATGAAATTTAAAACCATACTTCATCAAAAATCTTTTAATATATTCAGCCACTCCGGCTTCCTGCTGTGATACCCCTTCAATCTTAATAAGGTCCAGAAATATTTCCAGCAGTTGTTTGTCTATCATCTAAAATTTCTCCCAAAAAATAAAAAGCGGAATTTCTGTGGTCACAATAATAAAAAAAGAAATTTTTGTCAAGAATATAATTATTCATTTTTATTATAATATGAAATATTAATTACACAGACTATTATTAAAAAAGCCCTCTGAATAGAGGGCTTTTCATAATTTTATTTATAACTTAAATAAGTGTCTTGTAAGAATGTAGAGTTTTCATATAATTAGCACGTTCAAAGGCTGCAGGTTCAGCGACGGATTTCTGGCTCATACTTCCCTTCATCATCTCAACAGAATCGTATTCATTTTCTTCCATCCACTGTTCGAGTCCCGCAAGTAATTCTTTAACCCGTCCTATCCCCTTCATTAAAATTTCAGAGCATACCATAGAAACATCTGCGCCCGCCATTAAAGATTTAACTATATCAGTTGAGCTGTGTACGCCGCTCGTCAGAGCCAGTGAAGCGTTAATTTTTCCGTAAAGAATAGCGACCCACCTAAGGGGAAGACGCATTTCCCAGCTTGTGCTTAATACGAGATTCGGGACAACTTCTAACTTATCAAGGTCAAAGTCGGGTTGGTAGAATCTATTGAAAAGCACCAGAGCATCAGCTCCGGCTTCATCCAAGCGTTTGGCCATGTTTGCCATTGATGTAAAAAACGGACTGAGTTTGATCGCTACCGGAATGCTTAAATTCTCCTTTATTGCCTTTAAAGTGTTAATATAAATTTCTTCAACCTCACTACCCTGCAATTTAGTATCTGTTGGTATATAATAAACATTAAGTTCCAAAGCATCAGCACCGGCATCCTGAATGTTCTTGGCATATTTCACCCAGCCGCCTTTACTAACACCATTCAGGCTCCCAATTACTGGAATGCCCACAGTTTTTTTAATATCTGCAATCAGATCAAGATATTCAACCGGACCGACTCTGAAATCACCTGCATCGGGGAAATAAGATACAGCTTCGGCATAACTTTCACTGCCATAAGACAAGTAATGGTCTAATTCACCGGATTCGTGTGTAATCTGTTCCTCAAAAAGAGAGTGACATATAATGGCAGCAGCGCCGGCATCTTCAAATGCTTTCACATTATCCAGGCTCCATGTTAAGGGTGAAGCCGAAGGTACTAATGGATTCTTCAGATTAAGACCCATGTATTTTGTTGTGATATCCATTTTTACTCCATTTTATTTTTAATTTTCATAAATCTTCATGTTAAGAGCAATTATAGTTACTGCCCTTTCGGCTTTTCTTTTTCGGAATAATCCTGGTCAGCGATCTGCTCATAAATTTTCCATTTCTTAATAACCTCTTCCTGAGCAAGTTTTAAGAGCTGCTTGGCTGTTTCAGGGTTTGATTTTGTCAACATTTTATAGCGCGTTTCTCTATAAATATAATCCTCGAGCTTGATCTTTGGTGCTTTAGAATCTAGCTTTAACGGATTTTTATGATCATCAATATTTTCAGGATTGAATCTAAAAATGGGCCAATAACCGCTGTCTACAGCCAGTTTCTGGTTCTCCATACCCTTTGCCATATTAAATCCGTGAGCTATACAATGGCTGTAAGCAATTATTAAAGAAGGCCCTTCGTAAGCTTCAGCTTCAATAAACGCTTTGAGAGTTTGGAGATCGTTCGCACCCATAGCGACTTGAGCCACATAAACATTCCCATAACTCATAGCCATTCTCGCAAGGTCTTTCTTTGGTGTCGGCTTGCCGCTTGCAGCAAATTTTGCAACTGCACCAAGACCGGTAGCTTTCGAACATTGACCGCCTGTATTAGAATACACTTCCGTATCGAGTACGAGTATATTAACATTTTTGCCGCTGGCGATAACGTGATCTAATCCGCCGAAGCCAATATCATATGCCCATCCGTCGCCTCCCATAATCCACACAGACTTTTTGACAAGATAATCAATGATAGGCAATAAATTTTTCGCTTCAGGAGAAAGAATTTTTTTTACCTGTTCTTTTAATTTTTCAACCCTTTCTCTTTGTTCGTAAATATCCATCTCTGTCTTTTGAACAGCATTCAAGGTTTTACTAACCAGCTCGGCATCTAATTGATCGGATAATTTCTGCAAAAGTTCTTCGGCATATTCTTTGTGTTTATCTATTGCTAATCTCATACCAAATCCGAACTCAGCGTTGTCTTCAAATAATGAGTTTGACCATGCTGGTCCTCTGCCTTCATTGTTGACCGCCCAAGGTGTGGTCGGAAGATTTCCGCCGTAAATTGATGAGCATCCAGTTGCATTTGCTACAACCATTCTGTCACCGAAAAGTTGCGATACAAGTTTGACATACGGTGTTTCGCCGCATCCAGAACAAGCGCCCGAAAATTCAAACAGCGGTTGAAGTAACTGACTTCCTTTAATAGAATCAATTTTCACTTCGCGTCTGTCGAATTCAGGGATTGTGAGAAAGTAATCCCAGTTTTCCCTTTCTTTTTCCCTCAGTGGAATTTGAGGCACCATATTAATAGCTTTGAGCCGGGTTTCTTTCTTGTTTTTAGCAGGGCAGACTTCAACGCAAATCTCGCAGCCGGTACAGTCTTCAACAGCAACTTGAATTGTATAAACCATACCTTCGAATTCCTTGCCTCTTGCTTCAGTCCATTTGAATGTGGACGGAGCGTTCTCTGTATATTTTTTATCATATACTTTTATTCGTATAGTGGCGTGCGGGCATACCATCGCACATTTATTGCATTGAATACAAACCTCTGGATCCCACTCGGGCACCTCTAAAGCAATATTTCTTTTTTCCCATTTTGTAGTTGCAAGCGGAAATGTTCCGTCAACCGGCATTTGACTAACGGACACATCATCGCCTCTGCCTGCTATTATCATTCCGAGTACTTCTTTAACGTAATCAGGCGCTTTGTCAGGAACAATCGGCGGCAGTTCGATTGAGCTTGTGGCTTCATCTGGTATATCAATCTTAAATAAGTTTTCAAGCGTTTGATCTACAGCTTCAAAATTTTTCTTTACAATTTCTTCTCCTTTAGAGCCGTATGTTTTTTGTATGGCTTTTTTAATCTGATCAATCGCTTCTTCTTTTTCGAGAACGCCAGAAATTGCAAAGAAACATGTCTGCATTATTGTATTAATTCTTGCGCCCATTCCCGTGTGTTTTGCCACAGTATATGCGTCAATCACGTAAAAGTTTAATTCCTTAGCGATAATCTCTTCCTGAATTTTCTTAGGCAGTTTATCCCAGGTCTCTTCCTTTGAGTATGGGCTGTTGAGGAGAAACGTTCCGCCTTTCATTATTTTCCCGAGCACGTCAAATTTTTCAAGAAGATTAAATTGATGACACCCGATAAAGTTTGCGCTTTGAATTAAATATGTTGAATGAATCTGTTTCTTCCCAAATCTTAGATGCGAAACCGTAGTTGAACCCGATTTCTTCGAATCATAAACAAAATAGCCCTGAGCAAAATTATTAGTTTCCTCTCCAATAATCTTTATAGAATTTTTATTGGCTCCGACCGTTCCGTCTGCACCCAATCCAAAAAACATTCCCCTAAATACATCCTTCCCTTCAATCATAAATTCGGGGTCAAAATCAAGACTTGTGAATGTAACATCATCTTTTATTCCTATTGTGAAATGATTTTTTGGTTTGTCTTTTTTCAATTCATCAAAGACTGCTTTGACCATTGCAGGTGTGAATTCCTTTGATGATAATCCGTATCTTCCGCCGACTACTTTTGGCATTTTTTCAAATGGAGAATCTTCTTCGGACATTGCTTCATTCAATGCGGTAACTACGTCCAGATAAAGCGGTTCACCTGCAGACCCGGGCTCTTTGGTCCTGTCAAGAACCGCAATTTTTTCAACAGTTTTAGGTATCGCATTAATTAAATCTATATTAGAAAAAGGTCTATACAATCTTACTTTTAACAAACCCACTTTCTCTTCCAATCTTTCAGTCATATAATTCACCGTCTCGAGAGCTGCCTCTCCTCCGCTTCCCATCATGATAACAATTCTTTTAGCATCCGGAGCTCCGAAATAATCAAATAAATGGTATTGCCTGCCGGTTAGCTCAGCAAATTTATTCATCACTTTTTGAACAATTCCGGGGCAGGCGTCATAATATTTATTAACTGTTTCTCTGCCTTGGAAATAAACATCGGGATTTTGAGCTGTTCCTCTTAAAACAGGATTTTCGGGTGTCAAGGCTCGCTTTCGATGGGCTCTAACAAGTTCATCGTCGATCATAGATTTAATATCTTCTTTAGTCAACTGATCGATTTTATTAATTTCATGAGATGATCTGAAACCGTCAAAGAAATGTATAAAAGGAATTCTCGATTCAAGAGAAACTGCATGTGATATTAGTCCTAAATCCATGACCTCCTGTATGGAACTTGATGCCATCAGCCCAAAACCTGTTTGTCTTGTTGCCATAACGTCACTGTGATCACCAAATATCGATAAAGCCTGCGCTGCAATTGATCTTGCCGATACATGAAAAACCGTAGGTGTGAGTTCACCGGCAATTTTATACATATTCGGTATCATAAGCAATAAACCTTGCGAGGCGGTAAAAGTAGTGGTAAGAGAGCCGCTTTGCAAAGCGCCATGCACAGCGCCAGAAGCCCCGCCTTCACTCTGAAGTTCGGCTACTAAGGGCACGGTATCCCAAATATTCTTTTTACCCTCGGCTGCCCAAGCATCCGAAAGTTCCCCCATGCCGGAGGATGGAGTGATCGGATAAATGGCAATTACTTCGCTCACATTATATGCTATATATGCGGCAGCGTCATTACCGTCTATTGTTATCATTTTTCGATCCATTTCTTTCCCTATATTTATTTTAAATTAAATCTATTTTTTCTTTGGTTTTGAAGCAAATATTTTGCCAGTTTATAAGTTTAATTCTTCCATTTTTCAGCGATTTTTGCCGTTTTTACGATCAATTTTGGAAGAGCCTCTAATTGTTTAGAAAAACCATGTATTTAATCTTATAAATAAGAATAATGTAATAAGAAAGTGCTCGTGAAAAATATAAATTATCTCGCTTAATTCAAAGATATTAGGGTCGTAATAAATAAATTTATGATAAAATTGAACTATTTATTTTCACACTTGTTCTGAAATAAAAAGATAATGTCGTAAATTTTACTCATTGTTCATTTACGATAGATTAGATTTGTTTGACAAAAATTAAACGATATGAGGCAGCATGTTATCAACTTTCTTAAAAGAAAACATTCTTAGCAAATCAATGAGTTATGAGTCTTTCATGGAAATTTCCCGATCTTTTCTTACTCAGGGTTATTTACAGTCAAATGAAACCGATAAGGCAAGATATGAAAATATAAAACTGAATTATCACCGTTCGCAGCGGATTCAGAAAACTTACAAAATCAATCAGGAGCTTTCTACATTAGTGAAATCGATTCAAAGAACGCAAACCTGGCTCGTTATCACTGAAAATTGGTGCGGAGATTCTGCTCAGAATTTACCAATAATATCTGTTATCGCATCGCAGAACCAATTAATATTGCTGCGTATAATAGAGCGTGATAAAAATTTGGAATTGATGGATATGTACCTTACTAACGGCAGCAGAAGTATTCCTAAATTAATAGCGCTTGATGAAAATTATGATGAATTGTTTCGATGGGGACCGAGACCCAAAGCAGGGCAAGACTATTTTAACATGCTAAAAGAGAACGGGACTGATAAAAAATCTGCTCTTGAAAAACTGCATTTATGGTATAGTCAAAATCGTGGAAGCGAATTGGAAAAGGAATTTACGCAATTAATATCAGCTCAAAAGTAAATTAAAGAATCTCTTTAATCATTTTCGGCTTTTACGGGAACGATTATCTTAACCCATGCCCTAACTGGATTTCCATTTTCATAGCCCGGTTTGAACTGTGTCTTTAGTATTGCAACTTCAACTGCATCATCCGCTCCGTATCCAATGCCTTTAAGCACTTTAGTATCACGGACTAAACCGTATTCATCAATGTCTGCTTCAACAATAACATCACCCCTCAATTTTAATCTTTTGACTCTCTGTGGAATAACCAAATTTTTCATAATATCATTCAATCCGTTTGCAGGCACGGGGCATATTTCAGCGGCACAATCGAAATTTTTAACATCGACCGAATTCAAAATTATTTTATTATCGATCTCCATATTATTCTTTGCTTGTGAATTGCTTTTATCGCTGTCGGCAATCTTATTAGAAATATCCGGAGTCATCGGTTGTATATTTGCTCTTTCGGAATCGGACAACCTGAAATCCACATTAAATATTACCTCAGATTTGACAGCTTGACCTTTGCTAAAACCGGGGATAAATTTTGTGTTACTCACAGCTTCTTGTGCCGCTTCGTCACATCCTAATCCAAGCCCACTAATTACAGAAGTTGCTAATACATCCCCCGTCTCGCTCACTAAGGCTTTAATTTTTACTATACCTTCCAATCCATAGAGCTTTGCATAATATGGATATTCAACATTATTTTGAATCTCTTGAATACCTCCAGCTGGGATGGCACATTCTTCAACTTCACAAATAAACACGTCTCTGTTCTTCTTAATTTCGCTTTGACGGTTTCCCGAATAAGCGCTTAGAGGCGGCAAGTAATTTTTATCCATTTCAAGCGAAGTTATTTTGATAAGTCTGCCCATTTCAAAAATCTTAACCTCTTTCAAAGCTCCGTTCTCATAAAATACTCTGCTTATACCATTTAACACTCCGTCCTTTACAGAAATCTCTTCTTTTACCAAACCGCTGTTATAATAATATTTAACCCACCCGTTTAATTTACCATTACTATAGTTTTTTTCTTCACGTAAATTTCCGTTTTCATAAAACCAATAAGAAACTCCGTCAAGCACGTCGTTTACATAAGAAATGCTCTGCCGTAATTTCCTGTCAGGGAAGTAAGAATTTACTATACCAGACTGAGGATATACCGAAGAAAAAATCAAAATGAAAAAAGTAATTAATCTCATCAAATCTTTTTCTTAATTTTAACAGTACTAAAATAACAGCAAATACAATAAGTTTTTATTGAATAATAAATCTTACTCTGAAAAATGATTTTTTTGTATTTTTGGCATAAATTTACTTATTAATGGAAATAATCGGTTAACAAATTTTGGAAAGGAGTATCTTTAAAAAAATAATTGTCTTCATGGCATGCACACATTATTTAATTCTTATAGTAATTTTCTTTCTGGCTTCTCAAGATCTTTATTCACAGAACATCGTCGATATTAAATCTCTGTACTCCAATCATGTTTTGAAGACTAACCGAGAGATATACAAGGAGGAATTGAGTCGAAGAATATCATCGCTCAGCCAAGAAATTAACATTAACAATGAGAAAACCTGTATTGAAACACTAGAAGAAGCGTCATTGAATTTAATTTATTCTGATGATATAAAAATTTATTTGAAAAGAATTTTACTTCAAAAGACTAATTCTGAACGGATGGAAAGGGCTGTTCTTGAAACAGTCAATACATTTTATCCCGGGATTTTCTTCAACGAGATTAAAGAAGTTTTCAGTAATACTAATAATATTAATAATTTTGTAGCCGCTGGGTTTTATTTATATAAAAGCGGCTGCATCCCCGATACGTTATTTAATATTACAAACAAAAGATTTCCGGATTGGAAGAGTGAGTATGCATTAACAAGGTTCATCAAAGAAATCGGTGAAAAGAGCTTTAGTATAGAAACACAGTCAATCCTGGATTTGCTTAAACAGAATTTCCAGCAAGATAAAATCGTAATCTATTCGATTCATAGAAAAAACAGAAAATTCCCCGGCTTGACAATTATTAAAAAACCTGACGGGCGTTTTTTAAGAAATTCAGACGGTTCTCTATTCAGCATACAACAGCTGGCGCTATCAACAACAAGATTGCCCGGATATCTGCACAATGGGGATACCCCGCAAGGAATATATTCTCTGGTTGGATTTTACGTTTCTTCAACGCCTTCTATTGGTCCAACTCCTGCTTTAATAGCTCGACTGCCCTTTGAAGTTAACGTAAATACTTACTTTCATGGTTTATTAAACAAATCTCAATGGGATATCGACAGCTATAGAAACATGCTTCCGCAAAGCTGTCAGAATATTCCGGAGCTTTACGAAGCATACCATGCTGGTAAATACGGGAGAAGGCTGATAGTAATGCATGGTTCAGCTGATGACATTTCCTTTTATTCTAATCAGGACTATTACCCTTTAACCCCATCAAAGGGTTGCTTAACCGCAATGGAAATTTGGGATGAGACCAGCGGGAAGTTGATTGAAAGCGACCAATTAAAACTCTTCAACGCTTATGCTTCAGTGAAAACAACTAACGGCTTTTTGGTAGTCTTCGAATTGGATGACTCAAACAATCCGGTTATCCTTGAGGACATAATTCAATTCATAAATGAAGCCGAGAAATTAACTTATATCGGGAAATGATTACAAGCTTTTAGATTCAAGTTCGTGCCAAATTAAAGCAGATGCTCCGAGAACAGCAGCATCACCTTCAGGCAGCCCTGACAATAATATCTTAATCTTTCCCTTCCAGATAGACAGTAAATTACTTTCAAGATATTTTTTTACATGGAATAAAAGCATATCGCCTGACTGAGCCAAGCCTCCGAACAGAACGAAAGCTTCCGGGCTTAGGTAAGCAACCGCATCAGCCATAGCCTGTCCAAGAATTTTACCTGTAAACTTAAACGCTACTTGTGCAATTTTATCGCCAGTCAGTGCGGCATCAAAAATTTTTTTAGCTGTCATCTCATTATAAGAAAAGTCTCTTAATATGCTTTTATCACTGGATTGGGATAATAACTCAAAAACTGTTCTTTTAATTCCTGGAGCGGAGGCGTATGTTTCGAGGCATCCTCTTTTACCGCATCCGCATTTTCTTCCTTCGGGAATCACGGTGGTATGCCCCATTTCCCCTGCAAAACCATCTGAGCCGTAAAGCAACTCTCCATTGATAATTATTCCGCTTCCGAGTCCAGTCCCCAATGTAATCTGAATGAAATTTTTCATTCCTCTTGCCACGCCGAATTTCATTTCTCCGAGTGCAGCAGCATTTGCATCATTTGTTAGGGCTACAGGAATATCATAATATTTTTTTACAATGCTGATAACGTCAACCATACCCCAGTTTAGATTAGGCGGATTCTCTATTATTCCTTTATAGTAATTCGCGTTCGGTGCGCCAATTCCAATTCCAACTAACTCATACTCTTCCTTTAGCAGCGAAAAACAATCGCTGCATTTATTGAACAACCTTTCAAATAAATCTGCCGCTGGGTCCATGGCGTTGGTGGGAATAGATTCCTTCCTAATAATGTTGCCAGTTCTGTCGACGATACCCATTACTGTGTTAGTGCCGCCTATGTCAACTCCGAATGTCACTTTTGTTTTTTTCATTTTTTACTAAGATTTTTTTTTCTTGTTTCAAAAATAAGTAAAGTGGGATTAAGAAATAATAATTTCTTAACTAACCGGCGGTTTGATCATGGATTTGACTTTCACTTAACATAAGTTAATTTGATAAGTTCCAGCTGCCAGCATTGTATCAAGGATTTGGAAAAGCATTTATAAAATTTTATTATTGTTTATAATATTTTAATTAATCGAAACAATTACTATAATCTTCTTTATGCGAACAAAAGAAAAGTTTTTAGCTGCCGGAGTTCAATTAAAATTTTCGGCTGATGTTAAAAGTAATCTTACAAAAGCATTAAGTTGGACTGAAAAAGCCGCAAAGAAAGGTGCCAATGTAATCTGCCTTCCGGAACTTTACCGAACTCTATACTTCTGTCAGAAAGAAGATGCGGCATTGTTTGATCTTGCCGAAACAATACCAGGTATTTCAACCTTGGCATTTCAAAAATTGGCAAGAAAATTAAAAATAACTGTTATTGTCCCGATCTTCGAAAAAAGAACACGCGGCATTTATCATAACGCTGCAGTTACCATTGATGACACCGGCAAAATAGCAAGCATCTACAGGAAAATGCACATACCCGATGACCCGGCATTCTACGAAAAATTTTATTTCACACCGGGTGATCTTGGCTTTAATTCCGTAAGGACAAGATTCGGTAAAATTGGAACCCTGATTTGCTGGGATCAGTGGTTCCCCGAAGGCGCAAGGCTCACAGCACTGCAGGGTGCCGAAATACTTTTTTATCCAACCGCAATCGGCTGGCATCCTTCTGAGAAAAAACAATATGGCAAAGCGCAGCGTGATTCATGGATAACAATTCAGCGATCTCATGCAATTGCAAACGGAGTATTCGTTGCCGCGATTAATCGTGTCGGATTTGAAAAAACTACTGAGACCCAAGCCGGATTGGAGTTTTGGGGTTCATCTTTTATTTGTGATCCGCAAGGTGTAATTCTCGCAGAAGCTTCTACCGATAAAGAAGAAATTGTTCTTGCAGAAATAGATCTGAAAAAAATTGAAGATATAAGACGTAATTGGCCATTCTTAAGGGATAGGCGTATAGACGCATACAAGGGGATTACAAAACGGTTTATCGACTAATTACCGCCGACCAATAATATTAAATTGAACCGGATATAAAATGAAGAAAAGACCTAACTATCTACTGCCTGCTGAATGGGAACCACATAAATCTACTTTTATTTGCTGGCCCATACAAATTGAGGACTGGCCTGGAAAGTACGCGCCGATTCCCTGGGTGTATGTTGAGATTGTTAAAAGACTCGTTAACCATGAGGTTGTAAAAATTATTGTCCAGTCGGATGAAGAAATTGAAAAAGTAAAAAAAATATTACAACGCGCACACGTTGAATTATATAATGTCGAATTCATCGTCGCCGAAACAGATCGCGGATGGATGCGCGATTCGTCCCCAGCTTTCGTTAAAAAAGATAACGAAACTGTTGCTGTTAAATTTAATTTTAACGCCTGGGCTAAGTATGATAATTACAAGAAGGACAGGAAAATCCCTCAGATACTTGCCTCCGCATCGGGCATTGATTTAGTGGCTGCAGTTCATAAAGATAAGAAAGTTGTGCTCGAAGGAGGGGCAATTGATGTCAACGGAATTGGTTCCCTGCTAACTACAGAGGAATGTTTATTGCATCCGGAGATTCAGGTACGCAATCCGGGCTTTAATAAAGAAGATTACGAAAAAGTATTCAAAAAATATTTTGGCGTTACTAACACTATATGGCTCGGCAGAGGGATAAATGGAGATGACACTCATGGACATGTGGATGATCTTTGCAGATTTGTTAATCCAACTACCGCAGTGCTTTGTATGGAATCTAATTCGAGCGACGATAATTACATGATACTTGAAGAGAACTACGAAAGACTTCAAGACGCCCGGCTGGAAGACGGCTCTAAGTTAAATGTGATTGAATTACCAATGCCAGAACCTCTTTCCTTCGAAGATATGAGGCTTCCGGCAAGTTATGCTAATTTTTATATTGCAAACTCCATAGTTCTTGTGCCAACATTTAATGACCCTAATGATAGGACTGCATTGGGAATACTGTCCGAGTGTTTCCCTGATAGAGAAGTAATCGGTATTCATTCAGTCGATTTGGTTTGGGGTTTAGGAACAATACATTGTTTAACCCACGAGGAGCCGAGTTAAATAGCAGTCCAACATTGAGCGATTTTAATTTTTCACTGACGGGTTATTTTCAAAATAAGAAATAACTTTTATGAAAAGAAGAATCTCCTTTATATGCAATAAGAATTTAGTAGAAGCTTATGTTAATCCGGCACTTACACTTTTAGACTTCTTAAGAAAAAACGAAAGATTGACCGGCGTTAAGGAAGGTTGCCGTGAAGGTGACTGCGGGGCATGCTCGATAATGCTCGGCTCTATCGAAAACAACTCGCTCAAATACGAAGTTGTAAATTCATGTCTGTTCCCTATCGCCGATGCTGACGGATGCCATGTAGTTACAATCGAAGGCATAAACGAAATTGACCTTTCGCCTATTCAAAAAAGTTTTATTAACGAAGGTTCAACTCAATGCGGGTTTTGTACCCCGGGTTTTATCATATCACTTACTTGTTATCTAATCTCAGGCAAACAGTTAAACTATGCTGACGCAATTGATTCTATTGGCGGAAATGTCTGCCGCTGCACGGGACATGCGGCAATCATCCGTTCGGTAAAAAGCATCATGGATTCATTCATCAATAGAAACGCCGGCAATGAGAAATGCATAGATTATCTCATTTCAAAAAATTATCTGCCGGCTTATTTCAAAGATATCGAAATACGGCTCATGAATCTCAAAAGGCAGACTGTACCGGAGAAATTAAGAAACCGGCTGATGATTGCGGGCGGCACCGATCTTTATGTTCAGAGACATGATGATTTAATTTTAGAAGAAGAAGTTGATTTTATTTTCAACACTGGCAATAAGATTTATACAGAGAATAATTCATGCTTTGTTGAAGCTTCGGCAACTGCCTCCGACCTTGGTAATAGCGAATTATTAAAGAATATATTCCCCGGATTTGAAGATTTTATTAAACTATTCGGCTCAAAGCCAATCAGGAATAGAGCGACTATCGGCGGCAATATTATTAATGCATCTCCTATTGGGGATATAACTAGCATCCTGCTGTCTTTGAATTCTTCTTTGCATATTACTGACGGTTTGAATGAAAGGATATTGCCACTAAATGAATTTTACACAGGCTATAAAACTTTCAATCTTAACAGCAACGAGTTTATTGATAAAGTCAGTTTCAAAATACCCGAAGGCGAATATTTTTTTAATTACGAAAAAGTATCAAAACGCCGGCACTTAGACATCGCTTCGGTAAACTCATCAGCTTTTATTAAAATGAATGACGGGATAATTGTTGAAGCTAAAATTTCCGGCGGAGGTTTGGCTCCTATCCCGCTTTATCTTGAAAAAGCTTCGTCTTTTCTGATTAATAAAACTGCAACCGGAAATAATTTGATTGCATCGATTAATATAGCCCTTGACGAAGTTTCGCCAATTGATGACGTAAGAGGTTCGGCAGTTTATAAAAAAATACTCTTCCGTCAGTTACTTTTCGCTCATTTCAACAAATTCTTCCCCGAAGTAATAACGCCGGAGATCTTAATATGAAAAATTATGATTGGATTGAGCATGTAAAAGGAACGTCAAAATTCGCCGATGATTTACCCGTCGTTGAAGGCACTTTGCACGCCGGCGTTTTTACTTCGCCAACCGCAAAAGGGAAAATTACCTCGCTTAATATTGCTGAAGCAATTTCTCATCCGGGGATTAAAGCTGTATTTACGGCAAAAGATATTCCTGGGAAAAATCAAATAGGAGCGATTATAGCTGATGAACCGCTGCTGGCAGATGAAGATCTGCATTACGTAGGGCAGCCTATTGCCTTAATTGTCGGCGTTGAAGAATATTCCATCAAACAGGCATTAAGAAAAATCAAAATTGAATTCGAAGAACAAAAACCAATTCTTGATGCGCGAGAAGCGTTCGAAAAAAAAGAACTCATAATTCCCCCGCAAATATTTGCAATCGGGGATATTGATAATGCGTGGGATAAATGCGATTTAATAATAGAAGGAACGGCAGATACCGGCGCACAAGAGCATCTGTATCTGGAAACACAAATTGCCTACAGCATTCCTAAAGAAGGCGGAGGAATTAAATTAATTTCTTCAACGCAGTCGCCTACTGCCGTGCAAAGGTGCGTTTCAAGAATACTAAATCTTGATATGCACAAAATTGAAGTTGATGTTCAGAGATTGGGTGGCGGGTTCGGAGGCAAAGAAGACCAAGCAACCGCATGGGCTGCAATGGCTGCATTAGCTTGTAATTTACTTAACCAACCTATTAAGTTAAAGCTTTCACGACAGGAAGATATGAGGTATACAGGAAAACGGCATCCATATTCTTCTGATTTTAAAATCGGATTAAAAACTGACGGGACAATTATAGCCTACAAAGTTGATTTTTTTCAGAATGCCGGAGCTGCCGCGGATTTATCTACCGCGATTTTAGACCGCACTTTATTCCACTGCACAAACAGCTATTATATCCCGAATGTGAAAGCTACCGCTTATAGCTGCAGGACAAACCTGCCTCCGAATACTGCTTTTAGAGGTTTCGGAGGTCCGCAGGGAATGTTCGTTATAGAAGCGGCTATACACAAAGCCGCACTCAAACTCAATCTACAACCATTCGAAATCCAGGCAAAAAATTTATTAAAAGAAAATGACAAATTCCCATACGGGCAAAAGGCGATAAATTGCGTTGCGAGAAAAACATGGTCAAGTGCAGTTGATAAATTTCAACTTGCAAAAAAAATAAATTATATAAATGAATACAATTCTATAAATGCATTAAGCAAAAAAGGAATTGCCTTAATGCCTATATGTTTCGGAATTTCTTTTACAAATAAAATGCTTAATCAAGCTTCGGCTCTTGTTCATATTTACACAGATGGAAGTGTCGGCATATCGACTGCGGCAATCGAAATGGGTCAAGGCGTTAATATGAAACTAAGGCAGGTTGCATCTCGCATTTTTTCGGTGGATATATCTAAAATAAAAATAGAAACAACTAACACAACAAGAATTGCAAATACTTCTCCGACAGCTGCAAGTTCCGGCGCCGATTTAAATGGGAAAGCTCTGGAGAAGACTTGCCTTATTCTGCGCGAAAGGTTGTTAAAAGCTGCCGAAGAATTGCTGAAGACCGGCAGCAATGAGGAGCTTTCATTGAATAATGAAAATATAGCTGTCAATGGGATTAAATCTAACCTCGCATGGGATAAACTCATATCCTTCGCTTATACAAATAGAATCCCTCTCTCTGCACATGCGCACTATGCAACACCCGGAATTGATTTTGACAGATCGGCGGCAAAGGGCAATCCGTTTTCCTATCATGTTTATGGTACGGCAATTATTGAAACAACAGTGGACTGTCTGCGGGGCATTTACGAAATTAATTCCATTGAGACAATACACGATTTCGGTCATAGCATGAATCATATCGTTGATAGAAGCCAAGCGGAAGGAGCAATAATTCAAGGACTCGGCTGGGTAACGCTCGAGGAGATAAAGCATAGCAGTAATGGAAGACTTTTATCCGACTCCCTTTCCACATACAAAGTGCCGGATATTCACTTCACTCCTGATAAAGTCAGCGTTGAATTTCTTGAGAATGATTTTGCTTCCGAAGCTATATTCAATTCAAAGGCTGTTGGCGAACCTCCATTCATGTATTCAATTGGAGCTTATTTTGCGCTGATTAATGCAATAATGGAATTCAATCCGCATATAAAAATAAAATATGATTCTCCTCTTACTCCTGAGAAAGCATTATTAATGCTTTACGAGGGTAAGGAATTAAATTTCTCCACCCCGCGGAATAAGTAAAAATGAAAATGGTTTATAACATTAATAATGTTCTGAGGGGAATGTTTATTTACGCATCTGGTGACACAATAGCTGCATTAATCGCAAACGAATTTTTGGTTTCCAGAATGATCGGGATGATAATTATAGGGGCTGCAATCTATTCATTCGAAATTCCGAATTACTTCGCCTGGATTGACAAAACCGCACCCAGGAGCGCGTCATTCTCCGGAGGGCTCAAAAGAACTTTGCTCGCTATCCTCTACTTTAATCCACTTTGGATTACGCGTCATGTTTTTTTTATAGCTCTGTTTTCCCTCAACAATTCTCTTATGGGATGGGATTTATTTAGAATAGGTTTAATTTCATTCACAGCAAATCTTCCTGTATCGTTCACCGCTAATTTTTTTATTCAAAATAAAATTCAATACGGCAGGAGATTTACCGCCAGCGCCGTATTCTCGGCTGTAATGGCTGTATATTATTCTCTTAGCGGAGTAATTTTCAAATGAATAATCATGACTTTTTCCTTTTCATCAAAAACGAAATATCAAAAAAGAACGCTGTGATGTTGTGCTGCGTGCTGCATTCAAAAAATTCTTCGCCGGGGAAAGCAGGTTTTAAGATGGCAGTTGGAACCGAAAACACATACGGAAGCATAGGCGGCGGGACAATGGAATTTAACATCGTTAACGAATGTAAAAGGTATTTATCATCCGGCACCAAAGTTCATTTTATAAAAGAATTAAAACACTATCCGGTAAAGGATAAATCTTCTGGGCTTATCTGCGCAGGTTCTCAGACAATCTCAATAACATTACTAAACCAATCACATTTCGAAATAATCAATTCTATCATAGAATCATTTGAAAGCTCTATTCCAAAACTGCTTTGCATCAATAATGATGGGCTAATGGTATGTGAGAAAGATTCACGGGAAATTAATTTTGAGTTCGCTTTTTACAATGAGAATTACTGGCATTATAGGGAAATGATTGGAATAAGTGAGACGATATATGTTGTCGGAGGCGGTCATGTGGGTCTTGCCTTATCAAAAATAATGAAACTGCTGGACTTCAAGGTTATACTGATTGACGACAGGGAGCATGTCCCTACTTTAGAAATGAACTATTCCGCAGACAAAATAATTAACATAAACTTCGATATGATAGATACTGTTATCGAAGAGGGGAAAAGAAATTATGCGGTGATTTTAACCCATTCTCATGAAAGCGACGCGAAAGTGCTTAGCAGATTGATAAACAAAAGACTTGCATACATAGGATTAATGGGAAGCGATGCAAAGATCAAAACTACTTTTCTCAATTTAATAGAAAACGGAGTGAGCGAAGAGCAGCTTAAAAGAGTAAACGCTCCGGTAGGTTTATTTAAATGCAGCAAACCGATTGAGATTGCAGTCAGCATTGCTGCTGAAATTATAAAAATAAAATCCGAAACATAACTGCTGATGACTTTGATAGTAATGCGGAAATAATTATAAAGCATATCCAAAAATTAATTTGCCGTTAATTTCGGGAGAAAAACATGGAGCTTCCGAGGATAATTTCAACCATCTTAAGCCGTCTGCAATTCTTCAATCATTTCCATGCCTCGCTTGATAGCTTGTTCATTTAAAGGCAGCAGTTTATGGTAGCGCTCCGGAAGAACTTGCTTTAGACCATTCAATATATTCTCGAGCGAAATAATGGGTTTCTTTTTTAGGAAAGCTCCAAGCATTATCATATTAAGTATTTTTATGTTATTCATTTTTGCAGCTTCGGAACTCGCTTCTATTCCGTAGACAGAGATATCATCTCTAGTGGGCGGTTTGATGACATTCGTACTCTCGTATAATAATAGACCGCCTTTTTTAACAGCGGTTTCAAACTTATCTACCGATGGTTGATTAAGAGCAATTAGCGTATCAAATTTCGAAATGATGGGCGAGCTGATTTTTTCATCGCTTATTATCGCAATGCAGTTTGCCGTACCGCCTCTCATTTCCGGACCGTATGAAGGCATCCAGCTTACTTCTTTATCTTCAATCATTCCGGAGTAACAAAGCACCATACCCATTGACAAAACACCCTGTCCGCCAAATCCGGCAATTATAATTTCTTCAGTCATATCATTCCCCGTTATTCTTTGATGAGTTGGAAGGAATCTTAATATCCCCAAGAGGATAAAAAGGCAGCATATTTTCGTCCAGCCATTTGTTTGATTCTACCGGACTCATTTTCCAGTTCGAAGGGCAATTCGAAACTACTTCTATAAAGCACGTGCCTTTATTCTCTTTTTGATAGAGAAAGCCGTTCATTATTGCTTTCTTGGTCTTTCGAACATTAACCGCCTTATGAACGGACTGCCGCGTAACATAATAAGTTCCCGGAAGTTGAGCAACTAGTTCGGTTATTTTGAGTGGATAGCCCATAGTCTGAACATCCCTTCCAAATGGTGAAGTTGAAGATTTCATATTTGCCAGCGTTGTAGGAGCCATTTGTCCGCCTGTCATACCGTAAATGCCGTTATTGATAAATATTACAAGTATGTTTTCCCCTCTGTTGCAAGTATGGATTGTTTCGCCTGTGCCAATAGCTGCGAGATCGCCATCTCCTTGATATGAAAAAACATATTTATCAGGTAAAACACGTTTAATGCCCGTTGCCACTGCCGAGGCTCTTCCGTGGGCGGCTTCAGACATATCGATGTTTAAATAATTATAAGCAAGAACCGAACAGCCAACAGGCGCTACGCCGATGACATCGTGTATAATTCCAAGTTCTTCAACAACTTCCGCAATTAATCTATGCACAACACCGTGTCCGCAGCCAGGGCAGTAATGCATGGGCGTGCTGTATAACGCATCATGAGGTTTATCATAAACTATATTTTCGTTTATACAGATATTTTCTTCAGCAATCATTGTTTCATAATGTTCGTCGCCTGTCATTTTTTTTTCATTCATTTGAACCTCCAAGAAATTTCATTTCCAATTTTTCAAGAATTTCTTCCGGTGACGGAACTACGCCGCCCATTCTTCCGTGAAATGCGACCGGCAATTCATTTCCTACAGCAAGTCTAACGTCTTCGATCATCTGTCCGGCGTTCATTTCAACATCAAGAATGCCTTTGACATTTTTTGCAGCATTTTTTAATTCTTCATAAGGATAAGGGAATAGTGTAATAGGTCTGAATACCCCGGCTTTTATACCCTTTTCTCTTGCGAGATCAGCTGCTTTTTGGCAGATTCGCGCAACCAGCCCGTAAGCAACAATTAAATAATCAGCATCTTCACAATTAATTGCTTCGAATCTAATCTCGTTTTTTGTAATCATTTCATATTTTTTTTGTAGGTGAATATTGATTTCTTCCATTTTTTCCGCTTCAAGATTCAATGACGTTATAACGCGGCTATTTCCGTTTTTTCTTCCTGTGGTAGCCCAATTAAACTCTTCATGAAATCTTTCAACCTGCGGCTTCAATTCTACTTTTTCCATCATCTGACCTAAAGCTCCGTCAGTAAGTATCATCACAGGATTACGATATTTAAAGGCAAGCTCGAATGAGAATTCGACAAAGTCTGACATCTCCTGGACGGTTGAAGGCGCAAGAACTATAAGATGGTAATCGCCATGCCCGCCGCCTTTAACAGATTGAAAGTAATCACTTTGTGCAGGCTGAATAGTTCCTAACCCTGGACCGCCTCTACTCACATTGACAATCAAACAAGGTAATTCGGCGCATGCGATATATGAGATTCCTTCCTGCATTAAACTTATCCCCGGACTTGATGAAGAAGTCATTACTTTCTTGCCGGTTCCCGCTGCGCCGTAAACCATATTAATTGATGCAATCTCGCTTTCTGCTTGAAGAACAACCATGCCGGTTCTGTTGTGAGCTTCACGGCTCAGATATTCAAGCACTTCGGATTGCGGAGTAATTGGATAGCCAAAATATGCATCGCAGCCGGCTCGTATTGCAGCTTCAGCTAATGCTTCGTTGCCTTTCATTAATTTAAATTCTTTTTTCATTATCCCACCGTAACTTTAAGATCGCCAGTAACATTAGTTATTTTTGCAATTTGTTCCTTCTTTTTCCCGGATTGTCTGAAAACCGTTATTGCGCCGTCCGGACAGACTAACGCACAATTCGTGCAGCCGGTACAATTATCCTGCACTTTTACAATATAAAGATAGCCTTTAGTATTTACCGAGCGGGATTGTTCAAGAGTGTCCTGAGGGCAAGCCTCAATACATAATTCGCATCCTTTGCATTTTTCGATGTCAATAATAATATCGCCTTTTACTTTTGCCATAAAATTACCTCGTATTCGGTTTAAAATAAAAAAGGTTACTATACAGTAACCCTTTGCCATAATCATCTATTTGATTAGGTTGATAATGCATTGTAGAATATTTAGGGTATTAAAATTTTTCATTTCCATTTACTTTATTCTTTATAAAGGTTTGCCAAAAACATGCCATAAACCGAATAGCTTTATAACCCGTATTTAAAATACAAAATTCATTTTAATGAACAAAAATGAATGGCATGGAAAATTTTTCCCGTATAGTTTTCATTATTGAGAAGAGAAATTTGAGGAAATGAGAAAAAGAACTGATGTCTTATTCTTCCCACATATCTCTTGCCTGTTTATCGGCATGGTATGAACTTCTGACAAGAGGTCCGGACTCGACCGATAGGAATCCCATTTTTCTGCCTTCAACTTTGTATAAATCGAATTCTTCGAGCGTAACAAACCTATGCACAGGCAGATGATTTTTTGTCGGCTGCAAGTATTGACCGATTGTCATTATATCGCAGCCGGCTTTTCTTAAATTGTTCATCAACGAAATTACTTCGTTTGTTTCTTCCCCTATTCCTACCATTATTCCGCTCTTCGTTCTAAGCCCTTTATCTTTAAACCATGAAATCAACTCAAGGCTTCTTTCATACTTAGCCTGTGGGCGAACCGCATGGTAAAGCCTTTTTACCGTCTCGAGATTATGGTTCAAAATATGCGGCGGATGTTTCATAATTATTTCGAATGCGCTCTCTTCACCTTTGAAATCAGGTATAAGAATTTCAACTGTGGTCTTTGGCATGCGTTCGTTTATCAAGCGGACACATTCGGAAAATATTTCTGCTCCGCCATTAAGCAACTCATCGCGGTTAACCGAAGTGATGACTACGTGTCTGAGTTTCAACGCCTCAACCGATTCTGCAACTCTTAGCGGCTCACCAAGATCAAGTTCTGTCGGAAGTCCGACTTTGACATTACAGAAGCCGCAGCTTCGCGTACATGTATCGCCTAAAATCATGAAGGTTGCTGTGCGGCTGTTCCAGCATTCCGCGATATTCGGGCATTTTGCTTCTTCGCAAACAGTATTTAGTTTTGATTTTCTGAGTAATGAATGAACATCCTTATAATTTTGTCCGGAAGGAAGTTTTACTTTAAGCCAATCGGGTCTTTTCCCTAATTCTCCGCGTTCTTTTTCTATTACTTCCTTAAATGTTCTCTGGTGTTGATTAATCATATTATCCTTTAACTTTTACTCCAGTAATTTCAGACAAGATTCGTATCAAAATTTTCTAATGTATCTTTAATCATTTTCAAAAACTTTCCGCCAAGCATTCCGTCAATGAGTCTGTGATCGTGGCTGAGAGAAAGATACATCATCGGTTTGATTGCTATTGATTCTATACCGTCATTTTCAATCACTACAGGTTTTTTGGTTACAGTACCCACTCCAAGAATTCCAACTTCCGGTTGATTGATTATCGGCGTTCCGAATAAGGATCCGAAAACGCCGTAATTTGTAATTGAAAAAGTGCCGTTCATTATATCATCCGGGATCAATCCTTTATTGCGCGATTTATAGCTCAGTTCGCTTATTGCTTTTGCCAATCCTCGGATATTTTTTTCGTCGGCATCCTTGATATTCGGAACGATCAAACCGTTAGGTTCTACTGAAACGGCAATGCCAAGATTAATATTTTTCTTCATGATAATATTTTTATCATCTATTGAAGAGTTAAGCAGCGGATATTCCTTCAGCGCCTTTATACATGCAAAACAAATAAATGGCATATAGGTTAGTTTAACGCTTTCATTCTTTTCAAAGCTGTTTTTATTTCTTTGCAGAAAATCATATATCTTGGTCATATCGACTTCAACGACTGCAGTAACATGCACAGATGTATCCCGGCTATTGACCATGTGATACATTATCCGCTGCCGGATATTATCCATAGGAATTATTTTCCGAATTTCGTCTTCCTCAAAAACTTTTTTAGGCGAAGCTGCATGTTTTTCTTCGGCTTTACTTTGTGCAGGTTCTTTTTTGTCAGATTTCATTTTACCTGACTTCCTATCCTCAATGTAATTTAGTAAATCATTTTTTGTAACTCTGTTGTTTAAGCCGGTTCCGGAAATATTTTCAAGTTCATCATAACTCACATTTTCTTTCTTTGCAATATTCATAACGAGAGGAGAATAATACTTTGATGCCTGCCCTCTGCTCCCTTCGGTTATTTTAGGCTGAGACTGAGCGGTAGTATTTACGCTCTCTTTAGTTTTTAATTCTGTCTCTTTGCGGTTCATTTCTTCAGCTTTAGTTTGCTTAATTGGCATACGCCCGGTTGCCGATGTTATTCTCGCTACCGTAGTTCCAACTTCAATGGTATCATTCTCGTTAAATAATATTTCGGTTAATATTCCTTCCGCAGGTGAAGGGACTTCAGTATCTACCTTGTCAGTACTTATTTCAAAAATTATTTCGTCGCGTTCAATTTTATCACCGACTTTTTTATGCCACTTGATTATTGTCCCTTCCATGACAGATTCCCCCATCTTTGGCATAATGACATCAACACTTTCGCCGCCTACCTGGGTGGTTGAAGGAGGCTCTTCAATACTTTTAACTTGCGACTTATTTTGAACTTCTTGCGCAGCAGGACTTTCTTCTTGACTGTCTTCAGTTACAATAAGCGCCACCACGGTTCCGACTTCAACGGTTTCGTTTTCAAATACTTTTATTTCCTTCAGTGTTCCTGTTTCTGGACTTGGTATTTCGGTGTCAACCTTATCAGTGCTTATTTCAAAAATTATTTCATCTTTTTGGACGGGGTCACCTTTTTTCTTATGCCATTTAATAAGAGTTCCCTCAGTTATACTTTCACCCATCTGCGGCATTATCACTTCAAAAAGCATTTTCTCTCCCAATTTTTCTTTTATACATATTAAATATTAATAAGCGAGCAACTCTTTCAGCGTGAGATAAATCTTATCTCTATTCGGCAGAACAGCTCTTTCAAGATTCGGGTGATATGGAATCGGAGTATCTTTAGCAGCCAGTCTTCGAACAGGCGCGTCAAGATATTCGAAACAATGTTCGGCAATTCGCGCTGAAATTTCAGCCCCGAATCCACCGGTCAGGCTATCTTCATGTATTACGATGACTTTGCCTGTTTTCTTCACCGAATTAAATATCATCACTTCGTCAAGCGGGAATATGGTTCTGATATCAATAAGGTCTATCCCATATCCTTCAGCATTAAGTTTTTTAATAGCAAAATTACTTTCATGAACCATTGCACCGTAAGTTA
Source organism: Melioribacteraceae bacterium (assembly GCA_011525875.1). Taxonomy (GTDB): domain Bacteria; phylum Bacteroidota; class Ignavibacteria; order Ignavibacteriales; family Melioribacteraceae; genus CHB1. Next base: position 18,555 of record WYBN01000012.1, on the reverse strand, counting down.
CAATTGTCAAATCATTACCCTCGGCTATCATGTTCGCTTTGCCGTAAGGCAGCAGATAATCTGAATCAGGCTCAGGCGATGTAGCATAACTCTGTCTGTACAAACCCTTGTGCTCTAAAAACAAAACAGGGTCTTTAATCCTTAAAGCAGTCTTCAATAAACCCTTGGCATCGGCGGCATTTGATGGATAAGCGATATAAAGTCCCGGCATGTGGGCAAAAAATGCTTCGATGTTTTGACTATGGTATAATCCGCCGTGAATAAAACCACCTACAGGAACCCTTATCACAAGCGGCGATTCGAAGAGATTATTCGAACGGTAACGGTACATAACCAGTTCGTCTCTTATCTGCATAAATGCGGGCCAAATATAATCACCGAATTGTATCTCCGCACAGGGCTTTAACCCTGCGAGCGCCATGCCGATACCAACGCCGACTATTGACGCTTCCGCTAACGGTGCATTAAAAACCCGGTCGTTACCGAATTGAGAGGATAAATTTTTTGTAGCCGAAAATACTCCGCCTTTTTTATCTGCAACATCTTCACCGAAAATATAAATCTTATCATTCTTTTCCATTTCTTCGCGGAGCGCATGGTTTATTGCATCAACCATCACAATATTTTTCCCCGAGGGAACGGAAGCCTCATATTCCAATCGCTCCATTGTGCCGCTTTCGTCAAACACAAATTTTCCCGCAGTTGACGCATCCGGATCGGTTTTGGAAAGAGCCCATTCGGCGGCTTCGTTGACGTGATTTACAATTTCTTTCTTAAACTCCTCGTAAGCAAGGTCGGTTAATATTCCCTTTTTAACGAGCAAGCGCGAAAAATTTATTATCGGGTCTTTTGAAAGATCACTTTTGAGATCGTCATGGTCTCTATATTTTTTTTGATCGTCCGACGAAGAATGTGAGAATAGTCTTACTACATCTGCTTCGATTAATACAGGTCCTTTTCCCTGGCGGGCATATTTGACGGCTGAATGAGCCATTGCATTCGAAGCAAGAAAATCCGTGCCGTCAACATTTAATCTTAGAAGGTTTTCATAACCTTTCATCATTTCGGTAATGGAAGAATTTTTCCCGGCAGTCTGCTGTTCAACAGGCACCGAGATAGCCCATCTATTGTTCTGAATGACAAATATTACGGGAAGTTTTTCGCGGGATGCCCAATTAATAGCTTCATGAAATTCCCCTTCACTCGTTGTTCCTTCGCCGCTGCTCACATATGTTACAGCATCAATACCCAGCTTTCGGTTAGCAAGAGCGGTGCCTACCGCCTGTAAGAATTGAGTTCCTGTTGGACTCGATTGAGTCGGAACGTTGTATTCTTTTGAACCCCAGTGGTTGGGCATTTGTCTTCCGCCTGTCATGGGATCGTCAGCTTTCGCCAGCATGTGAAGAAATATTTCTTCGGGTTTAACTCCCAGTGTCAGCATGAGTGTCATATCGCGATAATATGGGAAAGCCCAATCGTATCCTGGTTTCAAAGCAGATGCAACAGCAACTTGTATAGCTTCGTGCCCTCCGGCTGATAAATAAAAAAATGATTTCCCCTGGCGGAGAAGTTTCATTATTTTCAAGTCAATTTCACGAGAGAGAAGCATGATTCTAAGAATTTTCATCAGTTCTTCTTTTGTCAATCCTCCGAGCGAGCCAATTTTACCGGTGGGGGCTTTCTCCTTTGAAATTTCTTTTTCATTAAATTCAATTTTATGTTCTCTGTTCATCAAATTCCTTTTTCTTTTTCAACGATTAAATCTTGAAATTCTGATTCATTTGCTTGAACGTATTTATCGTAATCAAAAACTTCTTTGAATGAATCCAGAATTTTTTCTTTGACCTCGTCAATATCAACCTCTTTTCCCAGTTCTTTTTGAAGCGATGTAACAAATTTATTTTTAATACCGCAGGGAATAATTCCGCTGAAATATGATAGATCTGTTGTTACATTGAAAGCGAAACCGTGCATTGTCACCCAGCGGCTTACTTTTATACCTATGGCGCAAATTTTTCGGTCGTCAATCCAAACACCAGTGAGATTATTTTTCCTTGAAGGATTGAGTCCATATTGCTTACAAACATTTATTACAACATCTTCGAGACCCCGCAAGTATAAGTGCGTGTCGGTTTTCCATTCTTTCAGGTTGATTATCGGGTAACCTACAACCTGCCCAGGACCATGATAAGTAATATCCCCACCTCTATCAATCTCAAAAACAGAAACATTTTTTTCGCGTAAATAGTTTTCATCGCCCAGCAAATTATTTTTATCTGCGATTTTCCCCAATGTATAGGTATGGGGATGTTCAAGAAGAATAAGTAAGTCATTTATTTCATTCTTAACGCGTTTTTCAAAAAGTAGTTTTTGAAAATCCCATGCAGCTTGGTATTCCAAAACATCTATTTTCAAAAACTCAAATTTTCTAAATGTTGAGCGCTTCGCCGTATGCATTTGCTGCAGCTTCCATTATTGCTTCCGACAATGTCGGGTGAGCATGAATTGTATTTATTATTGAGTCGTAAGTTGCTTCCAGTTTTTTTGCGAGAGTTAATTCGGCAATTAATTCCGTTGCTTCAGTCCCAACAATGTGCGCACCGAGGAGTTCGCCGTAGTTAGCATCAAAAATTATTTTAACGAACCCTTCGCGCTCGCCTATTGCGGCAGATTTCCCGCTGGCGGAGAAAGGGAATTTCCCGATTTTTAATTCCAAGCCAAGCTGCTTTGCTTTTGATTCAGTCAACCCAATGCTTGCCACCTGCGGCTGGCAATAAGTGCAGCCGGGAACGGCTGTGTAGTCAATGTCGGGTTTTTGAATTCCTTTTATTTTTTCCACGCAGTGTACGCCTTCAGCCGAGGCTACGTGAGCCAACCAAGGTGCGCCAATCACGTCACCTATAGCGTAAACGTCTTGAATATTTGTCCGGTAATTTGACTTATCAACCTTTATATGCCCTTTCTCAGTCTCTACGCCGATTTCCTTTAAACCGAATCCATCAATATTGCCTGAAACGCCAATAGCATTCAAGACTTTTTCGGCATTCAATTCAGTTTTAACGCCGCCTTTCTCAATAACGACCTTGACCGATTTACCGCTTACTTTAGCTTCAATAACTTTTGCGCCAGTAAAGATTTCGATGCCGCGTTTTTTGAAATTGCTTTCAACAACTTTTGAACACTCGCTGTCCTCAATGGGCAGAATGGAATCGAGCATTTCTATTAGAGTTACCTTTGTGCCAAGCGCGTTATAGAAATATGCAAATTCCACTCCAATAGCGCCGGCGCCGATTATTATCAACTCACCCGGTTGTTTTTCTAATGACATTGCCTCGGTGCTCGTAATTATGTTTTTATGATCAACCTCAATTGAGGGTATCTGTTTTGGTGACGCCCCTGTGGCGATGATAACATGATTTGCCTTAATAGTATCGACAAGTTTTCCGCCGCCGTCGAATATATTTATTTCTTTCGCTGAAACGAACTTCCCGAATCCTTTTATATGATCAATTTTGTTTTTCTTCATCAAATATTCAACGCCTTTAGAAACCTTTGCAGAAACGTTTCTGCTCCGCTTAATAATTTTCTCGAAATCGTAGCTCAAGCCTTCTGTTTTAATTCCGAAAGCCCCGGAATGATTCTTCATCATATCAAACAATTCAGCATTTTTAAGAAGTGACTTTGTCGGTATACATCCCCAGTTAAGGCATATACCGCCGAGATTATCTCTTTCAATTATTGCTGTTTTAAAGCCAAGCTGCGACGCTCTAATAGCTGCAGTATAACCGCCGGGACCACTGCCCAAAACGGCTAAATCGTATCTTTTCGCCATAAAGATATGCCTTATCCAAATTTAGAATTAGTGTTAAAATATACTGAAGAATGAAGTAAAATAAAAATTATAAGGCTTGGCTGAAACGTGAATTTTCACTGCCCTTTTAGAAATTAAAAGTTTTCAGGAGATATTATCGAGCAGAAAAAAATCATTTGATTTGTACTCTTTGGCTGCACTCATTTTTTTTTGCGGATAGCGGCATATCCGTTTAAGCGGGCAGTGAAAACATGCGGGGTTCGCCGGTTTGCAAATTTCTCTGCCCAATCTTATTAAATTTGTATGGAATTGATGAGCAATCCCCGGAGGAAATTTTACGTTTAATGCAAAAAAAGTTTTATCCGGAGTCTTTTCCTTTACTACTCCAATTCTATTAACAGTCCTGAATACATGGGTATCAACCGGGCAAATATCTCTTTCAAACGAAAATAAAAGCACACAGCTTGCAGTTTTGACCCCGACTCCTTTGAAGGAGGTTAGTTCGTTAATAGCGGCGATATTATTTTTTTCTTTGATGTGATTCAACGAAAAGAATCCGTATTCATTTTTTAAACGAACTAATAAGTTGATTATCGCATCAGATTTTTGCTTGGACAAACCCGCAGTTTTTATTTTTTGCGCTAATACTTTTTGACCTTTATTAATTACCTCATCCCAATTCTTATAACATGATCTAATTTCCAAGAATGCTTTGTAAGAATTTTTATCATTCGTATTCTGTGAGAGAATAGTAGCAATTATCATCTCAAGAGGATCGGGTAGTTTATTGCTGCGCTTCGGTATTCCGAATCGGTCAACAAGTTTTTTGTTTATGCGGAGGATAAATCGATTGTCTGCCATGAGAAAAAAAAAGAGGAGTCTATGACTCCTCTTTTTAGTTAAGTTAGAATATTAATCCTATATCAATAAACTGAACATTTTCAAGACGGTGGTAATTTGCATAACCATAGTTCATATAGACTTTTAAATTATCGAGCAAGCCATATTTTATTCCGAAGCCGTAAGTCCACCTCTCTTCGCTGTTATCTTTGAATAATGATTTGTAACCGGCTCTGACGAAGAATAATTCATCGTAAGCAAGTTCAAGACCGCTGTTCATATATTCGGTATTATCGTTAGGATGAACAGCATCCACAGCAACGGTAGCTCTGAAGTATCTGTTGTTCATAACATTCATTGACAAGCCTATTCTGAAAGTCAGCGGAAGATCAAACTCATCTGTTCTGTACAAAGCAGGGATATTATTCGGACCTGTGTCGAGATTATCATTCGGGTCATGATTAAAACGAATATCCCGTCCATCAAGCTTCATAGTCGAACCGAAATTTGAGATAGCCGCCCCGATCATCAGATCATTAAATGGTGTGCGGTACAATGTGCCAACATCAAGTGCGAAAGCGCTGGCGCTGGAATTCCAAACCCTCTCGCGGACATATTTTGCCTGAAAACCAATTGAGAATCTATCGGTAAGATTTTTAGCATATCCCATTCCCACGGCTATGGAAGCGGCATCCCAAGTTCTGCCGTCGCCTTCTGGATTTTCAAATGTTCTGACTAAATCCTCCGGAACGGAGAATGATGTGAAGCTGGCTGTGATTACACCAAAATCACCAAGATTCATTGCCCCGGCAGCAAAGTCATATGTCATATCAGCAAGCCACTCAGCGTGGTTAAATGAAACCTCGGTATTGCCATTCATTCTTGCAACGCCGGCGGGATTATAATAAATTGCATAAATATCATCGGCGAGCGCAGTGAATGCATCACCCATAGCAATTGATCTTGCCCCGGGTGCAATTTTCAAGAACTGAGCCGCGGTGGTTCCAACTTTTGAGGTGCTCCGGAACAACTGTGCATAGGAACTTGAAAACAGTAACATCAAAATAAGAACTGAATTAAGTATTATATTTTTTCTTTTCATTTATAAACTCCTTAGTTATAAACAAATCAAGCTGTTTAGGATTTATTATTTTATTAATGCTAAGCGTCCTATCTTTTCTCCGACGCCAGGCACATCAACGTGATAAATATAGACACCGTATGCAACCCGCTGCCCTTCAAAAGAAAGTAAATCCCAATACGCCAAACTGCTTGAATCATCTTTTTTAATTGTTTGAACTAATTCGCCTGTAACCGTATAAATTCTGATTGTACATTGCGGCGGCAGATTTCTAAACTGCAGTTGTCTTTCGCCTCTTTTCGATGCTGCCCGTCCGGGTTCCTCTGATAATGAATAAGCAACGTAAGGATTGGGCACTACATAAATATCATCGAGTTTGGGTTTTGCAGCGGCTTTGTTGAATTTTGCCGATACGGACTCAAACTCATACAGATCGCCTTTCTTAAACGGCTTTGATGTTCTGATATGGTAAACATCGCCTGCTTTCGGCAGTTTCTTCTCAATTGGAATGATAGTCGTATCAAATACGCTTGTCGTATCATCGATGATAGTTTCCGTAATCTTCAGCGAATCTTTTGGCAGGAAGAAATTAACATAATAAGAAACAGTAGCTCCCGTAGCCGCGGTTGGCCTGAGAAGAATTGGTTCACCCCAATCCCATTGTCCGTTGTCTTTAGTGCCAGGTAATTGTTCGACAATCAAAAAATTACCCGGTAAGAAGCTGCCGTTTGCATCAACTTCCGAAACATTAAAAATTTTGAAAGGAGCTTTGATCGGCTTGAAACTCGGCACGGCAATAGTGGAGTCACTCAAGTTTTTCCATTTGCCATCTGCTAAAGTATCAAGGTCGTTCCATCTGATCTCCCAGTCGGCGCGGTACTGAACGTGCGGGTTTCCTAAGTATGCAGCATTCGATGGACTCCAAAGCACTGAATCCCGAACATTTGTAACGACATTATCAGCCCATTGCGATCTGTCTTCGTCAAGGTCAAGCGCATAATTTTTCACATAAATTTTCATGCCTTCAAAGGATGGATTGAAATCTTCGTTGTTTAAATTACTGCTTTGATAAATAGGATAGTATTGATATTTAACGGTAAATTTTTCGCCTATTGGGAAATCACCGCTGTTCAACCCTCTTATCTTGCCGAAAACTTCATTAACAAAATATTTATTTGAAGGGACGAGATTACCGCCTTTGTCAAAAACTTGAACGCTTTCGCCTTTCACGTTAGTCTTGCTCAGATCAACAAACACCGTATCTTTGGAAGTGACCTCATCAGTAACTCCTGTTGAATCAAGAACGGTGTATACATCGTCCTCTTCAAACTTAATTGCAAATAATTTATCCGGGACAAGAAGATCATCCAAAACTTTTATTGATATATCGCCGGTTGAGTTGCCTTTAACCTGGCGCGGAACCCCGTCGATCCCAACTAAAGCATTTTTAATTCCTAAACCGAGAGGATTAGGTGTAACCTGGAGTGTATTAGTTTCGAATGTCAGTTCCCCGGTGATGGGATGTTTAAGAATAACCGCCTGGGTTTCGGTTGGCGGGATTTCATCGGTGCCGTGGTCGTAAGCAACCACTGCATAATAGTAAGTAATACCATTAGTAACCGAAGAGTCAACATACTCGTGAACCAACCCTGTATTATCACCCAAATAATATTTTACCGCTCTTCCCTGATATTCAACCGGATGATAACCCTTATAATTATCAACTAAGTCGAACTGTGCAGGCATTCCTCCCTGTTCGAAAGGTCTGCCAAGAAATTTATTCCCTCTGCCGTCTGTAATAGTAAATACATCGGAGAAAGTATAATCGCGGCTTCTATAAATTTTATATCCCTGAAAATCTTTTTCGCCTGAGAGAGGGTCAACGGATTCTTCAGCCCTTGTGTCCCAGTAAAGCGTTACTTTTCCATCACCCGACACGGCATGAACAATCGGCTTAACGGGCGGCTGTGCAAAGCGGTAATCAGCTTCAAGAATTCTTGTAGAAGTTTCTGCGTTGAGAATTAATTCCTGAAGATCGTTACCGAATAGAATCGCCATTGAAAATCTCTGCGTCTCCCCGGGTTCGAGACTTAGAGGGCCTGTACCGAAATTAAATATGTTGTCGCCCGGTTCTGATAAAAGTTCTTGAGCGGTATTAATTGTATCTGAAGACAACCATTCCCACATCAAAGGATCATTCATCGGTACGTTGGGAAGCGAATTGGTGTAAACAGCCGCGTTGAAACTTCTAAGTCCTAACTGATCAGATTCCGAGATATCTCTTAATCCGAAATTCGGTTCTGAACCAGCCCATTTATAATTTGTAATTCTGTCTTCGCTTATGGGTTCCCCTGCATCGAAAATATTATTTTCATTTAAATCCAAATACCAACCCTGAGTGGGTCTTCCATCACCTTCGCCAAAATCGGGACCCGGATAGTTTGGTGAATCAGGTCCAATGCCATCAACGCCAACATCATCTTTGTCGGGATCCCAATCACCGTCTTCATCACCTTCCCATCTTGGTTTAGGGGCTCCGAATATAGCCGTGTATTTATCTACATCAATAATGTTTGGTGTAATAAGAGGAATACTAACGCCGTCAATAAAATTTCCGGCGCTGTTAAAAGGCGATTCATCCAGAATACCGTCGTCGTCATTATCAATTCCGTCGTTATCAATTGAAGGCGATTCAAGGAATTTCCAGCCAAAATAACCAGCTGGTCTTCCGCCGTCACCTTTCATATCTTCATCCCAAGCGTAAACCATATTTCTTGCCCTCTGGGGCACATTAGATAGCTGCAGTGAATTTCCAAACGGATCGATGAAACCAGCCATATCATCGTTGTAATCTGAAGGACCGCCGACGTGCGGGTCGCCATGCATACCGAAATAGGCACGCTCCAGTGTTTTTTCACTCGCATTTGTAACTTGATAAACAAGGAACATTATATCTTCAGCAAGAGGATTATTAAACTGAATTATCCTCACTTCCATATCAAGCCCTAAACCTTTTACATCCGGTTTTGTTGGGGAGGGAGTATATGGAAATTCTCTGTTAGTAAAATCATCAACTACAAAATAAACTTCTTCATCTGGAGCTGTTGCCATATCGCCCAAAAATGCAGGCCAAATGTATTTGCCAGCGCCCGGGCTATACCATCGATCAGGCCATGAATCTGGTTTGCCGTCGCCATCCGAATCGCCGATATTTAGGCGGGCAATTTCGTTTTGCGTAGTATCTACATAACCGGCTTTTGGCAGCCATCCCCATTTTTCAGTTCCGTCAGGGCTGTAGTCACCTTGAAAAGTTCTAATGAAAGAATCTGATACTATCTGTAGAAGCTGCAGACTATCATCAATCACTTCTGCAGCGGCAAGCGGACCAAACTCAAAGCCGTAACCTAACCCTTGCCAGACAAGATCTGCTACGTTGCCAAGTCTGTTCGGCGCGCATATAGAGCCGTAATTAAAAACTATAGTAGTAATTTTATTGCCGCTTATAATCGATTCTTTTATAAAGCGGGAGCCGCCTAAAGTTTTGAAAAATTTGGGCGAATACATATCCCCGAAAATTCTTTTAGCATCATCTTCCGTAAGCTGTTTTAACAGCGGGAAACCATTTTCGTCAAGACGCTGTGCCTGGCTGCCCAAGAGCGGAAGAAGAAAAAGCGTGATAAGAGTAACATAAAATTTAATTCTCATAGTAAAATTTCCTTCTTTAATGGATCATTAGTTGAACATTACGGAAAATCCAACTCTAATTTCTCTGGGTCTGTTTACTCTTTCAGGTCGTGTTGAGTAATACCCATTTATTTCATCAATGCCGAATAGACCGGGGTCGCCTCTGTTTATTCTCGTTTTAATATCACGGAATAAATTAGGATTAATGGTTTCATCAACTGTTTTCAAAGCTCGTCCGGTGCTTGCATAGACGGATAATTCGTTTTGATTATCGAATAAATTATTTATCTGTAGAAAAACAGAATAATCAAATCCACCGAAATTGAAAAATTTCTCAAACTTGAAATCAACATTCAACTGTGCAGGTTGATTAGCAGAGTTCTGTTCGAAAGTAATCGGCACCAACGTCGAAGGAAATTCCGGAGTATATGGAGTTCCAGCCTGTAGGTTTGCAATAAATCCGGCTGTCCAATCTCTTGCCTGATAAAGTCCAAAAGTAATATTGATTACGTGCGGTCTATCGAATCCAAGCGGAACAAGGTAAGTCTCGGTCTGCTTCCCCGATTCTTCACTGAAGAAAATATCTTCTGCAGGGTAAGTTCTGTTGCCTTCGGCAACCTGGAATGTGTAATCTAATGTTGCATAGAAATTATCAGCCGCCGATCTTCTCTTTTCGAACCTAAGAGTTATTCCCCGAACGTTTGAATAAGCAAGGTTAGTTAGAACGCTGTATTGCCGTCCTGTTTCTGTAAATACTGTCTGAGATTGAATATAATCTCTTACGTCTTTGTAATATCCTGTTAATTCCATTTTTAAGTCATCGGCAAGCTGCTGCTGCAATCCGATTTCGTATTGTACCGACCTCTGCATATTCACGTTCGGATTGCCGAAACTGGGCGTAGAGCCGACGTTTGTAACAAAGAAATTTGGATTTGAATAAAGGCTTGCGAGCGAACCGTTCTGGTAGAAGTGTCCGTAAGAAAATCTTATTACTCCTCTGTCAGTTATTGGATAGGATACGCTGATTCTCGGTGAAAGATGCTGTTTGACCTTAGCCTCTTCGCTGCTTCTTGTGATAAATCCTTCTTTTAAATCAAGCAGATCATTTGAAAGATCTGCATTATAATATGCTTTCGGGTCAAAATATTCGTAGCGAAGTCCGATATTTAAAATTAACGTTGAAGCTAATTCAATTTTATCTTGAATATAAAATGCAGCGTCAAAAGGTTCGCGTTCGTATTTGGTTATCAAAGACGGCTCTGTTTCAGGATCCGGTCTGCTTCTGACAATCACAAGATTTGAATCGTAAAGAGCAGCCGCATTCGTGATATTATTCCCGAATTGATCGCGTATCTTAACAGAATAATTTTCATATCTTAAATTATGAAAGCGGGTTTCAAAACCGAGTTTTACTTCGTGAGTATTAAAGAGCTGAGTAACAAGGTCGCCTTTAAATGTCATTGTAGAAGTGCGTCGGCTGTTTCTTGAATTGTTTGTGCCGCCGGCATAAAATCCAGTATTAGAAATTGTGAGATCATAGATTGAAGGAAGATATCCGGGGTCATCGTAGTCGTCAAATAACCTGAATTTGTACATATTGTAACCATAGGAAGCTTTCAGTATATAGAACATTTTATCACTTACGGTATGGTTAAGCCCGAAGGTTTGAATTAAACCGTCTGAGTAGTTTGTCCCTACACCGTCGGGATTAAATTTATACGCAAAGCTGTAATTCTTGTATTCGCTCTTATTGTAAACTGCTTCATATCGCAGTTTGATTAGGGAACTTAAATTATAAATAACATTACCCTGAACATTGAAACTTTCCGAAGGATTCATAGCAACTACAGCGCCGTCTCCAGTCGGCAGTCCGTTAGAATTCGGGTCATAAGGATTAAAAAAGTAAGGTGAGGTAGACACACCTCTTCGAGGGTCATCCTGACTGAACACTTCTCGGCTCAAATAGGAATCGGTAGTATTATAAATTCTCTTACCGTAGAGAGAGCCTTTAAATTTTTCATACACACCTGAAAAGAAAAATTTAACCTTGTTCCCTAAACCGGGAATCGGACCGCCAAAAGTGGCTTCAAACCTTGATCTGTTCAGCGGATCAATATCATCGATATTATAAAATAAGTCTGAACGGCTGGACACGTAATCGCCGGCGTAACCACGTAAACTAAAAGAATATCTATCGCTGCCTTCCTTTGTAACATAATTAACAATGCCGCTTAGAGCATTACCATATTCGGCGCTGAAAGTTCCGCTCGAAACCGAAACCTCTTGAACGGCATTAGTAGCCAGTCCGACCGATCGTCTGTTGCCGTATGGGTCATTCAACGAAACACCGTTAAGAGTATAAGCAGTCTCGTTACCATAACCGCCTCTGATATGAATATCGCCGTCATCACCAACAACGATACCTGCCTGAAGTTTGATGACATCTGAAATTTGATCCACAGGTAATTCCTGAATTGTTTCGGCTGTGATCGCAACAGTAGGATTGGTTAAATCCTGACGAATTAACGGATTGCGCTCACCCTGAACAATAACGGCTTCCATTTCAATAGAACCGGAGCTTAATGAAAATTCCAGACGAGTAGTAAAGTCAACATTAACCCGTACGTCCGTAATTGTCTTTTTCTGATAACCTACAATTGATGCAGTGACGGAATAAACCCCGGGCGGAATATTTAGGATAGTGAAATTCCCATCCAGGTCCGATGCAGCTCCCATAGTTGTACCGTCAATAAAAACGTTCGCAAATGGCAAGCCTTCGCCTGTAAGCTGATCAAAAACTTTGCCTGCAATTTTTCCATAAGAGCTGGCAAAAATATTTCCGTAGCAAAACAAGGCAAGGATTACCGAAATGGAGAGTAGATTTTTTCTCATACTTACTGCCTCTATGTATTTGATGAATGAATGAATTAGTTCAGAGCGATGATGTTTATAACTATTTTTCAAAAAATTTTTCCAAAAATAGTATTGTTGACTTAATTAAGCAAAGTAATTTACAACTTTAATTCATTGAGTTAATCTCAATACTTTGTTTATTTATACATAAATAATTTCTAAATAAAATTCATGCTGGTGCTTATATTAGCAGTAAGAAATAATATTTTATTTCAAGAGACGGAGCTTGAATGTCAAAACTTATGGTAAGCGTGTCGGGGGTAAGAGGTGTGGTCGGCGAAAGTTTAACCCCCGAAATAATTGTAAAATATATTAGAGCTTACGCCGATTACTGCGGGCGGGGCAAGATAGTTGTCGGACGCGATTCACGGATTTCCGGTGAAATGGTAAAATCTTTAGTGCTCGGCACACTAACCGCAAAAGGAAATGATATCATTGATATAGGTATCTGTCCGACTCCAACTGTTCTGTTCAATACTCGGCAAATGAATGCATGTGGAGGTATTGCGATATCTGCAAGCCACAACCCTAACGAGTGGAATGCGCTGAAACTTTTGAATAGAAACGGCGAGTTCATGTCTCCCGAAGAACATAAAGATTTTCTTATGCATCTTGAGTCTGGAAGCGCTTACCAATCCTGGCAAAGCATCGGGAAAGTTGAAACATTCGATAATGGTATCAATGCACACATAAAGGCAGTGTTAAATCTACCCTTTTTAGAAATCGAAAAAATTAAAACACGTAGATTTAGGGTGCTGCTTGATTGCGTAAATGGGGCAGGAGCCTTCATGATGCCGCATTTCTTAAATATGTTCGGCTGTGAGGTTATTGAATTGAACTGCGAAAGAAACGGCATATTCCCGAGATTACCGGAACCTCTGCCGGAAAATTTAATAGATACCATGGCAGCGGTTAAAAATAATAAAGCTGATTTTGGAATAGTTGTTGACCCTGATGTTGATAGGCTTGTATTAATCACTCAAGAAGGCAATCCTTTCGGGGAAGAATATACAATTGCGCAAGCGGTTAAATTTATTCTCTCTAAAAAGAAAGGTAATGTAGTTGTTAATCTATCAACAACAAGAGCGGTGGATGATATCGCAGAGGAGAAGAATTGCAAAGTCTTTAAGGCAGCTGTGGGTGAAGCGCACGTCGTAAAAAAGATGAAGGAAGTTAATGCAGTCATAGGAGGCGAAGGAAGCGGCGGCGTTATTCTGCCCTCGCTTCAATACGGCAGAGACGCTCTTACAGCAACAGCAATCACTCTTCAGCATCTTCTTGAGTTTGGAGGCACTCTGTCAGAATTAAAAAAGACTCTGCCGCAATATTCAATAGCAAAAACTAAGATTGATCTGCAGAACCTTGAACTTGAAAAAATCTACGATATACTCGAAAGAAAATTCAAGGAAGAAGTGATAAATAAAACTGACGGTTTGCGTGTAGATTTTAAGGATCACTGGGTTCACTTCCGCGGTTCAAATACGGAGCCAATACTTCGAATTGCCGTTGAGACCGAATCTCAATTAAAAGCCGAAAAGTTGATAGACCTATATCGAGAAATGATTTCCGGAATATGAAAAGTTATTTCATTTTCGATCTTTTGGCAAAGTATGCCAGAAGCGCTTTGTCGAAAGGAGTTGATGTATCGAGCACACAGTAATCAATTCCATAGCTTGAACATTCAGATTTGATTTTCGCGATAAAATTTTTCACCGATTCCTGATAAGCTCTTTGTATTTGATACGGCTGTGTTGCAAGCTCTTCTTTCGATTCAAGATCAACAAACACCGCATCCGCAGAAATAGAAAGGTTTTTTTCGACGGGGTCTAAAATATGAAAAACAATTACCTCACTCTTTTTATAATGAAATTTCTTTACTGATTTTATTACCCCTTCAAGCTCATCAAAAAGATCAGAAATAATTATTACCAATCCCTTTTTTGTAAGCTTCTCCGCAACTTTATTCAAAGACTCAGAAGTCATTGTCCGGGCTTGGGGCTTAATCCCGTCAATCGTTTTTAATAGGGTTCTTGCGTGTACCCGATTAGATTTAGGCGGGATGTAAGTTTCTATCTTGTCTGAATACAAAGTCAAACCAACAGCGTCTTGTTGTTTGTTCATTATGTATATTAGACTTGCAGCAAGGATGTTTGAATATTCAAGTTTGGTTAAAGTCGACTTGTATTTAAAGTCCATTGACTTGCTTATATCAAGAGCTATATGGCATATTAGATTTGTTTCTTCTTCAAACTGTTTAATGAAGTATTTTTCTCTCTTCGCAAAAACTTTCCAATCAATATTCTTAATCGGGTCGCCTTGCATGTAACTCTTATGCTCGGTAAACTCTACGCTGAAACCGTGATACGGACTCTTGTGCAAACCGACCATAAATCCCTCAACGACTAAACGTGCTTTTAATTCAAGGGATTTTAACTTAGATACAACCTGCGGGTTGAGATATTTTAATGCGGAGCCGTTGCTATTTTTCACTCTCGGATACTATTTTTTTTCGAAGTATTTCTTCAGCAGAAAGTCCTAAATTTTCCAATTCTTCTTTCGCCGAAACCGCCATTTCATGATCTTTGTACCTCGATAAAAAAAGATTGTAATTTTGTCTTGCATCATCAAGCTGATTCAACTCATTAGCCTGAACAAATGCGACCATAAATAATGATTTGGGTGCATAACTGCTGTCGGGATAATCTTCAAATCCAAGCTTATAATATTCAATAGCTTTACTTAACGATTCTTCTCTTGAAAGATTTTTAGCAATTCCGCCATGGTATAATTTAGCCAGCTCGAACAAAGAATTGGCTCTAAAATCACTTTTTTTGTATTCAAGTGCTATTTTTTCAAAACCAGAAAGAGCTTCGAGATAATTGCCTCGTTTTAAGTTTTCACCGGCATTATTGAAGATGCTTTCATCTGATTGCGATGAGCATGAAACAAGCATTAGCGCCGCAGTTAGTATCAGCAAGCAAACTTTCATCCACTCTCCATTAAATTAATTTATTAACTGCATAAAATATAACAGGAAATTACTTGCTATAAAATACCTTTCTTTGTCTCATTCTTTTAATGCTCATAGCATAAGGTATGATTAAAGAGATGGAGGAAAAGCAATTTTAATTATGAATTGACTTAATGGAATCTCCCCGCGAAAAACTGAGCGATCTTCCAGCAGATTCTAATTTTAAGTTTAGCTTTGCAGGATCAGAGAGTTCTTGAAATTCAGGACCCGGCAGCAGGTTTTTAATTTTATATGCGTGAGGGGTAACGTCATGCATCAAAATGTTCGCTCCCGCGTTAAGTCCGCTTATACCCGAATCATTTTGAATGGATTGTACTGCGGAAGTAACTGTTATATGCGCATCTTTCAAGACGATTCTTGCAGCAGCCATAGTTTTGAACAGTAAATCTATTCCGCCGGGCTTTTCATTTTGGTAAGGAGTAAATTTCTTTGGTATAAACGGACTGAATACAGCCATGTCAATATTAAGTTCTTTCAGCAGAAATATATCGTTCGCAATATCTTCTAATTTTTGCATTGGCAAACCGATAATACTGCCGCTCCCGATTTGATAACCAATATGTTTTAAATATTTTATATGATTTATCCTATCTACTAATTTTGAGCCCTTATGATAAATTTGATATAATTTTGAGTTAGAGGTTTCGAAACTTAGGAGATATCTGTCCGCACCGGCAATCTTCCATGCTTTGTATTCATCAAAGCTTCGTTTTCCAAGGCAGATTGTTACCGCAACATCAAATTTATTCTTGATCGTGTAAATGATATAAGAAATTATATCCGTGTCAAAAAAACTTTCCTGCCCAGATTTAAGCAAGATAGTTCTAACGCCGGATTCATAAGCTTTCTTTGCAGTTTCGATTATCTCATCCGGACTCATACGGTAACGATTGATTGTAAAGTTATCCTCTCTTAGACTGCAATATAAACAGTTCTCACTGCAATGATTTGAATAATCAATTATACCCCTGACATGAACTTCATCACCCATGTATTCTTTTCGAATTGCATCGGCATGACGGAACAATAAATTCATCTCCTCACTACCCTGCGTCTGCAGAAGATTAACCAAATCTTCTTTTGTAATTTCCGCCTTATTTAGTATTGTATTCAAACACATCTTTAGTAAAAATATCATTATTCTGTGGTTACTCTTCAAGCAGAATAACCTATAAGGTAAGGAACAATTAACATACCAGAGAATTTGGAGGGTGAAAAGGTAAAAATTAAACCGATTTGCAGTTTAATTTCTTAAAAAAGAGAATGAGGAATAACGAGCTTTCTAATTTTAGGTATTTCCGGGTTCAAAATCCGGATGAAAAGCAAGAATCAGTTAAAAAAATATGCGCTGCAAAAAACTCAATTAAGAAACAGCGTTGTCAGGAATTTCTATAAATTCTCTTGCAGTGTTGATTTTACATTTAACCCCAAAGGGAACGGTTAAATTAGATGTGATATGTCCGTGCTTAAAATTATAAAAAACCGGAAACTTAGCGTCTGCAAAATAATCACTTATAACTTCATTTAATGTAAGCGTTTTCTTTTCTTCGTCAGTTTCGTAACAATCTACAAATCTTCCTAAAATCAAGCCCTTTATTTGGTTAAAAATCTTGGCTGCTCGAATTTGGTTCAGCAAACGGTCAACCCGGTAGGGAGTTTCTCCGATGTCCTCTATCATCAAAATAGCATCCTTAAACCGCGGAAAATACTCGGTTCCCATTATTGAACAAAGAAGGGCGAGATTTCCGCCCATGATTTTGCCTTCGCCTCTGCCCGGACGAAATACAAAAAACTTCTCCTCGTTGGGATTCTTCAATTTCCCGATTTTTTTGTTTGAAGTAATGATTTTCCAAAAATTTTCTTCGGTAAATGAATCAACTTCATCCTTCCAAAAATCTACTGCAAGCATAGGCCCGGCAAATGTTACAAGACCCGTCTTGGTGTAAAAAGCATTCTGGAGTACTGTAATGTCACTATATCCAACAAATATTTTCGGATTATTTTTTACCAGATTAAAATTAATTTTGTGAAGCAATCTACCGGAGCCATAGCCGCCCCTGACGCAAAATACCGCTTTTACATGCTTGTTTTTGAACATATCATGCAGATCTTCGAGTCTTTCTTCATCCGTCCCGGCAAGATAACCACGCTCTTTGCCGACATTTTTGCCGATTTCCACACGGTAACCTAATTTTTCGAGATACCGAACGCCTTTTTCGACCTTCGTTAGATCATCGGGTGAGGATGCTGGTGAGATTATTCCTATTACTTCGCCGTTGTTGAGTTTTTTGGGTTTGATTGTCTTCATAATCAATATTAATTTTAGAACTGTAATGGTTTTAATATATAAAATCTTTTCACCTTAAGCAAAACTCTTAAACATACGTAAAGTTTCCTCAGCCGCTTTTCTATAAAAAAATCAGGGCGTTTATGTATTGAAATTCAATTATTTTGAAGATTTTTTAATCAAAAGCCAGGAAAATGTAATTTTGCAGAAGGTTTGGAGGAAATGATTTTTTTTCTACCATATTCCATTAGAATTAAAAAAAGGGGGACACCGTTTCCGGAAATCCCCCTTTGGAAGGAGAGAAGTAAGAGAAATTTTTTACTTTAAAAGTGTCATTTTCTTTGTTAATACTTGATTTGGAGTCTCTAATCTATAAATATAAACACCGCTTGAAAGATTAGCTGCATCCCATTTTACACTGTAACTGCCTGCATCTTTAGCTCCCTCAACCAATAAAGCAACTTGCTGTCCCAAAATATTATATACAGAAAGTTTAACATGCCCGGCATTAGGGACTGAATAGTTTATTGTTGTTGACGGATTAAATGGATTCGGATAGTTCTGTGTCAATTCATATGTCAGTGGAATGCTTCCTTCCATAATTGATTCTTCAACTGATAGAACGGTAGAAGCTGTATATCCATAAACTGATAAAGCAGTCCACGATTCAGTCCATAAACCATTGTTTGCATCGAATGCGCCATGATAATTAACATTTGCGAAAAATGGATCGTTAACGGCTGCAGCGCCAGAATTTACTGGACTGCCTATTGCCGGTCTAGGGTCTAATCCAGCATTAGGCTGTCGGGAAATACCTCTTAACTGAGGATCGGAAACGATGTTATTATTTGCCGTTAAATGTGTCAGCACAAAATCTTGCGTTGATAATGTGTTTGACCCGCCTATAT
>WYBN01000011.1 GCA_011525875.1 Melioribacteraceae bacterium | reverse complement strand
CTACACTTGAGCTGACTACTGGAATACCGCATGACATTGCTTCTAAAGCCGAAAGACCGAAACTTTCTGATTGTGAGGGCATTAAAAACAAATCGGCGGCATTTAAAATTTCATGCAGCCCATCCTGCTTTCCGAGAAAGATTACCTCTTTAGTTAAATTTAATTCCCTTGACAATCTTTCACAGTCCGAACGGTCGGGTCCATCGCCAACCAGTAAAAGTTTGGCGGGGACAGATTTTTTCACTTCGTTCAGTATTCTAATTGTATCGGAGACTCTTTTTACGACTCTGAAGTTAGAAGTATGAATCATTATTTTTTCGCCTTTCGGAGCTATATGACTTCTAAGCAGATCATTTTTCATAGGAGAAAATAATTCTGTGTCGATAAAATTATAAATGATTTTTATGTCTTTAGAAATATCGTAGTGTGTAATAGTTTTTTCTTTCAAAAATCTTGATACGGCAGTTACTCCGTCGCTCTCCTCAATTGAAAACTTTACGAGCGGCAGAAATGAAGGTTCCAGACCGACCAGGGTTATATCGGTGCCGTGTAATGTAGTAATTATTTTAATGCGGGAATTGTTTTTTTTTAAAATTTGTTTGGCAAGATAAGCACTTGTTGCATGTGGAATTGCATAATGAACGTGCATAAGATCAAGCTTTTCGTATTGCATTACCTCAACCATTTTGCTGGTTAATGCCAAACTGTACAGACTATGTTCGAATAACGGGTAATTGCTCTGTTCCACTTCGTGGAAAATAATATTTTCAAGGAATGTGTTCAGTCTGTGCGGAAAAGCATAGCTTATAAAATGTATCTGATGCCCTCTTAATGCAAGTTCTTTTCCCAATTCAGTAGCAACAAAGCCGCTGCCGCCATAGGTTGGATAACAAGTAATTCCAATTTTCATAATTTATAATTTTCTTTTACTTTCGAATAAAGAAATGTGTAATTATTCTCAAACAAATTTAATTAAAAATAGTTCTATTATTTACAATTTTTCTCTTTAGTGAACTCAAATGAAAATTCTGGTGATAGGACATTCTGTTCTTGATATTATTCACAGCCGGGAAGGTTTAATTATTAAGCCGGGAGGTATATATTATACATGCCTCGGGTTGTCATTTCTATCGAAGGTAAACGATAGCTTTTCATTAATTACTTCTTTAGACGAAGAAAATTTGCCTTATTTTCAAGACGTGTATAGCAAATTCGATATGACTCATATTCGAATGGATTTAAAAATACCGAGAGTAAATTTATACCCCGAAAGACCGGGTGAAAGAGGCGAGAGATATGAGAATATGAACGCTAAGTTGACGATCGAAAGAAATATCGACCTTAATGAATATGACGGCATACTGATAAATCTGATTACCGGTTTCGATATCAACATTGAAGATTTGAAGTTTTTACGGAGCAGATTTACAGGCAAAATCTATCTCGATATTCATACACTTGCTCGCGGAATTGACAAAAAAGGTGGAAGGTATTTTCGTTTAATCAAGGATTCAGACCGCTGGATTGAGAACGCAGATTTCATACAGGTAAACGAAAATGAACTTTTTACTCTTTCGGACAAAAGTTCCATTAATGAAATAATTGATGAAGTGCTGAATTTCCCGAATAAAACATTAATTATTACTAAAGCTGAAAAAGGTGCTGAGTTACATTCAAATATTACGGGTGAAGTAATAAGAGAATTGAGAAACGGGATTGAAGTAATTCCGAAAAATAAAGTAGGATGCGGCGATCTCTTTGGTGCGGTCTTCTTTTATTCATATCTTAGAGAAGAAAAATTCAGTTACTCTTTAGAAAAAGCAAATTTAGTAGCCGGTCATTTTACAGAATGTGAAGATTTTAATGACGTTAAAAAAATTAAAAAAGAATTAAGTGAATACTTACCGTAAAAAAAGAATTCTGATTATCGGATCCAACGGAATGCTGGGTCAAAGACTTGTGAAATGGTTTGGGGCTAAGCGGCAAGTGGAATTATACTGCTGCTCCGTTGAAAATGAATCGGTTATCCCTGATGTCAATTATCAGCAACTCGATATCGGCGAAAAAAAACAGGTCAAAAAAATATTTAGCGAATTTTACCCTGATGTAGTGATAAATGCCGCTGCTTATACTAATGTTGATGGCTGTGAGTCAAACAAGGAAACAGCATGGAAAATTAATGTTACTGGGGTGGAGAACATCGCAAAATATTCCTTGGTCAGTGACGCACACTTTATACATATATCTACCGACTATGTTTTTGACGGCACCGACGGTCCCTACGACGAGAATGCAAAACCAAATCCTATAAGCTACTACGGCAGAACCAAACTTGCGGGTGAAAATGCGATACTTTCAAGCAAAGTAAAAAATACCATTGTAAGGACAAATGTACTTTATGGCGTGGCAAAATACGGGCGGCCTGATTTTGTAAAATGGGTTGTAAATTCTTTGCGGAACGGACAAGAAATAAGGATTGTATCAGATCAAATAAATAACCCCACTTTTATAGATGATCTTGTTCAAAGTATAAGTAAGATGATTGATTTTGATAAAACAGGGATTTATAATATTGCCGGGAAAGAGTTGATGACCCGTTACGAATTCGTTATCAAAATTGCCGATTACTTTGAATTAGACACCGGACTTATATCAAAAATACTGACTAAGGATTTAAACCAACCTGCGCCTCGTCCATTGAAATCAGGTTTAATTATTTTGAAAGCTGTAACGGAGCTGGGTTACAAGCCAACCAACACTACCGAGAGCTTCAGGCTGATGAAAAAAGAATTAAATTTATAAGCTAAAAAAGAATATGGATAATATAAAAAGTAATACTGTTGATACCGATAATAGCGTTAGTAATAATATTTCTTTTCTTCTTTTTCTCCTTACAAGCTCTGCTTCTTCTAAAGAATTAGTTTTAATATAATCACCCTTTGAGGGGTGCCAGTTAAAGTATTTAAATGCACTCATTAAAAAATCTCATTTTCTCATACAAGTTTATTCATTGCATATTAAAAATATTGTTAGCTTAGTCACACCAAACAAAATACTATGTGAATTAAGTTCCCATGATCATTAAAATTAATATTTTTCTAATTTAAGGTCTTAATTGATTATTTCAGTTTTTCCAAAAGGTTTTTAACAGCATCCTTATGTACGCTGAATGAAAGCATCTTAAGTTTTATGTAGTCCTCATGATAGAAATAATAACCAACATTAGCGCCGTTGCGAGAACCTGAGCCGGAATCTTTTATCAAAAACCAGCTTTTTTCATTTGATTCTTTGTAACCGACCAAATGAATGCCATGGTCATCTTCGGTGGTTCCGCTGGCAATTCTAAATTCACGCGCATACTCATCAATAAATTCAGAAGGTATATCAAACGAAGGAATCACAGCAGCCTCAGCATAGCCGTCATATCCCGGTTCTGAAACATCTCCGCCGATACATACTGTAAATCCATTTTTCAAAGCGCCTTTTATCGCAACCATAAATTCATCAAGGGGGATATTAATATAATCTTTACTATGCCACCAATTGTCGGGCACTTCAAAATCCGTATATGTATAAAATGGTTGTTTTATTGTTGATTGAAAATCAAAGTAGTTCTCAAAGTCAATTCTAACAATATCTTTGAAATAAGTTTGAGGCGTATAATTTTTTCCGTTTAGAATAAATTCGGCGGGTGGTTCTCCCATGTGAAAATTCAATATCGATTTTATGGTAGATAAGACTGCCTCTTCGTTCCAAGCATTTTGTGTTTGAATATTGTCTAAATATGACTTCATCTCATTAAACATCTTTGTATGATCATGATAAGTTTGACCGGTTTTCAATCCGTTGTAAGATTGCAGCGGAACAATCCCATATTCAGTCCATAATCGTGGAATAGCATTACTTTCAGAACCTTGCGCAAACAGTGAGCTGCCCCGTTCCTTTACAAACCTTCGTGCTTTTTCAACGTATTCCCAATAAGCTGTGAATGCTTCAGAGAGTTTAATTTTTTCTTTGCGGAGTCTGAAAATCTCGGATTCATAAAAAGATGTTGCACAATAATCCCAGCACATTCCAGTATTGCCCTGGGGTGAAATAACGGGATCATTATGCCAGTAATAATTAAACTCTTCAACTGACTTTGGAATATCAAACTGGGCGAAGTCCGCCTTAAATACTTTTCTTTCTTTTGCAGGCTGACTGTAAAATTCGTTTGAGGATTTCATAATCTTTTCAAAGAATTCATTTTTCGATTCTATGTACTTTCCAGCATCCCTTGTTTGTGCGATTATGCAAAGCGCTGTTAATAGCACTATTCCAATAATTAGTTTGGGTATTGTATTCATGTGTTGTCCTAAAATTTGTGAATCATATAACATAAATTTAATCAAAAACTAAGATTTATACTTCCTTTATTAATACAGACTTTTCGTTCTATAAATAAATATTCGCTGCGGTTAGTTAGAACATTTATTCAATTATAATTACATTTGCATCATAACAACAAACCGTTATTTACTATGGGTATAAAGAAAGCAGGCTTTCTTAAGCTAATTATCATCTCAATTTTATTTATATCTAAAATATCATTCACGCAAAAAATGAATTACAAAACAGATATTATATACGTTGAAGGCGGTATTGTACAAACAGATATTGCAAAAAAAACAATTGCTTTGACTTTTACAGGTCATGAGTATGCAGATGGGGGCTTTGAAGTATTGAATACACTGCAAAGACACAACATAAAAGCAAATTTTTTCTTCACCGGTGATTTTTACAGAAACCCGGCTTACCATGAGTTAATTATGAATTTACAGAAAGCCGATTTTTATCTCGGGGCACATTCCGATAAGCATATTTTATATTGCGATTGGCTTAATCGCGATTCTATTCTGATCTCGAAAGAGGAATTTATTGAGGATATCGATAATAACTATAAAGCCATGCAAATTTTTGGTATTACAAAGGAAGACGCCATTTATTTTTTGCCTCCCTTTGAATGGTATAACAAAACGATTTCTGAATGGTGCAGTGATTTAAATTTACAATTGGTTAATTTTACTCCGGGGACTTATTCAAATGCTGATTATACTATACCGGATATGAGAAACTACAGAAGTAGTGAATTTATTTACGAGTCTATTCTGGAATATGAGCGCAATTCTACCAGCGGATTGAATGGTTTTATTCTTCTGCTGCATATCGGAACGGATGATAGGCGCACTGATAAATTTTATTTCAAGTTAGATTCTCTAATTGCCGAACTTCTGCATCGAGGATACACGTTTGCAAAATTGAATGAAGTGATTCAGTAATTAAATAAATCGATTTAACAACAAAATGAGAAATTTGTAAATATGATAACAGATGTTCAGAGTCTCCGGGATATAATTTCAAAAGCTCGCATTGCTCAAAGTAAATGGGAATCGAAAGCACTCAATGAAAGAATAAGATATATGTATGCTCTTCGTAAATATATCGTAAGAAACATTGATGATTTATCGGAGGCAATTTCTAAAGAAAACGGAAAGGTGCAGATTGATGCTTTAACATCAGAGATTCTACCTATTACTATGGCTATAACTTATTTCTGTAAAAACAGCAAACGCTTTTTAGAAGATGAAAAACTAAAACCATCAAACATTTTTCTTCTCAATAAAAGAAGCTTTATTCGAAAAGTGCCTCGGGGTGTTGTGGGAATAATTTCGCCATGGAATTATCCTTTTACTATCCCGATGTATGACGTTATTACGGCTCTTTTATGCGGTAATTCTGTAATCTTGAAAACCGCTTCTGAATCACAGCTTGTTGCAAACAAAATTGCTGAAGCTTTCAATTCGATAAAGCTGCCGGATTTTGTTTTTAATCTTGTTAATATCAAAGGAAGTATTTTTTCTGAAACATTGATTGACGAGAGGATAGATAAAATATTCTTCACCGGATCGGTTGCGGTCGGAAAGAGTTTAATGGCTAAATGCGCTAAGAATTTAATCCCATTAAGCTTAGAATTAGGCGGCAATGACGCTATGATAATTTGTGAAGATGCTGATTTGGACAGAGCGGCTTCAGGCGCAGTTTGGGGTGGATTCCAAAATTCGGGACAGTCATGCGGCGGAATTGAACGAATATATGTCGTTGAAAAAGTTTATGAAGAGTTTTTAAACAAATTAAAGACGAAAACGGAGCATCTAAGAATTAAAAAAATTGATGATTACAACTCTGACATGGGACATATTACAACACCTACTCAGGTTGAAATTATTAAAAGCCATATAAATGATGCAGTTGAAAAGGGTGCGGTGATCTATGCCCAGTCGAAAACGCTTGATATTCATGATAAAAAATATATTCCCGCTACGGTTATAACAAATGTTAATCACGATATGGTTTTAATGAAAGAGGAAACATTTGGTCCTGTAGTCGGCGTTATGAAAGTAAAGGACACTGCCGAGGCTGTTCATCTAACAAATGATTCCGATCTCGGGCTGACAGCTTCAGTTTGGTCAAAAAATTTGAACAAAGCAATTGATATCAGCAAACAGATCAAAGTAGGTGCAGTTAATATTAATGATCATTTGATGAGCCATGGAATGGCTGAAACTCCATGGGGCGGTTTTAAGGAATCCGGGAACGGAAGATCTCATGGGGAATTCGGTTTCGTGGAAATGACACAGCCGCAGGTAATAATATATGACAGACTTCATTTTTTGAAAAAAAATATTTGGTGGCATCCTTACTCAAAGGATATTTATGACGGTATTAAAGGAATAATCGAATTTCTCTATTCACCGAAAATCAAAACTAAATTTATTGGGCTGATAAAATTATTAAAATTAATTCCAAGAGTAGTGGATAAGAATTAGTAAACGAGAGGGATATTAAATAAATTCTCTTACTGCCGTATCTATATCTTCATATATTTTAAAGACTCTATCCATGCCGGATATAAAGAATGTGCTTGTCACTAATTTTTCCATATCAACAACAATTTTCAACATACCGCCTTCGTAAGTAAGTTTTTTTAAGAATTTTACCATAGCGCCTAAAAAAGTTGAGTCAAGAAAATCACAGAAAGTAATATCAACAATAATTTTTTTTGCTCCTCCGAGTAAAACGGTTAACAACTCCTCGGAGAAATCATTTGCGACATCTGCTGTGGCTCTCTGCAGATTGACAAGCATTATTTTGATATCTTCAAATTCTTCCACTTGAAACATCTTTTCAAAATCACGTTCAATCGTGTAAGCAGTCGGGGAAACATTGTCAATAACAATCTCTTCTTTCTGTGGTGGGTTATCTTCAACTATATTTTCAAGTTTTTCTTCCGGGATAGATTCAACTTTATCATATAAAGATTCATAGATGGGTTTTTCCGGCTCTATTTCGGGTTGGTAGCGCGTCTGCTCTTTTTCTTTTAACCTTTCAATTATGGTTAAAAGTTCTTTTTGTTTGCGTTCCATTTCAGCGACTTGCTTCTTATAAAAATCCAGTTCATCATTGTTAATATTGCTCTGTTTTGTAAAAAGCTCATTAAGCATTTTTTCTTTCTCTTCCAGCTCGTCGAATTGTTTTTGTAAAGTTATTGATGCAAGCTCCTGCTCGCGCTTTAAGTTTTCCTCACGCTTTAGAAGTTCCATTTCTTTCGATCTTAATTCATCGAACTGCTGTTTCAATCTATTTTCATGCTCACTCTTTTCATCTTCAAGTTCCCGGGTTCTCTTCTTTAATTCTTCTTCCTTGTTTCTTATCTCTTCTTGCATTGCCTCTGCGCCTTCAAGAATTAATTTTTCTTCTTTAAGCTTCGCAAGAGTTTTCTGTATTTCAATTTCTTTTTGCTGTATTTCTTTTTCTTTCTCAAAAGTTTTATCGGCTATTTTTTTTTCTTCCTCAATTTGAAGAAGCGTTTCTTGGATTTCTTTTTCGCGCTTCGCCAGCAAATCTTCTTTGGTTTTTATCTCTTCGATTCTCTTGTATTCTTTTTCCAATTCACTCGATTTTTTAAGCAGCTCCATCTCTTTTTCAGCAAGCTCTTTCGTTTTTTCAATAGCGGTTTCAAGAAGCTTTTTTCCCTCCTCGATCGATAAATGCTTTTTAGACAGGGCGGCTTCTTTTTTTCTAATCTCGGCAAGCTTTTCCTGAATAAATTTCTCGGCGTTTTTCTTTTTATTAAATATAGTTTGTTCGAGTTGCTTGACCTGTGTTTCTTTTCTCTTCAATTCATCAAATTCCTGGGATACTGCAGCTTCGGCTAGTTTTTTTTCAGCCATTAAAGAGGCTTCAAGCTTAGATAACTCTTTTTCTTTCTCGCTTATTGTATTCATTTCTTCGGAAATAGCTTTTTCAGCAAACTCCTTTTCTTTCTCTAACGATTCTTTTTGGCGTAGGAGCTCATCAAGTTCTAAATTGATATTTCGCTGCTCATTTTCTATATGCGATGGTTTTTCGACCTTGCCTCTAAAACTAAATTTTGGAATTTGTATTTCCTTGATAATTTCATCACGGGTTTCTTCATTACGTTTTATTGAGTCATTATCAATATCATGCATTTCGTTTTCTAGAATGTTTTTGCTGAGGTTTTCTAGTATTCGTATGCTCTTTGTTATCAAATAATCCAGCTCGTCTTTAGTAATAATTAACAGTTCAGATTTGGTTAAGGCAATAGCAGTGCTGAATCGGCTGCATCGAGCAGAAATTTCATCATATCCGAAGAACGAAAACTCACTGTAAATCTTCGAATTACTGCCGGATCTATTCCTATCAATGAAATTATAATTAATTAAATTAATTTCACCGGAGAGAACAAGGTAGATTGTATCAGCGGGATCGTCTTTTGCAAAAATAATTTTTCCCTCGTCGAAAAAAACACTTTTTTTCGAGGTTACGAAATTTTCGATTATATCCCGAGAAATATTCTCGAACAGTTTATTTCTAAGGAGATATGAAATATTGTCCAGCATCAGAATAAGTTAAATGTTTATATAAATATAAGTTAATAGTATGATACATTCATCAATTATTTGTACCCCCGAGAGGATTCGAACCTCCGACCAACGGTTTAGGAAACCGCTGCTCTATCCTACTGAGCTACGGGGGCGCAGACTAAAATTGATCATCAAACATCATAATTTAATACAAGTTTGGATTTCAAATTTAGCCAAAAACCTTCTAAATTGCCAAAATTCTCAAAATTGGCAAATGCTCGGGTAATCATTGAATTAAAAAACCTTAATAAACTCTCTATAGCTTATTAGAATAAGTTAAATTGCATTTAGATGTCCTTTATATTAATTTTCCGCCAAGTTTTTATTCATTTTAGGAGAAAAATAATGACAACAATAATTGATGTGATGGGGCGTGAGATACTTGATTCAAGAGGAAATCCGACCGTTGAAGTAGAGGTACTATTAGAATCCGGTATCATCGGACGGGCAGCAGTTCCCAGCGGGGCATCAACTGGTGAAAATGAGGCGGTTGAACTTCGTGATGGAGATAAAAAAAGATACTTGGGTAAAGGTGTTTTGAAAGCCGTTGAAAATATAAATGAAAAAATTGCTGACGAACTAGTCGACTTTGATGTCACAGAACAAGTCGCCATCGATAATTTTCTGATTGAATTAGACGGGACGCATAATAAAAGTGAGTTTGGTGCAAATGCGATTCTGGGTGTTTCAATGGCTTGCGCTAAAGCTGCAGCAGAAGTTTTTGGTTTGCCACTATACCGTTATTTAGGCGGCGTTAATTCTAAAACTTTACCTGTGCCCATGATGAACATTCTCAATGGCGGCAAACATGCTGACAACAATGTTGATTTTCAGGAATTTATGGTTATGCCAGTCGGAGCGCCATCATTTGCGGAAGCACTTAGATTTGGTACTGAGACATTTCATTCTCTAAAATCAGTATTAAAAAAGAAGGGATATAATACTGCCGTAGGTGATGAAGGCGGATTCGCTCCGAATTTAAAGTCAAATGAAGAAGCTATATTAGTTATTCTTGAGGCAATCGAGAAGGCAGGATTAAAAGCCGGACAGGATATATTTATAGCCCTTGATCCTGCAGCAAGCGAAATGTGGGATAATGCTAAAAAACAATATCATTTCTTTAAATCTGATAAATCCTACATCAATCCAGAGAAAATGGTTGACTACTGGGTTAACTGGGTTAATCAGTACCCGATAATTTCACTTGAAGACGGCATGTCGGAATTTGATTGGGAGGGGTGGAAGCTGCTAACTGATAAAGTCGGCAAAAAAATTCAATTGGTCGGCGATGATTTATTTGTCACCAACACAGAATTTCTTGCTAAAGGAATTAGCCTTGGTGTTGCGAATTCAATCTTAATTAAGGTTAATCAGATTGGAACTTTAACGGAAACTTTTGACGCAATTGAGATGGCTAAAACCGCTGGTTATACTAGCGTAATTAGCCATAGAAGCGGCGAAACTGAAGATACCACCATTGCTGATATAGCTGTAGCAGCCAATGCCGGTCAAATTAAAACTGGTTCTGCGAGCCGGACCGACAGAATTGCAAAATATAATCAACTGCTGAGAATTGAAGAAGAACTCGACACAACAGGAATTTATCCGGGCATCAGAGCCATCAACTACAAAGGTTGATTCGTTAAATTTTTTCTCTGCAAAAACGCCCGCTCAAGGGCGTTTTTTTTCTACGAAAATAATTAGAGGAATTTATGGGGAAGCAAACAGTAGAATCGATAAAAAATCTTATAAAAAAAAATAATATTGAAGTTATTGACTTAAAATGCATTGACCTCGTCGGGAGACTACATCACATTTCACTTCCGGTCAATAATGATGTAATAAAAAAAATAGTTGCCGAAGGAGTAGGATTTGATGGCTCCAGTTATGGATTTAGAAAAGTTGAAAACAGCGACATGATTCTGGTTCCTGATTTAGATACAGCAGTCATTGACCCTTTTAGAGATGCGCCCACATTAAGTTTTTACACACATATACTTCTGACAGATAAAAACCGAACTCCCTTCAGTCAGGATGCGCGTTTATTAGCTAAGAAAGCAGAATCGTTATTAAAAGAAGTTTCCGGCGCCGATAAAAGCTGGTGGGGGCCCGAGTTCGAGTTTTATATCTTCTCAGATGTCGAATACGACACGCGGACAGCAAGTTCATATTATCACGTAAAACACGACGAGGAATTCTATAAGAGAGCCTATCATGCAGCAAACCCTTTTGATATTTACGATGATTTCCGCGACGAAGCTTGTAGATACTTCAAACATTTTGGTATTGATGTGAAATATCATCATCATGAAGTCGGAGAAAGAGGGCAGCAGGAAATTGAAACTTATTTCAGCGACCTTCTCAGTACCGGCGATAATATTGTCACTGCAAAATACATTCTGTTCAATCTTGCCCGATTGAAAGATCTATTCGTTACTTTCATGCCAAAGCCTATGTATCAGCAAGCAGGGAACGGAATGCATTTGCATTTTTATTTAACAAAAAACGGAAAGAATGCTTTTTATAAAAAAGGCGAGTATGGAAATATAAATGAACTCGGAAGGTTTTTCATTGGCGGTTTATTAAAACACGGTCCCGCCCTTTCCGCATTTACAAATCCAAGCACAAATTCCTATAAAAGATTAGTACCCGGTTTTGAGGCGCCAGTAGCAATGACATACGGGCAGGGCAATAGAGCGTCTGCGATTAGAATTCCTAAATATATCTCGAACCCGGATGAAACCAGATTTGAATACAGACCGCCAGATGCAACTGCAAATCCATATTTATGCATTACAGCAATTCTGTTAGCAGGGATTGATGGAGTAGTCAATAAAATTGATCCAGTTAAAGAAGGATTCGGTCCGTTCGATAAAAATATTTTGGATGAATCAATGCGTGAGCATATAAAGTTTTTACCGCGAAATCTTGCCGAAGCTCTCGATGCTTTGGAAATTGACCACGAATTCTTGCGCCGCGGTAATATTTTTACAGATGAACTGATAGAACAATGGGTTAGAATAAAAGAAGAGGAAATAAAATCCATAGGCACTATGCCTCATCCCTTCGAGTATAAAATGTACTTTACTTTATAGCCTTGATTTAGGCGGCACATTTTATAGTGCCGCTTTATTTATCTCATATTCGATGAACCAGAAGATTATATATTCAGAGGATATATTTTAGAAATCGGCAATTCGACCGTTTAAGTCATAAAGAATTTAGTATTCTGCTGTAAATAAAAATCTTCTAGATCATTTGATAAAATATCTACGAGAACATTTTTTTGCGCTAATACTATGGATGAAACAGGTGATAGAATGAATAATAAAAAATGCTTTCATTTTTCTCCTAAACTAAAAAATTATTGCCGCGTAAGCTTTTTAATTAAATCAGCATTATTTGGGAATTTATCGATTAATCTATCGCGGTCTGCCAGTTCAAAATCCATGAAATCAAAACCTGGAGAAACAGTGCAGCCAATAAGTGAGAAACTATCAGTCCTTTGTGGTTTAGCCGCAAACCAGATATTTGATTTAATCACAATCTGAGGCTGCTGACCCTTTAATATATTTTTCCCAAGAACTTCTTTCTTGAGTTCACCGTCCGTCTTAATCATATAAATATTCAAAGGGGCGCCTGAATAATGATGCCAAATCTCATCTGATTTCAATCTATGAAAAGCTGAAAATTGATTTCCTTTCAGCAGAAAATATATCGCCGTCGAAAATGCACGGACTGTTTTAAATCTCTCGGGCAGGCATTCAATAGAAATCGTATTTTCAGCTCTATAAGTCTCTCGAAAATATCCGCCTTCAGGGTGGGGTTTTAATTTTAGTTTATTGATATAAATATTTGCTTTTTCCATTTGCAGTTCCAAATAAAAATATTAATGGTATGTGAAGCCTTTTAGCCCAGTAAAATTCGCTGTGAGCGGCGCCTTCAAAAAATGAACAGTAAAAATTATCCGTATCGAGGATATTAAGTTTTGTTAGAAGAGAACACATTTCTTTATTATCAGTAATTAATTCTGTCTCAGATTCCCCGCAGTCCAAGTATAATTTTGAAGCTTCATATTTCTGTTTGATATTCTCAATAAACGTGAAAATGCGGCGGTCGTCTACCCAAAATGAGTTGGACATGCATGCTGCTTTCCCGAATGTTTTAGGGAAATTAAAAAACAATTGAAACGAGATAAATCCACCAAGCGATGAGCCGAGAACAGCAGTATTTTCTGGGGTTTTCTTAGTCCGATAGTTTTCATCAATAAAACTTTTTAATTCTTTGATTATAAATTGAGAATATTTCCTGCCTTCAGAGGTAAAATAATTATATTCCTTTAGTCTCGATTTCGAATTAAAAATACCGACTACGATTACTTCTTGCAGGTAACCTTTTGAAATTAGATAAGACATCACTTCATCAACCTTCCAGTCATAACCTGTAAATGAAGTGTTAGGGTTGAATAAATTCTGCCCATCGTGCATATAAATAACCGGATAATATTTGGAAGAACTATGATATGTTGGAGGAAGCCAGATTATAATATCTCGTTCGTTCTTTAGATGAATGCTGTAAAATTCATGTATGAGATTAACTTCGCCGAGTATTTCATCTCTTTCAACAATTATTTTATCGACAGTTAGCAGAGGGCGAATCCTTTTAGATTATTACAAGTTTGTTAAAGATAGTTAACAATTTTAAGTGAACCGTTCAAATTCACTTTATCGTTTAAATGTGATTTGATAATTTCCGAAAACCATTCCTCGCTGATATTGTTCGCTGAAGCTGTTGATTTTAAGAATTTTAATTCTTCTGGGTCAATTTCTCTGTCGGACAGCGCCAGTGTCAAGCCATCGAGAATGAAACTTTCAGCATATTTACTATCCGAAAAGATAGGCGGATGATCTAAAATAAATTCATTCTCGGAAACTTCTTTTATTGCTCCGCCGCAAAATCTTCTCTCGAAGCCCAAAGTCTTTCCGATGCTCATAATTATCTCTTCTTCTGTCTCAGATATTACACCATCTTTTATCATGAGTATCAGCATGCCCCTCAGGTAATTGCTTTTATCCTTGAATTCCATTTTTCCAGCCAAATAAGTTTTAATCTTTTAACAAAGATAAAAAAATCTTGCAATGTATATTTGGTGAATATTAATCAATAGATTTAATTTTTTGCAATTGCCCAAATTATCTGCTAAATCTTGATGCCTCAGAATGGACTTGGTTCTCAAATTGAATCATAAAATCCTTTAAACCAAATCTCTATTTGCTTAAAACTGCTGTTTTTTTTGGCATAAGCTTTGGTTTGTTAGGTTATTAAATGTGAGGTAAACGAAATTGGAGCTAGTGCCAATAATATACAATGTTTTAATTATCTGCGGGAGTACCTTTTTTATCGTACTGATTTTTTCTTTGTTTTTCTCAAAAGTGAATAAATCTCCGACAAAAAAAATTATCGAAGACCGAAAGAAAATTTATCGCCAACAGTATCATCTGGCGAGTCAGTCTCATTCGGAACAAAGGCACCCTACGCATTATTTTGACTATGAAACTAATCTTGAAACTTCGAGGCACGAAACTCTACCTAGAGATATAAAAGTGGTCAAAAAAACGAATATGAAAGACTATTACTTTGACAAGGCAAGATATACAGGAAGTTCTGCTCTTTATAAAAAACAACGCTATTCAATTATGAATAGTGAGATAGGGAATAATTATAAACAGGGAGAGAAGGCAATTGTTAAACAATTTTATCCTATAAGATATTCTCAGTCGGCGTGAGATGAAATCCGGCAAAAAAAATATTGCGCAAAAGTATTTGCAACATGCATTTGAACTTTACTCCAATGGAAAAATTGAAGAAGCAAAAATAAATTATAAAATGTCGCTTCAAATTTATCCTACGGCGGAAGCACATGTTTATTTAGGAAGAATATACAGTCAAGAGCAAGATTTTGATAATGCCATCCGGGAGTGTTATAACGCCGTACTGATTGATAATGATCTTGGTCAAGCGTATAACGATATTGGTTCATATCTCGTAAAAATGAATAGATTAAATGAATCAATAGTCTGGTTCGAACGCGCCATCGAATCAAATAATTACTCAAAAAAACATCTTGCTTATTATAACCTTGGACTCGTATATACGAAAAAAGGTTTGTGGTTTACGGCGGTCAAATTGTTCAGACAATCAATAGAAACGAAATCGGATTTTAAGCCTGCAAAAAATGAGCTTTACAGAATTCTGACCTTTCTCAATTGATTATTCCCTCAATATTAATACCTTATTATTTATATTTAGCGCATGTTATTATCAAACAACGCGGAGAGAAATGTATGTCGAATAACAATTCTAACAATTATGACCCACATATTCAGAACTCTCAAGAAGACCTATGGCGGGTATTCAGAATTATGGCTGAATTTGTTGAAGGCTTTGAAAAAATGTCAACCATTAAACCAAGTGTTGCAATATTCGGATCCGCACGAGCTAATCCCGGCGATAAATATTATGAGTTAACTAAGGAAGTAGCAAAGGAAATAGTTCGAGCGGGGTACGGAGTTATAACCGGCGGCGGGCCAGGTATTATGGAGGCGGCTAATAAAGGAGCAAAGGATGCAGGCGGAAGTTCTGCCGGTGTGAATATTGAATTGCCGCACGAACAGGATTCCAACCCTTATATTGATAGGGATAAGCTGCTTAGTTTTCGCTATTTCTTTGTGCGTAAGGTAATGTTTTTTAAGTATGCTCAGGGCTATATTTTAATGCCTGGAGGTTTCGGAACAAGCGATGAATTTTTTGAAGTATTAACGCTCATTCAAACAGGAAAAACTACAAGGTTTCCAGTTGTGCTTATGGGTAAGGAATTCTGGACTGAGTTAATTGATTGGATGAATAAAAAATTATTATCTCATCATTATATAAGCCGAGAAGACCTTGATCTTTTTACTACTACTGATGACCCTGCTGAAGCTGCAAGTTTTGTCCATAGTTTCCATAAAGGGAAAAAGCATACAACGAATTTTTAACAGGTCCAAATATGATATTTTATCAGATGAAATTTATTTGACCGGAGTAATTGTAATTATTTAACTAAAACTACTTTTGCGGACTCCTAAAAACTTGTTTCGATTTAGTATCTTCAGCAGTAATAAGCACGAAATAAACACCGGAGGGTAATTCTTCACCGTTAAATTTAATTTTATAATTACCGCTCTCGGCAAGTTCATCTGCAGGTATTGCAATTTGTTTGCCGAAAAATACAAGTGCGGACAATGGCGAAATCAACAAGCTTTAAGTAGGGAAAAGAGCTTTAAGCTTTCATTCTTTTACCTTGTTCTTCATGTATAAAAATCCAGCTCACTACTTTACCGATATCGATGGTGTTATAATTACTCCAATATCTTTTTGTTCTTACATGAGCTGAGCTTGTATCATCTTCGGGATATGAATTTGCCTCGTCCATAATAGCTTTTAGTCTTGCCTGCCATACTTTAATATTTTCAAGCCTAAGATCAACCCACCCGTCCTTTGCCCAGAGATTAATTTTATCCGGTGTAATCTCCAATTCACTTTCACCCCTGTAAGGCGGAATTTTCATATTATTTCCACGCAGTAAAGATTTTCCGTCGGGGAGTAAAATCGGTATTCCGATTGAAACTATCTCGCTTCGTAATTTCCCGTTGGCTTTAATTAATTCAACAGCTTTATTCTGAAGTACTGCAGAATCTTCAGAGGCAATTGTTTTCATTGTTCCGCCTGCTTTTTTAAGTATATTTATCTCATGCAGAAGTTTTGAAAGACGCGGCGGTCCTAACAATTCGAAAGCAACGCTGTCTATTCCATATTCCATTTCTAGTTCCGCCAAACGCTCAACGGCTGAATGCTGCAAAAATCCAGCTCTGTAAGTAGGCTCTAAAGTCGCATTATCAAGTGCGTTGATTATATCGTGCCCGGTATTACCTCCGTAAATCTCGAATATAACATCGTCTGCAATTTCTTCGGGAGTGACATATTCCATTTGCCCTTGAGCGGTTATAGCCTCAAATTCACCTCGCGAAAAAGTGCCGTTCTCGCCAGTATCAATAAAAATAGATTTAAGAGTTGTTCCGGTGGACTTAAATTCTTTATCAAGTTTCAATTTGAGTTTATCTGTCAAATTAACTGCTTCGTCAAGCGAGACATCAAGCAGCTCTATCGGCCTGCCGGCTTTTTTTACTTCTCCGTATCCAATTTTTTTCCACGCTATTGCTGCAGTTGGCTTGATTTCCTTTGTAATAGCGCCCTCCGGTGTCCTGCCCATCAAAAATAAAAGCAGCGTATGCGCGCCTGCTACACATGTTTTGCTTAGAAGAACACGAGAAGGTTTTTCTTCGCTGTGTGTGTATGGAATATTTAAACCCATACCGCCGGTTCCGCTTGTTCCAATTTTAATGTAAATCTCTGTTCTCACTTTGTTCATCGCAGCATAAAGAATTTGTATATGCCTGATAATTTGCGGGATGTATAGAGTGCAAAGGAGTTTTTCTGTTTCTTCCGCCAGTAATTCAATCGAAGGATTTTTCTCAATCGTCTTTCTTATAGTTCTGTAGGTAGTATATACATCCTGATAAGCAATGCCCGTCGCCGAATTGATTGAATCGATTATTATTTCAGGTTTATATTCGGTTAATAATTGATAGATTGATGAACTATGAAGAACTTCTTCATTCAATTCTTCCATTGTATCCGACATAAGAATTTTTCTTTTAACCGGGTCGTTTAGTATTTCATATCTGTCTATATCCTTGAATTCATGTCTGACAAAAATATTTCCCCACCAGGGTATAAAATAATCATCTGGCAGCCCCGGAAATTCTTT
Source organism: Melioribacteraceae bacterium (assembly GCA_011525875.1). Lineage (GTDB taxonomy): Bacteria > Bacteroidota > Ignavibacteria > Ignavibacteriales > Melioribacteraceae > CHB1. The sequence goes on along the minus strand of WYBN01000011.1, from coordinate 59,415 downwards.
CTTTAAATGAGCAACGTGATCTTCGGCTTCATTTTTTTTCAATGATGCAACTATAATTCTCTTCGGATTTTCTTTAATTAAATTTCTTGTGATCGCATTGCCGACAAGTCCCCAGGCTCCCAGTACCAACACTGTTTTGTTTAAAATATCCATTTTTTCCTCTGAATTTTCTATTTTTTTTAACGATCAAAATTAACCTAATGCTGAGTTGCAGACAAGAAAAATAGTATAAATATGTTTTCATTTAACTAAATTTTGAATATAGATTTTATATAAAAAAGGATTTTGCCGTGTCGGCTTCTCTGTAGTTCGGTAAAACTTAACCGTTTCATACTTCACTGAAGAAAATTATGAGAATTTGTGATATTATAAACAGAAACTCTATTCTAATTGACCTTACGGGTAAGGATAAAACAGAAATAATTAATAAGCTTGTTGACTCAATCACAAACGACACCCGCGTTCTTGACGTTGAACTTGTAAGACGCGACGTGCTTGAGCGTGAGAAAATAATGTCAACCGGAATCGGCAATGGTTTTGCAATTCCTCATGCAAAAACAAAAGGCGTTAATGGAATGATTGCTGCTTTTGCTAGACTAAAGGACGAAGTTGATTTTGAATCAATGGACGGCATAAATGTGAACTTAGTATTTCTGCTGTTGGGGCAGGAAAATGAGGTTGGCCCTCATATTCAAATACTCAGCAGATTGTCGCGCTTAATGAAGCTTGAAAATTTTAAAGAAGAACTGCTAGACTCAAAATCTCCCGGCGATGTTTTTAGTTTGATCTCAAATATTGAAGATAAAATTTTAAGATAAATATTTCTGTGTATTATGATAAAAACAATTTACGGCACTAAAGATATACTCCCATTCGAAATTTCTAAGTGGGTATTTCTTGAAAACATGGTAAGAGAATACTTTAAACGGTTTAATTACAAAGAAATACGCACTCCGGTTTTTGAAGAAACAATTTTATTCTCCCGGGGTATAGGGGAGTCCACTGATATCGTAAGCAAAGAAATGTACACCTTTCTTGACCGAAGCAATACCAGTATTACTCTCAAACCAGAAATGACCGCTTCAGTGGTACGTTCTGTACTAGAACATTCGCTGGACAAGCAGCAGATATTAAGTAAACTTTTTTATATCTCTCCTATGTTCAGACAAGAAAGACCGCAGGCGGGAAGACTGCGCCAGTTCCATCAATTCGGAGCCGAAGCAATTGGAGTTAATAGCCCGCTGCTCGACGCTGAGATGATAGTATTGTCTTATCAAATATTAAAACAGATAGGTTTGCAAAAATTAACTGTAAAAATTAATTCTCTCGGTACACCTGAAGAACGGAGCAAATACAAAGACTCACTGAAAACTTATCTTGAAATTCACCTTTCTTCTCTCTCGGAGGATAGTAAAAAAAGATTTTACACAAACATACTAAGGATTTTTGATAGTAAAGACGGCGGTGATATTGAGGTAATGAAAAACGCACCACTTCTAATTGATCACCTCGGCACAGGAAGTACGGAACAGTTCGAAACGGTAAAAAGCATTTTATCCGAACTTAATATTCCTTTAGAAGTTGATCCGAAACTCGTTCGGGGTTTGGATTATTATACTCATACTACCTTTGAAATATTGAGTGAAAGCGTTGGCGCTCAAAGCGCTTTGCTGGGTGGCGGACGTTATGATCTGCTTGCAGAACAAATCGGTGATAGAAGGGTTCCCGGAGTCGGGTTTGCTGCGGGACTGGAACGAATATTACTCGCATGTGAAAACGAAAAACTTTTTGCGCCTGAGAGTGATAAAATTGACCTGTATTTAATCAGGCTGGATAAGGAACTTCTCGTTGAAGTCGGATTAATAGCAAATAGACTCCGCGCCGAAGGGTTGATAGTTGAGTTCGACTACGCTGATAGAAGCGTGAAGGCTCAGATGCGGGAAGCGAATAAATTGAATTCGTCCCACAGTTTATTTATCGGCGGAGAAGAATATAAAGACGGTAAACTGCTTCTTAAGAATATGAACGACGGAGATCAGGTTGTAATCAATAAAGACGAAATACATAAAATTTTAAACGTAATAAAAGGTTAAAAATTGCCGTTAAAAAATCCAAAAGAACTGCCTAAGCTGCCGAAAACAAGGCAAAAAAAAGCTGAAGGGGCAATAGCTGCGATCCCCCAAAAGAAAGAAGATAAAATCGAATATGTCTGCCGAACCTTTTTTAAATATGATAAATTACTTGCTAAACAATATTCTGTGATCCGGATCGAAACAATAGCAGAGTTTACAAGCTTCTCCTATGAGGTTGCAGTTGATGTTCTTCATGATAAACAGGATTTATTTATTGTAATCAAAGGATTAAAAGCAAATACAAATGCGGTTCCTAAGATTGGACCAGCATTGGCAGAAATTTATTTCGAAGATTTTATCGGCGAATACCGGATCAATATTGTTAAGCAGGATGGTGCAATTAATACAGGCCTTTATATTTTCAATCCAATCGGCAAAAAAATTATACTTGAAAACAAAATCAAACCCAAGAAAAAAAATAACCGGTGGTTCTGCGAATTCTCCGTTGCAGAGGATTTATTTTCATTTAATTCGCGATAGATTCTATTGTAGGAAATGCAATCGATTCATTTTTCAGTATTTTTCTGGCTATTCCACCAAGTTCTTTCAGTTTATTGCACTCTTTGTTCGTTAAAAGTATAATTGTGTTTTTGTCGGCTAAATTTCTTTCGAAGTAAGTGCGGAAACCAGCTAATGAACCTGTGTGATAAATTATATCTCCCGACTCGTCAATCATCCATCCAAAACCGTAATTAGAATATGTGCTGTCATTTAACAATGTTTTTCTGACACCTTCTTTAAAAGTATTTTCAAATACAGGTCTATTTCTGTAAAGCTGCTGATCCCAGATAAAAAGATCTTCGGTAGTTGAGAAAAATCCTCCGGCACCGTAGGTTAAAAACTGATAATCGTTTGGTTCGCCATCCTTGGTGTAACCCTTAACACGTCCGTAAAATTTCGGTTTTGAATCATCATAGATATCGGTATTGAATAAGTCTACTGTAGAAAAAATATCATAAAGCATAAAATTACGGAATGATTTTTTCGACACTCTTTCGGCGATTAATGCAAGCAGAATGTAACCGGAATTGCTGTAAGAATATTTGTCCCCCGGTTTAAAATTAAGGGAATCAATCGAAAGAATTATATTATATACATCTTTATTCGAGAAGCCCGGAGCCGGAGTTGTAAAATTGTAATAGTCTGGTATCCCTGATGTATGCGTAAGCAGATGCCGGATTGTAACTCCATTCATGCATTCGGGTAATTCAGGCAAATATTTTTTTATTGAGTCGGAATAATCCAGAAGATTCTTTTCCTTGAGAAACATTATTGCCGTAGCAGTGAACTGCTTTGAGACCGAAGCAAGATAAAACTTGGATTCCTGGTTTAGCTTTTGCTTCTTTTCAAAATCGGCATATCCATAAGATTTATTAAGTATTATTTTCCTGTTCTCGGCTATCAGAACATTTCCGTTAAAGATGTTATTATCATAGGCGAAAGAAAAAAGACTGTCTAATAATTGGGTCTTCGATTGTCCCGAATGTAGTGAGGTGACGATTAGAAAAATTATTATTGTCTTATTTAACTTTTTCATAAAGATGCCTTATCGAAAAGAATTATTTTTGATTGCAAAAAAAATATAATAATTTTGCTTGTAAATTAAGTAATACAATATAATTTATGCAAAAGATAATAGGCAGAAAACCGGTACTTGAGGCTCTTCTTTCAGGAATCAAAATTGATAGGATCATTTTGCTCTATGGAATTTCAGGAGAGATTGTCCAAAAAATTTTAACCATTGCCGAGAAAAGAAATATCAAAGTAAGCAGGCTCTCAAAAGAAAAATTTACTAAGCATGCCGGCTGCGATGTGAACCAGGGTATTTTAGCCTATAAGCAGTTCATAAATTATATTGAATTAGAAAATTTGATAGATAAAGCGAAGCAAAGCAAGTTTCCTCTTCTAATTCTGCTCGATTCAATTCAAGATACACATAATTTAGGGGCCATTCTTAGAACAGCTGAAGCTTCTGCAGCGGATGGAATTATAATTACAAAACACAATAGCGCACCTCTCGGCGAGACTGTGGAAAAAACTTCTGCCGGGGCGGTCTCTCATTTGAATATCTGTCAGGTCTCGAATCTTAATCATGCAATAAAAAAACTTAAAGAAAATGAATATTGGATAGTTGGGACTTCATTAGATAATTCGCAGAACTATACTTCCGTTGATTACAGATGTCCAATAGCGCTAATTCTCGGTAATGAGGAAAAAGGTATTCATCGACTTATCGCAGAAAACTGTGACTTTCTTGTAAACATTCCAATGAAAGGGAAAATCCAATCTCTGAATGTTTCTGTTTCGGCAGGGATTATGTTATTTGAAATCCTACGACAAAGAGACAAACCCGCCGTTTAATCTTTCAGTAAAAAAGATATCAGTTCCTAAAATTATTTTCATTAGGGAACATATTTTTCTTATTTTTCGTTATGAATCTTGACAATTTTTTCCAGATTAACTGCATTTAACTTAAACTAAAGGATTTATGCATGAGTGACGACATGAAAGTGGTTGAAGATTTAACTCAATCTGAATATAAATGGGGATTTACTACTAATATCGAAGCTGATGAAGCCCCAAAAGGATTAAATGAAAATATAATCCGTTTTATCTCTGCAAAAAAGAATGAACCCGAGTGGATGACTCAATGGCGGCTTAAGGCTTATCGACATTGGCTGACTATGGAAGAACCAAAATGGCCGAAAGTAAAATATGATCCGATCGATTATCAAGATGTTAAGTATTATTCAGCCCCAAAGAAAAAGCCCGAACTCGATAGTATGGATGAAGTTGATCCAGAACTTTTAAAGACATTCGAAAAGTTGGGTATTCCGCTCGAAGAACAGAAGAGGTTAGCCGGAGTTGCCGTTGATGCGGTTTTCGATTCTGTTTCTGTTGCTACTACGTTTAGAGAAACTTTGCACGAAAAAGGAATAATTTTTTGTTCTATCTCCGAAGCTATCAGAGAACACCCTGAACTGATAAAAAAATATATGGGTTCAGTTGTGCCTTATACGGACAATTACTTCGCGGCTCTCAACTCAGCTGTGTTTACAGACGGCTCATTTGTATATATTCCTAAAGGCGTCCGCTGTCCGATGGAACTATCAACTTATTTTAGAATTAATGCTATGGAAACCGGACAATTTGAAAGAACGCTGATTATTGCCGATGAAGGTAGTTATGTAAGTTATCTTGAAGGCTGTACGGCTCCAATGCGGGATGAAAATCAACTGCATGCTGCTGTGGTTGAATTAGTTACCCTCGATAATGCTGAGATAAAATATTCAACGGTTCAAAATTGGTACCCCGGCAATAAGGAGGGGAAAGGGGGGATCTACAACTTTGTAACAAAAAGAGGAATCTGCCGCGGGAAAAATTCCAAAATATCCTGGACACAGGTTGAAACCGGTTCAGCAATTACATGGAAATACCCAAGCTGTATTCTTCAAGGGGAAAATTCAATTGGTGAATTTTATTCAGTAGCTGTTACTAATAATTATCAGCAAGCTGATACTGGAACCAAGATGATCCATATCGGAAAAAATTCTAAATCAACCATCGTTTCGAAAGGTATCTCGGCAGGCAGAAGCGATAATTCATATCGCGGTCTTGTAAAAGTATTGAAAAGCGCCGAAGGTGCGCGTAACTTCTCTCAGTGCGACTCAATGCTCATGGGTGATAAATGCGGTGCGCACACGTTCCCTTACATTGAAGTGGACAACGACTCTGCCATGGTTGAACATGAAGCAACAACTTCCAAAGTCGGCGAAGATCAAATTTTTTATTTGAATCAAAGAGGAATATCAACTGAAGATGCGGTAAATATGATTGTTAATGGTTTCTGTAAAGAAGTGTTTAACGAACTGCCGATGGAATTTGCTGTTGAAGCCCAAAAACTTTTGGCAATCAGCCTCGAAGGCAGTGTAGGGTGATCTTTTTTGTAATTAATTTGAAAAAAATAAAGGAACAGAGATGTTATCAATAAAAGAACTTAAAGCTCAAGTTGAAGGAAAAGATATCTTAAAGGGGCTTAATCTTGAGGTTAAAGCCGGCGAAGTGCATGCTATAATGGGCCCTAACGGTTCCGGTAAAAGCACACTCGCAAACGTTCTTGCCGGCAATGAAGGTTATGAAGTAACAGGTGGAGAAGTAATTTTTGAAAATAAGAATCTGCTGGAAATGGATCCTGAAGACAGGGCGCGCGAAGGTTTATTCCTCGCTTTTCAGTATCCAATCGAAATTCCTGGAATAAGCAATTCTACATTTTTAAAGACTGCAATTAATGAAATTCGAAAGTATAAAGGACTGCCCGAAATTGCTGCGAAGGAGTTCCTCGTATTAATGAGGGAAAAGGCAAAAATTTTAGGAATGGATGATAATCTTATTAGCCGTTCTGTTAATACGGGTTTTTCGGGCGGAGAAAAAAAACGAAATGAGATCTTCCAGCTTTTGATGCTGAATCCTAAACTTGCAATACTTGACGAAACTGATTCCGGTCTTGATATTGACGCGCTGCGGATTGTATCGAATGGAGTTAATGAATTTAGGTCAAGGGATAATTCAGTAATTGTAGTGACGCACTATCAACGTCTGCTGGATTATATTGTGCCGGATTTTGTTCATGTTCTTTATAAAGGTAAAATTATTAAGTCGGGCGGTAAAGAACTGGCTCTTGAACTTGAAGAAAAAGGATATGACTGGGTAAAGAATTCAGAATTAACGGCGGCATCGGTTTAGGAGATACTAGATGACAAATAAAATTGGTGCAAAGCAATGGTATCTGGAGAATTTCAAAATATTTGAAAGCAAATTAAACGGCGAGTCCGAATCTTCTTTCCACAAAGTTAGGCATGGTGCGCTTAGAAAGCTTCAAGAATTGGAATTCCCGACTGTAAAAAACGAAGAATGGAAATACACGAATGTTAAACCGGTACTAAATCAGAATTTTACGCCGGCGGCAAATCTGAAATTTAAAACCGATAATTCAATTCTAAAACAAGAGTATTTATTCGAGGGTTTTGATCATCACCTCATAGTATTCGTAAATGGATTATTCAACCCGGAACTCTCCAATATTGGCCGGCTTCCTCAAGGTGTAATCGTTGATAATTTGAAATCAACGATTAAAAACAGACCCGAATTGGTCGAAAAATTTCTCCACCGGTCTAAAATCATAACAGCTTTCGATGCGCTTAACGCTTTGTATGCCTATGATGGATTATTTATATTCATACCTGAAGGCAAAGCACTGGTTAAACCTATTCATGTTATGTATATCAACGGCGATAATGAAACGAATGTCCTTTCTCAGCCCAAAAATACAATCATTGCCGAAAGCAATTCACAAGTTTCGGTAATTACTAATTACGTTGGAACCGGCAGCAAGAATTATTTTTCAAATATCGTTACAGAAGTTTTTACCGATGCAAATGCGGTGGTTGATCTTTACAAAATTCAGAATGAAAAAACAGATTCATTTCATATCGAAAGGACTGAGATTCACCAAAAGAAAGAGAGTGTTTTCAGTCATTTTAATATTTCTTTCGGAGGCGCGCTTATTAGAAATGATATTAATTCCACGCTTGACGATGAATTCTGCGAATGCAATTTTAATGGATTATATCTTGCAAACGATAAACAGCATGTCGACAACCATACATTTGTTGATCATGCGACTCCGAATTGTTTGAGCAACGAGCTGTATAAAGGAATTCTTGATGATGAATCGCACGGCGTATTCAACGGCAAAATTCTTGTAAGAAAAGATGCTCAGAAAACTAATGCGTATCAATCGAACAAAACAGTTCTTATGTCAAAGAAAGCTACAATAGATACGAAACCACAGCTCGAAATTTATGCCGATGATGTAAAATGTTCGCACGGCGCTACAGTTGGTCATCTCGATGATACTGCATTTTTTTATATCAGGTCGCGGGGCGTTCCTTCAAGCATCGCTAAATCAATGCTGATTAGAGCTTTTGTAAGTGACGTTATCGAAAAAGTAAAAATTGAATCATTAAAAGAAAAATTAAACCACATGATATTTGAACATTTGAACAGAGAAGAAATCTAATGGAAGACGAACCGGGAATTCTTAGAAAATCGGTTAAAGAAAACCGGAGCTACAAAAGATTTGATGTTTACGAAATTCGAAAAGAGTTTCCTATTCTGCAAAGACTGATCAATGATAAACCGTTGGTTTATTTGGATAATGCTGCGACAACCCAGAAACCGCACCAAGTAATTGACAGCATAAATAATTATTACTACTACGACAACGCAAACATACACCGCGGGCTGTATTTCCTCAGCGAAGTTGCAACTGAGGCTTACGAAAAAGCGCGTCTGAAAGTAAAAGAATTTATCAATGCTTTGAGCGCTTCGGAAATTATTTTTGTTAAAGGAGCCACCGAAGCAATTAATTTAATCGCTTCTTCAATGTTCCGGGCTGGCTTTTTTGAGGAAGGTGATGAAGTCATCGTTTCTAATATGGAACACCATGCTAATATTGTGCCCTGGCAAATCAACTGCGAAAAAAGAAAAATTAAACTAAAAGTTGTGCCTATTACCGACTCGGGCGAATTGATAATGGAAGAATATGTCAAATTGTTCTCGTCGAAAACAAAATTAGTATCTATCGTCCACACATCCAACTCTTTGGGTACAATCAATCCTGTAAAAGAGATAATTAATATTGCGCATGATTATAATGTTCCTGTGCTCATTGATGGTTCGCAGGCTGTTCCGCATTCAAAAATCGATGTGCAGGATTTGAACTGCGATTTCTTTGTTTTTTCAGGACACAAATTATACGGCCCGACTGGCATCGGCGTGCTCTACGGGAAAACGAAATATCTCGATATGCTTCCGCCTTATCAAGGAGGCGGCGACATGATTAGAACTGTGACATTTGACGAAACAACTTTTGATGATATCCCTAATAAATTTGAAGCCGGCACACCCAATATTGCCGGTGGAATTGGCTTAGGCACGGCTATTGATTTCCTTGGCTCATTTGATTTTGACGATATAACAACTCACGAGCAGAATTTATTGAACTATGCAACCCAAAGACTCTTAGAAATACCCGGCTTAAAGATTATCGGAACTGCAAAGGAAAAAGCTTCCGTTATTTCATTCGTCATTGATGGTATTCACCCATACGATATTGGAACAATAATCGATACTGATGGAATTGCAATTCGTACAGGACATCACTGCACACAGCCGGTGATGAAAAGATTTAATGTCCCCGCAACTGCAAGAGCATCTTTCGGACTTTACAATACAAGAGAAGAAATAGACAAATTAATTAATGGATTGAATAAAGTAATTAAAATGTTTAAGTAGGAGTTATGATAGACAAAGGTAAACTTGAACAGGAAATTATCGCCGCTCTAAAAACAGTTTTTGATCCCGAAATACCTGTTGATATATGGGAACTCGGTTTGATTTATAAAATAAAAGTTGACGACGATGGAAATGTTTATATCAAAATGACTTTAACTTCTCCGGCATGCCCCGTTGCCGGCAGCCTGCCGCCCGAAGTGAAAGAAAAAGTTCAGAGGGTAAAGAATGTTAATCAGGTTGTCGTAGATCTTGTCTGGGATCCTCCTTGGGATAAAGACATGATGAGCGAAGAAGCAAAACTTGAATTAGGTTTTTTTTAACAATTATTAGAAAGGAATTATTATGTTAAACATACAATCCCGTCCGCCGATATATGACCCCGAAGCGGTTCAACCTATGAGGGATGAACTTATTTACTGCGGATTTGAAGAATTGACCACACCGGAAAAACTTGACGAGGTTCTGTCCTCCAAAAACGACCAGACTGTGCTGGTAATGATAAATTCCGTATGTGGTTGTGCGGCTGGCAGCGCTCGCCCGGGCGTTACAAAAGCAGTACAACATAATGTCATACCTGATAGATTAACAACGGTTTTCGCTGGACAGGACCGCGATGCAATTGAGTTACTGCGCAATAAGTTCTTAAGCAAATACCCGCCTTCTTCACCTGCAATTGCTTTACTTAAAAACGGAGAGGTTCTTTTCGTAATGCATCGTCATAACATAGAAGGAAGAACAGATGAAGAAGTAGCTATGGATTTGACTAAGGCATTTGACAAATATTCAAATCGTCCCGGGCCTTCTATTTCTCAGGAAAAATATGAGAAACTTATACATGCAATTTCGTGCGGCTCAAAAATTCCGTTAAATAACTAATTTGTTAAGCGGTACAGTAGTTGAGCTGTACCGCAGTTTTACAGATTTGGAAATAAATCTATATGAAATTCAGCGCGCAAGAGGAATACGGAATAAGGTGTCTGATAAGAATCGGTAAATACTACGATGCGGGAATTGCTCCAACAATTCCGCAGATAAGCAGGGCAGAAAAAATGTCGCAGCACAATGTTGCCAAATTACTTAGAGTACTTCGTCTCGGCGGCTTTCTTGAAAGCGAAAGAGGGCAGAGCGGAGGATACACTTTATCGCAGCCCCCCGAAAAAATATATATTAGTGATGTGCTTTCGAGTTTAGGCGGAAGATTATTTGACGACGAATTTTGTCAGACTCACAGCGGCTCGGTCTCCATCTGCACGCACACAGTTGATTGTTCCGTCCGGTCATTGTGGAAAATTATTCAGGATGCAATTGATAATGTGATTTCCAACCTTACTTTGCGCGATCTTCTCGGTAGGGAAGAGGATTTATTCATAAAACTTTCGAAGGAAATTAACAGCGTTTCTATGAGTTAATTAATATCTCTGAAAAGAAATCTTAATTTACCTTCTAAGCACTTTGATCCAAAATTCCGAAATTGATTTACTGCACTGTGTTTTATTTCCATCATCAACAGTTACTGAAACTTTGTAATTGCCCGGCTGCTGATATTTATGATAAACCTTATTGCCAACCGCTTTACTTTTATCTCCAAAATCCCAGCTTACGACAAAATTTTGACCACTATTATCAAATTCAAACCCTGCATCAAAGAGGATATGATCATTTGCCTCTCCAATAAATTCAGTTCTATCTTTCAAAAGAACGGGTTTTGGTTTAGCGGCAACACGTAATAATATGGTGTCTGCAGAGAGAACTTCATCGGAAAAGTTTTTGTCGTATAATTTTGCAGTGATTTGATAAAACCCCGGTTTATAGAAATAGTATTTTAAACTGTTGGCAAATGTTTCATAAATATCATTTACAAACCATTGAATTGCAGGTCTGGAAATATTTGTGTGAGACAGAACAGGAAATATTTCGCCGGAAGAGTCCAAACAGATTGTCGTATCCCTGCCAATATTAATTGCCGGTATTTCGTAAACCCTTACAATTTTATTGGCGAATGAAATATTATTTTCAAAACCGGAATTATCATTTACTTCTAATCTGATGTTGTAGCTGCCTGAGCGGGGGAATTCATAACTAAAAATATCCCCGTCGGAAGAAGCCAATGTATTGTTTACAAACCACCTGAACGAGAGAGAATCGTTTTCAGGGTCATTAGAAGCCGAACCGTCGAAACTTATTGTACTGCCTTTATAAGTAATGGATTCGGAATTGATTCTTGCAACCGGTGCTTCATTAACCTTGACGAACAATTTATCAGTGCCAATGTTATTTGTAACTCCTGTATTGTCCTTTACTTTCAACGAAATTGGATGAATCCCAGTTAATGAATATGAATGTTCAACTAAACTTCCGTATTTAATAATACCATCTCCTAAATCCCATTCATAAAGTGAGATTTTACCGTCAGGGTCAAATGACTTTGAACCGTCAAGAATAAAGGTTTGTCTTGCCGCAACAGATTTATCTTCCCCTGCAACAGCAGTTGGACTTTCGTTCACATAAATTGATTTAGAGAAAGAGGCGTCTCTGCATTCGCTTTCCGAATCAGTTCTAATTGATAAAGTTATAGTATACTGACCGTATTTATTATAGGTGTAGCTTGTGGTTTTTCCACTAGATTTTTCTCCGTTTCCGAAATCCCATTCGTAAGAAAGTATAGAGCTGTTGTAGGCTGTTGAATTTGAAGCATCGAAGAGAAGAGAAGCGCCTGCTGCAACTGAATCTTTTGATGAAAAATGAGCGGCAGGGCCTTGATTAACCACAACTGTAATTTTATCATAAGCCTTGTTGTCGCATTGTGCATTAGGACTTCCTGTAATTGTGAGATTAACTTCATATACTCCAGCTTCTTTGTAAATATGGACAGGTTTTACTCCGCCGCCGAATTCCCCATCTCCGAAATCCCACTCGTAAGAATCAACAATGCCGTCAATATCGGTTGACCTGCTCCCGTCAAAGTAAACAGGCGTATTTATACAGGCAACAATATCTTCCCCTGCATCTGCAATGGGGGAAGCGAGTACGTAAATTAGTTTTGAGTCGAAAGATGAATTGCAAGGCAGCCCGGAATTATCCGTCACTTTCAACGTTACATGCTTAATACCGCTCTCAATCCAAAATTTGGAAATACTTTCGCCGGTTAAATATGTTCCGTCATCAAAATACCATTCGTACATCAAAGGAGCTCCCTCAGGATCGTACGAAGATAATCCGTTTAGTATCAACAAATCACCAGCGCAAATAGTAGTATCGTTTCCAATTATTGCTTTCGGGGGTGCATTTATGGCAACAGTAAAAGAAATCGAATCCCTCGAATTTTTTAATGAGTTGTTATCGTCAACGATCAACATTACAGGATAGATTCCATACTTCTCGAAATCATGCTTAATCTTTATGCCAGTACTGGGAAAGGTTCCGTCAAAAAAATTCCAATAATAAGTAAGCGGATCTCCGTCTGGATCAACCGACTCGGATGCATCTAATACTACAACGGTTTCACAGGTTCTAACGGAAGCGTTAGTTTTTGCAATAGGGCTGCTGTTTATAAAGATAGTGCTCACTGCTTCTGAAATGGAATTGGAAGTATTTTGTTCGTCCTCGACCAAAAGTTTGACTTCATAAAAACCCGGCTCTTTAAATATATGCTTTATTTGTCCCCCAACTTCTCGCATGCCATTGCTAAATTCCCATCGGTAATTAGTAATGTCTCCTTCACTATCGAATGATCTGCCAGCATCAAAAATTACCGGCGAATTAACTTCAGCAGATATTGGAGCCGTAATTACAGCTACTGGGGGATTATTAACAAGTACTTCAATACTGTGGTGGTTATAAGTCGGGATAATAAAATCATCTTTAACCGTTAAATCGATTTGATAAATTCCCGGTTTATCGAATTGATGTGTAAATGAAATTTCTTCACTAAGCGTATGTCCGCCGAATTTCCAGACAAATTTCGTGATCTCACCATCGGAATCAAAAGACGCAGAAGCATCCAAGTTAAATTTTTCTCCCGGGGCAGTAATAATGTTCCCTCCCGCATTTGCTTCCGGTCTTGCATTCACATATACTTTTAATCGTGAAACAGAAGAATTATTTTTTGTTGGCGTATTATCAATTACAGTCAGCGTGACATCATAAACTCCCGGCTGTTTATAGGAATGGAAAACTCTTTCGCCCGATCCGGAAAAATTATCACCGAAATCCCAAATAAATTTGGATATAAATCCGTCTGGGTCATTAGATTTTGATCCGTCAAATTCGGTATATCCGGAAACAATAAACTGCGTCTCGCCGGCATCTGCGATAGGCGGTTCATTTACGGTAACTTTCATTGTGGCTGATGAACTTGATGTTGATGTTTCGGAATTATCTTTAACATTTAATGTTACGGTATAAATTCCGCTTGAAGTATAACTATGAGTAAATCTTTCTCCAGAGGCAGTGTTCCCATCACCTAAGTCCCAAAAGTAACCGATAATAATTCCGTCTTTATCGTTTGAATTAGAGCCGTCAAATGTAATCTCCTCGCCAATTGCGATAATTTTATCAGTGCCGGGCAAACTGACAGGCGGATGATTAATCCTTACCGAAACTTCCTTTATATCGGTGTTATTGCGGACCGTGGTATTATCGATCACTATAAGAGAAACTTTGTACATCCCTGGTTCGGGAAAAGTATGTGTAACAGACTCCCCAAATTTTTTGCCGAATCTTCCGAAGTCCCAAATATATTCCTTAATAATTCCGTCGGGATCGCTGCTGCCGGAAGCTGAAAAAGTAATAATCTCATCTGCTGAACCAATCAGTTCTAATTCAGTTTTAGCTTTGGGTCTTTGATTGACAACTACATTTAGAGTGCTTGCTGAAAATCTGCATGGCGACGCAGTGAAATTATCTTCTACTTTTAAAGTAACCGTGAATTGTCCCGGATTTTGATACGCATGTTTTACCCTAATTCCATTAGCCGTATTTCCATCGCCGAAGTCCCAAATGAAATTAATAATTTTACCGTCAAGGTCATAAGATTTAGATGCATCAAAATATAATAGCTCACCCGGGGCAGAAATTTTGTCTTCGCCGGCAACAGCAAATGGCGGTCTGTTTATAGTGATCGGGATATTCAATACCGCCGCTCTTGTAATTTCATTAGAATTATTATAAGCCAAAACTTCGGCATTGTATTTACCATAGTCGTTATAATCCTTAAAAATAATTAATCCCTCAGCCGGCTCAGAGTTATCCAAATGCCATTTTACATTGATAATTCCGTTGCCAGGGTCATAAGAATTAGTTGCGTTTAATTCAACAGACCGGCAGTTTCCCAAATACTTTACTTCAGTTTTTACAACAGGAATTATTCCTGCGTTAAATTCCTCAGGCGGATAAAAATAAGCAGCCTTTGAATTGTCTGAATTATATAAGGAAATCACAAGATCATTATCGACAGTGCTGGAATTATTAGGGCCAATAGTTAATCCAATATCGTTTCCGGCTTCATATTTATTCAATGAGATGATTGATGTTCCCCATGTTCCGTCGCCGGAAGAATTTATTTTTGAATATTGACGAAGCAATGTAGAAAAACCTAAGGAGGCATTATCAAAATCAAAAGTCCGGACTTTATAATTGAAATTATTCTTTTCTGTGTTGAATCTGAAGGTAAATTTGCCAGCCCTTTTCTGTAACCTGAAAGTGGACTCATAGCAGATAATCCTTGTATCATTTATTTTACCGTTAGAAGTCTGCGAAGAACTTAAGAACACGTCAAAACTATTTGCATCGTTTCCTTTAACACCTCTCACAGACAATGAATAATATCTATATCCGTTAATTTCAGTGCCGAAAGTTTTATCCAAAACTGCAAAGCTTATCCACTTATTTAAGAACTGATCGTCATCTCTTACAGTAAACGATTTAACGGCAGGGAATTTACTTATATCAATTGATTTAAGGTTTGTTTCAAAAGAGTTTTCGTCAATGAAATTCTTAAAGAGAGTGACTTCATATTCAGAGTCAAAAACACCGTATTTAGTATCGTAGCTTCCTCCGAAACCGATATCAAACATTCTGATAAAAGCTTGTCCGTCATAATTAGAGGGAACTCTGAAATGAATGAACTGATGATTATAATAATCGCCATATGTTTGTCCGGCTTCAGGTCCGTATGTTAAAAAAATAACTTTCGATTGAGCCAATAAAGTATTATAAACAGACAATAGAATAACTACTTTTATAAATAATTTAATTTTCCATTTACTGCCATCAACATTCATTATTGACATTAACTTGTCTCCCGGTTTGATAATTTTACGGGTGAAGAAGCTCAGTGAATTAATTGTTTCTGACTAAAATAGTTTTTTCTAAATAATAACCGGCACGGGACGTAATTTTCAAAATATATTCCTCATCTCTTGCGCGGGGAAATGCAAGCGTAAAGTATCCATCGTTATCAGCATACACCGCGCTGCTCAATTTTGATTTCGCTGACAACAATTCAACTTTTGAAAACGGTCTTGTGTAACCGGAAAAATTTTCAGTTCTTCCAACATGAAATACTTTTTCCTGGAGATAGTTTTTATCCTTATCAAGTATTTCCATAATAGGATTTAGTTCTGCAATAATTTCTCTTCTCAATGAAGTTTTGTTGCCAGAGCCGTCAACGGCGGTGAATTCAAAAAAATTACTTCCTTCGCTTAATCGCAGAATAATTTTTGTTAAACCGCCGGGACCGATCGTCGATCTTACATCATTAATAATAAGTCCGCAGCCCGGTTCGCTTTTTATTTCAACTTCAAATTCATTATTAATTGTAAAGGTCGTATTCTCTGCGATTGAGAGTTCAAGAAAAGGAGGCGTAAAGTCAATATTAATAGTAAATACAGAAGGATTACTGAATTTCCCCGGCAAACCCAAATTATCAACCGAAGCTACCCGCCAGTAGAATGCGCCCTGCGGAAGTCCGCTCAAAATAAAACTGTTTGTTTTTATATTCGGTTCAATTTGAAATAAGGATGAAAATTTATGGTCAGTTGAGATTTCCAGCTGGTAATTCTGAGCTTCTGGAACAGACTGCCAGTTTAAAGTAATGTTTCTTTCAAAAGTTTGATTGAACATTTCAGGAGAAATTAGTTCAGGCGGCGGCAGAAGATTACTTGCGGGAGAAGGGGGCTTATCTTTCGGTACTACAGAACCCTGATTCTCTTTTAGCGTTACCTGTCTGCCCTGAGCTTCCAAAGAAATTTCACCTTTGTAATTGGCAAATTTTGTTTCCGTTTCCTGTTTATCAACCCAGAATAATTCGGAACTGATTTTTGTTTTTACTCCCGGAACTTCTAAATTAAAATCCTTTTTAGGACTGCTGAACAATTTTGCATAAGCATCGCCTTTTTCCAGCTTAACCTGAGTCTCGGTTTTATTGTTAAGTAAGTTAATTCTTGACCTAAGAATAACAGCTTGTGAATTTTCGTTTAATCTAATTTGATTTAAATCCGAAAAAGTAATTTCCGCAAATGAACTGCTAAGCGTTCTTGTTAAATCCTGTTCAAACAGCTTATTGAACATTGGAGCATTATTCCAGCTCACATACTCCGGCTTTCTATATTGGACTGTGCCTTTCTTCCTAGATAGGAATGCATCGGCGGCTTGATTTCGAAACTGAAGAGTGAGATTGCTGGCTTTAAGCGCATAAATTTCTGATTCTCTGATTAACTTCGACGCACCATTTAAATTATTATTTGCTCGTTCTTCCAGAGCTTTGTTAAAAAATGAAATGGATGTCTCTATATCATCGTTTGCAAAAATACGGGCGCCGTTGTCTATTGCTGCCGCAATTATCTTTTCGGTGCTGGCAAAGCTCTCGATAATTCTCAGCACCTCTCCCTGGGGAATTATAAGCGTTTTGCCTGAGGTTAACTCACTGAGCGAGGCTAAATTATTAAAATTAAGGATTAACGGCCATAAATTAGGATTGCCAAGAAAGTTCTCGGAAATGCTGCGGATGTTACTATTTGATGTCCAGATTACTTCTGTGGATTTTCCGGACTGCCCATACAGACAGTTTGTTAAATTCAAGGATAAAATCCAGAATAATATGATCAATAAATTTTTTGATTTTATCATACTATCGGCTCCGGGAAATCGATGATAAATGTCGCACCTTTTCCTAATTCACTTTCCAATACAATGGAAGCATTTTGCAGTTCAATTAGTTTTTTAACTATAGATAATCCCAACCCGGTGGAATTCTCTCCGCCTGTCGGTTTTGCGGACAGCCTTGCAAATTTCCCAAACACCTTTTTCATATCTTCATCCGAAAATCCCTGTCCTTCATCCTTTATAGATAATTGAACAGTTTTTCCAGCCTCTATAGTTTCATGTTTTATAAAAATGTTTTTATTGTTTGGCGAAAATTTAATTGCGTTCGAAATAAGGTTATCTATTATCTGAATAGTTAAGCTTCTATCGGCGAAAATATAAGTTCCTTGGCTGCCGTTACTATGAATTTTGATATTTTTCCTGGAAGCATTATGACTGTTTTGGGCGACTACTTCAGATAGAATTTCATCCAGAAGCACTTTTTGTTTGTTGATCTTTACCTTTCCTTCTTCAATTGCATTTACGTCGAGTAAATTAGTTATTATATCAAACATTCTGTTGGATGCACTTTTAATTTCATCAAGAAAACTTTTCTTCAAGTCTTCCGGAAGGGAGGTGTCATCGCTTATTATCTCAGTATATCCTTTAATTATGGTAAGCGGGTTTTTAAGGTCGTGCGCGGCAATTCCCAAGAACTCATTTTTTTCCTTGTTTAGCTCAAGTACTTTTTTATACGATCTATTAATTTCATCATTAGCTTTAACCAATTCCGAAGTTCTTGCCTCAACCTTCTTTTCCAAATTTTTGCTGTAATCTTCCAGCATATTCCTTTGCTTAGTAATTTCTTCAAAGTTCGATCTCAATTCATTGCTCATCTCTACCAGTGATTTGCCCAGCGCACCGATCGAGTCTTTCGCTTCGTAATCTATTTTGGTTGAGAAATTACCTTTCGCAATATTCAATGCAGCGGCTGACATTTTTTTTATCGGGCTGCTTAATCTTCTGGAAAACCAGAAAGAGAACATAATTGCAGTTATTAAACTGATGGCAAGCCAGAAGGAAAAAACACCTACTATTTCCGTTACGACACCGTAGGCATCGGATTCTTTTATTGCCGTGGTTATCACCCAAGGAATATCCTGAGGGAATGCAAAACATGCTACAATAGATTCACGTTCGGGAGAGCTGTAGTTGTTAACTATTGCCGCACGTTGGGGAGAGTCCACTAATTCATTTATATCATCAAGAAGAAATTCAAACTCGCTTGAGTCATCCCCGTTACTAAATAAAATTTCGCCGGAGACATTACTCACAAATATTGTTCCGTTTCTATTCAAAGGATGCGATTCGATATAATTTGCAATTGAGTTGTCATTCAAATAAACATAAAGAAAAAGGTTGTCGAGTGTCTTTAAAGGTAAATCAACCTTGACCGCCTGCCGCCATAATTTCAGTTTATGATAATAAACAGGCCGGGCAATAAAAAAGTTATTGAACGGGGTTCTTTCAAATGAATCATCAAATGTTTTAACAGATTCATCTAACGGAATATTTTTGCCTTCAACCATTACGCTATCCTTGTAGGCTGAAATCACTTCTTGCGGAATCTTTCCGTCTGTTTCCAAAGTAATTGCAATGCCAACAATATTATCAACTGACTTAATAATCGAAAGCAGCAAATTTAATCTTTCATTCGGTCCGAGATTTTCGCTCGACAGGTTTTGCTTTAACAGATCAATGACTTCAAAGGATTTACGGTAATGATTATCAATTTGTATAACCAATTCATCAGACGAGAAAATTAACTGGTTGTTTATATTACTTTTGAGCTCGTCTTGAATTATGCCTAAAACATTTGTTACGATTATAGTCGCCGGAATAATGGCAATAATTATCAACAATGCCAGCAGCTTAAAATTCCAATGAATTTTTTTTAATATTGACATCTTTTACTATAGTGTTAAAATGAATTAGTAAAGATTGAATTACCAAAAAAACTCAAAAAACTCTAATCAGGATAAAAAAAATACGGCCAGGAATCAAAAATATTCACCCGGGCAATTCCAAGAAAAAATCCAGTTTAATCAACTATGCCTTCTGCGCAATCTTCAACTAAGTAGACTATGGATTTATAATTTATGCCGCCTTGTTCCGAAAGCCCTATTTCGCATGTTCTGCTGTTCGAATAGCCTTCTTTGCACGAATCGGGCAGCGAAGGTTTAAGATTCATTAAAGCAGATTGATTTAATTCAGGATAAGTAAAACCGCGGTCGCCTGCAAATCCGCAGCAGCCGACATTGTCAGGCACTATAACTCTTTCGGCGCAAGTTTCTGCTATTCTGATAAATTTCTCGTTCAGATTCATTTTTATTGAACTGCATGTTACGTGAATTGTAATCGTTTTTGCCTGCTTTTTTATTCTAAGCTTATCGAGCAGATGATCATGAATAAATTCAACTTGTTCGAAAATCTTCATCCCGCCTAACTGACTGTTCTTTTCAGTTGAGTATTCCTTGATCCGCTGAAGGCAAGGACTCATATCAAAAAGAACCGGATAGCGTCCGTTTTCTGAAGCTTCTTTACACGCTGAAATTAATTCGTCCGCTTTCTTTTTGCCAGCCTTAAAATATCCTTTGCTGTTAAAAGCCATACCGCAGCAGAGATTATCCAAATTCTTTGGATAAATCACCGTATAACCGGCTTTATCAAGCAGTCTAAGTGTCGCTGTCGTTATTGAATAATCTTTATCGTAATCCGCAGAGATACCCATTGTCCTAGTTATGCACGAAGGGAAGTAAACTACTTTTCTCCCGTGATCCTTATTTTCGATATTAAATATCCGGTCGGCGCCTTTTGGTAAATATTGAGTCCACCTCGGAATTTTATTTCTGGAAATTTTGCGTAATGATGCGGAAATCCTATTCATCAAATCCGTGCCGAGTATTAAATGTGCATAATGTGCAAGATTTAAAGCGGCTTTCATAACGCTTGTTGCAAGCCACATATTGTCGGCAAGAAATTGAGCAGCGCTCTGCGCTGTCAGACTTGTTTTCGCAGCCCTTAATTCTTTAATTAATTTGCCTGTATCGATATCAACAGGGCAGCTTGTGGCACAGAGACCGTCGGCAGCGCAGGTTTGATCTCCAAAATAATCATAATCTTTAATCAAACAATTCAATCGTTCGTCATCACTTCTGCTGTTTCTGAGGCTCTGTATTTCACGCCAGACAACAATCCTTTGCCGCGGGGTGATGGTTAAATCTTTTGAAGGACAATTTACTTCGCAAAACCCACATTCGATGCATTTATCAACTATATCATGCGCAATTGGAAGCGGTTTTAGATTTTTTATATGCACCTGAGGATCACCGTTGATCAATACGCCCGGATTTAAAATATTTTTATTATCGAATATTTTTTTTATTCGAAGCATAACATCATAGGCTTCTTCACCCCATTCATACTTCACAAATGGAGCCATATTCCTGCCAGTTCCGTGTTCGGCTTTCAAAGAGCCTTCATACTTTTCAATAACAAGCTGCGCAATTTCGTCCATAAAATTTTTGTAACGGGTGATCTCGGAATCCCTGCTGAAATCCGGCGCGAATACAAAGTGAAGATTTCCGGAGAGGGCATGCCCCCAAATAATCGTTTCGTCGTACTGATATTTTTTAAACATTAATTGCAGATCAATAGCCGCATCTGCAAGCCGATCCGTCGGAAAATTGACATCCTCGATAATAACGCTTGTGCCGGGCTTTCTGTTTTTACAGACCGAAGGAAATAATCCTTTGCGAACGTCCCACAATTTTTTATACTCTTTCGGGTCGGTTGTAAATTCCACCGGGTGTTCTTTCGGTAAATCCGCTATGGAGTCAATTATTACTGTCATTTGCGTTTGCAGACCTTCTGCCGAGGATGAAGAAGTTTCGATGAGCAGTGCCGCTGCGTTTTCTCCAAGGGCAGATAAATATTCCGGCATTCCCGGTTTGTTTTCCACCGAACGCAAAGCGGCTCGATCCATTATTTCTGCAGCGTCAACAGGTTTACTTTGAAAAATCGGAATTGCCTGACATGCCGTCTTTATATCTTTAAATAAAATCAGCGCTGATGCTTTGAAAGGAAGATTATCCACGGTGTTTAGAGTAACTTCCGAAATAAATCCGATAGTCCCTTCAGATCCGATCATAAGGTGCTGAATAATTTCAAAAATATTGTCAAATTCAATGAGTGAATTTAATCCGTAACCAGTCGTATTTTTTATGCGGTATTTTTCGCTGATTTTTCTGGAAAGAATTGCATTTGATTTAATCGAATCGGATAATTCTTTTATTGACCCGGCAATATTTTGGTGAGTAGTAAGAAATTGTTTTCTGCTTGCGGCGTCTCTGGTATCAAGAATAGTTCCGTCAGCGAAAATAATTCGCATGCCGCTTAAAGTATTGTAGATATTGTATTTTGTCCCGCTCGTCATTCCGCTGGCGTTGTTTGCGGCGATGCCTGAAATCTTAGCAGAATTTATTGAAGCGGGATCGGGTCCAAGTTTTTTATTATATAGAGCTAATCTTGCGTTGGCATACCCACCGGTAACGCCTGCTTGCAAAGTGATCTTACTTCCTTCTGAGTTTATTGAAATCATGTTCCAGGTATGACTTAAAAGGACAAGCACAGAATCAGTGATGGACTGTCCGGAAAGACTTGTGCCGGCGGCTCGGAATGTGAGAGGAATACTTAATTCTCCGGCTGTTCGTATCAGCTTCGAAACTTCATCTTCGTTTTCAACTTTTACAACAAGCCTTGGAATAAGCCTGTAAAAACTTGCATCTGTACCAAAGGCAAGCCTGCGCAGTTCGTCATTAATTATTCTGTCGGCGGGGATGAAGTCCGAAATGCGGCGGATAAACTCTTGAATGGATTGCATTATTTTCTTCCGGATATAATATGATTATTTTATGATGCGCAGACCGCTTCAACTTCCTCAACTATTTTTGGAATAGGTTTGCCCAAAACTCTGGAGCCTGTATCAGTTACAATTATATCGTCTTCAATGCGGATTCCTCCGAAATTCAAATAACCTTCAAGTTTATCGTAGTTGATGAAATCTGCGTGCTTTATTTCGCTCCGCCATTGTTCAATAAGTTTTGGAATAAAATAAACTCCCGGTTCGATTGTGATTACATGACCAGGCTGCATTTCTTTTGCAAACCTTAAATAAGCTAATCCAAATTGCTGACTTCTCTTTATCGTATCGCTGTAACCGATGTAATTTTCTCCGAGTCCTTCCATGTCGTGAACGTCAAGTCCGAGCATGTGCCCTAATCCATGGGGAAAAAATAATGCATGCGCGCCCTGTGCAACAGCTTCGGCAGTATCGCCTTTCATCAAGCCGATTTCCTTCAAACCGTCCGCAATCACTTTTGCGGAGTGCAGATGAATATCGCGGAATAAAACCCCGGGTTTTATCATCTTAATTGCCTCGAGCTGTGATTGAAGAACGACATTATAAATATCTCTCTGCGGTGAAGTAAACTTGCCGCCGACCGGGAAGGTTCTTGTTATATCGCTGGCGTAATGCAGGTTTGATTCAGCGCCCGAGTCAAGCAAAGCAAGATCGCCTTCGCGCATAATGTTTTCGTGTTTATGATTATGAAGAGTTTCGCCTCTGACAGAAAATATTACAGGGAAAGAAATACCTCTTCCCATTCCAAGGGCAATCCCTTCAATAGCGCCGTATACTTCGCGCTCAATAACGCCCGGTTTGGAATATCGCATTGCAAGCGTATTCATTTCATAACTGATATTTAGTGCGTCTTCTATCTCTTTTACCTCTTCATCGGATTTAACAGAGCGCTGGGAAATTATTGATCTTATTAATTTTTCGGATGACTCGCTTATAATCTTTCCGGTTGGTATTTTAAACCATTCTTCAAATTGAATTTTAATATCGCTTCGGTAAGGCGCTGTAAAATGAATTTTTTTGCCGGAGGAAATTGTTTTAGTTAAATAATTCGTTAAGTCATTCGAGGGAAGTGTTTTACTTATGCCAGTCCGCAAAGCTCTTTCGGATAGACTTTCCTGAGGTCCCATCCATACAACTTCATCAATTGACCTGTCGTCACCAAATATAATTTCTTCATTGTTATCCGCGTCTATCACCGCGTTAAGCCCAGCCGAATCTAAACCGAAGTAATAGAGAAAATTACTGTCCTGCCTGAACTTGTAATAATTAGCGGGATAATTCATCGGGGCTTCATTATTGCCGGGGAAAAACAAAACGCCCCCTCCCATTAACTTCTTTAATCCATCTCTCCGCTGTTTGTAAGTCTTATCAGAAAACATTTTTATTCCCCATCTCAATTTTTAATTACACACCGTAAATATACAAAATTCAGACAATCCGTTTTTAAGAGATGCGGACTTATTTAATTAAGACAGTTTTCATCACTTTAGAGTATTCATTCGATTTTATATAAATAAAATAAATCCCGCTTGCAAGATGGTTAGCATTCCAGCTGAGCTCATAGTAACCCGGTTTCTTAACTTCGTTGACAAGCAAGGCGACTTCGCGTCCGAGAATGTCATATACCCTTAGAGATACTGCAGCAGTCTTCGGAACAGCAAACCTAATCTTTGTCGCCGGATTAAAAGGATTCAGGTAATTCTGATAAAGCTTGTATTCATCCGGGGATATATTATCAACAACATTTACCGGCAGCTCGATAATAACAACGGCAGTTCCGCTAATACCGCTTAAAGTGTCTTCTGCCGTAATACTAAATGTTCCGGCAGTACTGTCAGCCTTATAATAACCATAGCTGTCAATCAAACCTCCTTCGGCAGTCCATATTACATCAACAGAGTAGGGAAACATAAACTGATTATATGTCTTTGCTTCAAACATCTGCTTTTCTCCGGGATGTAATAATACCGAATCCGGTTCGAGTTTAATTAAAGCGAGATGCGCTTCTTGCTGACTGATAAAAGCAGTTGCGCCTGCCTGAATACCTGTGGAATTATCAACGGCGGTGATTAAAGCAATACCTTCTGCGGAAACCTTGAAAAGACCATCGACGCTAATCTCTCCGAGGGTTGTCTGCCAAACAGGCTGAACCTCAATTGAATTATCGAATTGGTCATATCCCGACGCAGTGAACAAAACTGAATCACCAATGGAAATAGTGAGTGAATCGGGTAAGATTGCCATACGAGTGATCAGAGGCTCATAGACATAGACATAGAATGAATCTCGACGGATAAGATTCTCATCGGAATGGCATTGAGCCGTGATAAACACTTTATCGAAAGAACCCTGCTGAATATTTGAAGGGACATTTATCACAATTGGAACCAATGCGCCGGCGCTGTCGAGCATTTCAACCGAAAATGATGATACGCCGCTGATCCATCCGTTATCATCCGAAAGATTAATATTGATAATATCCACCGGGTTGCTGAAATTTTGATATGAGATGAATATGGAATCGGTTCTTCCGGGAGAAACTTTAAGACTGTCTTTTTCTAAAGAAGATACAAACTCAACCTGAGATGAAAGCCAATTGGCTGCATCAACATTTCCTTGAATATCACCGGAAGTAGGTCCGCTTTGACTGCCCCAATAATTCCCCGATGCGTTTATTGTTATTTTGGAGTCGGAGTTATTAATACCAAATTCTGTATTCCCGTATATATTATTTGCCGTAATATCGGGCATCGCCCCGTTCTCAAGAAAGATTCCATTGCCGTTATTATTTGATATTGTATTCCAATATATCTCCGGATTCGAATTATCAACACTGATACCGGTCTTAAGGCAGAAACTATCTGAAATGTTGTTATTGCCTACTTTTATGTTTTGAGATTCTATAATCTTAATCCCTGTGCAGTTGCGCACCAAATTATTTCCAAGAATTGATACGTTTTCTGAACTATATAGGAGAATCCCCAAACCTCCATACTGAAAGTCACTATGATCAACAATTTTATTGTTTAAAATTTCTATTGAATGTCCGCCATTTATAAAAATACCTTCCCTGTTCTTGTAGATATTATTCATACTGATTTTAATCTCTGCCGAACTAATGATTGCAATACCTTCTGTACCACAATTGAATATTTTGTTTTTAGAAATTACTGTATTTTTTGCGGGGTATTGTAACTTAATCCCAGAATATTTCGCGCTGATAGTATTTTCCGAAATAATGTTCCCTTCACCACCAACATATATTCCGGTTTCCGAATGTTCAGATTGCAAAAAATTTTCTATAATATTTCCAATAATAGTGTTATAGCTTGAGTGTACCGCGATTCCTCCCGCAAAATTCGAAGTAATAATATTTTTTTTGGAGTCAGGTTTAACAAAAATTAAACCGAATCTATTGGTTGTAACAAAATTATCGTGGGAATTGAAATCTAGAAAAAGGGAAGTTACAGGATAGATTATATCTTTATTGTTATCATATATTTCGTTATCTCTCGAATGACTGAGTAATAATTTAGATTCACCGAAGAAACTATTTAAAAATATTCTGTTATCTCTAGACTGCCATAAATAGATATCATAGTAATCAGAAAGAAACGTATTATTTTTTATTATTGTTGAATCGACATAATCGGTTTTAATCGAGGTATTAACTGAATTAAATGTATTATTCGAAATCTCAGCCTTACTTGAAGATTTTCCAAAAATACTTATATACAGGTCACGGAAGGAACAAGAGTTTATCTTAATATTCATTCCGGAAAAGTGAATTGCATTTTTATCTTGCCAAGGAAGCGGAGACTTAAAAGTTAAACTGCTGACTGTAACATTATCTTTTTTAATATCTATAATTGGTTTGTCTGAGATACTTGGTGGATAACTTAATGTTGTAAAGGTTTTTCCCTTAAAAGAGGTAAGTATTATAGATTTAGTTATTTCAGCTCTATCTTCATATTCTCCTTTGCAGATATAGCACACATCTCCGTCAGTTGTGCTTGAATCGTCAACCGCACTTTGAATATTTCCAAATCCCTTATTCTTTGACGTGATAACCGGAGCAATAGTAAGCGCTTGTCTGCGGGCGCTGCCCTGTATGAGTCCTTCATTATAATTCTGAGGCTTTGCGTTAACGCCGTCGGTTTCAAGTTCAAAGGTTCTGATCTGATATCTGCCGTAAGAATTTTCGTCATACTTAAATTCATAAACGACGACAACCTGCCGTGTCTGTCCAGCGGGCACAATCAATTGAGGATTCAACTGCGCCTGAATGATTCCATCATCGCTCGCAAATTGCCCTTCGTAAATAACACTATTGCCGGATTTAACATAAATCTTTTCAATATCATCAACTTCATCCCCGCTTCCTGCGGATTTAAGGTTAAAACTATTTACAATCCAATCATCGTCATTAGATGCAGTAAAATTTATCGGAAGAAAAGTAAAAAGTTCTATCCTTCCGCTGTCGGGGCAGATAACAGATTCTGCCACTGTGCCGGAAACCGTTAAAGTTAAATTCACAAAGTTTGCTGTCACATTTTTATGATCTTGCATAACAATATTAATATTCGGGTCGTTGCCAGATGCATCGCCCGTCCATTCCTTAAAATACCAGCCGGATTGCTGTTTGTCTTGCGCAGAAACAGGAACTATTGTATTGGCAAGATAAGAATGAGCGCCGGTAGGTGGGGTGGTAGTGCATCCATCCTGTGCAGCGTCCCAGGGCAGCAGCCCCATAGATAATGTATATGAGACCGGCTGAGGTTTATTTGTTATTAATAAATTACCAGTTCCCGCAATCCAGGCTTCGCCGTCAGATTTTACAAGAACATCATTCAAATGCTCGGTTGTGTTCGAGGTCAGCGGAGTCCAAGTATCTCCACTGTTGGAGGTTGAAAGAATTGTTCCGTTATCTCCGACTGCAATACCATTGCTCAGATCCTGAAAAGAAATGCTCTTTAGATTATTGTCAGTATTACTTGTCTGAGAGAACCAACTGATACCGCCATTTGTAGATTTATAAATTATTCCATAATCTCCTACTATAAAGCCAGTATTTTGATCAACAAAACAAACTTTATTAAATTCTCCCATAATGGGAACACCTGTATTCAAATTCCATGTTTCGCCGCCGTCTGTTGAAGATTTGTAGTAATATTTGCCAACAGCATGTCCGTTTAACGGAGTATTGAAAAAAATGCTGGTAAAATCATTCCAGTATTGACTCGGATCCTGCCTATTCTCAGTCCATGTTTGCCCGCCGTCTGTAGTTTTATAGATATAACCAAACCAACCCGCTGTAAATCCGGTTTGGTTATCGTTCATGAAAATACTTCGTGCATTATCAATATTAGTTGTTTTTGTCCCGCTTTGCCATCCATCATTTGTTACATAAATTTCGCCATAGCCGGCAAGAATGCCTGAGTTTTCATTAAACATCCAAACGTCTCTGCCGCCAAATTGCTGACAACTATTCCATGTTTCTCCGCCATCCGTTGATTTGACCATTCCGCGCAAACCAAGCATAAACAAATGCTCGCCGCCGGCTTTTATTTTATAAATCTCACTTAGGTTAATCCCCGGAATAGCGCGCCAGCCGCCGGGCTGAGCATTTAAAACGTATGCAAATAAAAACAAAATAATGCAGTACAACAAACTGAAT
Source organism: Melioribacteraceae bacterium (assembly GCA_011525875.1). Taxonomy (GTDB): domain Bacteria; phylum Bacteroidota; class Ignavibacteria; order Ignavibacteriales; family Melioribacteraceae; genus CHB1. Next base: position 31,187 of record WYBN01000011.1, on the reverse strand, counting down.
GAAAAGGATTTGTACCTGGGCGTACCCATAAATACCTCCTAAAAAATATTTTTTATTAGCTCCCTTCTCTATTTTGAATTAAAAAAATGTTTGCGGAAAAAATTGTTGCAGAAGAAATTAGAAAAATTATCAGCATGTAAGATCTTAACGTTAAATTCACGGCTTTTCCAAGAAATTCTTGAGTTAATCATATAACTGTTTAAGTACATCTGAGGAAGAGGAAATTAATGTCCCCCTGTTCAATCCTCTTTTAAATATCTCTTATAATACCGCTAATTAGTCGCTTTAATATTAACATATGTCAATTACTAAGTCAAGCGGCAAATTAAAAATTTGAATAAATTTGTCTTAAGGCACACTCCATTTACTTAATGTTTTCAAATTATTTTTGAGCGTCATTGCATAATGTCTTCATTCTTCCTATCGGTTGATTACTTATTCCTTCAAATAATAAAAAAAACAAACCGAATAAAATCCCATTTATTTTATTTGCGTTATTAATAAAAAAATTACCTACCGGTCGGTATAATTTTTATATTTTTACGAAACGATTATCGGAGAGCAACGTCAAATTAAGAGTCTTTTCATAAAAATTGGCAGGCAATGAATACAAAAGACAAAATATTTTTCACAGCTGCAGAGTTGTTTTCAAAATATGGATTTGACGCCGTATCAGTAAGGCAAATCTGCGAAACCGCCGGCATTACCAAGCCGGTATTGTATTATTACTTTAAGGACAAAGAAACCTTACTTCATGAGCTTATTGAAGAAACTTTCAGGTTATCCGATGAATACAAACAAAGATACTTTAACGAAGAGAATAAATTTCTTGAGAATATATATGCAATAATAAGAATCTATAAAATCTTTCTAAAAAAATACAGACCCTTCATACAGTTTTCCACTTTATTAAATACCATGAACATACCGGATGATTTAGTTAAGAAAAAAATTGTACGTGCAGAAAATGAAATTAAATTTTTTAAAAAGTACCTAGAACTTAAACAAAATGAAGGCTATATACACCAGGATGCCGATATTGATGCTCTTTCAAATATGATTATTGGTTCGGTATTATTTGTTGTTATGCAGAATGTTTTGTTTGGTTTCTACAAAAGAAATATCAATAAAAAATTAGATGAACTTTTCGAAATGTGGAAAAATAACTTGTTTATGGAAAAGTAATTCCCGGAGATATAAATGTTTAAAATAATTGCCAAAATAATTTTTCTATTAATAATATGCACAGCTTCGAAATCAGCGCAGCAGAAGAATGTTATTTACTTAAGCTGGGAAGAATTAATCGACCGTTCCCGCGAAGATAATTTGCTTTTAAAATCAGCGCTGCTTGATTACGAAGCTCAAAACCTTGAAACCTGGAAAGCCTTAGGCAGTTTTCTTCCAACGTTCGGATATCAGGGAATGTTCACAAAAAATCTTGAGCTTCCGGTTTTTATTTTCATGGGACAGAGATTTGTTGTCGGAACGAATTATTCTTTCCAGCATTCGTTGAATCTCTCGCTGCCAGTGTTTACGGGAGGCACAAGATTTTTCAACTATAAGATTCAAAAGCAGTTGAAAAAATCGCTTGCAGAAGAATTAAAAGGGAAAGAAGAAGAAACAGTTTTTTCTGCTCTGCAGGCTTATTACGGGGCAATACTTGCTAACTCAATTACCGATGCGGCTAAGGAAGCTGTTGATGTTTCAAGAGCGAATCTTGAGCAGGTTGAAAAATTTTACAATGCCGGCGCATCCACCGAACTTGATCTTCAAAGAGCAAGAGCCCAGTATTATTCAACACTGCCGCTGTATGAATCGGCATTATCGAACAAACATTTGTCACTTCAAAGACTGAAGCTGATACTTAATCTTTCTCTTGAAGACTCGCTCGTGATAAACGATTCTCTTGCTTCGCGCTATTTCCTGAAAGATTACGCTGATAATACTCTTGAAGAACTGGCACAGTATTCCTTAGAATACCGTGCAGACTTGAAATCGGTCGGACATAAATTAGGGGCGGCAGAGCAGGGAGAAAATATTGCACTCGGTCAATTTGCACCTTCAATTATACTTACGGCAAGTATTCAGCATCAGGCTCAGCTCGATAACTCAAATGTTATGTGGAGCGATTACATCCGGTCAAAATCTCTTATGCTTTCGGTCAACTTCCCATTATTCGAAGGCGGAAGAAGAATTTTGGATTACCAAATTGCTAAGATTCGAAGCGATCAAATGAAAATGGCTGCTAAATCTGCCGAAGATCAGGCTTTAATCGAGGTCGAACAGAATTTTTATTTATATAAGGAATCCGAAAAAAACCTTAAAAGCTATGAGGAAGCCTTGAAGCAGTCCAGAGAAAGTTTACGATTGTCAAATCTTTTATATGCGGAAGGTATGAGCACACAGCTTGATGTGTTGAATGCGCAATTACTTTATAACAACAGCAAAACTCAATATCTGCAGGCAATTTACAATAACAATATTACGCAGCTTGGTCTGCTGAAATCTGTTGGATTATTAAATAAAATTTGGGAATAAATTTTTGAGGATGAAATGCAAATCAAACTAACGCTTATCTTGTTTGCTGCCGCTATTCTTTTGATCGGCTGCCAGTCGAATGAGGAGAACGAAGAAGTGAAATCAATACCGGTTAAAGTTTTTGAAATAAAACCGGAAACAATATCAAAAACAATTAAGCTTACAGGCGGTTTAACTGCTTACGAAGATGTCATACTTTACAGTAAAATATCCGAGAAGTTTGAAAAGATTTATGTTAAAGCCGGGGATAAAGTCAACAAAGGTCAAATTCTTGCGGTACAATATAATGCACTGCTAAAACAAGTAGTTGAAGCGGCGGAAGCATCATTAAAAAATGCCGGGGCACAGCTAAATTTGGTTTTGCAGGAGTATGAAAGAATTGAACGCCTTCACAAACAGAACGCCGTAAGCCAGCAGCAGTTTGAACAAGCGCTTACCCAGAAAAAAGCTGCTGAGGCGGTAGTTGAGCAGAGTCAAGCAATGCTAAGACAGGCGGAAGAACAGTATGAAAATAGTTTTGTGAAAGCTCCGTTCGAAGGAATTATTGCGGCTGTTTATTTTGAAATCAATCAAATGGCTCCGGCTGGACAGCCTGTAATTCAGTTGATAGGTTCCGCGGGAATGAAGGCTAAATTAAAAGTTACTCCTAAGGATATTCCATTTATCAAGAAGGGACAAAATGTTGCAATAAAATTTCCATCAATATATGGAGTGGAATTTTATGGAAAGGTTTCTTCTGTCAATCAAGCCGTCGATCAACTCACGAAAGCGCTGGAGATAGAAGTTCAGTTAATAAGCAATGACAGCCGGCTAAAGTCAGGGTTATTCGGCGAATTTTATATTGAAGTTAATTCTAAACCAAATACAATTGCAATTCCGGAAAAAGCTCTACTTAGGCAGACAGAAGTGATTATAGACAGAAATACTGGCATTCAAACACCAATGCGGAAACATTTTGTTTTTACTGTTAAAGATAGAAATGCAGCTTTAGTGGAGGTTGAGCCAGGTATTTCTAGTAACGGCAGGATTGAAATCATAAGGGGGTTAAATAACGGCGATACAGTTATTGTTGTTGGGCAGAATATAGTTAAAGAAGGACAAAAAGTTAACGTTGTTGAATAAATTAGAGACTGATTATGATCCTAACAAAATTCTCCATACGAAAGCAGGTTACACTCTCGATGATTTACGCGGTTGTGATCTTCTTCAGCATATTTTCTTTCTCGCAATTAAAAATTGATTTCTTCCCCGACATTCAATTTCCGATAGCGGGAATCATAACAAATTACACCGGACTTGGTTCGGAAGACATAGAAAATATAGTTACTCGTCCGCTTGAAGAAGCTGTGTCGTCGGTTAAGAATATTGAGAAAGTTAATTCGCAGTCATTCAAAGGAGCGTCTATAATCACGTTAGAATTCAAATACGGTACGGATATGAATCAGGCGGAAATTGATATTAGAAAAAATATTGATCTCATAAGAGATTTTCTGCCCCCCGATGCATCCGAACCGCTGGTCTTCGTTTTTGACCCGTCTATGAGTCCGATAGTATTTTTGAATTTAAGTTCTCAATATTTAGGACCCGCGGAGCTTCGCAGATTATCCGAGGAAAAGATTGAACCTCTATTAGAGCGCGTTGAAGGAGTAGCCGCAGTTCAAACCGAAGGCGGATTGAAGAGACAAATAAACGTAAATCTCAACCCGACATTACTCGCTTCTTATAATCTCGCGCCTAATGATGTGGCTAATGCGATTCAATTTGGAAGCGGGCTTCAGCCTGCAGGCACTATAGAGACCGTTGAGAAATCTTACAGTCTCAGGGTTTTCAGTGAGTACCGGACAATTGATCAAATTAAGAATACGATTATTACGATGAAAGGAAATGTTCCGGTTTTTGTTAGAGATGTTGGCGATGTTGTCGACGGCTTTAGAGAAGCAACAACCGAAGTTCGTGCCGATTTTGGCGAAGGAGTGTTAATACAAATAATGAAGCAGTCGGATGCGAATACAGTACTGACAAGCAATAAAATAAAAGAAGCGCTTCCAGATATAGAAGAAAGACTTCCGCAAGGGACTCGATTCAGTGTGATTTGGGATCAAGCGGATTTCATAACGAGTTCGATTAACAATTTAAGAAACACCGCACTTATTGCTTTCTTCCTTGCGTTTCTGGTTATTTATATTTTTCTCCGGAACTGGCGTGGAAGTATTATAATGGGAATCTCTATTCCCGTTTCGGTTATTGCAACATTTGCGGTTTTGTTTGCAGCTAATCTTACGTTGAATATTATATCCATGGCGGGCTTAGCGCTTGCTGTGGGTATGCTCGTTGATAATTCAATTGTCGTTCTGGAAAATATTTACCGCCATCGGGAGATGGGAAATTCAAGATCCGAAGCTGCCATGACCGGGGCAGGTGAAGTCGGAATGGCTATAACCGCCTCTACTCTTACCACTATAAGCGTTTTTCTTCCTGTGCTTTTTGTGCCCAATATTACCGGACAGCTTTTTAAGGATATGGTGCTTACAATAACATTCAGCCTTGTAGTTTCTCTGCTTGTCGCATTAACCTTAGTGCCGATGATGTCATCAAATATTTTGAAGCTCAATCAAGAATACAAAAGATTACGTTTCAGAAAGCTGAAAGAGAAACTCGGTGATATTCTTTTAAGAATTCAACTTACTTACGTCAGAAACTTAAAAAAAGCTATTAATTATAAAAAAACGGTTTTGGCATCGGTGGCTGCAATGTTAATAATTTCCATTGCGCTCGCTGTAGTATCGGGAGGCGAATTCCTCCCAAAAACTGATCAAGGAATTATGAATATTGTAATTCAATCTCCATCCGGCGATCCGATTGAAAGAACCAGGGTCTATGCCTATGAACTTGAAGATATAATCCGGAGTGTAGTTAAGCCAGAAGAAATAAATTCCGTATCAATATTTTTTGGCAGCCGTGAAGGCATCGGAGCCTGGGGAACAACATCAAGCACAATTGAAGCGTTTATCAGATTAACTACTAAAGAAGAGCGCTCGAGGTCGCAATTTGAAATCCAAGACTTACTGCGGGAACGGCTTGATAAGATTCCGGGAATTACATACATTTTTCAAGAGGGCGGCGCTTTCAGCACAGAGAAAGATATTGAAGTTAAAGTAATGGGATTTGATATCGAAGGCGCTAAATCAATTGCTAATCAGTTAAAAGAAAAAATGGAAAAAGTTGACGGCTTAGTCGATATTTCGTTAAACACTAAAGAGACAACACCCGAACTTCAGATTCATTTGAACAAGGATATTCTGAATCATTATATGCTTTCCACTCTGCAGGTCGCAAGTAATATTTCCACCGCTATACAGGGCAAAGTTGTTTCAAGATACAGAGATCAAGGGGATGAGTTTGACATTCGGGTTCAATTTGATAAATCCTATAGAAATCAAAAAGAAGCTTTGGAAAATATTCAAATTCCAATACCAACCGGACAGATGATAGCTCTGAAAGAATTGGCTGAAATCCGGGACGAAGAATCAACCCCAAACATCTTTAGGGAAAATCAAAGCAGGTTTGTTTCCGTAGGCTGCGGTCTTTCGGGACTTGACCTTTCCTCCGCAGTTGAAATAGTGGAAAGGATTATTAATGAAACACCTATTCCGTCTGAGTATCAGGTTATAATCGGAGGAACGGCAGAAGACCAGCAAGAGGCGTTTTACTATCTTATGTTAGCGTTCCTTGCGGCGGTTCTTCTCGTTTATATGATAATGGCTTCACAGTTCGAATCCTTCGTTGATCCGCTGATAATTATGTCTACGGTGCCCCTTTCAGTCATCGGGGTTTTTATTTTCTTGTTTATCACAGGAACTAAAATATCCGTTATGGCTCTTGTTGGATTAGTAATGCTGGTTGGTATTGCGGTCAATAACGGAATTGTTCTTGTGGATTATATCAATCAATTGAAGAGAAGGGGAATGGAGCTTTACGAAGCAGTAATAGCAGGCTGCGAAGCAAGAATGCGCCCGGTATTGATGACTGCATTTACAACTATTCTCGGCATGGTTCCGCTTGCTGTTGAATTCGGAACTGGCTCCGAAACCTGGTCTCCTCTGGCGCGTGCGGTTATCGGCGGACTTACGGCAACCACAGCTCTGACCCTGATTGTGATACCTATACTATACATAATTTTCGAAAAGACGGGAGAGAAGATTAAAGCCTATTTTAGAAAAAACTAATACTTAAGCTCCGCAAAAAATAAAGCAGACCCCGGAAGCGCTTGAGTGGTTTCTGGGTTTTTCAAAATTTAGAATTTTTTACTGCCGTGTAATTTGAACCTGATGTTTAATTTCTTAAAAAAACTGCTGCGTATGTGTTAAATTGTTAGTATGAAAAAATTAATTATTTCAATGTTGTTGATTACGGCGGTAACTCACTATGCTGATATAAATCAAATAAAAAAACGTTACGAAAATCTTCATGGTCTGCCCCGGATAGAAGCGATAATTTCTATATCAAATGAATTATCCGAAAAAAGCGATGAATATTTCTTATTAAACGAAGAACTGTTATCGCTGAGCGAAAGCGAAAAATATTCGAAGGGAAAGGGCATTGCCTTAAGCAATATTGGTTATTATAGATATTATCAGAAGGAATATGAGCAAGCTCTACAGAATTTTTTAGCTGCCGAAACGCTCCTCAGCTCATCTGGCAGTACCCGAGAATTGATAATTTTATATAACAGATTAGGCTATTATTTCCAGGATATTCATGAAATTGACAGTTCTCTAAAATATATTTATAAAGCAACCGACCTTAGCAATGACTCGCGCGATACTGTAGGTCTTGCTCTATCATACAATAATGCGGGATTGGCTTACTGGTCAGACTCTATTTTTGATTCCGCATTAGTCAACTTTGAAACCGCTTTATATTACAGGAAAATGCTTAATGACAAAGGACAGATTGCTCGAACCTTGAACAATCTTGGTGTTGTTTATTATAATATCGGACATCTTGAAGTGGCGCTCGAGTATTATTACGAAGCTCTTCCACTACAAATTGAACTAAAAAATTTCTTCGGCGCCTCTCTGATACAGTGCAATATTGCGATAATTCAGAGAGACCGAAATGAATTAGAGCGGGCTAAAGCGGGCTTCGATCAGGGATTAGATTTAGCCTTTAAGTCAGGGGATAACGATGCAATCGGTTATGCTTTTAACGGACTTGCATCAATTTTTAAAGCACAAAACGATTTCGACAAAGCGTTGGAATATTATCATAAGGCTCACGATTATTATAAAAAGACAAACAATGCCTCGATGTTAATGCTTAATTTGATAAGCATCGGCGAGCTTTATCAGATTGAGATGAACTACGCACAAAGCGAGAAGTATTTCCGTCAGGCAGAAGAATATTTAACTATTCGTCATGAAAAGATAAGAGAAGCCCAAATTAAACTCAGACTCGGAGAAATACGGAAGGAGCAGAAACGATACAGCGAAGCAATTAATTTTTTCAATCAAAGCATTGAAATCTGCTTAGCCATAAGCAAAAAAGATTATTTGAAAGAAAACTATTTGAATCTATCGGACATTTATGAGAAATTAAATGATATGGGTTCTGCTTTAGAATTTCATAAGAGGTATAAAGAAGTTTCTGATCAGATTAGTAATGACGAGACGAACAATAGAATAGTCGAACTCGAGCATATATTTAATACTGCCTTAAACCGGAAAAAACTTGAAGAAAAAGAATTGGAACTGAGCAGGCAGAGGTTATATGCATATATTCTTTTGCTGCTGCTCGTTCCGGTTCTTATTATTTCAGTATCCCTGCTGGCAATTAATCGAAATAAAAAACGCGCCAATATAATTCTTCAAGAAAAAAATGATCAAATCGAAACTCAAAAAAAACGTTTAGAGGATCAGGCTGAAAAATTAAAACAAAGCAACGAAGAACTTCATGAGCTGAATGTTCTCAAAGACACTTTCTTTTCTGTTATTGCTCATGATCTGAGGAGTCCTTTCAACGGTTTTCTTGGTTCGCTTTCTCTATTAAATGAAGGATACGACGAATTGACGAATGAAGAGAAGAAGAATGCTATTTCGTTAATTCAAACTTCGGCAAAAAGCATTTATAAACTGCTTGATAATCTTCTTGTCTGGTCTAATCTCCAGAGAGGTGTAATTAAAAATAATCCACGTGTCGTATCTTTAAATGAAGTGTTGAAAGAAAATATTGATGTTATAAAAGACATAGCCGGACGAAAGGGTATAAATGTTTATACCGATTGTCCCCCAGATATTTTAATAAACGTTGATAAGGATATGCTTGGAATTATTATGAGGAATCTGCTTTCTAATGCCGTTAAATTCACTCATAAAAACGGACGAGTTGATGTAATAGCCGGCAGACTCCCGGACGATTATCTTGAAATTGCAGTTAAAGACGAAGGGATCGGGATTCCTGAGGAAATACTTGATAAACTTTTTGATCTGACTGAGAAAATTTCCACGCGGGGAACGGAAAATGAACCCAGTACGGGTTTAGGTCTTTCTCTTTGCAAAGAATTTGCAGATAGGATCGGCGGCGAGATTACAGTTGTTTCAAAAGAAGGGAAGGGCAGTACATTCAAGATAAAAATTCCAGCCGGTGATATTAATAATAGTTTGGAGTAATACCATCGGCAGGAATTTATTATAAATACCGAGTTAACTGATAATCATCCAATTAAAACAAATTTCTTCGAGTGCGAAAAACTCTCCGTTTTTTTTAGTTACTTAAGTTTCGCAACAAGCTCAACTCTCCGGTTAAGTTTTCTTCCGCTCTCCGTTTCATTTGAAGAGACAGGAGCAAGCGGACCAACACCGGCTGATGTTAAACGATTTTCAGCGGCGCCAAATTTTGAGGTAAGTTCCTTTACAACAGAAGAGGCGCGACGTTTGGATAAATCAATGTTATGATCAAAACTTCCTGTCATATCGGTATGACCAACGACATACAGCTTTAAGTTTTTATCTGAATCCAATAGTTTTACAATTTCCTTCAAAGTTGATTCCGATTCAGGCTTGATATCTGTTTTATCAGTATCAAAATAAATTCCATAAAGAGCTATCTTTCCTTCGGAGCGAATACCCTTCAACATTTCATCCGCATTTATTTGTATTAAGTCATCTTCCATTTTGGTTTCTTCAATAACATCAATCATATAAACTGTTTTCTCGCTGCTGTACTCAATTGAAGAAATTACAATATAAATCTTTCCATCGGGTTTACTCAATTCGGATGCGATATAAAAGCTTCCACCCGCACTGCTCGTGCCTGCACTTAACAATACTTTTGAATTTACAGGGAAAGGATTTTTCCTGAAGAATGTTCCGAGCCAAGTTCTTTCGCCAACTCCTTTACCCGCGTTTCTATCTTTGTTAATCCCGTTGGCAATTATCTTGAACTTTGATTTTTCCAATGCGCTTAAGAAATTTCTATAAATCTGAGTGATTGTGGTAGTGCCCGAAAGTTCATAATATATTCTTGTAAATTTCCCTTCAACATTAATCCAATCATCTATATTTCTGTAACCTGTCTCCGGTCCATAGGCGATACTATACTCAGTGTAATCTTCTTCTAAGTAATAAACTATTACAGATCCGGGATATCTGCTTATCACAGGATGATCTTTACTTCCCTCGATATCCGACTGAGCCGATAAATTTATACCGGAAAGACAAAGTGTTATTATCAATGAAGCATTTTTGAAAAACTTCAAACCTCACCTCCTTTACTAATTATTGAATTTTTTATGCTGAGGTCCAGCTACTAAAAAAAGCAGACCTGAAACAGCGCACGGTAAAAAAATTAAGAGGAGCAGCAGTAATCCAACTCCAAAATCTCCTTTCGAATTTGCAAAGAGAAAGTTTGCACTTAATCCGACTCCTCCGGCAATAATTAATGTGCCGCCAATCCTCCGATTGAAATATGTTAAAATATATCCCGCCATACTAACTCCAAGCAGGATAAACGGCAGATGTTTTTTGCCTCCTGCTGCTTGAAAGGGCCAATTCCAATAAAATAGAAATAACAACATCTGAATTACAAATAGTATTCCGCCGAAAACTTTTGCAATTACTAATATTGATTGTTTCTTCATTCTTTTTCATTTAACGATGATGTAACAACTGATTTACTTAAGCAGCAGCATTTTACGAGTTTCTATAAAATTTCCTGCTGATATTTTATATATATAAAGTCCGCTTGGAAAATTTTCCGCATTCCATTGGGAACGATAAAGCCCGGCAGGAAGAAGCTCATTTACCAAATCGGCAACTTTCTCTCCAAGTAAATTATAAACAACTATCGAAACAAACTCCGAATTGGGAATTGAGAATTCAATTGTTGTACTTGGGTTGAAGGGGTTTGGATAATTTTGTTTTAATTGGAAAGCGTTGGGAATTACATCATCATAACTTTCAATTCCCGTCGGAGTTTGTGATACATCATATTTTGAAATAAAAAGTGATTCGTAATTGTCATTATTGGGATAAAAAAGAATGAAATGTTCATTGCTTCCAAAATCTACGTCAAGGCTATCCTGAAATACCTTTCCAATTAAGTACATATTATCGCTTGGGGAAATAACTGTTTCATAACCAAAAGCAAGTTCAGTTTCAAAACCAGGTTCGTATTGCATTTCGTAAAGAGCAAGCGTTGAACCGTTTTGTCCGTCTAGCTTCTTAAGAAAAAAGCCTGTATGACCATCCCCGGTTGTGAAAACATCACCGTCAGAATTTTCTGCGAGACTAAATATTCGTTCATTACGGGCGCCGCCGCCAACGTGATCAACCCATCGAAAATTACCATTAGGGTCATAACTAACAATAAACCCGTCATCATCAAAAACTCCTGAAGTAGTTTCAAAGCTTGTTAGTGTAGTTACATTAGGTCCGGGATCAAAGTCAACTGTGTTATCAAACAAGCCTGCCAGGACTACATTGTTTGAAGAAGTAGATAAAATGGATAACGGGACCATTGCGCCAAGATCAAGAATATCATTATCTAAGAGAATCATCCATGTGGTATTTCCGTTAGAATCTAATTTTAGAAGATATGTTCCTACGGTTGATTGATCATCCGTATTTGTATGCCCGTTTCCAAAATCCACAATTCTGCTAAACCAACCGGTCGCAAAAATATTACCCTCGGTGTCTATTGCAATTTTTTCACCAACACTGCCTTGCGTGGCATAACCGTCGGTTCTAGGATAAATCTTATACCATTGAAGCAAACCATCGGGACTGTACTTTGCCACAATTGCGCCGGCTATGTTTTCACTTGTTGCAGCCCCCAAAGGATTAAGATCAACAGTAAGCTCTATGCCGGGAGCAATTACCTGTGCGGTAACTCTTCCGGTTAAATATATATTGCCGGCAGCATCGGTCGCCGCACCGCAAAGTTCTTGAAAAGCACCGTTAATTCCCCCATTAACTGAATTAACTGCATAATAGGGAAATGCCCACAGCAGATTTCCATCCGTATCATACTTAGCCGCAAATGCTGTTGATTGAGGACCAGTCAATAATGCAGTTCCGGGTCCGGGATCAAAATCAATGCTGTTATCTGAATAACATTCATAGGCGCCTACTATAATTATGTTTCCGTCTTTATCGATATGTAAATCGTTAATATCAAAAAAATCATAGCCATCGGATTCAAGTGCGCCAATTGCAAAAGCCCAAATAATATTTCCGATAGGATCATATTTGGCTATGAAGTTAGGTGATCCAACATTCGGGGGATGCATATCCTGAACCGTGTAACTTCCTTCACCATTAAGAATCAACTCTAAAGTACCCTCAAATTTTCCAGCTATGTATATATTTTCATTGGGGTCAATGTCGAGATGCATTTTGCCTTCATACTGGTTAATATCCCCTTCAGTTTGCTTTGCCCACTTCAGCACTTGAGCATTACTATTAACTGTCAGAAATAGAATTAGTATGATTGGTAAATAAAGCAGGTAAATTTTACTTTTATTTATATTCATAATTCCACCTATATTTTTATTAATGATTGCTTTCTGTCTCGAAAATTTCATTCAAATTTTTATATACTTTCTTATCATTTTGCATTGTTGATAATGATTTATTAAAACTTGAATTCAAGGTACTGTCAGTTACAAATGATTTCAATTACTCAAATGAGGTATTTTAAAGTGGGCGTAGAATGAACGAATATTATCTCAGACAAGATTTTCGTTAATTGCTTTGGATACAGCAGCAGCGCGTGTGTTTACATGAATTTTTTTATAAATATTTTTAATGTGAGCCCGGACAGTATTTCCGCTTACAAAAAGAGCATCAGCGATTGTCTTATAATTTTCACCTTCGCAAAGCCGTTTAAGCACTTCCGTTTCTCTTTCTGAAAGAGGCGATTTAAAATTTTTCCTAAACGATCCGAGTACTTTTCTTGCAATCATAGGACTCATTGGCGAGCCTCCTTCAACGACTTCCTTTATCGATTGAAGAAGTTGAACAGGCGGAGTATCTTTCAGAAGGTAGCCTGTGGCGCCGGCTGTCAGCGAGTTAAAAACCGAATCGTCGTCTTCCTTAATTGTAAGCATTATAAAATCCGTTTCCGGAAGGGATTCCTTCAACAATCTAACTCCTTCTATGCCGGAAATTTTTGGAAGGTTTATATCCATCAAAACAACATTCGGCGGATTCTTGGGAATATTTTTAACCGCATCCTCGCAGTCCGCATAATTTTGACTGCACTCAAACCCTGGGGAGCCATCGATGATAATGGTTAACAGATTTTTTATCTCTTCATCATCTTCAACTATTGCAACTGTTATGTTATTTGTGTTTTTGTCATTCATATCTAAAGCAAAATATTTTAAATCCTTTATTCTTTCAATTACCCATATGAGTGATATTGCCTGTGAATATAATTTTTGTGCCTCCACCGTGCACGGAATTAATTTCGATCTTACCTTTTAATTTTTCTGCTCGCTGCACCATATTTTTTAATCCATATCCTTCAAAAGAACTTGAAGTTGAAAACCCTTTGCCATCGTCTTCAAGAATCAAGGTTAGTTCAGGATCTTCAAGCGAAACGGAAAAAATCACATTCCGCGCCAAAGAATATTTCATCGAATTGTTTAATGCTTCTTTGAATATAAGAATCAATGATCGTCTTGCGTGCATCGGCATGCTTATGCTTTTGAAAGAGTCTTGGATTCCGGTTACTTTAAATCTTATCTCCGACATTTCGAACATCGAGTTTCCAAATTCCTCAATTCGTTTGATCATATCAAAAAATGAATCTTTCCCCACATCCAAAACCCAAAGAAAGTCTCTCATTCCCATTGATAGTTCTTTTGTGTTTTCCTGTATCTTGTCAAGGTAGCCTTTTAGTTCTGCATCCTCCGCTGCTTTACGCTGCGCAAGAGTAGTGAACAGATTTATTTTTGTGATTTTGTTTCCTGCCTCGTCATGAAAATCTTGTGAAATTTTTGTTCTTACTTTTTTCCTTTCCTTGCTTTTTGCTACATCAATTCTCTTTTCAATTTCCAAAGCGCGTTTATACTTTTGCTCCCTGCTCCAAAACACGAAGAAAACTCCTGAAAGAATTAAAGATGCATAGAGCATATATGCCCACCATGTTTTCCAAGGAGGCGGATTGATAATTATTTTAAGCGAAGCGGTATTGTCACTCCATATTCCGTCTTTGTTAGCAGCTTTAACGCGAAAAATATATTCGCCATCATCAAGATTTGTGAATGTTGCATGTCTTATATTGCCCGAGTTAACCCAGTTGTCATGAAATCCTTCAAGCTTATATGCGTAGGAATTCTTATCAGGCTCATCATAATTAAGGGCAGAGAAACCTAAGGTAAGCATATTATCCGAATGTGAAAATTCAAGTTTACTTGTATATAAAATGCTCTTCTTAAGAATGGAATTTCCCAAAAAATTAATTCCGAGTGGTTCGTTGAATAAACTAATTTCATTAATCACAACCGGCGGGGGAATGTTATTTTGGAAAAGACTATCGGGATGAAACCGAATAAATCCTCCGATGCCGCCGAAATATATATGACCATATTTCCCAACATCTACTGCGCCGGCATTGAATTCATTTAAATTCATTCCTGATGAGATCTCATAATTTGTAAAACTTTCTTTCTTCAAAGAAAAATTTGAAATTCCCTTATTTGTACTCAGCCAAAAGCTGTCATCATTATGTTTTGCAATTGCATAAATCGTATTGTTCGGCAAACCGTTATTTATATTATAAATTTTTATTTCGGATACTTGAATAACATCCTCATCATTCGAATAACTTAGAGCAAGTTTAAGCAGTCCATTATTTGTTCCGATCAATAATGTGTTTTCATCCGCCCGAAGCATATAGTTGAACATAAGTTTACTTATTCCTTCCCAATATTGTTTCTCAAAAACAAGCGGAATGAATTTCAATTCAAATGAATCTGTATATTTCCCCAAAACAAGTGAACTGTTTGTTACAATCCATAATTCTTCCGGATTAGCGAAACAAGAGATAATTTTGTTCTTCGCCTCAATGCTAAAGGTGTGTTTGTAATTTTTTACTTTAAGATCACCGTTCTCAATGGAGACAAGATCAATACCGGATTGATATGTCCTCGCGGCGAACCTTCCGGTTGAATTAAAGAAAAGATCATAATAATAAATTGAAGTCAATTGCGAATTTTCGGGAGTGAAATTTTCAAAAACAAGATTACCCGTTCCGTTGTTTCTTCCCTGTAGCAGTCCGTTAAAAGTTGCAAACCAAATATTAGTTTCAAAGTCTTCAGCAATTCTTAATATTTGATTTGTAAAGAGATTGTTCATTTCTTCTGAAAATCTTTCTGTTTTGTATTGACCGCTACCGGTCGGAGTCAGCTTAGTCAACCCCGAACCAAAACTTGCAGCCCAGATATTACCGTTTGAGTCTTCTTTAATGCCGAAAATATCTCCGCCGATTATTGAATTTTCGTCATTTGGGTTATAAAAAAATGATTGAAAATTTTGAGAGGCTGGAGAATATTTGAATAGCCCTTTCACTGATGCAACCCAAAGATTTCCGCTCCTATCATGCAGAAGATCGTTTATAGTATGCACATTCAACTGTTCTCCTTTTTTATTGAACAGTTGTGATTCCGAAATTGTATCCTCCTCCAAATCAAGCACGGAAATACCATTGTAAGTTCCGATAATAATTCTGTCTTCTGTTAGTCGAATTTTGCCAATGTAATCGTGAGTAATTTTGTTTTGGCTTGTTCTTGAGTTGTAAATACTTTTTATAACTGGATTGCCCTCGTTTCCTAATTCAATTTTTATCAAACCTTCAGAGAATGTACCAGCCCATATCAAATTTTTATCGCCGCAAAGCGAACGGACTGCGCTGCTTTTTATTTCGCTGTTGATGTTATCCAAATAATAGTGATTAAATTTCTGAGTAATCGGATTATAACGCGTCAACGAACCAATATCAGCATTACTCGTCTTTTCCTTAGTTTGAAGCGCAAGCCATATATTGTTGTTCTGATCTTCCGTAATCGCATTAACAGCCGAAGATAAAATTGAGTTTTCATCCGGATAAGCCGAGGTTTTAACTTGTTTGAACCGTATTGATGAAATCTCCCCTCGAACATCAAGTGCGATATTCAATCCGGTTGAAGTGCCGATATAAATATCGCCCAAAGCAGATTCAAACAGAGATAGTATTGTTGAACTTGTAAGTGAAGTCAAATCATTATTATTAAAAGTAAAAGAGAAAAATAATTCGCGGCGCGGATCAAAAACCGACAACCCGTTGCGTGTGCCAACCCAAATTCTATCCTTGCTGTCCTGCATCAGTGCAGTAATAAAATTATTGCATAAGCTGTTTGAATCAAGAGGGTCGTGAAAAAAATGTTTGAAACTATAGCCGTCAAAGCGGTTCAAACCGTCTTCGGTGCCTATCCAAATGAACCCGAAGTTATCCTGTAATAGAGAAATGGGTACTGACTGCGATAATCCATCTTCTACGGTGTATTCGTCAACAATCATCTCTGTAGATTGTGAGAAGACATTCGAAAAAATTAAAAGTAATAAGAAGAATACGGTTACTATTTTTACTCGCAAGCAATTCTCGCAATTGAAATATTCTTTATGATACTTTAGATAGATAAATAAAGATAAAGCTTTTGCTAAGTATAACTATAGATTGAATCCTCAATCCTCTAAAAACTATATTACTTTAATAAAACAATTTTTCTTGTTTCTGAAAAATTCCCCGTTTGCAGGTTGTAGAAAAATACACCGCTGGATAATTTATTATTTTTCGCTGAGTAAATGATATCATGCGTGCCGGCTTCTTTCCATTCATTGTTTATAAGCAATTCAATTTCATTGCCGAGTATATCATATATTTTAAGTGTTACATAATCTGCCCTGGGAAGCGAGAATGAAATTGTTGTATTCGGATTAAAAGGATTCGGATAATTCTGATATAAAACAAATTCGGAAGGTAAATTATTCCCTGTTGCCGATGTAACGCCAAAAGATACCGATGCAGTAGCGCTGTAATATTTAAAAGTTCCGTCAAGGTCAATCTGTTTCAGTCTGTATTTTAAATCGCCGACGGGCGGATCATTATCAATAAACTCATAAAACTTTGGCGAATAGGAAGTTCCATGCCCTTGAACAAAACCGATATTAATCCATTCATCAATTCCTTCAATCGGGTAATCAACCGACCTTTCAATCTCGAAACCATAATTGTTTGTTTCGGTTGAGGTCTGCCAGAAGAGTGTTACAGAGTTATCGCCGGCTACAGCCTCAAATCCGGATAATTCAACAGGCAATGCAGATACCGGTACTTTGGCATACACTGTTCCCCATCTGCCGTCATGCCCGTAACCATCGGTTGAGCCGGATTTTGTATCCGCATATTGATTAAACACCCAGAAAGTTTCGTCATCGCTGGGGTCAACTGACGTGCCGGTGTAATCTCCCCACCTGTTTTTTGTCCCGCCAAATGTTCTTATGTAAGATGCGAGACCTGCTTTGATTGTTTGTGATTCCCTGACGGTTCCGGCGTCATCGCCGCTTGCACGCCCGGCATAATAAGCTCCCGCATAAATCGTGGATGCCGATGCGGAAAAACCGAATATTGCATCCCCGCTGCTATTGACTGCAACACTCGGGAAAAATGTGTATGTGTCTGTGGCAATATCCTCACCGCCGATTGAACCTTTATCGCTCGAAGTTGGCGTTCCTCCCGAAGCAGATAATTTTATCCAGTAGGCAGTTGCCTCTCCATTGTCATCCCCGGAGCCGGGCACTACTGTTGTAGTCAACCACAATAAATTACTTCTCCAGACGGCATGTAAGGCTCTTCTATCGTTTGTTTCGATTAATTCAGCCGAACCTAATTGCGGTGCGTCGGGCATTGAAGTATCTGTATCATCAATGTCACCCATATTAATTGTTGATACTGTGAAGCTCGGAGTTCCTATAGGGTCGTCAACTCTTACCCACTGAATAAATTCATTGCCGCTTCCGGTTAAACCTGAATAACCAACGAGATAAGTACCAACACCAGCAGAAATTCCGCCTGCACCAAAAACATGTGCCGGTTGTGTAGTCAGATCATAACCTGATGATGAGTACGGATTGTAAATATTTGTACTTCGGGTAGCAGACCCGCCGTCATAAAAACCTCCGGAAGTACCTTTATCAACAATCCAGAGCCGGACACCTTTGTTGGTTCTGCTTCCGCTGACCTCATGTGTAAACATATTATTTGTTATATAAACGGCTTCTTCGTCAATAGCAAAGCCAGGGTAATCAGCCCAAGTGTCTAAACCATCAATCGAAATTTTGGAATTAATTGAATGAAAATACCAATCGTCTGTTGATGAAGAGGCAGGAGTAGCGGTTTTAGATACTGCCAAAAATATTTTGGATGTATTGCTTGCATCCGGGTTGCTTCCAGATTCTTCTTTCTCCAAAGTTACAACCAAAAATCTACTTTCGTATTGATCAAAAATTACTTTAGGATCAAAAGTAAATGTTGCTGGGGAAAGGGAAGTAAAAAAATCTTTTAATGCATCGCGGAAAATTAAAGTGCCGGTTTTATCCCTACATTCTATCATAACATTGACCACGGCAATAACTCTATCTGTACCAGCAGCGGCAATAGGATCAGGCGGAATAAAGGAGTATCCGCTTGTTTCGGTTGAATTATCGTCATAACCAAATCCTGTAAATGAAGTCATGCTGGTTATACTGTTTACATTGACTGCCGGTTTATCGCGTCTTTTTGCATTACGGCGCAGATAATTTTCAACCTCGTATTGATTAATTCTACCTTCCTTAATTTCTTTCTGCAGCCAGAAATCGAAAAGAGCCCCGGAAGACAAACCATCTATCTGATGTGTCAACTGTTGTTTTGAGTTTTTTTGCTGCGCATAGTTAAAAGGATTATTTATCAGCAGCAGCGCAACTGTTATGCAGAGAACGGATTTACCAATCATTTTTCCACCCCTTGTCTTATTCAGATACAAATTAGGGAACGCAATGCTTATAGTCAATAATATCATGCAAAAATAATTTAATTTGTGCTGCAGAATAGAGATTAAACTATGAAATGATTAATAGTTCACAGCTCCCGAAAAGATGTAAATATTCCGGGAGCTGGAATTAATAATTTATTTGAGGAATAAAAGTTTCTTTGTTTGAGTGAATTGCCCGCTCTGCAGTTTACAGAAATGAACTCCGCTGGATAATTTATTATTTTTTACTGAATACTGAATTTTATGCGTACCGGCTTCTTTCAATTCATTGTGAATCAACGTTTCAATTTCGCTGCCAAGAATATCATATATTTTAAGTGTGACATAATCTGCCTTGGGAAGCGAGAATGAAATTATTGTGCCCGGATTGAAAGGGTTCGGATAATTCTGATACAAAATAAAATTATCCGGTACATTTTCGACTTTGTCATTTACCTGAACAACATTAGTATTAAAAATTGCAGCGGCTTCATCAACATTCGCAATTAACGTATTATATGAGTCGCCTGCTGTTACGGCAAAACTTAAAAGAACATCATCTGAAGCAGGAATATTATAAGGTCCGGCAGAGATAAAAATTCTGTAGTCGCCATTCACAGCAGGGGGCGAATAATCCGTATTGCTTAAATATCCCAGCAAATCCATACGTGTTCCGCCTTCTGCAGTAACTTTACCTCCGGCAAGTCCATTCAATGCGATTAATCCGCAATGAGTTTGTGACGCCGGGTCAAACTGATATATAAGGTTTTTAGAAGCATCATATCCGCCGAGGTTTTGGTCATAGCTCACAATATCGAAATCTGCGAACATGCCGATATAAAAATTGTTCAGCGGATTTGACGAAATATTTTTTAGACGGAAGTTGATAAAAACAATATCCTTGTCAACTCTCGAATAACTATGCTGCAAAACTTCAACGCCATATTTATTTGCATAATATTCGTCAGAGTAAGCAGCGCTAATTTTTTGATCAAAAAAGTCCCCCGATTCCTCGTTTTGCACATTTCGATATTGTGTTATATCTGAGAAGTAGAAGCTGCCAATGTTGCCTGAAATTCCTTTCTGTTCATTACCGAAGACTATTCCCCCGGAGAACAGTAAATCAGTGCTTTCTAAATAAGTTAAACTATTGCCATGACCTTCGTGATAACCAAGAGCAGAATTAGAAAAAACTGAGAGCGACATGTTGTTTGTAATATGATCTAAGAACAATGGTTCTTCCGGAATAAAAACGTTATATGAAATATTTGCATAATTAAAATATGCGTTTATAAAATTCCCCCTGTCAAAACCCAATGCAAGATGACCGGAAGCAAGTTTGTTATTTCCCGTACTATTTACAGTTCCGCTTAAACGCAGATTGTCGTTAACCCACGCGTACATAGTTTGGGAAAAATCACTGCTTACGACA
This sequence comes from Melioribacteraceae bacterium, assembly GCA_011525875.1. Taxonomy (GTDB): domain Bacteria; phylum Bacteroidota; class Ignavibacteria; order Ignavibacteriales; family Melioribacteraceae; genus CHB1. The sequence continues at coordinate 10,668 of WYBN01000011.1, read as the reverse complement.
CTGAATTTTATCTTCATCGGGTTAGTGAACGCAATAGGGGACTTATCAATAATAACCGGTTCAAACGAATTGCTGCCGTAGCCGATATAAATAGAATCATCCTCAAAGAACATGGTTAGATAATTCAAATAATCAAAAAATCTACTTACACCAAACGGCGCATTATGTTCACCTTCGGAGCCTGCTTCAATTTCAATTGTGAAATCGGAAACCGAGCCGACAGGAGGAATTACGTATAATGCTGTGCCACTTGTTCCGTTGTAATTGAAGTTCATTTTATTGTTACCAATCGAAATGGATTGATAAATATCGTCCCAGTCTCCAAAGGCAAACCAGGAAGAATTTGAAGTTGAAAAATTTTCATTAAACGTGCCGGCTATGTCAATTAAGGAATTATAATTAATCTCAACTGCGTCTAATGACCAGTTCATTAGGGGTTCATCGGGATCTTTCTGAATATAGGCGACCATCTGTCCTTGAAATATCCCATCATCCACATTATTTAGTTGAACATTGCAAAACTCTTCGGTGTTTAAATAAGCTTGAACAATGGCATTGCTGCCGGATTTTGTTAATTTTAATTCAAAACTTGCAATGTCCATTTCAGCTCTGATACCGGCTAATGAAGCAGCCGCTTCGTCAGAAAGATTATCCCTGTAATAAACGAAAATGGAATCATCCTCGACATGTAATTGAATTGCCGAATTAAAACCAACTCTGCCAAAACCACCCATTTCAATCCCGCCGGCAGTTGAAGCGAAAACTTTAAATGAGAAATCATCTTTTGTTGCTGTAATAGGTAGCATCATAATAATAATATCATCATCATTAGTCGTTAAATTAAGTTTTCCATCGCTGAAAAAAATAGATGCATCCGGCGCAAGAAATGACCAGCCGGGGTTGGTATTTTCGTTGAATGACTCATTATACTGCAGGGTTGTTTGTGCTGTAACTGAAGAAAAAAATATGCCGGTGCAGAAAATAAATTGTAATAACCTTTTCATAAATCCTCCTCGTTGTATTTCTCCCTTCAAGAGAAAATAAGTTATTTTGATGAATAAACTGATTTATATTGAACTTTACCGCCTTGAATTAACACGATAAAAATAACTTCAACAAAAAAGGATTTGTGGGACTTATTTTACAAAATTTTCAAAAGATTTGAAAAGACAAAACAAATAAAAAGACAGTAAATTAACGAAGATCAACTATTATAAAATAACATTAATGATAACAGGTATTCTTTTAAGCAATAATTCACATTATTTCAATAAAAGCATCCGCTTAGATTGGATAAATTTATCTGTACTCATTCTGTAAATGTACAACCCGGAAGAAACTGGAGAGCCAGATTCATCAGTTCCGTTCCAACCCGTTTTGAATTGTCCAGCCGGGTAGAAATCATTAACTGGTGTTGAAACAAGCTGTCCGAGAGAATTGAATATCTCAATCTTGACATGAGCGGGATGAGGCAGTCCGAATGAAATTGATGTTGCCGGATTGAATGGATTTGGATAATTGTTAGAAAGGTCGAATGAAGCGGGAATTGAAGATGTCAGATTAACCGAAGTAGGGAAGTCATTCGGATTCCCCGGATTGGTTATCAGATTAGGGTTTCCCGGCTGGGGTTGCCCTGAAGTCCAGGCGCCAAAAGGATCTTGAAGCTCTTCGCCATTAGTGAATCCATCCCCGTCTGAATCTAACGAAGCCAGTTGAACTCCCCATTGAACATTGCCGCTTCCCGACGGCGAGAGAAAGCCGCTTTCAATTTGCTGTCCGAAAGCATTTCTTGAGCCGCCGCCCGAAGGATCAATATGACAATTTGCACATGCATTAATATTGCCGTTAGGTATTTGAGAAACTCGAAAACTTCTGCTGACCAGCAAACTAAAGGAAAAGAAAATTGCAGTTAAGACTGTGTAAGAAATTATTTTTTTCATCGCTCTTCCGGTTTATTATTAAGGTTGATAAGTGAAAAACATTTCCAATGTTTGGAAAATTCCCAGAAGCTTAAAAAAAATTATTTAAAATAATAAACCGCCCAAAAGGGGCGGTTTCAAATTAATTTTGCGAAGGATGCTTATTGTGATTCTTTTGTTCGCCGCACGATAGAGAAAACAAATCCAATTACCATAACGATTACGCCTGCCCAAACAAGATTGATAAAAGGTTTTACGCTAGCTTCTATGGTAAAAACATCAGATTTATTTTCCGTGTTTACAGCCGGTTCATCTGTATGATCGAGTGTGTCGAAAGATAAAACGACTGTTCCGGAGGCGTCAAGGTTTGTCATCTCAATTTTTAAATTTGCTGCTTCAAGCGATGCGCCATGAAATTGTTTTTTCCCGTCTTGTACCGTCATTCTTGGTTCAAGAGAATATTTTGCCCCGTCAAATTCGACTATTAATTTGGCGCCTATAAAAAACTCGCCGCCTGCCTGCATAGCAGTCATTGATTCAGGCGGAAAATTAAAACTGTCGAATATAATCTTCGCGTTATTAAATTTACTCGATTCTCCTTTTGTCAAAGTAACCGAAGTGCCATGCGAATGATTATGGTCTGAAGTAGTTCCTCCCTCTTGAAAACTAACGGGAGATATGTAAAAATCATTAGTAATCCTGTTCCAGATATCGGGTTCTCGCATAAGGCTGTTATTAAAATCCGATATGAACATAACCGGTGATACAACTGCCGTACTTGAGCCTTTTGTAACTTCAACATTAAAAGCATATTTTCTGCCGCCGTCTACCGGAGTATATCCCTTAAATGTCAGTTCATGTCCGAGCACTTCTACAGGCTTATCCATAACTAATTCTGCGTGCTGATTTGAAGTGAAACCTCCGGTAGCTACTACGCCGAGCATGAAGAGCGCTATGCCGGCATGAGCCAGATACGCTCCTAATTTTGAAATTCTTCCATTGAATAATTTAAATGCGATTTCCAAATTTGTTACAAGTGTGAACACAGCAGAAATTGTTAGAAGGGTAAGCATTACATTATATACACTTCCCAAAACGATGATTAGCAAGGACAGAATTATTGTTATCAGTAAAGACAATTTCAAATTGTTCCACATTGAATGAGAGTCGTTGACTTTCCATTTGAGGATGAGGCTGAAACCGTTAAGCAAACCCATTATTATTGCAATCGGCAGGTTTAATTCGTTATAAAAACTCAACTCAACCGATCTTCCGAAAATCGGCGCAGAAGTTCCGGCAAGAATAATTATAGCCGAAGCGAGAAGCGCAATTGAACCTGTGAACAATGCAAGTTCTCTCGACAGCAGATTATCTTCACCGGCAAAAGTTTGTTCGAGATATTTCCAACGGTATGCGATCCCGCCGATTCCGAGAAGAGCGAAAGATCCGATAAAAACTACAAGCAGCAGATAAACAGTCATACCCGGGTCGACAAAGCTGTGAACAGATGCATCGCCGAGTACGCCGCTGCGAGTTAAAAAAGTACTGTAAAGTACAAATAGAAATGTCGTAATACATAAAATCAGATTCGTCTTTACATATCTTCCGGCTTTGCCCTCAGATTGAGTTTTCATTTGAACAAGAATTGTGTGAATAGAAGCAACGCCAATTATCCAGGGCACAAGACTTGAGTTCTCCACCGGATCCCATCCCCAGTAACCGCCCCAACCGAGCACACCGTAAGCCCAATATCCGCCCAGCATTATCGCAGCGCCTAATATCATTGCAGTTGCAAGCACCCAGGGGAATGCTTGTTTAACCCAATCTCTGTAATCATTCTTTAATAATGCTGAGAAGGCGAATGCGAAGGGAACAATTGCCATTGCAAAGCCCACAAAAAGTGCCGGCGGATGTATTTGCATCCAGAAATTCTGCAGCAGAGGGTTTAATCCTTTACCGAAAACAATAAAATTATTGAGTGATATTCCGTTTGATGCCAACAAGCCAGCAAGATCGGCGTTTATTTGAACAAAAGTTTTATTGGTTCCCGGATCGGAAAATAGAAAATTCTGCAGAAATGGCAGCGATAAATATGCTTGATTAATTTTAGTCAACTCAATAAAATTAGGTTCGCTCCAGATATAAGCAAACGGATTCTTTAAGCCAGGACTAACCATAACTAGAAGAAAGGCGAGAGCCAAAGAAAATATCATCATTACTCTCTGTTCAAGATCGCCCCGCTTAGAAGTATATTCGAGAAGTATAAGCCCGACAATAACGCTGAACAAAATCCAGAGCATAAAACTTCCTTCCTGGCCGGCATAAAAAGTTGAAATTAACAATCCGATAGGAAGATCGCTGTTGCTGTAATTAAAAATATATTTAAATTGATACTGATGAGTTAGGATTGCATGCAGAAGCAATGCCGAAGCAGCGATAACAGAAATGCTTGCTGTATGGAAACCAATCCTTGCAAATTTGAGTGTGTTAGTAAAACCCTTGAACGTAAGATAATACATGATAACACTAAAAACGCTGGCAATAAGCGCCAGGGTTATTAATATACTTCCGATCATAGAAAACTCCTTTCGGCGTGATTAAGATTTAGCCTGTTGTTCAAACTCAGACTCGTATTTTGATGGGCATTTTGTTAAAATATCGGATGCATGAAAAGCTCCGTTGATGTACCTTCCCGTTACAACTACGCTTGTTGACGATTCAAAATTATTTGGAATGGTTCCCTTATAGACTACCTTCAATTCGGTGCCGTGATAATCGCGCATATAGAAAGAGAAAATATTTCTTTCTTTATCGATATCATAATTTTTTTCTTTAACCCAGCTTCCCGTAGCCTTAACTGTGTTTTCTGTGTCAATTATTTTTTTGAAGTCTTCCTCGTAGCGTATGTTAGTTTGAGTAAACAGATACGCCATAATTCCGAGAAAGACAATAATTATAAAACCGCCGACCATATATTTATTTTTCATGTTAAGATTTCTCCTTTAACTCATTTTCAATTGCTTTAAGCCGTTTATCGGTATTGAAGAGATATAAAAAAATCCCAAGCCACACGACAAGTACAATAAACAAAACAATGTAGATCGAATTTTGTTCAAGAAAAGAATAAATGCTTTCCAATTTTTACCTCAAATAATTTTCTTAAGTAATTTGTCTTTAATGATGATTGATTTATAGCCTAATCGCCACATCCAAAGATAGAGAGCGGTAAATGTAATAAGAGAAACATAGAATACCACTTGCATATTGGAATTCATTTTAAAATCTACTACCGGACCCGCCGTATCGTCATTAGCAGAACCGGGATGCAGTCCGGTCATTATTCTTGGCATAATAAAGATGAAAAAGGGAACGGTTAAGAAAGCAATTATTGAATAAACAGCAGAAAGCTTGGCTCTTTTATCTTCATTTTCAACAGCGGAACGAAGTGCGAATAACGAACCATAAATAAGCAATAAAATGAATATACTTGTTTCTCTTGGGTCCCAGTGCCAAAAGGCTCCCCAGGTAAATTTAGCCCAGATTGAGCCGGTTACTGTTGCAAGTATGCAGAAAATCATTCCGAGTTGAAGAGCTGCATTAGACTTTGCATCGTAATCAAGGTTTTGCTTACGCAGATATTGTATGCCGTAAACCATCGCCATTAAAAAAGCAATTACAGAAAGCCAAGCAGTCGGAACATGAAAAAAAATGATTTTTGCTTTTTCCTCTAAGCCTGGAATCATCGGGAAATGATACCATGCTTCGGGTCTTTCAACAACAGGGAATGCAATTCCAGCGACTATAACAAAACACATAACTGCAAAAAGAACAACTTTCCAAATAATAGATTTCATATCCTAATATTCTGTTTTGTCTGACAAAAAAACTGTGCAAAAATAACTAATTGTTGTTGAAAAATATAGATAATAAGGATTTATTTTACAATTCAGATTAAGGTCAAAAAAAGAAGGTATTGTTTATTAATAATGTGGAAAATTACCGTAGAGCTAAAGTAAAGTTTCTTAACTTTGCACCGATGAATAGATTAATTATTGGAGATTTCTGATAATGAATTTTTTAATTACAGGGGGGGCTGGTTTTCTCGGGATTAATCTGATCCGTTTTCTGGTAAAACTTGGTCACAAAATTACATCGCTCGATATAATTCCGTTCGATTATCCTGATATTTCCGGAAAAATTAAGATTATTACCGGCGACATACGAAATGCAAATACCCTTTCCGAAGCAGTTAAAGAAGCGGATGTAGTAGTTCATACGGCAGCAGCTCTGCCTCTTTATAAACCGGAAGATATATACTCAACCGATGTGGATGGAACTAAGCTCCTTCTAGGTATTAGTAAGAGCAATTATGTAAAGAGGTTCATTCATATCTCTTCTACCGCGGTTTACGGAATTCCTGATCATCATCCAATTTATGAAGAGGATAAACTCGATGGAGTTGGCGATTACGGTAAAGCGAAAATTCTTGCTGAGGAAGAATGTTTAAAATTCCGTGAATCCGGGTTTTGTGTGCCCATACTGCGCCCTAAATCTTTTATCGGACCGGAAAGGCTCGGCGTTTTTCATCTGCTTTACGATTGGGCAAAAGACGGTAAAGGTTTTCCTATGATTGGAAAGGGGAATAACAGATACCAGTTACTTGACGTTGATGATCTATGTGAAGCTATATATTTATGTTCAACGCTGGATGAAAAGATTGTAAACGATACTTTTAATATCGGCGCCAAAGAATTTAGTACTATGAAGGAGGACTATCAGGCGGTATTAGATTATGCTGGGTTCGGGAAACGAATTGTTCCATTACCGGAAAAACCAATTATCTGGACTTTGCGGATTCTTGAGGCAGCGAAGCTTTCGCCGCTTTATAAATGGGTATATGAAACTGCTTCCAAAGATTCATTTGTTTCAATCGAGAAAGCAGAGAAGGTTCTCGGTTTCGCACCAAAATATTCCAACAAGGATGCGTTGATCCGGAATTACAAGTGGTATTTAGAAAACATAAACTCGTTTAAAAATCAGTCGGGTGTTTCGCACCGCCTTCCATGGAAACAAGGCATATTGAAATTTGCTAAAATGTTTTTTTAAGGATGTACTAATAATTTATCGGGGATTTTATACTTCAGTATTTTTTTTACAAGCCAACTGGGGAGATTTCATAAATGAAATCTCTACAAAATCTTGGGGGCAACTTAAATTACCCCCAAGGTTAAATAAGTCTAATCCATGTACGGAATTCTTCCGGGAGTCCAGGGTGCGTTCAAACTTTCAAGTTCGGCATTAATTTGTTTCAGTTCGATATTTTGGATCCTGTCCAAATCTTTTATTAATTCCGGCAGTTCTTCAGAAAGCACTTCGAAAGCAACTTTTTGATTCTTTGTTAAGTTCGATGTTGAATTCCAAGATGGGGCAAGCATACGGTTCAGCCTGTCGTCAAGCGGAACGATTTGCGGCGGTATCTCTTCGCGGCTCGCTTTTGCCGGTTGACCTTCAAATCTATAGAGAAGATCATTCACCTGCTGTGATAAATCGTGCACTTTAGTAAATAATGAAATCGGAATACCCGCTGTTGTATGAACTGTTTGTTTAATATTCGTTAGAGTTCTCGCTACGTCTTGAAGCTGTCTTTTCGTACCGACGACTTTCTTTGCAAGTTCGACAGCTTGTTTTTCGAACTCAGCTTTTTCTCCGCGATTAGAAGCGGGAAGAGTTGCGTTGTTAAGAAGAACTGCATTGAATTCGATTGGACCAGCGAGTGATTTTTCATTACCTCTTACCGCCAATCTTAATTCAACAGTGTATTTACCCGGTAAAGCAAGAATTCCGCTAGTGGGTTTCGCTTTTGGATCAAATGAATTATCTTGAGCATTTAGAGGGGTGTAGCTGTCGTATCTGAGATCCCAATTAACCCTGTTTAATCCTTTCGAAGGTGATGTATGAATTCTTTTAACCTCATATCCTTCTTCATCTCTTATTGAAAATACTAAATAAGGAGAAATCTCATTTTCCTCTTTTCGAATATCGTCATAAGAAGGCTGGGGAATTGGTTCGCCTTTCTTAAACAATTCGCCTTCTTTTTCCTTTCTAAGCTCTCTCAATGTCTTCGGGCTTTCTTTTAAGTAGTAAGTGAATACTGCTCCAAAATCAGGATTAGGTGCTTTAAAGTATGAAGCGCCCTGACCGTATTTTCCGCCTGCCTGCATGTACATCAAAGCATCTTTAACCGGAAATAAATGAGCGTCTTTTTCAAGCAGCTCCTTGTTTATTGCTCTTAGCGGCGAATAATCATCAATTACATAAAATCCTCTGCCGAAAGTTGCTGCAACAAGATCCATTTCTCTTTCTTGAATCACTAAATCGGGAACTTTTACTTTGGGTATTCCTGACTTAAGCTGAATCCATTTAACGCCGCCGTCCAATGTAAAATAAACACCCCATTCAGTACCTACAAAAAGCAAGTTTGGGTTTATCGGGTCTTCCACTATTGTGTTAACTGCACCGTCAGCCGGCAGATTACCTGTAATAGATCTCCACGATTTTCCTTTATCATCGCTTCTTAAAACATAGGGTTTAAAGTCGTCTCGTTTGTGATTATTGAAAGTAACATAAACGACATTTTCGCTGAAGCGCGAAGGAAGAATGTCGCTTACAAGTGTGAATTTTGGGACGCCTGGGAAATTTTCTATTTTATTCCATTCTCTAATATCTTCGGTTATATGAACTAAACCGTCGTCTGTACCGGCAAATAAAAGATTTTCTTTTAAAGGTGATTCAACCAAAGATACAATGAGTCCGAACAGTGAGGTGCTTACATCTTTTACGACTGCATCAATGCTCCAATATTTATCCATCACTTTGAAAGAACTTCTGTCAGTTTGAGTAGAAAGATCACCGCTTACAGCTTTCCAGCTTTCACCCCGGTCATCGCTTCTGAAAACTCTTTCGGCTGCAATATACAACCTTGTATGGGAGTGAGGGCTAAGCAAGAAAGGTGTATCCCAATACCATCTATAGGATTTTTCGCCTTTCGCCGGTTCAGGTCTAATGTACAGAATTTCTTTGCTCCTCTTATCATATCTTATAATATTTCCGTACTGCCACTCAGAGTATACAATGTTAGGATCAGTCGGATCGACAGCCTGGAAGAATCCGTCGCCCCCGACTGTCATATACCAATCAGAATTGACTATTCCGTCACGGCTAATAGTTCTTGAAGGTCCGCCCATACTCTGATTATCTTGAGTTCCGCCGTATATATTATAAAAAGGCAAATCATTATCGACGTTTACTCTATAGAATTGAGTTACAGGGAGATTAGCTTTAAAATTCCAATTTTCGCCCATATCAAAGCTCTCATAAACTCCACCGTCACCGCCAATTAATAAATGGGAAGTATTATCCGGGTTTATCCATAGAGCATGATCATCAACATGCCGAGCAGTTAAACCCAACCGTTTGAATGTTTTCCCGGCGTCCTCGGTATAATGCGTTACAGTTTCCATCGAATAAACTTTGTCAATATCTTTTGGGTCGCAAAAAATCTCATTGTAATATTGTCCACTTGCACTATGGGAACTCATTTTTTCCCATGAAGCACCGCGGTTTGTTGATCTAAAGAATCCTCCTTTATCATCTGCGGCTTCGACTATCAAATAAAGCACGTCAGGATTAACCGGCGAGATATCTATTCCCATACCGCCAATATGAACCGAAGGAAGTCCCTTCATTATTTTACTCCATGATTTTCCAGCATCGATGGATTTATAAACTGCCGATTCCGGTCCGCCTCCTATCTTAGTAAAAATGTGTCTTCTCCTTTGTTCGGAAGTCGCATATAGTATATCTGGATTGCGGGGATCAAAAATAACATTGTTCACACCGGTATTTTCGCTTATATATAAAACCCTCTCCCATGTTTTTCCGCCGTCGGTAGTTTTATATAATCCACGGTCACCGCCTGGACCCCAGAGAGAACCTTCAGCTGCCACGTAAACAACATCAGAATTTCTCGGGTCAATTATAATCCCGCCGATCTGTCTTGAATCTTTTAGTCCCACATTTGCCCATGATTGTCCTCCGTCGGTTGACTTGTAAACGCCCAAGCCATATCCGAGTGCACGCTGGTGGTTATTTTCACCGGAACCAACCCAGATAACAAATTGATTATTCGGGTCAATTTTTACAACGCCGAGCGAATAGGGAAGGGTATCGCCGATTGCGCTGTATGTTGTTCCGGCATTTGTTGTTTTCCACAAATTCCCGCTTGAAGTTGCAACATAGTATTCATTGATGTTATTCGGGTTCACGGCAAAATCGGAAATCCTGCCCGAAGTCCAGGCTGGACCGATACTCCTAAATTTCAACCCGCTAAAGGTCGAGGAATTCATTGCGTCCTTCTTGTTTTCCTCCTGCGAAAAAATTGATATTGAAAAGATTATCAAATAGAACATCGTCAGTTTTAGTTTTTCCATTTTCTCTCCGATTGTTAGATTGATTCTTTAATATATTGCAGTAATGAACATCGAACACCTAAAATTAGTGATTTTTTTTCAGGAAATGTAAAAAGTTGTGGTATGAGTTCTTTTATTTATTGTGGGGAGCTTTGATAAATCAAAGCTCTACGATAAATCAAAGCTCTACGATAAATCAAAGCTCTACGATAAATCAAAGCTCTACGATAAATCAAAGCTCTACGATAAATCAAAGCTCTACGATAAATCAAAGCTCTACG
>WYBN01000010.1 GCA_011525875.1 Melioribacteraceae bacterium | reverse complement strand
GCCGAATAAAGAGTGGATTGACGAGATCACGGGCGACCTGCCGGTTTTCTTAAGCCGAATGGATTATCACATGGGGCTTGCAAATTCAGCTGCATTAAAACTTGCCGGCATTACAAGAGCAACGCCCGACCCGATCGGAGGCTCCGTTGTACGAGATGCATACACAGGCGAACCAACCGGTATTCTTAAGGATAAAGCCATGGAGTTAGTGTTTAATGTGATGCCGCAGCCGGATACTGAACAATACCTGGCTTCAATTATTGCGGCAATGAACGAGGCGAAACGATTCGGCGTTACTTCCATACACGACATATCATACAAGCATCATTTCAAAATCCTTCAACTCGCTCAGAGAAATAATATGCTCTCGTGCAGAATTTATTCGAGGCTGCCTATAGATATTTCAAACGAACTTATTAAAACTGAGATAATATGTCCATTCGGGAACACAAAATTAAAAATTGGATCAATCAAAGCTTTTGCAGACGGTTCGCTTGGTTCTTCAACCGCATGGTTTTTTGAACCTTATGAAGATGATAAAAACAACTTTGGTCTTGCAATGGATATAATGCAAGACGGTAGATTAGAAGAATGGATGATTGAATGTGATAAAAATAAACTGCAGCTTTCCATTCATGCAATCGGCGATAAAGCCGTGTCGAAAATACTTGATATATTCGAAAAGATAATTGAAGTGAATGAACCGTGGGACAGGCGGTTCCGGCTTGAACATGCACAGCACGTTCGTCCGCAAGATTTCATGCGCGCTGCCAGACTTAAAGTAATTATTTCGGCTCAGCCTTATCATTTGTTTGACGACGGATGCTGGGCTGAAAAGAAAGTCGGCAAAAGGAGGCTGGAACATACTTACGCTTTTAAATCCTTTATTGATGCTGGCGCATTAGTCTGCTTCGGCAGCGATTGGTCTGTTGCTAATCTCAATCCTCTTGCCGGGATATATGCCGCCGTAACGCGGCAGACGGCAGACGGAAAAAATACAGGCGGGTTTGTTCCATCCGAAAAGCTGACAGTGCTTCAGGCTGTAGAAGCTTACACTATTAACGCCGCCTATGCAGCCTTTCAGGAAAGGGAAACCGGCAGTATTGAAAAAGGAAAGTTTGCGGACTTTATTATTCTCTCTCACAATATTTTTGAAATACCGCCGCACGATATTAAAAATGTCATCGTTGAATCTACTGTTTTCGACGGGGAGATAATTTATTCAAACTAATTGCCGGAGTTTATCTTGAATTACCTTACTCTAATGAAATATTTTTTCGTTATAATTATTTCATTCAGCTTTGCCATTAAAGCTGATGAAAAAAATATATTGTTTAATAAATCCTATTCGAAAGGAATAGAAAAAATAAACGGCGATTTAATTACAGGAAAGATTACCGGAGAAGAAGCTTTGCTTCAGAAATTTTATTACGGTTTAGATAGATCGAAACTCAGACCCGAGTATAATTTTACCGGCGATAGCTATTTAAAATGCGGAACAGAAATAATTGTCGAGTTCCACAAAACAAAAAACCAACTATCTTCCGAAGCTGTTGAAGAGATCGAAAATATGATAAGCAGAAAGTTTACCGCCTCTGCTGATGCGGTTTACATTTCGCCCGGCGGTAATTTTGAGCTTACTTATTTTACATCCGGCGCTGACGCTGTGCCTCTTGAAGACAATAATAACAACTCTGTCCCGGATTATGTAGAAAATATAGCTTCTTATTTCGATTACTCGTGGTCGCTCTTGATTGATACTCTTGGTCATATAGCCCCGCCGCTTGGGAATTCGAAATATCAAATTGGTTTCGAGAATATGGGCTACTACGGCTACACTCAAATTCAAAGCTGGAATGAGAGAACGACTTATATTGTTATGCACAATAATTACGAAGGATTTCCTTCGAATGATGATCCCGAAGGAAATCAGTGGGGCGCTGCAAAAGCAACCGCTGTTCACGAATTCAAACACGCAATTCAATTTGCTTATAATCTCTGGGCTGATCAAGTATGGCTTCTCGAAATGGACGCGACATGGTCGGAAGACATCGGTTACGACTATGTGAATGATTATTACAATTATCTTTCATCCTCGCATATAAGACAGCCGGAACGGCCTTTCACACAAGGCTCGGGATACGAAGACTGCCTCTGGCTTCATTACATTTCCCAAAAATTCGGCGTTGATTCCAACAGAAGGCTTTGGGAAAATATTGCTTCGAATAATCAAATTACCTCCTATCAACAATTTGATGTTCTGTTGAATCAATACGGCTCTGACTTTCCCTCGGGTTTAACAGAATACTTTTCATGGATTTATTCATGCGGCAGCAATCATATATCTTCAATCGATGGTTTTAAAGAGGCGGCAGATTATCCCACATCCAAAATATGCGGAATAATTAATTCTATTCCCGACAGTTCATCGGGTTGTTTAAGAAAACAATTAACGGCAAACTTTCTTGTCTTTAATTCGAATGATTTCTACAAGCCTGTAAATGTGAATATAGATTTTGATAATGAAGAAAATATAACCGCTATAATACTGCTATTCAAAAATGGCGCCGGAAAAGTTGAATTTGTCCCCGCTGATAATTTCAATATGAATTTTATATCAGGCGTATATCTTTCTGAAATAAGCAAGGTGATTGTAATTCCCGTGGTTACAAAAGAATCCGGGGTAAATTATTCCTATATATATAACGTGAAACCATTTCGGGCATCAGAATTTGTACACACTGTGTTAAGAGATACAGAAAACGATTCGGATCACTACGTCTCTGCATTTATTGAAACACCCCGTAACCTTGCAATTATAGATTCACTAAAATTATTTTATAGATCAGACTCGGGGAATTATAACTGGGTTCAATTGACTCCGACGGGAAGTCTGAACGAATTTGCAGCCGTGATTCCGAGTCAGGGCTCTGAGGTTTTAGTTGAATATTACTTCCGGATATTAACAACAAGCGGAGAGCATGAGTTCTATCCAGAATCCGCGCCGGATAAACCTTTTAGTTTTTATGTCGGCGCCGATAGAATACCTCCGCTGATTTCTTTCAAACCTTTGAGCTCTGAACTAAGCCGGTATAATTTTCCTCAAATTATCTTTGCGGAAATTACTGATAATATTAAAGTCGATACCGCTTTCGTTGAATATAAAATTAATTCCGTACAGCAGCCGGAATTAGAATTATTTAGAATTCGCAATAATTTATTTGCGGCAGCGCTGCTTAGTGATACAACAAATATTTCTATCGGGGATAAAATTGAATACAGAATTACCGCCGAAGACGCTTCATCGCTCAAGAATAAAAGTTATATGCCTGAGCAGAATTACTATGAAGTCAATATCACAGATGCTTTTGTTTTCGCGGATTCTTCCGGGTTGGATATTCCCGACATGAATCCTCTTTCTACAAGAGATACAATTTTTGTTGACGAGGATATACGAATTGACGACATCGATATTTTTTTCAAAATATCGCACAATAGATTCAGCGATTTGGATTTCAGATTAAAAGCACCCTTTGGCAGCGTAAAAAGTTTATTTGCACAGCCGGGAAAAGATACGGAGTTTGAGAACGTTAGCAGTCCATCTTTTATTCTCGATCAAGACGCGCATATAAGCATGAATGATTTTATGATGATTGATTCCGTTGCAAACGGATTATCGTTCAGTCCTTCCGTTTTTGATCTGAACGCCCTAATTGACTTAAATGCAAAAGGTAAATGGATTGTGTTTACTTATGACAGAGCCGCCGGTAATGCCGGCAGAATTGCAGAGTGGGGTTTGATAATAAGAGGCGAAAAAATTTCTTCCGCCGTATCTGAAAATTTTCCGCCGAAGGAATTTACATTATACCAAAACTACCCTAATCCGTTTAACCCAAGCACAACTATTAAATTTTCCATCATTCCTTCCCTCTCCACGGTACGGGTTTTACTTAAAGTATTCGACATACTCGGACGCGAGGTTGCAACGCTGGTCAATGAACAAATGACGCCTGGTAATTATGAAGTTGAGTTTGATGGAAGTAATTTGCCAAGCGGCGTGTATTTTTATAGAATTCAAGCCGGCAGTTTTATTGATACAAAGAAATTAATTTTAGTTAAATAGTATTATTTATAAATAAATTGTTCGTGATCAACATGTTTTTTAAGCCAGTTCTGTTATCTGCGTGTTTAATACACAAACATCTATTCAACTCCGTCAGGATCGCATTGTAAAAACTATCTATTCTTTATAAACATGACCCGCTTCTTTTCTCTTTTTGAAATAAAGATAGAAAGGAAGCCCTGATATAATTAAAAACAAACAAGCCAAAGCGCCGCCGAGCGGATAAGCAAGAAAGGTTCCATAAGCAAGATATAGTTGTACCGTTACCGAAAATACCGCCATAATAAACCACCATGGCGATTTGAACGTTGGTTTATAATCATCCTTTTTCCTTAGAAAAAAAATTGAGCCGTATACCAAAGCATTCTGTAAAACATAAGACAAGGTGAAATAACCCAGCAGATCGCCGAGTTCTCCGAATAAAAGAACAATTGCAAAACCAGACTGAATAATAATTGAGAAATCCGGTGTTAAATATTTAGGATGAAGTCTGGCAAATGATTTGAAGAATAATCCGTCTTTTGCCATTGCATATTCAAGCCGCGGTTGTGTGATGATGGAGGAATTAAGAACGCCGATCATAGATATGAACACGGCAATTGCAAACAAGCCGCCAGCATATTCCGAAAAGAAACTTATAAATTGAAACGGATTAATAAATTTACCTTCGTCAACGCTTATTAAATCATTAAAAGGAACAATCGCGCTTGTACAAAAACTTATGAGCACGTAAGCTGTCATTACAAACAGAACCGAACCGATTAAAGAACGCGGTAAAACCCTATGGGGATTTTTCACTTCGCCCGATGTATAGAGTATATTAAGAAAACCGGCATACGCCCAAATTGTAGCGGCGATGCCCGCTGTGATAATATGAAAGCTAAAATTATTTTTTTCACTACCGCCGGGAAACTGGAAGGATGAAAGATTACCCGAATCCAGATAAAAAAAGCCGATAATTATTACGGCAATAAGCGGACTAAGTTTAGCGATTGTTAAAACAACCTGCAGATTCCCTCCGATCTTTACACTCCGGTATTGAACTGCGGTGAATGCAATAATCATAACAGCGGCAAACAATTTTGCGTATATGCCTAAACCAAGTGCGGGGAAAAAATATGAAAGAGCGTCGGCGGCAAGTAATCCGATGATAGTCAATGTCGGCGTATCGCTCGTTAAGAAAGCAGTCCATGTATAAATAAATGCAAGGAAAGGCGAGCCGCCTTTATAAATAAAATGATACGGACCGCCCTGATCCGGGAATGCAGTTCCCATCTCTGCAAGAATGAAAATCTGAGGAAGCCATACCAATCCGCCAATAAGCCAGATTAGTATTGCAAGCCATGCGTCTCCTGCAATTGCAGCAACAATCGGAACATTAATAAAAATACCGGAACCTATTACCTGCCCGATAATAATTGCAGATGTTTGCGTAAATCCGAATTGTCTTTTGGGCTTTAAGTGGTTCAATTAACGTTTGCTCAAATTAATTTTTTAATTTATTAATTTCCCAAGGCAGAATTATTTTACCGGCAGTATTGAGTTCATCCTTAACTCTCATGAACGAAACGCCGATGCGGGTTTTTGAGCCAAAGAATTTTTTAACCCAATCATCAAACTTCGTATCGAATGTGGTTTTCTCGCTCAGAGCCGATTCTCTCACAAACTTTTCACCGTCCTTTTCTACGATCATAAGCATGTGCGCTGAGAAAATATCATCTTTATTTGCATAGAGAAGAGCAAATACATCTCCGTTTCGAATATTGTTCTTCACCTTCGCAAGCGCCTCAAAGGGAATATAATCAACAGTAAGAGTTCTATCTGGTTTAACGTATCGCAAATCTTTGATAGACTTCCCCCGGAAAAATTTTTTATGTGAAATAGTGCGCGTAACTTTTTTGGTAAATTCTCCCGCGATTTTTTCTGTAACATCATTCAGCAGCCAGCCATTCTCAGGCAGCCAATCAGCCATCGTGTAATGATTTCGCGTCCTCATACCTATTATGCCGTCCTTATATCTTATCTGCTGAAGATTGTTGAAGAAATTATCCCAGCTGTCCGAAATCGAAAGAGCAAGCACATGCTCGCAGTAAACCATGCAGTTTGTCTCTTGGAAATTCACAAGCGGTTCTGTTTCGTACAGAGCATACGGTCCGTCCCCGGCACATGTTAAATTGTAAGGCATACCGATAAACAAAGACGAATAATAATTCATTCTCTCTGTGATTGTCATGTTCTGTTTGCTTATTTCAAAAAGAAGCGAGTCTATTTCAAGTCTGGACATTTCATAAATCTTTTTCCCCTGTGCGTTAGAATTTATGAAAGCACTTAACAGTAATATTATAACGAATTTAATTTTCATTTATGCCTCTATTTATTATTTCAAATCTGCCAGTTCTCTCATCAATTCGAGATGAATTTTATTTACTGCGCTTCCGGCTCCGTTAAAATTGTTTGCTATGAAAGAAAATACTATTGTTCTATTGTTGCCGTCTTTTAAGTAACCGGAATAACTCCGCACGCCATTTATACCGCCTGACTTCATTCTCGCATTATTTTCGAGTGAAGTTCCGCGCCCAAGGTTTCTGTATGAACTTATATCATCTGCTTTTCCTACAATTCCAAGTGAGTTATAAAACGCAGTAAAGTATTTTTTCTTAGTCAGCGCTGATAGCAATTCAGTCATCATACGTGAGCTTATGCAATTTGTTCTCGAAAGTCCGCTTCCGTCCTGTATCGACAATGCGTCAATATTAATATTATTGATCTTCAAGAAGTCGGCAACTGCTTGCGCGCCGTTTTCAGTCGATCCCTTCCCGTGTACTTTCAAACCTATCGCTTTAAGCAGAAGTTCTGCGTAAAGATTATTGCTTTTCTTATTAAGCAAGAACACGATATCCTTTATTGGAGGGGAGAAAGTTTCGGTGATTAGTTTTGTTTTATCGTATTCTACGGGAGTGTCCGTACGCTTTGCTTCACCTGTTACTTTAATATTACTTTCAATCAACTTGCGGGTCAGAAATTGAGCGGTAAAAAGCGGCGGATCGGGTATTGAACCTTTGATTGAAAATTCATCCACACCGGCGGGGATAGTTCCTCTTAGGGTTGCATTAAACTGCTGCGGTGCATTAAATATGTAACCATTATCACCGGAACCGGGCTTTCCGGTTTTCATATGATTGATAAATGATAAGCATGGAATTTCGGGTTCTGTCCGCAGCACCTCCGCTTCTTCCCCTATTATTTTCGATGGTTTGAAGTAGAGATGATAAAGATTTTCATTTATAGTTAATGCGCCTGAAGACATCCCGTAATAATTTCCAATATCTATATAGTTCCAATGATCAGGTATCGGTTTGTCATCATAAAGGGAATTATCCGCAGTAATACTTCCTTCAACCATTTTGATTCCAGAAGCTCTTATGGCATCTATCCATACAGCAATCAATTCATCCAACGGAAGCGAACCTTTAAGGAGACCGGAGCCGAGAGCCGGATCGCCTCCTCCCGAAATATAAATATTTCCTTCAAGTGTTCCCCCGCTTGATATTGCGCCGTCATAAAATATCTTGGTGACAAACTTATAATCCTCGCCGAGATAATCTAATGCCGCTGCAGATGTAAAAACTTTTAAGCCTGAAGCCGGAGCAACGCTCTGGTCTTGATTTAACGAAATTATTATATCATCGGTATCAAGGTATTTTGCATGTAATGACCAGGTAGAGTTTTTCAGCAGTTTTGTTTTTTGATAATCAAGGATTTTGCTCTGAAGACTTTTATTCTGCGCATATTCAGGGAAAGCCGCGGCTAATAAAATCAATAAGAATATTGTTAATTTTTTCATATCGGTATTATTTATTGAAAAAATTCAAAATCGATTTCATCACTAAGATTCTATCTCTTTCGTTCTTAATTGTCTCGAACGGGAAACCGAATGCCACGGTTTTATAGCCGCTGCCGTAAGCGACTGCAGCGCTGAAGTGATTTTCGCTGTACCGGAAAATCGTTTTGCCGCCGTTTACTGCGCCCAATGCATCCGGCGCTTCCGCCGCATAAATAGAATCATTGAGTTGAGTCTCAAATTCAAACTCGTAGCCTTTTGGGAGAAAATCATTGTCTATAGAAAATACTCTGCCTTCCTTCACCGCGAATTGTGAATCAAGTTTATATTTCAAAACATCCGCCGCATAAGCTCTATCCGGATGTTCCTTTGTTTTTTTTGCAAAGAGTTCCGTCCCAATATATGAACCGCTTAGGAATAGATTTTTTTCCTTAGCTAAAAACTCTTCAATTTTTATTTTCATCTTTTCGGGAAATGCTTTGAATTTTATTCCGTGCAGCGAATCGGCAAACGATTTCTGCCATGAAGTTTCTTTTTCTTCGCCGAAAATTAAATCAGCCGTGTTGTAATCGTTCATATTTATATGATTGTTCATTACTGCTTCATCACTTGTTGAAACAAAAGAAAATCCGTTTGCTTTGATAGCAGAACCGTGAATGAACGGGAAATCAAAGCTGTTGCCTGCGATAACTTTAGTTTCATAGTTTGCATAGCTTGAACCGTGTCCCGGCGTATCATCAGTCGCCCACTTTGAAGAAGGCGTAAAATTATATTGGCTGCCTACATAACTTAGATCAATTTTATCGGGAACGCCCTGGTCTATGAAATCGGCAAATCCTTCGAACCCTTCTAATGAAACGGAAGCAGCTGAAGAAACTCTGTCAAAAGCATTAACTATCAGTATGGGTTTGGAATCATTATCCACTTGGCATACGGATAATATTTCTGTAGGAAAACTTTCGCCGCCCTCATTCACAGCCGTTACTTTAAAACTATAAATATCCCCTAAGGAATAATCACTAATTACATACTCATTCGAATTCACAAAAACGCCGTTATCAAATCCGTCTCCGTTATTTCTTTTGTAAACAACATATCCGGTCGGAACGGCGTCCGGTTCTATGGGATCGATCACAGGCTGCCACGTTAATCGAATAGAGCCGTTTTCAATTACTGCGGCGAAATTATCCGGGGGAAGCGGCTGAACGACATAATCAAAATTATACTGTGCAGACAAAAATCTTAAAAATGCCTTGTAAATCGAGCGGGAAACATCGAATCGAAATAAGGGATCGAGCTGAAATTTATTATCTAAAAAATTTTGGTGTGAAAGTAATTCAAGCAATACTGCAGGCACATTAGGACGCGCAGCTTCGCTGTACATTTGATCCCATAAATATCTCCTATTCCAAATGGAATCGTATTTTTCTTTTATGTCATTGACGATTTGAGTCTGCAGTATATCAGTTAAATCTCTATTTGCTATTCTCGAGTAACCCTGCGGAAAAATAAAATTCGAATCGAGATCGGGATAGCTGTAAATTGCAAGAGTTCCAACAACGGTATCGTTGTGTGTTATTCCAGCGTCAGTGTGGAATGATAATGAAATGTCAATGGGTATTCCCAGCCCTTTCTCATTTCTGTTTTTGTTCGGACCCGCAGGAGCGCCGGCGAGATAATTAACCCACTCAGCCCTGCTTTGATAATCATCTTTATAATCATCAGCATCACTATTGAGATTATAAACGAGCGTATCGGGCATGCCGGCATATTGAAGCCAGTATCGCGCACCTTCAACAAATTTAGGCCTCCCGCTTGTATTGCCGTTCCGCTTAACGATTCCCGCTCCCCCGCCGAAACGAACTGCATCTGTTGACACTATTTTACCCGGCGTACTGCTATTATTTTCTATCACCACTTTGCCGGCTCCTGGATTTTTTCCGCTGGCAAATTTGAACTTACCGAGATAAAACCAGGTGCTTCCTCCAATCTGCTGATTGACGGCAAATTCAGTTTTGCCGCCGAGATGATAAACAGTATAATGAGCATTATTGACATTCTCTTCTGATGCTTTGTAAGAAATATATACTGCATATTCCCCTTCCTCAGGAATAATGGGAATGTAACTTGCTCTTGCATTCGCATTGATTCCCGACTTAACGATTCTGTGTGTGCCGTGTTCAAAGGGGTTATAATTTGCATCGTAAGGAGGCGTTCCGTATTTAAATCCAATGCCTGCTCCATTCTGCCAAATATAATTTTCATCAAAGCTCTCTTCGATGTATGATTCTGTATTCATATCGTTATCAATAACTACTTCATGTATTTGGTGATCTCGTTCACGCGGCAGATATACATTTGCCCCGGCATTTTCGAGCATAGGGGTTAAGTAAGGAATAACAAAAGCTAAGGGACCGATATCTTCTACTATTTGAAATAAGCGCGCGCGCTGCCATAACCAGCGGTCAAGTTTATGATTGTAATACCAGCCGTGGCTGTGCCACATCGCAATATTCCTATCCTGAAGACCCTTAGTTATTTTATATGGTTTACTTATATTCTTCACTACCTGCAAAGACTTAAAATCTCCCGGTTTTCGATTCCAATCCCGGGCTAATTTTTCCCGATAGAAATTTGGTATTAAATCTTCAATGGTGTGACCGATTGATTCAACCGAAACACTGTAATGTGGATGTGACCTGGCGAAAAACTTTTTTAGTTCACTATAGATTGTATCAATATCTTTTTCACGGAATGGTCTGTACGAAAACCCTTTGTTAGTTTTTATGTTTATTTTCTTTTTCAGCGAATCGATAATTACGCTGTCAACGCGCGTTGTAGGCGGAATAAAAAACGAAAAACTTTTTTCTTCAAATTTCTTTTTAAGATCTTCAATCAATCTTTCGTCGCTAAAAGAAACTTCCTCATCAACAGTTACAACACCCGCGCAGCCCCAAATTGAAACGGCAATTATTAGATAAAATAAAATTTTACCCGGTTTCATTTCTATTTAATCCTAAGTTTATTTTAGTAAAACAAATTTCTTTGTATGGAAAAAACCGCTCCCGCCTGCGCCTGCCTGAATAGAATAGAAATATATTCCTGCAGCGAGTCCTTCAGCATTGAAAACCACTTCATGCACGCCTTGGTTATAAATCCCGCGGGATATTATTTTGACTTCTTCTCCTAGTAAATTTGACACCCAAATTTTAACAAAACCTTTTTCTGGCAGATTAAATTTGATTACCGTAGATGGATTGAACGGGTTCGGATAATTCTGATACAATTCATAATTTCCGGTGATTACTATTTTTTCATTTAAACTAGTTACGGCAGATTTAGTCTGCAAGTCATCAAAATAAAGCTCGCCTTTTACGTCGCCAGCTTCATCTTTAATCAACGCTAAACCTTCAAAGGAATTATATGCGTTGTCCGTTAAAGGCGCTGCAACAAATTCCCATCCGAACCAATCTATCGCGCCGTATTCTACTAAATTCCCGTCTAAAGAAAACATAAGTCTGTTCATACTTAAATCACCATATACCCAGACGCCGTAGAGCATGGTAGAATCATTGAACGTAAGAGGCGGGCTCATAAATAGACCTACAGTTCCGGCTAATCCGGGGACAAACTCGTAAATTATCCGCGCTGACGAAGAAGGAGAAATAGATTTGAAACTGTTGGCAGAAAATGAAGTCGCTTCCGGAACAATGTTTTCAGTTAAATCATTTTCCAGAGGATCTATCCATCTGTCAACCGATGCAAAATCTTCAATTATAAATTGTCCGATGAATTCATCCGGCATTGTTTTGAAATTAATTATTATATCTTCATCGAGTGAATTGCCAAGAAAATCGGAAATACCGCTTTTAAGTATTACGGAATATACGGCGTTTAATTTAAGCGGATCTCGAGGACGGAAGGTTATGTAAGTAATGTCGTCCTCGTTCACAATTTTGCCGTCCGTGATTGTAACTGTTTTGTTTGCGCTGTCTTTTAGAAACACCCGTCCGATAATTCCGTCGACTTCTTCATTAAAAACAAATTTCATCTCCGCGAGAATATTTATTTCCTCTCCTTCGGGAAATCCTTTTACAATATACGGCGGCTGGCTGTCAGGCTCGGTGGTTGTAAATTTATAAACATAATCTCCGCCGGGTTCTTCGTCATTATCTCCGTCAAGCGGTGCGCCGAATAAACTTTCCGCATTATCGCTAATCTCTACTGTGTACGCAGTTGAAAACTCCCAATGATTATCCGGCTGAATATTTAATATATTCGAATTGCTCCAACTAAATGATACAAACGAATCGGGCGAAATTGATAGAGAATTCTCAACGCTAACTTGATCCATCGCAGCGGAGAACTCAATTCGGATCGGTTTATATACAAGGTGATTTTCTTTTTCTGCGTTATAACCGGGCGATTGTACAAACGGCGGTTTCGCTTGCAGCAAATTCTTCACCTCATTTCTAACGGAAGGAAGGTAATTATATAATTGCGTCCCCGGGCATTCGGTTGCGCAGCCGTCACGGTGCCCAGAAATATTTTTTATCGTTTTGTTCGAGCTCTGATGATAGGAAGTGCCCGCAGGGTCAATTCCTTCAAGGTTACTCTTCCATGTGAGAATTTTTACAAGGCTAGCAATAGCGCTGTCAGTCGGTTTAACGCTTGTGTAAGTTCCGATAACACATACACCCATTGTCCTTCCGTTATAACCGCAAAAGTGAGCGCCGATTGCATTATTCCCGCCGGCTCTGCCTTCGTAAACTACGCCGTTAGGGTCGACCAAAAAATTGTAGCCGATATCTCCCCAGCCATTATTTATTGCATGCCATGTCCAAAAAGTTCTTACAACAGCCGCCCATTCTGCTTCTGAATTTGCAGTGGCCGAATGGTGAACTATCAAATGCGTCACATTTGTATAACTCGGGTTCCACCTGGAGCTCTGACCGTCCGGGCACCCCCATTCGGTTCTGCTTACATAAGGAGGAAGATCAAAATCTAACGGACTTTTTGTTTCTATCTCATTTTTCTTTTCGTCAATCAGTTTTTTCTTTGCCTCGGGAGTTTCGCCCGGGTTGATGAATACTACGTTTATTCTGCTAATATCATCGCTGTTTCCGTCAATTTTTATTCTTATTGATTCTGACTCTTTCCCTGCAAAGTAAAGTTGTGTTATCAAATATTCGTAGCCCTGCTCAATATCTTCATCAATTAAAATTTCGCGCCAATCCTCTACACTTTCATTCT
Organism: Melioribacteraceae bacterium; assembly: GCA_011525875.1. Taxonomy (GTDB): domain Bacteria; phylum Bacteroidota; class Ignavibacteria; order Ignavibacteriales; family Melioribacteraceae; genus CHB1. Next base: position 205,726 of record WYBN01000010.1, on the reverse strand, counting down.
CTGAAATTTCCGTAATAAACAAACGGGGGAAAAAGGATGTCTTTTCTTTCAAAAAAATTTGTAAACCTACTCCTGTAAAGGTTTTAATTCCACTAAAAGGTAATGTAAGTTCATCCGAGAACTTTATTTCTGTTTGGTATCCTGATTCGATTTCTGCAAAATTATTTTTAATGGATAATTGCTTCGTTACCGTGTCAATATCAGCTGCCTCGGTTATTGTATTGAAAAAAATGAGCGGCAAAAAAATAAATTTGATGTAACGCATGGCAAACTTTTTTTAATGAATAAAATATAATAAACCCAATCCCCGCCGGACGAAGATTGGGTTCAATTAAAACGAATTAATTTCCAATCAGAACTTAACTCCTACGGAAAAATAATGTACTTCTTCGAGCCGCCCAAAATCCTGATATGCATAATCAAATAAAACCCTTACTGATTCTATAAGCCGATAATTCAAACCAACGCCGAGCGTTAACCCCTTTTCCGATTTTGATTCGAACAATGAATTATAACCGGCGCGCACAGAAATCATTTTATTCCATGTATATTCGATGCCGGTATTAACATACTCTGTGTGATCGTTCGGGTGAACAGCATCAAGAGCAAGTATCAGTAATGATGTTTCATCTTTAATCAAGTCAGCAGCAACACCGACTCTGAACAACAGTGGCAAATCCCATTCTTCAAGTTGAATGTATGAATTAATAAGATTTCCATGCCCTTCTTCGCCGACATGTTTAATCTCAATAATATCTCTACCGTCCATTTTCATCTTGGTTCCGAAGTTAGAAATACTTGCGGCTAATCTGAATTCATTCAGCACCGGTATTTTGTAGAGAACTCCGGCATCGAGAGCAAAACCTACAGCAGATTCATTCCAGATAAATTCGCGGATGTATTTACCCGTGAAGCCAATAGAGAAATTATCAGTTAGGCTTCTCGCATAGCTTAAACCTATAGACATAGAGCCCGCGTCGAATCTTTCGCCGGTTCCTTCCGGATTTTCAACTGTACGAATCAACATGCCGTCGATTGCATTCAACACGGATACTGAAACTCCGACTGTTCCCACTCCGGAAAGATGAGTTGCAAATGCAGCGAAGTCAAAACCGATATCGGCAATCCAGCTTGTGTGGTTGAAATGAGCTTCGTTAGAAACTATATTTGACAATCCAGCCGGATTCCAATAGACCGCGGTTATATCATCGGCTGTTGCAGTGAAAGCAGAACCGATTCCAATTGCACGAGGTCCGATTCCTATTTTAAGAAATTGAGCTGCCGTGGTTCCCGACTTTGTAGTATTCTGTCCAAAGCTGACTGAAACGGCGGCAATCAAAATTAAACCAGCAATAAACTTTATTCTTTTCATTTAATACTCCTAATACTTTTTGTTTAGAATATTATTAGGATCACTAATTATTTAATTAAAGCGAATTTGAGAATTTTCTCGCCTAACGATCCGGCATCTATATGGGCAATATAAACACCGTAAGCGACTCCAAAACCATCGAAGTTGAGCAGGTTCCAGTAAGCTCTGCCGTGTTCAATGCCGGAATCGTGATCAATCTTTGCTACCGGATCGCCGCTCAAACTGTAAATCCTTATTGTACATTTTGTGGGAAGATTCTCGAAATAAATTCTTCTCTCGCCGCGCGATTGACCGGGAAGCTTTGTTGTCGGTTCTATTACATTATAGCCTACATAAGGATTAGGCACAACATAAATTTTATCTAATTTGGACTTTGCAAGTTCGTTACTGATTTTGCCCGATACGGTTTTCAAAATGAATTTATCATTCGCTCTAAACGGGCGCTTTGTTTTGATAAGCAATACGTCGCCATCGCCAGGGGCTATAGGCGTTATTAATGTATCAGCCGGCTTTCTGATAACAACGCCCCATGTTAATGTATCCTGCACGGTGCCTTTGGCGCCGGGAGTGAAGAAAATAATTTCTTCGCCGGAGTCCCACTGCTGGTTTCTTGATGCCGGCAGTTCGCTGAGAAATGTAGTTACTCTTTGCGGAATGCCTGATGAAATTTCATCAACAGTATATTTTACAGGTATTCTCAACAGAGTGTTTGTGAATGTAACTGCGGTATCAATATTCTCATTTGAGAATGTTATTTCATAATCACCGGGGTATAATTTTTTCAGTGCGCCGATCGAAGACAGCTTAGCTGAAAAAGTGTAATTGCTGCTGCCGGCAATCCATTTTGAATTATTCGCATCATAGATAAGCGCGTCTTCATCGTCAACAACAAGCTGAACGCCGTCAAATACAGGATTATCATCCTGCCCGGCTAACCGTGTGCTTTGATGAATTGGATAATATCTATATGTGATAATATATTGTTCTCTTGGAAGCATACCGCTTGAGGAAGTTCTTCTTATCGAACCCCGGTCATACACAATGATGTAATCAACATTTTCCGTGTAAACTGTTCCATCCAAACCCTTTACCACTAAGTATTCATCATTCAAAATATGTTTATTGCTCAATTGGGTAAAGTTTGTATCGTAAGCTAAAAATTCTTCCGTTACCGGCTGAGATTTAAGAACGGAATAATTCTTAGAAAATATTTTGCTTCGGGGAGTTGTTATAGTATCGGAGAATGATAGTATATATTCTCCGCCTTCAGGAATTACGAGATCGTTTATAATATTGAAATCAACCTTGCCGGTGCCTTTGCCGTCAATGTGAGTAACGTTTCCGTTATCAAGTGACGGGGAAATATAACCAATCGGTCTTGGTCCGGGAATAACCGCCACAGTGTTTCTATCAAATGTAATCTGCGAGGTTATAGGATCTACTGTTATTTTCTTTGTGGTTTCAGTCGGCGGAATTCCAGTTGAATCGCCGTGGTCAAAAGCCACAACCGCATAATAATAAGTTTGTCCATTAATAACATTGTTGGTGTCAACAAATGAATGTACAAGCCCTGTATTATCGCCTAAATAATACTGCACTCCTCTCTTCTGATAAGGAACCGGATGATATCCTTCCCAGGGGTCTTCTACGTTTGCAGTCCATTTCCCGTCACCGTTCCAGTCCGTAAAAGCTTCGCCTGCGTCATAAACGCCGTTGCCGTTTTTATCTTCGAAAGGTTCATCACGGAAAGCGACATCCCACTTCGCATCTCTTCCGTCTGCTGTCTTCAGCGGTTCACTCAAAAACCGCGAACCTTTTCCGTCGGTAATTTTTTGAATATCGCTGAAGGCTGGATCGGTGCTACGATAAATAACATAACCCTGAAAATCCTTCCCTGTGATCGGGTCAATACTTTCTTCTGCGGAAGTATCCCAGTATAAAGTTACTTTTTTATCTCCGGGCACTGCGGTTACAAGAGGTGTAACCGGCGGCTTAAAGAACTGATAATTTTGATTGTAAATTGTCTGAACAATTTCTGCTGAGATTAGAAGATCATCCAGATCTTCCCCGACGAGCAGCGCCATTGAAATTCTTTTGGTTTCACCTGGGTCTAATGAAATATACCCGGAACCGAAAATAAAAACTATGTCAGTGTTCTGCTGAATAGCCCCGAAGTTACTGGGGATTGCCCTATTCCACATTGAAAGGTCGTTAGAAATTTTATCTTGATTCCATGACCAGCTGTTGAAACTTGTCAAACCTATCTGGTCGGATTCGTCGAGGTCTGTATATTCAAAATTTGGTTCGCCCGGATAAAGCGGATGCGGCGAGCCATTCGGTAAAACTAAACCTGCAGTCGGCATACCATCTCCTTCGCCCTCATCGCCTGTATTCGGTATGCCGTCAACGCCAACGTCGTGAATGTCTGGATTCCAATCATCATCATTATCTTCTCCATCATCCTGACTTTCATCAAGCATACCGTCGCCGTCGTTATCAATTCCGTCATCAGGATCTCCGGGGCTTTCAAGGAATTTACACCCGAGATACCCGAGCGGCAAGCCGAAGTTGCCTTTCATATCCGGATCCCAAAAATAAACCATGCTTCTTGCATAGACGGGAATATTATCAACATTGACAGTATCAAGAGAATACGGTGGTATGAAGAAACCGTTATCATCAGTGTTTTCGGGCGAACCGCCGCCTAAGTCAGGATCGCCGTAAATACCAAAGAAAACACTGTCTAATCTTTTATCGGAAACATTGGTCACAGAATAAACGAAAAAGATTGTGTTTTCTGCAAGGGCATTACTCCATTGAAAAGCGCGGCCGTCAATTTGAATTCCGAGTCCCTTTTTAGTTCTGTCGTTCTCGTAAGGATAGTAATTGAATTCCTTATTATCTCGATCGTCCATAGCCCAAAAAATTTCCAGGTCAGCATTGGTTGCATCCTGAGATAAGTAACCGGGCCAGACATATTTGCCAAGGACGGGATTATACCAATCTCTCGGCCAACTGTCAGGCTTTCCGTCGCCGTCGTTATCGAGCGCTGGATTTGAAGCCATATTCGGCTGATCGGGGTCTGCATATCCCGGGAGCGGCTGCCATTGCCAAAGCGTATCGCCCGTAGGACTGATTTCCTGAAGCATGGGACTTGTGTAATCATTCAATCCGTCGGAAATAATATAAATATTTTCGCCTGTTGCTTCATCTCGAACCTTTGCGCCGATAATAGGGCAAAATTGGAAAACATAACCCAGGTCGCGCCAGACAAAATTATTAACATTGCGCAGCAATCCGTATCCGGGTCCGATACCGCCGTAATTATAAACTTCAACGGAAATTCTGTTGCCGTTCATCAAGAAACTTTTTCTGTCTTCCCGGGCATTTGTTTTCGAAAGAACAGAGGGATCATATTTCGATTTGGGTTTCTGCGTAAAATTTTTGCCTTCTTTATCGGCAATAGGATAACGCGATAAAATATCATTCATGTAATCCCTTACCGACTGATGCTCTCTCGATCTTTGTTCTTTTAAAGCCATTTTTTCTATTGCAAGTTTTCGCAGTTCACCTTCAGTCTGAGCGAAAAGCAGATTTGCAAACAGCAAGAAAGCGGATAAGATCAATAAGTAATTTTTTTTCATATTTAAATCCTCATTAAAGATTTAATTAAAAATCAATTGCCACGCCGACCCTTACCTGGCGCGGAGGTAAATAAAAATCAGGCCTCGTATAAACTTCCTTAGATTTTTTAATCAGCGGATTGATCTCTGCCAGCTGATCGGTTTCGATGGCGGGACCTCTTGTTTCGGCTAATGTATAAGAAGCTCTGCCCGTGTTAGCGTAAACGACATTTTCATTAAGCATATCAAACAGGTTGAACACTTTAGCAAACACGGTAAAGTTGAGCCCGTATAGATTAAATGATTTCTCCGCCAGCAGATCAACTACTGCTATTACCGGTCTCCGTTCGCTGTTGGGTTTCAAGGATACTTGTTTATCAAATACTTCGGGAGTGTACGGAAGTCCGGTGCCGACTTTGCCCACAAAAGTTACATTCCAATCCTTTGCGATGCCTATAGATACGGTTCCATTCAACTGATGAGATTTATCCCAGGCAAGGAATACAGGGATCTTTTCGCTTTGTCTTCCGGACTGAATATCGAGAAAGAAAGCGTCGGAATTAACGTCGTTGCCTTCGGCAATTTGAAATGTATAATCAAGAGTCGCACCAATCATATCGCCTGGCGCTCTTCTTTTTGTAAGCGAAAATACTATTCCTTTTATGTTAGCGTAATCTTTATTTACGTAAGTAAAATAAGTATGGCTTCCGCTAATCCTTATCTGCTGAGTGGCGAGAAGATCTCGCACGTCTTTATAGTAGCCTGTGATATTAAATGCAACATCGTCTGCAAGCTGCTGCTGAAGCCCCAGTTCATAAGACACGGTTTTTTCGGGATTAAGGTTTGCATTGCCGTAAGTCGGCGATCCGACGCTGTATTCATATTCGGAATTTGCAAATAAATAAGTCAGCGGCGGAAGCTGGAAGAAATGCCCATAGCTGAAGTGAATTATTCCTCTGTCCGTAATTGGGAATGAAACTCCAATGCGAGGACTAAGCTGATGCTTGGGCTCGGCATCGGCAAGCAGAGAATTTTTGTCGATCGTTGAAGGAATGCCCGGCATGTTTGGAGTAGGGTAATAAATATTTGTAGAATATTGCGAGTTAGAATAGAAATAATCATACCGCAGTCCTATATTCAATATCAAATTGTCAAATTCCATTTTATCCTGTGCATAGAGAGAAAATTCGTAAGGTTTTTTCTCATAATAATTATTTCTGTTTGAATTAGATTCGGGAATAAATGGAGCGAGGTAGCGAGTAGTATCGCGGAGAATTTCAAAATAATGCGAGTTGATCTGATACAGCCTGATCTGCCCTCCAAATTTTAATTCATGATTGATATTAATTTGACTTGTTAAATCAAACTTGCCGCCCCAAATTTTTGAACGCTGATAAAAATGCGACTGTGCGCCGCCTTGATATGTGCCGCCGTAACTGAAAGAAACGGGTGCTGCACGAGTTGTGGATTTGAAGTCAGGCTGATATCTCGGGTCTGCAAACAGTCCTTCCAGACTCATGCCAGCGTAAAAGTTATCAACCTTATTCCCTTCTGCGTCAAGAAGCGGGAAAAGGTACCGTTTGAAGTCATCAATATTATACGACCCGCGGATTGTATAAAAAGTTTTACTGCTTACTGCATGCCTAACCTCAAGTATGTTGAGCAGCCCCCAAGAACGGGAAGTGTTTGCCGCATCGGGGTTATATTTCAAATCATGCACGTAAGGTTTCGACTTTCCCGCAGAATAAATTACATCAAGATTAATTTTCAATGTCGAAATGGGCCTGTAGGTAAGCTTTGAAGTTGTGCTTATGCCCTGACTTGTATTCATTGCAACGGATTTACCGTCTCCGCTTGCGGATATTCTGAAATTATTTGGGTTGAACTGGTCTTTGTAGACGGAATCATAAATAGTATGCTGGCGAATTCCGTAAAGGTATCCGCGGCTTTCATCGTATCTGCCGGATAGGAAGAAAGAAAATTTATCTTCCAGCAACGGCACAGGACCGCTTAAGGTAAATTCGGATACAAAATTATTCAGGGGATCTATATCATCAATATTATAAAAAATTTTATCTCTGCCGCTGATATAATCGCCGGTATAAAAAGAAAAACTTCCGTTGTATTTGCTGCCGCCTTCTTTTGTAACAGTATTAACAATACCGCTTAGAGCATTGCCGTATTCGGCATTGAAAGTACCGCTTACAACTGATAATTCTTGTATTGCGTTTGTTGCAATACTAACCGTTCTAGAATGATCATAAGGATTTGAGATTGAAACGCCGTTAACAGTATAAGAGATTTCGTTAGACCTTCCACCCCTTATGTGGAGCTCGCCGCCGACACCTTGAGTAATACCTGCTTGAAGAGTAAGTATCTGTGTAATACTCTCAACGGGCAGGCTTTCGATCTGTGCCGCATCAACAGTTGTGTGCGACGAAGTTAAATCTTTTCTGACCAAGGGGGCTTCGGCTCTAACCACAACCGTTTCAACTTCGATTGATTCCGAAGACATCACAATATCGAGTCTTGTAGTAAAGTCCGAAGAAACTTTAACATCGATAAATCTTTTCTTCTGATAGCCGACGCCGGAAACAACAATTACATAATCGCCCGGGCGTATATTATTAATTACGTAATTACCATTGATATCGGAAGCGGCACCGACCGTAGTTCCTTCAATAATTATGTTGATCCCGGGGAGAACTTCGCCTGTTTCGGCATCGCTAACTCTTCCGGCTATTTTGCCGGACTGCGCCGATAAAAACGAACTCGTGAATATTAGGAGAATTAAGAATAGGGGTAACCTTTTAATCATTTTTTCCTCCTGAGGTTACATTATAAAAGAAAAAATTAAGTAAGCAGTAGAATTTGTTGCAGCTGCGGGAAAGCAAAATATGTAAATGTTTATTTGAAGTCATTATCGGGTTTTTGCATCACTAAGATTTTTTGTGAATCTTACTTGAATTAGTTAACTAATGAGCAGCCGATATAAAATTTAAAAAATCATTTAGTAATCATAATTGACAAGAGTAATTATTTCTTCGCAAATAAGAATATTCCTAAATTTAATTGTACCCGTATCCTACTCTAAATTGTTATGAAATATTTCCGGGATTTTATAAGCCGTGGAAATATATCCACGGCTTATAAAAAAATAATTTTACTTCATCAGCGACATTTTAATTGATTTGGAGAAATTACCATATTTAAGAGTTGCAATGTAGTTGCCGCTTGCAACCTGCTGATCAAAATTATTTAACCCTTCCCAGGTTATTTCATAAAAGCCTTTGTTTAATTCCTGATTGCTCAATAAAGTTTTTACTTCCCTTCCGAGCATATCATAAACAACTAAAGATACTTCCTTGTTAATAGGCAGACTGAACCTAATTGTAGTAGAAGGGTTGAAAGGATTTGGATAGTTCTGTTCGATTGTGTAATCGTCCGGGGTGATAATTGCCAGATCTAACTGACGAACTCCGGTTGAAGGATCTGCTTCCAAAACACGTAAATTGATGGCATTCTGATTAAATTCTTTATAAGCTGCATCTGCATTTTCAGCGAATGCGTTGCCATCCCATGAGAAAAATTTGTGGTCTAATGAGTCAGGTACTGTTTGATAAGCCAGCACAACATTGGTTTTGCCGTTGTCTGTAAAGTCTCCTGCGTCCATTTTAGAAATAAAGTATTGAGTAGCAGTGTATAGTGTGTCAATCCAATTTACGCCAGCCGAATCATAATGGTTATATCCCGATGGAAGGGCGTCAAATATCTCGTATTTTGTAGCCGTATAATTTGCTCCGTCCATAATGGAACCTTCACCGTTATATTCGAGAGTAGTGAGAATATTTCCAGGAACGCCGCCGAGAAGCAGCTCGTCCTTTCCGTTATAATTTAAATCAGCCGCTCCTGTTCCCCAGTACTCGCCGCTTTCTAATCCGATATCTAACCATGCTTTTTCTTTTAGAATTGCAAATTGATCCTGCGAATTCCACACATCAAGACCGGTAGCTTCAGCGCCGCCCACGTCTATTAACACAGTTGCATAATTAATAGTGCTGGTTCCAATCCAGAGCACACCAAAGATTTCTTCGTTGCCGTCACCGTCAACATCAAGTGCATTAATGCCCATATAAGAAGTAGCGTCTTCATTTAAATCTTTAAGATATTCAAAATAGTAAGGGCCTTTTACTCCGCCATCAGGATTTGCTATTGGATATTCATATGAATCAGGTCCTAGTGGCTTAATTGACCAGAATCCGTACCAGTTCCAGTAATGGTTTACAATTTCTTTTGTGCCGTCGCCGTTATAATCAACAGGGATAGAATGCCACCAAGAACCGCCGGAAAAACCATTATTCGGATGAACGTTAGGGTCGCCGCCTTCAATCTGCCAGGAAGCAAAGCCCGGTGCATCACCGTTAATACCGAGTATATAAACTTTATTATCGCGGTTTGCAGTGATTAATTCATCGCGGCCATCGCCGTCAAAGTCATAAACATAAGCGACTTCTCTATTTGTTCTGAAATCTCCTATTCCCATTGACGCAAATAGGTTTGCGGGGAATTCAATCATTTCAATAAAAGAATTATCGTTGGCTCCATCCCATTCATATACGGCTATCTTATCGTCAGCAGCGCCGTTTGTAAGAGAAAAAATGATTTCTAAAAGCCCGTCACCGTCGAGATCGCCGGATTTTACCCATCTTGGCGTCGATCCGCTGCTAATTCCTTCGCGAACGGGAGAAGACCAAACTAATTCGAGGGCGCCTGTTCCATTATATTCCAGAACATGAACGCGTCCCCCGTTGGAGTAATCGGTAACTAATATTTCGTTCTTGCCATCATTATCTAAATCATAAGCAATTGAAGCAGATCGAACGTGATTAGTGATATCAAAAAAAGGGCGATTTGGATCTGCAGGGTCAATTGTTGATGAGTTGAAATATGAAACTTGCTCTACTTGAGCAATCAAAAAAGTTGATGACAAAATGAGCATGATTAAAGATTGGTAGATTTTTTTCATGAGTGCCTCCATTAATGTTTTATGATTATTAAAGTAAATTCCATAAAAACTGTGCTGAAAATACAAAATATTATTGGGAAATTACAACCATAAATGAAGTGTCTTTACAATATTAACTGCAAAAAATGAAAATATTTCAGAATGTTTATTCAGCAATTACCGTCAAGATTAAATTACATTAGCCAAAACTGTAATAAGTTTATTATGAATTTAATCTAGCCATAACCAACGTAATATCGTCCGATTGTTCGGCGGTATTGCGGAATTCATTGAGTGAATCTAAAACTCTTTTCAGGATATTAGAAGCATCTTCATGGCAGAAATTTTTAATGGCTTGATAAAGACGTTCTTCACCGAAAAGTTCGCTTTTCGTATTCATGGTTTCATTAACTCCGTCAGAGTACAAAGCGAAAAGATCATCTTTAAGTATTGGCAATTCAATTTGCTCAATTGTTCTTTCAAAAATATCGCCGGCTTCAAGCCCTACGCCAATACCGGCTGGTTTTATCTCAGATATTATTCCGTTTCTACATAACACCAAGGGCGTATGCCCGGCTCTACAGAATAAAATATTTCTTTTTTCTATATCGAATAAAGCAATTGATATTGTAATGAACCAATTTCTTTCGATAAAACCGTAAATTTTTCGGTTTATTTCAATAAGTACTTCGCGTGGAGTCTTATTGTCCGAACAATATAACTGCATCATAGTCTGCAGTTTAGACATATAGAACGAGGCGGACAAACCTTTGCCCGAAACATCGCCAACGATCACAAATATTTTTGAATCGGAAACTTTGATTAAATCATAATAGTCGCCGCCGACTTGCATTGCCGGGATCATCGTGCCTGCTAAACCTAGTCCCTTAATATATGGGATTGATTTGGGCAGCAAACTGTTCTGGATTCTACGTGCGTTTTCAAGTTCAAGTTCGAGTTTAACCTTATCCTTTTCACTTTCGTACAAACGTGCATTTTCTATTGCAACTGCAACCTGGTTAGCCGCAACGGTTAAAAGCTCAAGGTCACCTCCTATGAATTTAGAACCTGAATGTTTTAAACCAAACAACAGCATACCGATTATTTTTGAATTGATTACAAGCGGAATAATAGTATGAATGTTCTCATTTTTTAACTGTTCGGAATCATCGGGAAAAATTGCTTCGAAATTATTTTCCTCAATCACAACCGGAAGTGCGGAATCTTTTCTTGATAGAATATGCTCTGCTAATTTTGCGAAGTCAATTTTTAACGAAAACGGGAACTCCTTAAAACCAACACCCTCGGCTACGTCAAAGAATTTATTATTATGCTTATTTCTGATGGCTATTCCGAAATTTTGCACCTGAAGAGATTCGACAAATGTAGATTTAGTAGATGAAAGAATATTTTCGAGTCCGACAATTGACGGTACGTCGCTGCTGAATTTTAGAATAACTTTTTGATATGCAAACTGTTCTGGGTAAAACTTTTTTGTTATAAGCTGCTGAAAGTTATCTTTAGTTGATTGAAATATGATGGCAAATAAAATAAATATAACTCCCGCAATCAGCCCTTGATATTCCGTCGAAATAGCCTGCCCGATATACTGACCGACAAAATATATGATAAAAAAGTAAACGGCGGCAATAAAAACTGTGGCGGCGCCGTATAAAACCGTATTCTTAACTACGTCGGAAACATCCAGCAGAGAGTATTTGAAAATGGAATAACCGAATGATACCGGAAGCAAAGCTATAAGGATAATGGGCATAAAAAATTCAGGCGAATTATACTTTAAGGCATAATTTCCTGTAAATGAAAGCATAAATGTATAAGCAATAGCTGCAACAGCAATTCCATATGCAATTAGAATGATAAATATTGAGTCGCGTTCTCGTTTAGTTTTTAGTCTTGTGTAATTTATGAACAATGAGACCAGCCCGATAAGGGTTCCGACAAATATTGCCGAGAGATTAAATGACGGATAGTAATAATAGAAAGCGCTGCTGTTGAACTCCCCCAGATAAACTAAAAAGATTCTCATTAAAATGGAGAGGACAAATAAGACCAGCGGAGTAATGTATAGTATCTTCTTTGTTATTTTCTTTTCGGCAAAGCTGAAGGGTTTTGGGAAAACCCAGAAGAAATGAATTATCAAAAACGGAAGAAACGCTCCGCCCAAGGTCCATAAATAATCAAGTATAATTACAACAACCGGGTAATCATAAATCGGATTAAGAATGTTTTCGGTAAGCAAGATATTGAAAGCCGAAAAAAGAGTTAGAGCCGCTCCTATTCTATAAAAAAGAATTTGCGAAAGACCGTCCGGCTTAACGCTATAAATCCAGAAACCAATTACAAGCCATATCCCTGCAATAAGCGCAAAAGCCAGTCCTCCAAACTGGAGGAGTTTCTTAACTTCAACATTTGTAGTAATTAATTCGCCGCCCCGTTTAACGGTATATGCTACCGAGTCTCCGGAGGAGAGGCTGTTCAAAATTTGGTTGGCTATCTGCAGATCCGTAACCGGTTCGTCATTAATTGCAATGAACTGATCGCCGTCTCTTATACCGGCATTCCAGGTAACTCCGTTTTCTTTTACTTCATCAAAGAAAAACCCGACGCTGTCCTTATAAATTATTTTTGGAATCCATAAGCATTCGTCATTAGGCTGGGGCGTTATTTGAAAGACGAAATAGAACTCAAGAATAATTAAAACAAAAAGCAAGACTGCTATGGGCAGAAAAAACACACTTCTATATCTCGTTAACAAGTCTTTCATAGAATTTTATTTACCCGACTTTAATAATCATAGATGTTATATCGTCCGATTGCGGAGCTCCTTTCGAAAATACTTTCACATCATTTAAAATAATGTTCAAGGTTTCTTCGGCAGAGCTTGCGCTTAAATTAATAACCAGTTCTTCAAGTCTTTCATCCGAGTATTCTACGCCTTGAGTATTCATTGCTTCAGTTATCCCGTCAGTGAACAGAATAATTTTATCACCCGTATTCAATTTAATTTTTTCGGATTTATACGGAATAATAGTCGGCATTACTCCAAGTATCATTCCGCCCTCTTTTAATTTAATGATTTTCTTATCACGAATAAACAGAGGGGGATTATGCCCCATATTCACGTAAATCAATTCCTTTGTTTTATCCGAAATAATTCCCCAAAAAAAAGTGATAAAACTTCCGTCGGTTGTATTCTCAGAGACCAAATCATTGATAAGGTTAGACGCTTGATCCAATTCGATGTTCTGCTTGCAGATAGATTGGAGAAAAGCTTGTAAGTTTGCCATCAACAGAGCAGCCTGAACACCTTTGCCGGAAACGTCTGCAACAGCAAAGAGCAGGCGGTCTTCATCAAGTTTTACTAAGTCGTAATAATCTCCACCCACCTGTCTTGCCGATTGATTAATTGCAGCAATATCAAAGTTTTTCATATAGGGCGCTTTATCCGGCAGCAAATTACTTTGAATCTTTTGGGCAATTTCAAGATCTTTCTCAAGCCGCTGCTTTTCAAGAGTTTCTTTAAACAACCTTCCGTTTTCAATCGAAATTATTGCAAGGCTGCCAAGGGATGAAACATATTCAATATCCGACTGATTATAGGGTTGATTATTAGTTCTGCCTCCGAGTAAAATAAGCCCCTTTGTTGCGCCTTTGATCTGCATCGGAATAACAAGTTCGATGCCTATCTTTGAAATAGAAATAAATTTTTGCTCGATATTTTTTTTTGTTTTCGGTTCAGTGAAATTTTTTACAGAGCAACCAGACAATGCGGTTTTGAGAATTTCCGGAGGAATACGGGTTTCAAGAATTTCAAACCCCTCATCTTCGCAGATAACCACGGCGAATTTAGTAACAATTAATTGTCCGATAATGGAGTAAAGAAGAAGTTTGCCAACGCGTTCTTTTTCAAGAATACCGCTGAATTCTTTGCTTAAATCAAATAGAGAACTTAGTTGATTTACTTTAGCGTCAAGATTACGATTTACCTCTTTCAATTCCGTAACCATTAACGAGTTTTCCATCGCAGAAGAAGCAATATGCAATAATGTATTAAGAAATGATTTATCATCCTCGTCATAATCCCTGCCTGTAAGTTTTTTCCCGAGAAAAAGAACGCCGATTTTTTTACGAGGTGTTTCAATAAGCTTACCAAATGAAAATTTGTTCTCCTCCAGGTAATTTTTTAAAACATTGCTTGATTGGCAGTCGCCAATAAGAACTTCGGGAAAATTTTTCGCGGTCTGGTCTGTTATTCCCTTGTATGAACTTATCCGAAGAACGTTCTGCCCGTCGGAAAATGCAAGCGCCGCCCTGGAAGTATGGAATTTACTCAGGCAGGTAAATATGAGATTATTAGAAATAAAATTTGGATCAAGGTTGGAATTAATTAAGTTGCTGAAATCTACTAACGCCGCCAGATTTCTTAACGCCGCATTATTATTATTCGCATGCATAAAATTAGTTTAAATATTTTACTAATATCACTTGATTCCCGTTTGCTACAGAAACGTAATTAACTTCATCCATCAGTTTTTTCATTAAAAACATTCCAAGCCCGCCCTTCTTTCGTTCTTTCTGGAACTTGCGGAGGTCTGGTTCCGGGACAGACTCGGGTTTGAAACTGTCGCCGGTATCAATTATCTTCACGGTAAATTTATCCGGTTCAAAAAATATTTTTATTAGAATCTCGCCGTCGGGCGAGTAGTTATATGCATGCCTGATTATGTTAGTGCAAGCTTCGTCAACAGCTAAAATCACTTGATTAATGATCTCAGATTTCACCCCGAGCCCTGCCGCTGTTTCTTCAACGAAACTGCGGACTCGGGATAAATTACTTGTGGAGCTTTTTATTCTAAGCTCGAATTCTATATGAGAATTATTAGCGCTCAATATCAATCTTGCAGTTTAAATTTTGCCAAAGCGTCGTTTTCATCTTTGTAGAATTCATACAAAACGGGGAAGCCGAGTAAATCAAAAATATTGTAAACATCATCTTTGAGATTGGAGAATTTAATGTCGCCGTTATTCTCTCTCATTGTTTCTACATAAGCCATGAAAACGCCGAGTCCGGCGCTGCTTATGTATTTAAGATTGTCAAAATTTACTACTACCTTAAACTGCTTTCCGCTGACGAGTTTGTTGAATTCGTTTTCGAGGTCGGGCGCAGTGTGAGCGTCAAGATAGCCTTTGACGTCAATGATGCTTACAGATCCCACTTCTCTCGTTGAAACGTTGAAATCTGCCATTAACTACTCCAAGTATTAGTTAACTGATCCACTTAAAAATCACCAATGTGATATCATCGTGCTGAGAATTGTCTCTCGAAAATACGGAAATTTTTTCCATAATTCTCTTTGATATTTCATTTACATCTTCATTACGGCTTTCGGAAATAACCTCAATTAATCTCTGCTCTCCAAACTCGTCGCCATATTGGTTTTTACTTTCGGTAATTCCGTCGGTATAAAGCACGACAATGTCATTGTCATTTAAAATTATTTCCTTTTCTTCGAGGTTTTCGGCGAATGTATTTCCGTAATCCAAGCCCAACCCTATTCCAGAAGGAATTAGCTTTTGAGCGCCTTCATTCAAAGATAATATTAGAGGGACGTGTCCGGCTCTAGCAAATTTCAACACGCCGGTCTTTAAATTAATTATTCCGTAAGTCGCAGTAACAAAACTTTTTTTATCAAGACTTCTGCTTAGAATTTCATTCGCTTTAATCAACACTTTAGCGGGGCTTTCAAGAATAGTTGCCAAGGATTCAAAAATTCCTTCAATTCTTGCCATTATAAACGCAGCCGGCACACCTTTGCCGGAAACATCGGCAATCACAAAGCCAAGTTTGTCCTCCGAGATTTGGAAAAAATCAAAATAATCTCCTCCTACTTCGAATGCAGGAATAAACAAAGAGGAGATTTTCAAATTAATTAACTGAGGAGGCGTTATCGGAATAATTTTATATTGTATGGTGCGGGCAACGTCTAACTCGCTTTCAAGTCTTTTCTTTTCTATTGACTCTTCAATAAGTTTAGCGTTTTCGAGAGCAATAGCCGCATAATCGGCAAATGTAGCGACTGATTTTATTTCATCCTCCCCAAAGCCAAAATTTTGATTCCTTACCGTAAATAAGTAACCCGATATATTTTCCGAGACATGCAGCGGCGCAATTGCAAGTGCATTAATGTTGTATTGTTTTGACTTCCCTTCTAATTGTGTTTTCACCAGTTTGTTTTCAAACGCGATAACTCTTTCGATTTTGTTATCAAATTCATCTAATATCAGATTTGTAATTATGGCTGCGTCTTTCTTCTCAATATTTTTTACGGCGGTTATTTGGTTAGCGCCGTTGAGAATTGTAACCAGCCAGGCTGAGTCTGAGCTGCAAACCTTAGTAGTCATATTAGTTATAGTATCGGCAAGTTCTTCAAAATCGAATACCTGGGTAAGTAAACGGCTTAAATCCATAAATGACGAAACTTCTTCTGCCTTTTTATCAAAAACTTCTGCTGTAGGCAGGTGAAAAAGAGTAGTAAAGAAAATAACACTGGTATAAATAGTTCCGAATAAAAGTAAAAGTTGAAGAACCGAATGAAACCCAGAAGATAATTCCATTATTAACTGCGATATAAATCCGTTGCCAAACAATGTTGAGAGATTTATTATAAAAAATGCAAGGAGCAGCACTGCAATTCCAAGCAGTGTGAGTTTATCTTTCTTGGAAAGAAAGGCAATCCAGGCTACTCTTAAAGAGTTAATTGAAATTAAGATAATTGAGACGACAAAAAACGAATTTGTAATAAAATTATAATTTTCGTTGAAGACAGTAAGCGAGTTCGAAATAAATGTTAGTGCGATCAGAGCGCTCATTCCGTTAAAAAATTTCTGCGGATCTTTCTTTTGATGCAGAAACAATAATTCCCTGATTGAAGAATAAATATATGCCGACGAACCAATAAATAGCAGTCCTATAAATGTCCTGATAATTGTTTGAATTACATCAGAGCGGAAAGAAACCGGGTCATGGTCTAAAAAAGCCGAAGCCAGAGAATCGATGACAAACAGCATTAAGTTAAGGAGTCCGATATTAATAACAATCGTTAGCGGTGTGTTTTTCTTAATTTTTATTAATTCGAGTGAATAAAGATATGCAAAGTACATCAGCAGGAAGATGAGCATCCCGTTGATTAAACCGCTTATCCAAAAGTTAGAAGTGGGAAACGCAATCTTTGATATGGTAAGAAGCGAGGCAAAAAGGATTGACAGCTCAAATTTTTTTTTGGGAAATAATTTATCCACAAATGCTTTCATTGGCATTCATCCGTTTTGCCGTCTGCTGGCTTACTTCTATTCATCTGTTTTTTGACGCCCCGCCTATTCTTTCGAGCAACTTTAACTGCTTCTCAAGTTCTACAAGGCTTTTAATAGCTGAGCTGTCCCGATTTTTTTCTAATACTTTCAGCGAATCGATTTTAATCCGGAAATCATTCCAGGGTCCTGTCCGTATATCGTGGAAAGCTTTTCCAAGACTGCTGTCAACCGTTCTGGCAATATTGTTTAAACTGAATTCAAGAATATTATCCCTAACTGAATCAGCATCCGGTTTCTTGTTTCTTTTTAATGTTCTAAGAGAATCAAGCCCGGGAATTTGAATAACAAAAACACCTCGTTTATTATTTAATTCGCTCAGTTTAATGTCGCCATCCGAATCAAATTCAAACTCAAAACTAAATTCGGGCTGTATTGAAGAAGTCTTGTCCTTCAATTTTCTTGCGTCAGATCTATCTTGACTAATTTTTTCCCCTTCAGAATCTAAACGCAGGCTGAATAGTGTGTCGGGAGTGAAGACAAGAAAGTCTCTGCTGGCTGGCAACTTTTTAAGATAATTTTTTATCTCATTTAACGATTTATCAGCGCCGGTTATTTCTTCGACGAGATCACTTCTGCTTTTTAGTATACTCTTCGTAAAATTTCTAATATCGGCATTAATTGCCTTCTGTAATACAATAAGATTGGGGTCAAACGCGAATGCATCTTTATTATTTGATAGTATGGACGAGCTTAGCTTGCTTCTGTATGAATCAAGTATTGAATCAATGCCGGCGGTTTCGCTGCTGTTGAACTCGAATTTTGTCAGATAATCTTTGTAAGAAATCGGATCAGGTTCTGAAGGCTTATCGGTTACAATTATTTTTTCTTTTTCGGCAGTAACTTGTTCAATTCTCAACAATTTGCTTTGCTCAATATTCAAAGTCATTTCGTTATTCACAGCAAAATTAAAAACGTCATCGTTTTTAATATCATAAAAAAGATTGAACGGACTTAAAGAAGCTGCATACTTAGAAATTAAGTCGGAACCTGCTTTACTTAAATTATTAACATCACTTAATTTGAATACTATCATAAAAAATATTACGAGTAATGTTATCGTAAAAACCATCATCCGTTTTTTTAATTGACCGGCTGCTTTTTGAAATATGTTTACTTTTTCTTTCACGAATTAAACCGACATCTCTCTATAATATGGTTCTAAAATAAATTTCAAACTTTCTCTGGCTCTAAATATTCTGGATTTAATCGTGCCGACTTCCAATTCAAGTTTGTCGGCTATTTCTTTATAACTCAATCCGTCAATATCTCTTAGGACGAGCGGAACTTTTAATTTATCCGGCAATTTCTCTATTGCTCTTCTGACGAGAGCAGGTATATCCAGATTTTCCGGATTAGACTTGCTGCTTAATTCATAATGCGAGTCTGAAATAGGCGAAAATATACTCCTTACTTTTTTCTTCCTAAGATGATCACGGCATTTATTTACCGTTATCCTGTAAAGCCATGTTGTATATTTTGATTCAAACCTGAATTCCTTGACTTTATGAAAAACACTTATAAAGACTTCCTGTGATATATCATCAATGTTTTCGGTATCGCCCAAAGTTAAGAAAATAAGATTACGCACTTTATCCTTATGGAGATTAATAAGCTTCTCAAATGCCGACTCATTACCCTTAATATATTCCTGAACAAGTTCATAATCCTGATCTTTGTAATCATCAGTTTTGCTTTTTTCGTCAGGATTGGCAGTTAAATTATTTTCCATTTTTAGACGATGTTTTTGATTTAATGTTCCTTATGTTTAAGGCAGTGGAATTAAAAAATTTGCCTTAAAATCAAATAGGAACTTTATTTTTACAATTAGATTCAATAATTTACAAAGCAATATAAATATTTATAAATAATATTTTTTGTTTCCATTCCGGTCAAGATTTTGTTAAAATAATAAATCCAATATAAAATTAGGGTAATTTCTATGAAAATTAAAACTTATGAAAAATATTCTGCCTTGATAATAGAATTAAAAGGCAATGTAATGGGCGGACCCGAGGCTCAGGAATTCCACGATTTACTCCACAAATCCATTGAAGAAGGCAAAAAAAATGTTGTTGTTGATCTGGCAAGCGTCAAATTTATGAACAGCTCCGGTCTTGGAATGCTGATAAGCGGCTATACCACAATTAAGAACGGTAACGGTTCACTTAAACTAGCAAATGCAACCGAGAAAATTAACAGTTTGCTCGTTATTACTAAACTTATTACAATTTTCGAGCATTACGAATCGGTTGATGCTGCTGTAAAAAGTTTTAACTAAAATTTTCATTTGAACGTTTAATTAAACTCCGGCATTGAATCCCGGAGTTTTTATTTTCCTCCCACACTAAAATTAGGAGTTTATGTTTATGAGTATATCGGTTCTTGTAGGCAGTCAATGGGGCGACGAAGGCAAGGGAAAGATTGTAGATATACTCAGCAGCCGATTCGACATAGTAGCCCGCTATCAAGGGGGGGCAAATGCGGGACACACAATTCAAATTGACGACAAACAATATATTCTGCATCTGATTCCTTCGGGAATTCTTAGGGAAGATGTTGAATGTATAATAGGCAACGGAGTTGTTATTGACCCGAAAGCCCTGCTTGATGAGATTTTCTTTCTGAAGCAGAAAGGAATTGAAACCTCCGGAAGATTATTTATCAGCCAGAACGCACATCTGATTATGCCATATCATAAATTATTAGATTCCATACACGAGAACTCAGAACAGAAAATCGGGACCACCGGAAGAGGCATAGGTCCCTGTTATATAGATAAGTATGCCAGAAAAGGGATCAGAATTATTGACCTGCTAAATAAACATGAGCTTGAGAAAAAAATACGTATGAATATAGAAGAGAAAAACAACCTGCTCAGAAAATTGTATAATCACGAAGAATTAGATGTTGATCAGATAATTAATGAATATCTCGAATTTGACGAAGCGATTGACCCTTACGTAAAAGACATTCCGTCTTATCTAAATACAGCAATAGGCAATGGCAAAAAAATTCTTATGGAAGGGGCGCAGGGAGCTTTGCTAGATGTGGATCACGGAACTTATCCCTTTGTTACTTCCTCTAACCCCGTGGCTGGCGGGGCTTGTGTTGGTATGGGTCTATCGCCAACTAAAATTACTTCCGTAATCGGTATAGTAAAAGCATATACGACGCGGGTCGGGTACGGACCGTTCCCAACTGAGCTGACTGATGAGACCGGAGAAGCTCTGCGCCAGATTGGAGCCGAATACGGAGCAACTACGGGAAGACCTCGCAGGTGCGGCTGGTTTGATGCCTTCCTCGTGAACTACTCCAGAATGATTAATGGCATTGAAAGGGCGGCAATTACAAAACTTGATGTGCTCAGCAGTTTTGAAAACATAAAAGTTTGCGTCGGTTATGAATATCAAGGCAAAAAATTAAAGACATTCCCTACCGCTGATTTTATTCTTAATAATGTTCAGCCGGTTTATGAGGTTCTTCCGGGCTGGAAAGCGGATATATCTCATATAACTTCATATGATGATCTGCCTTTGGAAACAAAAGATTATCTTAGCTTTATCTCGATAGCTTGCGGTTTTGAAATTAGTATTATTTCTGTTGGACCCAAAAGAAATCAAACAATAGAATTATAACTTTACTGCTTTATAAATTTTATTCAGCTTCAGTCAAATTTTTTTTTAAGGGGATGATTAATGAAGATGCGCGGCGGACCGGCATCCGTTTATCTAAAAATTATTTTATTGATAGTTGCTTTTCTTATTGCGGCAGGCACCCTTGCTTACACTCACTCAATAGTTAATAAATTAAAAGAAAGAGAAAGACAGACAGTTGAATTGTATGCCGGCAGCCTAGAATATATCGCGCGCTCCGAGAACCCGGGCGTTGATTATACTTTTCTGCTGGATATCATAAAGAGAATTGACTTCCCTCTGATTTTAACCGATGCACAGGATACCCCGGTAATTTCCGACGAAGGCGGAATTAGAAACTTGAATATTGACACAACGCTTTCTTTTGAAGAACGTTTAATTTTTGTAAAACAGAAAATTGAGGAGTTAAAATCTATCCACAAACCGATTCCGGTTTATTACAACGACTCTGTTTTAGTAAATAAAATCTACTACGGCGATTCTGAACTGGTCAATGAGTTAAGATATTATCCTTATCTTCAAATTCTAATTGCAGTTATTTTCATTTTGATTTCTTATACCGGCTTCAGTTATTTGAAGAGAACCGAACAGAGTAATATTTGGGTTGGCATGGCCAAGGAAACCGCTCACCAGTTAGGCACACCCATTTCTAGTTTAATGGGCTGGCAGGAGATATTAAAATTAAATTACTTATCACCTGATAAAGTGCTTGACGTTTCCGAAGAAATGAAAAGTGATTTGAACAGGCTTAATAAAATCGCCAATCGTTTTTCGAAAATTGGTTCAAAGCCGGAACTGAAAGATGAAAACGTCACTGAGATAATTGCTAAAGTAATCGAGTATTTTAACCGCAGATTGCCCCGAACAGAAAATGGTGTTACGATTTCAATTGATACCGAGACCGGCTATTATGCTATGATTAATCATGAATTATTTGAATGGGTGATCGAAAACCTTATTAAGAATGCACTCGATGCCATTGAAAACAAGCCTAATGGAGTAATTGCTTTTCGCTTAAGCGGCCAATCAAACTATATTAATATTGAAGTTATCGATAATGGCAAAGGGATTGACCTGCGGAGAAGAAAGGATATATTCAGACCTGGTTACAGCACTAAACGGCGGGGCTGGGGGCTTGGATTGAGCCTTTCTAAACGGATTATAGAAGAGTATCATAAGGGGAAAATATTCGTCAAAAACTCAATCATTAACGAAGGCACTGTATTTAACATTTCACTCCGGAAAAGCACTAATAAAAGCTATTCTCGCAGGTAGCTTTTTTCGGATAAGAGAACAAACATTCCTTATTTTAAGAAAATTATTTCAAACTTTCAGCATTTAGCCGCAAGTTGATATCCTTTCGCTGTTTTTTCGAATTAATTTATGGCATGCATCTTGGTAAATACTAAACGAATTAAAGAATATGGTTAATTTCCCTCCTTTTTAACATACAAGCTGCTGTGGATTTGCCCTAATCTGCAGCAGCTTTCCTCACAAAATCAATGCTTCCATATTAGCCAATTCGAATTAATTATTCATGTTTGAGTTATTATTCGTACATTTACGCTATTAATTAACCTAAAATCAGATTATGGCAAAAAGAAATAAAAGACCCTCGTGGGATGAATATTTCCTCAAAGTAGCAATGCTTGTTTCTGAACGGGCAACGTGCCCCCGGATGCATTGCGGCTGTGTACTTGTAAAAGATAAGCAGATTTTGGCTACCGGTTACAACGGTTCGATACCCGGAGACGATCATTGCGAGGATGTAGGATGTATGATAGTAGATAATCATTGTGTCAGAACAATTCATGCAGAGATAAACGCTTTATTGCAATGCGCTTCGCACGGGGTTAATACATTCGGAGCCAAAGCTTATATTACTAATATGCCCTGCACTAATTGCGCCAAGGCTTTAATTGCCGCCGGAACTAAGGAGATAATCATTTTCTCTGAATATCACGATACATTAGCTGAAAAGTTTTTTGAAAAAGCAAAAGTAAAAGTGAAACGAATCAAAATGCCTGAAAAAGAAATTGATTATGATATTGATAGTTTTTCTTCGGCAAAAAAAATTTTGCCGGCAAAATCTATCAAAATGAAAAGATAATTTCACATGAAGAAATTTCGAATAGATTAAAATGAAGCTCGTTAAAGAAAACCTAAGAAAATATTTCGTCAGCGATAATTTTTTTAACAGAGATTTAAGCTGGCTGGAATTTAACAAACGTGTACTCGAAGAAGCTTTTGACCCGGCTCTTCCCTTATTAGATAAAGTTAAATTCATTTCGATTTTTTTTTCAAATCTCGATGAATTTTACATGATACGAGTTTCAGGCCTCAAAGAACAATTGAGAGCAAAAATAAACGAACCTACTATAGACGGCATCACTCCCATCGACGAACTTAGAAAGATTGAGGCACAGGTTCGTCCGCTGCTGCAAAAAATTTACGATTTCTGGCATAGTTCGATTATTCACGAACTTCGCGAGAACTCCATAAATATTACGACTATTTCGGAACTAAGCAAAACTGAACTAAAAATACTTAACCAATATTTTGAAAAAGAGATATATCCTGTTCTTACACCGCTTGCATTCGACCCGGGCAGACCATTTCCATATATCTCCAACTTGAGTTTAAGTTTTGCCATATTAGTAAAAAAACACAGCGGAGAAAAACACTTTGCAAGGGTTAAAATTCCAACTATTCTTCCGCGTCTTCTAAGAATAGATAAAATTTTCGATCCAAACCCCAGAAAAAATGGCACTCCTTTTTCTGCTAAATATTTATGGTTGGAAGACTTAATAAAAAATAATTTACATCTTTTGTTTCCCGGAATGGAATTTATCGGTGCTTATAATTTTAGAGTGACGCGAAATACCGATCTTGAAATTCAGGAAGACGAAGCTGATGATTTACTTGATCTTATCGAAGAAAATATCAAACAAAGAAAATTTGGCTCTGTCGTCAGGCTCGAAATTGAGAAATCAATGCCGGAGTTTATGATTGATACGTTAACCGAAAATCTTGAGATCACGCGTAATGCCATCCACATTATAGACGGTCCGCTCGGGCTCAGTTCATCTATGGAACTCTATAATCTGCCTCTTTATCACCTTAAAGAAAAACTTTTTAATCCCTCTGCGCCTTCTTTTTTTGAGGAAGACGAGAATATTTTTACCGCAATTAAAAAGAGAGACATCCTTTTGCATCATCCTTATAATTCGTTTTCGCCGGTTATTGATTTCATTAAAACTGCTTCTCAGGACCCGGATGTTCTCGCTATAAAACAAACCCTGTACCGTGTAGGTCAGAACTCGCCTATCATTCGATATCTAATAGAAGCTGCAGACAGAAAAAAACAGGTGGCAGTTCTGGTTGAATTAAAAGCCAGATTTGACGAAGAAAATAATATTTACTGGGCGCGTGAACTTGAAAAAGCCGGCGTACATGTTGTTTATGGACTTGTCGGATTAAAAACACATTCGAAGATGACGCTGGTAGTAAGGCGCGAAATTGACGGGGTTAAAAGATACGTTCATTTATCAACAGGCAATTACAATCCTACAACGGCAAAGCTTTATACTGATATAGGTCTTTTTACTTGTGACGAACAAATCTGTGCAGACGTTACCGAAGTTTTCAACTATCTTACCGGTTATTCGGAACAAAAAAATTACCGCAAGCTTTCGATAGCCCCGGTTAATTTGCGCGAGCATTTTCTGAAATTGGTAGCACGTGAAATAAAATATGCTAAACAAAACAAAAAAGCCCATATAATATTAAAACTTAATTCACTTGTAGACCCAACCGTAATTGCTGCTCTTTATGAGGCTTCGAAAAACGGAGTCAGAATTGATTTGATAATAAGAGGAATATGTTGCCTGGTTCCTCAGGTTCCGGACTTAAGCGAAAATATTTTTGTTCGAAGCATAGTCGGTCGTTTCCTCGAACACAGCCGTGTGTTTTACTACTATAATAACGGAAACGAGGAAATTTATCTTAGCAGCGCCGATATAATGCAAAGAAATCTTGACAGAAGAGTTGAAACAACATTCCCGGTTGAAAATCCGGATTTAAAAAAATTGATTAAGACAACACTACTCGATATTGCCATAAAGGATACCGAAAAGTCTCGCATCTTATTACCTAACGGAAATTATGTGCGGAATCGGGCTGTATTTACTCAAGAGAGAATAAATCTTCAAGAGTGGCTTATGGAATATTCTACAAACTCAATTCCAATAAAAATTAAACGGGGACATTCCTCTAGAAAGTAATTTACGTCAGCCGAATAGACGCCAAATCTGAGCGAGGAAAAAGCAGAAAACAAAACCGATAAGAAGTGGTAAAACTGCCGCAACAAAAGTCCACTTTACACTTCCAGTCTCTTTATAAATTGTATATATCGTGGTTGAGCAAGGATTATGCATCAAGCTGAACAACATTATGCTCACCCCAGTTAATAGTGACCACTCTCCTAAAGACAAAACATTGGCTGTTGCCGCAGCTGAATCAAGTTCAAACATAACTCCAGAGCCGGCGCCGATTTCAGGCGTTCCTGCCACAAGTACAGTAAGCATTAGAATGGTAGGCAGAACTATCTCGTTAGCAGGAATTGCGATTATATATGCTAAAAGAATAACTCCGTTCAAGCCGATTAATAATCCGAAAGGATTTGCCCAATTAATGAACCACTCAGCAATGCTTAAGCCTTCAAAAGTTATGTTAGACACAAGCCAAATCATGGCGCCGGCAGGCACGGCAAAAACTACTGCGCGCCACAACACAAATATTGTCCTGTCAATTAATGAAGTGTAAAGAGTTTTCAGAATTCTCGGCGGTCTATAAGGAGGCAGTTCTAAACTGAATGCCGACGCCTCGCCTTTTAATATCGTTTTTGATAATGACCAAGAGACCAAAAGAGCAAGTAAAATCCCCAAAAGTGTTATGCCGACTACGGCTGCGGCAGAAAACAATCCGGCAAGATGGGACGGAGCGAGGGCGCCTATAAAAATGGTTGCAATTAATATCTGCATAGGCCATCTGCCGTTGCAGAGAGAAAAATTGTTCGTAATAATGGCAATTAAACGTTCGCGCGGACTATCAATTATTCGTGTGGAAATAACCGCTGCAGCGTTGCATCCGAATCCCATTGCCATTGTTAGCGCCTGCTTGCCGTGGGCTCCCGCCCGTTTAAATAAGAAATCCATATTAAATGCAACTCTCGGCAGATAACCAAAATCTTCCAGTAATGTGAACAGCGGAAAAAAAATAGCCATCGGCGGAAGCATTACGGCAATAACCCAAGCCATTGCCAGATAACACCCGTCAATCAAAATTCCGTCAACCCAAAACGGCAGTCCAATATTTGAAGAAAATGTTTTCAATTGAGGGTAGATAGAATCAATCAAAAAGCTGGATAACAAAGATGATGGAATGTTTGCCCCTTCAATCGTAAGCCAGAATACGAGCGCCAGCAGTAAAAACATTATTGGAAATCCAAATTTAGAACTTGTTAATATTTGATCTAGCTTAGAATCGAAAGACTTTGATTTTTTGCTTACATCAACGGCTATTACCCTCGATGAAATTTCAGTCGCAAATTTATATATTGATTCGAGCAGATTATCATGCAGGCTTTCACCTATTTCCCAACGCAGCTCGTTAGCTTTATTTAATATATTCTCTCTGTTCTTCATACCGTGTTTTTTTCATAGATATTATTTGAAAGATCATTTTGATTATAAGAATGAATCAGACCAATCTCTCCCGACCTAATCGAGTCGATTATTTTTTGATCGCCTTCGAGAAGCCGCAAAGCCACCCATCTGGAATTAGGCATGTTCGGAAATTCTTTTTTAATTAATACTTCAAGCTGTTTTAATGAATGTTCAATCTGCGGACTTAGTTTATTCATTCTAAAGGGTTTACATTTATATCTTCCCGAAATTATTTCATCTATGCTTTGAAGTAATTCATTCATTCCTTTTTTCTGCCTGGCTTCTGCTTCTATGACAGGAATGCCGAGTTCTTTCGATAACTGTTTTGTATCAATACTTATCCTATGACGTGCGGCTTCATCCATTAAGTTAAGACATAAAATTGCTCTGTCGGTTATTTCAAGAACCTGAAGTGTCAAATTCAAATTTCTTTCAAGGCGTGTGGAATCAGCAACTATTACAGTAACATCTGGCTGCCCGAATAAAATAAAGTCTCTTGCTATCTCTTCGTCAGTACTCGTTGAAAGAAGCGAATAGGTGCCCGGAAGATCAACGATCTTGAAGCGTTTAGTATTATATTCAAAAGTTCCCTCTGCGCGGGTAACTGTTTTTCCCGGCCAATTTCCTGTATGCTGTTTTAGCCCCGTCAGATTGTTGAATACGGTGCTTTTACCGGTATTTGGGTTTCCTGCCAATGCTATCACCTGATCTACTTTATCCATGTTAATGCCAAGCTTTTTTAGATTTGGAATATTATGAGCCGGGCAATTCTCGCACTGATTTCCCGCATGAGTAAGTCGATTTAAATTCATCGCGGTTATTCGCTTTCGTTTTTTATAAATATTTGATCAGACTGTTTTTTTCTAATTGCAATTAGAGCGCCTCTGATATTAAATCCTGTTGGATCTCCACCAACACTTTTGATCTCCGCCTTAACTACAGAACCCGGCACTAAACCAAGATCTAATAACCTCCTTCGTTGTTTGCCTCTACATGCTTTGGAGATACCAACGACAACTCCCTTCTCTCCTAATTTCAAATCGCTGAGTCTCTTGAAAGATTTTTTAACCAGGCTTAAATCCGGCAACATCTCAACAGTTACATTCTTTGCAAAAGAAGGAGCGAGAAAACACGATTCGTTGTTAGCTTCGAAGTGTAGTCTTTCGTTATTTTTATCAATAAGTTTTACCTGCTGACCGATATATAAACCTTCTGCAACAAGCTGCTGATATATTGCTGACGGCTCGTCTTCAAGGTGAACAATTTTTCCGAAGTCTCCCTTTTCGAGCTGGGTCAAAGGTATTCCTTTGCGGCGAGGTATTATACCTTCTGCAGTTGGAATGGGGTCGCCGTGCGGATCGAAAAGCGGATTACCGATTTGTGCCGATAAATTTTCTGCCTCTTCAGAAGTAATTTTGTGCTCCTTTATTTCAGCCAATGAGTGCCAGTCGGTTTCACTTATACTTGTTTCGTCTGCTAAGTATTTTTCCCACAAGCGGTGTGTCCTGATTACGCGGAGAGCATATCTTTTCCCTTCGGCAGTCAATATAAACGATTCGCCTGCCGTTGCTATCATACCCATTTCCTCAAGTATCTTTATAAGGTTAGCAGCTTCGTTCGAAGTTATGGAAAGGCTTCCCGCTATCGAATTCAAACTGCAGGTCAGCTTGTTATACTCACAATTATAGAGGTACTTCAATGCATCTTCAATTTTAATTCTTCGCTTATCATTTTTTCGGTTTTTCCACTGAATTAAGATTTTATTCTTCTTGAGAAAAAACACAAGCAAGATTGTGGAAATAAATAATATTAAAGTTGATAAAAATAAATTCATCGCTTCTCTCCGTCTGCTGAGACTAACGATAATTTTTCGGCTATCTTTTCACTGAAACTGTGTTCCTTATTATTAATTTTAACTCGAACGGAATTATCAAATTCTAATCTGCTTAGCACTTGGAGCTGCATATTTAATTTCAATCCGAGCTCTGTTAAATAATCCAGCAGCTTAATATCATCATTCTTTACCCTATGAATAAAATAAAATTTCCCCACCTCGGCGGCAGTTAATTTTACAGAGTCGGGCTGAACCGGCAATTCCCCGTTTTTATTAGGGATGGGATCGCCGTGAGGATCGAAGTCGGGATAATCTAAATACTCATCTATACGGTCAATCAAAAAGTCAGAGGCTTGATGTTCCAGTCTTTCTGCTTCAGTATGAACTTCCGACCATGATAAGTTTAAAGTTTTTATTAGAAACAATTCCCAGAGTCTGTGCCTTCTAATAACATTTAGGGCAAGCTTCTCACCCTTTGCAGTCAATTCAACGCCTCTATAGGGCTGGTATTTCACTAAACCTAAATCAAAAAGTTTCTTCGCCATATCTGATGTTGCGGCATTAGAAACTTCCAGACGTTTGGCTAAATGGGCAGTTGAAACCTTTTTTGATTTTGGTTTCTTTATCTGGTAGATCGTTTTAAGGTAGTTTTCTTTTGATATTGTATTCATAATTTCCATTGAAAACTTAAGCAAGCTTAAGTTAAATATCAAGCGCAATTAATTTTCTGAAAAATATATGTTTGTAAAATTATTTATAGCAGTCTGTGGATAAATCGCTAATGTTTCATGATAGCAAATACACAGAAATATGTGAATCAAAAAAATATTTACTAATTTTGCACAATCAAATTATATTGAAAGGGTTTAGAATGCCGGAAATTACGGAAAAGAAAGTTTTAGAGATTTTGAGCAATGTAAACGACCCCGATCTTCATAAAGACCTTGTATCATTAAATATGATTAAAAACGTCAAAATTGAAGAAAGGAATTTGTCCTTTGACGTTGAATTGACAACTCCCGCCTGCCCGCTTAAAGATAAAATTCAATCTGACTGTTATGACGAAATTAGAAAAGTTTATCCCGATGCAAATATAAAAATTAATATGACCTCTCGGGTAGTGTCGCACTCCGATGAGAGAAAGGAAGCAATTCTTCCGGGCGTTAAAAATACCATTGCTATTGCGAGCGGCAAAGGCGGGGTCGGTAAGAGCACCGTAGCAGTTAATCTAGCCGTCGCGCTTGCCAAAGAAGGAGCAAAAGTGGGTTTAATTGACGCAGATATATACGGTCCAAGTATTCCTTTGATGCTCGGCATAAACAGCAAACCGAACATCTATCAAGACCCGGCTACGAGTAAAATGATTCCGCTTGAGAATTTTGGAATTAAGCTGATGTCAATTGGTTTTCTTATCGAGGATGATTCCCCTGTAATTTGGCGCGGGCCGATGGCGAGCGGAGCTATTAAGCAATTCATGTCTGACGTCAATTGGGGAGAACTTGATTATTTGTTTTTTGATCTACCGCCTGGAACCGGCGACATACAATTAACCCTTGTTCAAACAATACCGTTAACCGGAGCTGTGATTGTTACAACTCCCCAGCCGGTATCATTAATTGATGCAAAGAAAGGCTTGAAAATGTTCCACCGCGTTAACGTTCCCGTCTTCGGAATAATAGAAAATATGAGCTATTTTATCGCGCCAGACACCGGGAAAAGATACGATATATTCGGAAATGGAGGCGGTGAAAATTTAGCAAAAGAATTAAATGCGGTATTTTTAGGAAGCATTCCCATCGACCCCCGAATACGAGAAGGCGGGGATAACGGAAAGCCGATTATTTACTCCATTCCTGATTCGGCTGAAGCAGAAAAAATATTTGACATAAGCAGAAAACTGGCATCACAAATAAGCATCTCGAACATAAATAATAAGATGCCTGAAATTGAAATATTGATTGATGAATAAATTATCGGGGTGATCATGGAAAAAAATTTAACAACCCAGGTTCAGTCTGCATTAGATACAATTCGTCCATATCTTCATGCGGACGGAGGCGATGTTGAATTAGTTAGAGTTACTGAAGAAGGAATTGTTGAAGTTCGTTTGACAGGCGCATGTGTTGACTGCCCTATGTCGCAAATGACTTTGAGAGCGGGCGTCGAAAGGGCTTTAATGCGCGAAGTGCCTAGTATAAGAAGAGTCGAATCTGTTCAATAAAAATTGAGGAATAAATGCGGAAAAAAGTGATAGCCGGCAATTGGAAAATGAATTTGGATTTGAAAGAATCGGTCGCACTAATTTCAGAGATTAAAAATGGATTAGAAAAAATAGATAATATCGAAGTAATTGTCTGTCCGCCTTTTACTTCTTTGGAAACAGCCAAAACTCTGCTTGTAAATTCCGGAATATTTCTCGGCGCACAGAATATGTACTTTGAAGAAAACGGAGCGTTTACAGGTGAAATTTCTGCTTCAATGTTAAAAAGTGTAGGCTGCCAATATGTGATAATTGGTCACTCCGAGCGGAGAACAATTTTTAAGGAAACAGATGAAGTTATTAATAAAAAATTGAAGAAAGCAATTGAACATGGACTGAAGCCAATTTTCTGTGTCGGAGAATCACTTGATGAACGCGAGAAAAATTTGACCACAAAAATCGTTGAACGTCAAATTCAAATAGGGCTTAAGGAAATCCCACAATCCGATTTGAAATCAATAATTATTGCATACGAACCTGTCTGGGCTATCGGCACAGGTAGAACTGCGACGCCGGATCAAGCTCAGGAAGTTCATAAATTTATTCGAGATTTAATTAAAGATTTGTACGATAAAGCAACGGCTGATAAAATAATTATTCAATACGGCGGATCTGTTAAACCCGAAAATTCAGGGGAATTATTGAGCCGGCAAGATATTGATGGAGCTCTAGTTGGAGGAGCTTGCTTAAAATCAGCTTCCTTCCTCGACATTATCAAATCGGCATAAATTCTTCTTTTTTTTAGTCTAAAATGAAGAATTTTGTTTTTAGATAAAATTTTCTGCAACTATCCGGGTATAAATTCGATTCTGCCGTAAAACAGACTTAGGCTATTTAACTTATTGAAATATAACAAGTTAAGTCAAAATCCTTTAATTGATTTCCCCTCTGTTTTTTATTATATTTAGCCTCTTTATTTTCCAATTAAATTGCGATTATGATAAAAATTTTTAATTTTTTGCTGCTAATAGCCCTTTCTGTTCCGGTCTTAAATATCTCGCAAATTCGATTGAAAGAAATACCACCTTCAAAACTTCTATCAGCCGATACGATTTATTTCAATAATAATTCAATAAGAAAAACGCTTAATTTCGGTGAGGGATGGACTGTTTATGCAAAAGAAAACTCGCCGGAAAAGTTAGATGTGAACCTGCCTTGTTTTTTTGAGGATACTAAATCGCTTTTTTTTGAAAAAAAATTTGAATCAAGCAGCGCTTTAATCTCAGAATATAATTTGAATCTTGTTTTCCTCGGCATTAATTATTCGGCGGAGATTCTGCTCAACGACGTGATCATATTTAAGAATGACGCCGGCAATATTCCAATAAAAATTAATCTTTCCGCTGAATTATTAAAGACTTCCGAACCGAACATTATCAAAGTCAAGATTAACCATGAGCTTGATTCCAGAAGTACAATTCCCGTTCAGCAGAGATTTTTATTCCCCAAAAATTTAGGAGGTATACTGCGTGATGTTTACCTCGAATTAATTCCCAAAAGCCATATCGCTTCACTTGGATTGTTAAATGTTTCTTCTTCTTCTAAGGATTTTTCTTCTCTTGAATACAATTTAAAATTCGAAAGAGATAAAGCCGATACAACTTCAGCAGAGTTTTTTACCCGCGTAAATATCTATGATCTAAACGGGAAAAGCGTTTATAACGGGAACAATGTTAAGCTTTATTTTGGAGATCAAAAAAGTGCCTCGGTAAAATTAAACTATCAGATACCCGTTCACTTTTTATGGCATCCCGATAATCCGAATTATCTCTATTCCGAAGTCACACTTCTTCGGGACGGAGAAATAGTTGATATAAAAACACAATATCACTCCGCACTGTTCTTGACTAAAGAATACGGCGCTATAAAATTGAACGGAGAAGTTTTTGAGTTCAAAGGTGTAACATACATTATTAGTGCTGATGATCAGCCTCTAAAAAATGAAATTGACATTTTGAGGTCGGATCTCGGTTTGATTAAAGAACTCGGCTTTAATACAGTAAGATTCGCCAAAGCAGCACCTCATCCATATGCTTTGCATCTTTGTCAACAACTCGGTTTATTCGCATTCATCGAAATGCCTCTGAATTCAATACCTGATGAAATAATAAACAACGAAGTTTTTGTGAACAGAGCCGGATTATTGTTTGATAAATTTTTAGAGCAGTATTCAGAGTTTTCGCTCGTAGCAGCCATTGGAATCGGAGGTGGTTTCATCGATTCAGAAATTCAGAAACAATTCATTTCCAATCTATCCTCCAGAATTAAGATTTACTCGAACAAATTATCATTTGCTTCTTTTAGTTTGATGCCGCACAATAAGATTGAATTTCTTGACTTGTACGGAATCGAAATTTTTTCGGATGAAGTTGAAAAAGTTGAAGATATATTAAAGGAATCCGCTTCTAATCTCGGCAGGGAAAATATCTTTTTAAGCGAAGTAACATACCCACATTACAATTCGGAGGGCAGCGGATATTTATCTCGCTTCAGCCGTGAAGCTCAAGCTAAATATTTTGAGGATATGTTAAATCTATTTAAGGAAGAAAAAGTTGCCGGCTTCTTCATTAATTCAATATTAGACTATTCCGGAGATTATCCTTCATTCTACTCGAAATTTAGCGCAAATAATTTGTATAAAATCGGCATCGTGGATGAAGAGAGGAATAAAAATTCAATCACATATAATGTGATACAATCGAAACTGAGCAATTCCGAAAGGGTTACAATACCTATTGGCACAAAAGCCGATGACTTTCCATTGTTTATAATTTTCACCGGTTTAGCTCTTGCTATCGTCATGGGTTTATTGATTAACTCAAAGAAAAAATTTCGCGAAGATTCTATGCGGGCTTTATTGCGTCCTTATAATTTTTTTGCTGACATACGGGACCATAGAATTCTTTCTGGTTTTCATACTTTTATACTTATGCTGGTGTTGAGCGGGGCTCATTCACTGCTATTAACTAATCTGCTTTATTATTTTAAGGACAAAATCCTGCTCGAGCGACTCATTCTCGCATCCGGCTTGCAAACGCTGGCAAGCGCCGCTTCTTACCTTGCTTGGAATCCGGTACAATGCTTTTTCTATCTGTGGATTATCACAATCTTCACTTTTGTGTTTGTAAGCTTAATCATTAAATTCGGTTCCTTATTCATCAAAACAAAAGTTTCGTTGTTAAATATCTTCTTTATAGTTATCTGGTCCTTTCTCCCTCTGGCGGTTATTCTTCCCGTAAAGCTAATTCTATATAGAGTTTTAGCGGCTGATATAATTAATTTATATATTTTTATGTTGCTGGGTTTATATGCTTTATGGATACTTCAAAGGATAATTAAGGGAGTGTATGTGATTTTTGATATAAGTAAAATCAGAGTTTATTTTTATTCAATTCTATTAATAATCATTGCTGCCGGAAGTCTCGCTTTTTATTTTCAAAATAATTATTCAACTGTTTACTACTTTCTTAACACATTAAAGCAATTTAAAATTATTTGAGAGTAATTTAATTGTATCTATCAAAATTGGAAATGTTCGGGTTCAAGTCCTTTGCCAATAAAACCCAAATCAATTTTACCAAGGGCATAACGGGTATAGTCGGGCCAAACGGCTGCGGAAAAACAAATATTGTTGACGGCATCCGCTGGGTTTTAGGCGAACAGAAAACCAGCACTCTGCGCAGCGATAAAATGGAAAACGTAATCTTTAACGGCACCCGTAACCGAAAGCCGATGGGAATGGCTGAAATATCATTAACTCTGATAAATGATAACGGGGTATTGCCTACAGAATATTCGGAGATAACTATTTCAAGGAGAATTTTCCGATCGGGCGAAAGCGAATATCTTTTAAATAAGAATATCTGCCGGCTTAAAGACATCACCAATCTTTTCCTCGATACCGGCATGGGTTCGAATGCGTATTCGGTTATTGAATTAAAAATGATCGAAACTATTCTGAACAATAAAGCAGACGAACGGCGCAGCATGTTTGAAGAAGCAGCCGGAGTAAATAAATATAAACTTCGACGACGGCTTTCGTTAAAGAAACTCGATGAGGTAAAGGTTGACCTGGTGCGAATAAACGATATAGTCGCCGAGGTTGATAAAACAGTGCGTTCTCTACAGAGACAGGCAAAGCGCGCCGATAAGTTCAACCAGATTCAATCGATTTTGCGCGATAAAGAATTAAATTTAGCCGAAAGAGAATTTTCAAAATTTACCCGTAAATTGAATGAGCTTCAAATTGAAAGCGACTCTCTTGACGTGAAAAAAATCGAGACTGATTCGCTGATAAAAGAAATTGAAACTGAACTGGTAAAATACCGCGATATTATTTATTCAATCGAAAACGAACTGACACAAAAAAGATTCGAAATAAATAAAGAATCTGAAAAACTTCACGAGTTTCAAAAACTTATTTCCGTTGCAGCAGAGCGTATCCGCTCTTTGAATATAAACATTACAAGGTATAAGGATGAAATTTCGGAGCTGCGCAATCAGTTTGCTGAAACTGACGCATTTATAAATAATAACAAGGAAAAAATACTTGAGTTTGATAACAGCATTGCAGTTAAAAAAGAAAAGATTGAGCACTCCCGGCAGTTATTGAGTTCGAAGAAAGATATGCTGGATCAAAAACGGGCTGAGCTGAAATTAAAAACCGAAAAATCTAACGAGTTAAGCAAACATATAAACTCTTACGAGAACTCTATCAATAATCAAAAAGAATTATTAGGCAAGAATAACATTGAAATAGAAAAGCTTAACGGTTTTATTCAGAAAACCACAAGTAATATTGCAAAGACGGTTGGGTATCTCGAAGATTTGAATCTTGAAAAAGAAGCAGCACAAAAAAGTTTAAATGAATCTGATGCACTACTTGCGCGCAAACAGCTTGAAAAACAAAATCTGGAAAGGCAGTTGAATGCGCTAAAACAGAAAGAACTTGATCAGAAAAATATTCTAAGCGGTTTGAGAAATAAAATTGAACTACTTCAAACATTGATTGCAAATCTAGAAGGGGTTTCGAACGCCTCAAAATCATTAATTGCAAACAGCGACTGGGAAAGCAGCGATAAAACTCTTTTTGCTGATGTCGGGAATACCGATGAAAAATACCGTTTCGCCTTAGATGCGGCATTAAAAAATGTATTAAATAATATATTAATTGAAAACACTGATGTTCTATTGAAAGCAGTAAAATATCTTGAAGAAAATGAACTTGGCAAAGCTTCTTTCTTTTTGCTTAAACAACAGAATGGCGACAATAAATCGTTAATAGAAAAATTATACGACTTCTCTTTTAACCGTAAAATAAGAAAAGTACAAAAAGAAACCGATTTTATTGACTGGGCTTATAACCTGGTCCAAGCAGAAAAGAAATGGGAGCCGTATTTCACAAAAGTTTTGAGATCCACCGTTGTCACTTATAATCTTGATACTGCAGTAAAGCTTGCCAATCATTATCCCTCGTTTGCTTTTGTAACATTAAACGGCGATCTAGTTCAAAACAACGGAATTATCGAAGCGGGCTCTCTTCCAAAATTAGACGAAACATTTTTCGGCCGCAAAAAACTTCTCGAAGAATTAAAGCTGAATTTCCCTTCCTATGAAAAGGAGCTTAATAATATTATCTCCGAAATTAGTTCAACAGAAGAGAAGATAAACTCTATAGACTTGAAGAACATTTCCGACCAGGGCAGAACTTTAATTAACGAGATAAACAATATTGAAAAACAAATATCTCAGTTTGAATTCGAAAAGAACAAGTATTCTGAAGAAATCGATAATGCCCAGAAAAAAATCCAAATGCTTGCAATTGAATCGACCAATATTGACAAAGAAATTTCTGTGGCAGGCGCCGAGCTGGATAATATTCTTTCCGATGAAATTGCAACCAATGAATCTGCTAAGAAATGTGAAATTGAAACCAGGCATATTCAACACGATTATGACTCGCTTCTTGATGAGGTTAATAAAGAGAAAGTTGAATTGGAAAGACTGCTGGGAGCCCTGCAAAATACAGAAAATGAAAATACCCGGCATGAACAAGCGAAAATAAAAATCCTTGATACTATTGCTAAGCGCGAAAATGAAATTGAAAGCTCCAACGGCGAATTACTTGCCGCTGAAGAAGAAATAACCAGCAACCAGAGTAAGTACAATGAAATTGATGAATTACGAAAAGCTTTGTTTGTTCAGGAAGATGAAATTGCTAATAGGTTGAAATCTATTAAAGAAGAGGCGCTGAAATTTGAAAACGAGCTAAGCAGTCATAGAAACGAAAGGCAGAACTGTTCTGATAAAATGCACGATGTTGATTTAAAGATTAATGAGTTAAGCATGCGCCGCGAAAATGTTCTTCATCATATAAAAGACGAATACGATTTCGACCTTGAACTAAAAGAGTTTGAAGACGCCGAAATATTTAACTTAACTGAACTTGCCGGCGAAGTGCACGACTATAAGCAAAAGCTTAAGGAGCTTGGGCCTATTAATCTGCTCGCCTATTCCGAGTACGAGGAAGAAAATGAACGTCTTCAGTTTCTGTTGAAACAGCGCGACGATTTGATCGAATCGGAAAAAGATCTAATCAAAACTATAAATGAAATAAACGAGTCGGCTGAGAGATTATTTATCGAAACTTTTGAAAAGATAAAAGAAAACTTCATAAAAATATTCAGGACGTTATTTGATCCCGGCGACGAGGTAGATTTGCTTTTGCAAGAAGGCGTTGATCCGCTCGAAGCCAAAATTGAAATCGTCGCTAAACCCAAGGGCAAACGCCCGACTTCTATCGAACTTCTTTCGGGCGGCGAAAAAACCTTAACGGCAACAGCCCTGCTTTTTGCTATTTACTTAGTAAAGCCTTCACCGTTCTGCATCTTAGATGAAGTTGACGCACCTCTTGACGACGCCAACATTGACAGATTTACCAGGCTGCTGAAAGAATTCAGCAATGACACTCAGTTTATAATTATTACTCATAATAAACGAACTATGATTGCTGCGGAGAATATGTACGGGGTAACTATGCAGGAAGAAGGTATTTCAAAAATTGCCGGGGTTCAATTTAACGATCAACTTGATGTACAGAACAGCGAATGACCTTAGAAAAAAATTTATTTAAAGTATTTATCGACTTTGACGGAACTATCACTCGACAGGATATCGGCGAAAATATGTTTTTAAAATTCGGCGATGCGGCTGAAGCCAATAGAATTGTTCAAAGGTGGATCAATGAAGAGATCAATTCAGTTGAATCCTGGATTCAGCTATGCGGCACAATTAAATATTTGGATCATGAGCTTTTTGATGATTTTCTCTCTAGAATTGAAATTGACGAATATTTTAATCCTCTTAGAAAATTCTGCTTGCAAAATTCAATTGACATGTACGTCCTTAGCGACGGACTTGATTTTTATATTGATAAATTTCTTTCGCTTCACAGCATTGACGGATTAAAGGTGTATTCAAATAAGCTTGGTTTTTCTGATGACGGCAGAATGCTGCCGAAGTTTCCGTATACTGACGGGGAATGTAAGAGATGCGCCAACTGTAAAAGAAACCATATCATAAATCACAGCGCCGATTCAGACTTCACTGTGTATATCGGAGATGGTTACTCAGACACATGCCCGGCTCAGTTTGCAGATTTTATTTTCGCAAAAAATTCTCTTCTTAGGTTTTGCGAAACAAACAGAATTTCATATTACCCTTTTAATGATCTCGGCGATGTTATTAAAAAATTGGACGAACTAATATCAAAGAAAAAATTGAAGAAAAGACATCAAGCCGTATTAAAGAGAAAAGATATTTATCAACTAGGTTAAACTACTATGAAGAATAGAGCAGGAGCATTACTATTCAAATACAGGAGTTATACTCCGGTGCCGTTTATAATCATTATGCTGGTATTTCAAGAACCCTCGCTACTAAGCATAGTTATCGGGTTTTTGTTGGTTCTAACCGGCGAGTTAATGAGGTTTTGGGGCGTCTCTTATGCCGGTAGTTCTACAAGAACAACTTCTACAGTAGGCGCAAAGAAATTAATTGTTAGCGGAGCTTTCGCACATACAAGAAACCCTTTATATTTAGGTAACATTCTGATCTATACAGGTATCGGGGTTATGTCAATGGCATTAACTCCTTATCTGCCAATAATTGCCGTATTATTTTTTTCGTTCCAATATTACCTGATTGTTAAGGAAGAGGAAGAATTTCTTATTAAGACTTTTGGCGATAAGTATATAAAGTATAAGAAATCGGTTCCAAAGTTTGTTCCGAGTTTGAATCCGTATATTTCAGAGGATTCGAACGAACAGGAGTTCCGGCCGAAAGCCGGTTTAAAATCTGAGAGGAGAACATTACAGGCTATTACGGTTATAACTATTATAATTATACTTACATATATTCTAAGAATTTGAAAAACAAATTAATGATAATTGCCGGAGAAGCTTCAGGCGATTTGCACGGGGCTTCACTGATGCGAGAGATTAAAGGAATAATGCCGGAGACAAAAATATTCGGCATTGGCGGCGACAAAATGGAAGCTGAAGGAATGAAAGTTGCATTTCATATTAAAGATTTAGCATTTCTTGGCTTTACCGAGGTTGTTAAGCATCTGCCTTTCATTTTGAAAGTCCGGAAAAGACTATTGGAACTCATTGCCAATGAAGGAATTGAAAAAATTGTGCTGATTGATTATCCGGGGTTCAATTTAAATTTTGGCGCGAAAGCTAAAAAACTCGGACTGAAAGTGATATACTACATTTCACCACAGATTTGGGCTTGGGGAAAGAACAGAATAAAAAAAATTAAGAACATTGTAGACGAGATGATTGTTGTATTCCCTTTTGAGAAAGATTTTTACTCCTCGCATGGTTTGACTGTCAGTTATGTAGGACATCCTCTGATAGAAAGAATAATAAATCATGAATTTATTCCCCGGGAAAAATTGTTTGATAAATTTGATTTAGATAAGAATAAAGAGATACTATTGCTTATGCCTGGAAGCCGGTCTAATGAGATAAGAAGAATATTTCCGGAAGTAATTAAAGCGGCATCAAACCTTAGTGCCGAATTCAATTTACAGAATGTTGTTGCATGCTCGAATAACATTGATGAGAATGTATTTAATGTTTATTTGAAAAATCATGAGTTTAAAATAATAAAGGATTACACCTACGATTTAATGAAACATTCGTATTTCGGCATAATAAAATCCGGAACTTCAACTCTGGAAGCGTCATTGCTATCGCTGCCTTTTGCAGTTGTTTACAAGACCTCGTCGCTTACCCATGCAATCGGCAAGAAGTTAATAAATCTAAATTCAATTGCTATGCCGAATATAATCGCTGGGGAAAAAGTAGTGCAAGAATTTTTACAACACGACGTAAACGAAACAACTCTTTTTGAAGGGTGCAGAAATATTCTATCCAATAAAAATGAATTGATAACTATGAAAAATAAATTCCGCCTAATTATGGAAAAGCTGGGGGAACCTGGAGCGTCTCGGCGGGCAGCTGAAATTGTGTGTAATTAATTAGTGCAAATGACTAAAACAAGCAAAGTTATATTACATTTAATAGCGGGCTTTACGCTAAAATTTATTGTTACACTTCTCTGCAGGAGTTTAAGAATAAACAAAAAAAATTTTGAAGGAATTGAAACATTACTAAGGGGGTCCGAACAGCTTATAATATGCTTCTGGCACGGGTCTATGCTTGTTCCTTGGTACATTTTTAGGAATTTTAATTTCACGGCTCTTGTTAGTAAAAGTAAGGACGGAAAACTTCTGGCGGATTTGTTGAAATTCTGGGGTTACGATATAGTCCGCGGTTCAAGCAATGATGGCGGCAAAGAAGCTATGGATAAAATGCAGCGCAAAATTGATGAGAATAAATCATTATTGATAACTCCAGACGGTCCGACGGGTCCGCCGTTCAAACTGAAACCCGGCGCAATCGTAATGGCTGTTAGGAATAATTATCGAGTGGTTTTTATCGGCGTGGGATACGAAAAGAAAAGAGTATTAAAAAGCTGGGATAGTTTTATAATT
The DNA here is from genome assembly GCA_011525875.1 of Melioribacteraceae bacterium. Taxonomy (GTDB): domain Bacteria; phylum Bacteroidota; class Ignavibacteria; order Ignavibacteriales; family Melioribacteraceae; genus CHB1. Next base: position 164,798 of record WYBN01000010.1, on the reverse strand, counting down.
CCAAAATTTTTCAGCAGGGTAAACGTGATTTTCTCGGAACCTTTGCTTTTTGAAAGCACCGAAGATAGGAATAGAATCTCGGAGATTATCAAAAAGTCTGAAATGGAATTATATAAAATTCATCTGGAGGCGCAGAACTTTGATTAACAAAATGAAAATATTATTAAGCCCATTTGCATTTATTTACCGGCTTATTACTGCCTCGAGAAATTTTCTGTTTGATAAAAGAATCTTTAAGGAACAGAAGATTAAAAGAAAAATAATATCGATAGGAAACCTAACCGTCGGCGGATCTGGCAAAACGCCTACGGTCATAAATGTAGTTAATTTATTGAAATCGAATAACATCAGAGTTGGTATTCTTAGCAGAGGCTACGGCAGAAAAACTAAAGGATATTTACTTGTAAGTGACGGCTTAGGGAAAATAAAACCGGTTGAAGAATGCGGCGATGAAGTTTTTCTTCTTGCTGACGAATGCCGCGTCCCTTCTGCTGTTGCAGAACGCCGTGTTGAAGGCGCTAAACGGTTGATTAATGACGTTAGTGATATCGAGGTTATCGTCCTTGATGATGCATTTCAGCATAGATGGATTTACAGAGACTTAAATATTCTGATTTTCGACCAAAGATTTTTATTAAACAATGCCAATTTTGAGCACGGACTTCTGCCTGCAGGCTTAATGCGAGAATCATTCCAGGGAATTAGACGAGCCGATTTGATAATTATCAACCGGAAATTTTCCGACAAAGCGGAGCTGCCGGATAAAATACAGAATGCCTTTTCAGGCAAAAAAGTCTTTAATGCCCATTACGAAGCCACAGGAATCTATGATTTAAAGACTCATCAATACTTTTCTATGAGAGAATTTGAAGGACAAAAAAGCTTGGTCGTCTGCGGAATAGCAAGACCATATTCGTTCCTTAATATTCTGGAACAGAACAGCATTGATATAAAAAATAAAATCCTTTTTAATGATCATAAAGACTACAACAACAAAGAGATTCAGTTAATACGCAAGAAATTTTATGAAACAAATTCATTTTCGGTTTTGACGACTCAAAAGGATGCCGTAAAACTTACGCATTACTCTAAAGAGCTTGACGATATTGACATTTACTTTCTTAAGATAGAATTGAAGATTGAACATCAGCAAAAATTTGATGATGAAATTTTGAATTTATTTAATAAACCAAACGGAAAACAATAATCAGCATGGAGGTCATTTAATGGCAGCTAAAAAAACACCTAAATATGTATATTATTTCGGAGGCAAGAAAGCCGATGGAAAAGCGGATATGAAAAATCTTTTAGGAGGAAAGGGTGCGAATCTCGCAGAAATGGTTAATATTGGTTTACCGGTTCCCGCCGGATTTACTATTACTACTGAAGTCTGCACCGCATACTACGAGAACAAAAAGAAATATCCCAAAGAATTGAAAGAACAAGTATTGAAAGCTCTTCAAAAAGTTGAAAAGGAAATGGAAGCAAAATTTGACGACAAAGAAAATCCGTTGTTGCTTTCTATTCGCTCCGGCGCGCGCAGCTCTATGCCCGGAATGATGGAAACTGTTCTTAACGTTGGATTGAATAATGTAACCAGAGAAGGTTTAATTAAGAAAACGGGCAATCCCCGTTTTGTTTACGATTCTCAGCGCCGTTTGATCCAAATGTATTCTGACGTTGTTATGGAAAAAGCCGCCGGAGTCGAACCGGCAGAAGGCAAAGGAGTCCGCGCTCAGCTCGAACATGAGTTGCACAAAATGAAAGATGCTAAAGGTTATAAAAGTGATACGGATTTAACTGCTGATGATTTAAAGGAATTAGTAGAAATTTATAAAGAGAAAGTGCATAAAGTCTTAGGAAAACCTTTCCCAGAAAATGCCATGGAGCAATTATGGGGCGCAATCGGAGCAGTATTCCAAAGCTGGATGGGCAAACGCGCAATATCATATAGAAGAATTGAAGGCATACCTGATGAATGGGGAACTGCCGTTAACGTTCAATCAATGGTATTCGGAAATATGGGCGATCATTCGGCAACGGGAGTTGCTTTTACACGCAATCCAGCTACTGGCGAGAACTATTTCTACGGCGAATGGCTTGTTAACGCACAGGGCGAAGACGTTGTAGCGGGTATTCGAACCCCGAATCCGATAAACGAAGTCGGCAAATCCGAACATACCAGCCACATGATATCACTTGAAGAAGCAATGCCTAAAACATATAAGGAGCTTGATAAAATCCAGCGCTCTTTAGAAAAACACTACAAAGATATGCTCGATATCGAGTTTACCATTCAAGAAGGCAAACTTTTCATGCTGCAATGCCGTGTCGGTAAGAGAAATGGAACCGCAGCGGTTAAAATGGCGCTTGATATGCTCAAAGAAAAACTGATTGAAGAAAAAACTGCGGTTTTAAGAGTACAGCCTTATCAGCTTGAAGAATTGCTGTTCCCACTTCTCGACCCGAAAGAAGAGGAAACCGCTTTTGTTCTCTGTAAGGGTTTGCCTGCAGGCCCGGGCGGCGCTAAGGGGCAAATAGTTTTAACTGCGAATGATGCTGTTGAAAAAGTCAAGCAAAATCCAAACGCAAAAGTCATTCTCGTTAGAGAAGAAACTAATCCTGAAGATATTGAAGGAATGCGAGCCGCACAGGCTATACTTACTGCGCGCGGAGGAATGACTTCTCATGCTGCACTCGTCGCTCGCGGATGGGGGAAATGTTGTATTGTCGGCGCTGCAGATATAAAGATTGACTGGAGTTCGAGGACAATCAATTTCAAGGGCGAAGTGTTAAAAGAAGGCGACTGGATTTCATTGAACGGAACTAAAGGCAAAGTTTATAAAGGGGATTTGCAAACAGTAAGCGCTGCTGAAAATAAAGACCTCGTAAAATTCCTAACCTTGGTTGATAAATACCGCAAATTGAAAGTCAGAACAAATGCGGATACTCCAGAAGATGCTTTGAAGGCGCGCCAGTTTGGTGCCGAGGGTATAGGACTTTTCAGGACAGAACACATGTTTTACGGAAAAGGAAGCGAAGAACCTCTTTTTCATCTTCGGAAAATGATCATTGCCTCAAATGAGGCTGAACGGCGTGCAGCTTTGAATGACCTTTTCCCTTACGTAAAGAAAGATGTAAAAGGAACTCTTGCTGCAATGGACGGATATCCTGTTACTTTCAGAACTCTTGACCCGCCTTTGCATGAATTCGTTCCGAATAAACTTGAAGAAAGAAAGAAACTTTCGCTGGCATTAAATATAAGCGAAGAAGAATTTGAAGAAAGAGCAAACAAACTGCACGAAGTAAACCCGATGATGGGACATAGAGGCGTTCGTCTCGGAATAACCTATCCTGAAATTACCGAGATGCAGATAAGAGCTATTTTTGAAGCCGCCGCTGAACTTCTGCAAGAAGGCAAAAAAGCCTTCCCCGAAATAATGATTCCTGTTACCTGCATTGAAACAGAACTTGCTCATCAGTATGAAATTTTCAATAAGGTTTATCCAGAAGTATGCAAGAAATACGGGATGAAAAAGATACCTCACTTAATTGGCACAATGATAGAGATTCCAAGAGCAGCTTTAGCCGCCAATAAGATAGCTAAATATGCGCAGTTCTTCTCGTTTGGCACAAATGACCTTACGCAGATGACATTTGGATTCAGCCGGGACGACATAGGTGGTTTTCTTGGCGACTATCTTGATAAGAAAATTTTAAAATTCGATCCATTCCAGCAGATTGATCAACCTACTGTTGGAGAATTAATGGAAATTGCATGCAAACGCGGAAGATCAACACGTCCGGATATTAAATTGGGTATATGCGGCGAACACGGAGGCGAACCGACATCGATTGAATTCTGTCATAAAATAGGATTAAATTATGTAAGCTGTTCTCCATTTAGAGTTCCTATCGCAAGACTGGCTGCCGCGCGATCCGCTTTGATGAACTCTAAAAAATCTAAATCAGTTAATAAAAAGAAGAAATAATAAATTTAATTTGAGGCTGCGGGAACTCCTTTCCGCAGCCAATTAAAAAATTTGGACAGGAGAATAAATGAAACTTTCAGATTTTAAATACAATCTGCCTAAAAATTTGATTGCTAAATATCCGGCGTCACCGCGAGACAGCGCAAAACTAATGGTGCTTGACAAAAAAAACGAATCTATTGCAGAGAAAAAATTCTCTGATATAATCGACTACATGGAAAAGGGTGATGTGCTGGTTGTAAACGAAACCAAAGTGATGCAGGCTCGCCTTTTCGGCAAAAAGGAAAGAACTAACGCAAAGATTGAAGTTTTTGTTTTACGAGAGTTGAACAAAGACGAAAACATTTGGGATGTTATTGTGGACCCTGCCCGTAAAGTTCGCATTGGCAATAGGATTTACTTTAACGACAATCTTTGGTGCGAAGTAATTGATAACACAACTTCACGAGGAAGAACCGTCAGATTTAATCCCGACGCCGGAAATATTTTTGAAGCAATTGAAAAAATTGGAATAACCCCGCTGCCGCCTTACATCAAAAGGGATGCAATTCCTGAAGATAAGGAATCGTATCAAACAATATTTGCTAAAGTGGACGGATCTGTTGCAGCGCCCACTGCGGCTTTGCATTTCACCCCGGCTCTTTTAAAAAAGATACAAAAAAAGGGCGTAAAGATAGCTACGGTTATACTTCATATTGGGCTTGGAACATTTAGAGCGGTTGAAGTGGAAGATTTAACAAAGCACAAAATGGATTCGGAATACTATCACATTCCACAGGAATCTGCAGACATCATCAACAAAGCATTATTGTCAAAGAACAATGTTTTTGTAATTGGCACTTCTTCTACGCGGGCTTTAGAGACCAGCGTAACTTCGGAAGGATTTGTAAAACCGAACTCAGGCTGGACGGATAAATTTATTTTCCCATCATACGATTTTAAGATTACTAAAAAGCTGATTACAAATTTCCACGCTCCTGAATCAACTCTTTTGATGCTGACAGCTGCATTCGGCGGATATGACTTTGTTATGAAAGCATATAAAAAGGCAATTAAAGATAAATATCGCCTGCTCAGCTACGGCGATGCCATGTTGATTCTATAATGAAAACTTATGCAATAATTCCAGCAGGAGGAAGCGGCAAACGTACATCGCAGCCGCTTCCAAAGCAATTTATAAAATGCGCAGGAAAAGAACTTATCGTTTATACGCTTGAAGTTTTTCAAAACTGCTCAGCTATTGATTCAATAGTTGTAAGTGTTCCTTATGGTTACATAGAATTATTGCAGAATTTAAAAATGAAGCACAATCTTTCAAAAGTTGATAAAATAGTAATAGGCGGGGAAGAGAGACAAAATTCTGTATATAATGCTCTATCAGCAATTGACGCATTTCAAAATGACATAATTGTAGTTCACGACGCAGCAAGACCTCTATTGTCAGAAAGGCTGCTTTTGAAAGCCATTGCAGCGGCAGACGAATACGGTTCAGCTGCAACAGCTATAAAAGCCCGCGACACTTTATTAAGAGGAGAAGAGTTTGTTGAGGATTATTTTGATAGAAGCGGTGTCTTTTACGTTCAAACTCCACAGGTATTCAAGTACGGTATTTTATCCGATTCGTTTAAAAAAGCCTCTGAGGAACAGTTTACCGGAACAGATGAATCAATGCTTGTCAGGCGGGCATCATATCAAGTGAAAATTGTTGAGGGTGAATTTATCAATTTCAAAATAACCACTGATGAGGATATTACGTTTTTTGAACGTGTTATATCTCAAAAAGTTTTTAAAAATGTTGAATAAGAATATATATTTTAATAGTTTTTGGTAAACATTAAGGTAAATGAATGCTAAACTTACTTTTCATCATAGTTCTCTCTTACCTGGTAGGTTCAATACCGGTAAGTATTTTGATTGCAAAATACGCGCGTGGAATAGATATAAGAAAACACGGCAGCGGTAATGCCGGCGGAACTAATGTCTTCAGAGTTATTGGTTGGAAGTACGGTATGCTGACCATAATACTTGATGCATTAAAAGGGACTGTAGCCGTAATAATCGTAGCCCGGCTGTACCTGGGAAGTTTTCCGTTCCCAAATGCAACGCCCTTCGATGATTTCACTCTTGTTCAAATCATTGCAGGCGTTTCAGCAGTTATTGGACACATCTGGACAATTTTTGCCGGCTTTAAGGGAGGCAAAGGAATTGCGACAGGTTTAGGTTTTCTTATTACAATAATTACAATAGACATGCTTTTTGCGATTGCTGTGTTTGCGCTCGTTGTATCAATTTCGAGATATATTTCTCTGGGCTCAATTTCGGCAGCAATATCAATTCCACTAATTCTTGTGATACGAGAAAACATATTTGGGGTTGATATAGTCGGCTACCACACCGTGTTACCATTCTCAATTATAATTGCTTTACTTATCGTCTATACGCACAGAGCCAACATAAGCAGGCTGATTCAGGGAATTGAATCACGTATCAATTTATCTAAAACAAAGAAATAAAATGAAAGTATCTGTTCTTGGTGCGGGCAGCTGGGGCACGACCCTGGCTGTGCTTCTATCAAATAACGGTCATCTTGTTACACTTTGGGAACATAAACGTTCTTATGCCCGCATTCTGAATAAGACTCGAGAGAATAAATTTTTTCTTCCGGGAATAAAAATTCCAAAAGAAATTATTATTACAAACTCACTTGATGAATCTATTTCAAATCAACATATGATTGTGCTGGCTATTCCATCCCAATTTATAAGAAGCGTATTGCAGAAATTCGGTAAAAGAAATTTGTCTAATACTACTTTTGTCAGCGTTGCCAAGGGAATAGAAAAAGAGACTTTAAAAACCGTATCGCAGATCATAAAAGAAGAATTAGAAGTAGATGATTCAAACATCGGTGTGCTTTCCGGTCCGAGCCACGCAGAGGAAGTCAGCAGAAAAATTCCTACGGCGGTTGTATCGGCATCAAATGTAAAAGCTACGGCTCATCTGATCCAAGCCGCTTTTATCACTTCCTATTTCAGAGTTTATTCTTCTGTAGATCTAACCGGTGTCGAATTAGGCGGCGCATTTAAAAATGTTATTGCAATTGGAGCCGGCATAGTTGATGGGGCAAAATTCGGCGATAATACCAAAGCAGCAATAATGACAAGAGGCATTGCGGAAATTACCCGCCTCGGATTAGCGCTCGGCGCAAAACCTCAAACATTTTCGGGGCTGACTGGAATGGGTGATTTAATAGTGACATGTATGAGCAAACATAGCCGTAACAGATTCGTGGGCGAACAAATTGGCGCTGGGAAAAAATTAAAAAATGTCTTAAGCTCAATGAAAATGGTTGCCGAAGGCGTTGAGACCAGCAGATCGGTTTATCAACTTGCATCACAAAATGATATCGAAGTTCCTATTGCAGAAGCTGTTTATCAGATATTGTTCGAAGAAAAAGACCCGTCAAAAATCACTTACGATTTGATGACCAGAGATATGAAGCCTGAACATTAATTGGACTATTAAGCGCCTCTTCTAAAACTCTTTTTAAGAATTATAATTATATTTGTTTCAAATCTTGAAAAGGACTGTTAATAATGTCCGCACATTTATCATATTCAGTTCAATATGTAAAAAGTGTTGGTCCGAAAAGGCGAAAAGCTTTTGAAGATGTCGGAATAAATACAATAAAAGATTTGCTTTTCTATTTCCCGTCTAAATATTTAGACCGCTCGAATATTGTAAAGATTTCCAAAGCTCTCGAATATATTCAGAATGGTTATGAAGGCGAGCTTACAATAATTGCCAAAGTTTCCGGCAGCGAAGTAATTCGTTATCACAAAAAATCATTAATGAAAGTAAAGCTCAAAGATGAAACAGGTTATTTAGAGTGTATATGGTTTCATGGGATAAGATTCTTTAAAGATGTTTTTAAGCAAGACAGGCACTTCGCCGTTTCGGGCAAACCGGTTTTAACCCGGTATGGTCATTTGCAGATAGCTCACCCGGATTATGACCGCCTTGACGATGATGAAACGGATGAGTTTATTAACACCGGAAAGATTATTCCTTTCTACCGGATTCCTAAGAAGCTGAAAGAAAGCAATATTGGAGATTTCAGTTTCAGAAGAATAATCAGAAATGTTTTGGAGAATTATTCAACTTATATAGAAGAATCCTTGCCTGCTGAAATTATCAATTCGTTCCATTTGCTGAAGCTGGGTGAAACAGTTGCAAACATGCATCTTCCCAACAGTTATAAAGAGCTTGAATCTGCCCGCACGAGAATGAAATTTGAGGAGATTCTATATTTACATCTTCTAATGCTCTTAAGAAAAAAACGAATTGCTAATGATGCCAACGCAAACATTATAAAAGTTTTTCCGGCTCCATTAAAATATTTTCTCAATACACTTCCCTTTGAATTGACTCATGCTCAATTGCAGGTTCTTTCAGAGATACGAAAGGATCTGGAGAGCGGAAAAATAATGAACCGCTTACTGCAGGGTGATGTGGGGAGCGGCAAAACTATTGTTGCTTTGATTACAATGATTATTGTATCTACAAATGCTTATCAATCTGTCCTCCTTGCCCCTACTGAAATTCTTGCTTCACAGCATTATACAAATATTAGCCGCTTAATTAAAGATTTGGATATACCGATTGCTATTTTGTTAGGTGGACAGAGCAAAAAGCAAAGAAGCGCCATGATTGAAATCATCGAAAAAAATAATAACGCAATAATAATAGGGACACACGCTTTAATTGAAGCTAATATTAATTTCAAGCGGTTAGGTCTTGGCGTAATAGATGAGCAGCACCGCTTCGGTGTCCTTCAGCGGTCTAAACTTATTTCTAAGGGTATAAATACACATACTTTAGTAATGAGTGCAACTCCGATTCCGCGAACGCTCACTATGACTTTGTACGGCGATCTAGATGTTTCAATAATAAAAGAGATGCCTCAAAACCGCCGGCAAACTAAAACATATTTAAGAGGAGAAAATAAACTGCCTAAGATTTATTCATTCATTAGAAAACGGATAAGCCTCGGCGAGCAGGCTTATATAGTATATCCGCTTGTGGAAGAATCAGATAAGATTGAATTGAAAGCTGCTGAGACGCACTATAACGAACTTAAGAATTCTTTCTTTGCAGATATTCGGGTAGGATTGATTCACGGCAAAATGAAATGGTATGAGAAGGAAGTGGTTATGGACAGATTTGCACGGAAGGAATATGACGTGCTTATATCTACTACTGTTATAGAAGTCGGAATTGATATCCCCGATGCAACCGTAATATTAATTAATGACGCAGATCGTTTCGGCATTTCTCAATTGCATCAACTTCGCGGCAGAGTTGGACGAAGCGATAAACAATCCTACTGCATCTTAGTGGCAAAAGAAGAATTCACGGCGCGGCAGATGTCGCTCGACTTTAAATCTGAATACCTTTCCCCTTTACAAGTCGAGAAACAAAAATCAAAAATACGGTTGAGCGCAGTTGAAAAAATAATAGATGGATTTAAGTTAAGTGAGATTGACTTTAAGTTAAGGGGCCCCGGTGATATTTTCGGAACAAAACAGAGCGGACTACCTGAATTAAAATACATTGATCTATCCGCCGATGCCGAGATTATTGCCGACGCCAAGAAGGCTGCAGCAAACATCCTCGAAGACGACCCAGACCTATGCAAAGAAAAAAACTTCATGATCAAACAAAATCTCTCGAAGGATTATTCTTCTCATAAAAATTTTTCTTCTACTGCATAAATAACACATGAAAAAAATTTTGATGTGCATCAAATATTTTTTTCATGAGTAAAAAATATTTTTGTTTTTTTTAATAACTTGTTGCATCTGAATTTTAAATAATTATATTACAGTAAATTTTTTTGAGGATTTTGTATCAATCCAATTATAGTAAATAAAAATTTTAAAGTAGCATTAACATACAACATAAAACCCGAGGCATCAGTCCCACCTGACATCAAATCCGTATCTCCAAAAGTGAATTTAGAAACATCACAAGAAGATTTATATGCTGAATGGGATGAGTGGGAAACAATAAACGCTGTAAAATCTGCTTTGGAGAGATATCACAATGTAGTTTTGATTGAAGCAGATATCAACGCTTACAATAAGTTTATTGAGGAGAAGCCTGATATTGTATTTAATATTGCCGAAGGAATGAACGGGTTAAGCCGTGAAGCTCAAATTCCCGCCATGTTAGAGTTTTTAAATATTCCCTATACCGCTTCCGACAGTTTTACCCTTTCTCTTTGTCTCGATAAAGGAAGAACAAAACAAATTTTATCTTATTACGGAATACCGAACTCTCAATTCGTTATACTCCGGGGAAAAGATGATCTGATTCCGCAGCAACTTAATTTTCCAATAATTCTTAAGCCGGTCGGCGAAGGATCAAGCAAAGGGATTTTTAATTCGTCATTAATCTTTAGCAGAGATCAATTAAACGGAACAGTCGAACAGCGCCTTAATATTTATAAACAACCATTAATTGCAGAAGAATATTTACCCGGAAGAGAATTCACTGCGGCTGTTATGGGAAACGGGACAAGCGCTGAAGTTTTACCTTTAATCGAAATAAATTTCAAATCCCTTCCCGAAAATGTAAACCCGATATATTCTTATGAGGCTAAATGGATCTTTGACAGCCCTGAACATCAACTTGATATGTATTTGTGCCCCGCTGATGTTGACAAAGAACTTGAGAATAATATCAAAGAAGTGGTTCTTAATACTTATCATGCACTCGGCTGTAGAGATTGGAGCAGAATTGATGTCCGTTTAGACGCTAAGAATAAACCCAATATAATTGAGATTAATCCTTTACCCGGGATTCTGCCTGATCCTAAAAACAATTCATGTTTCCCCAAAGCTGCAAGAACTGCCGGGCTTACTTACGACGAGATGATAAACAATGTTTTGAACTTTGCTTTAGATAGATACGGCATGATATGAACGAGAACACTAAAATATTATTGTGCTATAATGAACCTTTCGCCGCTTATCAAAATTATTTGGGCAAAACGGTTTTGAACGAATCAGAAAAAACAGACCTTTCTGAAACTGAATTTATAATGAATTTGAACTTGATTGAAACGCTTCTTAAGAAGAAATATCCTAAGACTTACCTTTTAGGCTTCGACGGAGATATTCCAAAGGCAATCAAACAACTTTTAGCAATTTCGCCTGACATAATTTTTAACTTTGTAGAATCCATCGAAGGGAATTCCAGATACGAAGTTTTTGTTACAGGAATGTTTGATTTATTAGGTTTTCAATACACCGGAAATTCATCTCTTTGTTTGGGTAATTGTTTAATTAAATACAGAACTAAGCAGCTATTGAAATTCAACAATATTAATTCGCCTGACTATAAAATTTTTCGAGTAAATGATAAATTCTCAACTGCGGATTTTAAACTCAAATTCCCTGTTATACTTAAGCTGGCTTACGAAGATGCGAGCATTGGAATTTCAGAATTTTCAGTAGTTCATGATTTAAAGACGCTAAGGAAACAGGTTAATTATCTTCTCAGAGAGTTTAAACAGGACGTATTAGCCGAAGAGTACATAAAGGGACGTGAATTAAACGTTTCAATCTTCGCCGGCGAAGTTCTTCCAATCTCGGAAATACTATTCAAAGGTTTGCCCGGCAATCTTCCTAAGATTGTAACTTACGAAGCTAAGTGGTCGCCGGAAAGTGTTTATTATAAATATACAAACCCCAAATGCCCGGCGGATTTAACAGAGACTCAGGCTTCCAGAATAAAAAAGGTCGCTCTCGAAGCTTATAATGCGCTTGGCTGCCGTGATTATGTGAGGGTAGATATTAGATTATCTCAGAATAATAAACCGTATGTAATAGAAGTAAATCCCAATCCGGATATATCGCCGGGTACTGGTTTCGTCCGGTCTGCCAAACATGCCGGCTATGAGTACGAAGACATCCTATACAAGTTGGCTGAACTAGCTTATAAAAGAAAAAAATATGATCAGGAAATTGCAGCCTAAAGACAGAGGCGAATTAAAAGTAATTATTGATGAGATAGATCAGTTCAACGAGCTGGAAAAAGCCGTTGCTCTTGAATTAATAGACGAAGCTCTTTCTGATTTTAACCAGGGACAGTACAACGTTTACGTCTATGTTTCTGATGATAACCAAATACTTGGTTATCATTGCATAGGTCAAAGACCGCTTACTGAGGGCGTATACGATTTATACTGGATAGTTGTTAAACCCCGGCAGCAGAAATCGGGTGTTGGAAGAGATTTATTGTCTCACGCAGAAAATTTTGTTAAAGAGAGAAATGGAAGATGGATACTGGCTGAAACTTCTTCCAAAGAGAGTTACCAAAAAACAAGAAATTTTTATTTTCGAAACTACTACACCCAGGTAGCAGAGATAAGGGACTTTTACAGCGTGGGTGACAACTTAATAGTTTTTGGTAAATATCTAAAAATGTAAAGGATACATTTATGGAACTCTGGCAGCAAATGATTCGCGATAGTATTCATACCGTCGATCAACTCGTTGAAAAATTCGAGCTTGATCGTTCTGTAGCTGAACAGCTTGACGAATTTTTTCAAGCTCGTATCAATCCTTATTATCTCAGCTTGATAAGATACCCCGGCGATCCTATTTGGCGCCAGTGTGTGCCGGATAAAATTGAGCTGGAGGATATTGACGGAGTCGAAGATCCGCTCAACGAAGATGAGATGAGTCCCGTTCCAAACATAACCCACCGTTACCCGGATAGATGTTTATTCCTGGTAACAAGCCAGTGCGGAATGTACTGCCGCTTTTGCACTCGAAAGAGAAAAGTTGGCGACTCTGATAAGATCTCTATGAAATCATTCGAATCCGCTTTCGCTTATATTGAACAACATACTGAGATAAGAGACGTTATTCTTTCCGGCGGTGATCCTTTAATGCTTACCGATTACTTGCTTGAAAGAATATTAAAAAGGCTGCGTGAAATCCCCCATGTGGAAATAATAAGATTAGGCTCGAAGATGCCTTGCGTGCTTCCGCATAGGATCACTCCTAAACTTTGCGAAATGCTGAAGAAGTATCATCCTATATATGTAAACACTCATTTTAACCATCCATGGGAAATAACACCCGAAAGCACAAAAGCCTGTGCTATGCTCGTTGATGCGGGATGTCCGGTAAATAATCAAGCCGTTTTAATGAAAGGTGTTAACGACGACCCGGCTGTAATGAAAGAACTTATGCAGAAACTGCTGAAGATCCGGGTGCGTCCTTATTACTTATTTATGGCCGACGAAACTAAGGGTGCAAGCCATTTCCGCACAAGCGTTGAGAAGGGTTTAGAAATAATTGATAAGCTCCGCGGTCATACAAGCGGACTTGCTATTCCTCATTTTGTTATCGACGCGCCGGGAGGCGGGGGAAAAATACCTCTGCTGCCTAAATACATACTTCATCAAGACGAAGATAAAATGATTTTACGAAATTATAAGTATGATCATTATGTATATAAGGAGCCGAAATCGGTAATTGAAAAAACAATTTCGCCGAATAAAGTAGAAATTGAAATCTCACCCGGAAATGGAAAGATTAAAGAACCTCATAAGCTGAAAAAGCTTAAGGAAGTAAGAATTCCTGAATATGCGATGAACGATTAATATTTAATTGCCCGTTGTTTGATAAGACAAGCCCGGGTGAATTCATGCTTATCTAAGGTTCTGGATTATTCCGCACATCCAATCCCCAGTAAAGTTTCTTTCTCAGGATCTCAAAGTAATTTGTACTTTTTGTGGAGACAAGCCGGATTGGATTTTTGCTTTTATAAATATCCAACGATACCGGCGGTTGATAATTATAAACTCTTTGCCCATCGCAATTTACTTGTATTGATGTATGTTGAGAATATACCGTAATATTGATTACTTGATTACTTGCAAGAACAAGCGGGCGCATTGTAAGTGTGTGAGGAGATATTGGGCTTAGAGTAATTGCATCAGCCTTCGGGCTTACAATAGGACCTCCGGTTGATAGCGAATATCCGGTTGAGCCGGTAGGCGTTGCGATAATTACCCCGTCGGCAGAAAAAGTTGCTACATAATCTTTATCAACCTTTACGGTAAGCTTTATCATTTTAGGCCATCTTCCCTTGTCAATAACAATATCGTTTATCGAAAACATTTTCTCTTGATCTTGATCTTTGCAGACCGCTTCAAAAGTCATCCGCTCTTCTATTATATAGTTCCCGCTTTTAAGATCCTTAATCAACTGATCAATATTATTAGTATCAAACTCGGCAAGGAAACCCAGTTTGCCGAAATTAATCCCGAGAAGAGGAGTATTATAATCCTTTGCCGCAAATGCAGTGTTCAGCATTGTTCCATCCCCGCCGATGGAAATAATAAAATCAGATTTCTTAAACAATTCATCCTGATTGACAAATCCTTTTGATTTTAATTCAATATTCATCTGTTCATATTTGTCACGTGCGGAATCATCAAAGAGAACTTCAATATCGTTTTCATTTAATTTTTTTGTCAAAATTTGAATTACATCAAAGATATTCTCTTTGTGGATATTTGGAATTATACCAATTCTCATTGCTGTAAACCCTTAATTAGAAATTATAACTAATTGTATTTCTAGTTTACAAAAATTTTTTTATGTTTGGGATAGAATTCACAACAAAAATAGGAGGCATTTATGAAAAAAATCGGTTTATTGATTGTTTTAGCATCGTTCTTATTACTTAGTTCTAATGTGATGGCACAACATATCCAGTCCGGCGAATACCAGGTTAATTCGCAAGTACAAGGTTATACATTAAATAAAGGTACGGGCGAGCGTGTCATGACAATTGAGTTCAGATTCCAAAAACCTTTCGAGACTACCCCTGAAGTTTTAACATCGATTAGTTATATTAATGCGGATACAAAAGCCAAGGATCTTAAAATCAAGGTGGAACCAAGTGCGGTTTCGCGCGACGGATTTATTCTAAAAATCGGAACTTGGGATGATTCAATAGTTTACGGCATCAGGGGTCAATGGATGGCTTACTCAAATTAGAACTGAAAATATTTGCTAATGCACAAAGGCTGTCTGATAAGGCAGCCTTTTTTATTGGTCTCTAAACTGCAGCTCATATAGTTTTTTATAAATCCCCTTGTCATCCAGAAGCAATTCTTCGTGCCGTCCCTTTTGAACTATCTTTCCTCTATCCATCACTAAAATAATATCCGCATTTCTGATAGTACTTAATCTATGTGCTATTACGAAAGTTGTTCTTTGTTCCATCATTCTCTCGATTGCTTCCTGCACGAGCACTTCAGATTCATTATCGAGGGCAGAGGTCGCTTCGTCAAAAATCATTATAGGAGGATTCTTAAGCAAAGCTCTTGCAATTGACAGCCTTTGCCGCTGCCCCCCCGAAAGTTTTGTTCCTCTCTCTCCGATTATTGTTTCAAACTGATTAGGCAGTTCCAATATAAAATTATAGGCATTGGCAGCTTTCGAAACTTGGATAATTTTTTCCATTTCGATTTTTTTTAGCCCATAGGCAATGTTCTTTAATATCGATTCATTAAAAAGAACTGTTTCCTGAGTCACGATTCCCAATAATTTTCTGAGATCATCTATCAGTACTTGTTTGATGTTGATCCCGTCAATAAAAATTGCACCCGAAGTTGGGTCAAAAAACCTCGGTATTAAATCAACCAGAGTTGTTTTCCCGGCACCGCTGCTTCCTACTAAAGCAATTACCTGCCCTTTTGTAACGGTGAAATTAATTCTATCAAGAATAAGTTCGTCAGAGTCGTCATAATGAAAACTAACATCCCGGAATTCTATTGTTTGTTTAAATTCACTTAAAGGAAGCGGGTTATCAACATCGTAAATTGAGGGCTGCGTATCCAAGACTTCATAAATTCTTTCACCTGAGGCAATTGCTTCCTGAATTTTATTGTTTACAGAACTCATGTGTTTTAAGGGCGGCATCATCTGGAAAATAGCAAAAAGAAAGCCGATGAACTCACTAGCCTTTAACGAGTTTTCGATAAGTACAAGTCTTCCCCCATAAAATATGATAAAAACTCCGACAATAACAGCAATAAATTCTGTTGCCGGTCCGGCGATATTCCTTATCCTTACTTTTTTAAGTATGGTTCTGAAAAACTTCTGCGTTTGTGCCCTGAACTTTTCATTTTCATAGGGTTCCATGCCGAAGGCTTTTACAATTTTAACGCCAGAAATTGTTTCATGGAGTATTGAAGTGATACTTCCGAGATTCCGCTGAAGCATCAAACTTTGTTTGCGGAGCTGCATGCCTATCCAGGTAATCAACAAAATTGAAACAGGAAGAATCACTAAAGAAATAACCGTTAATTCCCAGCTTATTGCCAGCGCCATAAAAAAGAAAACAATAATGGTTATGGGTTCTTTGAAAAGACTAAGAAAAATTGCTGATACGCTTGCTTGAATAACATTAACATCGCTTGTAATCCTTGAAATTAAATCTCCGGTTTTTTCATTCTTAAAATAACTCATCGGCAATTTGTGAAGATGGTTATAAAGCACATTTCTGATATTGCGGATAACGCCTTGTTCAACATAAGCGAGAAAATATTCTTGTAAGTAGGCGAAAATATTTTTCCCAAGGAACGACATCAGTATAAGCACGCAGATCTTAAAGAGTATTTCCGAAATATCGCCCGAAAAGATATAGTTATGAAACCAATTTGATATTGAATCAATAAAATTGTTTATAAAATCCGGGAGTATATCAGAAGCCGAACTTTTATCTGAAATTGATGCTTTCTTTTGGACCTCGCCTTTGAGAAAAAGGGCATCCATAAAAGGAATAGTAAGATAAACGGAAGCGCCGTGCAGAAACGCATATAAAAACGTGCATGTTGTGGCAAGAATTATGTGCTTCCAAAACGGTTTAAAAAACTTAAGTAATCTTTTAAAGATATTCACAAAATCTGCCTATAAATAAATTTCTATAAGTGTAAAGATAACTGAAAATTACAGGTATTTAAAGGATACCGGATTAGCCCTCAAACCCGCTTAATTTATTGGCAAGTAACTTTTTGATAATACCGGCGGAACGCTTGCCGGCATTTCCGTCTAAATTATCAAAGAATATAGATTTGTATTGTTCGCGTTGATTCTTTTGGGGGTCATCATTCTCCAGGATATATTCAATTTTCTGCGGCAATTCTTTAAAGTCATTTACTCGATACGAAATTGAATTTAAAATATTCAATATATCGCTGTTAAGCCGTTTTGCACCGGTAACATTGAATGTAATTACCGGCTTATTCAATGCGCAAAACTCTGCTATTATGGAACTCGTATCACTAATCAGTATATCCGTTAAAAGGTAATAAGCATTTAAGTCCATATCATCCAAAAATATTATGGATGGATTCTGTCGGAGTTTTTGAAAATATTTCTTTGAAGTCCACGGATGAACAGTAACCAAAATATTATACTTTTTCTCTAACTGATGCAGTTTATCATACCATAAATGGACGGCAGACATTCCGGATTTATCCCACGTACACGAAAATAAAAGTGTCTTTTTGCTTCGATTAATTTTAAGTCTATAGCGAAGCTTCTGTAATTCCTCATCGTTTATGGATGAATCAAACAGACTGTCAATTTTCGGAAAGCCGCCCACTTTGCCTGATACAATTCCCATCGAGTGTGCCCTATCAAGCTCTGTTTGAGATGTAAAAAGAAAAAGATCAAACAGATTATACTTCTTTGCGTCGATCATGCTCTTAAAATGAAAAGCGCCATGACGCATACCTATCTTGATTATATTTTTTATGGGAAACTTGTGATGGGCATGTCTTGCCATTATCACTGCTTTCGGGAAGGCAGGATAGACAGAACATTTTACGCCGTGCTTTCGTAATTCTTTTGCGACAAAATTATTCTTAGCAACAATCTTAACGAATGGAAGGTATCTATGTACAGAGCGGAATACGATATAATCGAGATAATCGGCACAATAAAACATAACTGCCGCCGATTTTTTTCTTCCGATAAGCCACATCAAATAATACGGCAGTCTTATAATTAACGCGGATAAAACCATTACTTGTTAAATCCTTTTATACTCCGGATAAAATTTACTAATCCGTCTGCCAAATCGTATTCGAAGATATTTTCTTTTTTAGCATATTTCCAAATACCGCCTTGCAAATAATAATAACCTCGATTTTTCATAAATGGATTAATCCCGAAATGCATAGCTTGATATTCAAAAAGATGATACTCTTTCCCATCGTAGCCGATATCGGCAGATAAAAATGGAGAATTAAATTTTTCATGGAGTTCTTTTACGTAATTGAGAAGTTTGTCCCCCGCATCAAAATCAAAATTATATAATTTTGCACCGCTGGCTCTAAAATCATTTGCCCTTGTGTGTCTTTTAGCGATGTAATATTTGTCAAAAAGCGTCATTGCCCGGAAATCGAATGTTAATCCCGGAATGAATTTTTGAAGTATAAAATTTTTTTCCTTTTTAACATATTTCTTGTACTGCTCATAATCTTTTCTATTTTCGTAGTCAGGATAGAGTTCATAATTTTTTCTGCGCCTGAAATATCTGCGTCGGATTAAATCAAGTTTTGTTAATAAGTCGTAACCGGAATATTTCCTGATTTTTTGTAGCAGCTCAACTTCATTATTAATCAAAAAAACACCTTTTCCGTTAGAGCCGTCCACAGTTTTTAGAACTATCGGATATTCGATGTTGTATTTATTTAGTTCTTCTTCGCCGCTTAAGTAAATATTATCAAGCGATTTTATTCCTAATTGCTTTTTAAATAGCTCCTGAAATCCTTTATTTTCGTGGCACATCAGAAAATTAAAATTCGGAATTAAATAATTGTTGTCATAGCTAAGATAATACACAGCATCTTTAATATACTGCCTGTAGTCGGGTCTCTGGCTGAATGAATAAAAAACGATTCTATCTTTAATGCGGATTCTTGAATTAATGACATCGTCAAATTCAAATACATCAACAGTTAACCCGCTCGATTCAATTCTTTTAATAAATTTTTCAGAGTCAAT
Organism: Melioribacteraceae bacterium; assembly: GCA_011525875.1. GTDB lineage: Bacteria > Bacteroidota > Ignavibacteria > Ignavibacteriales > Melioribacteraceae > CHB1. Next base: position 145,705 of record WYBN01000010.1, on the reverse strand, counting down.
AGCTACCCAAGGCTTTCTCGTTTGACCGATAAACCTATTTCTTCCGGTAATTATAACTAAAGAACTGTTATCTATTTTTGATAAATTCTTCATCTAATCTATTCTCAATGATTTTTTAATTTCGTCAAAAACAACCTCCGGTTTAAGGTCCAGCATACAGCGAAAATGTTTAAGAGGACATTCTTTATGTCCATGCTTTCCGCATGGCCGGCATTCCAATTCAACCTCAAGTATTTTATCTTTCTTCCGATAAGGGAAAAAGCCTAATTCTTTAACTGTTGGACCAAATATAGCAATTACATCGGTGCCCACTGCGTTAGCTATGTGCATAGGGGCACTATCGCTGCTAACCAGTAAGTCAAGTTTATTTATCAATGCCGCTGATTCCAGCAGTGTGAGTTCGCCGGCTACATTAATAATTTGCTCATTTGAAATCGCTGATAATCGTTTGCCGATAACAGAATCATTACTTCCGCCCAACAGAAATATTACAACATTATACCGCAGTAATTTACTGATTACTTCACCATAATACTTCTCCGGGTATTGTTTAGTATTCATAGCGGAGCCTGGGGCAATACCTATAATCTTACGACCGTAAAATTTACTTGTTAATGATAGTGCTTTTTCTTCCTCCTCATAGTTCCAGAATATTTCTGTGCGATCATCAAACTTTTTGTTGGAAAGCACTTCCATTAGGCGCAGTATTCTTAGCCGCATGTGAAGCCCTCGAATATGTATTATGCTTCTTGTAATAAATTTTTGAAAATGAAACCCTACTCTTTCTTTAATTCCCGGTATAAGCATTAGCATAGAAGATGTAAATGAGCTTTGAACCGAGAATGCCAAGTCATATTTCTCTCTTTTAATAACTAACAGTGCCTTAAGAAATGAACCAATTCTTTTCGATAACCGTCTTTTGTCAAAAACAATTACCCTATTCAATCGCCTGTTCTTTTTAAAAATATTTTCAGTTTCGGGAATTACAAGAATGTCAATACTCGAATCCGGCATATATTCTTTCAAAGCTCTAATAAAGGAAGAGGTTAGGATGGCATCGCCGATAAAAGCAGTTTGAATTACAAGAATTTTCTTGAATTTATTTATCTCTTCTTCGCTGTATGGCTTATATTTATTAGATGTGCTTCGCATTACCCGTTTAACAATTCATGATACAATGCAATATTTTTTCTTATTGTTTTTTCGATTGAAAATTCGTCGATCATCCGCATCGCAGTTTCAACTAATACTTTTCTTTTTTGTTCGTTATCCATTATTTCTATAATTGCTTTGGCTAATGCTTCTGGATTTCCCGGCTCAACCAGTATGCCGTTTACGTTATTAACAATAATTTCCTTTATTCCGCCAGCTGAAGTGGCTACAACCGGCAGACCAAAAGCAAGCGCATCAATTACAGAAGTGCCAAGTCCTTCCTTTTTTGAAGATAGTACGAATAAATTAAATATATTGTAGAAGTCTGCAAGATCGGTACGATGACCTGCAAAAAAAAACTTATCATTAAGTTTATCTGCTTGCACAATTTCTTCCATTTTTTTTCTAAGCTTGCCTTCGCCGACAGCAACGAATTTGACTTGCGGTTTTATGTTGCTGATAATCCGCGCTGCATTAATGAAATTTGGATAATCCTTATGCCCGGCAAAAGAAGCAACCGTACCAATAACAAAATCATTTTTGTTAATCTTTAACTCTTCTCTCAAATTTTTACTTGAAATATTATTTCTGAACTTACTTAAATCCACGCCGCTTCTAATTAAAGAAATTTTGTCTTCGGGAACACCGTCTTTTATCAAAACCGTTTTAATATTCTCAGAAATGCTTACATGTCTATCTATTAGGTTTGAATTGTACTTCATTCTGCTGAATATATTTTTTCTTATAGAAAAATCAACCCGCCTTGCTTCTATCAATTTAACACGACGATAAAATAATTTAGTCAGAATTGCAATCGAAAGAGAATGAGCCGAATGTGCATGAACGATATTAATTTTATTTTCTTTGCAATATTTAGCTATTCTTATGGCTGCATTAATGTCTATCTCGCCAAACATTTTCAACGTAAAATACGTGAGATTATTTACTTCCATGTATTTACTGAGCGCAGAGCCGGGCTGACAAACAAAATGGGATTTGTATCCATTTTGTAATAAACCTTCATGAAGATAAACCGCTTGTTGCTGCCCGCCTCTCCATGTTCTCTCGGTATCAATATGGAGAACATTTATTATTTTCTCTTCCATGTCTTCACGTATTTTAAGTAAACGCCGAATGCCGAATTAAAACATAAAAGAAACCCTGCTCTGCCGTCTAAAAATCCAAGCTGCAAAAAATACATTTTCAAAAACTTATTCAATCCAAAGAATATTGCAGCCGAAATTGAAAATGATTTTCCACCGCTGGTCAAGTTTTGTGCTGCGAGATCCGAGTACCTGTTCATTTTGGAAATGTGTGAGGCAATGGTCGGGTAAGTGTAATGCAGAAGAGGTTCGTTTATTTTTAATTTCTTTCCATCTACTCTAATCGATTCGTGAACAATATCATCGGTGAATCTACCTTTCTTTTTATTGAACAGCCGCAACGGGTAATCTCTTTGCCAACCGCAATATTTTATCTTTTTCCCAAGGTAAAAAGATTCTCTTTTAATTTGATAGCCATCAGCCGCAGGAACATTCATTATTTCGATTATTTTATTTTTTAATTCTAATGTAACTTCTTCATCGGCGTCGATTGATAACACCCACTCATTCGAAGCAAGATCAACAGCATATTGTTTGGTTCTGCCAAAACCCATCCATTCTACCTCTTTCAAAATACAATTATATTTATTACAAATAGCCGCCGTATCATCCTCTGAATATGTGTCAACAACTACAATTTCATTTACCCAATTCAATGAAGACAAACACCGCCCGATAGCAGCCGCCTCATTCTTTGTAATAATAACCGCCGAAAGTTTATTATTCATAAAATTAATCACTCACTTTTTTTTAACTAATACCCGTGCCTTTGAACCGATATTCAGCTTTGTAAATAATTTACTGCTACCTGCCTTGTTAGAGTATAACTCCCAAATGATAAGATCGAAGCCGGTTAAATTCAATAAATATTTAAAAGCATCCTTAGAGAATTCATTACAATGACCGGGTTTATAGCCGGCTCTATATTTTTTTCTATACAACCCTACCCGGGACAATAGTCGTTTAAACTTGAATTCTAGACTTTCAATATTAGGGAATTCCATGATAAGATAACCGCCGTCTTTCAACAAGTTATTAAGCTTGGTCATAGTTAGTATAGGATCGGGTAAATGTTCCAACACATGTTTAAGAAGAACGAGGTCGTATTTATGATTATCAAAGCAATATTGAAGAAAATCAGCAATAATTATCTCGATTTTATAGTCTTCAATAATTTTTTTAGCATAACTTTCCAATAGTTCCATTCCCGTCACATCCCATCCTGAATCACGTAAAAGCAACAATAATTTGCCGTTTCCGCATCCAATATCAAGAGCCCTGCCAGTAATATCTATATGCTGTCTAATAAATTCAAAAGTTGCTCTCTGAGTGAGATTTTGCTTGTGTTTTTCAAGCGCAGGAGTAATGTATTTCCCGCCATACTTTTCTTGATCTAATCCTCCTGCTAAATCATAATTAACCAAACCACAGGTTTTGCATTTATAAAATTTGTATTGATTGCTGTTACCCTGGCTATAGTAAAATTTTAGATTGTCGGTATCACAAAGTCTGCAAATCATTGAAGACCAAATTTTAATTTAGTAATTGAGAGTCAAAAAGATTAATTCCTCATTGTTCTCTCTTAATCCTCTTTTGGAAATAAATTTTCCTTCTTTTATCTCATACTTTCTTTTTTCTGTGTAATCTTTATTGACACGGTTTCCGCCGGAATGATAGGGATGATGGTAAAGATGGATCGGGAATTCATAATAAAAAGGGTTATATCCTCTTACGCCGTATTTATAAAGGCGTCTTCGAATATCGTCATCTTCGTTCCCCCATCCGATAAAGTTTTCGTCGTATCCGTTTATGTTAATAAAATCTTCTTTATTAATAGCGCATGCGCCGCCGCGTAATTTTGGTTTATCTCTCTCTATTTTTAATCTATTCAGCCAGCAACTTAAATAATCTTTTCTAAATTGATTTCTAATTTTTTTAAGCTGCTTTTCTGTAAGCTCATTGACAAATGAGTAATTCTGGATATTCTGTTCGGTCAGCCGGTTTGTTTGATGCTCGGTCAGTCTAACAGGATAAGCAGTTAAAAAAAATGCTTTTCGATAGTTATCATGCAGCGTTGATAAATAATTTCTTGTATGAATTAAGTCCTGGTCAAGAAAAATAAGCTGTTCGTTTTCAGCAACCCTTGCGCCATTGTTTCTGCATTTAGCCAGTCTGAATCCTTTATTCTCTTGACGAATATATTTGACCGGGAAACTTAAAGTATTGGTTATATCTTTGATTGAGGCGACAATATCTTCCTTTGACCCGTCATCCGATATAATTAATTCGTCCGGAAGATATGATTGATTACGCAATGACAGCAAAGCTAACCGTAAAAGATTAGCTCTATTATAAACTGTAATTATAACGGAAATCTTAATCATTCCAGCCCCAGCTTTTCAGCAACAAATCGATAAAATAGTTATGTCTATTGCTTTCTATTTCTGTTATATTATAAACAAAAGACGATTTGCGCTCATAGAATTTTGTTTCGGAAAAAACGGGGCTATTCAAATTACCGAAAAGGACGCTCGCTTCAGTCAGCTTCCAATCTCCTTTATGTTTTAACAAGTCATAAGACATAACCACTTGATTCCCCAGGCGCTGATGTGTATCCCACACTAATTCGAGAAGACTGTTATCGAGCTGCAGCATAGAATTATTACCTCCGCCGCTTGCAAATACCTCTCCGGGTTTATTCTCTCTGAAGAAGCCAGTCAATTTGCCGTCGCTAAAACATACAACTCGATAATCACCTTTATTGCCTTCCAGAAATTCCTGAAAGTAAACATATCCTTTCTGGATCTCAGATTTAAAGAAAGTCGGCATGCCCTTACTGAAAACACGCTTCACATATTTTTTCCCCTGCCGGAAATTATTAAGCAAACCCACATTAGCGCTGCCGGCGCCGTGTGAGCTTTTATAGATCATGGGAAAAGTTGAATTCTCAAGAAATTTTACTGCCTCATCTTCATTAAAAAAGATCTTTGTATTCGGCATCGGTATATTCAGCCTGTTGAAGAGAAAATATTGAGCGATTTTATCATCGTAGATTGAATAGCTCTGCCACGAAGGAAAGGTTTTTAAGTTCAATTCTATATTGAAAAGATACAATATTTTTTTTGCCAATTCCCTTGATTTGGGATTATGTTTCGCTCGCCAAATAAGTGCGTCGAAATTTTCACTTAGAAGCAAACCGTTTTCTTCCGAAGAAAAAATATCAAAGCTTTTTACTTCGAAGCCCTTAAGCTGGAGAATATCGCTGTAAACTTTCCAGAAATTATCTCTGTCCTTTACTAATGCTACCCTTTTTATTTTATGTGTCCTTCTTTCTTAAGTTTATACAATTCCAAAGAAAAGCGGAAAAAATCAGTCCATTGATCAATTAAGAATTCCCAGTTGAATTCGCGCTCCATCTTTTCACGAATCAATTTACCCATTCCAGGAAGAACTTCCCTGTTCTTAGCTATCCATTCAATCTTGGATTTAATAGCAGCATAATTCCTGTCGACAATAAAACCGTCAACATCGTCATAAATTAATTCTGGGACAATACCGACATCCGTTGATATTACCGGCACTCCACAAGCTGCAGCTTCAATTACCGGGCGAGGCGTGCCTTCACTCCTCGAAGCACAGATGTAGAGATCGAGAGAATTGTAATATTCTCTCATCAAATTGTCGTCTGTGATAAAGTTATCTTCCTTGGTTTGGAGTTTTAGCTCTACGCCGGGGACTTCATTGCAAATGGGTTTGATATATTCGTCAAAACCCCGTTTACCCGGGTGATTCGTTAAACTGCCTGTCCAACCAATAACAAGATTGTTATTCCTTTTTTTATTTTCAGGATAGAACATTTTAAGATCGCATGTATATTTAGTGTGAATTATGGGAAAATAATTTGCAAATATATACCACAATTTTTTGCAGTGCGTATTTACAAGCAAAGCTTTTCGGTATATTCTTATAACTTTACGAGGGACTTTTGCATTATAACCCGGCGGTTGTGTTTGTCTTTTATCCCATCTATGAAAAGAACGGATACCCGTTATCACTTTATCAGTAGGAATTTTTAACTCGAGGAACTCCTTAAAACTTCCAAGATACATCGGGAAAAGCAGATCATATTCGGCATAATATTTCTGCCAATTATTTTTGAAGTTATTAAAATAGCAGATATCGAGTTGAAGATTCGATCTATTGTATTCCACTAAATCCTTCGCATTCTTATCAAGAGCCCAATTCGGGAAATCGGGTATGATTAAAACCTTTTGCTTGTTCATTTATTTCCTCAACAAAATATAATTTTTAAATTCGCCGAATTTTCTTCCGCCAAGAAAATTATTTTCAATAAAAGAAATAAATCTGTAGAATAATTTTTCGTGATTATGCGGCTGTCTGAATTTATTCGGTTTGCCGTTCCGCTGAAGTTTATGATGCCAATCCAGCTCTTTAATTTTATTTTCCATAACCTTAGGGTGTGTGCCGGAAAATTCTGCGAGCAGATTCATCGGCCCATAGTCAAATTCCTTAGGCGCTTTATCATAGTAATCTTTTGCTTTGTTTAAGCCCCAATGAACGCCGTCGAGCGCAAGCCTTTTATTCTGCATCAAATGTGGAGGACGTACCCAGCCGTAGTGATAAATTTCTGCGTCAACTCTTGCAACCTTCAATTTATGATGACCGTCCGGCTGACGCGGGTTGTCGTAATAATCAAATCGGCGGAATGATTGCGCGCTTTGCCATGAATGTATATCGGGAAGATTTCTTATAATTCGAATTTCGTGCGGATACCATCCGTGCCCGCCATGATAGTGGTTATAATCACCCCAGAAGTGTTTATAGCGGAAGACAAGCCCCTCAACTTCGCTATCGTCAAGCAGTTCCGAGCAGCGCCTTTTTATTATTGGAAGATACTTCTCGTGAACCACTTCATCGGCTTGAAGATAAAACAGCCAATCGCCGCTGCATGCATTTTTTGCGATGTCTGTTTGAATTGCGTTGATAACTCCTTTCTTAAAATATTTTTCTTCCCATAAAGTATCAATGATTTTTAACTTCGGGTCGCCTATTTCCATAATTTTTTTTCGCGTAGTATCATTATCGTCGCCTGCACCGACGGCAATACAAAACTCATCGACAACCGGAAGTATGGATTTGATAGATTCAACAACCGGATAATAAAGCTTTATGCCATTTCTTACAAAAGAAAAACCGCTAATTTTCATCTAATATTCTTATTTATTGACAGACAAAAATAACAATATGAACTTCAAACTCATAGCTGGGACAGATAAATCAGCCTCTCGGGTGGAAATCTTTATGAACCTGTTTAACAAACTCTCTGTCAATATGCGTGTAAATCTGGGTTGTTGAAATATCGGTATGCCCTAACATTTCCTGCACCGCCCTTAAGTCAGCACCGCCTTCAAGCAAATGAGTAGCAAAAGTGTGTCTGAATGTGTGTGGATGAATATCTTTATTAATTCCGGCTTCGGTAGAATATCTGCTGAAAATTTTCCAGATACCCATGCGCGATAGTTTAGTGCCGCGTTTGTTAAGAAATACGAAGTTCTCGCTCTTCATTTTCTTTTCGAGAAATGGTCTTCCGGTCTTCAGATATTCTGTCACCCACTTCATTGCACTGCGCCCTACCGGCACAATTCTTTGCTTTGATCCCTTGCCGAGAACACGGATTACTTCATCGCCAAAAAATAAGTTGGACATTTTTAAATTTAATAATTCCGATACCCGCAGTCCCGATGAATATGCAACTTCTAATATGGCTTTATCTCTTAGTCCAAGAATGTTTTTTGTGTCGGGGCAGTTTAATATTTTATCAACTTCTTTTACACTGAGCACTTCGGGTAATTTTCTGCTGCGTCTTTTTGATCTGAGAATTTCCGTCGGATTATTTTGAATATATCCTAATCTGGCTAAATAGTTAAAGAATCCTTTTATCGCAGAAAGATTCCGCGCAGATGTTGAAGTGCTCAATTTTTCTTTTCGGATTGATTCAAAATAATTTATTAATGCAGAAGTCTTTACATGATTAAGATCATTTATGCCCTCATTGTCAAGAAATGCCATAAATTTTGTTAAATCATTTTTGTAGGAATCAACAGAATTTTGCGAAAGGTTTCTTTCAAGCTTGCAGTGTGCAAGGTATTCTTTAACAAATTCTTTCATTAATAGTTATTTTGTTGAAGGTGTGTCTTCCAACTCATTTTGTTTTGGGTATCTGATTCTTTTATGATGCTGACCAAGTAGAACTTTCAAAAATTCGGCTTTAATTTTTTCAATGTCTTTAAAAGTGATAGGGGCTTTATCAAGCTGCCCGTCTTCAATTCTTGCCTTAAATAAATTATGAATCACATTCTCTACTTTTTTCTGATCCGGCTCCGTCATGGCTCTAACAGCCGACTCGCATGAATCAGCGAGCATAAGCAGAGCAGTTTCTTTTGTATTAGGTTTTGGACCGGGATATCTGTAATCCTTATCGCTGACATTTTCCGGGCCGTATTTTTGTTTAGCTGCTTCATAAAAATACGAAATGATAAATGTGCCGTGATGCATCGGAATGAAATCTATTACCTCCTGCGGCAATTTGTATTCTCTGCCAAGTTCGATGCCTTTTGTGACATGTTCGATAATTACTTGGACACTTTTTTCGGGTTCCAAATTCTCATGAAGATTTATATTATCCATCTGGTTTTCAACAAATCCTTCCGGTTTAATCAGCTTGCCTATATCATGATAATAAGCTCCGACCCGTGCAAGGATAGGATTTGCTCCGATTGATTCTGCGGCGCTTTCAACCATGGATCCAATAGTCATTGAATGAGTAAAAGTGCCGGGCGCATTCCTGGCTAATTCTCTTAGCAGAGGGGAATTGAAATCGGATAATTCCAGAAGAGTCAGCTCCGTTGTGATCTTAAAAATCTTCTCGAAAAATATTATTAAGCCGAAAGTTAAAGCAGGACTAATAATTGAATTTGAAGCTGCATAAGCTGAACTGATTAATATTTTTTCAATCGGATCAAAGCGTTCCAAACCAAATGCTATAATACTAACAACATAACCTAAAAGTATGAATAGAAACGATCTGAATATTTGATTGCGATTTTTTATATCCCTTACGGTGTAAGCTGCTAATCCGCCTGCAACAATATTCATGATTGAAATAACGTAATCGTTTCCGCGAAGACCCCCAACAACAAGTGCGCAGACGACAGTCACATAAAATCCAACTCTTGAGTCAAATATTATGGTCAATATCATCGAAGCAACTGGGACTAAAATCAACAAGTCAACTGGACCGGAAACTTCTAATTCTGAAATTATATAGGCAATGAAACTTACGAATAAAATAACAATCATTATGATTAGTATATTAAAATTGTTTTCGTAAATTTTCTTGCGGAAGAGATATATATAAATAATCAACGGCAGGAAAATGAGTGCTATATGCAGAAACTTGCCGAGATTTTGGGCGAATCTGCTCCAGAACCCGGTATCAAATCCTTTCGCAATTCTGTATGAATCAATCTTGTCTTTAATTTCCTGTGTGACTCTATCGTGTTTTGCAACTATTCTTTCGTTTTCGTTTACTATCCCTTTATTGCGCGAGACCTTGCTTATCTCAATCTGTTTTGCTTCGGCTGTAAGTTTCTCATCATAAATTAAATTAGGTCGTACAAAATATGACAGATACTCACGCACGGCATTTTTTATGGATTCGCTTCCGCTGAAAAATCTTGATATCCGCACATCAATTAAATTCATTACGCTCACCGGGTCGTAATAATTTAACTTTGGAAAAATCCTCTGAAATTTTCCTTCTCTGATAGAAATACTGTCTCGCAGAATATACTCATAATCCTGACTTAACAAGCCCCGTCTGAAAATTCTTTCAAAAATATCTTCCGCCGCTTTAATTATATCGCCTGTTTTGTAATTTGATGCTGAGGATAAAATGTTTTCCTGACGGCGCATGTTTTTTAGCGTTTCGTAGGAATTATTTGTTAAAAAAGTTTTCCCCGGCGAGCTTTCTTCGAGATACAGTTCATTGTCAATAACTTCAATCAGATAGGCATGATAAGCCCGGATGGAATCCAGCGTTTTTTCGAAAGCTTCATCATCCCTGACGAAAATCGGATACACTTTATTAGCGGCAGCTGTCTTTTCCCTTTCGAAAAGGATAGGGTCTTTCAATATTTCAAACGGCATTGATGCGATCAGATCATCCTTTATCCAGATTGTATTTACGTTAACATCAAATTCGAGTGATTCGCCGCGAGGGAACATCATCACGATCAAGACAAATGTGACTAATACGAGGAGCGCTTTTATTCTCTTACTTGACCTTATTTTTGATACTGTACTCATCTAATTTCTTTTTGCATTCAATACCATGGTTAAAAACTCTGCTGTGGCATCTTCATTATTCGTCCGGGTTGTAATATAGTCGGCATGATACTTTATTTCCTGAACGGCATTAGCAACGGCAATTTTTAATGCCCCCGTGTCGAACATTTTTCTATCGTTATACCAATCCCCGAGAACGGCTGTTTCTTTCATGCTTAGATTTAAATAATTTGTAAGCCTTTTTACGCCAGTGCCTTTATCAACTCCGTGTTTTCTCGTTTCAAAGAAATAAATATCGCCGCGCCTTTGAGATTTATAAAACGAAAAATTAAGCCCGAAAGTAAACGGAAAACTCATTTTTTTTGCGAATAAGTTTATAGAATCCTTAAAGTCGCCGGCAACAACAACCTCTAATGTCTTATGTAAATATAAATCATAATCTGGAATTTCCTGCACGACGGCACCAAGTTTATCGACTAAATTTACAATCGATGAATTATCGTCTGTGTAGAAAATTGCATCGTCATGACAAAGTGCGATTTTAAGCAGAAGTTTATCGGCGAGAGAGACCGCCCTTTTCACATACCTCTTCGGAACGTAAGATTCGAAAATTATTTTGCCTTCCGGATAACTTTTAATCAGCGCTCCATCAAGAGTGATTAGCGGCGTTTTAATAGATAGAGTTTTTGCATGTTGTAAAACAGCGCTGTGATACCGCCCGGTTGCGAAAGAGAATCTTACTCCAAGCTGCTTAAGCTCTTCAACCAATTTAATTGATTCCTCGCCAATCTCGTTTTCATCATTCAACAAAGTTCCGTCTAAATCAAATACTATAAGCTTGATTTTCCTTAATAGTCCTTTATCCAACATCAAAAAATTATTTCCTTTTCAAATTTTTATAAATAAAAAAAACAGAAACCGCGCTTACTGTTAATGCGATACTGCCATTTAAATAATCCTTAAAAATTATTTGTCCCGTTGCGTATAAGAATGAATAAACAAGCACTACTCCCAAAAACCAGTTTACAAATAATATTTTATAACCGGAGTCGGAAATTATAGCCGGATATTTGATCCGGTATTTTTTCCAACCGATTCCGCCGGGATGAATTTTTTCATAGAATTTATAAAGATGTTTTTCTTCTGTCGGTTTAGTTAAGAATGTTACAGTAAGCCAAATTATAGTCGTGCCGATTACCGTAGGGTAAAGGGTTATCGGCGACTGAATCTCAAACACATAATGGCTAACCGGATATATGATCAGCGGGGCTACCATAGCCGATATTTCCGACCAGGCATTAACCCTCCACCAAAACCATCTTAATATTAACACCGCTCCTATTCCTGCGCTGGCATTTATGATAAATTCCCACGCACCCGATATTGTAGTCAGCAGATATTTCGTAATAAATAGCGAAAAGATCATTAATACTATAATCATAATTCTTGATATCGCTACGTAATGTTTTTCGCTTGCATTTCTTTGAAAGAATCTGCGGTAGAAATCATTAATCAAATATGAAGTGCCCCAGTTCAATTGAGAGGCAATGGTGGACATATAAGCAGCAAGAAAAACAGCGATAAGCAGCCCAAGCAAACCAGAAGGGAGATAACGCACCATAAGTTTAGGATACATTTTGCCCGGGTCTATTGTGTTTTCAAAGCTTTCATAAAAAGTTTTATCTTCGAACCGGCGTACTTTTTCGAGAAGAACGGGATCCGAAACAACTTGATTATAATCTTTGCCAGCCTTAGCGTGGGAATTAAAAACTTCGAAAGCTTTTTCATATTCTACAACAATATTCTCGTCACGTATCTGTTCTATAGACAACTGCGGAAGCAGAACAAGCGCCCCGAGTGCAACCATTATCCAGGGCCAGGGTCTAAGACAATAATGCGCTATCGTAAACCAGAGTGTTGCGAAGAGCGAGTGCGATTCATCCTTTGCCGACATCATTCTCTGCGCCACATAGCCCCCGCCGCCGGGGTCTGCGCCAGGGTACCAAGAAGACCACCATTGCAAACCTATATGAGCAATAAATGCCCCGACTGAAATTGCAAGTGTTCCGCCTAAAATGGGATCTATGGAAAACGTCTCCCCTATCTTAGGAGTAAATTCAAATACCCACGCTGATAATTTAGATTTAATTCCGTCAACTCCGCCGACTGCAGGTATATCAACCACAATTATTGCAAGTATAATACAACCGAGCATTGCAATAATAAATTGAATCGCATCTATTCGAGCGGTTCCCAGCAACCCCGAGGCTGAGGCATAAATCGAAATTAATATCATACAAGAAGCAACAAGGAGGAATGCATCCAAACCCGGGATAGTAACTTCAAAAATTTTCTCCATCGCCTTATTAACCCAGGCAAGAACAATGCTGTTCATAAACAAACCGAGATATAAAGCGCGGAATCCTCGTAAAAGAGCCGCCGGTTTACCTGTATATCTTAATTCAACAAACTCAACATCGGTTAAAATACCTGCTCGACGCCATAATTTGGCAAAGAAAAATACCGTCAGCATGCTGCCGATTGCAAGATTCCACCACAACCAATTACCGGCTATTCCGTTTCTTGCTACAAGTTCGGTTACTGCTAGTGGAGTATCTGCTGCAAATGTCGTGGCAACCATGGCGGTTCCCGCCAGCCACCATGGCATATTTCTGCCCGAGAGGAAAAAATTTTGAGTGTCTTTGCCTGCTCTTCTGGAATAATACGCTGCAATTGAAAAAATAATACCAAAGTAAAAAATGATTACAGCCCAGTCAATAAAATTTAATCCAAACATATCTTAATCCGGTTAGTAAAAATTTCATAATTATGTAAAGAAAAAATTTATTTCCTTTCAGTAGATAATAAACTAAGCAGTTTGCCGACAACAAGAGTCGCTAAAACGCCGACCAATGTGAACCAAGTCCATGCAACAAGCTGCAAAGAAATAACCGCTATCATTATGAATATGCCTGCAGTAAATCCGGCAAGCGCATCTTCCTGTGCCGCCTTCTTTACGAAAAGACCTAACATAAAAGTCCCGAGCAAGCCCCCGTAAGTGAATGATGCAATACTTAAAGCGAGTTCCACAACAGCAGAGGAAGAATTCATGAAAAAAACTGCCGAGCCGACAAGAAGGATTGCCCACATAACCGTAAACATTCTTGATATAAATAATTCTTTTGCGTCATCGTTTATTTTAGTGATCGGTTTAAATAAATCAAGCATCGTAGAAGAAGACAGAGAAGACATAGAGCCTGCAAGTGTAGATAAAGCCGCTGCAAACAACCCTGCTATTATTATCCCCGATACCCCGGGCGGGAGCGACTCGATGATAAATTTGGGGAAAATTTCATCTGCTTTCATCAATCCTATTGAAGCAAGATCGGATGTGTTGTAAAATGCGTAAAGTAAGATTCCAACGATGAGGAAGACTGCAAATTGAATAACTACTATTACACCGCTGCCAATAATAGCTTTGCGGCTGTCTGCTAAATTCTTAACCGTCAGTAAACGCTGCACTATAAGCTGATCGGTGCCGTGAGAAGCCATTGAAAGGAAAGCTCCTCCAATTATCCCTCCGAAAAGAGTGTAAGGCTGCGAGAAAAAATCTTTTAAGCCAAGGTTGAAACCCAAGTTAAAAATTTCAAATTTGTTTTCTGACGCAGCGATCGAAAGAAACTCCGAAAATCCACCGGGAATAAAAGATGAAATCAAAAAAACCGCCGCAATTATCGCGCCGCCGAGATAAATAAACATCTGAATTACGTCAACCCATATAACTCCTCTGACTCCGCCGATATATGTATAGGCAAGAGCAACAAGTGCGATTATTAAAATTGCTAAAGGGTAATTTATATCAAGCATCAACTTCAATGGTATTGCTGTTGCAAAAAGTCGCACCCCGTCAGCGGCGGTTCGAGTGAATAGAAAAATAATCGAAGCAAACGACCTGGTTTTGGAGCCGAATCTCGACTGCAAAAATGCATAGGCAGTATTCATTTCTCCTTTGTAATAAGCGGGAAGAAAAAACAAAGCAATCATTATTCTGCCAACTAAATAACCGAAAGTTACCTGCAGAAAATTCATATTAGTAATGTATGCTAGTCCAGGTATTGAGATGAATGTTAAAGTGCTTGTTTCGGCGGCAACTATTGAAAAGCAGACTGCCCACCAGGGCACCGATTTAGCTCCTAAAAAGTAATCTTGCGCCGATTTTTGTTTGCCGCCGGAGAGAATGCCAAGTACAGCTACTCCAATCAAATATATGACGATGATAATGTAATCGATAGTATGATTCACGTAAAATTCCTAAGGATTATCAATATCATCTATTGCTTCTTTTACTGTTTGATAGATGGGTAATATCCTATTAAGCTGTGAAATTTCGATGAGTTTTTTCACGTTTTTTGTCGGCGAAGCAATTTTTATTACGCCGTCATCAGCCTGAAGAATCCTGTAAGCGAGAAGAATTGCACTTAAACCGGAACTGTCGCAATAGTCAACTTCGGATAGATCCAGAATAAGTTTTCTTACACCTTCAGCCTGCAGAAGAATTGTGAATTCGCCTTTTATCAGTCCAGCGATTGATGAATCGAATCTTTTTTCGTTCAATTTAAAAACCGAAATATCACCGATTCTCTTGAGTTCAAAATTGACATTTTCGTTCATATTCTTACTTAAATAATGATTTATAAATTTTATATCAATTAAAGAGGAACTTTCAAAACATTCTTAAGGAATTTAACAAATTTCCATATGAAATTTTAGGATTTATTTCCTGCCGTAACTGAAAATTATAATAACGATCGGCATTTCTTTTAGTAAAACCTATCTTAAAGGGCGCCATAGTTAATCCGGTTATTGCGCCGTGGAAAATGCTTTCGCCCCTGTTAAGATCAATTATAACATCCCATTTCTTTGTTGCAATAACCTCCATTAGTCTTTTAACGGGCAACCCGAGTTTACTAATATCATTTAATGTGAATGTATAAATATCCAGCCGGTCCTTATTAGAAAAATTATTTAGTTTATAATCAGGCATTAAAACGGAAATATCTTTTCTGCCGGTTCTTAAGAAATCTATTACTTCGTGAATGAAGTGAAATTCATTTTCATCATTCGAAGTCAGCACAAGTACTTTCTTGGAATCCGTAAAGAACTTGTTAAAGTTCACTTGAGCCGATGCGGTATTTTTAATTTTTCTAAATAATATAAACTCGGAAATCGCTTTTTTGACGGCTGCAATCATTTATTGTTCTATCATTTTAAGAAATTCAGTTTCAGACAAAATTTTTACGCCGAGCTTTTCGGCTTTGTCAAGTTTAGAGCCGGCTGATTCGCCGGCAATTAAAAAATCGGTATTCTTACTGATACTCGATAGCACTTTACCACCGAGTGAAATTATCTTGTCCTTTATGCCTTCGCGCGTAAATAATTCAAGCGTGCCTGTAACAACAAAAGATTTTCCTCCTAAAATATTTGTGTCAACCGAGGGTTTCTCCGATTGGAAATTTAACCCGGCTTTTTTCATTTTTTCAATTAAGTTGATATTATGTTCGTCCGCAAAAAATTTCTTAATACTTCTGCTTATACTCGGACCGATCTCATAAATTTCTTCAATTTGATTTTCATCGGCTGTAATCAACTCGTCAATCGAGTTGAAATATGAAGCAATTTTCTGTGCGGCGCCGGAGCCTACATACCTAATGCCGAGCGCGAATAATACCTTGCCGAATGGTCTATCTTTACTTCTTTCAATAGCGCTAAACAGATTATCAACTTTTTTTTCGCCGAATCTTTCAAGACTTACTAATTCCGAGCGCCTTTCTTTAAGATAATAAATATCGGCGTATGACTTCAAATAGCCTTTATCAACAAATATATTTACAACTGCTTCGCCAAGTCCTTCGATATCCATAGCACCTCTGTCAGCAAAATGAAGTATTCTTCCTTTTACCTGAGCAGAACATTCCGAGTTTTCGCAATATAGCGCCACTTCATTTTCCGGTTTAAATAATTTTGAATTGCATACCGGACAGTAAGAAGGCATTTCGGCAGGCTCAAACCTTTTCTGGGCTTCCGATAAAACAACTTCAACAACTTTAGGAATTACATCTCCGCCTTTTTCAATAATTACTATATCGCCTTCTCGAATATCTTTTCTTCTTATCTCATCAATATTATGAAGGGTTGCGCGGCTTATGGTTGAACCAGCTAAAAATACCGGATCCAGTTCGGCAACAGGCGTTAAAGCGCCGGTTCTTCCGACCTGCCAGGTAATTTTATTTAGCTTAGTTTGCGCCTGTATGGCTTTGAATTTGTATGCTACAGCCCAGCGGGGCGATTTGGCAATACTGCCAAGTCTCTTTTGATAATTAAGATTATTTATTTTAATAACAACGCCGTCAATTTCGTATGGCAGCTCACCTCGTTTTGTTTCCCATTGTTTACAGAATCTTAGCACTTCTGTGATGTTTCTGCAAAGTTTATAATTACTGTTCACCTTAAATCCCAATTTCTTAAGAAGGTCAAGGTTTTCGGAATGCTGCTTAAAGCCGGCATTTTCGGCAAGCAGATAGTAAACGAAAATATCGAGTGGTCTCGAAGCTACTAACGCAGGATTTTGCAGTTTGATTGTGCCCGCTGCAGAATTTCTCGGATTGGCAAAAAGTTTTTCAGAGTTTTTCTCTCTTTCTAAATTTAATTTAGTAAATCCGTCAAGAGTCATAAAAATCTCGCCGCGGACTTCAAAATTTATAAGTCCATATTTTTCTATTAACTTATTTTCAATTACCAGAGGAACACTTTTGATGGTTTTGATATTTGGCGTTACATCCTCTCCAGTGAATCCGTCCCCTCTTGTAGCTCCGTACACCAGGCGTCCGTTTTTATAGCATAGACTTACAGAAACTCCGTCAATCTTTAATTCTGCTACATATTCAACATCACTATTTAAGTCCAAATCAAGAGATTCTTTAACCCTTTTATCAAATGCATAGACCTCTTCTTCGCTGTAAGTATTTGATAAACTCAGCATAGGTTGTGTATGATTGACAGGTGAAAATTCCTTGGTTAAATCTGATCCCACCCGCTGAGTCGGGGAATCTGAGGTAACATATTTTGGATATTTATTTTCGAGTTCCTCAAGTTCATTATAAAGTTTGTCGTATTCGCGATCGGAGACAGACGGTTTGTTTAAAACATAATATTCGTAATCATGTTTTCTTATTTGGTTTCTAAGCTCTTCAATACGGGATATTAATTCTTTGCTCATCGTAAATCGTCGATCCGCAAATATTTTAGCCCGGTAGAATCAACCCTGATATTTTTTATTTCACCGGTTTTACCGCTAAACTGAAGCGGAATATTATTCAACATAAGGTCTATTCCGCCGGCATTGCCGATAATAATATTGAATTCTTTATCGGCGATAACATTACGTGACAAATTTGGCGCAATAATGAACTCGTCGGGCGTTCCTCCGTCGGAAACTATTCTTAACCATGTAGTATCTTTTGCAATTATTTTCAAAATAAGTTTTCCGCTTGCTAAAAGTGTGTCATCCGCCGAGGCAATTTTTTCTTCGATCAATTCGTACCGATCAATATTCTCAAGAGTCTCTCTTTCTTTCAGCACTTCTTCGTAAGGGGTTTCTTTAATAATTATGGTATCATTTCTCCCGAAAAATATAATCGCGGCGGCGGCTAAAAGAATTATTAGTAAACCTCCGATAATTAGACGGTATTTATTTTTTACTTCGCTTACGGATGCCTCATTAAGATCGGTGGTGGTTTCCGGAGCGCTATAATAAACTTTTTGAACCGTTTGTCCTTGTTGTAAAGTTTCTTCGCCGGAATTTATCTTAACTTCCTTCATAGCGGGTCGCCCCGATTTAGCAAAATCATAATCACGTATTGTGTTTTCCGGATCAAGCCCAATCGATTTGGCATATTCTCTAATAAACGCTCTGATGTAAACTTCGTCTATAATTTTGAAGTCAGCGCTTTCAATTGCTTCAAGAAACTTTAGATCAATCCTCGTTTTCTGACTTATCTGCTTGAGGCTGATGGATAACTCTTCGCGTTTCTCTTTTAATTCTGCCGAAAATTTTTTCAATTCTTCCGAATTCATTGTCCTATAATAGTTTTTTAAGAAATTCTTTGAATTTTCGCCGCAAAAGCTCCGTCTATCTGATGCACATTAGGAAATGTTTGAACACAGCCGTTTTTATCAAGCAGTGCCCCGTCAAATTTTTCCGATGCATTAATAAGTTGGAAGTTGGTATTATTCTCTAAAAATTTATTTACGATCTCAATATTCTCCTCGGGTTCTATAGTACAAGTGCTGTATACAAGAAAACCGCCTGTTTTTAACAATCTTGAACCTTGCGTCAATAAAGAATATTGTATTTCTGCGAGCTTTCGCAGATCGCCAAGGTCTCTCTTCCATTTTATGTCAGGCTTTTTAGTTAAAGTGCCCAAACCCGAACACGGCACATCAATTAATATTCTATCAAATGGATCGTCTTCAAAATTTTCTGAATCTTCTTCTTTAATAACAACGTTCGTAACATTAAGACGGCTTAAATTTCTCTGCAAGATTTTTATTCTGCTTTCGTATTTATCAAGTGCGACGAGCTCGCCACTGTTTTTCATCAGTTCGGCTATAAGACCTGTTTTACCTCCAGGCGAAGCGCACAAATCAAGCACCCTCATACCGGGCTGGGGATCTAAAAGATAGCATGGAAACCCAGTGCTCTCATCCTGCACTGAAAAATATCCGCGCGCAAAATATTCCCAGTCTTGAATGTTTGTAAGGTTATTAAGTTTGATAAACCCTGGGAGATATTTCCCTCTGGAATATTTTAATTGAACACTCTGCAATAGTTTGCCCAATTCTTCGATATCTGTAATAAGATTATTTACCCTTAGAAACATTGACGGTTTGTTATTATTTGCAATGAGCAGATTTTCGGTAAATTCCTTGCCGTACCGGTTGAGCCAGCGTTTTACTATCCATGAAGGATGTGAATAATAGGCGCACATATAACCCAGCAAGTCCTCTTCCGGGTCGGGATATCTAATTGCATCTTTGCTTCGTATAATATTTCTTAAAACTGCGTTTGTAAGATCAGCAGGTTTCTTGCCCTGTAATTTTTTAATAAACTCAACAGCTTCGTTTACCGCAGCATATTCTGGTATTCTGTCGAGAAATAAAATTTGATATAAAGCGACACGCATTGCATTCTTTACGTTCGGTATGCATTTGGAAAACTGCCCCTTATAAAAACCGTTCAACACCCAATCTATTCTGCCGAGATATCTCGTTACGCCGTGAACAATTTCGAACAATAACGCTTTGTCGTGGCTTTTCAATTCGGAATTTTTTATTTCAATCTCAAGAAGCTTGTCCAGATAAGCGTCGGTTCTGTCAATTCTGTTTAATATCTTAACCGCTAAACCCCGAACACCCTGATAAAGATTTAATCCGGCGGCGCTGTTCGTTACTGTATCCATTTTTGACCCTTCATTTTCCGGCATGGTAAATCATATTTCTAATCGATAAGGAAATATAAAAAAATTGTTGTTTTATTTTGAGAAGAATTTTGAATTGATAATTCAATTTACGGAAAGAAACAAAAAAGCCGCTTGAATTAAAGCGGCTTAAATGGTCCTCAAAAATTCGGACTTAAGATTTCTTAATGCCGTATTTTTTATTGAATCTTTCAACACGTCCGGTTGAATCAAGGAGTTTTTGCTTGCCGGTAAAGAATGGATGAGATTTGTCTGAAATTTCCAATTTTACAAGCGGATAAGTTTTCCCATCTTCCCATTCAGTAGTCTCGCTGGTCTGAACTGTAGAACGAACCAAAAATTGATAATCGGCGGAAGTGTCCTGAAATACAACCGGTCTATAATTTGTTGGATGAACGCCTTTTTTCATAAAAACCCTTATTATTCTTAAAATTTAGGTGACAAATATACAAAAAACGCTGTTATTTTCAATCAGGCAGTAAAATTATTTTGAGTTAAGCTGCTTCTTAAGATATTCCTGGTAGAGGGAATCTCTTAATTGCCTTAATGAATCAACAGCTTTTTGGTTTGGTGGAATTCTCGTGTAAAAACCCTCAAAATTAAACCGATTCGAGCCGGTGCCCGCAAGAACTCCCGGTGAAGCAGGGTTCTGACCCGTATAATTCCTGTTAAGTCTTGTGTCCAGATCAAATGATTTATCCTCGAATGGAAATTCTATTTTTTCTTTGGAAATGACATCGTTATCGTTCAACACCACTTTATACCCATCTGTGGTTTCATCCAATTTTTCTTCTGAAGCGCCTCCCTCTTCGTTCGAGACATAAAATTCAAGCTTTTCCAGCTGGCTATCGGGCTGATTTAATACTTCCTTACGAAGCTGAGGCTCCGAGAAAAGAGCATTATGATAATCTGTGTCTTGCAGATTAATTACAAAAAATGCAATTACTGATGTAACAGCAACTACAAGTGCGGGTTTAAGAAATCCGAACAAAGAAAAACTGTGAAGTTTTTTGTCCTCAGGTTTGAAATTCCCGTTTTGAATTCTTGTCATCAGATTGAATTCAAAATTTTCCGAAGTTTGAATTTTGGGTAAATCATTCAGGAGTTTAACAACATCGGGTTGATCATTTTTATTATCGTAAATATTTTTTTTCATAAGCTACTCTTTGTAAATATTCTTTAATAATTTCTGCAATTGTGATCTCCCCCGGTTTATTCTCGACTTGACTGTACCAATCGAGAGTTCTGTTATTTCTGCAATTTCTTCATAAGAAAAACCCTGTATATCTCTTAGTATTACAACTTCTCTGTAAACAGGTTTAACTTTAAGCAACGCTTTTTGAATAATATCATTTTTAATTCTACTGTCAGTTGAAACATCCGGACTGAAAAACGACTTGTCCTCAACCTGGATTGTCTTCTCATCATCGTCTGCGGAGCTGAGTGAAAATATCACCCTTCTCTTTCTCCTTTTCAATTCGTTCTTTGCAAGATTCCCCGCAATTGTATAAATCCATGTAGAAAACTTTGCGAAGGACTTATAAGAATCCTTGTTCAAATAGAACTTAATCATCGTATCTTGAACAATATCAGAGCAAACATCCTTGTCGCCTATAAATCTGTAAACGAAATTGATCAAAGGGTCTTTGTAGCGTTTCACCAATATCTCATATGCCTGGAGAGTATTGTTGTCTTGAAACTCTTTGATTAATTCTTCGTCAGTCAGACCTGATAAATGCTTATTCAACGGTTTTTATACCCAAATGGTTATGCAAATGTTTCACATTTTTTAATTATTACCTGGTGCAAAAAATAATATTTATAATCTAAATAAGGAATCACTCAATCAAAGAACTTATCAGAATTGAAGCAGCGGACTTTTCGTCGATTGAAGTCGATTTAACTGCGGTATCGGCTTCAAGCAAGGCTTTAGCGGCTTGCCGGAGCCGTGAGGCGGATTTAAAATAAACAGCTCTTGCACATTTTTCATAAAAATATTCCGAAACTCCCGCCTCTTTAGCAGCCTCTTTTTTGTGTATTTTTTTCTTATTCATTTCAAAAGTTTGTGCAATTGTAGTAACAAACCTTGTTAGCATGGTTATAATATAAACGGGGCTCGAACCGTTCTCAACCAGATTGAACGCTATTTTAAGCGCTTCCGATTTATTACCCTCGCCCACTTTATCAAGGAGGTTAAAAATAGAAAATTCCTTTGTAGCCGAAACCATCTCCCCAATTGCACTCGAAGAAATTTCCTCGCCATCGTTCAGATAATTTTGAAGTTTGATCAAACTCATTTCAATATAAGATTTGTTTTCCCCTGTTATGTCGATAAGCAGCATGGCATTTTCCGGCGTAATTCTCAGCTTTAGCTCTTTCGCTTTTCGAATAATCCAATGTTGAAGTTCCACACCGCGCAGCTCATTTGCTATAAAAATAAAATTCTTCTCAACTAGCTTTTTGTATAAACCGCGCTTGAAATCAACTTTTTTCCCGGATTGTGTGATAATTAGAACGGTAAATTCAGCCGGATTATCAACATAGGCAGTGAAAGAATTTTTATCTGAAATATTCTCGAAATTATTTATCACTAGTAATTTTTTCCCGCCGCCGAACGGAAAAGAATACGCAAGGTCAAGTATCTGCAGAATATTTGAACTCTTTTCTGCTCTAATAGTTTCTTTATCAAACTCGCTTTTTATGTAAGGATCAAGAAAATTTGAGAGAATTTTAACGGCACTTGCAATTGTATGAGAGTCTTCCCCAAATAGAAAATATATCGGAAGCATTTTTTCTTCTTTTAAATAATGCCCAAGATTATAAATTGATTCTGTTTTAAAGTTATCGGTTTTACCCATTTTTTTTCTTTTCCATTTTAATCGCTTTCAACAAGAAAAAGCCCAGACCTCCCCAGACAATTCCTGTTATAATGACAATTGTTGCTATAGTGGCTATTTCCAATTATTCCCTCATAGTTTTTTCAACAATAAATTTATTGAAATAAACAAAAATAAAAATTACAATGCCCCATTGAAAAAGACTTGTGCCGGCATTTTCTTTGCCAAATGGATTCCACCATTGGGGTTCCCATGAAATTGATGAAATCAGCCACCAACCCAACAATAAAACAGCCTGAAGAGGTATAAGGAATTTAATAATAAAATTATACCATCTGCCGATTTTTACATCGCTCCCCGGTGCATTTATAACTTCGCGGCGAAACTTATCGACACCAAACATATTTATGCTGAAAGAAATGAATGCCCCGCTGATAATCAAACCGACACCCCAGACCCAATCTTGGTTAACAAAGAAATCAATATTTATAGCGGACGGAAGTCCGAATAAAAATCCAATCGAGCCGACTAAAATTACAGACTTTCTTCTATCAAATCCGAAATCCATAAAAGTCCGTGTTGTTAATTCAATCAGCGAGATAAGAGATGACAGGGCAGCGAAGGAAAGCGCAAGGAAAAATGCTGACGCAAAAAGTGTATTTAATAGGTAGCTCCCGGAAATACTGTTAAATAGTTGAGGCAGATATATAAAGGTCAATCCGGTATTCGCGGGTCCGGACTGTGAAATCTGATTCATCGCATCAACCGAACTAAGCGAATAAACTGTCGAAAAAATTGTTATGCCCGCAAGTAAGGATATTGAATTATTTCCAAACCCAATTAAAGCTGCATTGAGAGGTACATCTTCCTTCTGCTTCATATAAACTGCATAGGTTAAAATCAAACCCCAGCCTGCGCCGGTATCCCACGCATTTTGCGTAAGTGCGTTCAGCCAGACTTTGTAATCAAGAATGTAGTCTATATTCGGAGTGAAGAAAAACTTTATCCCTTCAATAGCATTTGGAAGTGTTACAGCCCTGACAAATAAAAAAAGCAAAATGATTACCAAAGAGCTTACGAGAAATTTATTCGCCTTCTCGATACCGTTGACAATTCCTCTGTAAATTACAATCGAACCAAAAAGCAGCGCGATAAAATGAAAAAGCACAGGCTCATAACCCGACGAGAAATTATTCCAATAATCAAAATGGTTTGAATGTTGAAGAAGTCCGCCCGAGAGAGAGGAATAAAGATATTTAAAACACCAGCCGGTAACAACTGAATAATAGAACATAATTGCTGTAGAGACAAAGGCTATAAAAGCGCCCATCCACCCGAAGGATTTACCTGCAGTTTTTGCAATTGAACCTATAGGACCGCGTCTGCCGTATTTACCGAGTGCAAATTCAGAAATTATTAATGGAACAGACCATAGCAAAAGAAACACGACCCAGGGAATTAAGAAAGAGCCGCCGCCGTTCTGCGCAACGATTCGTGAAAAACGCCAGATATTGCCCGTTCCTATTGCTATTCCGAGAGTAGCTAATACAAGTCCCCACCGCGACGTAAAAAATTCATTTTGCTTCATCAGCAAAACTATTGATTAATTTTTCTTTTCTCGACAGTTATTTTTTCTATGATAACATCTTTCAGCGGTCTATCGCCAGGTTTTGAAGTGGGGGTAAGCCCGATTTCAAAAACTACTTCCATACCAGAAATAACACTGCCAAAAACCGAATGTTTGCCGTCAAGCCAGGGAGTGGGCACTAAAGTAATAAAGAATTGGCTGCCGTTAGTATTTGGACCCGCATTTGCCATCGACAATATCCCTGGTTTCTCATGCTTCAAATGCATTTTGAATTCGTCTTCAAATTTACCGCCCCAGTAGCTTTCCCCTCCTCTGCCTGTACCAGTAGGATCACCGCCCTGAATCATGAAGTTACTTATCACTCTATGGAAAACAACTCCTTTATAGTATTCGCGAAGGGTTAGTCCCACAAAATTTTCAACTGTTTTGGGAACGTCTTTCGCAAAGAGTTCAATTTCAAAATTGCCCATATTTGTTTGAAACACAGCAACGAGTATTTCCTCGTTTTCTAAATTTAATAGTTCTTTCAAATTAGCCTCTTCTTTGTTTTGATTATTATCTTGATTTACTCCGCTTGTTTCGTTCGATTTTGAATTGCTGCATGCAAAAACGATTACGGCAATAAGCAGAAGTAATATTGTTTTTTTCATCGAATCCTCCTAAGGTTTTATTAAATCAAAATTAATTAATAGCAGGATTATAACTCCTATAATAATACGGTAAAATACAAAAATATATGTTGAATGTTTACGCAGGTAAGCCAATAAAAACGATATGGCAAGATATCCGCTTACGGCGGAAAATACTGTTGCGATAAAAAGATTAATTAAACCGGTGCTGTCAATAAATTTGATTGATTCATAAAATTCCAGCAGTCCGCTGCCAAGTATTGCAGGCACACTCAATAAAAACGAAAAACGTGCGGCGGCTTCCCTTTTGAGCCCCATGAATAAACCGGCTGTGATTGTTGTGCCCGATCGAGAGGAACCTGGTATCAGAGCGATACTCTGAGCTATACCAATAAGAAAAGCTGTCAGGAAATTTACTTCTGTAATCTCTTTAGAAAACTTTCCGACTCTTTCCGCTAAGGCTAGAATTACGCCTAAAGTAATAAGGCTGCCGGCAATAATGTATAGATTTTTTGTAAGGGACCCTTCGATTATATCTTTAAAACCCAACCCGATAATAACAACGGGTATTGAGCCTATTATGATATTCCAGCCGAGCCTGGATTGAGGCGATTGCTGTTTGTAGGATTTCCTTGCAACAAAATTGTCCCGCATGAATTCTACAAAAATATTAAGCAGATCCTTCCAAAAATAGATTAGTATTGCAAGAAGCGTTCCCAATTGTATAACGGCTATGAAAGCAGTCCAGTGCTCAGGGTTCTGTTCGGATATAAATCCCATCAATTTACCTGCGATTGTTAAATGCCCCGTGCTGCTTATCGGAAGAAATTCCGTCAAACCTTGTATAACGCCAAGAAATACAGCTTCAATAAAATTCAAAATTACCTCTTACAAAAAGTATGAAAGTCCCAGATTAATACTGAAAGAAACTGAATTAAGGTTTACAGCTTCGTCCAAAACATTATTACGCATTTTAACTCCGCTGTTTTCGGGTTCGCCTGGCAAATCATAACGTAATGTTAATCCTAAATTGGCAAATAAACTTCCGCCCAGAAGAGTATGAGCCTGCCCTCTGAGTAATAATCCCAACCCGGAAGTTGAATAATTTTTAGTGCCGATAATGTCCTCATCAACATCGGCAATTCGCAAACCGGCGCCGCCGCCAAATTTAAATTTATAACCCGGACCGGCAATCACATAATAGCCGAGCATGGAAGGTTTATGCTGAATAGATGAAAATTCATATTGACCAATACCTCCGAATTCCGCCGTGTAGGAATAAATCGAAAACACATATTCCAAGCCAAGCTGAAATTGACTGCTCATTGAATAATCTGCCTCGATATAAACTTCTATAGAGCTGTTGAACGAAGAAAGGTCGGACCCAGAAGAAAAGTTCGAATTAATATAATCTTGGAGCGAGGAGTTGTTTACGAAACTTATCCCCATGCCGGCGGTAAAGTCAACTTGTGCGTAACCTAATTGTGAAAAAAATAAAATCATTATCACAAAAAGTTTTTTTTTCATAATTATTCCCTGTTCAATTTCATTACACTGAAAAAATTTTCTGCCGGCAGATTCATTTTTTTTCTCCTGAGGTTGATAATGTAAATCATGCTAATTGCCGTGAGAATAAAAATGACGTATGAAATAAAATGAGTTAATAAAGCAAAAGCCGCCGATAATTCTTCGTTAAATCCATAGAGTGTAACAAGAGCTGAGATAGTAATAAAATGGTACGAACCCGTGCCGCCCGGCGTTGGAATCACGATTCCGAAGGCGCTAATTGTCATAACGATCCATGCCATTTTATATGTTACTTCCTGACTTTCATGCATATTAAGCAGATACATTCCAAGATATGAAGTGTATCCATAAATTAACATAATTGCAGCAGTATAAATGAAAACCATCGTATAATTTTTCCAGCCGCGCAGGCAGGCAAACCCTTCAATAAGCATTGTAAAAATGTAAGAAATCTTCTCGGCAAAGCTGCTTGAAAGCTTCGTGATTATTTTTATTATTCCACTCGTAAATTTATCTTTTAGCTTGACGACTAAAAAGATGAAAAGAACCAGCAAAGCCATAAAAAAGAATCCGGTAATCACAGTTACCTTCAGCCACTTAAATTCCAAATAAAGATTGCCCGAATAAATGGCGACACTGATAAGCACTGCAAAGCCGAGTGCGATAATATCAATGACGCGCTCGATGATGATTGAGCCGAACATAGAAGTGCGTGAAATATTTTCCCATTTGCCTGCAAACAATGCTCTGTAAATTTCACCGAGGCGGGGCACGATGCAATTAACGCCGTAACCAACCATAACGGCGCCGAATAAATTTAGCAATGACGCATCCCGCTTAACTGAGGTAAGCATAATACGCCATCTGAGAGCCCGTATAATATGAGAGATAAAAAATATTAAAATGAAAATGACGAGCCAACCGATTTTTATCTCAATAATCAGTTCGAGACTTTTAGCCACATCAATTTTTCTAAATGCAAGAAACAAAAACAGAATTGTTAATATAAACGGGAAAATATAACCGAAGATTTTTTTTATACTATTTGCTGGTTGTTTATCGGAGATCAATAATTTCTGCCTCTGCTTTTGGAACGAATACAAACAACTGGTTTGAAAGTTCTTCGTCAATTCTCATGTTGAACAATTCGAGTTCGTAGATCGATTCAATAAAATCATTAATAATAATCTTTTTTATATCATATTTATTATCCGTAAAGATCTGAGCTGACTTGAAACCCATCATTTCATTTGCCGGAATCAATTGAATTCTTTTTTCCGCATTCGTATTCAAAATGGTTTTGATTGTACACTGAGAAGGGAAATCAAAAATTATTTTTTCGATTGAGAATAGATTTATGCTGTCATCCGCACGCGTAATAATAACTCTATTTAGCTCAGCGTTATAGTTCCAGACCGCCTCGCCATCCGAAACGATTATCTTATCGTCAAACTCTATCCGGTATTTGCCTTTTTTCTTATACTTAAACTCGCCTGAAATAATGAAATCATTGGCTGCGCTGCTTTTAACCTTCTGCGCGAAGTCTGAACTGATAGAGGTCAGATTGTTAAACCTGTTTTGTATCGATTTCATAATATCATCGGACTGAGAAAATAAATTTGAAGCGGTAAATAGTAATATATAAAATGAGTATTTTTTCATGACAGATTCTTCAACAATGCTTCCAATTGGTCTTCGTTTTCAATTCTAACTTCCCGGGCTTTGCTGCCGTCTGCTGAACCAACAATCCCTGCTTGCTCAAGTTGGTCAACAATTCTTGCAGCCCGCGAATAGCCAAGTTTAAGCCTTCTTTGCAGCAGAGAAACCGATCCCTGCTGATGCCGGACAATTACCCGCGCCGCATCTTCAAACATTGGATCAAGCTCTGCTAAAAAATTTCCTGCCTGGTTCGATTTTTTCTCAAACATCGAAGGCAGAAAATATCTTTTCGAATAACCTTTCTGCGTGTAAACGTAATTGGTCACTTTTTCAACTTCTTCCGTAGTTATAAATGCATTTTGAATACGAACCGGTTTTGGCATACCGCCCGGAAGGAAAAGCATATCTCCTCTGCCTAATAGCTGCTCTGCGCCGTTCATATCCAAAATTGTTCGCGAATCAATCCTTGTTGCAACTTGATAAGCTATCCTTGCAGAAAAATTTGCTTTGATAACGCCGGTAATTACATTAACAGACGGTCTCTGTGTTGCAACTATAAGATGAATTCCGACTGCTCTTGCAAGCTGAGCTAAACGAGCAATAGGTTCTTCAACTTCCCTTCCCGAAGTCATTATTAGATCTGCCAGCTCATCAATTATTACTATAATGTAGGGAATTTTATGATGCTTAACTGTTTCAGTATCCGGCGGTCTTTTTCTTACATCCGAAACTTTATGATTATAATCAATAATATTTCTAACGCCAAGCTTGGCTAATTTATCGTAACGTTTTTCCATTTCGTATTCAACCGCTTTGAGCACTAACAATGCATTCTGCGGATTTGTAATAATCTCTTCATCCAAATCGGGCGAAACTGCCAAATAGTGTTTGTTTAATTGTTTATAAAAAGATAGTTCTATTTTTTTGGGGTCAATAATCACAAACTTTACATCTGACGGATCCTTAGCGTATATCAAACTGGTTATCATCATATTAATACCAACACTTTTTCCCGATCCCGTAGAACCGGCTATAAGCAGGTGCGGCATTGTAGAAAGGTCGGTGATATAAACATCGCCAACAATTGTTTTACCGAGTGCAAGGGGGAGCTCCGCTTTCACTTCTTTAATTTTTGCGATAACACTTTTGGCGCTTACAAGAGCAGATTTTTCATTTGGTATTTCTACACCAATGGCGCTTTTGCCGGGTATCGGAGCAATTATTCTAATGCCCCGCGCAGCAAGGGCAAGAGCTATATCGTGTTCGAGGCTTACTATTCTGCTTATTTTCACTCCGGGTGCTGGAACTATTTCATAAAGCGTAACAACTGGGCCCGGCGTAACGGAAATATCTTCTATCTGAATATCAAAAAGCGCCAATTTTTCTTTGAGAAGTTCTGCATTCTTTTTTAATTCGTTTTCGGATATCTTTATATCTTCTTCATTCGGCTGAGTGAGCAAGTCCAACCGCGGAGCTTTGAAATTAATATTTTCTTCCCATTGATCGGGCAATTCCTGCTCTTTTTGCAGATCAGAGCCGGACTTTTCGGGTTTACCCGATGCCGGAGTTGACTTGCTTATTTGAGGTTCAATTTCATCCTTTGCAATTTCCGCTTCTACAACTTTCGGCTCGGAATCTTTTTTGATTATTCTAATACTTGTTTCTTTTTCATCGGACTGCACATTCCCGGATTTGATTTCCTCACCTTCGGCATCCGATGTTTTGTTAAATATTTTTTTCTTTTTACGAACGCTGATCTCTTCGATCTTGTCAAGGTTTTCATCAGGATGATTTATACGGATCTTTGTCTCTTCGCTGTTCCCGTCTTCTTTTTCCAAAGAGCCGGCGAGCAATGATTTGAGCCAGTTGAATATTTTTTCGAAGCGGATATCGAAAGCAATAATCAAGGAAACGACAAGCAGAGTAATCAAAACTATCGTGCTGCCCAAACCGCCTAGCAATTTACCTAAAGCAGACCCGAAAAAGTCTCCCACTTTGCCAGATAGCTCTTGATAATCGCTTAATATATTTTCACTTCGGCGAAGCATCCCGAAAAACGAAGAAATAATAATTCCAACAACTAATAAAAAATTTGAAAGATATAAAGCAATACGGTAGTTCTGATCACGAAGAACGCTATAGCCCCAAACAAACAGCATCACCGGAAAAATTATTGCTAAATAACCGATTGTTGAATTGATGAAGAAGTCGGCAATGTAAACTCCCAGCAGCCCGAGCCAGTTATTAACCTGAGATGTTCTTGCCTGGAATTCCGGATTCGATGAAAATATTTTAAAGATATCGCTCATGCCGAGTCCAAAGTTGCTTTTATCTGCCCGCGAATAAGTTAATATGCTTAAAAGGATTAGAAGTGCGAAAACAATCAGAGCAATTCCTATCAGCTTTTTCTTCTTCTCAACTGTTACAGAAAAGAAACTTCTGTCATCTGATTTAGCTTTTAACTTTTGTTTTGACATTTTCTTCGATACTAATTATCTGAATCCTGTTGTAATAATTTTATTGATCCGTTGATGAAGGCAGGAATAATATTCAGGTTGCTTAATCGCGAGCAAAACTCGATATCTTGCTCGAATCCGTTCTCTATCAGTAATTTGCCATGCTCTGTTTCACTCAAAAGTTTTAACAAATCTTTACCAAAATTTTTACTTAGAACAAGACTTGCGCTGGCTGCGTCGGAAAGATTAATATTTTTACCATACTTGGTTAATTCTTTAATTAATTTGCCGGCGCAGACTGTATCTTCCAAGGAGAACATTCCGTTTGAGCCCGAGCATAGAATAGTTAATTCATCGGTCAGCGACGAAATATGCTTTGCGACAGCAGATAAATTATTGAAGCTGCAGCAGAAAAGATTCTCCGAATATCTTGCTTTTAAGATTGCTTTAGAGCCGTTTGTAGTAAAGAGTATTATTGTTTTACCGGCAACCGTATCGTCGTATTCGAGAGGAGAATTTCCAAGATTAAATCCTTCAACCATTTTTGTATTTCTCTCACCGCAGAGCAAAGTCTGCCCGCCTTTTATATCTCCCGATATTTTCATGGCAAAATCAACTGAACCTACAGGTGTAATTTCCTTTGCCCCCGAACTCAAAGCCTGAGCGATAACACTCGTTGCACGTAAAACATCAATCACAACAGTAGTACGGTTAGTAAAATAAAGCTCGTCAGCATTCAGATGAGACAATAAAACATGTACTTTCATATCACTTCTTAATAAACGGCAATTTAGTTACAAAGGCAGGAATTTCTTTCCCGCGGATTAAAAGTTTTAATTCAGCGCCTTCTGTTGAATATTCTTTTTCAACATATGCAAGTGCTATAGGTTTTTCGAGAATGGGACTTACGGTTCCACTGGTGATTTTTCCTACAACCTTATTCTCAAATATTAATTCGTACCCGGTGCGCGGGAAAGTTTTTTCATTAGATATCAGAGCAGTTAACTTTTTTCCCAGCCCATTTTCTTTAATTTTTTGTAAAGCGTCTCGCCCTATAAAATCTCCCTTGTTCAATTTTGTTATCCAGCCCAAACCGGCTTCGAGTGGGTTCGTTGTTGCGTCAATATCATTGCCGTAAAGGCAGTAACCCATTTCAAGTCTCAAAGTGTCCCTTGCCCCTAAGCCAACAGGCTGTATTCCAAATTCATTTCCGGCGTCGAATAATTTCTGCCACAAATCGGCAGCAGTATTTTCATCGCCTTTAAAATACAATTCATAACCAAGTTCGCCTGTATATCCTGTGCGGGAAATAATCATTTCAACCCCTGCAAATTCGGTACGCATGAA
The DNA here is from genome assembly GCA_011525875.1 of Melioribacteraceae bacterium. Classification (GTDB taxonomy): domain Bacteria; phylum Bacteroidota; class Ignavibacteria; order Ignavibacteriales; family Melioribacteraceae; genus CHB1. Next base: position 113,504 of record WYBN01000010.1, on the reverse strand, counting down.
GTGATAATATTCAAGCTCAAGTCCCACGTCAAAAATTTTTTGAAGCGTTTCTTTAGAATTTGGTCCTTGTACCGCCAGTAGTGAATAATCATCACTTTCATTAATTAGAATACAGTCGTACTTGTTGTTTTTATTCATCCAATCAAAATCCTTTTGAATGTTTGAAGCATTCACAACCAGCATGAATTCGTCGTCGGATAATTTATAAACAAGAAGATCGTCAACAATACCTCCGTCATCAAAACACATTGCAGAATACTGCACTCTGCCGGGGCTTAGTTTAGAAGCATCGTTCGTTGTAATATTCTGCACGAATTTCAGAGCCTCTTTCCCCTTAACTATTATTTCTCCCATATGCGAGACATCAAAAACGCCAATGCTGTTCCTAACGGCTTTGTGTTCGGCAATGATTGACGAATATTGTATAGGCATTAAATAGCCGGCAAATTCAACAATTTTTGCATTAGAGTTTAAGTGCATCTGATAAAATTTTGTCTTTTTCATACTCACTTTTTGTTTTGCTTTTTCCAATCGTTTAAAAATTTCTCCAATCCGATATCAGTCAAAGGGTGGCTGAATAATTTCTGTATTACCGAAAAAGGAATTGTTGCAACATCAGCTCCCATCATTGCCGATTCAACCAGATGAAGCGGGTGACGGATACTTGCAACGAGCACCTGAGTTTGATATCCATAATTATTATATATCTGAACAATCTGTTCAATCAAGTCCATGCCGGAATGACTGATATCATCAAGCCTGCCGACAAACGGACTTATGTATGTTGCCCCGGCTTTTGCTGCGAGTATTGCCTGTGATGCAGAAAAACAAAGCGTAACATTTGTTTTAATGTTTTTTCCGCTTAATGTCTTAACGACTTTAATACCTTCTGGAATAAGAGGAATTTTGATGACAATATTTGGATGAATGGCGGCAAGCTCTTCGGCTTCTTTTAACATGCCTTCATAATCAGTGGAAACAACTTCGGCGCTGATCGGTCCGTCAACTACTTTAACAATCTCTTCTAAAAGTTCCTTAAAGTTCTTGCCTTCTTTTGCTACTAAAGACGGGTTGGTCGTAACTCCATCAAGAATCCCCATGCTTGAGGCTTCTTTAATTTCATCAATATTTGCAGTGTCTATAAAAAACTTCATATATTTTATCCCCGAAAATTTTTATCGATGTTCAAACTTAATAAAAAAAACAGTTGTAAATAAGCCTACGAAAACTCTTCGGTAATATCCTCGTTAGTCTTTGCATTAATTATCTGAAATTTTTGAAGTCCGATTTTTTCGTTTTCTTCTATTTTCATGCGCCACATATATTTGAAACGGAATTTAGCGAAGGTTGATATTTTGCCTTTACGGAGTTCGGAAGCAAGCGAAGGATGAAGTTTGATAATAATGGATTTCACCTTGCCTTCCTGCTGAAATCTCTTTAGCCATTCCTCAAGTTCATGAATAAGATTCGATTTCTTAATTACTAATCCTGTTCCGTTGCAGCACGGGCATGCGTCATGCATAGACTGCAGAATGTTTTCGCGGATACGTTCGCGGGTTATCTGCATCAAACCGAATTCGGTCATTGGAAGCAAAGCTATTTTTGCCCGGTCCCGTTTAAACTCTTTCTTCAATTCGTCATAAATTTTCTTGCGGTTCTTGTCGTCTTCGAGGTCAATAAAATCGACTACAATTAGTCCGCCTATATCCCTCAGCCTTAATTGTCTTACTGTTTCTCTGGCGGCTTCAAGATCTGTTTTCAACGAATTAAGTTCCTGATCTTTCTTAGCCGCATATCTGCCGCTGTTTACGTCAATAACAACCATAGCCTCGGTATGCTCAATTACAATATGACCGCCGCTTGGAAGCGAAACGCGCCTTCCCATCAAAGATTTAATCTGCTCTTCAATTTTGAATTCTTCGAAAATCGGAGTAGTGTTCTTATAAAACTCCACCTTGCTTAAAAGTTCAGGCTGAATGAATTGAATATAATCTCTTATTTCTTTGAATATTTTTTTTGAATCTATAAATATTTTTGAAACGTCTGGCGTAAGGAAATCGCGTATAACACTAATAGTGGTGGTCAAATCCGCATACACCATTGAAGGAGGTTTTACGCTTTTAATTTTATTCTGAATTTCGTCCCAGGTTTTCACAAGATATTTTAAGTCGCCGGCAAGAGTTTTTTCTTCCTGGTCTTTTGCAGCGGTTCTTATGATAAGCCCGCAGTTATCGGGAAGAATACCTCGGGCAATTTTCCGAAGCCTTCTTCTTTCACGATAATCGGCAATCTTTTTCGATACACCAATTTTATCGTCGAAAGGAAGCAGTACGCAAAATCTTCCTGGAATTGATATTGAAGAAGAGACTCTTACTCCCTTGTCTTTAACAGGTTCTTTGATTATCTGAATTACAATATCATCGCCTTTAGATAATTTAGGCGGCAATTTCGGTTCGGGTGCATTCTTTTCTTTGACGGATTTTTCGCCTTGATCCGAACCGTTTTGCTTCGGCTCGTCATCATCAAAATCGCTTTCGTCATCATCGAACACGCCTTTCATATCCTCAAGTTTATTTCCAATATCGGAAAAGTGCAGAAAGGCATCGTGCTTCAGCCCGATGTCAATAAAAGCAGCTCTTATACCGGGCAGAACCCGTGCAATTTTGCCATAATAAATATTGCCAACCATTCGTCTTTTCTCCGGATGGTCGACAAAAAAATCAACAAGACGGCTGTCTTCGGTTATGGCTACCCTTGTTTGCGACGCCGTTGAATTAATAATTATTTCTTTTACCATTTATTTGGTCTCAAAATTTTATTGAACTTTCATTTCCTCAAAAAGCCAGAATTGCACTTTTTCGTTGAATAACTTTCTAATATTTTCTTTATCTGCCGTCGGGTAATAACCCGATTCAATTCTTTGGGCATGGTCGTAAATAAGTTCCTTTAATCCCTCTTGATACTTATTTGAAAACACTCTGCCGGCAAAATCAAATACTCCCCCAAAATCCTTAAAATACCAGATGATATGTTTTTTTACTTTTTTTACGCCGATAGCCTCGCCGAATTCTCTAACCGAAAATTCCAAATGTTTAACTGCAGTCGATGCATAAGTATCAACCGAGGGATTACCGGGGTCTGATCCTGTTTCTAAAAAAGTATTTACCCGGTGAAAGAGAAACGGATTTCCGAGGGCGCCCCGGGCAACCATTACGCTATCGCAGCCAGTTTCGGTTATCATCCTGATAACATCGGCGGTATCAAACAGAGAACCGTTGCCGACCACAGGGATATTTACACTCTGCTTAATTTTAATTAACCATTCCCATTGCGATTGATCGCTGTATTTATCTTTACGCGTTCTTGTATGAACCGTAATAAAAGAAGCCCCATAATCCTCGGCAATTTTAGCGTTATCGAGAATACTTATATTCTTTTTATCCTTGCCGAGCCTCATTTTGACTGAGATAGGCACTGCGCCTTGGGATTCTTTAACCATTGCGTCAATTAAAGATGCAAGTAATTTGGGATCATCAAGCAGGTATGAGCCCATGTTATTCCCGGTAACTTTAGCAACCGGGCAACCGCAGTTTAAATCAATTACATCAGGTTTGTAATTTTTTATTTCTCTTACAGCAGCTCTAAGGTCATCGCGATCATTTCCTAAAACTTGAACTCCGATCGGTTTTTCATCGCGCGGGAAAGCAAAAAGTCTGAGGGTTTCAAAATCGGAATTGGCTATTCCATTGGCGCTGACCATTTGTGTAAAAGTCAATCCCGCACCGTTTTCTTTAGCAATTCTTCTAAAGGCTCCGTCTGTAATTTCAGCCATCGGAGCCAAGATTAATTTCCTGCCTATGTCGAGAGCACCAATTCTCATAATAACATAATTCCGTTTGATGAACGAATCAACCCGTATTTCAGACAATAAAACGGGCTATATTCAGTGAGACTGTTATAAAATTTCTGCTTCAAAGCGCGCTGATTTTAAGAACGCTTTGCTGCAGATAATTAACTTTACCGGTAGTTTCTTGCAGTCCCATTACATAAGCAACTAATTACTTATCTTCAACTTTATTTTCTTCGTTCAATAATGCCTTTCTTGATAAAGAAAATTTACCGTTCTCGATTTTAATCAACTTAACTTTTACTTTATCGCCTTCTTTTAAGACATCTTTAACATTATTAACGCGCGTGTTATCAATCTGAGAAATATGCAGAAGCCCCTGAGTGCCCGGTAGTATTTCAACGAATGCTCCGAATTCTGCAATCTTAACCACTTTGCCAAAATATGTTTTTCCGAGTTCAGGTTCGGAGAGCAATAATTTTATATACTCTTTAGCTTTTTTAGCCTGCTCGGAATTCACGCCGGCTATGCTCACTTTTCCGTCTTCTTCAATAAATATTTCAACACCGAACTCTTTCTGAATTCCTTGAATTGTTTTTCCTCCTGAACCAATCAACGAACCAATTTTATCCGGATTGATTTGAAGGAATAAAAGCGAAGGCGCATAAGACGAAATATTCGGATTAGGCTGACTTATCGCGCCATCCATTATTCCAAGAATGTGCATTCTGCCTTCTTTAGCTTGCTGTAATGCTTTTTCCATTATCTCGTATGAAATGCCCTGGATTTTAATATCCATTTGAAATGCTGTAATGCCGTTTTTTGATCCGGTAACTTTAAAGTCCATATCGCCGAGGTGATCTTCGTTTCCTAATATATCCGAAAGCACAGCATATTTTTCGCCTTCTTTTACCAAGCCCATTGCAATTCCGGCAACGGCAGCTTTAACTGGAACGCCGCCTTCCATCATTGCCAAAGAACCGGCACAAACGGTAGCCATAGAAGAAGATCCGTTCGATTCAAGAATATCTGAGTTAAGTCTGATGATGTATGGAAACTCTTCTTCTTTGGGCGCTATAATTTTCAAAGCCCGTTCTGCAAGATTTCCATGCCCAACCTCTCTTCGTCCAACTCCGCTGTATCGCCCGGTTTCGCCTACGCTGAACGGCGGAAAGTTATAATGAAGAAGAAATCTCTTTCTGAACTCTTCCTGCAGCCCGTCAATAATCTGTTCATCAGCCTTAGTGCCAAGAGTAAGCGTAGTTAAGCTCTGTGTCTCGCCTCTTGTAAAAAGAGCAGAGGCGTGTGTTCTCGGAAGAAGTCCTAACTCAATAGTTATCGGTCTAATGTCGCTTAGCCCTCTTCCGTCAAGGCGTCTGCCTTCTGCAAGAATTCTTTTCCTTAATAGTTCTTTTTCGAAATCATGGCATATTTCTTTTATTGCTTTTTCCTGTTCGGGATATTTTTCAGCGAGGGATGCAATTGCCTCATCGACCAATTCCTTATTTCTCGCAGAACGTTCTTCCTTGGCAAGTACAGTTGAAACCAGCTCGGAAAATCTATTATACACCAATTCTTTTACATCGCTGAATAATTGTTCATCTATTTCCTTATCCGGAACAACGATTTTTTCCTTTCCGCATTCCTTTTGAAGTTCGAGTTGAACCTGCACGAGTTTCTTGATTTCTCCGTGTGCAAATTTAAGCGCTTCAAGTAAGTCCTCTTCACTAATCTGTTTCGATTCACCTTCAACCATCATTATTGAAGTTGCAGTGCCGGCGACAACTAATTCCATATCGCTTTCTTCGATCTGCTTAAGTGTAGGATTAATTATAAACTGACCGTTAATCCTTCCCACCCTAACTTCGCCGATCGGTTCGAGGAAAGGAATATCCGAAATTGTAAGTGCGGCAGAAGCGCCTACAGCGCCAAGAACGTCGGCGTCATTTTCGCCGTCGAAGGAATACACAAATGCTGCAACTTGTGTTTCGTTGTTAAAATTATCTGGGAACAAAGGTCTAATAGGTCTGTCAATCAATCTTCCGCTAAGAATTTCCTTTTCGGTAGGTCTTCCTTCTCTCTTAAAAAACCCGCCGGGTATTTTCCCCGCAGCGAATGATTTTTCTCTGTATTCAACAGAAAGCGGGAAATAATCCAACTCTTCTCTCGATTCCGATGAAACCACCGTCACCAAAACCATTGTATCACCCATTCTGACCATTACCGCACCGCTTGCCTGCTTTGCGTACCGTCCGGTTTCTATTATTATGTTTTTATCCCCAAGTTGTACTTCTTTTGAGTAAATCATTTACTTTTCCTTATTTTCTAATATCAAGTTGTTTAATTATTGTACGATATCTTTCAATATCTTTCTTCACAAGGTAATCAAGAAGCCGTCTTCTTTTACCAACCATCATCATCAGCCCCCGTCTTGATGCATGATCTTTTTTATGTTCGTTGAAATGATCGGTAAGCTTATTTATTCTTGCAGTAAGCAATGCGATTTGAACTTCGGTTTTTCCGCTGTCCTTTTCATTACCGCCGAATTTTTTAATCACTTCAAATTTTTCTTCCTTACTTAAGTTCATTTTTGTAACTCCTATAGTTTGTTATACGATGTAACGCCAGACTTAACCAGCGTTAATTATTTATAATTGCGCCAATAATTTGAATGGCTTTTTTCTTATCCTTTTCTATTTGATAAATCAATTCTTCTTTTGAATTGAATTTTTTTTCTTCTCTCAACCGATTAAGCAGTTTTATTTTCAATTGCTGCCCGTAAATATTTCTATTGAACTCAAAAATATGAACCTCAACTACTAAAGCGCCGTCTTTTTCGAACGTTGGTCTAAAACCGATATTCATCACTCCGTAATGGATTTCGTCATTCAGTCTGCATTCGACTGCATAAACTCCGGTTTTAGGTATCAACTTTTCGTCATCTGCGATATCAATATTTGCGGTGGCGAACCCGAGCATTTTTCCTCTGGTAGCCCCTTCAACAATTTTGCCTGAGAACGAATATCTTCTACCCAAAAACTTATTAGCTTTTTCAATATTGCCCTGAAGCAGCAGGCTTCTTATTATTGTGCTGCTAATAGTTTCGCCGCCGAATTTCACTGCATCAACGGCGGCAACTTCAAAAGCATATTTAATTCCCAGCTGTCTCAGCTTGTTTTCATCGCCTATGCGGTCTTTCCCGAATTTATGGTCGTGACCAATAACAAAATGCGATATCCCAATTTTCTTAACCAAAAATTTTTTTACAAATTCTTCAGCAGAAAGATCGGAAAACTCATGAGTAAAGTTTAGAATTACCACTTCGTCAATTCCGTATTTCTCTAACTCTCTAATCTTTTCGCCGGTAGTCGTTAATAATTTTATTTCTGATCCGGGTGAAATAACTTTACGCGGATGAGGTTCAAACGTTACCACCACGCTTTTATATTGTTTCTCACCTGCAATCGCTGTCAGCTTTCTAAAAATATTGTTATGCCCTTCGTGAACGCCGTCAAAAGTGCCGACAGTAATTGCTGAATTTATATTCTGTTCTATGCCGCTAAAATTTCTTATTACTTTCATCTCTTATTGCAAACGGAAATTAAATCGGTACATTTTGAAATCTTTTTTCAAAATCACTTAAGGTAACCGCGTCATCAACATTCCATTGACCGATGGCATCTCTTCTAAGATTTTTTAAGTACGCACCGCACCCGAGTTCTTTTCCAAAATCATCGGCTATTACTCTGATATATGTACCTTTAGAGCAAACAATCTTAAAATGAACATCCGGCAAATTAATTTTTGTAATCTTAAATTCCTCAATATTTACTTTTCTTGCCTTCCTTTCAACCACGATGCCTTTTCTCGCATACTTATACAAGGACTTTCCCTTATGTTTTACTGCTGAATGCATCGGCGGAATCTGTTCGATAACGCCGGTAAACTTTTCCGCCGCCGAAAAAATTTGGTTATCAGCAATATCTATAAGAGGTTTTACCTGCATCAGCGTTCCTTCAATATCTAATGTGTCAGAAACAAAGCCAAGACAAATAATTCCCGAATAAACTTTAATGCTTTCCTGGTATTTATAAATTTCTTTAGTTTTCCCACCGGTGCAAATAATCAATAAACCACTTGCTGCCGGATCAAGGGTTCCGGCGTGTCCCACTTTTTTAACGCCGGTAATTTTTCTAATTGCATTTACAACTCTGAATGAAGTCATTCCAGTTTCTTTGTCTATAAGAACGGCTTCGCCTTTAGCAAAATCGATATTACTTAAATCACTTACCTCTTTGGTTATCATTCTTGTGTATTACTTTAAATAAATTTTCAATCTTTTCGACATAATCCAGCGTATCATCAATATAAAATGTAAGCTCCGGTATTCTTCTGATATACTTTACTCTCTGCGCCAATTGATTTCTGATAAGTCCTTTGATGTCATTCACTTTTTCTAAAATTTCCTGTCTGCTCTCACGTTCATAAATTGAAAGATAAACTTTTGCATTCTTTAAATCAGGTGAAACCTTCACGCCGGTTATAGTGACCAAACCAAGCGAGGGGTCCTGGATTTTATGCAGAAAGATCAAACTAATTTCATCTTTTATTAATGCTGATATTTTTTCTAACCTAACAGACATCAATTAGCCAGTTTCTTTTTTGTTTCAATTACTTTATAGGCTTCAATGATATCGCCTACTTTTACATCGTTGAAGTTTGCGATATTTAAGCCACATTCATAACCTGCATCAACTTCCTTAACGTCGTCTTTAAAGCGTTTCAGTGAAGCAAGATTACCTTCATAAGTAATTACGCCGTCTCTAAAGAGTCTTATTTTATCATTGCGAGAAATTTTTCCTTCCTGTACATAACAGCCGGCAACAGTTCCGATTTTTGGCACCTTGAATGTATCTCGTATTTCAAGCGTTGCTGTTAGTTCCTCTGATAATATCGGCGAGAGCATTCCTTCGAGAGCGGACTTAAGTTCGTTTATTGCATCGTAAATAACATTATACAATCGAATATCTACTTTCTCGGCTTCAGCTAATCTTCTTGCATTGCTGTTAGGCCGCACGTGGAACCCAATAATAATTGCATTTGATGCCGAAGCGAGAAGCACGTCACCTTCAGAGATTGCGCCGACACCCTTATGAATGACATTTACTGCAACTTCCTTGTTCGTCAGTTTCATGAACGAATCGGAAAGCGCTTCGACAGAACCGTCAACATCGCCTTTCACAATCAGCGGCAGTTCTTTATAACCGCCTTCGCTTATCTGTTGTGCAATTTCGTCGAGAGTAATATGCCTTACCTGGCGGTTATCCTGCTCACGTTTTATCTGCTGACGCTTTATAGAAATTTCGCGAGCTTCTTTTTCAGAATCGACAACTATAAACGAATCGCCGGCTTGAGGCGAACCTTCAAAACCAAGCACAATTACAGGAGTGGAGGGTCCTGCTGAATCAACTTTTTTATTTCTTTCATCAAACATAGCTCTAACGCGCCCGTGAAAGTTGCCCGCTACGAAAGGCTCGCCTACGCGAAGAGTTCCTTTTTGAACAAGCACTGTAGCAACGACACCTCTGCCTTGTTCAAGCTTTGTTTCTATTATTGTTCCCCGTGTATGTCTTTCGGGATTGGCTTTTAGTTCGAGTATTTCTGCTTCCAGCAGAATCTTTTCAAGGAGAACATCAATGTTTTTTCCGAACTTTGCCGATATTTCAACGCTCTGGTATCTACCCCCCCAATCTTCGACCAGAATATTTCTGTCAGCAAGCTGTTGTTTTATCTTCTCGATATTAGAGCCGGGCTTATCTACTTTATTAATTGCAATAATAATAGGCACGTTAGCTGCCTGAGCATGGTTTATTGCTTCTACAGTCTGCGGCATTACAGCATCATCAGCGGCAACAATAAGTACAACTATGTCAGTAACTCTTGCCCCGCGTGCGCGCATAGCAGTGAACGCTTCGTGTCCTGGAGTGTCCAGGAAAGTAATAAATTTATTTTCGCTGACTTCAACCTGGTAGGCGCCGATATGTTGTGTAATACCGCCCGATTCACCGGCAACAACATTTGCCTTTCTTACATAATCAAGCAGAGAAGTTTTACCGTGATCGACATGACCCATTATAGTAACCACCGGAGGTCTTGGCTGTAAAGTTTCTTCAGCATCAGGTTTATCCTCAAGCGATTCCGCGGAAAATTCTTCTTCTAATTCGATTTCAAACCCGAACTCATCAGCAAGCAGAGTAATCGTTTCAAGATCAAGCCGCTGATTAATCGAAACCATTATGCCGAGTCCTATACATTTTTGTATGACTTCTGTAACAGGCACATTCATAAGGTTTGCTATTTCATTTACTGCAATGAATTCAGTTACTCGTATTGTTTTCTTATCGATGGCTCGTTGTTCTTCGAGTCTTTCCTGTAAATCCTGCTTTTCTTTTTTCTTTTTCTTTTTAAACGCGGCTCTATCGCCGAGCACAGCATCGTCCATGGTTTTCATGGTCCGCTTGATCGCGGCTTCTACCTCACGCTTGTCAACTTCCAGCTTTTTAACTTTTTTGAATTTCTTTACTTTAACCTGATCGTCTGGCGTACCGTCGGCTTTCTTCTTTGTTTTGACCTTTAGTTTTTTCTTTTTGACTTTTTTGTCATCAGAATCATCAACTGTCGGTTCTTCAACCCGGGCTTTTTGATCAATGGTTTTTTCTTCAATCTTAACCGAAGGCTTCTCAGTTAAAGGAACTTTTTTAGATACTTCTTCTTTCTTGCGCGGCTTCTTGAGATCTATTTTCCCTACTACGGTTAAGCCTTTTTTTCTTTGCTTTAATTCAAGTTCGCCCTGCGTCTTATATGTTTTCTTTTCTATTTTTTCCTGATCGGATAGTGATAGTTCGGGCGTTTCGGGAGTTTCTTCTTTTATTTCCGCAGAAGGTTCTGCCTCTTTTTTCTCTTTATCCTCAGCGGCTGTTAAATCAGTTTTTTTAATTTCTTCTTCGTCAACGGGCTTTAATTCTTCAACAGACGGTTTCTCTTCCTTAACTTCAACTTTTTCTTCTATAACAACAGCCGGCTTATGATGCTCTTCGGCTTTATCAGCCCGTTTCTTCTGGAATTCCGATATTTTTCTGTAATGAAGCTCAGCCTTTTCAATATCTTTCTTGAAATGCGTATTTATATCGGCTATCATTTCGTCTGTTAACAAAGACATGTGCGATTTTATAGCATAGCCTTTTTCCGATAGGAACTCCATCAAAGCTTCAGTCGAAAGATTATACTCGGATGCAAATTTGTAGATACGTATTTTTTTTTCTTTAGTTTCCGACATAACAAAATTACCTGTGTTTTAAAATTAGCCTACTCTTCTTCTTCCTCTTCGAATTGATTCTTAATAATATCAATAATCTCTTCGGCTTTCTCTTTGGATATTCCCTCAATTTCTGCAAGGTTTTCAAGTCCGGCGGTTAAAACTTCAACTGCCGTATCGAGTCTGTTGTTAATAAGAAGTTCAACAATATCGGCTCCGAGTTCTTCTTTAAGATCAACAAGTTCGATATCTTCCTCATATTCCTCAAAAGGTTTTTCTTCCCTGATGACGTCAATTTCAAATCCGGTAAGCTTGATTGCAAGGCGGATATTAACCCCGTTTCTTCCAACTATCATAGAAACCTGGTCGCTGTCAGCAACAACAGTACACTTTTTTGCATCTTCGTCAATATCAATCTGCTTAAGTTTTGCAGGCGCCAGCGCCCTTTGTATATATATCACCGGATCATCCGAATAATTTATAACATCAATATTTTCATTGTTCAGCTCACGTACTATGGCGTGTATTCTAACGCCCTTCATTCCAACGCATGCGCCAACAGCATCAATGCGCTGATCCTGCGATTCAACTGAAACCTTTGCCCGCTCTCCAGGTTCGCGAGCTATACCAATAATCTCTATTATACCGTCGTATATTTCAGGTATTTCAATTTCAAAAAGTCTTCGTAAGAACAAATTATCAGCACGCGAGATTACTATGACGGGACCGTTCGGGGTCTTTTTAACTTCTTTAACCACCGCTCTAATCGTATCGCCTTTACGGTATTTCTCTCTCGGAATCTGCTCTGACCTCGGAAGTATCAATTCATTTTTATTATGATTTACAAGGACGTCGTTTCTTCTCACCTGGTAAATATCCCCTACTATAATTTCGCCGAGCATCTCGCTGTATTCGTTATGAATTATGTCTTTTTCAATTTCTCTTATTTTTTGATTTAGACTCTGACGGGCAAGATTTACAAGTCTTCTGCCGAAAGACGATAACTCCAGCTTTTCGACATAGATTTCGCCGACGTCAAGTTCGTCTTCGTTTCCTTTTTCGTTAACTTCATCAATAGAGATTTCCGTATTAGGGTCTGCTACTTCATCAACAATTTTTCTCTCCAGAAATATTTCGATATCGCCCTTGTCCATGTTGGCGACAACGGAGAAGTTCGCTTCCTGACCGTATTTCTTTTTGACCATAAGCCCGAAAATTTCTTCAATTATTCCTGCAAGAACATCTTTATCTAAACTTTTTTCTCTTACCATTTGAGAAAATGATTCGACAATTTCAGTGTTCATTTGTTAAGCCTCCAAAATCATAAACTGATTAATACTTTTGCTGATTTAATATTATTGAAATCAATTGATAATTGTTCTTTCTTCGTTTCAAAAATTAGAACGTTTCCTTTAACGGCAGTCAATTTCCCGTTGAGTTTGTTAATATTGCCATTCTGCTCAAACTGCAGTTCAAAATTTCTATTGATATTTTTAGGAAATTGCTGCAAATATTTGAGCGACCTATCAACTCCCGGCGATGAAACTTCCAAGCGGTAATTCACCCCGCCGTATTTTTCTTCGAAGAGCGAGTTGCACTGCCTGCTTATAACGGCGCAGTCCTCGGCAGTTATACTGTTTGAATTATCGATATAAACTTCGATTACCGGGTTGTTTTCTGTACCGCGAAGAACAAAGTCAATCAGAAGGAAATTGTTAGATTCTACGATTTCCCTTACTTCCGATGATATTTCACTGTATTTCATTTTCATACAAATAAAAATCGCCCACAAAGGGGCGAAAAAGGTTACCAAAAATAACATTATTAATAGGAATTAGCAAATTTATATAAGCACAGAAAAAGCCCTTATTTAACGTAAATAAAGCATTTTTTTCGATCCAGAGAAGTTATTTGTCTGCATCTGCAGGATATACACTCCGCTCGAGAGCAAATATTGAACGGCATTTATTGATATTGAATAAGAACCGGCTTTATAGAATCTGTTTACAATTACCGCTATTTCCTCTCCCAAAAGATTAAATAATCTCAAACTCACCAGCCCATCTTCCGCTATTGAAAATCTAACATGCGTTTCCGGATTGAAAGGATTGGGATAATTTTGATAGAGGTTATAATCAATTTTAGTTTGGTATGAATTATCAACATCGGTTGGAGAAGGATAAAAATATATGGCGAGATCATCAACATACCAGCCGTCAAACTCAATATAAGCGTCAGAGACTAACAAAAATCTAACTAAAATTTTCTTGCCAATGAATTCCTCAAGACTTATCTCCTCTTTTACCCAATCCCTTAGAAAGCCGTGATATACTGGCTGATTGAATGGCTGCGGAGAAATTCCGCTTGAATTTGATGTAAGTTTACCCTCAACTGGTTTCCAGGTTTTTCCGGAATCAGAACTTGCCTGAACCTGCCCATAATCGTATTTTTTTTCGATAGCGAACTTCGTATAAAAACTAAGATATGGATTTTGCGTTCCATTCAGATCTATTTCTTCTATCAAGGTTAATGTGGCAGTTACATTCGATGCATAGTTCCCCGTTTTACTGTCGGTAAATGCCGTGGGTTCATCAAAAAAGTCTGATTCTGAAAGATCCCACTTACTGCTGCTTTTTGTGGAATATGATATCCAGTTGTTTAAATCCGCGGCATTATCGGTAAATAGGTAATCCGGCATACCAACTACAAAATCAAATTGATCTGAAGACATCAATATCTCGCCAGAATAAATCTGAAGTTCAACTAAATATCTTTTCCCTATCTGTGCATCATTTGGAATTTTGATTTTGATCGCATTATCCAGGTTAGATTCCTCTCTACTTGAAAGAGATAATGGCTGTAAGTTTGGAGTCTCAACCACAATTCCATCTTCGCTGCTGGTTCCTAAAAGTCTGATATTTTCTGCGTTTCCAAGCCCAACATTTCTTATTCTTACATTAAGAAAAATTTCACTGCCCGGCAAGGCATATTCGTTAGTCTGTGATATTGCCGAATATTCAACGAGTCCGCCTGCAGCCCATGCAAAATAGAGATTGGGGAAAATATTTTCTTCCGCAAGAGGAATAATTCTGTTTGATGCAGGCCAAAATCCATCGGTCGATTTACCGACTTCGGGAGTCATTGCAATAATTGAGCCCACAAGATTTGTATCTCCGTCATACATAAAATCATCGCTGTTACCTCTTGTGTTATAGTTAACAGTCTGCATATCAGTGCCAGTTGTATAGCCGTTGTACTTTGTCATACTGGATGAAAAATCTCTGAAAATCAGAGAGTCTTTGGTCTCGCTATTAATTGCGCCATAAGGGAAAATTAAATAGCTGCCGTAAGTGTGATAGTTTAAGCAATTCCTAATATTAAGCCCGCTGAGAAAATCCCGGATGGCGCTTGTTTCAGGTTCAGAAAAAGGCGCCGTTCCCCTATAAGTATCGCTCCCACCTTGCGTGCTTGATCCACCATTGCTTGAATTCCAATATTCCATCGGTCCGTAATTTCTGTTTAAGTCAACGCCTCTGGATCCATCCATATTTTGACTCCGGTTTTTTCTCCACATTCCACCGCCGTTTGGATTTGTCGATTGATTATAAAAATATCCGTCGGGATTTACAACCGGGATAAAATATAACTCCCTGCTATCCACAAGAAATTTAACTTCAGGATTGACATTATAATTTTCAAGCAGGTAAAACATGAAATAAATTAATTGCATCATACTTTCAGGTTCGCGGGCATGATGAAGTGCAGTGTACAGAACCTGAGGTTCATCTTCGCTTGAATTGGGATTATCCGAAATTTTTACAAAATAAATATCTCTTGACTCGTGAGTAGCGCCAATGCTCGCCTTTTGCGTAATTAAATCCGGATATGCTGAGAACATCTCGTCAAGTTTCTGATAAACTTCATCCAATGTATAGTAACCTCCCATAGAACCGAAGTCGAAAGATTTCACTCCGAAGTTTTGTTGTGATAAACTTCTCTGTAATTCCAATTCATCATAACCTATTTTTGAATTTCTGTCATCAAAAAATTTTATCCAATCATCTATTAAGATTTCATAACCGAAGCCAGATGATTTTAAGATTTCAAAATCGCTGCCGCTGATAAAAACCTCTAAACTTCTTCCGTCTTCAAACTCGAAATGGTCGAATTCCATGCCGAGTGAAATAAGGCGTGCAATATCCTGACGTGACTGGATATCTATTTTAACTTTTTTATAATCATCGGCAAATAGTAACGAAGCCGATAAAAACAACATTACAATCAAATTTTTCATTATGTCATTTTTCCGTTGAATAAAGAGTTTCCGCTTTCTGGGCTGATGATACAATCCCTTTAATTAATGACGAGCTGAATCCGTGATGCTCCATCTGATTTAATCCCGATATGGTGCATCCTTGAGGCGTCGTAACTTTATCTACTTCACGTTCGGGGTGGCTTCCTGCATCCAATATAATTGAAGCGGCTCCTTTGGCAGTCTGTGCAGCCATAAATAATGCGTCTTCGGCATGAAAGCCGATTTCAATTCCGCCTTGTGAAGCGGCTCGGACAGCCCTTAGAAAAAATGCAATGCCGCAAGCACACAACGCTGTTGCCGGTACCATTAAATTTTCGTGAATCACAACAGTCTTACCCAATTGGTTAAATATCTTTATGGAAATATCAAGCGCTTCTTTGTCTTCTTCGTCGGCGCTGATGCAAGTCATTGATTCTTGAATCGCTATTGCAGTATTCGGCATAACTCGTATAACCGGAACACCGTTCCCGATTCTTTCTTTAATCTGTTTTATTGAAGCGCCTGAAACAACCGACATGATTGAATGTTTTTGAGGATTAAGAGAATCTTTTATTTCCGACAATAATTTATCCAATTGCTGCGGCGTTACGGCAATTATTATCACATCGGAATTTTTAACTGCGTCAATATTATCATAGCCTGCTTTATATCCCCCGCTGATAAACTTTTCCATTTTATCGGGGTTTCTCCTCGTAACAAATATTTTATCGGCTTTATATGCTTTTGATTTTACCAGACCAACAGCAATTGCCGAACCGATATTTCCGCAGCCGAGAACGGCAATTTTCTTGTAAGACAACGACATAAATACTCCTTATTCGATTTTAAGTGTTTCGCCTTCTGTTTTTGCAATTATCACAGCGCCGCAAGTATCAGAAAAAACATTTACAGTTGTGCGGCACATGTCTAAAATTCTATCAACGGATAAGATCAAACCTACGCCTTCCAAAGGTAAACCGACGGCGCTCAATATTATCGTTATGGTAACTAAACCAGCCATTGGAATTCCAGCGGCGCCGATCGAAGCCAATAACGCAGTAATCACAACAATCATCTGCTGAACAAACGTAAGTTCAACGCCGTAAGCCTGAGCAATAAACATAGCGGCTATACATTCGTATAATGCGGTTCCGTCCATATTAATTGTTGCGCCGAGCGGCAGGGTAAAACTCGTGATTTTCGTCGATACACCCGAATTATTTTTTACCGCATCAATTGTAAGAGGCAGTGTAGCATTTGATGAAGATGTTGAGAAAGCAGTAATTAATGGCGTGGCTACGGCATGGAAATGTTTACGCGGATTTACCCTGCCGATAAACTTGAGCAGCATAGGTAAAGTAAACGCGATGTGAATAAATAAGCCGAGCAAAACGGCAATCATATAAAGACCCATGCTTTGAATTAGATGTATCAAATCGGATTGCTGCGAAATTGTGCGGGCTACAATCCCGAAAATGCCGATAGGCGCGAACTTAATTATGAACATTGTTATTTTCATCATTACTTCAAACAAAGCATCGAAAAAATTTGTCAGCGGAGTTCGATATGTTTCTCCTGTCTGTGTTATAAAAAAGCCGAATAGAATCGAAAAGAAAATTATCGAAAGCATATCGCCTTTCAAGAACGACTCGAATATATTCACTGGAATTATTTGAATCAAAGTATCTCCGAATGAATCCTTGGCAGCGCTTAAATCTTCTACCTGCTTTGATAAACCTAAATCTGCGCCGACGCCGGGTTGAATTAAATTTACAAGCAATAGTCCGACAAATATTGCCAGCAGTGAAGTAGCAATATAATATGTAATTGTTTTGATGCCGAGTTTGCCGAGATTTTCTGCATTGCCGATTCCGGTTACTCCCGAAATTATTGACGCAAGTATCAAAGGGACAATTATCATTTTAAGCGCGCGGAGAAAAATATCGCCGAGCCAGCTGACATATTGAACCGCTTCGGGGAAAAGCGAACCGTAGAGCACAGCAAAAATTAACGCAATTAATATCTGCCAGTGAAGTTCGAGTTTTTTCATTAAATGTCCTTATGTGAATTTAGATAAAATTTCGTCACATATACTGTAGCCTTGTTTTGTAAATTTAATAAAATTATTACTCTTAGCTAAGAATCCTTTTTCAATAAGCGAATTAATATATTTTGAATTGTTTGATATCCACCTGCCGCCGTATTTTAATTCCAACTCCGCAAGGTTCAATCCCCTGCTTCTTAGGTTAAGCATAACATATTCGTCAAGGAGTTCTGCCTCTGACAGTGATTCAGAACCTGCCGCTGCATTTGCGCTTGTGTTGACGGCGCTTATGTACATTTTCAAACTGCTGAAATTCCACCATCTTCTATCGCCGATAAATGAGTGAGCCGCCGTTCCAAACCCGAGATATTCTTTATGCTGCCAGTAAGCCAGATTGTGAATTGAATAAGCCCCGGCTTTTGCAAAGTTTGAGACTTCGTATTGTTCGAAAGAATTTGCCGCTAAAAAATCTATTGTCATATTGTAAAGATCAGCATCATAATCCGCACCGCTGATTTTCACTCTGCCGTCAAGTACCATCTTATTAAGTATAGTTCCGCGTTCAAGTATTAAACTGTAAGCAGATATATGATTTACAGGCAGCGATACCGCATGCTTTAAATTTGATTTCCATTTCTTTTTAGTCTGTCCTGGAATATTAAATATGAGGTCAATATTAATATTTTGAAAACCGGCTTTCGCTGCTTTCTCTACAGTATTAATCGCGGTTTGTTTATCATGAATGCGGGTGAGAAATTTTAATTCTGCCTCATCAAAAGATTGAACCCCGATGCTAATGCGTGTAACCCCAATTCTTAAGTACTCTTTCAGCTTGCTCTCGCTTAATGTTCCGGGATTGGCTTCAAGAGTAATTTCAGCTTCGCCGTCAACGGCGAAACATTGCGCTATCGAATTTAGAATAGCTTCAATGTGCTTTGCGTCAATAAGGGAAGGCGTTCCCCCGCCGAAATAAATTGTATTAACTTTATATTGATTTGAATAACGCCCGGCGTAGTGCTCTATTTCTTTTTTTAAAGAATCAATGAATTTTTCTTCATTTTCCGCTGAAAGTATCGAATAGAAATCGCAGTAGATACATTTGTGATCGCAAAAAGGAATGTGCACATAAATTGATAATCTGTTCATTCAAGAAAATTCCATAAATAATTGATTGTGAAGACCGTCAACTTATTAAAAAAAAAGTTTGCTTTATGATATTAAGTCTCTTAATTTGTTAAAAGAGATTTGAAGTTTTGAATACCACCCTACGAATTTATGAAAACTGATTTAATAAATCATAATTGGAGGTTTTAATGAAAATTAAATTAACCGTGCTTCTCCTGCTGCTTGCAGTTTTCTCAGTTAAGGCTCAAGACTATGCAGCATCTCTCAAAGTCGGAACATTGGGAATAAATCTCGAAGGCGTCCGTTCTTTCGGAGAAGATTTTAACGCCCGCGTCGGTTTCGCTTTTTTTAATTACAACTATGACGGCGGCGGCGGCGATGAGGATTTTGAGTATTCGGCAGGACTCAAACTCTTTTCAATTTCTATGCTTGCTGATTATTTTCCTTTCGGCAATACTTTCAGACTTACCGGGGGAGTGCTGATCAACCTAAACACATTTGACGTTGACCTTGTGCCGACCGAAACTTATACAGTTGGCGGCGACGAATATACACCCGATAAGTTAGGTAAACTCACAGCAAAAATTGATTTCAATAAACTTTCACCATATATCGGGATTGGCATCGGTAATCCAACTGCCGGCGATTCCGGATTAAAGTTTGCTCTCGATATCGGAACGGTTTATCAAGGCGCCCCTAAAGTTGACCTATCGGCAACAGGGCTGATAGAACCTTCGGCTGCGCCCGATCAGCAGGAACAGTTGCAGGATAACGTAAGCTGGTTTAAATGGTTTCCTGTTGTCTCACTTGGCATTACTTATAAGTTTTAACGGAGGATTAGAATGAAAAAAAGTAAATTGATTTTAGCTATATTCTTTATTGTGGCAGTTGTTAGCGGAATATTCATCAGCAGCTGCGATATCAAAAGCCCCACAGAGGGAATTGAAGTAAGACTAAAGGGACTTGAGAGAACCACGGTTATTACCGTACAGATTTATGATGCTGCCAGCGGCAATCAGGTTGACCAGCAGGTCACTGTTAATTTCAGCGGTGCGAATGCAAACAAGGTGATAAGCAGTTCAAACCAGCCAATTACTTCTTTAACAACGAATACGGGAAATATTGTTTTTTCTCTGAAAGATGAAATTGTTCCGAATTTGGAAAATCCGGTGAGTCTTGTGCTTCTCTTTACGTCCAACGGTTATATAAATTCCAGCAAACAAATAACCATATTCAAAACCGGCGGCAGTTCGTATGATATGTTTTTAACCAACGTGAACAACACTCCACAGGGTGTTGTTACTAACCTGGTCAGAGAAGGCTCTACAGGCAGCAGCGGCTTAACAGCCCCTATCACTATTAGTTCGGGTCTTGAACCTAATTCAAATTCAGGGGCAAGCATTTCTGTTCCCGCCGGCACGCAGCTGCTTGACGTCAACGGCAATGTTCTAACGGGAAATGTTGAAACACGCGTTACTTATTTCAACCCGCTTGATCAGTCGTCTTTAAATTCATTCCCGGGCGGTTTTGAAGTCAGTGTGCAGAACGAAACAGGTCAACAGCAGGATGTTCAGTTTATCACAGCCGGTTTCGTTTCGATTGACATGACTGTAAATGGCACATCCGTTGAAGGATTCAGCCAAAGCGCCACTATTACTTTCGATATTCCCGATGAAGTTGTAAATCCCGAAACCGGACAAAATGTAAAAGCCGGAGACGTTATTCCTCTTTGGAGTTATGATGAAGATAACGGAGAATGGAAATGGGAAGGTAATTATACAGTTCCGGCAAGATCAGCCCGTACCGGTAAGATGCAGATTAAAAAAGAGAATGTTACCCACCTATCTTATTGGAATCTCGACTGGTACTCGGATATGTGTTACTATGGGACGACCATTAGACTTATAGGGTGTTTTGATAGAACTGTTATCGCACGAATAATAAGACAAAGCGACAACTCACAAATAAGTTATAAGTATATTTACAGCAGTGACCCCAATTTTTATTTCTATAGAGCCCCTCAAGGTTTACCTGTAAGGGTTGAATTTTATGAATATGTTAATTACTGGACTGACGGACAAAAGGTTGGCGAGGTTTCTATTGATGACCTTTGCGTTGAACAGACGCTCAACGTCAATATAGATGTTCCGGGTTTGAGGGAAATAACAATAAATATTACTGGAAAATGTACACAGACCGATCCGCCAAGAGTATTTTATCCTCAAGGTATTCCGTTGTATTATAAGGTTGAAGGAACTTATTCATGGATTAATGCCGGCAATATAGGTTCATCTCCTTTTGAACCCGGGCAAATTAAACTTTGCTTGAAGGAAAATACAGATTACATTTTCACAGCTTATATTGACGGTCAATGGTATTACTCAAGCAATTACCCCGATGCACCCAAACGGCTCGAACCGGGAAAAACAGTTTATAATTTTACTATTGAAGACCCGGATGTGGGAAGTTTCTGTAATTAGCGCAGAAAACTTAAAAGGCGGAGAAACTACTCTCCGCCTTTTTTATTTTTTAAAAGCTCTTTTGCTGTTTTAATGCCCGCTCCCGTAATCTCTTCGCCGCTCAGCAGTTTTGCAATTTCGTTTATCCTTTCTTCCTCATTCAAGGATCTAAT
The DNA here is from genome assembly GCA_011525875.1 of Melioribacteraceae bacterium. GTDB lineage: Bacteria > Bacteroidota > Ignavibacteria > Ignavibacteriales > Melioribacteraceae > CHB1. The sequence goes on along the minus strand of WYBN01000010.1, from coordinate 92,247 downwards.
CGTGCTGATAATTCTATCGTCATGTTTTTTCTTTTCAACCGAGTAGTGGCGGTCAGCTAAACTTGCAATCTGGGGTAGATGAGTAATTGAAATTATTTGATGATACTCGGATAAATTCTTTAATGTAAGCCCGACTTTCTGTGCAATCCTTCCGCTTACTCCAGTATCTATTTCGTCAAAGATTAGAACAGGAAGTTTGTCATTTTTAGCAAGAATAGTTTTTAATGCGAGCATTATTCTCGATATCTCGCCGCCGGATGCAATTTTAGAAAGCGGTTTTAGGTCTTCCCCTAAATTGGTAGAGATCAAGAATTCAATCTCGTCAATTCCTCTCGAATTGAATTTATATTTCGAGCCGTTTACAAGAATAAAATTAGCGCTGCTTTCATCGGCTTTTATTGAAGATATCTTAACTTTGAACTGCGAATCATTTATTCCGAGATCACTAATTACCTTAATCGCTTCTTTTTCTATTATGCCGCCGGATGATTTTCTTTTAACCGATAATTCAAAAGCATTTTCTCCGGCTTCTTTCCGGACTTTATCCAATCTTCCCTCAAGGAATTTTATTTTCTCTTCAAAGTTTTCGGCTGCATCGAGTTCTTCTCTCAGCTTATCACGGTGTCCGAGAACTTTTTCAATTGTACCGCCGTATTTTTTTTTCAATAGACTAAATGATGCAAGTCTTTCTCTGATTTCTTCCAGTCGATTTGTCTCAATATCAATTTTATCAGCATAGCTCCGTATTGCTTTCGAAACATCTTCAATAATTGCTATCCCTGCATCTATATCATTCAATTTCCCTGCGAACCGCGAATCAATGCCGCTGAGTTCCTGCAAATTGTTTCTTATTATTCCGAGCAGATCAGTTACGGAATTTTCCGAATCATACGCCGATTCCAATATTTTATTTGATAACTCAAGGAGTCTTTCGGAATTCTCAAGTATATTTAGTTGGGTTTTTAGTTCTTCCTCCTCTCCTGGTTCCGGCGACACCGTTTCAATCTCTTTTAACTGAAATTGATAAATCTCTTTTTCTTGTTTAATTGATTTCTCTTTATTACGCAGCAAAAAAAGTTCTTTGTTTATCTCGGATAGTTCATTGTATTTCTCCCTGAACTTGTTAAGAATATTTTCATGATCTCCAAATTCATCAAGATATTCGCTATGGGTTGAAACTCTGAGAAGGGATTGATGATCATGCTGACCGTGCATGTCAACAAGAAGATTGCCGACTTCTTGAATCAATGAAAGCGTAACCGGCGTATCATTGATAAAACATCTATTCGATCCTTTCAGCGTAATTTCCCTCCTTATTATCAGCTCGTCATAATAGTCTAATTCGTTTTCAGATAAGAGGCGCTCTACTTTTTTGTTGTAAGTAACATCAAAAACGCCTTCGACTACAGATTTATTAGCCTCTTTCCTAATGACTTGAGTGGACGCTCTTTCACCGAGAAGCAGCCCCATAGCTTCTATTAAAATGGATTTCCCGGCGCCGGTTTCGCCGGTTATTATATTCAATCCTTTCCCGAAATCCACTATTATGTTTTCGATCAGCGCATAATCTTTTATCAGCAGAGTGGTAAGCATAAAATTACTTTATATATTTTTTGTACGAATACGATATACAACAGATGCAAACAATTTTCAAGAAAATTTTCCGCCCGGCAGCAGATTTGACATTCCATACAACATAATCTATATTTCGTCTCGAAATTTTCAGTTCTTTTTAGAATGTGATTTGATTTTAAACTTTACACCGCGGGGTGGAGCAATTGGTAGCTCGTCGGGCTCATAACCCGAAGGTTGCAGGTTCAAGTCCTGTCCCCGCTACTACAAATAACAATCCGACATTTGTCGGATTTGTTGTTTTAAACATTGTTAAAGAAATATTTTAAGCTGAACGAATTCTAACTCCTCATTATTTTCGTATCTGCCAATTTTAGTATCCGCGTATGAAATACTGCATTTTATTACAAAACATTTATTGAACAATTTAATTCGATTCGCTTTAATTATAATGTGAAAAAATAAACTAATGAATATTTACGCTGCTAATATTCTTGCTTAGAAACGCCGTCAAGCATTAACATGGCAGAAAATATCAAATCCGCGGCAGCTATTTCAGAAAGAGAAGAATTCATATTCGACGAGGCTCTTAATTTGACTTGAGTAGGATTTCAAATGGTTTTTTCCAAATCGCGACCTCAATAATGCGGCGTCTTTTCTTTCTGAATAACCCGGTTTCGATTTAGAAGATTTTTTGTTGGCTGCACGCCGGAGGCATTGCTTTGGTTAAATCTTCGCTCTTATCTTGAGAATATTAATTCGAATTAAATGTTTTGATGTTAGATAAGATTTATTAATTCAAAATTGTTTGTCTCTTTACCTTCATTTGTCAATCGTGACTATTATTGATTTAGGTGCTAATAAGATTTATGCCCATCAACTTTAATTCCCGAATTTTGAGAGATGCTTCTGTGGCATTTTCAAAATATCTCACCTCACAATCCTAAAGCTCATGCTGTTTCCGATATATTCTCCGGTAGCGGCATTATAGAGTTTTAAGACATAATTAACTGACACTTCCAGTTCATTGGGGACAGCCCATTTAAATAATCCGTCGTTGTAAGTTGAATTAACTATGGTATAAACAAAACTATTCCGCTCGTATAGTTTAATGCTAATTGTTTCAGCCGATTGCGGAACAATATAATTTATCGGAAACTTTGAACCTCTTTTAACAAAGTCGAGTCCGTTCGGTCGAATTACAATCATGTTTTCGGGTGAATCCGGATTGATGAAATTATTATCAACTATCACAGGGTTAGTATTCTGACTGCAAGCACACACTGCCAGCAATATTATAAACAGCGACTTTAATCCTAAATTCATCAAAAGTCCATTTGGTTATTGATTCGACCGTAAATTTTTTCCGGTGATCTGTCAAGCACAAGACATCCGGCTAAAATATCGTGAAGCGCTTGTTTTCTTTCGGTGAATGCCGCCATAATAAATCCGATATAAAGAACAATTCCTGAAATAATTTTACCGAAATACCGTCCTGTCGCGCGCGCAAACGAAATCCTTTCACCGTTTATATCTGTCACAACAAGATTCATAATCCTTTTGCCGGGAGTCGCCTGCTTTGCAGAAGATTCCATCAAAGAGAAGTATAACCATTGAATTATTGCAACTATTAAAAAGACAAATAGCAGGGTGAAAATAATAAGAGTTGCATCAGCAACCGACATTAAATGATCCCAGTCCTCGTATCTTTCTGCTACATTGGAGTAGCTACCTTCAAATTCTAAGTACTCGCTCGAAAAAAAACTTACGCCGAGAAAAATTATTGCTGGAATAATTACGATGAAGTTAATAAAGCTGAGGATAATTTGATCAATAAAGTAAGCAACTAATCTCTTCCAGAAACCCGCATAAATTAATTTTGAAGTTTCCATTTTTTTTGTCCGTTCTTTGTGTAAATATAACAATTGCGTTTTTAATTAGTAAGTCCCGGGAATATTAACAAGAATTATTTAAAGTAAGATCTCCTTTCCCTTTTCCGCCGAAAACACCTGCATGTGCGGAAATTCTGTTAGAATTCTATTTCCCATCCAGTCATGAGCCGCTGGTTCGCCGTGAACAATTACAACTCTTTTCGGATTGAGTTTTTTTACTATTGTAACTAATTCATTACGCTTTGAATGGGTCGGGAAATAAAACCGTTCAATCCCGCACCTGATTATAATTTCTTCGTCTCCGAAAGTGATTTTACTTCCGGTACCGGCATTTGCTATTTTGTAACCCATGGTGTCCGGGTCCATATAGCCTACGATAAAAACGGCAAATTTTTCCTGCTTCAACCAGTATTCGGCAAAGCGGTAGGACGAAGTGTCCTTCAGTATCATGCCGCTCGAAGCAAGCACGATTCCAGGATGACGCTTGAAATGATTCAAATCGTTTATCTCAAAGTAATTCTGCTGCGGAATATTTTTTAATTCAAATTCTTTATCGGAATATTTTACAATATAACGGTTGAGGTCATAAATATGAGAAATACTTCTTCCCAGCCCGGCGGTATAAATATTCGTTTCGGTTAATTTTCCATTTTCCATTTGAATAAATATGTTTGCAAGAACTTCCTGCATTTTACCAAGTGCAAACACAGGAATTAAAATTGATCCGCCTTCTGATAATATTTTATTTGCAGATTTTGTAAACCGCTTTGTTTCACTAGCAAGAGTGCCTAACAGTTCCTGATTGCTGCCGGCGTAAGTAGATTCCATTATTAAGCTATCGATTTTTTTCCCGGGCAGTGAAGCGCCTGCCATCAAAGTTTGAGGCAGCAGTGAAATATCGCCGGTATAAAAAGTCTTATCGTTATTATATTCTATCAGTATTCCGGCAGATCCGAGAATATGACCTGCATCGTGAAAAGAAATTTTTATTTCTTCTGCGGTTTCATGCCTAATTCCTTTTAGAAATATCTCTTCATTATAATCTGCCGTATTAACGCTCCGCAGCAGCATATCAATTTCTTCGTGAGTATAGGCTGTAATTCCATCATCCAGGCTCAGCTGCCGGCTGAGAAAATTAACTGTGTTGTGTAGTGTCAATTTAGCAATATCTATTGACTGCGGAGTCGCAAATATTTTAACGTGCGGATATTTCTTAATCAAGAAAGGTAAAGCCCCGATATGATCTTGATGCGCATGGGAAATAAATGCAAAATCCAGAGGTTTGTTTTCTAGCAGATTAAACATCGGTAACGATTCGGCGCCGGTTTTCTGCGGGTGAATTCCGCAATCGAGCAAAATGCCGGTGCCGTCAATATTAAAGTAAAAGCAGCTTGCGCCAATTTCATCGGCTCCGCCCAGCGAGAGAAATTTATTCATTGCTCACTCTGATTCGGGAAAAATGTTTTTATTTAAGCGGCGCTCTTCTGCTGTTTTCTTTCGCGGTAAAGCTGCCCTATCTCCGCCCCTATTATAAACAAACATGAAGAATAAAATATCCAAAAAAGTATTACAATTATTAAAATGAAAGCGCCGTAAAACTTATTTGCAGATAGAAAATGAGCTGCATAATATCCAAAAAGGTTTTTTGCGAAAGCCCAGAGAAGAGTTGCCCAGAATGCGCTGACAAGAGGAACTTTTCTGCCCAGTTTAGCATAAGGTATAAGTTTGTAAAAAAGGAAGAACATTATAAAAATTATTATAATAGAAAGAACAGAAAAAGAATCGCGCAATAATCCCTTAATACCAATTACTTTAATAAGATTAACCGCATAAGATTCGTATAAAATCATGTTGATCAAAGGAAGAATAACAATTGAAAGAAGCACAAGTATTATCAGAAGAATAACCATACCGAAATCTCTTACCAGAGCTTTAAGAATACCGCTGGTTTTTGACTCTCCGTATATGTTATTCAAAACTGTTCTAAGGCTGCTGAATAACCATGTGGAAGTAAAAAATAATCCGAATCCTCCGAATATACCGGCAAGCGTCTTGTATTCAAAAACCTCAGGTATTCGGTTTAGTATAGCTTCTTTTGTGTATTCTGCGTACTTTGGATAGGGAATGACGGCATTAATAAAGGTTGAAATTTGCTCTTGAACCGTCTCCGGTTCAAGTATGCTGCCGAGAATTGAAATTAAAAGAAGTATAATAGGAACAAGGCTTAAAATCAGCGAGAAAGCAATTCCGCCGCCAGATAAAAATAGATGATGCTCATCCGTACGGTTCCATAATCCGACGAGATAGTATTTCCAGAACTGATAAATTTTCTTCAGAGTCGAAATAGAAATAAACTTATGAACCGTTCTTAAAAATTTAATCTGCTTCATTCATTAATTTTGATATTGTATTGAAGTAAATATCCTTCAAGTGATTGAGATTAAAATCAAATTGATCGTTTATCTTAAGCGAACTGCCGCTGGTTCTGCCGAGTAAAATAAAAGGAGTAAAACTTTCCGAAGCAATTTTTTCGAAACTGTCTTCGTTTTCTTCGCTCACAGTAACAATCACGCGCGATTGACTTTCCGAGAAGAACGCAAAGTCGGTTCTAGCACGGATCGGGATATGAACTTCCGCTCCTACGGGCTTTTCCATGTTCATAATGCAACATTCAGCAAGCGCCGTAATAATTCCTCCTTCCGAAATATCATGCGCTGAGTTAATAACGCCATTTCTGATAAGATCGTGTACCAGCTTCTGCAGATCTTTCTCGGCTTGAAGATCCAGACTGGGTGAATCTCCGGCAACCACTTTATGAATAACTTTTAGATATTCGCTTCCGCCAAGCTCTTCGTTATCAACGCCAAGCAGATAAATCAGTTCGTTTTCATTTTTGAAGTAAGATGTTGTAATGTGATCTAAATCTTCAATCAAACCGAGCATTCCGATAACCGGTGTGGGATATACGGCTGCGTCGGGGCTTTCGTTATAAAAACTAACATTACCGCCGGTAACCGGTGTATGAAAATATCTGCATGCTTCGCCCAATCCTTCTATCACCTTTTTGAATGTCCAGTACATCTCGGGTTTATACGGGTTACCGAAATTAAGACAGTTGGTTATTGCAAGAGGTACTGCCCCGGAGCAGACAACATTTCTTGCTGATTCGGCGACTGCTATTTTTGCGCCCTCTTTCGGGTTAAGAAAAACATATCGTCCGTTGCAGTCTGTGCTTGCTGATATTGCTTTATTTGTTCCCTTAATATAAATAACAGCCGCATCGCATCCCGGACCGGTAATGGTATTTGTTCTAACCATTGAATCATACTGCTGGTAAACCCATCTTTTAGAGACGATATTCGGCGAGGAAAAAACTCTGAGAAATGTATCGCAGATGTCATCAGGTTCGGGAATCTTGCCGAAGTTAAAACTTCGCATCTGTTTAAGATATTCAGGCTCTGTAGTTTCGCGAATGTATACTGGTGCGCCGCCACCTAATACTAATTCAAAAGGAGGAATGTCTGCTTTAAGTTCGCCGTTATAATTGATTGACAATGTGTTTTCATCCGTCACCTCTCCAATTATTGCAGAATTCAAATCCCACTTTTGAAAAGTTTCAATTATTTTATCTTCATATCCTTTGCGGGCAACCACGAGCATTCTTTCCTGGCTTTCGGAAAGCATAATTTCATAGGCTGTCATTCCTTCCTCCCTCAGAGGCACTTTATCCAGGTCTATTTTCATTCCGCTTTTTCCTTTTGCGCTCATCTCAGAAGTAGAGCAGGAAATTCCCGCCGCTCCCATATCTTGTATTCCAACCACCCAGCCGTTTTTTATGATCTCTAAAGTTGCTTCTAATAACAGCTTCTCTGTAAAAGGATCGCCGACCTGCACCGATGGTCTTTTTGATTCGGACTTTTCGGAGATTTCTTCCGACGCAAAAGTTGCACCATGAATTCCGTCTCTTCCCGTTGATGAACCAACAATTAAAACCGGATTGCCTTTACCTTCTGCTACAGCTGATGCAGTCTGATTGACATTAACCAAACCTATTGCCATCGCATTAACAAGGGGGTTATCCTTATATGACTCATCGAAGTAAACTTCGCCGCCTACTGTCGGAACGCCGAAACAATTGCCGTAATCGCCAATACCTTGCACAACATGTTCGAATAAAAATCTTGTTCTGGCGCTATCAAGCGACCCAAATCTAAGTGAATTCAGCGATGCAATCGGCCGAGCCCCCATTGTAAAAATATCTCTTAATATTCCTCCGACTCCGGTAGCTGCACCCTGATAAGGCTCCACCGCCGAAGGGTGATTGTGGCTTTCAATTTTAAATGCAATTGCAAGCCCGTCTCCTATATCAACAAGTCCGGCGTTTTCCTCTCCGGCACCGACAAGAAGCCTTCCGCCTTCGCGGGGCAGCGTTTTTAACAATGCAATGGAATTTTTATAACTGCAATGTTCACTCCACATTACACTGAATATTCCGAGTTCGGTAAAATTCGGTTTGCGCCCTAATTTTTTGATAATCAGATCATATTCTTCTTCGGTTAAGCCGTGCTGTAAAGCCAATTCTAAATTGACTTCCGGTTCTTTCAACATTGAATAACTCGCCATTATTTTTGTCTCGAATATACTCAATTATTAAAACTTTTTGAACACGGAGATTTCCTGCTGTAAGCTCATTTTCAAAAGCGTTTACCTGTAAATTTAACCTGCTCAAGAACTCTCATTTATAAATCAACTCTCATGAATGTGCAATTAGGATAGATTTTAGCGAATTAATTCCGGGGCTTTTCTCTTTTGATCGGTACATTATTTGCAAAAGATATATTATGCAAATCTTTTAGGAAATTGATGGAAGAAGATTTTAATATTTTCAAGATTCGTAATACTGTCTGCTTACTTTGCTCTAAGGAGGAAAAATTAAATTATTTATTGGAACAGAAAGTCAAATTACAGACTGTAATTTCCTGCTTCGAAGAAAATTATTATATCACGTTAAAATCTCTAGTAAATTATTCTTCATCAAATTACGATATTTGCCCCGAACTTATAAGTTTTGTAAAAGAGGCTGCCAATAAAACGATGCTAAATCCATTCGACAGAAAGTTTATCAGCGAAGATATGCTCAGAAAACAACTTGACGAAAAAATTTTTGCGATGAAAAATGACGAGGCATTAATCGAGGCAGAAATTGAAGCAATACGGGAAGTTGAACGGACAAGGCGTGTTGGTAATATGATGTTGAATGACGGATTTGATGTCGACTAAATATCTAAATACTCTTCCCATATCTTGAACAGCTCATAAGTCGCCCTTACATCATCTGCACAGTAAACTGCTATTTCTTTTTTGCGTCCGGAATTATAAAACTCCTTCACATCCATTCCCGATAAGCCTTTCGATTTGGAAGATTCTATCCCGAATGCACGGCAGTAAAAATCAAGATTGAATTTACGCGTCAAACCATAAAATGAAAATTTATCGAGCAGATCTATGTGTTCTTTAGAATCATACCTGCTCTTAAGAAAATTTCTTGTCGGCTTTACTTTCAGTATAGCAGAACGAAGCATCAGAAATGGAATATCGAAACACTTGCCGTTAAAAGATATTAACGTTGACGCTTTTGAAACATAATTCCAAAACGTCTCGAGAATTTCATTTTCAGTCATGGATTTATATTTAACTTTCTTGTCGTCGAAGGAGCTTTCTTCGCTGACTGAATCTTCATAAAGTACAAGTGTGTTGCCGGTTTCGGTATTTAACATTGCAATTGCAGCAATACTGGCGGTGTAAGGATAAAGACTCAGATATCTAATGGCATCGTCAATTTTTTGTTCTTTAATCCCTTCGTCTTTCTCTTTCTCTGCGTATCTAAGCAGGTATTCTTGCTGCGACTCCGATAAGGAATCGAAACTTACTCCAACGGTTTCTATATCAAATACTATTTTCATTTCTGTGAATTATCTCCACTTTGATTTCGAAATCTCGAACAGCAGAATAAAATTCACCGGGAAGAGGCATCTTTGTTTTAGAAGAAATATCAATATGTACAAGAACTCCTTTGCCAGAGGCAATTATCTCCAGAGTGTCTTGCTTTACGACCAAATGCGAAAACCCGATGCTCGAATTTTTTGCATAGTAAATGCGAGTATATATAAAAAGTTTATCGTCAAATTTAGCCGGAAGAATATAATCGCATTCGTTGTGAGCCATAATAAAAAATGAATTGTTGTGAAGCAAGCTTTTTAAATTGTATTTTGATTTAAGATCCTGAATATATTTGATGCGCGCATCTTCAAAATAATTGAAGTAAACAGCATTGTTGCATATTCCCATCAAATCAACCTCGTGGAATTTTACGGTCTCTTCAATTTTATGTTTGAAATTCTCTATACTCTCGCAGGACTCTTTCATCAATCATACTCCGAAAATATCTGAAATAATCTTTTTAGCTTCATTAATATCATTGAAGCTTATATTCATGTGTGTTACAAAACGTATTGAACCAACAGACCCCGTGCCGGCAAGTATTCCGTTCTGCCTAAGCAGATCGAGTGACTTTTCGACTGACATTTTTAACGGCCGAAATATTATAATATTCGTCTGAACCGTGCTGAAGTCAATCTCTAAATTTTTGTTTTCTGCAATACACCCTGCTAATTCTGCGGCTTTACGGTGATCTTCCTCAAGTCTTTGGATATTGTTTTGAAGTGCATAAAGACCTGCCGCTGCTATTATGCCGACCTGCCTCATTCCCCCTCCGAATGATTTCCGCACCCGTATTGCTTCTTTTATTATTTCTTTTTTCCCTGCGATTAAAGAGCCTATCGGCGCACCCAATCCTTTTGAAAGACAGCAAGAGACTGTGTCAAAATAAAAAGTATATTCATTCAATGCGACGCCGCTCGCTACAGCAGCATTCCAAATTCTTGCGCCGTCGAGATGCATGTATAGATTGTATTTATCCGCAAGAAGTTTCAAAGCGCAGATAATTTCAAGCGGAATTACTGTTCCACCGGCGACATTGTGAGTATTCTCCAGCTCTATCAGCTTTGTTCGCGGCATATAATAAGCGCTCTCCGGTCGAATCAATGGCTCAACCTGTCCGGGTGTAATAACTCCGTTTTTTCCTTCGATAACATTCATCTGAATCCCGCTGAGTTTAGCCGGACTACCCGACTCATATTCAAAAATATGAGCTGTCCGCTCACAGATGATTTCATCACCGGGATTAGTAAGAATATTTAAGCAAATCTGATTTGCCATTACTCCGCTTGGAACAAAGAGCGAAGCTTCTTTGCCTAACAATTCACAAGCATAGTCTTGAAGTTGATTGACCGTAGGATCTTCGCCGTATACATCGTCTCCAACTTCCGCTTCATACATTGCCTTCCTCATTCCGGGCGAAGGAATAGTTACAGTGTCGCTTCTCAAATCAATAAATTTCATTAAGTCTTACTCTTTTTTTTATTAGTTAATTCATAAATTTTCCCGGCTGTTCCAATAAGCATAATAATAATTGTAATAGATAGAGCAGTATTTGGCAATAACAACGGGTATTTAGTATAGAAAGTTTTTGGGTTTTCCAACGAAGCTTCCACAACTATGTAAGTTCTTTCAAACATCTGTGTCATCTCAATAGTTCTGCCTAAAGGATCGATAAGACAGCTGATTCCACCGTTAGCAGCACGCACAAGGCTTCTGCGATTTTCCACGGCTCTAAGAGATGCGAATTCTTTGTGTTGATAAGGTCCGCTCGAATTGCCGTACCAGCTGTCATTTGTAACTATAACAAGAATTTCAGCTCCTTTCTGGACGAATTGCGCGCAGAAATCCGGATAAATAGATTCGATGCAAATTACACCGCCGATTTTTAGATTACTATTTGATGAATTGAAGACTACAATTTCTCTGCCCGTATTCCAGCTTGATATTCCCACATTCCATTTGATTATATCTCCCAGCAAAGGAATGTGTTCAACGAGGGGGACTTTTTCTCCGAATGGTACGAGCTTAATTTTCGCATACTTAATCACTTCTTCGGTATCGGGTTGAAAGTAAAGAATGGAATTATACGATGTATATAACGTTCCGCTTTCCGTTTTTTTGGCATCTTCAGGGGCTGTGTTTTCGTCGAAGAAAAATGTGGCATCCGGCATGCCTGTAACCAAATAAATTCTATTCGAGTCAATAAAGCGTTTTATTCTTTCAACCTGTTTTTTATACGAACCGGTCATTAAGTAAACAGGAAGCGCAGACTCAGGCCATACAATTACCTCTGCACCTTCGTCCACCGCACTTTTTGACAGAGAAAGATATAAATCAAGCTGTTCGTTTAAATCTCCCGCTTCCCATTTTTTCCATGGATTTAAATTAGGCTGTATCAACCCGATTTTTACTTTTTCTTTCGACACTTTAAAATTGTTTGTCTTATACAGTCCGTATATTATCGGAACCGCAAATAGATTGATAAGAGTAAAAATACAAATCAATTTAGCCCATTTATTTGAAAGCTTTCTGCCGAGAAGGATAAAGATCAAGATATTGATATACAACAGCAATAAGGTTAATCCGTAAACGCCAATAATATCTGCAATTTGTATGAAGCTATTATAATATGCAAGACTATTGCCGAGAGTAAGCCATGGAAATCTGAAATCTGAAACCGTGTAAATATATTCGTAAAAAACAAAGAAGACGGGCAGCAATAATAGCGCCGCAAGCCCGCTAAGATATTTCTTTGTTATGTAATAAAGTGTTGATGGAATAAGGAATAAAAGCGGATTGAAAAATATAAGGGCAACACCGCTTATCATTAAAAATGGATCCGCTTCTTCGGTCCAGCTTCCCACCCAATATAATGCAATTAAGTTAAACCAGAATGCCGTGAAATATGTAAACCGGTTAATTGACGCCAGCGAGTCCCGGCGCACGAGAACAAATAAATATGGAAGGAACGCCAGAAATACAATCCCGAAAAAAGGAACGGGTGGAAAAGAAATTCCCAGCATTATGCCGGAAAAAAGCCCCAGCAGCAGTTCTTTTTTATTCTGTCTTTTCTCTTCGGTTGTCTTATATGATTTGAATAGTGAGATCAATCTATTTCTCTTTTCTCAAATAATATCTAACGGTAAAAAATATGATTATTAGAACTGTGATAAGGACTATCACTTTTGAATATACGGTTAAATAGTAATCTATTAATTCAATGTTGTTCCCAAGAAGCATTCCAAGATAAATTATCACAGCGTTCCAGATAAATGCGCTTATCGAAGCATATAAAAATGTTTTAAGAATATCGAGTTCATACATACCCGAAAAAAAACTAATAACCGATCTTGTGCCGGGCAAAAATCTATTAGCAATGATAAGCTTATAGCCGTATTTCGTGAACCATATATCAGTGCGGCTGAGGTCTTCCTGCGAAAGAAATTTTATCTTGCCCCGCTTTATAATTTTATCCCCGAAAAGTTTGCCGACATAATACATTAAAATAAATCCGAGCGCGCTCCCTATGCTTGTAATTAACAATACAGGAAAATAATCCACTGAAGTTGAAGCGATCATCGAGGCTCCGAACACAACAACCAAATCGCTCGGCGAAGGCGGAAAAACATTTTCAATGAATGAAAAAAAAAATAGAGTCAGATAAATCCATAAAGGATCAACGGCGCTGATAAAAGAAAAAATTTCTTGTACCATCAGCCGCCGTTCCGTTTGAGCAGTACAGTAGCAAATGCCGCGGCGCCCTCTTCTCTGCCGGCAAATCCCAGCTTTTCTGAAGTCGTTGCTTTAATTGAAATCGCGTCTGCCGAACAGTGCAGAATATCCGAAATGGATTTTATCATTTGATCAACATAAGGCGCAATCTTCGGCTGCTGAATTACTAATGTCGAATCGAGATTAACTACAGAATAATTTTTATCGTTAATTATGCGGTAGGTTTTCTCCAACAAAATCTTACTGTCAATATTTTTATACGTATTATCGTTATCGGGAAAGTGCATGCCAATATCTCCTAAAGCCAATGCGCCGAGCATTGCATCACAGACTGCGTGAAGAAGAACATCCGCATCGGAATGACCTAGAAGCCCTTTCTCGTGCGGAATTTCAACGCCGCCGAGAATAAGTTTTCTCCCTGAAGCAAATGAATGAACATCATATCCAAACCCAATTCTATAATCCATATTCAATACCTGATTTCAAATCTCTTAAATTCATTTTTGTGGCTGCTCACTTGTAAATTTACATTTCTAACATGCGCATGAGCGGGACCTATTCTTACCTTGTTAAACAATTCTTCCAGTTGATAGATTTTTCCTTCGGCAATTATAAAGACTTCTCCTGAATATAAATTTTTCACGAATCCTTTTAAACCGAGATCTACCGCTTCCCGGTACACGAAATATCTGAATCCGACCCCTTGAACAAGACCGTGTACGTGTAATTCATATCTGGCTAAGTCACTGTCCATTTCTTTTTTTTAATGCGTCATAAACTTCGGAAATTAAAAGACCTGAAAAAATCAATACGCAACCAATCAAACCAAAATTAGTGATTTTTTCACTCAATGCAAAAAAGGCAATTATAGCGGCAAAAATCGGTTCGAAAGAATAAATAATGCCCGCTTTTGTTGGTGTAACATTTTTTTGAAATTTTGTTTGAAGAGCTGTTGTAATAAGAGTAGCAAGAATTGAAGTATAGACCAAGCCAAACAATAAATATGTTGTAAGATTTAGCCGCACTGCTTCAAGGTTTACAGCTGAAAAAAGCGACGATGCGCCAAATCCCATCAACGCTGAAATGAAAATCTGAAAAAATAGAAGAACCCAAAAATTATATTTGTTTGAGAACATATCCAGGTATACTACATGAAGAGCAAAAAGAAATGCGCATACTAAGGTAAGCCAATCGCCGATATTAAAATTACTGCCAAGATCATCAATGAAGGTTAAAATGGAATCCCCTCCGCTTGATAAAAAAACAATTCCTGTAAATACAAGGGCAACGCCTATTATTGATCCTCTGGAAGGAACGGTTTTTTTTATGATTGTCTGCAAAATAGGGACCATGACAACGAGAGTCCCGGTTAAAAAACCGGACTTTGTTGCGGTAGTATATTTTAATCCGACAGTCTGAGCCGCGAAGGCAAAAAACATCAGCATCCCCAAAATTATACCGGCAACAACAGATTTTGTGTTAAAATACTTTCTCTGCTTCAAAACAAAAGGCGTTAACAACAATGCCGCAAAAGAAAATCTTAACGCAATAAACAGCATAGAAGAAATATCGTTAAGTGATTCCTTAACAATTGCAAATGTCCCGCCCCATAGCAGTGTAACAAGCAAAAGTGCAATTTCACTTCTGAATCTCTCGTGGAACGAAATATTAGAATTATTCATCTGAAATATCGTAACCAAAACTCTTTAACAAATTAGCATTATTGCGCCATTTATTTCTGACTTTAACTCTTAATTCAAGAAAAACGGCACGTCCTAAAAATTGCTCAACCGCAGCCCGCGCTCTTTCGCCTATTTTTTTTATTGACTGCCCTTTATTGCCTATTATAATTGGCTTCTGTGTTTCTCTCTCAACTATTATGGAAGCTGATATATAATCCTTTCTATTTTCCCTTTCCTTAAATTCTTCGATGATCACTTCTGTGCTGTAAGGAATCTCGTCGCGGAATTGTTCAAATATTTTTTCGCGGATGATTTCCGAGACAAAA
The DNA here is from genome assembly GCA_011525875.1 of Melioribacteraceae bacterium. Taxonomy (GTDB): domain Bacteria; phylum Bacteroidota; class Ignavibacteria; order Ignavibacteriales; family Melioribacteraceae; genus CHB1. The sequence goes on along the minus strand of WYBN01000010.1, from coordinate 77,043 downwards.
AATCTTTCGTTGGCATCACTTAAGTCGTCGCCGGGAAAAAATTTTGGGTGCACAGGCAGGTATTCGAGAACGGCTTCAATCACCGAATCGAGGTTGTATCTCTCAGCTGCAGATATTGGAATTACTTTTTCAAACGTATCTTTCGATGAAAATTTTTCGATAATGGTTTTAACAGTTTTCTGATTCGAAAGATCTATTTTATTCAAGAGTAAAATTTTTCTTATCTTTTTTCGGTCAAGTATCTCAATAACGCTTTTCTCGGTGAATGTTTTATTACCCTGCGGGTCGGAATTTATATCAATCAAAAATAAAATGACATCGGCGTCATTCGCGGCGGCTTTTACGCTTTCAAGCATTTTCTCCTGCAGTAAATATTCAGGCTCCAATATTCCCGGAGTATCGAGAAAGATTATTTGATATTCTTCAGTAGTTAAAATGCCCAAAATTTTCTTGCGCGTGGTCTGCGGTTTATTCGTAATTATCGAAAGTTTCTCGCCAATCAATGCATTCATCAACGTAGATTTTCCGGCATTAGGCAGACCTAAAATTGCGACGAAGCCCGATTTCAATTTCTTTTACCCTTCGAACATGATTTTGGTGTGCAAAATATTGAAGGAAGATGTTAAAGACAAACGTTTCTTTAACGGGTCTGATTAATTTTCTTCGATTTGAGATTGAGTTTAATTACGGTTTATCTGTTTAATTTTATTTTTAAAATTGATATGAGATTCGACTATAAAATAAACGCTTATTATAAGAATCATACTTGCTACCCAACCGATTGAAACTGCTTTTTGACTGCCGACAAAACTAAAACCATACGACATATTTTCTTTAATGAATGTAATAACAGAATCAAGTTTGACAAAGGTTTCTCTTTCCGAAACTGCAGATGATGCCGTTAAATAGGCAGCCAAAAGCAATGCTAAGATTGATGTGCTGAGCAGCCCGACAACGCTTACGAAAAATGATTTGATTTTATTAAGCGCTGCGACAGACGGATTAATTAATTTAGTCATTATTTTTTTTGTAAATCCATCGGGAGCCGGATAAATCTCGATATGCCATAGAGACTGATCAATTGTCTTTAATGCCTGGAGTTTTTTCAGCAGAATTAAATCGGTTTTAATTCTTTCATTTATTTCCTCAAGCATAAAGCCGTCTATCTGATTATCAATATAATCGTTCAATAATTCATCAGTATTCTTTTTCATAACATTTCCTCTTGATAATTGTGCTTTAACAGTATATCCCTCAGAGCATTTCTGGAACGGTGCAGCAAAACTTTTGTGTTTACTAAAGATATGTCCATCACCTTACTTATCTCCGAAAGCGACAAACCATCTACATAAAATAGTATTGTTACCAGAGCATTTCTTATCGGCAATTGGTCAATGAGCTTAAGGATGTATTCCTGAGCATTCTCCGATGAAGAGTAGATTCTATCGTCAATTATGCCCGGTTGAAAATATTCGTCAATTGAAATCATTTCATGCTCAATTTTTCTTTTATTTGCCGATAAAACGCTTAAAGCAGAATTATAAACTATTCGGTAAAACCATGTAGAAAATCTTGCTTCATGCCGGAAATTTTTTAGCGAATTGTAAGCTTTCAAAAAGCTGTCCTGCAGCACCTCTTCGGCGTCCATTTCATTCTTCAGCATTCTTTTCAATAGTGAAAAAGCTTTGTCTTTATAGCGGTCTATTAGAAGCGCAAAATCCGCCGTGTTGCCCCTGGTAACGGAGTCAATTATTTCTATGTCAGTCATTTTTTTCATCTACGCTTTAGACCGGGTTTAACTCAAAAGGTTACGTTTTTTTTGCCCTCAGTATCCAGGAAATAAAGAGCAGTTCTGTATAGGTTTTAAGATAACAAAAATTTATCCATAAATAATAACCGAATTTTGTAACCATTACATATTTTCGCCGGTCATAAGCATTGAAGATTAAAATTAATATGGAGGTATAAGATGTCTGAAGTATTTATACCGATAATACTTTTTTTGGTTATCGGAATTATTTGGGTTTCCCACATTTATTTCAGAAGCCGTGAAAAGCAGCTCATGATCGAAAAAGGGTTATCATACGAACAAATGATGGAATTCTTCAAAACCAAACGCGATCCTTATCTTATGATGAAAATAGGCATCGTCACTTTGTTTTTTGGAGTTGGTCTTGGCTCTGGTCTATTGATTGACCGATTCACAGAAATTGAAGAATGGGTGCCCTTCTTGATTATTTCTATGACCGGACTCGGTTTCATTGTCTCGTTTCTTATAACAAGAAATCTTGATAAGAATTCAGAGCTGTAGGAATTTAGGGCTGTCTTAACAAATATTATTTTGGTTGATAAGACAGCCTCATTTAATTAAGCTAATTCGTTTTCTTCCAGCCATCTTTGAGCATCGAGTGCAGCCATACAGCCTGTGCCGGCAGCGGTTACAGCCTGTCTATAAACAGAATCGGCAACGTCACCCGCGGCGAAAACTCCTTCGATATTTGTTCTCGTAGAGCCTGATTTAACTTTCAAATAACCGTTATCAAAAAGTTCAAGCTGACCGATAAAAAGTTCTGTATTAGGTTTATGCCCAATTGCCATAAAAATTCCATCTGCTTCCACAGTTTTTACCGAACCGTCAGCAGTATTTTTCAGAACGGCGCCGGTAACGTATTTTTTGCCGTCTTCTTCTTTGCCGAGCACTTCATCAATTACATAATTCAATTCGAATTTTATTTTCGGATTTTTCATTGCTCTGTCAATCATAATTTTGGATGCGCGGAATCCTTCTCTACGATGAACAATGGTGACTTCCGATGCAAATTTTGTGAGATAATTCGCTTCTTCCATTGCAGTATCCCCGCCCCCAACGACTAACACTTTTAAATTTTTGAAAAAGAATCCGTCGCAGGTTGCGCATGCAGATACGCCGTATCCCATGTATTTCTTTTCGCTTTCGATGCCGAGAAGTTTAGCAGAAGCTCCCGTTGAGATAATAACCGAATCGGCTGTGTAGATTTCATTGTTCGATTTCACAACGAATGGTCTTTTACTGAAATCAACTTCGGTAATCTCTTTGTAAAAAGATTTCGCGCCGAATCTATGAGCTTGTTTTCTCATTATATCCATTAGTTCCGGTCCTTGAATGCCATGTTCAAAGCCGGGATAATTTTCCACTTCGGTTGTAATTGTCAGCTGTCCGCCAGGTTGTATTCCTTCAAAGATTACTGGTTTTAATTCAGATCTTGCGGTATATAGAGCTGCGGTTAACCCAGCCGGTCCGGATCCAATAATTATTATTTTATGATGATTTTCACCCATCGTTTTCTCCATTTTTTATTCAATATTTTTCAATGTTATTAGATTCATTTAAATTCAATTGGATTCAAAAAAATTGCTGTCAGTAACCTCTGCCGCGAAGAAAATTGGCATTCCGTTTTATTCCCTTTAATCTTGCGCGTGTAATTGGCGTAGTCCCGAATTTTTGCTTAAATGTATTTTGAGTCATCGATTCAATTTCATCAAGATTAATTTCTGTTCCTTCAACAGGATTATACTCCTCAACTTTGGACTCAACTGCAAATTTTATATTCCACGGACAAACTTCTTGGCAGATATCACAGCCGAAAACCCATCTGTCAAATTTCCCTTCGAACTCTGCTGGAATTGCTCCTTTGTTTTCTATTGTAAGGTAAGAAATGCATTTGTTAGCATCGACTAAATATTCATCGGCAATTGCATTCGTCGGGCACGCATCAATACACGCTCTGCATGTCCCGCAATGATCAATTTTTTGTTTATCGTACTTGAAGTTATAATTAGTAATAATGTTTGCAATAAAAAACCAGCTTCCTATCTGTGTTGATATTACATTCGTATGCTTGCCGAGCCACCCCAACCCCGCTCTCACAGCCCAGGCTTTATCCATAACCGGGCCTGTATCAACATAGGATTTACCTTCGAAAGAATTGTCTATCGAACGAAACTTCGTTATCATTTCATCCAGCGCATCCCAAATAATATAATGATAGTCCTTACCCCAGGCATATCGTGAAATTTTGCCGTATCCGTCTTTGTTTTCGTGATAGTTATTGGTGTAATAATTCATGCCGAGAGATATCACAGATTTTGCGCCGGGTAGTATTAAGTCAATGTTTCGCCGCCGGTCAGTATTTTTCTCCATATAAGCCATGCCGGCTTGATAACCCCGTTTCAACCACTTTTCGAAGCGTGTTGATTCTTCGGAAAGTTCTTCGGCTTTGCAAAATCCAACCAAAGAAAAACCGGATTCATGTGCTGTGTCAATCACTATTTTATTTGTGATTTTCATTTAGCCGTACATTACCAGTTAATATCTTTTTCAATCATTTTGATATAAACATCGCGCCCATGGATAAATACAGGATAAGAAGTCAATCCCCTTCTTCCGCCGGCTTGATTTCCGGTTGCAAGATCAAACTCCCATCCATGTGCCGGACAAATGACTTTGCCGCATTCGATCAAACCGTCAAATATTATTGCTGATTTCTGGTGAGGACAAATATTGCTGAGCGCATAAATTTCACCTTCGACTTTAAAGACAGCTATTTCGGAATTGTCAATTATAAATCTTTTCCCGAGGTTTTCTTTTAAGTCGTCTATTGTGCATATTTTAATAAACTGTTTATCAATAAGCATTACTATAACTCATATAATGCGTTTTTGATTACAAATCCATTTTGGCTTCGCTCAACAGTTGCCGCTGTTATTTCAGGGTCATGTTCGAAGAATAATTTCCATTCTTTTTCTGCAGCCTGCGGAAGAATTGTTTTTTTCTCTTCAAGCGTCTTAAGCGGGTTTATATCATAAGCCATGATATACGGTATTCGAATATGTGAAGCGAACGGCATAAGATCTGCGCAGTAAAGCAGTGTTTCGCTGCCGTCGGAAATCTTAACCATCTGCTGTGCGATGGTATGTCCGTCAATTAGCATAAAGCTAATATTTTCGTCAAACTCATTTTTGTTATCAATGAGGTTCAATACGCCTTCTTCAAAAAGAGGAATAAACCTCTCGCGGATAAAGCTGGCTCTGTCCTTCTCGCTTGGATTATTAGCCCAATCGAAATGTTTCTTCTGCACATGATATGTTGCCTTAGGAAAAGCCGGTAGAAATTTATTGTTTTCTCTTGTAACCGAGCCGCCGGTATGATCGAAATGGAGATGCGTTAAAATTACATCGGTAATATCTCCAGCTTCAATTCCGTTTTTCTTAAACCCTGCCGTCAGAGAGTGCATCGAATGATCAACTCCATAAATCTTTGTGAATTTATCATCCCAGTATTCGCCGATGCCGGTATCAATCAAAATTATTTTGTCATCGCTTATAAGAAGGAGGTTCCGGGTAGAAAGTTTTACTCTATTTAATTCGTCAGCCGGATTAGTCTTTTGCCAGAGTGTTTTGGGAACAACCCCAAACATTGCTCCTCCGTCGAGATATATTGTTCCAGTCTCCAGAGATATGAGTTTATATTTTCCAATTTTCATTTTGAAAAAGAATCGTTAATAAAAAAGGGGATATCTTAAAAATTTTGCCCATCGCTAAATAATACTCCCGCAAAGGACGTTTTAGACGATTTTCTTTTTAAGACAGCCCCTATTTTGAATTGCAGATAAATTATCTTCCTAATGAATCTAGATGCTCTTTACGTGCGAGTAACTCTTCTTTTGATTCAACGTGCTTTGGATCTGGCACACAGCAATCAACCGGGCAGACAGCTGCACACTGCGGTTCATCGTGGAATCCTACGCATTCTGTGCATTTATCAGGTACGATATAAAAGAACTCGTTGGAGAAGAAACCCTCGGCTCCCATTGGAGAGGCGTCGCCTTCACTGTAAGTTTTTCCTCCTAATTCCCATTCAACTCCGCCTTCATAAATTGCTGTGTTCGGGCACTCAGGCTCGCAAGCGCCGCAGTTGATACATTCGTCAGTTATCATTATAGCCATAATATTACCTCAAATTTTATTATTGTATTAGTTTCTTGTGAATTTTTTAAAGAAAATTTCTCCATTGCCAACATTAAAAAGAACTACAAAACGGAATTTATTAAGTGAAAACATCTATATCTTTGAGCAAATATTCAAGGATAATATACATAAAAATTTTCGAACAAATTAAATTTACATGTTTATCCCTCAAAATTATTATTTGCTGCCTTTGAAACTTAACAAATGAAAATAATAAGTTCTTGCAAATCCTCCGGATAGGGCGGGTAAATATTTTTCTACTGTAAAATACCACAAGCCCCGCCGGTAATAATGGGAACATATCATTCTAATCTGCACGAATTACCAGCCTCCGCTTGCGCCTCCGCCTCCAAAGCTGCCGCCCCCTCCGCTGAAGCCGCCGCCGCCGAAACTTCCGCCGGAAGACCGTCCGCCGCTCAACGACCCCAACAATAAAAGGCTTCCTAAACCGCGCCCTTTCCCTCGAAAAAGGAGCGAGAGAAGAATAAAAATTATGAAATAAATTACCGGCAGACCTAATCTGTCGTCGTCTTCTTCAATCGGTTTCGGGTCGCCAGAATATTCGCCAACGGTCGCCGATTTAATTGCATTAATTCCTGCCTGAATACCCCGGTAAAAATTCCCCGATCTGAAGTGCGGAACAATTTCATTCCTTATTATCGAGCTTGCGAGCGCATCCGGGAGAGCACCTTCGAGTCCGTAACCTACTTCAATGCGAAGTTTTTTATCTTTAATTGCAATCAGAAGGAGAACCCCGTTATCTCTGCCTTTTCTGCCGATACCGTTTTTTTCTGCCACTTCATGAGCGAGCATTTCGATAGGATAATTCTCCAGTGAGTTTATCAGAAGCAGTACAATTTGGTTTGATGTCTGCGCGTCAAAATCTCGAAGGTCCTGCTCAACAGCATTTAATTCCCCGTTAGACAGAGCGCCCGAAAAATCATTTGCATAATTTTTTAGCGGGGGAATATTTGGCTGCGAATGAACTGATACTGCAGCCACCAAAAATATTAGAATAACTTTTTTCATCTCCATTAAAATTCAACTCTCGGCGCTTGATCTGATCCCGGCGCCGCTTCAAAATACAATTTCTGTGCAAATCCCATCATATTTGCAATAAAATTTGCCGGAAATGTTCTGATCTTTGTATTGAAACTTTGAACGGACTGATTAAATCTTCTTCTTTCAACTGAAATTCTGTTTTCAGTACCTTCAAGCTGGCTTTGAAGCTGCAGGAAATTCTCATTAGCTTTAAGCTGAGGATAATTTTCAACCGTTACAAGCAATCTCGAAAGAGCGCTTCCCAAATTATCCTGGGCCGTTTGAAATTGCTGGAAAGCCTGTGGATTATTTAAAATTTCGGGAGAAACATTCAATTGATTTACACGCGCTCTGGCTTCTGTTACCGCCGTAAACGTTTCTCTTTCGAATTCGGCAACTCCTTTAACGGTATTGACCAGATTAGGTATTAAATCTGCCCGGCGCTGATATTGATTTTCAACCTGGCTCCAAGATTCGGTTACTTGCTCGTCGAGTGTAACAAGCTGGTTATAAACCCCGACACCCCACATTATCAGACCAATAACAATTAAAATAAGCACTCCGCCGATACCGCAGCCTATCATTGCACCCTTTTTCATTTCAACTCCTTTCGATTAATTTGTTAAACTTCTTGTTGGCGCTGGAATTCTTCCGCCTCTTCCCACGAATAATTTACTTGATAATTCTCTTACCATCATCACCGGCGCTTTACCAAGCAAGCCTCCATAGTCAACAACCTCGCCAACTTTTTTCCCGTAGACCGGAATAATTCTTACAGCAGTGGCTTTATCGTTTATAACTCCTATAGCGCATTCATCGGCAATTATTCCGGCTATAGTTGAAGCTGGAGTATCACCCGGGATTGCCACCATATCAAGACCGACCGAGCAGACTGCCGTCATAGCCTCCAATTTTTCGAGTGAAAGATTGCCTCTTTCTACAGCTCTAATCATTCCCTGGTCTTCGCTTACCGGTATGAATGCGCCGCTTAATCCGCCGACGGAAGAACTTGCCATTAGTCCGGCTTTTTTAACGCAGTCATTTAGCATTGCAAGGGCAGCAGTTGTGCCGGGAGCGCCAACGTCTTCAACTCCCATTGCAATTAAAATATCCGCTATGCTATCACCTTCAGCTGGAGTCGGCGCCAATGAGATATCAACAATACCGAATGGTATTCCGTGTTTTTCGGCAACTTTATTACCTATCAATTCGCCGGCACGCGTAATTTTAAATACTGTTTTCTTAATCGTCTCGGCAAGCGTTCTCATATCTGCGCTGCCTATCTCTTTAATTGCTTCGAGAACGACGCCGGGTCCGCTTATACCAACATTAAGAGTAACTTCGGGTTCGCTGATTCCGTGGAAAGCCCCGGCGATGAACGGATTATCTTCAGGCACATTACAGTAAACGACCAGTTTAGCACACCCTATAGAACCTTCGTTTTTTGTTTTTTCTGCCGTTGATAAAATAACATCGGACATCATATTAATTGCATCAATGTTTATACCTGCTTTAGTAGATGCAACATTAACGGAAGAACACACGCGTTTGGTTTGGGATAACGCAAAAGGAATTGATTTGATAAATTCCAATTCGCCATTGGACATTCCTTTTTGAACAAGTGCAGAATAGCCGCCTAAAAAATCAATTCCGATTTCACCTGCAGCTTTATCGAGAACTTTCGCTATTTCAATAAAATCCTCCATGCCGAACATATCAAAAGGTATCGAGATCGGCGTAACGGCTACTCTTTTATTAGCTATCGAAATTCCGTAAGTAGATTCAACCTCTTTAGCGTATTTAACGTGGTTTTTCCCGAAACGCATAATTTTATCGTAAACCTTCTGTTTTGTAACGTCAATATTCCGGTCGACACAATCGCGGAGACTAATTCCCAGCGTAACCGTGCGGATATCAAAGTGCTCGATCTCCGTCATTTTTATTGTCTCAAGTATTTCGTCAAATTCGTATGGCATAGTTTTTAACTTATGATTGATTATTGATTATTTATATATCATTAAATTCTGTGCATATAACGGAAAACATCTTCATGCTGTAAAAAAATTTTCACTTTTAATTCTTCGGCAACACGATTCATTTCGTTTTGAATATCTTTAAAATCTTTTGGTGAATTCGATATGTCAATTATCATTATCATCGTGTAAAATTCATCCATTATCTTTTGGCTTAGATCGCGGATATCGCATTTTGATTCGCTGAGAGTTTTTGTAATTTGCGCAATAATACCTGGGCTATTTAAACCAAAAGAGGTAAGAATAATTCTTCCAGAGGATAAATTGTCAGACAACTTGTCCTCGGGCAGCATTCCAATACTGCTAACCGATTTTGAAACAACTTTTTTGATCAAGTCTGGAGTTGCTTTATCACCCAATTCGGTAATTGCTTCGAGTGTAAGTCTTCTTATTTCGTCTTCGCTTATCTTCAAGGTTTAATTCCTTCAAAATTTGTTTCAAGATATTTTAGAGTTTTATTTGCAGCTTCAATATTTTTCTGCCGGGCGGAATTTTCTGCATTTTCGATACTGCCCCTGTAGAATCTTAGCCAAAGCAGATTTCCAACTACCAGCCCGTCAAAGACACGGTCTTCAACAAATGCATTAATCGTAAAATAACCCAGCAGAACATTCCATCCGAGTGACATTAGTCCGGACAAATAATTGCCCGTATAAAATTGTCCGGAGCCTGGTAAAATATAAGAAATTACCTTGGCAAAAGTAACCGAATATTTGTCTCTTTCAACCCCGTCCGACAATATTTTTAATGGGTGTTGATAATCAATTTTGCCAAAATATTTCGCAGCGTTTGCCCAGTCATCCGCAAGCATGAAATTCCAGCCGCGCCAGTAATTTATTTCATCGGATTTATCTCTATTAAGAAAATTTTTCTCGATTTCATCTAAAAGTTCTGAAGCTCTTTGGTGCGTTTTTCTCAGAATATTTGTACGGACAATCTGCATCTTTGCTTCATAGAGCTCATCTTCCGTTTTTGCATTAATTTCAGCAATCGAAAAAAATTTAACCGCTTCATCTAATTTGCCGCCGGCTTTATAAGCAAGCGCAATATTTATGTTAGCTTTATAATTGTAAACCTCTTCTCTGTCGAAAAACATAAGTCTTTTGTATTCCGTAATGGAGTCGTAAAACAACCCGCTGGCGAAGAGATTATTTGCGTAATCAAACTGTCTCGATAAATTATCTTGTGCCGGGCTAATACCGCTTAGCACAATGATTATTAATAAAATTTTAAAGTATGTAATTGCACAATTATTCATTTTATTATTCACTTGCACAGAAAATTATATTCCGGAAAAAAATGGTTTTTGCCATCGAGAAATAATATAAATTCTTTTTCGAAGTTGAATTTTATGCCAGCATTAAAATTCTGAGCAGCGGCTGCCGAACCGTAAATATTCCCCGCATAAAAATAAGCCGCAAGTCCGGTAAAAATCCAGCCTCTAATTTTATGATCGTTCTGAAAATTATTTACAGCAAGAAACGTTAATATGCCTGTGAAGAGAAATGAAGTAATACCGTCTCCAGTTTCGTTTGAATAAACCTTTCCAGCCCCTGGCAATACGGCAGAAAGTAAAGCGGCGGTGGTTTCGTTCTTGTAACCTGGGCGTTTTTTCATCATATAGAATTTCAACAGCTCTTCTTTTTCGTCAGAGTTGTAAACGCTGAAAAATGTTGACGAATCAGGCAGGCTCCGGGATTGCAGCAACAGTTTGTTGTGATATGTTTTCAATAAAACTGAATGATACTTTTCCGGCAGGTAATTATTGTATTCCAACAAATCGCCGTAATCAATAAAGTCTTTCCCAAAATAGTTTGATTTATAAAATTCGAGTCTTGCCTCCTCAGATAATTGAGAACTAAAGAATAATCCTTTTAAATTATCTTCCGCTTCTCTGTATCTGTTCATTTTATTAAGCGCATAGCCGATGCGGAATCTTGCAGTATCGTTAGCCGATGATTTTAACACTTCCCTAAATTCAACTACTGCGCGAAGATAGTCTTCCGCGCAGAAAAGGTATTCGGCAAATGCAATTCTGTTGTTAACCGAGAATAAATCGTCAGCTGCCGTCCGTTGCGCATAAATATTGCCTGTGGCTACAAGAAATAAAAAGAACTGTAATAGTTTTATCCTACTCAACAATTTCCTCGCGCGGGAAATATTTAACCAAAGCCTGATTCAACAAATAATTCTCGACTGGATCATATAAACTTCCGGATGCATGTTTTGGATAATGCGGATAACGTTTAAACAGGTTTGTATCTCTCACAAATCTATCGGCAAACATCAACGCAGCTTTAAACACATTTGTTCTCATTGACGACTCAATGAAAAACACTGAACAAGAAGGGTGAAAGGGGCAGTTTTTTCCATCGAGATCAGAAATAAAAAAATAATACAGCGACTGCGCTCCGCTGAGCACCGTTGAACTTATGCTTGTTCTGTTCCATTTGTAGTTTCTCCCGTATTCTGATTTAATTTGATATGATTCTTCCGCTTTATCCCATTTAATCCAATCCGTCTGCGCAAGCGACAGGCTCGAAAGGAAAAAAAATGCGACAAATAAGAAAATAATTTTAATCATATTTTATTCAAATCAATTCTGAGTTTTTTCATCAATAGAATAAGTTCAAGTTGTTTGTACAAAGCATTTTTGCAGAGCAGCACTCCGCTGTTCCAGATAAGGTCTTTTGTGAAATTATCTATAACTACAGACTGAAAATTTTCGCCATCGAATATTGAGGCATAACCCGGTTTATTCCTTAGATGTGCAAGCGGCACCTCGCCGGAGACGCCGTTGGAATACTCAACATAAATTTTATCGTTCTGCAAAGCTTTAACCTTTATTAGATCGGGCATTAATTCCTCGTAAGCTCTCTTGCAATTATTATCTTTTGAATTTCAGAAGTGCCTTCATAAATTTCCGTTACTTTTGCATCACGGAGAAATCTTTCAACTTGATATTCTCTCACATATCCGTAACCGCCGTGAATTTGAATAGCATCCAGCGCATTTTGTACTGCGGCTTTTGATGCGTAGAGTTTCGCCATTGAAGCCTCTTTAATATACGTTTTCCCGGCATCCTTTAACCCTGCAGCCTGAAGAGTTAAAAGTTTTGCCGCCTCAGCTTTAATAGACATATCGGCAAGCATGAATTGAATTGCCTGATGATTACATATCTCCGTTCCGAATGCTTTTCTTTCTTTAGAATATTTCAATGCGGCTTCAAAAGATGCTTCGGCAATACCCACCGCTTGCGATGCAATTCCGTAGCGTCCCCCGTTAAGTGTATTCATTGCAAATTTAAATCCGCTTCCGATCTCCCAAATAACATTGCTTTCGGGCACTTTAACGTTTGTAAAAGTAAGCGAGCATGTGTCGGAGCTTCTAATGCCGAGTTTGTCTTCTTTCTGTCCGTGGTCGAATCCCTCCCACCCTTTTTCCAAAATGAAAGCCGTTATTCCTTTATGAGCTTTAGATGGATCGGTCTGAGCCATAACTATATAGTAATCGGCGCTGATACCATTAGTAATCCAATTCTTAATCCCGTTTAAAATCCAGTAATCTCCTTCCTTAACGGCTGAAGTTTTCTGCTGCGTTGCATCGCTTCCGGCTTCGGGCTCTGATAATGCAAAAGCCCCGAGCTTATCTCCACGCGCCAGCGGCTTTAAATACTTTTCTTTAATAAAATCAGACCCCCATTTTTCGAGACCGAAACAGACTAAAGAATTGTTCACAGACATTATAACTCCAACGCTCGCATCAACCTTTGATATTTCAATCATCGCGAGGCAGTAGCTTATAGTATCAAGTCCGGCTCCATCATATTCGGGCGAAACCATCATTCCCATAAAGCCGAGTTCTCCAAGTTTTTTAACAATTTCAGACGGGAACTCCCCAGCAATATCTCTTTGAATGGCTGTGGGCAGAATCTCTGATTGCGCAAATTCCCGCGCAGTCTGCTGAATCATTAATTGGTCTTCGGTTAAATCGAATTTCATAAAATTTTCCTCAGTTATTTGGAATAAAAAAATTACTTAGAGGTATATCAATAATTAAAACTAATGAATGTGATCTGAAATTTCAACAATGAATTTAACTTGCCCGCAGAATTAATTCCGCATCAAAACGCACCACTTGTCTTTTAATTACTTCAATTTGCCCCGACTTTTTGCCAAGGGCATCCCTATGGGAAAGTCGGGGATTAAGATTGCCAACTTATCTCTGGGCTTTAGCCCCATTCATTCTATTTAATAGGACTAAAGTTCGTATAGTTTGTTGCTATTTCCCCCGTTCACTAAAGTGAACGGCAATTTTATGACTTGTGCAACAGACTCTAAAAGCAACAGTAAACAGAGGAACAACTGCCTGGGCGGATTGCGGCTTCTATATCGGTAAATGCGGAGATGATTACCAGTTATATTACGACGCCAGGATAATAATATTTCAGAAAATAAATTAGCGATATTATGCTCTGCCCCGCTTAATTATAAAAAGAAGAAATCATTTATTATTTTTACCGGCGATGGATAACTTATTTAGAACAGAGTTAAAAGGCTTAACGCCCGGCGAAATACAAAAATATTTTGAATCTCTCGGCGAGCGGAAATTCAGAGGCGATCAGGTATTCAACTGGATATATAACCATTTGGTTTTCGATTTTGATCAGATGAGAAATCTTCCGAAACCGTTAAGGGAGAAGCTTAAACTCAATTCAATAATTTCTTCGCTTCAGTTAATCGATAAACAGTATTCACCAAAAACCGGCACCACAAAGTATCTCTTCAGAACATCAGACAATCAAAACATTGAATCCGTGATAATCCCCGAAAAGGGAAGAAACACGCTGTGTATTTCGACTCAGGTAGGATGCCCGCTTGATTGCAAGTTCTGCGCAACCGGAGTGATGGGTTACAAACGAAACTTGACAACCGGAGAAATAGTCGATCAATATCTGCTTAGCGCAAAGGAAAATGGCAAGGGATATATTACCAATATTGTTTACATGGGCATGGGCGAACCGCTGCTTAATTATGAGCGAACCATTTCCTCTCTTCAAATTTTTACAAATGAAATCACAAAAGGAGTAAGCAGAAACAGAATCACTATTTCAACCGCGGGAATTCCGCACAAAATTATTGAACTGGCAGAAAGCGGAATCAGGGCAAAACTTGCGCTTTCGCTTCACTCCTGTTTCGAGGATATCCGATCGAAAATAATGCCTATTAATCAAAGATATTCTCTACGGGAAAACATTGCCGCTGTTAGAATCTATTCAAAGAAAACAAAAACTCGAATAACATTTGAATACACTATGTTGAAAAACATTAACGACAGAGATGAAGACGTAAATGCGTTAATCAAATTATGTTCTTCGCTGCCTTCAAAAATTAATGTGATTCCGTTTAACAGTATAAAGCACATGAACCCTTCGGGTATTTCGGCTGAACTTGAAAGCACTCCGCCCGAAAGGATCGCTCTTTTTGTTGAAAAGTTGAGGGAGAACCATATATCTGTTTTTATTAGAGAGACTCAAGGCGATGATATTGCGGCAGCCTGCGGTCAATTAGCCGTTAAATATTTAAGTTTAAGGATATGAACTTATGTATTGGTTATATATAATTATTGCTTCTGTTTTTGAAATCACCTGGGCGGTAGGACTAAAGTATTCAAACGGATTTACCGAATTGAAAGCAAGCATCGTTACTATTGCAGCAATGATATTAAGCTATATATTCCTTGCAATGGGAGTGAAAGGTCTTCCCATTGGAACGGCTTATGCTGTTTGGACTGGTATTGGCGCTGTAGGAACAGCGATTTACGGCATATTATTTTTTTCTGAACCGCGTGAGATGCTAAGAATATTTTTCATTTTATTGATCATAGCTGGAATAATTGGACTGCGTTTAACTGCAAGAACCACATAAAATTTTTCAAAACAAAGACCGATATAATGCGAAAACTTACACACTCTGAAATTTCAATCAACAGAAGCAAACTTGAAACTATAGACATGGCGGATAAACTTCCCGTCTATGTTTTACTTGATAGCATACGCAGCGCTTATAATGTGGGATCAATATTCCGGACTTCAGACGGCGCAATGATAAATAAACTCTTTCTTTGCGGATATACGCCTTATCCTCCTCAAAAAGAGGTGCTTAAAACGGCGCTCGGCTCAACAGACAGCGTGCAATGGGAATATGAAAAAGATCCGGCTGCAGTTATAAGATCATTAAAGAAACAAGGCATAAAAATCGTCGCTCTTGAATTGACCGAAAATAGTATTCCTTATTACAAATTTAGTTCTTTGAATGAACCGATTTGTTTGATTGTGGGAAATGAAATCACAGGTGTTAAGCAAGAGCTGTTGGACTTTTGCGATATGTCTTTGGAAATACCTCAATACGGCATTAAGCAATCATTGAATGTCGCCGTTGCATACGGAATAGCAGTCTTTGAATTAAGAAAGATTTATGATTTGTCCAAGAAGAAAGCGGAAAAATAAATAATCAAACTGCGGATGTAAAAAAATTCTCTCCGTTATCCCGTGTATGTATATTAAGTAAATCTGCGCGCACCAGTTTAATCAGCGTCCGAGAAGCCCGCCTGCCGGAAATATTGGCATATTCGGCAAAGTCTTTTACTGAAATACTGTCTTTATTCTTTAGATACTCGAATACACTCTTTTCGGTTTTGCCGAAAACATAGTTCCGAAGACCGGTATCTTTAGCCCTCGCCTGCAATATCTTGATCATTTCTTTACTTGCCGGAACACTTTTATCATTAATTCTCACAAAAACCTGCGCTGTATTTAAATTAATTTGAGGCAGATAATCTTGAATCCTATGGGGTTTATTGCTTGATTCAGCTATTTCAATTACGACAATTTCTTTATGATCAACTTCAACATAATGAATTTGAAATTCAATTTCGGGCATGCAATACTTAAGCGCCGTTTCTTTAACGAGTTCCGCTTCGCCTTTTTCGCTTTCAACCCCGTAGATTGATTTATTATCATCAATGCCGATCAAAATATAACCGCCCTTAGTATTTGCAAATGCGATCATTTCTTTAGCCATTTTTTCATGGGTCGAAAAACGCTGTTTAAATTCAACTGAAAGGTTTTCGCCCCCTTCAATTAATTGAATTACATCTCTTGCAGTCATCGAAGGTTAATATCGTTATTTTGTTTTTTTCGAACTATCGGGCAAACTAAATGTCGAATCATACTCAGCCGGCAAATTATCTTTGAATGCTTTTCTTAATTCTTCGGTTTTCTCTTTAAGAGTTGAGGGTTTATTTGTTTTTGCCGAATCTGATTTTTCAGTATTTTGAATCTGCTTTTCAGCATTCTCAATAACTTCTTCATCGGAGTACAACAAACTGTCTGCTTTTGCGGCTTCAGCTTCGGTTTTCAATCTAATTGAATCCAAACGTGATTGCTCGAGATTTTTAATCGAATCCTGCTTTGCTTTATGATAAGAGTGATAGAAATTGATACGTGGTTTAACCGCGCCGGCATATTCTGAATTGCCGTATTTTGCGAGCAGAGAATCATAAACCGATACAGCCGAATCAGGCATTGATAATTTATTTTCGAATAAGTAACCGATTGCATAAAGAGACTTGGCGGCATAAGGCGATAAAGGGTGGTCATGAACAATACCGCGGAATGCCGAGATGGCATTCCTATACTTTTCATCAAATATATTTTTTTCTGCTTCAGAATACTTTTTCTGGGCTGGATCGGCTGAATGTGTTATTATTTCTTTGCCGAGTTTTTCCGCTGCAGCATTTACAATTGGGTCTTCGGGATATTCCGTATAAATTTCCAGGAACAAACTGTCGGCTATTTCCTGCTTGTTAACAGTTAAATAGTAACTGCCAAGCGCATACATAATTTTTGCTTGGTAACCAGTGCCGGAATAGTTTCTAAGAGCGCGGATATATTGAACATAAGCGCTGTCGGGAACATTTAAATCGCCGAAATACAAATTCCCCAATTCGTATTTATTTTGCGCTAACCGGGTTTTAGCCGAATCTACGCTTATTTTAAGCATAACGGGCTGGGCTCTGAAAGGCTCTTTTTCGGTAAATAAGTACTTTGTCGAGTCAAAATTTTCGCCTTCCAGCGCTTTCATTTCTTTCATAAGATTTTCAGCAGAATCTTTTCTCGCAAAATAATCGAAGTATGCCGCCGAGTCGCTTCTGTACAATGTTGTATCAATCAAATATGCAAGCTGGCGCTTGTTCTTAATTATATCGGCAGTAAAGTCGTAACGTTTTTTTAAGAGCTGCGCTTTAACTCTTGCTTTTTCCTTTAGTTCTTTTGGCGCCGTTGAAAGATTCACCCGGTCATAAAGCGTTTTAGCAGAATCGAAATATTGAAAGTCTTTTTCAATTATTTCTGCCATTCTAAAATTTGCCATGCCTGAGCTTTCTGATTTTTTATATGTTGTATCTATAATAAATAATTTTTCAAGGGCTTCCGATATTGAACCATTTAAATAAAAAACTTCGGCTATTTCGAGATCAACTTTATCCCAATTGTCTTTGAACTTTTCCTCGGCTCTAAGGGAATTCAAAACTTCAATGCTTTTTTCTGTATCCTTCAGTTCTTTATTCACTTTAGCAAATTCAAGCCTGCTTCTGAAGTCAATATCAAAAGAGGGGGAATATTCCGATACTGATTGAAAAGCTGCGGCTGCCGCTTCAAGGTTATTTTGCAGTAAATAGATTTTTCCTAATTCATAGGCAACTTCGGCAGAATATTCATCTGAGGGCGATATTTCAAAAAGATTTTTTACGGATTCTATCGCCAGATCATATTCTTCCCTAAAAACAAAAAATCTAATCTCGGTAAGATAAACTCCGGCAAGCAATTCTTCTTCTTCGTTTTCCAAAGCAAGTTCTTTAACCGAGCCGAGAAGGTTGAGACCTTCATCAAATCTTCTCATTTGCATTAATGAACGTGCGACCCAGAGGGAATTTTCAAGTTTAAGTTTACTGTCTTCTAATGCATCAAGCTCCTGGAATTTTCTCAGCGCCTTTGTATAATTGCCCTGATAGTAGTAAGCTTTTCCAATCATGGACAAAGCTTTGTCGAAGAAAGCGGATTCTTGATTGAACTGCAGAATTTTAGAACATTTTTCTATGACTTCATCAAGCAGTTTTCGCGTAGCTGCCGAGGGTTGTTCTTCTCTGAACTCGAATAAAGATTGTTTCGATTCTTCCTCTAATTTCTCTTCGGCTTCATCAAATTTAAGACTTGCGTTATAATATCTGTTGAAATAAGTAGTAAAATTTTCCCAGACGCTGCATGTTGTAAGAGCAAATAAGAGAATTCCGGCTGATACTATTTTAAGAAAAAGATGCTTTTTCATGGTTAAAATTATTCACTAAATAAAAAAAGAAATAGTCAAAAACAAATCACAAAGCCTCTGTTCCGGATTCTTCAGTTCTAATTCTTATAACATCAGAGATATTATAGATAAAAATCTTTCCATCGCCGACTTGACCGGTTTTTGCAGTTTTTAGAATTGCTTCGACTACGTTTTCAACCAAGGCATCTTCTACGACAACTTCAATTTTTATTTTCGGCACAAATTCGATTTGATATTCGGCTCCGCGGTAGATTTCTTTATGCCCTTTTTGTCTGCCGTAGCCGCGGACTTCGGAAATGGTCATTCCCCTAATTCCTTCTTCGAGCAATGCTTCTTTAACTTCGTCCAGTTTGAAAGGTCTTATAATAGCTTCAATTTTTTTCATAGCGACCTCTATAATTTTCCGTGACAGTGTTTATACTTTTTCCCGCTGCCGCAGGGGCATGGGTCGTTTCTTCCGACCTTTTCTTCAACCTTGACCGGTTGAGCTTTGCCGCGGTTAGCCGCCTGATCCTGCTGGGCAGCAGAGCCCGCTCCTAAATTGGCAACCGAATCTTTTATTGTTGTCATTCTTTGAACGGATCTTCTTCTTCTGTCTTGTATTTGCTCCGGCGCCTGGGGGAAAAATTTATAGCAGAAGGAAACAATTTCATTCCTGATATTCTCGAGTAACTGAACGAACAAATTGAAAGCTTCGCCTTTATATTCGAGCAGAGGATCTTTCTGTCCGTATGCACGCAGCCCAATGCCTTCTTTCAAATCATCCATCTCTCTCAGATGTTCTTTCCATTTATTATCTATAACGCTGAGAACGGCAAATCTTTCGAGCCTGCCCATCAGCTCGGGTGTGAGCATTTCCTCTTTGCGTTTGTAAAAATCATTTGCTGCGTCTATAATTTGATTTTTTACACCTTCTCTTCCGAGGTCTTGAAACTCCTGAGAGGAAATTTTAAAGTCAATCAGCAGGTGCTGCATAAGCTCGCTTCTAATCAAATCTATTTCGGCGTTCTCATAGAATTTTTCAAGAATGCTGTCAATATATTCATCAAGGTCGGAAAGTATCTGGTCTTTAAGCCTTTCACCTTCAAGAGCCTGTCTTCTTTTGGAATAAATAACTTCGCGCTGCTGATTCATCACGTTATCGAATTCAAGCAGTCTTTTGCGGATAGCAAAATTATTTTCCTCAACCTTTTTCTGTGCCCGTTCGACGGATTTAGTGATCATAGGATGCTGTATCGCTTCTCCTTCTTGAAGACCGAGCCTTCCCATAATAGAAGTAACTCTGTCGCCGCCGAATAAACGCATCAGATCGTCCTCAAGGGAAATAAAAAACTTCGAAGTTCCGGGATCGCCTTGCCTTCCGGATCGTCCACGCAGCTGCCTGTCAATTCTCCGAGACTCATGTCTTTCGGTTCCAAGTATATAAAGTCCGCCGATTTCTTTAATACCGGCGCCGAGTTTAATATCGGTCCCTCTGCCTGCCATGTTTGTTGCAATTGTAATAGCACCCGGCTGTCCTGCAAAGGCAACAATCTCAGCTTCTCTTTGATGCTGTTTTGCGTTAAGCACATTATGAGGGACACTCTGTCTCTTAAGCATCCGGCTTAATGTTTCGGAGACTTCTACGCTTGTTGTACCGACAAGGACAGGTCTTTTTTGTTCGCGTAAAGTTTTGATCTGATCAATAACCGCGTTATATTTTTCTCTCTTCGAACGGTAAATAGCATCTTCTTCATCTTCTCTTACAACTGGGCGGTGAGTAGGGATTACCACAACCTCCAGCTTATAAATTTCAAAAAACTCGCCTTCTTCTGTTTCGGCAGTTCCCGTCATACCAGAAAGTTTTTTATACAAGCGAAAGTAATTTTGAAGAGTAATTGTAGCCAGGGTTTGAGTATCACGCTCTACCTTGACGTTTTCTTTTGCTTCGATAGCTTGATGAAGTCCATCAGAGTATCGTCTTCCCGGAAGAATTCTTCCAGTAAATTCATCAACGATAGCAATTTTGCCGTCATCGGTGATAACATATTCGTCATCTTTTGCAAAAAGCGTATAGGCTTTTAATAATTGATTTATTGTGTGTATCCTGTCGCTTCTCTCGGAATAAGATTGATATAATTCGTCTCGCCGCTTCGCTTTTTCCTGCTCGCTCATCGAATGGTCATTTTCAATTTTACTGATTTCGGTGCCTAAATCGAGTAGTATAAAGAACTCCTTCCCTTCCGGTGTTCCAACTGCGAGCTCCTCCCTGCCCTTCTCGGTAAGATCAATAGTATTATGTTTTTCGTCAATAGCGAAAAATAATTCTTCATCAATTTCGGGCATTCGCTTGGCATTTTCGCGGAGGTATTCCAATTCTGTTTGCTGCATCAATTTTTTGTAATCTGGTTCGCCAAGTACCTTCATCAGCTTTTTACTTTTGGGAAATCCTCTGTGCGCGCGGAGCAGATAAACTCCGGCTTTAACTCTATCGTCTTCGTTTCCATTTGTAAGAAGCTGTTCGGCTTCAGTTATAATTTGTGCCACAAGATTAGATTGTTTTTTGAACAACCTTTCAACCTTCGGTTTCATCTCATTAAATTTTTGATCGGCTGATTCGACCGGACCGGAAATAATAAGCGGCGTTCTGGCTTCGTCTATTAAAACCGAGTCAACTTCGTCAACGATTGCATAATTGTGAACGCGCTGAACGCAAAATTCCTTTGCTACTGCCATATTATCACGCAGATAATCGAACCCGAACTCGTTATTAGTGCCGTAAGTAATGTCGCAGTTGTATTGTTCTTTTCTTTGATCGGGGTCCATGGTGTTCAAAATACATCCAATTGTCAGCCCGTGGAATTTAAATATTTCACCCATCCACTGGCTATCGCGTTTAGCAAGATAATCATTTACAGTAACCAGGTGTACGCCGCGCCCAGTAAGAGCATTCAAATAAACCGGCATGGTTGCAACGAGCGTTTTTCCTTCGCCCGTTGCCATCTCGGCAATTTTACCTTTATGAAGTACGATACCGCCGATCAGCTGCACATCATAGGGAATCATATCCCAATTTATCTTATTGCCCGCCGCTTCCCATGATTTCCCGACAAGTCTTCTGCAAGTTTCTTTTACAACCGCAAATGCCTGCGGCAGCAGTTCGTCTAGCACCTGTTCGTATTTTTCGTTGAGCTGTTCATCGAGGTCTTCAAGTGAATCGTAAATTTGATTCCGGTCGCCGTGAAAATCATCCGCGGTTAATTGATCTTTCAGCTCCTTAATTTGATCCCGTAATTCCTCGGTCCTGGCTTGAATAATCTGCTTGAATTCTACTGTTTTTGCTTTGAGTTCGTTGTCAGTTAAGTTTTGAAGCTTTTCATATTCAGAATTTATCTGCTCAACATAAGGCCAGAGTTCTTTTAGTGATTTAGTATTTTTATCGCCAAATACTTTTTTAATCAGCGAATTGAACATTCAAATCTCCTCTTATTTCCTGAAAATAAATTTAAAGAGCTAAGTTGATTATTCCAAACTGAGGTTTAAATATGCTGAATCAGCCGGTTTTTTAAAGACAATCAACAAGCGCGTGTTTTATACCAAATATTTTAATTGGCGTTTCAAATTTACGTTAATTATTTCATAAGATTCCCGATAGAATATTTTTTTTGTTAATGCGGCAATATAGAAAAGTTGCCTAATGAAACATTCATCTCCCGGAAAACTGTAAACCAAGAATATTATTTGTTAAATTTGTCATCATTTCTTAAAGTTTTATAAAAAAATTGATTACAAATAGGCAGTCATCTCTAAGTCCCGGATTTGTTGATTTTTTGTTTAAATCATCCGGCGGTTTTTTATCCGTTGAACAATTCGCCGAATTAATAAAACTTTTCGAAAATTATGTTTCTAATCACTACTTCACTAAAAACTCGGAAGCAAATCTTTACCGGATAATTAATGCTCTTTTCGATAAAGCAGTTTTCTTGAGGGAGTGTCTAAAATTTCCATACTATGCGGAAACCATTATTGCTGTATCTTCAAACAGCAATTATCTGACCGATATTATTGTCTGCAACCCGGAATATCTCTACTGGTATTTTAACAATACTTTCAACGCAAAGAAATATTCTGCGGATGCGCTTAGTGGTGAAATAAAACACGGCTTAAAAAACTACAGGTCTTTTTCTTCTAAGATTAATTTCATCCGTTCATTTAAAAGGAGAATTATCTTTAGGATAGGGCTTAATGATATACTTCTAAAAGCAGGAGTTGTCGAGACAACACAATTATTATCTAATCTTGCTAATTCAATAAACAAATCCGTTTTTGAACTCTGCTATGAGGAAACATTACAAAAACATTCGCTTAAAAAATCAAGCAGGAAATACGCCGTATTATCCTTCGGCAAACTGGGCGGAGGCGAATTGAATTATTCTTCAGACGTAGACTTAATGGTTATTTTTGACAAAAACAGCAAAATAGGCAGGTGCGGATATTTCGAAATTCTAAGTGATAGCGCGCAGTTATTTGCTGCCACATCAACAGAGATTTCAAGCAGAGGTTATCTATATAGAATTGATTTCAGGCTTCGACCAGACGGAAAGTCTTCGCCGTTAGTCAGAACAATTCACGACACCATAAATTATTACGAAACAAGAGGAGAGGAATGGGAAAGACAGATGCTGATAAAAATGAATTTCCTCTGCGGCAGCAAATCGCTTTTTAATGAATTTAATTCATTCGTCCGCTCTTTCGTCTACAGTCCGGTTATTAACAACTCGCCGCTGCAAATGATCGCGAGGATGAAACAGTCCATTGAACGCAATAGTTTTTCACCGTCAAACGTAAAAACTTTCGCCGGTGGGATAAGAGATATCGAGTTCACGGTTCAAGCCTTGCAATTACTGAACGGCAGAAGAAATATTGTACTTCAAAATCCAAACACTCTCGAGACTATTGACCGCCTTAATCAGTTAAACCTGTTATCCGATTCAGAAAAAAATGTATTTAACGGCGCCTATACCTTTTACAGACGCATCGAACATTATCTTCAACTTATGAACGACACACAGACGCATGAAATACCGGAAGACGAAGAAATTCAAAACAAAATCTCGTTTTTCTTTGGCTTCAGAAACTTGAAAGATTTTAAGGAAGCAATTGAGTTTAATAGAAATTCAGTTAGAGATATTTATAATTCTGTAATTGATTCTAAGAACACGGCGGATATTTTATACACAAATGATTATTCCGGAATTAGGTTTGCGGAAAGAACATCATCGGAAAAGTACTTAAAATATCTTCGTGACGGCAGCGGCATCGGTACGCAAAAAAACTTTGACGCAAAGGTAATCTCGCTTTTCGATTCAATAAAACCCGAGTTATTAAAGTATTTGAAAAACTCGGATAACCCAGACCTTGTACTGAAGAATATGATGAAGATAATTCAGTCGACAAAATTAGTTTCGGTTTGGTATAAAGAATTCGAAGATGTTTTTTTCTTCGAATGTTTCTTGAAGCTCTGCGAATTCTCTCAGTATTCGGTTGATTTGATAAATGTCAACTCATCTCTCTGCGATCTTCTTATCAATCGAAGAGCATTAACGCCGCAAGAACCTTATGATTTATCGGGCTTCAGCTTCCAACAAATAAAATTTATTTTAGCTGTTCAACATATCCTCGGCATTAAAGAAAGGGATCAAGTAAGCCGGTTGTTATCGGAATATATCATGTTAAAGTTAGATAGGCTTTGCGTTTCGATGAACATTAGAACAAAATACTTTTTGGCGGGACTGGGAAGTTTTGCTGCTGAAGAAATGAGTTTTTTTTCCGATTGCGATTTGCTCGTAGTTGTTGATCGGATAGACGGCATGGGGGATCTGCAATCAAAATTTCAAGATTTTTTGTCGGAAGCAAAACAAATATTACCCGAATTGGAAATCGATTTTAGACTCAGGCCCGAAGGCAGATCATCTCCTCTTGTCACTGATATTATGAATTATAAAAAATACTTATTATCGAGAGCCGGTTCATGGGAATTAATGTCGCTTCTTAAAATTAAGTTTGTCTCCGGCAATAAAAATTTATTCTATGAATTCAACAGTTTAGTTAAGCAGAGAATTTTGCAAGCTGATAAATCTGCGCTGAAGAACGGCTTATTAAGCACATATACTAAATATTTTGAAAGCGGCGCCGGCACTCTTTTCGGATCGGTTGACATAAAAAAAAGTAGAGGCGGTCTGTTCACTATTGATTATCTGATTTTTTCCTCGATAATGTTCAACAATAATCTTCTCGAGAAGGCTGGGGGTTTAACGCCTCAAACCATATTTGATACTCTTGCCGATAAAAAAGAATTTTCAAAATTAAGATCTTTAAGAAGCTCCTATAATTTTTTGAAGAAAGCTGAGCTGCTGCTTCAAAACATATTCAATATCAGATCTACGAAAATGCCTGCCGATAAGTCAAAACTCAAAACCATTTCGGGATTATTCGGCTTCAAGAATCCTGAAAAACTTATTGCGCGTATTAAGGATGAGTTAATGAGGAATAATTTGTTATTCAAGGAGTTTATTGAGTGATGAAAACGGATTTTCCAAAAAACAATATAATCGGTATTTCCTCATTTGCTGTTTTCATTTTCTATTTAACAACCATGGCGCCTTCGGTCGTGCAGATTGATTCGGGCGAGCTGGCTGCGGTACAGGCAACTTTGGGGATTTCGCATCCTACCGGTTACCCTCTTTTTACCCTTTTAGGATATTTGTTTTTATTACTTCCGCTTCCGGTCTCAGTTATTACTCAATTAAATCTGCTCTCTGCCGTCTTTGTCAGTATTTCCGTTTATTTCTTTATGAAATCAATTCACGTTTCGATCAACAATACAATTAAGAAAAATCACGATAAAGCCGAAACACCAAAAGGGGTCAAGAGGAAACGAACTGGGTCTGTTGATATCGTCAGAAAAAAGTCAATATTCATAGATGAATTTAATTCCAAGATTATTGCGGTAATATCAGGATTCGCTTTAGCATTTAGCAGAACTTTCGGGCTTCAAAGCACATCTGTTGAAGTATATTCTCTGCATATCTTTTTAATCTCGGTTATAATATATATTTTGATCCGTCTATTAAATGAAAGCAGAACTGTAGAATTAAAACAATGGTTGATGGCATCCATCCTGCTCGCGCTTTCTTTCGCCAATCATATGACTACGCTGCTTATTATTCCGGGTCTTGCTTATGTATTTTTTACTAAAGAAAAATTCGGGGAAAAAAGTTTTACTAAAATTTTCCAGATGCTTTCTGTGTTCGTTCCATTGCTTGTATTAATTTATTCGTATCTGCCGCTGAGAGCTTCGCTGAGTCCCCGGTTAAATTGGGGTAATCCGGTCAATTTCGAAAACTTCGTCAGGCATTTCACGGGCAAGCAGTACCAGGTTTGGATATTTTCATCATTCGATTCTGCAAAAAAACAGCTTGCTTATTTTTTCAATAGTCTTCCGAACGAATTTTTTATGCCAATTCTTTTTATAACCTTTTTAGGTTGTATTTTTTTGATCAAACAAAACCGGCAATTATTTATCTTTCTTTTAATATGTTTTTTGACCACAGTTTTTTATTCAATCAATTACGACATCAACGATATAGATTCATATTTCCTTCTTGCATATTTAGTTATTGCCTTCTGTTTCCCTTTTGGACTGCTTTTTATTCTTCGACTACTGCCCGACAAAAAAAAATATTACAATCTTGTCATAATCATATTTTTTATCATTACCGCAACTCATTCCGCTATTAATTATAAGAAGGTCGATCAGAGCGGATTATTAATTTTTGAGGACTATACAAAAGCGATATTGAATAGCACAGAATTAAATTCGATTATTTTCAGTTATCAGTGGGATTATTTTATTTCGGCTTCTTATTATTTTCAGTTCGTGGAGAATTATAGAGCAGATGCAGCGGTAGTAGATAAAGAATTGTTGAGAAGATCGTGGTATTATCATCAACTCAATCGGAATTATCCCGATATATTTTACGGATTTGAGAACGACGTCACTGAATTTCTGAAAGCTCTGGCACCGTTTGAGCAATCTGAGAAATATGACCCTAATAAATTAGAGTTTTATTTTAGAAAAATTATGACCAACCTTGTTGCATTTAATTCAGTCAATAAAAATTTTTATATCGCCCCTGAAATTTTTGAAAACGAAATGCGCCGCGGCGAGTTTTCATTGCCGGACGGATACTATCTGGCGCCTTATCAACTATTATTTAAAGTCGTTAATAACAACGACTATTTGGAAGCTCCTGTCCCTGATGCCAAAATCCGATTCCCCGAATACGGGAATAAATATACAGATTCAATAAGAAGACTTATAGCTTCGATGTACGCTTACAGAGCGGCTTACGAGATGCAGCACAATAAATTTAATCAAGCAAGAATTTATGTGGAAAAATTAACTCTGGAATTTCCGGAATTCAGTTTGCCTGTTTCATTGAAAAGACTTATTGAATAATAGGAATTATGTTTATTTTACCCTTGGCAAAGTTTTTATTAAGAGTATTATAATTTTTTTTAATAATTTTTACTAAGGCTGTATCATGAAAAAGAAGGTAATCACCGGAACAACAATTGAAGCCTTGAGCAGAAATTTTTTTAAGGAAGCCGAATCGTATGGATTTCAATACGAGCATTATCTGAAGTTCGTTAATACGCTCCTTGAGTTTGCGCTTACTAAAAAGGATTACAGAGATACCAGCGCCGGAGAAGCCGCTGAAAATAATATCTTCCTTGATTGTAAAAACCTTCCCCTTTCGTTTGGCAGACTAAAAATTAGACAATTTGAAAAAGAAATAGACTTAAAAATGCTTACCGACTGGATACAAGACAGCTATGGACGATATTTTCTGCTGTCAGTTTCAAATTCTTCCATAATAAAACTTGAAAATTTGTTGAATAATGAAAATAATATTCTCGGTGTAATTACTTTAGATAATAACGACCCGATTGGAATGGTTGCTTTTTTAAATTACGATAAAGAAAGCAGAAAGGCAGAGTTAAGAAAGTTGATAGGCATTCCGGAACTAAGGGGACACGGTTATGGCAAAGAAGCCACAGAATTATGGATAGAATTTGGAAGACAGGGATTAAAACTGCATAAAATCTATTTAAGCACTGTTAACACTAACATCCGTAATATTCAAATTAATGAGGAACTTGGTTTTAAAGTCGAAGGAATTCTCCGCGATGAAGTAAACATAGACGGCAAATATCAAGACGTTTTAAGAATGAGCTTGATATTGTAATATCTACTCTAATTCACTCATCAAACTTTTAATTTTAGATTCAGGCAATTCATATGCGGGCATCCATGACTGAAGAATGACATCAAGCTGCTGCAGTATTTTTTTCTTATAGTATTTCGGTGCATAGACGGAGCCGTCAAGCATATAAATCCGCTTGGTTTGTTCGTCAAAGAAAGTATAGCTCAAGAAAGGACCTCCGCCGCTTTTCATTGAAAACCTCCAGAAACCTTGGGTCAACAGGGCATATCTATCCAAAAAATTTACTTCGGTTACTGCGGGAAGCTGGTCGTTTGATATCTCGACAAATTCTTGATTGTCGCTAGTAAGATAATGTTTTTTAGTCAACCTGTTACGTATAGCAAAAATCGAATCTGGCATTAGCAATTCGGGCGATGCGTTTTCAATCCAGTGAACGAAAATCCATCGTTCCATTTCTGAATTCGGTGATCTCCTAAGCCATACAAAATTATCCTCGTGTGCATTTTTAGCAAGTTGAAAATCCGCCTGAACATAAATAATCCATCCGTGATCTTTCAGTAGCTGGGCTTCAACATCTTTTCGTTCATATTTTGCGTTATAAAGACTTTTGTACAAACGCTTATTGGATATAGTTTTGAAATAATGTATAAGATTTTCTTTATTGATAAGTATATTTTGCTTAAGGTCATCTATGGTTGGAGCAGTCAGTATCATAACCAGTTGGTCCCGCGCCCAGAGTTCGTTTTTAATAAAAGCGTATTCGCTTCCATCACTGACTAATTTATTAACGTTCGAATCTAACAATCCGGAAATATAATCAGAAGTCAGCGAACCGGAATTTAGCGGTGCAATAATAATCACATTCTTTTTGTTTTTTACGCCGTTCAGCTGTTCAAAGGGTTTTCTTTTTAGTTCGAATAATTTCTCAGGCTGAGGTGTATAGATAACTTTTTCGAAGACTTCTGCAAGAGCCGGTTCAAGTTCATAATATTCGGAAGTATCTGCAATTACAAAAATCTCGTCTTCAAGACCGACCGCCGGTTTTTGTGAATCGCACGAAATTAGTAATAATACAATTACTAATGAAGCCGCGGCAAGTAGTATTAATTTTAACGAAGGCATTTTAGCGTCAACTTTTATTAAGAATGATTTTTATACAAATTCTGAATCAACTTGTTTCCGTTAAACTGGAACATTGGGCAAAACAAGGGGCACATCGGGCAGTAGAATATAGTATAAAATGTACATAGTAAGGCAGACAGCAATCGGAATTGTTAAATTATCATCAGCCCAGCCGAATGATATGTTTTCTGCAATAGCTCCCGCGCCTGCAGCAATAATCCCTATAAAATACTCGAGTTGGGTCCCGACAAGTTTAGGCGAAAAAATAATAACAATACTGCCGGCAGCCAAAAAGGCTAATGTCCCTTCAAGGCTTTTTGCAAGAAATTTATTTTTTCCGAACTTTCTGCCGATTAGAGCCGCTGAAATATCGCCAAGAATTAATATTGCAATTGCTGGGATAACAAATACTTTAGGAAACACCGCAATAACGATTGTTGCTGCAAGAAGAACATAGGTAGCTCCGTTAAGATTTCTTTTCTTTTCATCCATTTCGTGCTGCCTGAGCATAAAACCGAAAATCATATAAAATATTTTACCAAATTTCGGGAAAATATAACGCGCAACATCCAGTATTATTGAAAGTGCGGTTAAGGGAATTAAAATGCTTAATGCCAGCTCCTTTGTGATGTGATAATAAATAATGGAAATTGAGAGCGAACATAAATGAATTGCTTTCCTAAGTACTTCAGTTTTATAATCAATTGTACTTTGACTACTTGTTATCATCTGCATCGTTCGTCTTATCTTCGGCTGATCTTTTCTTTTTTTCGTCCATTAATTTTTGAACATGATCTGGAATCTCGGAATTTTTATTTTCAGAAAGCTCTGCAATTAAATCTGTTTTTTTCAACGGTGAGAGTTCTTCGCCATTAATAATTTTATCTATTTCCTCGGCATCAAGAATTTCCCTTTCGAGAAGCTCTTTTGAGAGTTTATTCAGTAGATCGATATTATCCCGCAAAATTTTCTCGGCTCTTTCCATCCCTTTTAAAACTATATTTTTGATCTCTTCATCAATTTCTTCGGCAGTTTTCTCGCTATAATTCTGCTGTTTTGTAATTTCTCTGCCAAGGAAAATTTCTTCCTCATTTTTACCGTAGGCAAGCGGGCCTAACTTTTCACTCATTCCCCATTCGCAAACCATTTTTCTAGCAAGATTAGTTGCCCGTTCAATATCATTGCCGGCTCCGGTAGTAAGTCTATTAAAAATAAGCTTTTCGGCGGCGCGACCGCCAAGAGCATAGGTAATAATCGCTTCCAAATATTCTTTTGAGTAGGTATGTTTCTCATCTACGGGAAGGTAAGTTGTAACGCCGAGAGCCCGTCCGCGGGGTATTATTGTAACCTTATGGACAGGATCCGACTCGGGGATCATTTTAGCTACAAGCACGTGTCCAATTTCATGATAGGAAGTGATTTTCTTTTCTTCTTCTGAGATGATCATGCTCTTCCTTTCCATGCCCATCATAACTTTGTCTTTAGCCTCTTCAAAATCTGTCATGTCAACTTTCTGCTTGTTTTTTCTTGCGGCAAGCAGAGCTGCTTCATTAACCATATTGGCTAGTTCGGCGCCAGCCAAGCCCGGAGTTCCTTTTGCGAGTATCTGCAGATTAACTTCGGGCGACAGAGGAATTTTCCGTGTGTGTACTTTCAAGATGCCTTCTCTTCCTTTAACGTCGGGCCGGTCAACTACCACCTGCCTATCAAACCTTCCCGGTCTAAGTAAAGCCGGATCGAGCACGTCGGGTCTATTAGTGGCAGCAATAATTATTACGCCGCTGTTTTGTTCAAATCCATCCATCTCAACAAGTAATGCGTTCAAAGTCTGTTCACGTTCATCATGTCCGCCGCCTAATCCAGCACCTCTATGCCTGCCCACAGCGTCAATTTCGTCAATAAAAATTATGCAGGGAGCGCTTTTTTTGCCCTGTTCGAAAAGGTCACGGACACGGCTTGCGCCAACGCCGACAAACATTTCGACGAAATCTGCGCCTGAAATTGAGAAGAATGGAACACCCGCTTCACCTGCAACAGCTCTGGCAAGCAATGTTTTGCCTGTTCCGGGTGGTCCTAAAAGAAGCACTCCTCTGGGTATTTTGCCGCCCAGCCGCTGAAATTTTGATGGTTCTTTTAAGAATTCAATTATTTCATGAAGCTCCTGCTTGGCTTCGTCCGCTCCGGCTACATCCTTAAATGTTATTTTAACAGCCGAGTCTGATACGAGTTTTGCCCTGCTTTTACCGAAATTAAATATTCCTCGCGAACTGCCGCCCCCGGCTTGCATTCTTCGCATGAAAAGAATCCAAACACCTATAATCAATATCCATGGGATAATGCTTATCAAAACTGTCAGCCACTCATTAGATTCTTTGACGAATGTAAATTTGATGTCTTTTTCCCGCCAGATCTTAATTTCTTCTTCCATCAGAGGCTCGACAAGTGTAACGGAGAATTTTTCTATTCTGGCATTATTATAAAACTCTTTATTCTTAAGTGTACCTTCAAAGACATAATCGTTTAAATCAACCTTAACAATCTTCGCCTCTAAAATTTTATCTGTATTTAGGAATTCTTTGTAGACATAATAATCCACCTGCATAGGGCCTGAGGACCCTCCACGCATTATCTGCATAAAAATTACTGCGGCAATTATCACAGCTCCCCAGCTTAAGACGGTTCTTATTATCTTCGACCAGTCAAAGTCACCGTCTGGTTTCTGTGGACCGCCCTTGAATCCTTTTTTGTTTTGCTGGTTGGAACTGAAATTTTGTTTATCCGACATTTTAAGACCCTTCATCATTAAATATTTCTATTCGCTCAGCGCATAAATCGAAGTTAAATTTCGATATTTCTGAGCATAATCTAATCCATAACCAATTACAAATTGATTAGGAATTTCAAAACCAATATAATCAATTTTAATATCAAATTTTAAGCTTGCTGGTTTGACCAAAAGCGATACATACTTAACGCTGGCGGGCTTATGATAATTCAAAATTTCAGTAATATAATTTATTGACAGACCCGTATCTACGATATCTTCGACTATTATAATGTGTCTTTCGCTGATATCGGCATTAAGTTCTTTTAGAGTTCTTACATTACCCGAGGAAATTTTAGCGTCACCATAGCTTGAGAGTTTGATAAAGTCAATCTCACAATGAATGTTAACGTGTTTCAATAAATCCGACATGAACATGAAAGAACCGTTGAGAACGCCGATAAAAATCGGCAGTTTATTCATATAATCATTCGATATTTGTTCACCCAGTTCTTTTATTCGGGTTTTTATCTTTTCTTCGTTTAACATTGGAACAAATTTCTCGTTTCCTATTTGAATTATGTCCCTGTTTAAATTTTCTTTCTCCATAACTTTACCACCGATTTTGTTTCATTAGTAATTTTAACTCTTTCGTCAATCCTTAAACCAACCGCCCAGACAATATTGTTCCGGTTGAGCAGAATTTTGAAATCTCTTTTTTCGCCGGCTGGGATTTTTCTATCCGTAAGAAAGTCAGATATTTTTTTTGAATTTGTCATTCCAAGGGGTTGAAATTTATCCCCGGCTTTCCAATTTCTCAATTCAAACAGATCATCAATATTATCGCCCGAAATATATTCAACCTCGGACGATGATTTCTTTAGGGATAAATTTTTGATTCTTAAGGCTCCGATTCTCATTCTGTCGATTATAACCGATTCGCCGAGTTTGAAATATTTTGTTTCAGGTGTTTTCCGTGGGCGGGGCAATATATGAATCGTTTTTCTTTCGTTCAGAGCAATTAAATTTTTCTTAAGCTGAATCGAATACCCTGTCTGTTTTGAAGAAAGCTCTATCAGCTTCTCGGCGTCTTCAAATGCAAAACTATAACCGCCGGCTTTGCGGAAATATGCCCTCAACATTTCCCTAGTGTATGCTTCGCCTGACTTGAAAAGGATTTTATTTATTACTAATCCGCGCTTGGATACTTTGAAATATAAATCCAATTTTGTTTCAAGCTCGTTAAAAAAAACTTTTTGAAATCCGGCAATGTTTTGAGTCGTACGGAAAACAGCCTCATGAACGGAAGGATTCAAAGATTTTTTTACTACAGGAATAATTTTATTCCTGATTAAATTTCTTTGAAATTCATCCGAGAAATTAGATTTATCCTTACGATATTTTATTCTGTTAGCTTTAAGGTAAAGCAGAACTTCTTCTTTTGTAAGGCAGAGCAGCGGACGGATTATATTATTTCTGCTTATCGGGATGCCGGACAGTCCGGCAACACCAGTGCCTTTGATAATATTTAGAAATACTGTTTCGGTGTTGTCATCTTGAATATGAGCGGTAATTATTTTATCGAGATTATTCTCCTCAAGGATTTTACCGAATATGTTATATCTCAATTCTCTGCATGCTTCTTCCAAAGACACTTTATTTTGTTTAACTAATTCTTGAGGAAAAACGGAATCGTTAAAAAAAGGCACATCCAGCCTTCGGCATAATTCCCGGCAGAATTTTTCATCAAGAAGAGAATCCCTGCCCCTTAAATTATGATTAATATGGACTGCTGAAAGTTCTGCATTGAATAGTTTCTTAAATTTATGCATAAAGAATAAGGCAAAAACCGAATCCGAGCCTCCGCTTAAGCCAAGCAAAAGCTTCTCTCCTTTGTTGATTAAGTGATACCTCTTGATGAACTTAATCACCTTCTGTTCGATTGTTTTTAAATTTTTCAACGAATCCATGAGGAAAAATTAAGAAAAAATAATTGAGTAAACACTAAAACCGGAATTATTATTGAAAGCGTGGGTCGGGGTTCAGTCAATGCTGATTATTTCGAATTTAATTAACCCGGCGGGAACATTTGCTGTGACAATTTCACCGGCTTTGTGTCCCATAAAAGCCTGGCCGACAGGCGAAGTTATTGAAATTTTGCTCTGCTCAATATTGGCTTCTTCCTCAGAAACCAAAATATATTCGAATGTCTTACCGTTTTTCAAATTCTTGACTTTAACTTTAGAGAGTATATGAACTTGATCCTGGGGCAGTGAAGAGGTGTCTATTATCCTTGCGCGCGAAAGTAAATCTTCAAGTTTACTTATCTTCAGCTCAAGCAGACCTTGTTCTTCCTTAGCGGCATCATATTCGGCGTTTTCTGATAAGTCGCCGTGCGAACGAGCCTCTGCTATTCTCTCTGCCATTTTCTTTCTGCCGTTAGATTTTAATTCCCTAATTTCATCCTCAAGCTCTTTCAACCTTTCTTTCGACAAGTACACAAAATTTGACACGTTTTTTCCCTTAAAAGTTAATGAATATAAAAAAAATACCA
This sequence comes from Melioribacteraceae bacterium, assembly GCA_011525875.1. Lineage (GTDB taxonomy): Bacteria > Bacteroidota > Ignavibacteria > Ignavibacteriales > Melioribacteraceae > CHB1. The sequence continues at coordinate 42,868 of WYBN01000010.1, read as the reverse complement.
CTGCTTCGGCAGTGGCTTATTCAAAACTAAAAAAAAATATCGTGCTATTCAAGTATAAAAGAGCGAATAAGCGGAGTTTCAAGCAGGATTAAGAGACAATATCCTCAATTCTGCAGACAGCCTTGAAATTGCAGAACCTGCAGACCTTTTCTTCCCTGCCCTCAAGCCGGCTTAAATTGAAATTCCCTTTTTGAATCTGTTCAATATATTTTTTGATGTGGGTTTTTGCCGTCTCAATTAATTCGGCGCATAATTCAAGGTGATCCGAATCCTTTTTCCTCGATAGCGATATTTTTTTCTTGCCGAAATCTCGTTCGTTATATTTTAAGGAGAATATCTGCATTTCGTTCGGCAAAAACTCTTTTCCTAAATTATTTTCTAAAAGTATCTTTGCAGCGAGCATGTATACCGGCAGCTGCAAAGAAACCCCCTGGCGGAGATCATTTTCCGAAGGTTTTGCGCCGCTTAATTTATAATCAACTATGTTGAATTTCGATTCGCTCCGGCAAATATCTATGCGGTCAATTTTGCCGCGAAGTTTAACATCTTCAATCGTTACCGGTTCTCTGCTGCTTAAGGCAGTATCCGTATCAAGTTTATTTGCCGCACCGAAACTTACTTCAAAAAAGTTTGGGAGAAATTTCTCTTCATTTCGTTCAGCTTCAATAAACTTATAAAGAATTGACTGTTTGAAATCACCGTTCATACCGATTAGTTTCTCAATGTCATAAAATGCATAATCCTTATTAAAAAGGATCATCTCCAGTTTAGCCTCGCTTATTTTTCGCAACAATTCAAAAACGTAGCGAAAGGTTTTGTCATCGCATCCCTGTATTCTAATATTTTTTCGGGTTACCGCAGAGTAAAAGTCAAAAAGTATAGAATGGATGAGGCTGCCGAGTTCAATTGCTTCGAGAGTTTCAGTGGGTTCTAAGGCGGCGCTTATTTTAAGTATTTTCTCGAGAAAATATTTAAAGGGGCATTTTGCGTAGGTTTCCAGCTCGGATGGGGAAAACTGCTTTGTAATAAAATCATTTAGTTTCGCCGATATAAAATCTTTATCGGATTGATTAATATCTATATCATCGCCAAGCAGATAACCATTGAATACTCCTTTATAGCTGCCATCTTCCAGTCTCGCATTTTCGATGCCAACCCGTCTCTTTAAATTTTCCGCATCAAATATTCCAATTAAACTTTCTTCAATTTTATCCGGCACAAAATTAATTTGAAACTCTTCAAATGAATAGATTTGGTTTCGGAAATCGTTCTCGTTTTTTTCAGCCACCGTAAAGAGCTGACTTAATTCTTTGATAAATGACGATTCTACGAGTTCCTTACCAGCTTCAACCCGGGGAGCCGATAAATAAAGCGACTTATCCCATGCACAAAGCGTTTGATAAAACCTGTATCTTTCCTCGCTCTGGTGAATTAACTCGCTTTTTTGATATGAGCCGGACATAAAAATCTCCGGTGAGAATCGCGTGGGGAAGTCTCCGTCAATCAAACCGCCAATAAACAAATGATCAAACCTCAATCCGCGTATTTCATTAAAGGAAGTTACCAGCACGCCGTAGTCAGATTTTTCTTTAACATTGAAACGAGCCCAGCCGAGAGTTGTTTTTATGTTATCGATAAAAAAGTTCAGCTCAAATTTTGTTGTTTTGTTCATACCAGTATTTAACAGTCCGAAGATTTCTTCCATGGTCTCGATAAATGTTGTGAGAGACTTGATATTTTCCTCGGCTCTCGAGCTTCCGTCCTTGAGTAAATTTTGAGTCAAACCCAGTTTGAAAATCAAATCATTTAGTTCGATCATAAATGCTTTTATAGTTAACTTGCACTTAAAAGGATTCAACAGGTCATCTATATAATTCAAATCGGTTAATGCTTTCTCAAAACTGTTTTTCTTTCTAAAGATTTCATACGGCTCTTCGCCCGACACCTCAAGCATATTCAGCGCTTCTTTAATCCTTGAGTTCCATTTATAGAAGCCGTAAATGATTTTCAAATTATTTGCAACGGAAATTAAATTCGACAGATCAATATTTCTGTTAAGTAATGTTTCGCCGCTGAAAGCCCTTGCAATATTTTTAAAATGGTAATCGCTCCCAATAATCTCCAGGAAATTTAGAATCGTTAGCGCAGGGACTGTTCTTTTAAGATAAATTCTGTCAGTTAGATTAGTCGGGATGCCGTAAGTATTAAACACATCCTCTACGATATGCGAATAATTATCTATCAGATTGAAGGCAACGCAAATATGAGAGGGCTTGACTTTATCTTTTGATAAAATATATTTGATTTCCTTGGCTATTAATTCAACTTCATTATTTCTGTCAAGAGCGGAAAGCTTAATAATTTTTTCTCTAAAAGAGTTGTCAGGTTTAACGGGTTTTTTTAGAAATAATTTTTCCTTAATTGCTTGCTTAAATTTATTGTCTTCATGCGGAGCTGTTCCGGCTATGTTCTTAAACCCCGCTAAAATGAATTTATCATAACATTTATCAAGATGTGTAAATATCGAAGGATTATATCGATAATAATCGAACACAATGAACAGTCTGTTAGATTTAAGCCTGCTCAATCGGTCTATAATTTGAATCTCAGGATCCGTAAATTCATCGAATCCGTCAATAACTGTCAAATCAACCGAGGTAAAAAGTCTAAGGAAAGATTCGATAGTATTATCAACTTTAATCTCTAATAATTTATTATATATATCGCCTATCTCGTAAGCTTTAAGCTCCGAGCATTTCTGCAGATAGATGTCATAGATTTCAGCTATGTCAAGCGCTTTTTGTTTTTCCGGGTCACTTAAATTTTGAGCTTCGGCACGAATGCGCTGGGGCGATACGCCATTCTCTTTATACTTAGAAATAACATTCCTGATTCTATCGAGAGTGCCCGCCGGAAACTCATCTCTGTAATTTAGAAAATATTTTAACGCAGCCTCGGAAGAACTTTGTTTAATAAAAACCGTAGATGCTGCTTCGCTTAATTCACTAAACTCATTATACTGTTTCAGTAAGCGGGAAGAAAGTGTAGAAAATGTTTCAATATTTATTTTCCCCGTAACTTTTCCAGGCGATGAATCAATTATTTCCTTTTTCAATTTGCGCAGCCGTCTATTCGTAGGAACTATCAGCAGGAATTTTTCGTGGTTTCCGCCGGCTATTAAATCAGATATCAGCCCGCCGATATTAATCGATTCGATATTTTCCTTACTTAAAATCATCGGGTGAAATCAAGTTTTTGTATGAGTTAAGAATTTGCTTTTTTCTATCTAATTCAAGAATTTTCATAACCGTCTCGAATTCTGATTTAGCATCTTCATAATTTGCCGTAACCACAGTTTCAAGCTCAATGAATTTTCCCAGATTTTTTACCTCATCGAGATGTATTCTTGTATTATCTATTATAAAAACAGTTCTTTTTTTCTCGACGACAGCCTCAATATTAAAAATTTCACTTAGATAATCATCAACTTTTTCGCCGCTCAAAGAAAGGATATTGTAATGACTGAATCTGTCCTTGCCGGATTCATCCCTTTTATATTTGATGAGATAATTCTTTCCATCTTCAATTCGCAACTTAAGCAGAAATTCCTCTACATTGTAATAAACATCTTTCTGAGTTAATATGCCGCTGAACCGCGCATTTGATTTCTTCAGTAAGTCCAAAATTCTTTCGAATTCATCAAGACGGATTTTTATTTCAAGATTTGCAGACATTTAACTATGCGCTTTTCTTAAAAATTAATAACAGCTCATTTCCTTTACGGGGTTTAATCGACGGAATATCCCTCTGAAAATATACGAGTTTCCAGCACTTTACAGCCAGATTATAAAAATCCTTTAACTCAACAGTAAAGGGAGGTGGTTCATAATGTCGGTTTACAGGGAAAAGTACTGTAACGAAATAACCGCCGGCATTTAAGGCATAATCAATTTTTTCAAGCAATTCTCCCCACCTCTCAGGAATTATAGAGCAGATGGTTACATATTCGTAAATCAGGTCGTATTTAGTGTTTAGCGAGTTCAGTTCAAATATATCTTTATTGATCAGTTTAATATTAACGTCTGCACCAGCGGCAAGTTTTCTTGTGAACTCATTTGCCTGTGTGGAAAAATCGATGGTTGTTACATCGAAACCGAGTTTTGCGGCTTCAACTGCATCATAACCTTTGCCTGCGCCGATTATCAAAATCTTTTGATCCTTATTCAGAAAACCGCTTTTCAGTAAATGAACAAAAGTGGGGTTGTAATTGTTAAAAGTCCATGTGTCTTCATTTGTCTTATATCTTTCGTCCCAATATTCAGGTGTATCTATAGATTGATATTTCGGATGCATAATGATTTATTTTTGACATTGATTTTTAATATATAATAATTAATTTTCATTACCAAGGTTTAAGAAAAGGTTAAAAATGAAAAATTACTTGACGGTGCTGTTTCTATTTTTATTAACGAATATATATGCTCAGAGGATCGGAGAGCTCGCTCCGGAAAGACCTCCGGATGAATTTCCCTTGAATGCATGGGGTGTTGATGTTTTGATTGGTGAGAGCGGCTTCGGGCTGGGCACTTTCTACCGCCATTCCTTCAGCACAAAATCGACTGGCTTTATTGATTTTTCCATTTCTGAATCAAAAGACGAGCGGGAATTTGAATTCGTGGATTATTTCGGAAGAACTTTTGTGGCTGGGAAGAAAAACAGAGTATTTTTTCTCCCGTTGAATTTAGGTATTCAGTATCGTTTATTCGAAAATACTCTCACAGATAATTTACGCCCCTATCTTTCAGGAGGTATTGGACCTAACTTATTTATAACCACGCCGTATGCCCTGGAATTTTTTGATTCTTTCGGCAAGGCTAAATTAAATTGGGCTGTTGGCGGTTATGCCGGCTTCGGCGCAAATTTCGGACTGAGCAAAACGAATCTTGTCGGCATTAATTTCCGTTATTATTATGCTTATCTTCTCAATAAAGGCGTTGAAAATCTTCACACGAAATTCCGCAAAGAAATTCATTCTTTTTATGTCACATTGAACATCGGGCTGATGTATTAATCATATATCAGCCGACTGCGGCTACCCTCATAATTCAAAAAGTTAGTTGATTTATCTTTATATTTGACATATAAATAGAGTCAATTTATCTACCATGCAAAAAACTGTAATTTTACTAATCATTATTATTCTTTCACTAACTACAATGAATGCACAAAATTTTTCTGCCCATAGTCTTTATAGCAGCTACGAAAACTATAAAGAGAAATCCGTAAAGGATAAAAGAATCAGTCATGATGAAATAATGCCCTACGTTTTAAGCTACAAAGAAAACCAAAAATTCAAAATTAAAGAGCTGGGCAAATCGCTTCAGAACCGACCGATATATTTAATAAGTTTTGGCAGAGGCCCCGTAAATATATTAGCCTGGTCTCAAATGCACGGCGACGAATCAACCGCTTCTATGGCGCTGCTTGATATTTTAAAATTCTTTGCTGCAGAAGATGAATTTGATGAATTACGAAAAGAGATTCTTGATAAGGTTACCATTCATCTTATTCCTATGCTCAATCCTGACGGCGCAGAACGTTACAGCAGACGCAATGCTCTTGACATTGATCTGAACAGAGATGCAGCACGACTGCAGTTTCCCGAATCAAAAATTTTGAAATCGGCAAGAGATTCGCTGAATGCAGACTTCGGTTTTAATCTGCACGATCAAAGCACAAGATATACTTCAGGCAAATCATTTAAAGCGGCTACTATTGCCTTTCTCGCTCCGGCTTATAATCATGAAAAAGAAATTAATCAAGTCCGGCTAAATACAATGAAAGTCATTGTAAATATTCACGAAGAACTTTCCAAATTTATTCCTGGTCATATCGCTAAATATGATGATGAATTTGAGCCCCGCGCTTTCGGCGATAATTTTATGAAATGGGGCACAAGTTCTATACTAATCGAATCCGGAGGATGGAAAAACAATCACGAAAAACAATTCATCCGAAAATTGAATTTTATTGCCTTATTAGCAGGTTTTAATTCGATTGCTGCCGGCAAATATAAAAACGCTGATGTTGAGACCTATAATGCAATGCCCGAAAACGAGAGGAGGCTCTTTGATTTAATGCTTCGAAATCTTTACATCGAATTTGAAGGCGGCAAGTATGTAATTGACATAGGTATAAATCATAACGAAAGGGGTATTAAAAATAACCGCGACGATTATTTTGTCGGAACTATTGAAGACATAGGCGACCTTTCAACTTTTTACGGTTACGACGAGATAGACTGCTCGAGCATGGTAGTAAAACCGGGTAGTACAATGCCCGATACACTCAAAAATTTAAAGCAGCTTGAAATGCTAAAATTCACCGAACTGTACAAACAAGGCTATACATCCGTAAGGGTTAAAGATATAGACACAAATTATATTTATTCGGAATCACCCATAATTGTGTTATCAACCGAAAGAAAATTTAACAACAAAATACGCGTTGGAAATATTGCTGATTTAACTATCTGGCAGAATGAAAAAGTGAGATTCGTGGTTATAAATGGATTTCTTTACGATCTTATTAGCAATAAGAATTATATTCTTAACGGATTAATTTTGAAGTAATACGGCAACTTGAATGAGCATTGTAGAAAATATTTTGCCTCGTAAAGATAACGACCTTTACTCAGAATTTGAAAAAGAAGCTCTACCACATATTAATTCTCTTTACAACTATGCTTATAGAATCACAGGCGATTCAGACGATGCGGATGACCTTGTACAGGAAACTTATTTGAAGGCTTTCCGGTTTTTTGATAAGTTTGAACGCGGCACTAATTGCAAAGCCTGGTTGTTTAGAATATTGAAAAATTCATTTATTAATGATTATAGAAAAAATACGAAGGGCCCAAGCAAGGTTGATTACGATGATATACAAAACTTTTATGAGAACATTAAAGCCTCCGAAGTAAAAACTCAGCACTTCGAGGAGGATGTTTTCGCAAAACATTTTGACGATGAATTAACAACTGCACTAAGTTCTTTGCCCGAAGATTTTAAAACTGTGATAATTCTTTCGGATGTGGAAGGATTCACCTATGAAGAAATTGCAGACTTTATTGATAGTCCGGTCGGTACAGTCAGGTCCAGACTGCACAGGGCAAGAAAGATGCTTTATACCAAACTTCATAGTTATGCAAAGGATAGAGGATATTTAAAAACAAATTAACTTTGCTGGCTTTAGGACAAAAAAATGTATGATTTGATAATTTACGATATTACCTCACACAACGATAATAGAATTACCGACATTGAAGAGAGAAAACTCTATTTTCCCTAATAATGAGTAATAAAGAGCTCAAAAACGATTATATCATCTAAAAGAATCTTATCAGACGCAAATAAAAGAAAATCAAATGTTCTGTTCACTTAATAAATAAAATTATTTCCGAGATTAAAGCATAAATAATCTAATTTCAAGACATTGGGTATTGGTATTTGACCCGCCGGAATTTAAAATTAAAAATTTCTTGCGGTTTAGGGCTTATAGAAATATATTTGGTGTCTAAATTTTAACAAAAAAGGTGGTGAATTACTTGGTAGGTATTGTTCTTCAAGAGAGCGAAAACATTGACAAAGCTCTTAAAAGGTTCAAAAAGAAATACGAACGCTCTGGTGTTCTTAAGGAATACAAGAAAAGGACATTCTTCGTAAAGCCTTCTATTGAAAAAAGAATGGAAAGAATTAAAGCGAAGAGACGGGCTTCAAAAGAGACTGCAAGAGAAAACAGATAAACCCCTAACCCCACAGGGGTTTTCTTTTATTTGGCTTTTTTCCGCCGTTAATTAAATAATGTTTTGCAAAGTGTTTGGTTATTTTATTAAAAGCGTCATCTACGCTGTTGCTGAATTCAAACAATTTTAGATCCCCTTTGCTGATTGTTCCCATCTCTATCAATGCATCAAAATTGATTACCTTATTCCAGAATTTTTCGTCGTAAACAATAACCTTCATTTGTTTCTTTACCTTGCCCGTTTGAATCAAAGTAAGCAATTCCATCAACTCGTCAAGAGTGCCGAAACCGCCGGGAAAAACTATTAATGCTTTTGCCAGATATACAAACCAAAATTTCCGCATAAAAAAATAATGGAACTCGAAAGCAAATTCCGGGTCAACATATTTATTTACGAATTGTTCGTACGGAATGCTGATATTGAGTCCGAGCGATTTGCCCTTGGCAAGTTTCGCTCCTTTATTAGCAGCTTCCATAATACCCGGACCGCCGCCGCTGCAAATTATGAATCTATGTTCATCTGTCGGAAGCGATATTGACCATGAAGTCAGCCTCTTGGATAATTCAACAGCATCTTCGTAGTATTTTGACATTATCAAATTGGCTTCAAGCCTCTTTAGTTTTGCTTCATAACCAGAAGATTTTCTTTCCATCGTTTTGAAATTCTTTAATTCCTCTAATGCACTCTTTTTACTTTTAATTCTAGCTGAGCCAAAAAAAACTATAGTATCAACGATATTATTTTTTTTGAATCTCGATTCAGGCTCATAAAACTCGGATAGTATTCTGATAGTACGTGCGCTTGATGAGTTAAGAAATTTCAAATTCTTATAGGCTTTTTCAATTTTTTCTTCTTTTTTGAACATGACAAGTCCATTTTATTTTAAAACAAAAAAGCCTGTTCCCTTTAAACAGAACAGGCTCATTTAATATAACAATAATTTATTGCCCGATAGGCGTTTCGCTTTCGGATGAAGTTCCTGATTCTGTTCCTTCATCAGATTGCTGAGGAAGCACGGGTGTTGAGGGCACTGATTGGCTCTGTCTTCCGCTTTGAATTATACTTTCCCTTTGCTCGGAGGTTGACTGACCCGGCAGAAAAAATAAATTTGTAACAATCGCAAGAACAATAAGCATGCTGCCAAGCCACCATGTTGATTTACTCAAAAAATCTGCTGTTCTCCTCGATCCAAACATTTGACCTATGTTCCCGGCTCCACCGGTTATTCCTGCCAAACCGCCCCCTTTACTCGATTGAAGCAAAACAACAATGATCAAAAGAAACGAAACAACTATAGATATCGTGATTAAAAGTGTGTACATATATATTATCTCCTAAATAATCGTAGCGAGGGAGGGATTCGAACCCCCGACACGTGGATTATGATTCCACTGCTCTAACCTACTGAGCTACCTCGCCGTTTCTTTAAAAAAACGAGTGACAAATATATGATTTCTAATGAGAAACGTCAAAGTGTTATCAGAGTTATTTTTTTCTCTTGTGAACTAAAAGTATTCTTTTTTGAACTGTTTTCGAAGCAAATAAATAAAAACCGGTGCGCCCAGAATCGCTGTAATAGCTCCGACCGGCAATTCAGAAGGGGGAATGATTGACCTGGCAATCGTGTCGCTTAAGATTAAAAACGCACCCCCGAGCATAAAGGCGGCGGGAATTACAATTCTGTTATCGGCTCCGAAAATCATTCTGCAGATATGTGGCACTAATAAACCGACAAATCCTATAATTCCGCTTACCGAAACAACAACCCCTACGAGTAAACTAGCAAGAACATAACTCTTTATCTTAAATCGATTAACATTCAAGCCGAGATTAGAAGCCGATTCGTCTCCCATTGTTATTAGATTGAATTTATAACCGTCAAAAGAAAGAATAACCGAAACTAAAAAACTGCTTGCCAATATATAGCCGACAACATCTTTATCGGCGAGGGAAAGATTACCGATCAACCAAAAAATTGCTGTTCGAAATGAGCTGTCTGCAAATGACATCATCAAAAGTATGAAGGCTGAAAAAAAAGCTCCGACCATAACACCGCTGAGAAGTAATATATTGGGTTCGATACCTCCGAATCTTCTCCCGAGCATAAATACCAGAAAAATAACTGCCAGCGATCCGGCAAAAGAAAATACCTGCGTGCCGACAAATGAAACGCCAAGCATAAAAGAAAGCACTGCCCCAAATGCTCCACCGCTTGATATTCCAAGAATATATGGTTCGGCTAAAGGATTTTTGAGAATAGCTTGAAAGACCGCACCAGCTGCCGATAATCCGCCTCCAACAGCTATTGCAAGCAGTATTCTTGGCAGCCTGATATCAATTATTATTTGCTTCGTCAGCTCGTTTTGCGGATTGCCTGTAAATACTGCTAAAATTTCATGGATAGAAATAGATGTAGTTCCGATTGAAATACATACAGCTGCCGATACTGCAAGAATCAAAAAAAGTAATAATATTCTTATAACATAAGAGCCCGGATTTAAACCGAAAGCATTTCCCATAGATAATCCAATGTATCGTTAATACCCGTTCTTGATACCGCCGAAAAGATTAGAATCTTATCGCTGTAGCCGCGGATTTTTTTCTTCTTTAATTTTTTTAGCATTTGTTCGTCAAGCAAATCAATTTTAGTGAGAGCAACAATCTTTTTCTTATTAAAAAGCTCCGGGCTGAAATTTTTCAATTCAGCATTTAAAATGTTATACTGTTTCTGGATGTCTTCGCTCGTTGAATCGATTACTAATAATAATACATTGGTTCTTTCAATATGGCGCAGGAATTTGTGCCCAAGCCCTCTGCCTTTATGCGCTCCTTCAATTATGCCGGGAATATCGGCAATAACAAAACTCTGATGATCTTTATAATTTACAATTCCAAGAACAGGTTCGAGAGTTGTAAAAGGGTAATCGGCAATTTTAGGTTTAGCCGCCGAGACAGATGAAATAAAAGTAGATTTGCCTGCATTAGGAAAGCCAACCAAGCCTATATCGGCGATAAGTTTTAGTTCAAGAACTAAATTTCTTTCCTCGCCTTCTCTTCCGTTTTCGGCGAATCGCGGCGTTTGATTAGTTGAAGTAGCAAAATTCGAATTACCCTTGCCTCCTCTTCCGCCTGAGAGAAAGACGACTTTCTTTTGATCTTCGTCCATGTCATATAAATCTTCTTGTGTATCTGTGTCTCTTATTAAAGTGCCTACAGGAACTTTAATAATAACATCGCTTCCGCTTTTACCGTCTTTCAGAGAAGAGCCCCCAGGGGAACCATTATCGGCGACGAATTTTCTTTTATATCGAAAATTGATTAGAGTATTTTCATTTCTATCTGCTACAAAAATTATATCACCGCCCTTTCCACCGTTACCGCCCGAAGGGCCTCCTTTAGGGACATACTTTTCACGTCTGAAAGCAACCGCGCCGTCGCCGCCCCTGCCGGCTTTAACATAGATTTTTACATAATCAAGAAACATTTGATTTATCGGCGGTCAAAATAATCTGAGATGACTGACTTAAACATCTTTGCCTCCTTTGAGGTTGTGCTAAGATGAGCCGATTCGCATAATTTATCTATTATTAAGTAAGCTTCGGCTTTGGAAGAACACTCCGATATTTTCTCGATTGAATTGGCAAACTCTTCCATGTCATAATCAAAAACCGCATCAAGTATCCTTGTCATTTTTTTATTCTCGAGCATCTCGGATAAGTTAATCGAAGGAGTTGATTCATACCGGCTATTGCGGGCAGGTTCAATAGATTCATTCATTTCACGCAAGACTTCCTTTTGAATTTCGTCAAGCCTGCTCTCTTCCTTTTTAACTTCTTCTTCCTGCAAGTCTTTAAATAAGCTCAAAGGTTCGTCATTATCTTCATCCTCAATATCGTTCACCGCCTCATTAATTATTTCCTCTTGTTTATCCTCATTCATGGGTGAGTATTCTTCATGTTCATTTGGCAAAATTCCATCCTCATCTGATATTGGAACCGAATCTTCATAAAAGGTTATTTCTGTGTTATCAACCTCAAGATGATCTTCTTCCTTTTGGTCCTCAGGTTCTTCTATAACAAGCGAGTCAATCCGTATATCGTCAGCGTCCATATCCACTTCGCTTAGAGGTTCTGAGGTTTCTTTAAGATAAATTTCTTCGGCATCGTCAATAACTTTTTCTGGTCCCAGATTTTCTTCCTCTTCAATATCTTCGCCTGCATGGCTGCCGGCGAATAATTCATCTTCAATCCGCTCTGATTTTAGAATCTCTTCTTCTTCAACTTCTCGGACGAGCTCATTCGCTTCAAGTATTTTTTCGCTTTCGAGGGTTGTATCGTCTTCTATTTCGGCAACCTCAATATCTTCCGGGGAATAACTAACCTCCTCTAAAGAATCATCCGCCGGGGCTTGAATTTGTTCCTCTATGCTTTCTGCGGCACGGGCGGCTTCACCTTCAACTGAATCGGTTACGTAATTAATTTTATCAGCATGAGCAACTTCTATAATTTCTTCCGACTCAAGCCGAGTTTCATCCTCCGTCTCTATAAATGTCTCTAATTTTTCATAGACAACACTACTTAAAATCCTTTCGTAATCCTGTATTTCATATTTTGTTATGTTCGGATCAGACAGTGTCAGACCGAGTTTCTTTTTATGTTCACTCAATAGTTTATCAGAAAGAAACAATTCGACTGCCTTAAGAGGTATAAGACTTTTCTTTGAAACTCCTATGTTGAAAAAATCTGCCATTGAGTTTAATGATTCCGAAATTACTTTCATATAATCGCCCTCGAGTGTAAGCGAGTCTATTTGATTAAGCAGTTCGGAAAATTCTTTAGAAGTCATGTTCAGAATTTTTTTCTTATCTATATAGGCAGATATAATTTTTTTAACATGCGGATAGTAGTATAGATAATTTAGAATTTGCTTTACTTCCGAACCGGACTTATCCTTTTCTTCTTCGAATATAAACCGAGACAACGCCCAGTTAGGCCTTGTGAGGTAACTAACTGTGAATGATGAGGCATGAAGAATTAATTTTTCGATATACCCGGAGGAAAACCTTTTTACTTTTTTAATCTCATGGCTTATCATCAAAAAATGTCTGTTGATTGAATCGCCCGAATAGTCGAACAGCGAGTCCTTCAATAATTTCTGGCGGTCTTCGTATATCAAAAAATCAATCTCGCCTGAGATATACTGAAGAATTGCCGGATGAAGATCAATGCCGCTGAGTTGTTCGAATGTAATAAAAGAACCGAGCTTTCTCAGCTTGTTATGGTTAAAATCATATATAAATTGAATTTCGCGTTCGAACATATTAAGATACGTTAATTGTTTAATGAAATCTTGGATTCAAAATCATAACAATAATAGCGAATTGAAAAATAAAAATCCCGACTAAATTAGCCGGGATCAAAAAAAAAACATTTAATGGTTTTCTTATACCTCAACTTCAAGATTGGCGGATTTAACCTTTGCAACAAAATAATCCCGGTTCATCCTTGCAATATTTCTTACCGAAATTCCTTTAGGGCACTCCGCCTCGCAGGCATAAGTATTTGTGCAGCTGCCAAAACCCAAATCATCCATAACTTTTACCATTTTTTGAACCCGTTCGTATCTTTCAGGCTGCCCTTGTGGAAGCAGAGCGAACTGTGAAACTTTAGCACTAACAAATAACATTGCCGAGGCATTTTTACATGCAGCTACGCAAGCTCCACATCCGATGCAGGCTGCCGCATCAAACGATTCAGCAGCTTTTTCTTTCGGAATTAGTATTGCATTTGCGTCAGGTACGCCTCCGGTATTAACAGAAACAAATCCTCCTGCGTACATTATTTTATCGAAAGCAGAGCGTTTTACAATCAGGTCTTTTACAACCGGAAAAGCTTTCGCTCTGAATGGTTCAACCCAAATTGTGTCCTCATCCTTAAAATTTCGCATGTGCAGCTGGCATGTCGCTATTTTGGGAATGGGACCGTGAGGCTGCCCGTTAATGACAAGCCCGCATGTTCCGCATATACCCTCTCTGCAGTCGCTTTCAAAAGCTACGGGCTCCAACCCTTTACTTTCAAGATCGTTATTCAATTCATCAAGCATCTCAAGGAATGATGCGTCCGGTGATACTTGAACTTCAAAATCTGCGAATGATCCGGGGAAATTTGGCCCCGACTGTTTCCAAATTTTTAATTTTAGATTTATTCTGCCGTCGCTCATTATTTGTAACTCCTGGTGGCTAATTTAACATATTCGAATTCAAGTGGTTCTTTGTGATGTTCCCATTTGCCGAGTTCCTTGAACTCCCATGCAGAAACGTATGAATAATTCTGATCGTCTCTCAAGGCTTCGCCGTCTTCAGTTTGATATTCTTCCCGGAAGTGACCGCCGCATGATTCTTTTCTTTCAAGCGCGTCGTATGCCATCAGTTCGCCAAGTTCGAGATAATCAGCAACTCTTCCGGCTCTTTCGAGGGTTTGATTAAGCCCTTCAGCAGAACCCACTACCTTTACGTTCTTCCAAAATTCTTCTCTTAAATTTCTGATTTCGTCAATCGCTTCATTCAATCGTTTTTCATTGCGGGCCATTCCGACCTTGTTCCACATTATCCTGCCCAGCTTTTTATGTAATTCATCAACAGTATGCTTGCCGTTAATCGAAATTAGTTTTTTAGTTAAATCTTCAATCCCGGATTTATCTTTTTTGAATTGATCGTGATCGGCGGGGATCAGTTCGGGTTTATCAGATGCAAGATAATTCCCGATAGTATAAGGAATAACAAAATACCCGTCAGCGAGCCCTTGCATCAATGCGCTGGCACCCAATCTGTTAGCCCCGTGATCGGAGAAGTTTGCCTCGCCTAAGACAAATAGCCCCGGAATTGTGCTCATCAAATTATAATCTACCCAGAGACCACCCATAGTATAATGAGGCGCAGGATAGATTTTCATCGGCATATTGTAAGGATTGTCGCCTGTAATCGTTTCGTATATCTCGAACAGATTGCCGTATTTTTCCTCTATAGCATTTTTGCCAAGTCTATTTATTGCGTCTCTGAAATCAAGGTAGACTGCTTCTCCGCCTTTGACGCCTCTTCCGTCGTCAACAACTTCTTTTGCACTTCTTGACGAAATATCTCTCGGCGATAAGTTGCCAAATGAAGGATATTTTCTTTCTAAGTAATAATCCCTTTCTTCTTCGGGAATATCATTTGGTTCTCGCATATCTTTTTTAATTTTTGAAACCCAAACGCGTCCGTCATTTCTTAAACTCTCACTCATTAAAGTCAACTTAGACTGTCCCTCCCCATGAACCGGCAAACATGTCGGGTGAATTTGTGTGAAGCATGGATTCGCAAAGAGAGCTCCTTTCTTATGAGCCCGCCAGATCGCAGTGGTATTGCAATTCATAGCATTGGTCGAAAGAAAATAAACATTTGCATATCCGCCGGTGGCAAGAATAACTGCATGCGCGCTGTGGCTTTCAATTTCCCCGGTTAATAAATCCCGAGTAATTATTCCCTTTGCTATTCCGTCAACTACAACAAGTTCGAGCATTTCTTTGTGCGTGTGCAGTTTAACCTTTTCCTTCCCGACCTGTCTGCTCAATGCACTGTATGCGCCCAAAAGGAGCTGTTGACCGGTTTGACCTTTTGCATAAAAAGTTCTTGATACCTGCGCTCCCCCAAAGGAGCGATTATCGAGCAGCCCGCCGTATTCTCTTGCAAAGGGCACGCCCTGCGCCACACATTGATCCATAATATTGCCGCTTACCTCGGCAAGCCTGTATACATTGGCTTCGCGCGATCTGTAATCTCCGCCTTTAACTGTATCGTAAAATAATCTATAAACCGAATCCCCGTCGTTTTGATAATTCTTCGCTGCGTTAATCCCTCCCTGAGCCGCTATACTGTGAGCTCTTCTGGCGCTATCGTGATATGTAAAAGCCGAAACGTTATACCCCAATTCGCCGAGTGATGCTGCAGCCGAAGCGCCGGCAAGTCCGGTGCCTACTACTATTATCTGATATTTTCTCTTATTAGCCGGATTAATCAACTTCATGTTGAACTTATGATTTGTCCACTTTTCCGATATATTTCCTTCCGGAATTTTTGCATTAAGTATCGTTGCCATTAGTTACCTCCGTAGAAAAATAAAAAGTACACCGGTATTGAACCAAAACCAACCGCCATAATTATGGAGTAAACTGCTCCGAGTATCTTTATGAACGAAAAGTATTTCTTGTGATTCCAGCCGAACGTTTGAAATGCGCTCTGAAATCCGTGATTGAGATGAACGCCGAGAATTATCATGGCTGCGATGTAAAACCCTGAGTATGCATAGCTTTTAAATGAATCGGCAACAAATTCATAATATTTGTGAAGATCTGTCAGAGGACTGCCGAAATTAAATGCATACCAAAATGTTTGAAGATGAACGACAAGAAAAACGAAAATGACACTCCCAGTTTGCACCATAGTGCGCGAGAAAACATCCGCGTTCTTTGAAGAACCATTTACTGCATAACGCTCGGGTCTTGCTTGCCTGTTTTCAATCCAGAGCCTGATACCATTAAAGATATGAAAAATAAATATCAACAAAAGAATTACTTCAACCACTCGCACCAAAGGTTTAATTGTCTCAAGATTCTTAACAACATTGTTAAATACTTCGGGGCCTAAGAATAAAGTAAGATTGTTAATCAAATGAATGATCAAAAACAGGATCAAGCAGATGCCAGTTACAGCCATTATAAATTTTTTGCCTAAAGATGAATTTAAGCTTTCAAGAAGCCAGCCCATTCAGACCCTCCTATTTTTAATTCTGACAAGGTATGAGTATATAATTTATTTTTATGAAGAGAAAAAACTTTTGGCTGAAAATTCATAAGTGTCATAGAAAAACGAATTGTATAATAGATTCTGATTATCAAAATAAAATAAATGGCTCTTAAAAACAAAATTTAATATTCCCGGAGTATTGAACAAAATCTGAATTAAATAGAATGGAAATAAAGGACATGTTGTGGGAATTAACTGGATTTTTTTAATTAGAATTTTTTCTTTGTATGACACAAAAAGAAATTTGGATGTTTTTATTCTCTTTTATTATATTGACAACGAAAAAATAATTCAGATATATTTTCAAATTATCTATCTATTTAGGAGGCAGCCATGAACAACAAAATTTCATTAATACTCATATTTGGAATGGTACTTTCCTCGCTCGCATTTTACTTAAGTGCGGATGAAACAAAATTCGGTTATACCGGCTCGGAAAAATGTGGAATGTGCCATAAGAAAGATGCCGACGGCAATCAGCTTAAGATTTGGAAGGAAAGCGATCACGCCAAAGCTTATGAGACTCTTAAGAGCGAAGATGCCGATAAATTAGCCGGCGGCAAAGCCGTTGAAAATGAAAATTGTTTGTCATGCCATGCAACCGGTTACGGCTCCGATGCTTCTTTGAATGATGCTAAATTTAGTCATACCGAAGGGGTAGGATGCGAAGCCTGCCACGGCGCCGGTCAAGGTTATAAATCCCTTAAAGTCATGAAAAGCCGCGAAGAGTCTGTTAAAAACGGGCTTGTTGTATGGGAGAATGACGAAGGAATTTCTAATATGTGTTTAACTTGTCATGCAATGGATAAAAAACCCGAAGGACATCCGCACAACGAATTTGATTTCGCTGTTCAATATCCTAAGGTTGCTCATCCAAATCCTAACACTGCTAAATAAACTTAGCGGATAGAAAATGAAAAAGATTTTATTTGTTTTATTGCTAATATCAGCTGTTGCAGCCGCTCAAAATTTTAACGGGCGCGTTTCATACAGTCTGTATTCTTTCGAACGATTTGATACGGAGAACAACTCCGAAACATTTCTGAGGCAGTATCAAACGTTCGTAATGAACTTAAACAGCAAGCAATTTGCTTTGCGCACACGATTCAGCATGGAAGCCGATCTGCTCAAACCGCTCGATAAAGATCCACGGGTAAGATTCTACAATTTTTATTTTGAGGGAAGAAATATTTGGGATATTGCAACTTTCAAGCTGGGACGTCAGTCATTAATTAACGGCATTGCAGGCGGAGTTTACGATGGAATAAGTCTGGATTTAAAAAAATGGGGACTTACACTAAACGGCTTCTTTGGGGGCAATGTTCCCGCTTATCAAAAATTTGATATCAGCAACGACTTCAACAATGATTATGTGCTTGGCGGTAAGCTTACCGCAAATGTCGTTGACAATTTCAGATTCGGTTTTTCTTACATTGATAAGAATTTCAAACCGCTTGAATATGAAGCCATTAGATTAGATGAGAACTATGACCCGATAACGGTTTTAATCAGGAGAAATTCTAATCAATTCAGATTTGCTTCCGCTGAAGCTTCGTATTATATGAACGACGTTTTCGATATAAACACAAAGGTTGATTACGACTTAAATTTCGAAACGCTTTCCAAATTTGAACTTAGCGGAAGATACGAGCAGATTAAAGATCTCGGAATTAATTTTTATTATAATTTCCGCGAACCGACTATACGCTATAATTCTATATTTTCGGTATTCAACTACGGCAACACGCACGAAATTGAAGGCGGACTGGATTATAAGATTGACGATAATTTTACCGTATCAGGTAAATTTGCACATGTTACCTATGAAGACGAGGATGCACAAAGACTCGGTGTTGGTTTGATTTCTAATTGGGGTTCGATTCATTACAGAAAAACATTTGGATATGCCGGCGAACTTGATGCGGTATCTTTATACTCTGCAAGGTCTTATTTCGACGGATACCTTACCCCTTCCGCCGGAATTGCATATACATCTTACAAATTATCCCCCGATGCAGAAACGAATAACATTATTTCAGCTCTTGCCGGAGTTAACGTAAGACCTTTCAGAGCGCTTTCGTTCGATCTGCAAGGACAGTATTTTAACAATAAGATATATAATAATGACCTGCGGTTCTTCTTTAAAATTAATTACTGGTTCAATACTAACTTAGATGTGATGTAGTATGAAAACAAAATACATTTACATATTGACAGCTGTCTTTATTCTTGCTTTCATTTTTTCGGCTTCGAGCAAAGCCGTATTGAGCGACAGCGGTAAGAATAACAAAGACATTATTAAATTCTCGCACAAACTCCATGCAGAATTGGAGTTTGACTGCAGCGCATGCCACACAAACGTTGTTTCTAGTAAAAGCTTAAACGACAGACTGCTGCCTGAAAAAGACGTTTGTGCAAGCTGCCATGACGTTGAAGACGACTCGCAATGTCAAACGTGCCATTACGATGAAATATACGAGCCGTTCATTAAATCCAATCCATCGTTAATTTATGATCATTCATTTCATTCTGCGCAGGGTCTTAATTGCGAAGACTGCCACAAAGGCTTTGCCGATGTTGATTACAGCTATGAAGCATCGCAGCCTCATCCTCCAATGAACTCATGCTATTCATGTCATAACGATTATTCCGTTGCTTCGATGGCTTGTGAAGCTTGTCATATTTCAACTGCCGATTTAATCCCGCAGGATCACAAAGTGCTTAGCTTTTTTGATAATCACAAATTTCATGCTCAAAAAGAAGATGCCGAATGCGCTATGTGCCACGAAAATGATTTCTGCGAATCGTGCCATGTCTCTACAAACAGACTTGACGCTTCAAACAGTTCACGTGATTTTTACACGCCTTATTCTCCGCACCGCTACACAGATAACGCTAAAGTTCAGCAATTAAACCGTGTTCATGATCTGAATTACCGATTCACACACGGAGTTGACGCTAAAGGAAAAAACATGGAATGCCAGACATGCCATGAAACTTCTTCGTTCTGTGCTGAATGCCATCAAGGCGGCGGGGGTGATTTTGCTCTTGAAGGCATGGTTCCCCTTTCACACCGCCAGCCGGATTTTATACGATTCGGAGTCGGCTCGGGCGGCGGGTCTCATGCAGTATTGGCAAGAAGGGATATTGAAAGATGTGCATCTTGCCATGACACCTACGGCGCCGATGCTTCATGTGTTCTCTGCCATGTAGACCCGGACGGAATTAAAGGAACTAACCCCAAAACTCATCAGAGCGGGTACATGAAATCCGTCAACGGCGATTGGCACAGCGACAAAGGCTCTGTATGTTTCGACTGCCATAACGATGCCGGCGCTCGAGCAGGCATTGCAGGGCAGGGTTTCTGCGGTTACTGTCATAAATAAAAATTGAATATAATTTAAACTCTGGGTTTAAATATGAAATCTGTCATAAAATATTTGATCGCTTCTCTTCTGCTCTTTTTGATCGCTTCGGCTTGCAGCGAATTGCAGGAAGATTTAACCAAGCCCGAACCCGTTTCGGTTCACTCTAAAGGTTTTGCCGAACCCGGTTCACAGAATTTTCATTCGCATGTCTTTAAGTACATAAATTGGGATTTGAAACACTGTATTGAATGCCACGGCAGCGATTACTCCGGGGGCGTTACTGGCTCGTCATGTTTGGGCTGTCACAACAATACAAACGGACCCGAAGCATGCAATACCTGTCACGGCGATTTTACCGATCCTTCACGAATTGCACCTCCGACCGATCTCGATAATAATATTTCTGCAGCTTCTAAAGGTGTCGGCGCCCATGTAGCCCACTTATACGATAACTCTCTTGCGGCTGCTTCAAGATGCAGTTCATGCCATGATATGTCTAATCCGACTGAAGAAAAATTTGTATTTGCGCACATTGACGGATTGCCTGCGGAAATGAAGTTCAATGCTTTTGCCGATACCGAAGGAAATGCCGGCTACAGTTTTGATAATCTGACTTGCTCTAATACATACTGCCACGGAAATTTTAAATTTGCCAAAGCAGAATCCGCCGCATCCTGGATTTATACCGAAGATTTTATGACCGGAAATAATTTTACGCCTATATGGAATAAAGTGGACGGCACACAAGCTGCTTGCGGAACCTGCCACGGAAAGATTGAAAACGGACAGCTCGTAAGCGCTCTGCCAAACGGACATGCCGGAACTTACTCATTAAACGAATGTGCAAACTGCCATCAGGGCGTTGTTGACAGTCAAGGTAATATCATTGACAAAACAAAACACATCAACGGTTTAGCCAATACTTTCGGTAATTAATATAATATCTTAACTCTGCGATTGAAAGCCGCCCAAAAGGGCGGCTTTTTTTTGAGTGCTGTAACGAACTAACTTTGTAACGCCGGGAACTTACTTAATTAGAATATCTCTCAACGCATTCTCTAAATCGCCGAAGCGGAACTTAAAGCCAAGTTCAAGAGTTCTTTTGGGGATTATCTTAGAGCCTTTGAGAAGAACGTCAGCCGCTTCGCCGAAAGCTAATTTCAATATGAATCCGGGCACTCTGAATATTGAAGGACGATTCAAAACCTTTCCGAGTGTTTTGGCGAACTGATTCATGCTAACAAAATCCGGAGCGGAAGCATTAAGAACGCCGGTTACGCCGGGCTTATCAACGGCATAAATGAACAGCGCCGCTGCATCGTCTATATGCACCCAGGGAAACCATTGCGTGCCTTTAGCGAGCGGACCGCCGGCAAATAATTTAAAGGGCAGCAAAAACTTAGGAAGCGCGCCCTCGTTTTTATCGAGCACAATCCCCATACGGATTCGGGCTTCAAGCAGCCCGTATTTAGTAACGCTTCTTGCGCCTTCCTCCCATCTGTCAGTAACGTATGCAAGAAAATCATTCCCCTTTTGCGAGTACTCGTCATATTCCTTATCAATTGAATTGTCGTAATAGCCGACGGCTGAAGCGGAAATGAATTTACGGGGTTTATTTTTTATCAAAGAAATTGCTCTTACAAGAGCCTGCGTAGTTGCTACCCGGCTGTCAATAATTCTTTGTTTATAATATTCCGTCCAGGGTCTGCCTATAACCTTTACGCCTGCCAGATGAATGACTGCATCCGCATGATTTAGATGCTCAATCCATTCGGAATTATCGGCGGAGTTCTCCGGGTCCCACTCAACATATCCGGCAGCATCAGTTATTAAGCTTTCAGATTTTGACGGCGAGCGGGAAAAAACAATTACGTTATCTCCTCTTCTAATAAGAGACGCGCAGACCTTTCTGCCAATCAATCCGGTAGCGCCGGTTACAATAATTTTTTTTGACATATACAAAATTTGTTAATTCATGGTTGGTAGTCAACAAGAATCGCATCGTTTCCTATATCATACGATTTTTTTTAACTTTGAGCAGACGATACGTCTTTATTGGCAATAAATTTATGGTGCTTAGATATATGAATATTTTCAGCTTCTTTTTATTCTGGATTTTTTGCGCCGCCACTGCATACTCACAGCAAGTTTCTTTAAGCGGTTTTGTTTTTTCGAATAAAACCGGCGAAGGGCTGAGCTACGCAAATATTATCGCACAGAATACTAATTACGGAACCGCTGCTAATGTAGAAGGGCAGTTTGAATTAAAACTTAATGCGGGCGGATATAAAATTATTTTTTCGTATATCGGTTTTAAATCGGATACATTAGACATCGAATTGACTGAAAATACATTCGTAAAGATCGGACTTGATCCCGTTTCTCTGGAGCTGGGTCAAATAACCGTTCTTCCGGGCATTAATCCAGCCTTAAGAATTATCGAAAAAGCAGTTGCAACTAAGGAGAAACGGAAAGAATTAATTAACGATTATACTTTCGGGGCATATTCAAAGGGACTGGTCAGAACAACAAGAGATATTTCAACGCGGAACAGTTCCGTCTCGCTTAGCATTGGAGAAAAAGACACTGCACAGCTTAAGATAACCGGAGTTCTTGAAAATATCAGCAAAGGTTATTTCAAAAAACCTGACAACTATAAAGAAGAAATTACCGCCCGAAAGCAGACTTCGAATTTTCCCGCAGCGATAAACACATTAACAGGCGGAAGAGTTATTCAAAATTTTTATGACGACGATGTTCGTTTCTTCAACCGGCAGATAACAAGCCCTGTTTCTAAAGACGGATTAAGTTTCTATTTCTATAATCTCGAAGACTCGCTCGCTTATAACGGCAGTATAGTTTATCGAATTTACTTTGAACCGGATAATAAATTCGACCCCGGTTTTTATGGAAGGCTGTTTATTACCTCAGACGATTTTAACTTGATTAAGCTCGATGTAAAGCTTAACGATGCAGCTAATCCCGGCGGAATTCTTACCGAAGTAAATATTTTTCAGCAGTTTGTTCCGTTTGAAAATATTTATATGCCTATTGACTACCGCCTTTTTGTAGAAGGTAATGTTCTCGGTCTGGCTAAATTCGGTTTTGAACTCAACTCTATAATGTACGATTATTCAATCAATCAAGGAATTCCTGTCAGCTTTTTCGATATGAGCATTTTGAAAGTTCTGCCCGATGCCGACATTAAAGATCAGGCCTATTGGATAAGCTCGCAGTCAATTCCAAGCACGCTTGAAGAGAACGATGCATACCAGCGAATAGACAGCCTTGAATCGCTGCCGCGCTCCGTCTGGGACAATTTTTCTTTTCTCTCGCCACAATTTAATCTAAATGAAAATCTTTCGATAAGCGGACCCCTCGGGTTGTATCATTTGAATAAAGCAGAAGGCAGCACTATTGATTTTGACATTTACGCTTCAGAATATTTTGGAAGGAGATTTAATTCTGATCTTAATCTCAGCTACGGATTTGCCGATGAAAAATTTAAGTGGGATTTTTATTCGGAATATTTTCTTGGCGAATACAGAACATACAAAATAAATTTTTCGGTCTACGATAGACTTGATGTTCTTTTTGGTGAATCTGATCAATACAACAGACTGACAACCACACTCACCAGTTTATTCGGCAAATACGATTTTAAAGATTATTTCTATTCAACCGGGTTTAAGATCGGCATTGACGGGGAAGTTTTTCCGGCTATTAAAATTGGAGCCGGCTATTTGAACAGAACAGATAAAGACGCGCTGACCAAATCCGATTTTTCATTTTTCAACAGAAAAGAAAATTACGACGACAATCAACGGGTGATCCCC
Organism: Melioribacteraceae bacterium; assembly: GCA_011525875.1. Classification (GTDB taxonomy): domain Bacteria; phylum Bacteroidota; class Ignavibacteria; order Ignavibacteriales; family Melioribacteraceae; genus CHB1. The sequence continues at coordinate 19,024 of WYBN01000010.1, read as the reverse complement.
TTCAGACTCAGCGCAGTTACAGCGGATTTTACCTTAGACCCCCGTAAATATATTGAGGACGGCTATTTCAGAAGAAGAACTTCGCAGGGAAAATCTTATTTTCTTTTATCAGGCGGAATGATAGTAGGATTGAACAACGCACTGCAGGGCGCTAAACTGAACACTTACAATTTAAATTTAATTGCCGAAATATTATCGTTTTCTTCCACCCGCTTGAATATCCGTTTGAAAGGAATTTACGCCACCGGAGCTGTTCCGCTGCAGCTGATGTATGCGCTGCCGGGTAATATTAAATCAATCGGACAGGATTTTACTTTCAGGACATTGAGCTTCAACGAGATATTCGGCGACAGGGTTTTTACAGCCGGAATGCAGTATAATTTCAACGAAGAATTATTTCGTTTGTCCGGGTTAAGGTTTTTTCAAAAACTCCGGCTTAGTTTAACTGCGCATTTCAACGCCGCTTGGCTCTCAACCTCCGAGGATTCCCGTTTGTTAAACGAAGTTTTGTTAAATTCAAATCCGGTTGAATTTAAAAAGCCTTTCTTTGAGATCGGTTTCGGCATCGGACAGGCGCTTACACCGCTCAAATTCGAGTTTTCCTGGAAGCTTAATCACTTCGGGAAAAATAATTTTGTTTTCGGAATTAATTCGGTTCTTCTATAAATATTAATGCGGGATTAGGATGAACAATATATCTCACTCAACAAAAAATGTTTTGTTAATTTTCTTTTTATTCATTCAAATAATTTTAAAAGCTCAAGCGCCGGTCATTGAAAAAATTGAACCGCCTAATTGGTGGACGGGGATGAAATGGAATAAAGTTCAGCTAATGGTTTACGGAAAAAACCTTTCGGGACTGAATGCTGAATTTGCAAACAAGACAATCAAAATTGATCAAATCCGCTTTGTTGAGAATCCTTCTTATGTTTTTATTGATATTGAAATTCCAGAAGATGCAAAAGCTGGAAGATACACAATGATGTTTTCAAATGAATCCGGCACGGCGCAAGTAAAATACGATTTACAAAAAAGGAACTTCGGAGACAACAGACATCAAGGATTTACAAACGAAGACGTCATTTATCTTTTGATGCCCGATAGATTTGCAAACAGCGTAACATCAAACGACTATATTGAAGGTTACACTGATTCGATGCAGCATATCACGGCACAGCAAAGAAAAGGCGGCGACCTGCAGGGCATTTCCGACAAACTCAATTATTTTAATGAGCTTGGAATTACTGCTCTCTGGATTACTCCTGTTATTGAGAACAACACGTTCAGAAGCTACCACGGCTACTCTGCAACAGATCATTATTTGGTTGACCCGAGACTTGGAACCAATGAGTTGTATAAAACACTGGTAAATAAGGCTCATGAAAAAGGCATCAAAGTTATCATGGATCATGTTGCTAATCATATTTCCGTTGACCATCCATGGATGAAAAATCTTCCGGAACCAACATGGATCAACGGCACTGTTGCAGAACATCTTCCCGCTAACCATAACAAAATGGTTTTTGCCGATATTTACCGTGATAGTTTAACCATCCGTGCGGTTCAGGAAGGCTGGTTCACAAGCTACATGCCCGATTTGAATCATCAAAATCCGTTCGTTAGAAATTACATTATACAAAACACTTTATGGTGGATTGAATTCAGCGGGGTTGACGGAATAAGAGAAGACACTTATCCTTACTGCGATCAGGAATTTATGTCGGTCTGGGCTGAAGCCATTCAAAATGAATATCCGCGATTCACAATTCTTGCCGAAGTGTGGACAGGCGAGCCGGCATTTCTTTCATCATATCAAGCAGAAAGTTTTTTCCCTAAAGAATATGATACTAAAATTAAATCGATTACGGATTTCGCAATGCGCGATGCTTATGTAAATTTTTTATCCGGAAAGAAAAATATTTATCATATCTACAATACTCTGAGTCATGATTTTTTATACCCGCATCCAGAGAAGCTCGTAACTTTTGTGGATAACCACGATGTCGGCAGGGCTATGTTTTTTGCGGACACAAATATTGCAAGATTCAAACTCGTCTATCAGCTGCTTTTAACAACAAGGGGAATACCCCAGATTTTTTACGGGACCGAACTTGGAATGATTCAAAACGAAGATCACGGCACACTGCGTAAAACATTTCCAGGAGGTTTCCCGGGTGATGAAAGAAATGCTTTTACAGCGGGCGGACGAACAGAATACGAAAATGATATTTTTAACTTCCTCTCAAAACTTCTTCATCTAAGGAAGAATTATAAATCCCTTTCAACCGGCAAGTTGACACACTTTCCTCCGCGGGATGATTTATATGTCTATATTAAAACACTGGATGGTCAAACCGTTCTAAATATTATAAATGCTTCGGAAAAATCCGTGCAATTTGAACCAGAAAGGCATCTGCCCGATATTGGAATTTTTAAATCCGCAACTGAGTTGCTGACCGATCAACAGCTTAAGATAGATGGAAATTTGAAAATCACTGTTGAAAGCATGACTGGTAAAATGCTTCTCTTGAAAAGATAAACACCGAATTTAGGTTGAAACACAAACTTTCTTCACTAAAATCGTGTTTCGGGGTTGTAGAAATAGATTAATAATGATAAATTTGGCATCTGAATTTTTGAGTTGGTGTTGGGCGCGTAGCTCAGTGGTAGAGCATCTGCCTTTTAAGCAGAGGGTCGGTGGTTCGAGACCACCCGCGCTCACAAAAATTAAAATCCCGTTTAATGCGGGATTTTTTTTTGATTTAACTCCCAAAATCTTGCAAGAGATTATTAACTATCCGCCAGGCTATCATGGAGTTTAAAAATTATTTATATCCTCTCTTTACGTGCGTCTTAAAACCACAGAGCAATAGTTTATCAGCTGGAATAGTATGCTCAAAAGATGAAACTAAAGCAGATTTTTCTGCATTTATAATTTGCCTGTTGAAAACCGATGGCAACTTATCATCGCTTACACTCTTACTCAATAAGAAGTTGTATTTATTCCACCAGCCGAATGCTTCGGTCATCGACAGAAGAAAACTATGGTTCTAAAACAAAGAAACTAATTTTTCATCTATCGTTCATCTTAATATCACTCAATAATTCAACCACCGCACGTTTAAGCTGCTCGTCTATTCCTTTCGATTTGGAGTCCGGTGAGTTAAAGATTATTATATCCGGCACAGCAGGCACAAAGTCCATATTTTTTTCGGTTTCAAGAGCAAACCAGCCTCTGCCGGGTAGACGTACCAAAGAACCATCCATCAATATCTTGCCGCCGGTTGAGATAACTGCTCCGAATGTCGGTACGCCGACGAGTTTACCGATCTCGAGGTATTTGTAAGCATGCGAAAATATCTCCGCATTTGAATAACTGTTCTGGTTGCAGAGAGCGATTGAGGGTTTGGTCCATGCGGCAAAAGGAAGCCGTTCCCCGAGCGGATAATATTGCCTAAAATTTTGGTGCTCTGTTTCCAGTTCCTTTGCCGCGCCTCTTGGTATTGTGTAAGCATGCTGCTTGTAATTCAGAATAGTCATAAGATAATCTGTAGTCCAGCCTCCTCCGTTATATCTAACGTCAATCACTATTCCGTCTTTACCGTATCCGCGTGCAGTAAGTTCTCTTTCAAACCTTTCAAAACTCGGCATGCTCATTCCCCTAATATGAAGATACCCGAGTTTTCCCCCGCTGTATTCGTCAACTAACTTTTTCTTTTGAGCAACCCAATCTTCATAAAGCTCTTCGCTAAGAGAAGCTGACGGTCTAATTATTACATCGCGCTTTTTGCCGTTTTTATCTTCTACTTCAAGAAGGACATTTTTGCCGCTGTTATCAATCATCAGAGAATAAAAATTAATTCTGTCGTTTATTTCATTTCCATTAACACTTAAAATAATATCGCCGCTGTTCAGTCTGCTTGATTCTTTATAAGCAGGCGAATTGAGAATTACTTTAGTTACTCTCGCCCCGTATTTCAACTTTTCAAGTTCAACTCCTATCAAACCTGTTTTTTCTTTTTGAGTCTCCTCCCTTTCGGGAACATTCCTTAGACCCATATGACTTGCATTTACCTGCCCAAGCAAATTATTGAACATATCTTGAAAGTCGTTTGGAGTTGATGCTTTTAAACACCACGGTTTGAAAATTCTTTTGAGCGCCATCCAGTCCTTGCCGTGAAAGTTGGGATCATAAAATCTATCGCGCAGCGTTCGCCATGCTTCTTCAAAAATCTGCTCTCTCTCTTCTTCATGATTAATTACAACATCGGCGGAGAATGACATACCCTCTTCGTTTGCGCCTTTATTGTCAAGCCGGGCAAGCTTTCCCTTTTTCATCAGATAGATGAATTTATACTCATTATCGAAAACCATATTGTAGGGATTCTGTCCGCCTTTTGTTAGTTGTTTAATTTCAGTCCCGTCCCATTTAGAGCTGTAAAGATCGTTGCCTTTATCTGTGATATTATACGCCGTAAAGAAAACCGTTTCGCCGTCTTTTGAAAAAAGAGGATTGCTTTCGTTTCCCGGCAGGGATGTTACTTGAACTAATCTTTCGTGAATATTTTCGAAATCAATATTCAGCGGCTCAATGGTTTTGCCGTTCTCATCTTTCTTTCCGTCTTTCTTCTCTTCTTTATCATCCATTTCATCCCAGTCGGATTTAGTTTTTTCCCAGTCAGATTTACTCAGCCACGCAAACCAAATATCATTATTACTTCCGCTCCTTTCCGAAATGAATGCAAGTTTTTTGCCGTCAAGACTCCAAACCGGATTATAATCCCCTCTCGGGTGCATACTGACATTCACGGGTTCCAAAGCGCCTTCCGCCGAATGAATAAAGATTTCTGAATTGAAAGAAAGATCGCTTAACGAATATGCAAGCCATTTACTGTCCGGACTCCAGGCAATATTGCCCGGCGTAGACCATCCGTCGAGCAGAATTTTCTTATTGGATAACACCCCGTCTTCCGAAATATCTGCGGTCGTTAATTTGCCCAAGCCTTCTACGTAGGCAATCTTTTTTAAATCGGGAGATACTATCGGATCGTTTATATCGCTTTCGGACGTTACAATTTTTTTAACGTCTACACGGAAACTTCTGAACAGATTTGATTCAGCTTCATCTGCTGACTTAATCCTGTACAACTCGAATTTGCCATCGCGGTCGGAAGAAAAAATAATTGTTGAATCATTAAGCCATTTCGGCTGATAGTCTCTTGCAGAATGATTTGTAAGATTAATGGTTCTGCTTTTATCTTTATTATTCTCCGTCATAAAGATATCGCCTCTAACGACAAGAAGACTATATTTACCGTTTGGTGAAACGGCATATTCAGAGAGGCTGCTCGAAAAAGATTTTCTTTCAACGGGATCGAATCTGTAGTCTGCCGAGATTTGGATATTAACTTCATTCGGCACGCCTTCATTTTTCATCGTGTAAATATCGGTCTCTCTTTCCATAACCAAGGTTGAGCCGTCGCCGCTAATATTCAGATATCTAATGCCATTCTCGGTAAAAAAAGTTGTCTGTGCCGGGTCAGATTCAAGATTCCCTTCGGCATCAATCTTTAATTTGAATACATTATATACACCGCTTCTTGAACTTATGAAATATATTGTTCTATCATCAGACCATCTTGGGTAAAAGTCGTGCCCGTCATAGTCGGTTAACCTACTGTAACTTTTTTTCAAAGTATCGTAAATCCAGATGTCATAATTAGCCGAGCCTTTATAAGCTTCTCTTGTTACTCTTCCCCATCCAATGCACACAGCAACAAATCTCCCATCCGGAGATACTGCGGGATAGTCGCCCAAAACATTAAGAAATCTTGATTCGGTGCCTCCGTTTAAATCAACCGAGTATATTTCACTGTCCCATTCCACCTGTTTGAATAGCCTTGCGGTCGTAAAAAGAATTTTATTATCTGCAGTTATATGATTGATTAAATCTTGCGAGGAATGATAGGTCAGTCGTTTTGCGCTGCCCCCTCCGGCTGGAATACTGAATATATCTTTGCTGCCGAATCTTTCTCCGCTGAAAACAATTTGTTCATCGCTGCCCGTCCAGAACGGGTGAGAATCATATCCTTTATGCACGGTTATTCGCTCTGCTTTGCCGCCTTCGGAATTAACCGTCCAAATATCGCCTTGATAAGAGAAAGCTAATTTTGAACCGTCGCTGTTCAAAGCGGGAAATCTAACAAAGGGATTTGCATCTGCCGCGGCATGCAATGTAAATAAATTAATGAATAGAGTAAAAAACAAAATTAATATTTTCATGATAAGACCCTTTGAGTTATTAGTTTATTTTAAAATATTTATGAATTGCATCGCACATTGAGTATTCACATCAATCTTTTCTCTAATCTCGAATTTAATTTAAAAAAAATTTCCCAGAATATGATTAGTTTTTGACGTCAATATTTTACTAATAAACCGACAGGTATTCACTATGATGAAAAAATTTTCACTCTTATTGTTGTTGCCGGCTGTTCTGTTGACAAGCTGTTTAAGGGACATCGAAGACACTAAACTGAAAAAAGGAAACGTAATTTTTATTCATCCCGACGGCGTTGGGTTATCAACTTGGAATATATTAAGAATTTTGACCAAAGGACCCGACGGCGAGCTAAACTGGGACAAACTCCCCAACATCGGGCTTTATCGTTCGCATCCAAAAGATAGATTAACCACTTCATCAAATGCCGGAGCAACTATGCACGCTTACGGTCTAAAGGTGCCATATCATTCATTCGGCATGAATGAAAAAGAAAAGCTTAAAGCGTTATCCGGAAGCGAAAAAAGCATTATGATGGAAGCAAAACAAGCCGGTATTCACATCGGAATAATTAATTCCGGCGATATTATCGAGCCTGGTTCGGCAGTTTTTGTTGCGAGCGACACTTCCAGAGCTAACGCTGAGTCAATTACTTTGAAAGTGATACAGTCAAAAGCCGACCTTATTTTATCGGGAGGCGAACAATGGTTTCTTCCTGAAGGCGTTGAAGGCAGGTACGGAACCGGCAGAAGAAAAGACAGTTTAAATGTTGTTGAAATCGCTACGCAAATTGGTTATCATGTTATTTATACACGCGATGAACTAAAATCCATTCCGGCTAATACCGAAAAACTGCTGGGGATATTTGCATACGAAAATACATTCAACGATATGACTGAAGAAAAACAACGTGAGCTCGGCTTGAAGAATTTTAACCCCGAGGCTCCAACTGTAGCTGAGATGACTGAAGCAGCTATAGATTTTCTCTCGAAAAAAGGCGGAAGATTTTTCCTCGTAGTTGAGGAAGAAGGTACGGATAATTTTGCCAATTACAATAATGCAAGCGGAACGCTTGAATCTCTTAGCCGTGCGGATGAAACTATAGGGGTAGCTCAAAAATTTTTGGGCAAGAACCAAAAAACCCTCGTGCTGGTTGCTTCGGACAGCGAAGCCGGAGGAATGCATCTGCTGGGGGTTAACCCAAAAAACTTTCCCCCCGATTCAGTTACGCCTGAAAAAGATTATAACGGAGCCCCGATTGACGGAATTGAGGGTACCTCCACGAAACATTTTTTAGCCGCGCCGGATCAATTTGGAAATAGAATGTATTTCAGGGTTTCATGGGCTTTGGGCGCCGATGCTTACGGCTCGGTTGTCGTTAGAGCTGCCGGGTTGAATGCTGACTTGGTAAAGGGCTCTATTCAGAATACTGATATTTATAAAATAATATATGCAACATTATTCGGGAAAATTCCGGGAGTTTAATTGTTATTTTGCAGCTGCCGTCCCTTGGGGCGGCAGTTAATTTTTTTTTACTGCCGCCGAGATAATTTTTCACATAGATCTTTAATCGGTCTTTTAAATCTCTCGCCGAAAATTTCGAAATACACTTCGTTTTTGATCATATCTTTTATTTTAGATTCTGCTATTACTTCAGAATAAGTTTTATAGCAGTCCAAAGCTGCGAAAGCCTTATTAATGTCTTCTTCCGTAGTTTTTACAATGCAATTAATTTCTTCTTTAGTAGAAAAAATTAAATTAAATTTTTTCGCTTGCTTTGCTTGAACTTCATTCACAGTAAACAAAGCAAGTCTTACTGGTCTGCTTTTTTTATCAATCAACTCACAGAAAACTCTTTTGACGCATGCATGAGTTACGAGGTGGTCATGAAAACCGCTAATACCATGTACAGCATAGGTTACAAGAATATGGGGCTTTATTTGTTTTATCGTTTTTTTGATTTCGTTTTCAACAACACGCGGGTCCAAAAATTTCAATCCGCCGTCCGGAAGGTCAAGCACTTTCATTCCGGTCAAACCAAGAACCGATTGAACATTACGCATCTCGCTCAATCTCTTTTTACCCATTTCCTTAACGGAAAGACGGAGCTTGTAACGTATTTTTGCAGCTCCTCACCGGGTTAACGTTAGAAGATAAACATCATCTCCCATTCTAATTTGTTTAGCCATAGCGTGGGCGGCGCCGAAAGATTCATCATCCGGATGCGGAAAGATGTAGAGAATTCTCAATTTTCTTGGCTTCAAAGCTTTTATTTTTTCTTGGTTGCATTCCAAGTGCCGCTGAAACCGTATCCCTTCCATGCACCTTCGCCGGTATTAATGTTTAGCAGACCGTTCAAATCTCCGATTGCTCTGCCTTCTATTGAAATTATTCCGAAAATTTTTCCATCAGGTTCAACGCTGCCTTTGAATTCAATATTCATTGAGTTGCCTTGAACAACCGCATAGTGATTCGAGTTGAACTTATTGTGTTCATCAATAACGATTTGAACAATATCGTTGAAATCCCCCTCCAAATTCATTTGCCAACTTCCTGTGAAAGATTCTTTTGATGCATCGCTGCAAGCGGTTACTAATACTGCAGCGAGAAATAATAACGATATTACCCTCATAATTTTTCTCCTCTATCTGTAAATGTTAATATTGATATCTTCAATACTCCGTATTTTTTTAGGCGGATTCAAATATTTATCGAGAAATTTATAAATTTTAACTCTAATCTCACGCGCTGTTTTTGTATCCATTCGATCAAAAGAATGACCGCCGGGAATGCTTTCATAGATTTCATATTCAAATTTTTTGTTTGCTGCTTTAAGGGATTTAATAAGATGTTCAACCTCCAGCACGTTTACGTCTTCATCATTTGTGTTGGTATGAATCAGCAGCGGAGTCTGAAGTTTGTGTGCCTGCCATGCGGGCGATCTTCTGCGGTATTCAGCTACATTTTCATCAGCTGATTGGCCGATATGATAATCAGCCGAAAACAATTTCCGATAGCTGTCATCTTTATAACCCATCCGGGCAATTATATCACTGACCGGAACTCCTGCAAAACATACTTTGTAATTTTCGGGGTGATCGAATACGTTCATTAAAGAAATCAAACCGCCATGGCTCCATCCGATGATTCCAACCCTGTCTTTGTCAACAAACGAGTAATTTTCGATCATGTACTGCCGGCTGTAATCAATATCTTCAATTTCCAATCCGCCGTAATCAATTTTTTCGTAATGACTCTTTCCATAACCCGTGCTGCCGCGGTACTCGGCTGCTACGACAATATATTGTTGAAACAGAAGTTCTTTAATAATATGAGTATAATAAGTTGAAAAGTTGCTGTGAACTCCGCCATGCGGAAAAACTATTAACGGATATTTTTTATTAAAGTCTATCCCTTTGGGTATAAAAACATAAGACCAAAATTTTACAGGATTGCCCGCGCCCTGTCCGTCGGGATTTTTTTCTTTCCAAAGCGGCGGGCCATGCATAAAGACTTTATCTATGAATGCATAATCATCAAGACGTTGAAACCATAGGGCATCGTCAACTTTCTTTTCCAACACATCAAGTCTGTGCAATAAATCTTGCTGCAGTTTTTCAATTTTATCAGAACTATTGTCTTGAGAAAATAAAAGCGAATGGATCAGCAGCAGGAAAACACTCTTACGTAATATCTTTCTTTTTTTATTCATTTTATTCGCCCGGCTGAATGTTTTTGTAGAAATAAATTTTTTATGTGCTTAAATTACAACTAAGATTAACGAATTTCTAAAGGAAATAAGACAAAAGTGAAAACTATATTTTCTCTGATGATTTTCATTTTAATTTGCGGTTCCAATTTTTCACAAACATTTTATTCTGACTACCCTCTTGCCAGCACTTACTCAATTGTTGGACGTGACGAGGCGACGGGTGAAATCGGCGTTGCAGTTCAGTCGCATTGGTTCTCCGTAGGAACAATAGTCTCGTGGGGCGAGGCTAGCGCTGGCGTAATAGCCACCCAGTCGTTTGTAAATGCGTCGTTCGGTCCCCATGGATTAAATTTACTAAAGGAGGGATTCACAGCCCAGCAAGTGTTGGATTCGCTTATAAATTCCGACGAAGGCAGAGAATTCAGACAGCTGGCTGTTCTTGATACTAGAGGCAATGCCGCTGCTTTCACAGGAAAGAATTGTATCGAAGAAAGGTGCCAGATAGTCGGCAGAAATTATTCTGTACAGGCGAATATGATGCTTAACGGTAATGTATGTAATGCAATGGCTGAAAGTTTTAGAATTTCCACCGGGCCTTTAGCAGAAAGATTACTTGCCGCACTGGAAGCGGCTGAAACTGCTGGCGGAGATATTCGAGGCAAACAGTCGGCAGCTTTGCTAGTATTTAAAGGCGAAGCCTCCGGCAAAGTTTGGGAAGACAAATTGGTTGATATTAGAATTGATGATAACCGTGAACCGCTTGTTGAATTAAAAAGAATCTTAAAGGTTCATCGCGCTTATGAACACATGAACAGAGGTGATCTCGCGATTGAACACGGCAATATGGAAACAGCACTGAAGGAATACAGTTCTGCAGGTGAGATGTATCCCGATAATGAAGAAATGAAGTTCTGGCATGCGGTAACTCTTGCAAATAATGGAATGGTTGAAAAATCTTTGAATATTTTCAAAGATGTTTTCGGAATGAATAATAATTGGAAAATTCTTTTAAAGCGTCTGCCGGCGAGCGGACTTTTGAACGTGAGCGATAATGAGTTAAAATTAATTCTCGGCATTAATTAAATGAGCGATAATTTAATTAAGAAAAATTTATTCGAGAATATACCGGAAAGTTTTCCAGAAGAAATTTTCGATATCATACTTCAAAAACCGGGGATAAGAATAGAAAGGATTATTTCAAGAGGGAATTCTTCACCTGAAAACTTTTGGTATGACCAGGAAAATGATGAACTGGCATTCCTTATACAAGGAGAATCAATAATCGAATTTGCCGGCGGGAATGAAATCAAAATGTACAAAGGCGATTTTATTTTTATACCTGCACATAATAAACACAGGGTAAAATGGACCAATCCCGACATTAATAATATATGGATTGCCGTTCATCTATAAAAAAGAAAGAAAGCGTAATGTTTGAAAATACATTAATCTCTTCCGAACAACACTGGATACTTTGGGCAGTATTAATATCTGTTGCAGCATTCAGTCTTTGGGCAGAAAAAACCAAATGGGGTTCAAAACTTTCTGCGGTTGTAATTGCGATTCTCGGTACTTTTTTGTTGTCAAACTTCTCAATAATCCCTAACGAAGCAACCTCTTACGATATTGTATGGTCTTATCTTGTTCCGCTTGCAATTCCTATGCTGTTATTCAAAGCAAATATCAAAAGAATTATTAAAGAAGCCGGACCCACACTTCTGGCATTTTTGTTCGGTGCAATCGGAACGGCTATCGGGACTGTAATTGCCTTTGCCATTATACCTTTGGGAGAAGCAGGCTGGAAGCTGGCTGCAATTTTTGCGTCAACATATATCGGAGGTTCTATGAATTATATTGCCGCCGCAGAGGCAGTTCAGTTAAATTCTCCTGAGATACTTACTGCCGGAGTTGCTGCCGATAATCTGGTTATGGCAGTTTATTTTATTGTTTTATTTGCACTTCCTTCCATATCAATCCTGAAAAAAATTTTCCCTACGGCACATCAGGATAAAGCTGATAATTCCAGCGAAACAAAAAACGCTGCCCTCGAATCCGGCGACATAAATTTAATGGATCTGGGGAAGTCACTTGCTATCGCTTTTTCAATTTGTGCGGTCGGCTTTTTTCTTCAAGATGTTTCCGGTATAAAAGGAAGCGGCATATTAATAATTACTGCTGTTGTAGTTTTATTAGCGACACTATTCCACAAACAATTTGAGCAGATAAACGGAGCCGATAAAATCGGCACTTTCTTGATGCAGATATTTTTCGCTGCAATAGGAGCAAGCGCAAATATATACGTAGTTTTAAACTACGGACCAGTTCTATTTGTATTTGCAGCGATTATATTGACAACGCATCTTGTTTTCATTTTAGCTGCCGGAAGAATCTTTAAACTTGATCTTGCAGAAATTGTTATTGCCTCGAATGCAAACATGGGCGGACCAACAACTGCCGCCGCAATGGCCGTAGCGCGTAAATGGAAAGAACTTGTAATTCCCGCAATATTATGCGGAACACTCGGTTATGCAGTTGCCACTTTTTTAGGAGTTGCTCTTGGTTACTGGCTTAAATCGTTCTAATTATTTTATCGTATAATTTGGGGAATAAGAAAATAGAGCGTTAAATTCACCAAAATAAATCGCATGTGGTTTATGAAACTAAAAAGATCGAACGACAGATACTTAGGCGGTGTTTGCGGCGGTATTGCTGAATACTTTAATCTAAATCCATACTTAATAAGAATTATCTGGGTTGTATTGTCACTGGTCTCCGCGGTTCTGCCCGGGCTTGTAGTTTATATTATTCTCTGGATTGTAATGCAGCCCCCTGAAGAGTAAATTTTTATTTGTAGTTTTTCCAACGAATATTTAAGTTACGTTTGTTCTTTCAAAGAATGTTTTCGGTGTCCCGTAAAAATCGGGAGTAAAAGGGAAACCGGTGATTCCTTTTTTTTTGAAAAATCCGGTGCTGCCCCGCAACTGTAGAGAACATATATCTTTCAGCATGATGCCACTGTTTAGGCTTAAATGGGAAGGCGTTGAAGGAGTTCTAAGCCAGGAAACCTGCCGAAGACAAAATTAATTAATCTACCTTCGCGGGTGAGGGGTATTAGTAAAGATTTTTCACATCTTCTAATTCTTTCTTTAATTACACCCTCGAAGTTACAACTTTTTCAATATTTTAAAAGGAGTAACTTTGATGAAAACTTTTTATTTTTTTCTATTTGTTTTAATTTCAACACAGCAATTCGCTCAAAGCGAAGATACAAACAACAAATTATCTGAAGTTGTAGTGACTGCTACACGCACAAATACACTAGGTATAGAGATTGCTTCCTCTTACACGGTAATCACCTCTGAACAATTAAAACAATTTCAAAAAACTTCTGTGCTTGATGTACTTAAAACTGTAGAGGGGTTGAGCATAGTTCAACAGGGCGGTCCCGGTAAATTGGCATCGGTTTTTATGAGAGGTGCAAATTCCAATCATACGCTTGTTTTAATAAACGGCATTGACGTAACAGACCCGAGCTCACCCGGGAATGCATTCGATTTTGCTAATCTTCAAACTAACAATATCGATAGAATTGAGATAGTAAGAGGACCACAGAGTACGTTGTACGGCTCTGAAGCTATGGCTGGTGTGATCAATATTATAACAAAGACGGGTGAAGGCTCGCCTTCAATTTCCCTAAACGGTGAAGGCGGTTCGAATAATTATTACAACGGAAGCGTATTAACTGCGGGCAAATATGATTTTCTTAGTTACACGATACTTTTCTCGCAACTGAAATCAGAAGGCGTCTCATCAATTTCTTCAAAGTACGGAAACACCGAAACAGACGGATTCAAGAATACTTTCGTTTCTGCTAACTTTGGCATTAATATGCTAAACAATTTAAGTATGGAAATGAATTACAGATACAATAATGCGGATACGGATTTGGATCAAGCAGAAAAGACTGGGGACGACCCTAACTATGTATTTGATTCCGAAGAGCATTTATTCCAAACAAATATTCATACTTCTTTTTTTAGAGATAATTGGAAACAGAAAGTTTATGCCGCTGTCGTAAGGAAAATCAGTCACGCAATTGATGATATTGACGAAGCACGTCCCGCTTCATCTTCAAGGAGTTTTACGAACGCTTCAAGAATAAAATTAGGATGGCAGAATAGTTTATCCTTTTTTAAGAACAACATAATTACTTTCGGTGTCGAACACAAAATCGAGACTGCAGAAAGTTCTTATCGCTCAGAGAGTGAATGGGGACCTTACGAGTCGATCTTCCCTTCCAAGTCTGTTGCAATAACCGGTCTTTATGTGCAAGACCAAGTAACCCTGTTTAAAAACTTTTTCGCCGCAGCCGGTATTCGTTTAGACGATCATGAAAGATTTGGTTCAAAACTTACATACAGAGTTGCGCCGGCATATTATATATCATCAACAGCAACAAAGTTGAAATTAACTTACGGTACCGGATTCAAATCGCCATCTATCTATTATCTTTACGACCCGTTTTTAGGTAATCCGGATTTAAAACCGGAAGAAAGTTTCGGATGGGATGCGGGATTTGAGCAATACTTATTCAACAGCAGAATATCTTTCGGCTTAACATACTTCAAAATTAATTTTGAAAGCATGCTCGGCTTCGACGAAAATTTCCGGGCTATAAACATTAATAAAGCCCTGACATCAGGAGTTGAATTCTTTATCGGTTATAATAACTTTAGCGATCTTAGAGTGACTATGAATTATACTTATAATAATGCGGTGGATAGATCTCCCGGCGTTACGAAAGAATTCGAAAATCTTATCAGACGTCCAAATCATAAAGCATCATTACTTGTCAATTATAGCCCGGTCGATAAATTGAATTTTAACTTCACCCTAAATTACACCGGTGAAAGAGAAGACAACGATTTTGCTTCATTCCCTTTCAAGAGAATTACATTGAGCGATTATTTACTCGCCGATTTAGCCGTTTCATATAGTATAATTAAAAATCTATCCTTAAAAATGCGAGTTGAAAATTTATTTGACAAATATTATGAAGACGTGCTCTATTACGGAAGCCTCGGAAGAGCTTTTTATGCGGGATTTAGTTTTGATATTTGATTTTTTTGAATGCTAATCCTCGAGGGTGAAGACGAAATACCCTCGAGGTTGGTTTAATCAACTTAGGATTCTAAATCACTGATTTTCTCGCTGAAAACAAACCCGTGAGTTTTTAATTCTTCAAGTACTTTTGTATAAATTACCGGGTGAGTTGGGATCTGGCAGCCGGTGATGGGCAGTTCGCCTTGCAGAATTAACTTGGCTGCAATTGCTGCGGGAAGTCCGACTGTTTTTGCGATTGCTGTAAATCCATTCGGTTCCCCGTATTCAATAAAAGTTGAAGTTATTTTCTGCCGTTTACTCTCTTCAGGAAAATGTGCAATTATTTCATGAACAAGAATTACGATATCTCTGGCACCCTCAGGCAGCGGAAGTTTGTTAGATAGGATTTTTGTTAGAACTTCTGCTGCGGTTTTAACTTCACCACCGATTTTTTCGCCGCTGAAAAGTCCGAGCCATTTCAAATTCTGCATTATTTTACCAGTAGGATTAATACCCAAAAAATTAGCGACACGTGTCTCAAGTTTAGTGCCGTTAGAGTTTACCGGTATAAACATCTCCGTAAATTCGGAAAATGATTTCCCGCTTATTCCAGGTATCTTCATGTTCTCATTCGGCATTCCAAGTCTAACAATCTGCAGCCATGTTTCACTCCAGCCGGGATAGCGCAGCGTTCCTCTTATCATCGTTTTTACCTTATCAAGTTGAAAAATATTCTGATAGATTAGAGAGTCCCTGTTCGGATATGCTTCTAATGTGCCGAATTCATCAACGTCAACAGTCCATGTGCGTTGAAAGACTTGATGATGCGATAGTATTTTTATTTTACCATCCTCCATATACTGGGCGCCGGCATCGCCAGCCATAGCAACATTACGTGGATTCCAGGTAATACAATATTTAAGAGGATTAGAATCAACCTCCGGAGACGGCAGACCGCTACCGTATGAGATAAAACTTTCAATTATTCCGCTGCGTTTTCTAATACCGTCAACCACTTGCATTGCCGTCATATGATCAATACCCGGATCAAGCCCCATTTCGTTCAGTATTAAAATCCCTTTTCGTAAAGCATCTTTATGCAGATCGGCAACACGCACATTTTCATAAGATGCCGTAACAACATGCTTTCCGTGAGTAAGGCAGTCAATTGCTATCAAATATTGAAAAGTCGGTGCAAGAAAATTAACTACTACATCCGAATTCTTGATTAATGTGTTTCTAAGAGTCTCGTCGTTTACATCAAATTCCACGGCGTTGCCGTTAGGGTGATTATTAATCCTTGAACAAGCGAGTTCATAGTTCATATCGCATAGTGTAACAAACCAATCATTTTTTTTTGCTTCGTTCAATAAATACGAAATCAAATACGGCGCGCTCTGTCCGGCGCCGAGAACTAAAATATTTTTCATTCAATACTCCGAAATAAGATTTTTTTTGATGACAAAAATAGATAGTTACTTAATGAAAGAAAAAAGAATTAATAAAACGATTTGCCTTAGGTTTTAGATTGTGAAGCAGAACTAATTTACCATCTTGATCCCGCCTGCCGGAAGGGAAGATTTTATTGCTGGTTTTTCACCGTTCACCGAAGAGTCTGTTGCATAACTTTTATTTGCCCCGATTTTTTGCCAAGGGCATCCCTATGGGAAAGTCGGGGATTAAGATTGCCAACTTATCTCTGGGCTTTAGCCCCATTCTTGCCATTTTATGGGACTAAAGTCCGTATAGTTTGTTGCTATTTCCCCTGTTCACTAAAGTGAACGGCAATTTTAAGACTTGTGCAACAGACTCCGAAGTGAGCAGTAATTACATGTCTTATTCTACTGACTCTTTAATCATCGGCGTTAATAAATTGTTTATACCTTTCATATCTTTCAAGAACTTCTCGAACATATTTTACTGTCTCAATCCCCTTGGCATAGCCTAATTTTACTACAGGATCATTATAATATTTGGCATTTGATTTTTTTAATAAAAATGTCTCCACGTTAAAAGCCCAAACAGCGGGATCTGAGCCGTGTTTCTCGGCGAGATTTCTTGCGTCTAGTATATGCCCCGGTCCTATATTATAAGATGCGAGGACGAATTTGATTCTTTCGCCTTCATCGGTTACCATCGGCTGCCAGAACCGGTCCAGATAACCTAAATAAGCCGCTCCACCTTTGAGGCTTTCAATCGGGTCATTTATATTATTTACGCCGAACTGAGCTGCTGTCTGAGGCATCATCTGCATCAACCCGGTGGCGCCCGCCCAAGATTGCAGATCATTCTTAAACTGTGATTCTTGAAAAATCAATGACGCCAATAGACGCCAATCCCAATTAATTTCTTTTGATACTTCTTTCATAATATCATCATACTGGGATATCTTACCGCCGGTTTTTGAAAAATACTGGCTTTCGAGTCTGCTTCTGTATGCGTTCCGGTTTATATAATACTTTTCGTAGGTGTAATGAAAATCTGAACCTTTTTTAACCGAATCAATCCATTTATCAAGTTCTTCGAGAAACATTACTGAAGTACGTCTTACACCCCAGGCAATCCTCTGCGGGAACGAAATATAGGTGTTCACGTCAACGTTTGAAAAATATGCCTGACTCAACCGGGCAATGTTGTCGTCAGAAATAGTATAATCAATTTCTCCGGCTGCAACTAATTCGATTAGATCTTCTACGGTTTGTTCAGGTCCCGCTTCGATTATGTTAATTTCGCCGCCGATTTCATCGGATAAATTAGCAAGCCGTTGAACAAAAGCAGAGCCGCTGCGCACATGAACAGTTTTGCCTTCCAGTTCAATCGGATTTCTGATCAACCGTCTTTCAATTTGATGGCTTTTTTTATCACGCCAGTTGTCCGGCCGCCTTTGTACGAGTACCTGTCTGATAGTATTTAGGTGATTAGTATAAGCAATTCGTTTAGACCTATCCTTTGTAACAGTTAGATTAAAGGCTATTAAATCTCCTTCCCCGCTGTTCAATAATTCAAACATTTTATTAATATCACGTTCTACAATAATTTCTAAATCAACGCCCAGGTGATCGGCAAAATTTTTTACGAGGTCGTATTCGAAACCCATAGGCTGACCCCTAAAAATAAAATAATTGTAAGCATTATATCCTGTTATCGCAATAAGCTTTCCTCTGGTTTTTATTTCTTCGAGGTCTATATCGGCGATGAATTCGCTATCCTCTTCCTTAAAAAAACCACAGCTGATAACCAGAAAAAACTGCAGCGAAAAAATTGCAGCTATAATTATTTTTTTCATAAATAAGTTAAAAATTCGATTGTTTTCAAATAATCTTTATGTGAAGAATTAATTTGCTTTCAAAGTAACACTAATATTTTGAAAACACAATGTTCGGCAGATTTGTTCAAAAGCTGTCTTAATACAATCCGCGTATTTTTTAGTTCCCTTAAGCGAATTTTATTTTTAATCTTTTCATTTTCTTTTGTGTTTATGATAAAAAAAAAGTTGATTGAATCTCAAAGTACATTTAACTTGACTCTGTTTATACGGTTTCATAATTTTGCTCTGGATGAGGAACTAAAACATAATTTTTATTAGGGTTTCTCTGTAAACCGAACAAACAAAATTTACGGTGAATCATCCGGGTGGTTTTTGTCCCACTTATTTTTTGGAGAGCTGTCTGAAATGACAGAAGGAGGTTTAAAGCCCTTCGCCTAACTGCGAAGGGCTTTTTTATTGATCTTTTGCATCAAAAAAAATTATAAAAATTCGGGAAATTATTCTATTTTTGCGTGCCCGAAAATATACCGGGCTCCGTTCGGAGAGTTGGCAGAGTTCCCGCATAGCGGGATAAAGGTTGCTTGTCCCGCCTTGCGGGAAATGCAGCGGTCTTGAAAATATTGTAAATAGTTCTTTATCATTCATTTGAATTCGGAGAGTT